>JAFTXQ010000006.1 GCA_017461565.1 Oscillospiraceae bacterium
CACGATATCAGAAAACTTGATTTTAAAGTGCTTCACGATTTGGGCGGAATTAATGCGCTTGCTTTCGGGTTTCCTTGCAATGATTACAGTGTTGTCGGAGAACAGAAAGGAATGAATGGTGTATACGGGCCGTTATATTCTTATGGAATTAAAGCTCTTAAAGAATTTGAACCAGATTGGTTTTTAGCAGAAAATGTAGGTGGATTGAGAAATGCCAATGACGGCAAGGCTTTTCAGCAGATTTTAAATGAAATGGAAGCTGCCGGATATCGCTTGGTTCCTCATTTGTATAAGTTTGAAGACTATGGTATTCCGCAGGCACGTCATAGAGTTATAATTATTGGCATTAAGAAAACTTTAGATGTCGTATTCAGAGTCCCTTCTCCTGAAGATTATGCACATATAAATAATACTTGCAGAAACGCAATTGAAAATCCGCCTATTCCAGCGGATGCTGCAAACAATGAATTTACAAAACAGAGCAAAAATGTCATTGATAGATTGAACTGCATAAAACCCGGTGAAAATGCTTTTACTGCAAATCTACCTGAACATTTAAGGCTTAATGTAAGCGGAGCAAAAATCAGTCAAATTTACAAAAGACTTGACCCGAATAAACCCGCCTATACTGTAACAGGAAGCGGCGGCGGTGGAACGCATATTTATCACTGGTCTGAAAACAGAGCACTGACAAATCGTGAACGAGCACGGCTTCAGACATTTGATGACGACTATGTTTTCTGCGGTTCTAAAGAAAGTGTAAGAAAACAGATAGGAATGGCAGTTCCTGCTAAAGGAGCTAAAATTATTTTTGAAGCCGTCTTAAACAGTTTTGCTGGTATTGAATATAAATATGTTGAACCTTCTTTAAAATAAAGGAGCAAGTTATATGATAAGTTCTGATTTAAGACACAGCATACTCATCCAGCCTGCCGTAGAGGGTGCAGATAAACTGTATATAGTTTCAGGCTATGCCTCTCCGAGTATGGTTTCTTGGCAGTACGACACTTTGAAAAATATGGGGATTGAATCTATATCAATTAATTTAATAATCGGTATGACCGCAGCAGAGGGTATTACTGTACCTAATCATAAAGGATTTATAGAATTAGCAAACGCCATTGACGGATTTAACTGTCAATATCTATATCAAAATATGCCTGTTCATAGTAAGCTGTATGTATGGGAAAAGAATGGTGAGCCATATAAAGCTTTTGTTGGTTCTGCCAATTACACTCAACGCGCTTTTGGAAAATGTCAGAGGGAAATCATGTCAGAATGTGACCCTAGGGAAGCTTTAGATTATTTTTATGAAATTGACAAAGATACTATTTATTGTACAGAGTCTGAAGTTGACGATTTTATTGTAATTATCAATCCCATTCAAGAATTGAAAAAAGATGATAGCAATAAATTAACGCTTTCACTACTAATGAACAACGGCAAAGGGGATATTGGCAAGAAATCAAGTTTAAATTGGGGGCAAAGAGGTAAAAGAGAACCTAATCAAGCATATATACCATATCCGTCAGCTAAACGCAAAAAAGGCTTCTTTCCTGTGAAGGGAAACGATGCCTCTGCACCTCATTTTACCGTTGTAACTGACGATATGAAAAGTTTGGTTTTAAGAGTTGAACAGCAAGGGAATAAGGCAATTACTACACCTGAAAAAAATTCCAAGCTTGGAGAATATTTCAGATATCGGCTTGGACTTCCAAACGGTGCATTTGTAACCAAAGAGGATTTAATACGTTACGGAAGAACCGACGTGGATTTTTATAAAATTGATGATGAGCAATATTATATGGATTTTTCTGTACATACAGAAGATTAACTGCAAGGAGTGATACGAATGATTAATTATTGGTGGATTACACGTCCCAAAAGAAGATTAAACAGTATTCCTGAAGTTCTTGCTTCTATATCAAAAGAATCGCTGAACGCTCAGTGGGCAGGACAAATAAATGCGCACCTTTCTGTTGAAGAAGCTCTTGAAGAAGCAGGATTAAAAAGAAAGGGCGACAGAAGAGACCAGACCGGAGGAGGGGCGAGAACATATATTGCGTGGGTTAAAAGCCTTGGATTAATGTTTGAACAGGAAAGCACCAAGCAGCTGAAATTGACTTTGGCAGGTGAAGCTATTCTTGCAGGCGAATCTCCTGTGAAAATTCTTACATCCCAGATTCTGAAATATCAATTTCCCTCTTCATTTTCCTTGAGCAGAAATGTTAATGTTTCGCCAAGATTTAAAATTCATCCGTTTGTATTTTTGTTCAGACTATTAGATGATAAGCGTATTATAAATTTATCTAATGATGAAATTGCAAAAATAGTAATTACGGAAGCAGAAAATGAAACTGAAGAATGCTTTGAAAATATTGTAGCCAGAATACTTGAGTATCGTGAAAGAGGCAATGTTTGTCTTGATGAAGATTTTGCTGTAAAGTATGCTTCAAGCAAAGGTGAAGCAAATGCGGATAATCCGTTTGACCATCTTGAAGATATTGCTAATACTATTATGAATTGGATGGAGTATACTCAGCTTGCGGTAAGGATTGACAGAAAGCTTCAGATTATACCTGAAAAGACAGACACGGTTAAATCAATTCTCAGCAAAACTTACAAATTCATAGACCATCCTGAAAATCACGAGAATTTCCAGAGAAAATACGGATTGGATTTAAAACACACCAAGGACACGAGAAATCTTCTGAAATCAGATTCCATTACTAGCTCAATGCTCATTGAGAGTCAGATTAAGCACGCATTTATTGTCGAATCACTGAAGAAACCTATCTGCAAAATTACATCTTCATTAATTGAATCTATTTCAGAAAAAACAGGCTGCAACGCAAAGGTTGTTGAAGAAAAGCTTTGTAAGCTTTATCCTAACGGTGCAGTCGGTTCATTTATGACTGAATACTTTAATATGGCTTTTAAAGGAACTGAGCAGGCAGCTGATTTTGAAAAAGCTACAGTTGAATTATTTAGGGATGTTTTTGGCTACGAAACCGAACACGTTGGATCGATTGGTCTTACACCGGATGTTCTTCTTGTTTCTGACAGTGATGGGTATCAAGCGATATTTGACAATAAAGCATATAGCTCGTATTCAATAAGCAATGACCACCGTAATCGTATGATTCATAATTATATTGAAAATCTCGGCAAATATAGCAAGCACTCTCATCCGCTGGCCTTCTTTTCATATATAGCAGGAGGATTTGGGAACAAAATTGACAGTCAAATCCAGTCTGTAGTTCAGGAAACTGGGATATCAGGAAGTGCCATAAGCGTTTCAAATGTTATTTCGCTTGTAGAAAAACATCAAAGCAATCCGTATTCACATAAACAACTTAAGGATTTGTTTAGTTTAGAACGTCAAATATTATTGTCAGATTTATAAAGAGGTTGTTTTGCTTTATGGATAATCACAGCAAAGAAGTAAGAAGCTATAATATGTCCCGAATAAAAAGCAAAGACACGAAACCAGAAGAACTTGTAAGAAAGTATTTGTTTGCACAAGGATTGCGATATAGGAAAAATGATAAACGATATCCGGGGCATCCGGATATCGTCATTCCTAAATATAAAGCAGTTGTTTTTGTTAACGGATGTTTTTGGCATATGCATGACGGATGTTCAAAATTTGTAATGCCTAAGAGCAGACCTGAATACTGGATTCCGAAACTTACACGAAACAAACAACGTGATGAAGAAAACTTCAAGAAACTTACAGAAATGGGCTGGCGTGTCTTTGTGATTTGGGAGTGCGAAATTTCGCAAACAGTTCTCAGAAATTTACACGCTGCTATTATATCACAAATAGAATTCTGAGATAATTGAACGTGAGGGAGTTTTTTTAAATAATTGTACTGTGAGTTTTGGATTAAATGCTAAAATATAAGCAGGTTATGTTTAAAATGAGGATTATGTATGATTAAAGGATTTATTTACTATAACGACCAAAAAATACCTTTTGTTTTGGACAATTATAGGCTGGATTTGTTTACAGATGATGAGATACTTTTAGATTTTATAAAAAAGCACAATTTCAAACATCACTACATACTTAAAGGTCAATGTTTTCGTTTCGGAACAATGCCGCAGGATATAACACTTTTGATTGAACATTCTATGGGTAGTACATGCTATGTATGCTGTTATATTATTAAAATACTTGATAAAGAAGACGAATATAATACTATTGGTTTGCAATCTCCATTTCTTGATGATGTTTTCAAATATAAATATAATTATATAGATATTGTTCGGTCAGGTACAAATCTTGCAATAGAACCTAAGGAAATTTATCAAATTCCATTCTTAATGAATCAGCAGCAATATCAATTATCCTTCCGTATAGGTCATAACAATCGGCTTGGCCTTTTAGAAGATTTGGACAAAAAAGGAGAAGTAATAATACCGATTAAAACCAATGATATTCAAGAGTGTTTTGATATTGCACAAATTTTGTATCGTTTGGCTATGTTTATGACATCACATTCAGAGGTACCTTTTAAATGTATCACTTTATATAAGAATGATTTGAAAGTAGGATGGTTTTATCTTCCGCTTGTTTCTGAAAATGCAGTTTCAGGATATGATGGCTTATTTCATGAATTTGATGTTATGAAATATGTTCCGAAAATTTTGAATAATATAGCATTGGATACAGGAAATAAAATCACGCAAAGCATACCATTAGGCCATTTAGGAAATTTGGATTCTATGTTTTCTCCGCAGCGTTTCATAGAACAAATCACAGCTTTTGAATACTTGTTTGCAAAGCTTGAAAGCCAAAAATCAAAAGACAAATCATTTCCATTAAAAAAAGAACTGCAATATATGTTTGATGCTTTTCCTAAAATACTGTCAAATACAAAATTGTCATCTGAAGAAATCAGCAATGAATTAAAAACAATTAGAGTGAACATAGTACATGGATATTCTTATTATTATGATTTTAAGAATGAACCTGATATAAAATATAAGATTATACTTCTTGATAAGTTGATTCTCAACATGAGTTTAAGATTGATTGGTTTTTCGGATTCAGATATAGAAACCTATCCTAGTATGTAATATTAAAGAATAAATCTCAATATATAAAACGCTTCTAACATTGCATACAAAAAGCCGACCTCATCTAAGGTCGGCTCATAAATTTATTCCTTAATCGGCTTAAGCATTTCCATCATAATCTGTGCGCCGACTTTCATTCCGAGTTGAAACTGTTGATAACCGAAAATATCAGCGGATTTGTAATGTGCGGTGCAGTAACTTTCAAGAAGCTGTTCTGCTTCGGGAAATGCTTCGAGCAGTTCTTTCTGAATTTTCAGAATTTGCTTTGATTTTTCATCATATTCTTTGGTTCTGTGCTGTATCTCCCAAAATGGAAGAACGTTTCCGAAATACATATCTTTGATAATATTGTCCATGGTTATACCTCCGTCATAAACCTATATTTATTTTCAAAAATGTAGAGGTACACCGAATTTTGCAATGACATTTCTGTCATTAAAGTGTCATTAAAGTTATTCAAGGGTACAGAAAGTCGGAATAATTCAGGTGCTTCAACTTACATAATTCAGCGAAATTTTCATATTTTGCAAAGTTACAATATAAAAAAATGCCGACTCCAAGCGTTGATCGCTTTTACGAACAATATGCAATTTACCTCCTCGGCTACGGGGAGGTTTTTGTTTCCGTCATCCACATTATTCAGGCTTTTCAGGAATTTTGGCAGGAGGTTAAAATGGTAAGACTTAGTGAAGTTACAAAAGATAATCTTGAAGCTCTGTTAGAACTTAAAATATCAGAAAAACAGGAAGGCTTTGTATCTTCTGTTGCAAATTCTTTGGCTCAAGCGTATGTTTATCACGAAACTGCTTTCCCATTTGCGATATACGATGATGATATTGTGGTAGGGTTTATTATGTTTGGCTTTTATGAAGCGAGAGATCAATATACCTTGTGGAAATTTCTGATAGATGAACATTTTCAGAATATGGGATATGGGAAAGCTGCGTTAGAACAAGGGCTTTCTTATATGAAGGAAAGATTTGCCACAAAGGAAATATACACGGGAGTTGCGCTGGGAAACGATGTGGCAAAGCGTTTGTATATTTCGCTTGGCTTTGAACAGACAGGGCTTATTGAGGATAATATGGAAGAATTGAAATACATTTACGAGCAGTGTGATTGACAAAGACAAGAAAACAATCGTACTATTAAATGTAACTATAAAAATTCCTGAATTGGCTAGCAAAGAAAAATAACAAAAACAGACCATAACGTTCTGTGCATAAAGTGCAGATCGTTGCGGTCTGTTTATTTTTCGTTATTCTCATAAAAAAGCAGTATCTTTTTTCTTAGAGAAACAGATACGGCTGCGGCAGCTGTGACCTTTAAGACATCTCCGACAAGAAATGGTACAACACACACCATCAATGCGGACATGATATCAGACCCAGTAAACACCATGAACCATACCGTACCGATAATGTACAGCAATAATGTTCCTAGTGTCATCCCAACTACCAACGCAAGCGGCTTGCCGCCGAAGCTTTCGGAAAAAGCACCCGTAATGAATGCGCAGGGCAGATATCCGATTATGTATCCTCCTGTAGCGCCGAAAAGCACCGCAGGTCCTCCCATAAATCCTGAAAATACAGGAAGCCCCACAAGCCCCAGCAGGATATATACCGCTACTGCCGCACTTCCTTTCACCTTGCCGAGCAATGCGCCCGCAAGATATACCGCCAGTGTTGCCAGCGATAACGGTACCGCCGTGGGCATAGGTATGCTTAACGGAGCGGTTATACATATCGCCGCCGCCATTATCGCAGTAAATACCATGCCACGTACCGTGAACAAACGTTTATTTTCCATCAGATCTCGTTGCGGTTTTCAAGCGCCTTAAGGAGCGTCACATCGTCCGCAAATTCAAGCGCAGAGCCTGCGGGCAGTCCGTAAGCAAGACGTGATACCTTTATTCCCATCGGCTTGATAAGACGGCCGATATAAACAGCAGTCGCCTCTCCCTCTACCGTGGGATTAGTAGCCATGATGACCTCCTTTGCCGTGCCGAGACGTGCGAGAAGCTCCTTTATCTTAAGGCTTTCCGCTGTTATTCCATCCATCGGTGACAACAATCCATGAAGCACATGATAAACACCGTCATAGCCGCCCGAGCGCTCAAACGCAGATACATCCTTAGGGGATTCTACAACGCATATCACGTCCTTATCACGTCCATCATCGCTGCAAAGCTCGCACAGATCACGGTCTGTAAAGTTCTGACAGCATCTGCACAGCTGAACGCCACGGCGTGCTTTTACCAATGATGATGCAAATTCGTCAACCTCCTCGGCGGGGAGATTGAGCATATAGTACGCCAGTCGCTGTGCTGTTTTGATCCCGATTCCCGGGAGTTTTGCAAATTGCTCTGCGGCGAGCGCTAAGGGTGCGGAAATAAATTCAGCCATAATAAATTCTCCGATTCAGTTAAGATTGATTTCAAGCTCAGTGTCGAATATGTTTATCCCGTTTTCAGGGAGTAAATTCTGACGTGAGGAAATATAAAGCGGAAGCTTTGCGCCGTATTCAGGCTCGGAAAGCTTGTAGCTGTAATACATGACGATATCTGCGGTACATTCAGTATCTCCTGCCTTCGCACAGGAGATGATAACTCCGTCAGCTTCTGTCGCATCGGCATTGCCCTTTGTTGTGGACAGATCGGGTGCCTTTGCTGCAAGCCGCTGTAAGAAATACTCATCATTAGCCATAACGCCGTTGACAGGATAGATCGAACGAAGACGTAATATCGCATCAGCGCCTGAGTAGTCGCCCTGAGGCGCCGATATACTGCTGATTTTGTATATCCCGTTTTGCAACAAGCAATCGGAGAGCTGTATGTCAAGATCGTCTCCGCTGCCACAGATAATTATTTTCGCCTCGTCTCTTTCGCACACCACGGCTGCGCCGCTTGTGCCGTTTGAAACAAATTCGATCCTGTGCCTGTTGAGCGATGATAGAAGGCAGAGACCGAAAGCCGCAATGACAGTCACTGCAAATGTGCAAGCACCTTGCTTAAGTACATATTTCGGGAAAAAGACTGCGGCGGTAAACGCTAAAAGCGAAACCAACGCCAGCATTCCTGAGAACCCATGATCCATAACAAGCCAGAGCCTGCTTTGCGCTCCAAAAAGCTTTATTATCTCGCAGCATGCTTTCATGAACAATGAAAGTGCCGCCAGCGCAGGGGTCATGCCTGTAAATGCGAATACTATCGCAAATGCCATAGCGAGCGTAAATATCGGTGTAAGTACGAGTGTGGTGAATGCACCTGCCAATGAAACTCCGCCGAAGATATCAGCGCTTATCGGGGATATGCATATCACGGCACAGGCAGACGGTATCAAAGCATTGGCTAAAGAGCGCAGCAACCGAGGCGCTCTGCACAGATATGGTGAGACCACTTTTATGGTGCGGCTTCCCAGTACCGATACTCCGAACACACCAAGCACCGACATCTGAAAACCAACATCCAGCATGACATAAGGCGTGAATACGGTCATTATCAGTATTGCAACACACAGTGAGTTGAGGGTTTCGGCATGGCGGTTGAACAATGCGCCGCAGTTGCACAAAAGCAGCATTATGCCTGCACGCAGCACTGATGGGTCGGTGCCATAGAACATCACCGCAAGAGGTATTAATAGCACTGAAAGTACGGCACGCAGCTTTTTGCGCTTTTCGTTTATCAGCCCTAGCATGACGGTCATGATTATTACAAAGTGCGATCCCGAAACAGCGGTGAAGTGCATTATGCCGCTCACCTTTGCAGCATGCCGAAGCGTTGATGAGAACCTGCTCGTATCGCCGAACAGCATACCTTTTGATAAAGCGGCTGTGTCGTCGTCATCGATAAAGCCTGATATTTCATCGGAAAGCTGAGTCCGATATTCGGCGAGAGAACGCATAATATCAAACTTCGGACTTTCGACAGAAATAATATTCCTTACGGTTCCGCTTAGTATCAACTTTCGTGCGATGGCAGTGGGACTCTTATTTTCCTTAAGACTTACTTCAGCAGTGATAACATCTCCTATTTTGAAGTCATCGCCAGAGAAGAAAGTCAGACCCGATGAGCGACCGTTTATCTCTGTATCGCACTGATAATATGAATATCCGCCGTATTTCTGTGCATCAGTTATGCGCAAGGTAAGCGTCTGCGTCGTTCCGTCAGCGGCAAGCACAGGCTCGCACAAAAGTGTTGTGAAGCAGGTAATTGACAGCATACCTGCAAGCAGTGCAGCAACACAGACTAACGCCTTGCGGTACAACAGAAGTACAGCTATCACAGCAGCAACTGCCGCAAGCACAAGCAGCCATTGCCTTTGTGCATTGGCACATAGAAGCACTCCTGCTGCAAAAAACGGGGCTATCTGTACAGGCGGCAGCTTTAAAACTGCCAGAAATTCCTTGTCCATATCCTATTAAGAAGCGGTCTTTTCGCAAAGACCGCCTTTTTATTAGAAGAATCCGGGGAAGGATACGCCGCCTGTTACCTTTTCCATCTCGTTAGCGCCGTAGTCGTCAACTTCCTTGAGGATCTCATTAACGCCGCTGATGATCAGATCCTGGAGCATCTCGATATCATCGGGATCAACTACCTCGGGCTTGAGGGTAACGGACTTGAGCTGCTTGTCGCCTGTCATAACAAGTTCAAGAGCGCCGCCGCCAACCTGCTTTGTGAACTCCTTGACTGCCAGCTCATCCTGTACCTTTGCCATGTCCTCCTGCATCTTCTGTGCCTTCTTGACCATAGCGTTCATGTTGGGAGCTGCATTCTGGTATTCCTTGGGTAATCTTGCTTTCATTTCGGTAATTCCTTTCAGTTTTTGATTTCAACATCTATTCCGAGCTGTCTTGCTTTCTGAAGCAGCTCCTTAACAGCGGGATATGTGTCCTCCGACGCTGTTTCTTCCTTTATCTCACTTACCACTACTGCACGGACATTCTTGCCCATCAGTGCGCTAAGCTCTTTTTCTATCTCGCCGTAGCCTCTCTCCTTGACCATGTTGAGAAGCAGCAGATTGTCGGAATGTATCTCAAGCACTCCGTCGGCATTCACTATAGCGGTGGAGTCCTCAAGCATATAGCTTATCATGCCGTTCATAAGCTCCACACAGGACTTCCAGTATTCGGGCGTCACGGGCGGAAGCTTGACTGCTGTGGGTACCAGCGGCTCTGCAACGGGCTGCAGTTCCTGTACAACAGGTTCTTCCGTTTTCGCAGGCTGCTGAGCATTTATCTCCTCGGCAGGGAACATCGCCATAGGCTCGGGCTTTGCTGCGGGAGCAGGTGGCGGTGCGGTATCGAACTCTCTTGGAGGGATATACTCTTCGGGTGGAAGCTCGGGCGGAGGTACAAAGTCATCCAACTGTGCGGCGGGAGCACTGTTAAGCTCGGGGAGCGGCGCAGGCTCTTCTGAGACAGCACTTATATCGCTTGCAGCGGCAGGCTGTTTGGCGGGAGCGGGTATTTCGTGCTCTTCAGCCATTTTGGTTATGCCTTCACTGATCGCTTTTGTTTTATTTATGATAGCCGCTACCTGCGGAGAAAGCTTATCGTCGGGTATGGGAGCGAACTCCTGACCCATGGGCTTGCTTACAGGCGTAGGCTTTGGCGGCTGGGGTGCAGTGTGCACGGGTGCATTTTCGCTTATTGCACTGCCGAGGCACATACGTATCAACGTCATCTCCGCAGCAGTTTTGCGGTGACGGGTCTTTCCGATGCTGTCGGCACACTTCTGCAGAAGCTCCAGACAGCGCAGGATATCGTTTAAAGTATAAAGTTCACAAAGACGCTCAAGCTCCGGATACTCGTCGGGTAGTGCGGAAAGCAGCCCTTTGTTTTCGGGTACAGTTTTATACAGCATGAGATCACGGTAATGTCCGCTAAGCTCGTCAATAAGTCGTGCGAGATCTTTTGAGGCACTGTAAAGCTGATTTAAAAGGTTGAGGCAGCCTGACAGATCCTTTGCTGCGATCATTTCCGCAAAGCAGAACAGATGTTGGTTATCCGCAACGCCCGCACAATTACGAACCACCTCGCAGGTGACATTCTCACCCGAAGTGATACAGCGGTCGAGGATAGACAGTGCGTCTCTCATTCCACCGTCCGAGAGACGGGAGATAAGCTCGGCTGCGTCTCGCTCAAGTGCGATACCCTCGGTCTTTGCCACGTCCATAAGACGGTCGGCGCTGTCCGCTATGTCGATGCGGCGGAACTCAAAACGCTGACAGCGGGATACTATCGTTGCAGGAACCTTGTGAAGCTCAGTGGTCGCAAGTATGAAGATAACGTGCGCAGGCGGCTCCTCAAGCGTCTTGAGCAGTGCGTTGAACGCAGCGGTACTCATCATGTGTACCTCGTCAATTATATAGACACGGTATTTGCAGCTTACGGGGGTATACGCCACCTCGTCACGGAGCATACGCACATCGTTTACGCCGTTGTTTGAAGCGGCGTCCATCTCCACGATATCTACTGCAGCACCGCTTGCGATCTCTTTACACGCTGCACACTCAAGGCAGGGGCTGCCGTTCTTGGGGTCAAGGCAGTTCACTGCCATAGAAAGTATCTTGGCACAGGTAGTTTTACCTGTACCACGTGAGCCGGTGAAAAGATAAGCGTGACCGTGCTTGCCGCTTGTTATCTGATTTTTCAGTGTGGTGGTGATATGCGGCTGGGATATAACGTCCTCAAATGTGGACGGACGGTATTTTCTGTATAACGCCAGATACATATCTGCACCTCCCGAAACATAATAAAGCAAATGCTCTCGATTATGAGAACAGGCTTGCTGCGGCACACGGTGAGATCCGCTTAATGCTGCTCGGTTCCCCGCCTGACATGGTTCACGGCACACCGTTGCACAGGGCCTGCCCCCATAATCGGGAGCATTTGCAAATCAACTTTTATTATTATACTCTATAATACGGAAAAAATCAAGACCTTTTGCGAAAAATTAGATCCTGCCATTTGTCGTGCTTCTTAAGATCACACCTTGCAGTAAACTACTGCATAATCAAATGGCGAAACGGTGATCTTTCCGTCTTGGATGCCCTTTCCGTAGCGATCGAATGCGGGAACGAAATCGAAGAACATATCCGTTTTGTCGTTCACTATATCAAAGGTGTGTCCCTGTGTGGACTTGTTGAGGTACACAATAGCAGCTTCACGGGTGATCTTGTCATATCTTGCGAATGCTACTACCTTATCTGTTACCTCGATGAACTGGAAGTGGCCCTGCTCAAATGCACGGGTACCCTTTCTCACCAGCGAAAGCTGACGGGTGAACTCGATAAGATCCAGGTTCTCCTTGCCCCAGGGATAGCAGCGGCGGTTGAACGGATCACGATAGCCCTCCATACCTGCCTCATCGCCGTAGTAAACGGAGGGGATGCCGGGTAGGAAGAACTGAAGCACCATCGCACACTTAAGCAGCGAGATGCCGTACATATACTGCTGACCGTCGAGATAACGCTCACACTGCCAGTCCTTATCGTGCCAGCCTATCTCCTCGCCGCCAAGGCGTGTTAATGCGCGCTCCGTATCGTGAGTGGAAAGGAAGTTCATCAGCATATCCACTGCAGGCTTGGGATAGTGGTCGAGGATGGTCATTATGCTGTCGTAGAACACCTTTGCATCGGCATACTTGACGTAGTTCAGTATAGCCTCCTTGAAGGGATAGTTCATAACACTGTCAAGCTGACCGCCCGTGAGGTAACGGCGGCGCACGCCGTAGCTCTCCTTGTTGGAGGCGTCCTCCCAGACCTCGCCATATATGATCTTGTCATTTCCCATCGCCTTTACAGCCTTGTTCAGGTTATCAAGGAACTCATCGGGAAGCTCGTCCGCAACATCAAGTCGCCAGCCGCAGGCACCAAGCTTTATCCACTTCTGGAGGATACCGCCGTCGCCGCAGATGTAGTTTGTATATTGCTCGTTGTTCTCATTTACATTGGGAAGTGTTGTGATGCCCCACCAGCTCTCGTATCTGTCGGGGTAATGAGTGAAGCTGTACCAGGGATAGTAGGGGGAATTTCTGTCACGGAAAGCGCCTGTGTTATCACCGTATCTGCCGAACTTGTTGAAATATACGGAGTCAGCGCCTGTATGAGAGAACACACCGTCAAGGATGATATCCATTCCGTGTTCCTTTGCCTTCTGGCAAAGCTCCACAAAATCCTCCTCTGTACCGAGCAGCGGGTCTATCTTCTCATAGCTTGCGGTGTTGTAGCGATGATTCTCATGCGCCTCGAAGATGGGATTGAGGTATATCACCGTAACACCGAGGCTCTTAAGATAAGGAAGCTTTTCAATGATGCCCTGAAGGTCGCCGCCGAAATAGTCGTTATTGCGCACGATGCCCTTTTCGTCAGGCTTGTACAGAGGTGTACCATACCAGTCGTCACGCATTATTCTGTCAGCGGGAACGCCCTCATGATGTTTGCCGCTCTTTGCAAAACGGTCGGGGAATATCTGATACATGATACCACCTCGGATGAATGAGGGGGTATAGAGATTTTCGTCAAATACAGTCAGCTGGAAAAGCTCCTCGCCTTCAAACACGCCCTCGGAAGCTCCGTGGCGCTTGATATAACGGCGTCTGCCGTCCAGTACACAGGTGAAATAATAGTAGTGCAGACCTGTGTTGTTGGGGGCAAACACGCAGGAGTAGATATTGTCGTCGCCACTCTCATCCTGTAAGACAAGCTCGATAAAGCGCTCCTTATACCCTGGGCGGAACATCACCAGCATAAGGTCTGATACCGCCATATACTTAGGGATGCGGATGTTGAAGATGCTTGGCTGACCACGGCGAAGCGCACCGAACGGGTGCTTGTAATTATTATCAAAACAATCAAATAACGGAAGGCTCATTGGTTCTTCTCCTAAAAATTTATTTGGTTATTGGACACGTTGAACGTGATATATAAAATGTGTAGGGGCGGAATCTTTTTCCGCCCGTACACTATAAATAGATGATATTACCGAAAAATTATTTGAGGTTCCAGATGTCACGAGCATAGTCTGTAACAGCTCTGTCAGCAGAGAAGCGGCCTGCGCCTGCAATGTTGAACAGGGACTTTCTGTTCCACTCCTCAGCATTCTTGTATACCTCACTGATATACTGCTGAGTGCCACGGTAGCTGTCGAAGTCTGCAAGAGCCATGTAGAAGTCCTTGAACTTGATGGAGTTTGCAACCTCCTCGAATGTAGCGCCGTTGATACCGTTGTACATTCTCTGCATAGCGTCCTTGATAGTCTGGCTGTTGTTGATATACTGCTCGGGGTGGTAGCCTCTGATACGGAGCTCGTTTACCTCGGGTGTTCTCATACCGAATACGAAGATGTTGTCGTCTCCAACTGCTTCGTGGATCTCAACGTTAGCACCGTCGTATGTGCCGACTGTAAGCGCACCGTTCAGCATGAACTTCATGTTACCTGTACCGGAAGCCTCTGTACCTGCAAGAGAGATCTGCTCGGAAACCTCGGCTGCGGGCATCAGCATCTCGGACAGAGTTACACGGTAGTCCTCAAGGAATACTACCTGCAGCTTCTCACGCAGCTTGGGATCGTGTTTGATCTCTTCGCCGATGCACCAGATCATCTTGATGATCTGCTTAGCGATGTAGTATCCGGGAGCTGCCTTTGCTGCGAAGATGTATGTCTTGGGAGTAAATGGAGCATCGGGATTCTGCTTGAGGTAGTTGTAGTCAGCGATGATGTTCAGCGCATTGAGCTGCTGACGCTTGTATTCGTGCAGACGCTTAACCTGTACGTCGAAGATGGAGTCTACGTTCAGCTTTGTGCCTGTTGTGCTCTCAACATACTTTGCAAAGCGCTCCTTGTTGGCTCTCTTGATCTTGCCAAGCTTCTCGAGAACAGCCTTGTCGTTTGCAAATACCTGGAACTTGATAAGCTCGGAAGCGTCCTTCTTGAAGCCCTCGCCTATGCACTCGGACAGAAGCTCTGTGAGACCCTGGTTGGACTGGAGCAGCCATCTTCTGTAAGCGATACCGTTGGTAACGTTCTTGAACTGAGAGGGCTTGTCGGTAGCCTGAAGATTGAATACATCATCCTTGATAATCTGGCTGTGCAGCTTGGAAACGCCGTTTACGCTGTGGGAAGCTGCAACGCAGAGGTTAGCCATGTGGATCTTGTTATCCTGGATGATGGACATCTTTGTAACCTTCTCGCTGTTCTGTGTTCTGTTGAACAGCTCCTCGCAGTAGCGGCGGTTGATCTCACAGATGATAGAGAAGATTCTGGGGAGGATCTTTTCGATAAGCGGAACATCCCACTTCTCAAGAGCCTCAGCCATAACGGTGTGGTTTGTATATGCAAATGCATTTGTAACGATGTGCCATGCCTGCTCCCAGCCGTAGCCGCAGTCGTCAAGCAGTATTCTCATAAGCTCGGGAACTGCAAGTGTGGGGTGGGTATCGTTGATATGGATAGCGACCTTCTCGTGGAAGTTCTCAAGTGTACCGTATACCTTCATGTGGCGCATTACGATATCGCCGACAGAAGCTGCGCACATGAAGTACTGCTGTCTCAGACGGAGTGCCTTACCCTCCATGTGGTTATCATTGGGGTAAAGTACCTTGGAGATGGAGTGAGCGATGTTGGATGCGCCCAGTGCCTTTGCATAGTCGCCACTGTTGAAGCTGCCCATATCAAAGGACATATTTTCAGCGCTCCACAGACGGAGCTTGGAGACACCCTTGCTGTCGTAGCCGGATACATACATATCATAGGGAACAGCGTTTACTGTTGTGTAGTCAACGTGCTCGAGGTGGTGGTAGTTCTCGTCCCAATACTCGTTGATGTGACCGTCAAAGTGTACCTCAACAGCCTGATCGGGGTTGGGGACCAGCCATGCGCCGCCGCCGGGAAGCCAGTTATCGGGAAGCTCGGTCTGCCAGCCGTCTACGATCTTCTGCTTGAAGATACCGTATTCATAACGGATGGAGTAGCCGGTTGCGGGGTAGTCGCAGGTTGCAAGACCATCAAGGTAGCAAGCTGCCAGACGGCCGAGGCCGCCGTTACCGAGACCTGCGTCAGGCTCTTCCTCGAAGATCCTGTCAAGCTTGATGCCCCAGTCGGAGAATGCAGCCTCTGCTTCCTTTTCCATACCGAGGTTGTAAAGGCTGGTCTTGAGGGAGCGACCCATCAGGAACTCCATGGAGAGGTAGTATACCTGCTTTTTGCCCTGGGAATTTACCTCACGCATAAAGTTGTGACGCTTTTCCTTGAGGTAGTTTACAACGATGGAGGACAGCGCACGGTAAAGCTGTGCGTCTGTTGCGTTCTTGGAATCTGTTCTGAAGTCATATTCCAGAATTCCTTCGAGCTGCTTTTTCAGCTCTTCTTTTGTGAACGGAGATTTCATTTTGTAGTGGCCCCTTTCTTTTATTCAGGCGCACTGCGCCCTATTTCTTACAATAATACTTTTTAATTATACATGGTTTCTTTTAAAAATGCAAGTGCAAAGGAGCATAACTGTTATTTAGAATAAATTTAGTCAGCTAAACCGAAATAATTTATACATTTTTTATACTTCTTTTATTTTGGAAACGATAACATTTTACAAATATATCCATGCTGTACCGCTACGGTGTCCGTATCGGGATCCGTTGGCTTTGTAATGCGGATTTTTCTAAAACCTCCATAGATGATCTTTTAACATTTATCTCATTATATATAGAATTTTTATATTTTCGGATAAATTTTTAAAAAAGCATTGACAAATCCGAAAAGCGGTGATATACTGTACTAACAACCGAATAGAAAACCGTTGAAGCGGAGATAACGGCAATCATGCCTTTACAGAGAGCCTGTGGTGCTGAGAGTCAGGTAAGAAACAAGTTGTCAAATGGACCGCTGAGGGCGCAGTCAAATGTGCAATGCACAGAGTATTCTGCGACGTGTTGGCATACGTCAGTTGCCGGGGATATGCAGGTATCCCGCAAGCGCACAGCTCGCCGCTGTGAATCAGGGTGGCACCACGGATAAGTATTTATTCGTCCCTGACAGATGGAGTATCCTTCTGTCAGGGACGTTTTTGTTTCCCCGACAGTGAGGTATGGCAGATAACGGAGGTAAATACAATGTTCATACTCTCAAAGCGATGGCGAGGCAGGTAAAGTCCCAACAGCCAACAAAATACAACTGATATATACGGAGGAAACAATTATGAAACACAACAACTTTGAATTTGACACCTACTTCAAGAACTACCCCGACAAGGACGGATTTTTCGGCAAATACGGCGGCTCTTATATCACCGAGGATCTGAAAAAGGCCATGGATGAGATAACTGAAGCGTACTTCACGATATGCAAATCCAGCAGATTTATCGGAGAGCTTCGCAGGATACGCAAGGAGTTCCAGGGCAGACCTACTCCCATATCCTATCTTGAGCGTCTTTCAAAAAGCCTCGGTAACGTACAGCTCTATGTGAAGCGTGAGGACCTCAACCACACGGGCGCTCATAAGCTCAATCACTGCATGGGAGAAGCACTGCTTGCAAAATATATGGGCAAGAAAAAGGTGATAGCCGAAACAGGCGCAGGTCAGCATGGCGTTGCCCTTGCTACTGCGGCGGCTTATTTCGGTCTGGAATGTGACATATATATGGGCGCAGTGGACATCAAAAAGCAGGCGCCAAATGTTGCAAGAATGAAGATCCTTGGCGCAAATGTAGTAGAGGTAACAGACGGTCTTGCCACTCTGAAAGAAGCGGTAGACGCTGCATTTGCCGCCTACAGCAGAGATTATAAGGACAGTATATATTGTATAGGCTCGGTAGTAGGACCTCATCCTTTTCCTATGATGGTCCGTGATTTCCAGAGCGTTGTCGGAATAGAGGCACGTGAGCAGTTTCTTGAGATGACAGGCGAGCTTCCCGACGCTGTCGTTGCCTGTGTTGGCGGTGGCTCCAATGCGATGGGTATGTTCTCGGGCTTCCTTAATGATCCTGTCGATATCTACGGTATAGAGCCCCTCGGAAGAGGAACAGCCCTCGGCGATCACGCTGCAAGCCTCAAGTACGGCACAGAGGGTGTCATGCACGGCTTCAACAGCATAATGCTGAAGGACGAAAACGGCGAGCCTGCTCCCGTTTACTCGGTAGCTAGCGGTCTTGATTATCCCTCTTCGGGACCCGAGCACGCATTTCTGCATGATCTCGGCAGAGTGAAGTATGACGTTATAAACGATGATGAAACGATCGACGCATTCTTTTCTCTCTCCAGAATGGAGGGTATCATCCCCGCTATCGAGAGTGCCCACGCCGTTGCATACGGCATAAAGCTCGCAAAGCAGATGGGCAGAGGCTCGGTGCTTATCAATCTTTCGGGCAGAGGCGACAAGGATATGGATTATATCATAGAAAAATACGGTATCCGTTGAGACGCAACGTTGTGTTACGTAAAAAACATTAGCGGAATGATAATATAGCACATTATGAAATAGGTCCGATATCTCATCGGACTTATTTTTTTGAATGATGATATTTACAAGCTATTATAATAATGTATTGATATTTTCCTGTTTTTTCTTGACAGTGTAGCTTTTTCGTGATATAATTAACTGAAGTATGCTTTTGCGTTGTAACAGAATAAAGCTGTATCGTGGCATGAGCATACGGTTTGACATGAAATAAAGAAAATATATTAAGGAGAATCAATAATGAAATACGCATTTGTTGCATTGGTCTGCAAAATGCTCACTCTTGCGGGAAAGATACTGGGCGGAGGTACTGACCTGCCCGGAAAGATCGCCCTTAAGATGTATCCGCAGATAATGAAAAAGCTCAGCTTCAAGGGAAAGGTCATTGCAGTGACAGGCTCTAACGGCAAGACCACTACATCAAATCTCATTGCGCATATAATGCGTGAGAGCGGATATAAGGTAGTAAACAACGAGCTTGGCTCCAATATGAAGAGCGGTATAACATCTGCGCTTGTAAGCGCTGCTTCGCTTTCGGGCAAGGTCAAGGCTGATTATGTTGTTCTTGAGGTGGATGAGTGCTATTCACGTTTCATTTTCGAGGACATCAAGGTCGACTATTACCTTGTGCTTAACCTGCTGCGTGATCAGGTTGCAAGAAACGGCAATCCCGATGTGGTATTTGAGAAGATCGCCGAGGCTATCTCCAAGCAGCCTGATATGACTCTGATACTCAATGCAAACGAGCCTATCAGTATGAACCTTACTATTCCCGACAGGACGCTGTATTTTGCTATGGAGCGCACATCACGTTCCACAGACGAGTGTGTCAGTGGTACGCATGACTGCAAGATATGTCCCAGGTGCTTCCATGAGATGAAATACGATTTCTACCATTACAATCACCTTGGACAGTTCCATTGTTCCAACTGTGACTACGGAACTCCCAAGGCGGATTTCCTTGGAACACAGATAGATTTTGATAACAAGAAGCTCCTTATCAATGGCGAGGCTGTTACCATCCCGTTCGATACCACTTTTAATATGTTCAACAGCATTGCAGCCTGCGCAGTGTGCAGCACTGTGGGTATCACAATGGAGCAGTTCAGGAGCGGTATAGCAGGCTTCAAGGGCGCCAAGGGCAGACGTGAGAGCTTCAGCTTTGAGGGCAGGACAGTAAACCTTATGCTGACAAAACAGAATGCGGCATCGCTTGACCAGTCGATCTCCTTTGTACTGGAGCAGGAGGGTGACAAGACTATACTTCTGTTTGTGAATAATGTTATCTATCTTGACTATAAGGATGTTTCCTGGTTGTACGATGTTGCGTTCCAGCGCCTTAACGGTAAGGTCAAGAATGTTGTTTGCTCGGGAAACCGTGCGCTTGATACCGCTATCCGTCTTAAGGCTGCGGGCATACCCGAGGATGTGCTCATCTATGAGAACGATATTACCAAGGTAAAGGACGCTTTGCGCCGTACCGAGGGCGACATCTACATTCTTGCCGCATCTGCATTCGGCGATGAGGGCAAAATAATCGAGGAGCTGAAAAAGTAATGAAAACTGTAAAAATACTTCACTTATATTCACAGGCGATGGATCTTTACGGCGATTATAACAACATCACCGTGCTGTGCCAGCGTATAAAGGAAACAGGAAACGATGTTGAGGTCACCGCTCCCGGGCTTTATGAGCCGATAGAGCTTGATGGCTATGATATGGTCTACATAGGTCACGGCAAGGCACGTAATCTCGCTGCAATATCGGAGCATTTTGTGAGCCATGCCGACATAATCAAGGAAGCTATCGAAAACGGACAGGTATGGTATGCCTCAGGAAATTCAAGAGAGCTTTTCGGAGAGAGCTTCACCTCTCCCGATGGCAAGGAGCATGAGGGAATAGGCCTGTTTGATTATCGTGGTGTGGAGACAAATCAGGTGTTTGTCTGTGATATGATAGGCAGACCAGACTATGACAAGGATGAGATAGTTTACGGATTTGCAAACCGCACAGCTTATCTTGAGGGAAAGAATAAATATCCGCTGTTTGATGTCATCACAGGCTTCAGTGATGGCAGCGCCCCCAATGGACTTGAGGGCACTCATTACAAGAATTTCTTTGGTACATGGGGAATAGGTCCTGTGCTGGTGCGTAATCCCTCATTTATGAAGCATATACTGAAGCTGCTTCTCGGAGATGACTACAAGGAGTGCGATTTTACTCTTGAGCAGAATGCGCTTGACCTTGTTATAGCCGAGTTCAAAGATAAAAAAGACTGATATACGGAGGTTTGGTGAATGAGTAATAACGAAAATGAACAGAAGCTTGCCCGTAATCTTAAACCGATAAATGTATGGGCGTTGGCACTGGGCAGTATAATCGGCTGGGGCGCATTTGTAATGCCCGGCAACACATTCCTGCCTAATGCAGGCCCTCTCGGTACGGCAATCGCTATGACGATTGCTGCGCTGATAATGATCTCTATCGCATTCAACTACAGCTATATGATAAACCGTTTCCCCGTTGCGGGCGGTGAGTATGTGTATACCAAGGAATCCTTTGGTAAGATAATGGGCTTTATCTGTGCATGGTTCTTAGGTCTGTCATATCTTGCTATTGTTCCCCTTAACGCTACGGCGCTGGCGCTTATCGGACGCAATCTGTTTCCTGCGGTGTTCCAGTGGGGTCATCTTTATACCGTTGAGGGCTATGGCATCTACCTTGGCGAGGTGCTTCTTGCGGTGGTTGCGCTTGTGCTTTTTGCGTTCCTGTGCATCCGTGGTGTAGGAGTTGCAGGTAAGTTCCAGACCTTCCTTGCGTTTGCATTGGTGGGTTGTGTGCTGCTTCTCGGTATTGCTGCACTTATCAGTCCCGCAGCAACCATTGAAAATCTTACACCTGCGTTCCAGCAGACAGCCTCGGGCGACATCAATATCGGTGGTATCGTTGCTGTTATCGCTGTTGCTCCCTGGGCTTTCGTAGGCTTCGACTCTATTCCTCAGGCATCTGAGGAGTTCAACTTCTCTCCTAAGAAGAGCAAGATCATCATGGTGCTTTCCATCCTGTTCGGCGGTCTGCTTTATATCGTGCTTAATACGATAACAGCGGCTGTTGTTCCCGATGGTTATGCAAACTGGACCGAGTACATAGCTGCCGCAGGCAGCCTTGAGGGTATCAAGTCCATGCCTACTTTCAATGCGGCTGAAACGCTGCTTGGTATCCCCGGACTTATCATCCTGTCCATTGCATTGTTCTGTGCGGTGCTTAGTGGAATGATAGGCTTTTATATGGCTACCAGCCGTCTGCTGTACTCCATCGCAAAGGACAATGTGCTGCCCTCTGCATTTGCAAAGCTTCACCCCAAATACAAGACGCCCTATGTCGCTATCCTGTTTGTAATGGGCATTTCCCTTATTGCTCCCTGGTTCGGACGTGAGGTGCTCGGCTGGATAGTTGATATGTCCTCCATCGGTGCGGCTATCGGTTATGCTTTCACCTCTGCTGCGACGTTCATGACTATCAGAAAGTACCGTGACGCAGGCGCCGGTCTTAAGATAAACAGCGTGATCGGTACGCTGTTCTCGCTGGCCTTTGTCGTTATGCTGCTCAGTCCCAAGGAGTGGGGCTACGGCGGACTTGGAATACAGTCACGTATTGCGCTGGTAGTATGGTGCGTGCTGGGCGTAGTGATGTTCGTAGTAAGCCATTTTAAGAAGAAAAAGGCGTGATCAGATAAGAAAAAATACCCGTGAAAACATTCACGGGTATTTTTGGCGTATGCTGCTTAATTTTCAGGGCTGCTGTATATAATAATGCAGCACAGGATCTTTTGATCCCTTGATTTGTTGACATAACGGCTCGTTTGTGATAAACTTTATAATGATCATAATAACCAAAAAGGAGATTAAAAATGCTTTCAAAGATGAATGAATATATGCGTTCCAATAAGGATAATATGCTTTCGCTGCTTGCGGAGCTTATTGAGATACCTAGCGTAAGGGGAGATGCGACACCTGGCGCCCCTTTTGGAGAGGAGCCTAAGCGTGCGCTTGACAAAATGCTTGAAATTTGCGAGAATATGGGTCTTAAGACCGCTTGTTGTGAAAATGTCGTAGGAAGTGCCGATTATGCTCCCGATGGCTCAGAGGTGGAGCTTGGTATACTATGTCATCTTGATGTGGTGCCTGTGGAGCCTGCAAACTGGAGCTATCCACCTTTTAAGCTTACTGAAAAGGATGGAATACTTTACGGGCGTGGCGTTATCGATGACAAAGGTCCTGCTGTTGCGGCACTGTATGCAATCAAGTGCATAAAGGACCTCGGTATACCGCTTAAAAAGGGCGTGCGTTTCATCTTCGGTACTGATGAAGAGAACGGCAGCGGTGATATGGAGATCTATATGAAGCACGAGAAGATGCCCCCCTGCGTGTTCACGCCCGATGGCAGCTTTCCTGTGATCAATGTCGAAAAGGGTATGATGCGCTCTTTCTTCAAGGGCGGCTACGATGGCGGCAGTGTGCGCTGCTTCCACGGCGGAAGTATCCCCAATGCTGTGCCTGACAAGGCTTATGCAGAGGTGCTGGTATCACTTGATGCTGTAAATAACGCTATTGCCGAGGATAAGAGCGGCGCTGTATTCACTGTCGAGGATATCGGCGGTGCGGTAAAGATAAGCGCAGACGGAAAGTCCGCTCACGCCTCCACTCCCGAGGCGGGAATAAACGCTGTTACGGCTCTTATCTCGCTGATAAACAGACTGGGCTTTGAGGGTTCACAGGCGGATATCCTTAAGGGGCTGGAAAAGGCATTCCCTTGCGGTGAAACGGACGCTGAATCTGTGGGTCTTAAGGCGCAGGACAAGACAGGAGCGACGACTATCGTGTTCAGCATCTTCGATATGGAGAACGGCGAGTGCAGCGGCGTAGTTGATGTGCGCTTCCCCACCTGTCTTGACCTTAAGACGGTAGAGGAGAAGGAGCGTGCTGCTTTTGCGGCGGCAGGCTGCGAGCTTGACAGGTTCATGGGTGATGAGCCTCATTGCGTTGACGAGGACAGCGAGTTCGTACAGGCGCTGCTTCGTGTTTACGAGCGTGTCGAGGGCGAAAAGGGCAGGTGCATTGCTATCGGCGGTGGCACCTATGTTCATCACATCGACGGCGGAGTTGCGTTCGGCGTAGAGCGTGGCGATACCGACTATCACATGCACGGTGCGGACGAGTTCTTCCCTGTTGAGGAGCTGCTTCGTGATGCGGTGATGTTTGCGGCAGCCATAGTAGAAATATGTGGATAAAAACAGTAAAGGGCGGAGCATATCCGCCCTTGTTTGTAATATGAGAGGTGCACAATGTCGCTTAACAACAGGAAAAAGGACTTTACGCCCTTTGATATGAAAAAGCCGCCGAAAAAACCGAACCCTCTGCTTATGCCTGTAATGTGGGCGGCGAGCTTTGTCTGCACACGCAGATTTTCGCTGAAGATAGACAAGAGCGCTGTAAAGGGGCTTAAGCCGCCGTATCTTGTGCTTGCCACACATCAGGGCTTTGCGGATTATTATATCGCACCGCTTGCGCTGTTTCCGCACAGGGCGGGATATGTTTCGGATATGGAGGGTTTTGCCGCTTTCGGTGAGCACCTATACCGTGGCATCGGCTGTATAGGTAAGCGACGTTTCGTGCCCGACCCGTCGGTGATAGTGAATATCCGTCACATACTGCGGCAGGGCAGACCCGCGGTGCTGTATCCCGAGTCCCGCCACTGCAATGCGGGAGTTACCTCGCTTGTTCCCGCCAACATGGGTAAGCTGTGCAAGCTTCTGGGCGTACCTGTTGTGACGCTCGCCGCAAAGGGCTGCTACCTTGCTAACCCTTTCTGGGACGAGGAGCACACCCGTCCTGCGAAAATAACGGCAAAGCTCGAGTGTATATGCACAGCGGAGCAGCTTGCGGATATCAGCGCCGATGAGCTTCAGCAGCGGATAGAAGAAAAGCTTGCTTATAACGAGTACGAGTATCAGCAGGCGGCAGGAATACGCATTACATATAAGGAGCGGTGCAGGGGGCTTCACAAGGCGCTTTACCGTTGCCACGCCTGTAAGGCGGAGTTCAGTATGAGGAGTGAGGGGAGCCGCATCTTCTGCGAAAGCTGCGGCGCATCCTGGGAGATGGACGAGTACGGCTCCCTCGGGGATATCTCGGTGCCCGAATGGTACGAAGAACAGCGTGCTGCTGTAATGGATGAGATACAGTGCGGCAAATATACAGCTGATTTTATTGTAAATATCGAGGCGCTGCCGAATGAAAAGGGGTTCATCTCTATGGGTGAAGGACGGCTAGTTCACAGTGCGGAGGGATTTGCGCTCACGCTGTCCGACCGCACGCTGAAATTCAGCTCCCGTACTATGGAATCGGTGCAGACGGAGTATGACTATCGTGGGCGTGGCACCTGCCTTGTACTGTCCGACAGAGACTGCTGCTATTACTGTTATTGCAGCGCACCTGATTTCAATGTAACAAAAATACAGTTTGCGGCAGAGTTTTTTCACACAGACCCTTGACTTTGTCGGCTTTTGTGTGATATACTTTTATAAACTAAACCAATAACAGACTATCACGACAGAAAGGTGTTATTATGGCTGAATTGCTTGAGTACGAATGCCCGTGTTGCGGCGGTAAGATCGAGTTTGACAGTGCCTCGCAGGCGATGAAGTGTCCCTACTGCGACACCACGTTTGAGATGGATGCGCTGAAGAACTATTCCGACATCATGAACGAGCAGACCCAGGATGATATGACCTGGGATGTCACTCCGGGTGGAGAATGGCAGGAGGGCGAAACGGCAGGTATGTCCGTTTATAGCTGTAACTCCTGTGGCGGCGAGATCGTTGCGGATCAGACCACAGGTGCCACAAGCTGTCCCTACTGCGACAGCCCCGTTGTGCTTTCGGGTCAGTTCAAGGGCGATCTGCGTCCCGATTATGTTATCCCCTTCAAGTTCGACAAAGAAGCGGCAAAGAACTCACTCAGGAAGCATCTTGAGGGCAAATGGCTGCTGCCAAAGGCTTTCAAGGACGAGAACCACATCGACGAGATCAAGTGTGTGTATGTCCCTTTCTGGCTGTTTGACGCTTCCGCAAAGGGCAGGATAGTGTACAAGGCTACCAGAGTGCGCCGCTGGGAGGACAATAACTATCGCTACAAGGAAACAAAGTTCTATTCCGTTATCCGTGCAGGCGGACTGCGCTGCAAGAACGTCCCCGTTGACGGCTCCTCAAAGATGCCCGACGACCTTATGGAGTCCATCGAGCCGTTCAATTACAGCGAGCTTCAGCCCTTCAATACTGCGTATCTTTCAGGATACCTCGCAGATAAGTATGACGTTACCGCCGAGGACAGCATAGACCGTGCAAATCAGCGTGTAAAGCAGAGTGTGCGTGATGAGATCGCTGCCACTGTAAAGGGCTATGATACTGTTTCGCAGCAGCGCGAGTCCATCAGCTTACAGAACGGCACCGCAAAATATGTGCTGTGTCCCGTGTGGATACTCAATACTACATGGAATAATGAGAAGTTCCTGTTCGCTATGAACGGACAGACTGGTAAGTTTGTCGGAAATCTTCCTGTTGATATGGGAAAATTCTGGCGCTGGCTGCTGATATTCTCCGCAATACTCGGTCCTATCGGCGGAATCATCGGCGCATTCTTGGGTTAAGGAGGTACGGATATGAAAAAACTTATAGCATTATTGCTTGCGGCTGTTATGCTTTGTTGCTGTGGCGTCAGCGCTTGTGCTGAGTCAGCCTCCGATGCCTCATACAGCATGAGTCGAAGCTCAGATAGCGATGACGATGGCGGAAGTGTGATATTCATAATTGGCGGTGCCGCAGTCGGAATAATCATTGCTGTCTGCATAATGATGTACCATAAGGGGCAGCTTAAAAGCGTACGGATGGAGCGGTCCGCAAGAAATTACGTTGAGCCGGGAAGCTTCAATATTACATATTCAGATGAGATATACTTATACAAAAAGGTCGATCGCTCCGAAAAACCGAAAAATGACTGAATACATAATAAATCGACCCGTTTCTGCTCGGAAACGGGTCGTATTTTATGATACTGTAATATCGGCTAATGTGTAATAGGCTGCTGAGTACCTTGGCACATTCATTGTTACATTACCGTTTTGGTCTGCTTTCAGCGTTTTTTTGTAGTGAGGCAGACAGCCGTTGAACTCGTCGGCTGTGCTGTCAAGCAGTATCGTCAGTTTCTTACCTGCGCCGATATTGAAGCTGTAATGCTCCTGCACGCTGTCAGAGAAGTTCATCACTATGACGATTGGCTTTTCCCCGTCGCAGCGACGTATCATGGTATAGCAGCGCCTGAGTGCGCTGTCACAGTCCAGCCACGCAAAGCCGTCGGGTGTATCGTCCCAGCGTGACAGGACAGGCTTCTTGAGATACAATTTACAAAGCTTCTTCATGAACGCAGAAAACGCATCATGGATGGGGTATTTCAACATATCCCAGTCCTGCTCCCTGGTCTCGTCCCATTCACGCAGCTGCCCGAATTCGCTGCCCATGAAATTCAGTTTCTTGCCGGGATGGGCGTACATATACATATATAATGCACGTGCCTGCGGGAATTTGTCGTCGTATCCGCCGTTCATCTTCTGCATGATGGTGGCTTTTCCGTGTACGTTTTCATCGTGGGAGAGGGGGAGTATGTATTTCTCGCTGTAATTGTACAGCATGGAGAAAGTAAGCTTGTGATAATGAGGCACACGCTCTTCAGGGTTTTTTATGAAATAATCCAGCGTATCGTTCATCCAGCCCATGTCCCATTTGTAGTCAAAGCCGAGACCGCCTTCAGCGACCGAGCGTGTTACATTCGGGTAGTCGGTAGAGTCCTCTGCACAGAGTATCGCAGAGGGGTGTATCCATTTAAGTCCTGCGTTCATGTTTTTCAGGAATTCCAGACCGTTTTCGTTGACACCACGCTGCGGCTCGCCCATCCAGTAGATAACACGGCTGATGGCGTCCATGCGCAGTCCGTCGAAGTGATATTCTGTCAGCCAGTAATTTGCGGCAGAATTAAGGAAGCTACGCACATAGCCCTTGCTGAAATCAAAATTTCTGCTACCCCACTCGCTGTATGAGATATCGTCGTATTCCGACTCGAAAAGCGGAGTTCCGTCGAAATTTGCAAGCGCATATCCGTCCACCGCAAAATGAACTGGCACGAAGTCCATTATCACTGCTATGCTGTGCTTGTGACACTGTTCAACGAATTGTTTAAGCTGTTTTGCCTCGCCGTAGCGGGCGGTAGGTGCGAAAAAGCCCGTTGCCTGATAGCCCCAGGAGTTATCGCAGGGGTACTCGTTCAATGGCATAAGCTCAATGCAGTTGTAGCCGTGCTCCTTACAGTAGGAGATGAGCTTCGGTGCAAGCTCGCTGTAATCGTACCAGCCGTTGGGGTCATCGGGGTTCTCTTTCCATGAGCCGAGGTGTACCTCGTATATGTTGAGGGCATCTCCGTGCCAGACGCCTCTGCCATTCATCCAGGGAAAATCGTCGAAATCATATCGTATATCACGTATCACGGAGGCGCTTTCGGGTCTGAGCTGCATCCCGAATGCGTATGGGTCGGAATGCTCTGTTGCTGTGCCATTGTGATATATGCGGTATTTATACATGTCTCCTGCTTTTGCATTTGATACATATAGCGCCCAGAAGCTTCCATCTCCTATACGGCTCATCTGTGCGTCGTTCCAGTCATTGAAGCTTCCGATCACCGATACTGAATCTGCGTGTGGTGCAAACACCCTGAACATCGTTCCTGTTGAGTCTGTGTGGGCGCCCAGCCATGTGTAGCTGTCGAAGCTTCTGCCAGAATAAAATTCATCTAACCTCATTGCTTTGCTTTATCCTCTTAGTATGATAAATTAATTATTGACAATTGTCTATTTTTGTACTATAATATATTATAATGGAGTAAAACGTATTAATCAACCATCAGTTTTTTTGCTTAAGTTTATTATACGACTGATTTTAAAATATGTATAATAAACTTATCGAGCGTTTGGCTGATCGATATTTATTGTGCGGAGGTAACTATATGGATCTCAGAATACAGCGGACCAAAGCCGCTATAAAAGAAGCGTTTCTTGAGCTTCGTGAAAAAAAGCCGATCGAAAAGATAACAGTCACAGAGCTTACAAGGCTGGCTAATATAAATAAGGCGACATTTTATCTGCATTATTCGGATATTTATTCTTTGTCCGATGAGATAGAGAATGCGATCATTGATGAGGTGCTTCTTGATCTTGAGGTGCAGAACAAATTCTTTGAGGATCATCAGCAGTATGCCAAGGAGATATTCAATGCGATGGTAGCCCACCGTGAACAGCTTGACTGTGTATTCTCAGGAAGCCGAAATGCCATTTTCAGTGACAAGATAGAAGCACGCATCAAAAAGATACTGTATGAGGCATATCCCGGTTTTAAGACTGAAAAAAATGACACTATTCTCACGTTCCTTATTCAGGGAGTGTTTCATTCGGTAAAGACCAGCCGTATGACAGGGGATATGCAAAAGACTTATGATGAGCTTTCACGGCTTACGGCAATGATCATTATGGAGACCGATCCGCCTGCCACAACTGCATAATAATGTAAAATGATGTGACCCGAGTTGTTGACAACGACTCGGGTTTGTGTTATAATGACTGTGATTAATGTGCTAAAGCGATGGTGTGCTGATTTGCTTGCAATATCGCTTCGCAGAAAGGAACTTTATCAAAATGAGCAACGGAAATGTTATTTATTTTGACCATGAGGGCGATTTTTCCTTGTGGGAGCAGACCTGTCTGCCTATCGGCAACGGATATATAGGCGCAAGTATGTTCGGAGGCATCCGCACAGAGCGTATCGTTTTTAATGAAAAGACTCTGTGGGCAGGCGGTCCCTGCGAAAACCGACCTGATTATTACGGCGGCAACAAGCGTGACAGATATAAATATGTTAAGCAGGTGCAGGAAGAGCTTAAAAACGGCAGCTACGACAAGGTACTGGAGCTTCTGCCGAAGCTCACGGGCGATGGTGATTTCGGCTCATATCTGCTGCTCTGCGATATGGTGATAGATTTCAATGTTCCTAATGGTCAGGCTTCAAATTACCGCCGTGCGCTGGATCTCGACAAATCTCTTTATACCTGCGAGTTTGAGATAGGCGGCGTGAAGTACACCCGTGAAGCCTTTGCAAGCTATCCCGCAAGGATAATGGCGTTCCGTTTTTCTGCTTCCCAAAAGGGCAAGCTCGGCTTCAGCCTGTGGGTGGACAAGACACATCCCTGCACTATTGACGCAGAGGGCAACCTCATGTGTTACAGCGGTTATGTCGAGGACAACGGCATGCGATTTGACGCAAGGGCGATGGTACAGACCGACGGTGAAATACTTACAACGGGCGGCAAGCTTATAGTGAAGGACGCTACCGAAGCCGTACTGTATCTTACCGCTGCCACTGACTATGAGATGAAGTATCCCGACTACCGCAGCAATATCGACCCTGCCACTGTTACCATTCCGCTGGTGCAGGCAGCCTCGATGCTCGGCTGGGACGCACTTTATCAGGAGCATTATGCGGATTACTCCTCTATATTCAACCGTGTGGAGCTGAAGCTTAATGATGAGGAAGCTGACATGCCTGCTGACAGGCTTATCGAAGCTTACAGACGTGGAGAGCGTGCCGCTATGAACAAGCTGGAGTCGCTGTATTTCCAGTACGGAAGATATCTGCTGATCTCCTCTTCAAGAGAAGGCTCGCTGCCTGCAAACCTCCAGGGCGTATGGAACGAGAGCAACACGCCTCCGTGGTGCTGTGATTATCATATAAATGTAAACCTCCAGATGAACTACTGGGGTGCTTACAACACAAATATGGCTGAAACAGTGCCCCCGTTGGTGGATTTTCTCGATTCGCTCAGAGAGCCGGGCCGCATAACCGCAAAGGAATATTATAATATCATTTCAACTGAAGATCAGCCCGAAAACGGTTGGACGGCGCACACTCAATGCTCGCCATTCGGCTGGACAGCACCCGGATGGGATTTCTACTGGGGCTGGTCCACTGCAGCTGTTGCGTGGCTGATGCAGAATATCTGGGAACATTATGAGTTCACAGGCGACAAGCGCTATCTTGCAGAGAAGATATATCCGATAATGCGTGAAAGCGTGCGCTTTTACACTCAGTGGCTGATATATGATGAAAAGCAGGACAGATTCGTGTCCTCTCCCACATACAGCCCCGAGCATGGTCCTGCCACCATCGGCAATACTTACGAGCAGAGCCTTATTGCACAGCTTTTTGAGGACTTTTTAAAGGCTGCCGAGGCACTTAACACGGATCCTGAGCTTTGTCACAGAGTAAAGGAACTGCTGCCGAGGCTGAAGCCGTATTCGGTAGGAAAAACAGGACTTCTCAAGGAATGGTACGAGGAGGACGAGCCGGATTTCGACAGCTCCAAGGTGCAGAAAAATCACCGTCATATCTCACATCTGATGGGGCTTTACCCCGGCAAATACATAAATCATTCCCGTCCCGAGCTTATGCAGGCGGCTATTGCTACGATGAACGACCGTGGTGACGAGTCTACGGGCTGGGCGAGAGCCTATAAGATAAATCTATGGGCAAGAACAGGCGACGGAAACCGCACCTACAAGCTGCTCAACGGACTTTTAAGCTCCTGCACCTTTGTGAACCTGTGGGATTTCCATCCGCCGTTCCAGATCGACGGAAACTTCGGAGCTTCGGCAGGTATTGCTGAAATGCTCGTACAGAGCCACGAGGGCGTTATCAGGCTGCTTCCCGCACTCCCTGACGAGTGGAAGAGCGGAAGCTTCAGGGGCCTGTGTGCAAGAGGTGGCTTTGTGATAAACGCAAGCTGGGAAAACGGAGAGATAGTTTCGGCAGAGGTGTTCTCCAAAAACGGAGGCGAGTGCAGGCTTGAGCTTCCCGCAAACGGTATTATCGAAAAGATAATCATAAACACAGGCAAGAATGAAAAGGAGATCATCATGCCTGTAAAATAAATATCAAGACCGCTTTCCGGTTGCTGAAAGCGGTCTTTAAAAATTTATATAAAAAATTAAAGAAAGTGCTTGACAAATAGATGAGCTTGTGATATAATAATTAAGTCGATACGGAGAGTATCGGGAATAAATGGTGTGGACAGTTGGCTGAGCTGGTCTAAGGCGCACGATTGGAAATCGTGTAACGGCTAATACCCGTTCCAGGGTTCGAATCCCTGACTGTCCGCCAAAAACGCTGAACGAAAGTTCAGCGTTTTTTTGTTGTCTGATCGGGTGTTGAGTTTGCTGCGGTTGGATCGGTCTGTCGTTATGCGTCGTCTGTTCATCATTATATCGCTTCGATATTGATTTTTTCTTTACTGTGTGCTATAATATATTATTATAGTGTATAAAGGGCAGTGTTGCCTTTTTGCGCATAAAAAGAGAGGTGCGTTGAAATATGAAGCTGATAAACATAGGCTTTGGTAATACTGTAAACGCCGACAGGATAGTGTCGGTGGTAAGTCCCGAGGCTGCCCCCGTGAAGCGTATAGTACAGCTTGCCAAGGACGGCGGCACGGCTATCGACGCCACCTGCGGGCGCAAGACACGCTCGGTAATTATATGTGACAGCGGACATGTCGTGCTGTCCGCATTACAGCCCGAGACCATTTCGGGCAAAACGACAGGGGAGGACGAAGATGAATAAGGGACTTTTATTTGTTGTATCAGCGCCTGCAGGCTGCGGAAAGGATACTATACTTGAACAGGTACTGGCAAAGACCGAGAATGTTGGTTATTCCGTTTCCGCTACCACAAGAGCGCCACGCCCCGGAGAGGTGGACGGCGTCCACTATCACTTCCACACAAGAGAGAGCTTTGAGCAGATGATAAAGGACGGAGCGGTGCTTGAATATACCGAGTACATAGGCAACTATTACGGCACTCCCCGTAAGGCGGTGGAGGATATGCTGGCGCAGGGTAAGGATGTTATCCTTAAGATAGAGGTAGAGGGGGCGATGAACATCAAAAAGCTGTTCCCCGAGTGCTGCCTTGTATTCATTCTTCCCCCTTCCATGGCGGAGCTTGAGCGTCGCCTGAGAAAGCGTGGCACAGAGGATGAAGAAACCATCCTCCGCCGCACGGCACAGGCAAGAAACGAGATAGGCACCGCAGTGAATTATGATTATTTCGTGGTGAACGACGCACTTGAGGAGGCAGTCGATGATCTTATTGCGGTCATCCGTGCTGAGAAATGTCGTAAGGCAAGATGTATGGAAATGCTTGAAAAAATAAAGGGTGAATAAATTCCCGATGGAACAGACTCTTATTGCACTGGTGGCGGTGGAAAACACCTCGTATAGCTTTGACACGCTTTTCAGCTATATCGTACCCGAGGGGCTTTGTGAAACGCTCCGTTCGGGAATGAGAGTGGCTGTGCCCTTTGGCAGAGGAAACAAGAGCCGTATAGGTCTTGTGTTCGATATTGCTGAGGGAGCTTCCGAAAAGCTTAAGGAGCTGCTTTTTGCGGTGGATGAGGAGCCCTGCATATCTGAGGAGCAGCTAAAGCTGTGCCGATGGCTGAGGGATACCACGTTCTGCACTTATTTTGATGCGTTCAGGACGATACTTCCGCCAGGGCTCAGCTTCTCGTTGAAAACGCACTATTGTGTAAACGGGGAATATTCGGGCGAGCTTACCGACAAGGAGCGGGAGTTTATCGCAAAGCTCTCTGCCGCTTCGGATGGCATAGCACGTGACGAGATAGTGACATCCTGTGGCGATGGCGGCAGGATGCTCAAAGCACTTCTCCAAAAGGGCGCAGTGCGTGAGAATGACGAGCTTAAACGCCGTGTCGGCGATGAAACAGCTCGGCTGGTAAGGCTTGCAGAGCCGGAGGAAATGCCTAAGCTCACACCTAAGCAGAAGCAGGTGGTAGAGTTTGTAGAGGGTGCCGAAGCTGCATCGGTAAAAGAGGTGTGCTATGCCTGCTGTGTCACAGCGGCGGTGGTGAAGCGTCTTGTTGAAAAGGGTGTGCTGGAGCTGTACGAGCAGACGGTGTTCCGCACCGAGCCTGCCGAAATGGCGTCGCAGAGTCCTGAGAGCATAGTGTTTTCCGAAAAGCAGCAGGAGGTATTTGACGGTCTGCTTGGGCTTATGAGACTGCCCGAGCCGAAGTGCGCACTTCTTAGGGGCATTACGGGAAGCGGCAAGACCTCCGTGTTCATCCGCCTTATAAACGAGGCACTCAAAGACGGAAGATCCGCCATGATGCTGGTGCCCGAGATATCCCTTACACCGCAGATGGTGGGTAAATTCCGTAGTCTTTTCGGCGGCGAGGTGGCTGTGCTTCACAGCAGCCTTTCGCTGGGAGAACGTGCTGACGAGTACCGCCGCATCGAATGCGGCAAGGCGAGGATAGTTATAGGCACCCGCAGTGCGGTGTTTGCGCCTGTGCGGAATTTAGGCATAATCGTCATTGACGAGGAGGGCGAAAGCACCTATAAGTCGGAGAACGCTCCCCGCTATCACGCAAGGGAGGCGGCAAAGCAGAGGTGCTTTGCACATAATGCGTTTCTTCTTCTGGCTTCGGCTACGCCGTCGCTTGAGAGCTACTATAACGCAAAGACGGGGCGTTACAGCCTGTTTGAGCTGGACGAGCGTTACAACAACGCTGTGCTTCCCGATGTATATATAGTTGATATGAAAGTGGAGCAGCAGAACGGCAACCATTCTTCTTTCAGTATGCCGCTGCTTGACGAGATACAGGCAAACCTGGAGCGAGGCGAGCAGTCGATACTGCTGCTTAACCGCCGTGGATATCACACAAGCGTGCGGTGCGCCCACTGTGGTGCCTCAACGGAGTGTCCCAACTGCGCTGTGCCGCTTACCTATCATAAGGCTAACGGCAGCGTTATCTGTCATTACTGCGGATTTTCGCAGCGGCTTGCGCAGACCTGTCCCAAATGCGGCAGCAGGTACATGATGATGAAGGGTACGGGTACCCAGCGTGTGGAGGACGAGCTTTCCGAGATCTTCCCGAGGGCAAGGATACTGCGAATGGATGCAGATACCACCTCTACAAAGCACGCATTCGAGCAGAAGTTCAGGGCGTTTGCCGACGGAGAGTATGATATAATAGTCGGCACGCAGATGATAGCCAAGGGGCTGGATTTCCCTAATGTTACGCTGGTCGGCGTGCTTAAAACGGATAACTCGCTTTATGCGGGGGATTTTAAGGCGTATGAGCGCACATTCTCACTTGTGACACAGGTAGTCGGGCGTTCGGGTCGGGGCGGCAGAAAGGGCAGAGCGATGATCCAGACCTTTACGCCTGAGCATTATGTGCTTAATCTTGCGGCAAGGCAGGACTACCCTGCGTTTTACGAGGAGGAGATAAAGCTGCGTGAGGCGATGCTCTATCCTCCGTTCTGTGATATAATATCGGTGACGTTTTCTGCGCTGTCTGAAAGTAATTGTGCGCTGGCTGCAAGAAGATTTACGCAGCTTCTGGAGCAGAAACGGGCACAGCTTGGGAGAGAGATACCGCTTCGGGTGCTTGGTCCCGCAAAATGTGCCGCTGCAAAGATAAACGGCCGTCATCGTTACAGGCTGATAATAAAGTGCCGCAGCAGCAGTGCGTTAAGAGAGCTTATCGAGAACACGCTGAAAGCAGCGGGGCAGGATGAGGCGTTCCGTAATGTCGGTTTTTTTGCAGACATGAACGGCGAAACGCTGTGATATGAAAGGAGCATGAAATGGCTTTAAGAGAGATAGTAAAATACGGAGATGATATACTTCGCAAGAAGTGCAGACCTGTCACTGCTTTTGACGAAAAGCTGCACATCCTGCTTGACGATATGAGAGAGACACTTGCAAAGGCGGAGGGTGCAGGTCTTGCCGCACCTCAGGTCGGAATGCTCCGCAGAGTTGTAATTATCGATGTGCATGACAAAAACGGCGTTATCGAGCTTATCAATCCCGAGATAATTGAGACAGAGGGCGTGCAGTGCGGCGGCGAGGGCTGCCTTTCCCTGCCCGGCGAGTGGCACGAGGTGGAGCGCCCCTTAAAGGTAACTGTAAAGGCACAGGACAGGGACGGAAAAGAGTTCACCCTGACAGGCGAGGGTCTGCTTGCAAGGGCATTCTGTCATGAGCTTGACCATCTTGAGGGCGTGCTGTTTATTGACAGAATGAAGCCTGAGACCTGATAAATGGACAGAAGAACGTTTAAACTGATAGAAGACTATATGATGTCCTGTATGAAAGACAGCGCCCACGACAGAGAACACGTATACCGTGTGCTTTATAATGCTCTGGATATAGCTGCTTGTGAAAAGAATGTTGATATGGACGTTCTCGTTGCGGCGTGTCTGCTGCATGATATCGGAAGAGCAGAGCAGCTTGCCGACCCGTCGCTGTGTCATGCCGAGGCAGGCGGCAAAAAGGCGTATGATTTCTTGCTGTCGATCGGATTTTCCGAAGCTTTCTCAATACAGGTGAGAGATTGTGTGATAACACATCGTTTCAGAAAGAGCAGACCTCCGAAGAGCCTTGAAGCAAAGATATTATTCGATGCTGACAAGCTCGATGCGGCAGGGGCGGTTGGCATAGCACGGACGCTGATCTATAAAGGGACAGTAGGCGAGCCGCTTTATAGTCTTACATCGGACGGAAAGGTTTCGGATGGAAGCGGAGATGAACCGCCATCGTTTTTTCGTGAGTATAAGATGAAGCTGGAAAAGATATATTCGGGATTTTACACCGAAAAAGGCAGACAGCTGGCAAAAGAGCGGCGTGATGCGGCAATAAGCTTTTACGAGAGTCTGTATCATGAGGTAAGCGCATCACGTGAACGTGGCAGAAGTATGCTTGATAGGATGCTGTGAGCCTGTTGATAGTATGTAAATAAATCCGTATTTTGTGCGGATGTTCAATATTTACCGCAGATATACATATAACTGAGAGGAATTAAAAATGGCAAAGCGTGAAATAGTAAAGTTCGGAGAGGATGTGCTCCGTCAGAAATGCGAGGAGGTCACTGAGTTCAACGAGGAACTCTGGGAGCTGCTTGATGATATGTACGACACGATGATGGAGGCTAACGGCGTGGGCCTTGCGGCACCGCAGGTAGGCGTACTCAAGCGTGTTGTGGTGATAGATGTGGACGATGACAACGGCACTATCGAGCTTATTAATCCTGTTATCACAAGGATGACAGGCAAGCAGAACGGTACTGAGGGTTGCCTTTCCTATCCCAATAAATACGGCTATGTACAGCGTCCCAATAAGGTGAGGGTAAAGGCTCTCAACCGCTACGGAAAGCCCGTGGAGTACAGGGGAACAGAGCTTCTCGCCCGTGCGTTCTGCCATGAGATAGACCACCTTAACGGTATACTTTTCTCCGATAAGGTGACGGAATGGGTAGAGGAGGAAAAGTGATATGAAGATAGTATTTATGGGTACTCCTGTGTTCTCACTCGCTTGCCTTGAGTCGCTGATAGAAGCAGGGCACGAGGTCGCTGCGGTATTTACCCAGCCCGACAAACCCAAGAACCGTGGCAAGCAGATAATGATGACCCCTGTTAAGGAGTGTGCGCTGAAGCACGATATCCCCGTATACCAGCCGCTGAGCCTGAGGAAAGGCGAGGACGCTGAAAGCTCCATGCAGACACTGCGTGAGATAGCTCCCGACTGCATCGTGGTGGTGGCTTACGGACAGATACTTCCAAGGGGAGTTCTTGAGCTGCCGAAGTACGGCTGTATCAACGTTCACGCCTCGCTTCTCCCGAAGTACAGGGGTGCTGCGCCTATCCAGCGTGTCATCCAGGACGGTGAAACCGTGAGCGGAGTGACTACCATGTACATGGCAGAGGGTCTTGACACAGGTGATATGATCCTTAAAGAAGAGGTGCAGATCCCTGTGGATATGACAGGCGCACAGCTTCATGATGCGCTTTCTGCCTGCGGCGCTGCGCTTATCGTAAAGACGCTTGCGGCTTTAGAGGACGGCACGGCTGTAAGGACTCCTCAGGAGGGCGAGACCTGCTATGCTTCCATGATCTCCAAGGAAGAGTTGAAGCTTGACTTCACAAAGCCTGCAAAGCAGGTGTACGATTTCATCAGGGCCATGTCGGATGCCCCTTGTGCATATACTATGCTTGAGGGTAAGCGCATGAAGGTCTTCATGTCCCGTATAGCAGAGGGAGTGAACGCACCTGCGGGTACTATTGCGGATGCCGAACATTTTATCGTTGCCTGCGGCGACGGTAACGGCGTAGCCTTTACCGAGATACAGCCCGAGGGTGGCAAGCGCATGGATGTTTCCGCATACCTGAGAGGAAAAAAGCTTGAAAAGGGTACTGTTTTAGGCTGATCGAAAGGAATCTATTATGTCAAATGCACTTATGATATTATCCGCCGCAAGTCACACCAGCGGGCTCAGACACAACTCGGGCAGCGGTTTCGCAGACTTTCTCGGCGACAATTATATGCTGACATATTTTCTGTGCATAGCGGCGTTTATTTTTGCGCTGGTATGCTCCGCAAAGGTGAAGAGCACCTATGCAAAATACTCCAAAGTGTCAAGCAAGCGGCAACTGCAGGCATGGCAGGTAGCACGTCAGATACTTGACAACAACGGACTTTACGATGTTGCGGTGGTGAGAATAAGCGGACATCTCACCGATAATTACAATCCCAAGACCAATGTGGTATCGCTGTCAGACAGCGTTTACGACAGCAGTTCACTTGCGGCTATCGGTGTTGCGGCGCATGAGTGCGGCCATGCTGTCCAGCACGCAAAGGGCTATGTGCCGATAAAGATACGCTCCGCTATCGTTCCTATTGCTAATCTCGGCAGTATGGCGTATATCTATATCTTTATTTTAGGACTGATAATGAACAACGATCTGTTCGTAAATCTCGGAATAATCCTGTTTGCGTTTGTGGTGTTGTTCCAGCTCGTTACACTGCCTGTGGAGTTCAACGCAAGCCGCCGTGCCATGAAAACGCTGGAGAGCGAGCTTATCCTTGAGCGTGACGAGCTTTACGGTGCACGAAAGACCCTCAGTGCAGCTGCGATGACCTATGTTGCGAGCCTTACGGTATCCATAACACAGCTTCTGCGGCTTATTGCAAGAGCTAACAGACGAAGATAAGACAACAGAAAGGAGCCTGTAAAATGGCTGACGCAAGACTTACAGCGGTCAAGATGCTGCTGAAAATGGAGGACAGCGATTCCTTCTCAAATATCCTGCTTGACTCCGTTCTGTCGGAGGCGCAGCTCAGCGACAGGGACAAGGCATTTGCTGCGGCGCTGTTCTACGGTGTTACAGAACGCAGGCTCACTCTTGATTATATCATTGAAAAGAATTCAAAGATCGCTTTTGAGAAGCTTGACAGGGCGGCGGTAGCGATACTTCGTGTGGGACTGTATCAGCTCCTGTATATGTCCAATGTACCTGAAAGCGCAGCAGTAAACGAGAGCGTAAAGCTGTGCAAGAAGCTTAAGCTGTTTTCGGCACAGGGATTTGTGAACGGTATGCTGAGAAGCTTTGTAAGAAACGGCAAGAAGATAAGCTATCTCGGACTTGAGGCGGCAGACAGGCTTTCGATAGAGTATTCCTGTCCGAAATGGCTGGTCGAAAAGTGGATAGATGAATACGATGTAGAGCGCACTGTAAAGGCGCTGAAAGCTTCTATAGGAAAACCACCTGTCTATGCAAGGGTGAATACCCTTAAGACTACTTCGGACAAGCTTATCGCAGAGCTTGCAAGAGATAAGATAGCGGCAAAGAAATATGCGGGACTTGATGATTGCATAGTCCTTGAAAAGACGGGCGATATTGAAAAGTCCAGGGCATACAAGGCGGGACTTTTCCATGTGCAGGATATCTCCTCACAGCTTTGCTGTCTTACGCTGCGACCCGTGGTAAATGAGACTGTTATCGATATGTGTGCAGCTCCCGGCGGAAAGAGCTTCACCATGGCGGAGCTTATGGGCAACAACGGTAAGCTGTACAGCCTTGACCTGCACGATATGAGGGTCGCACTGATAGAGGACGGAGCGTCACGTCTTGGACTCCGTATAATAAGTGCGATGCAGGGCGATGCTACAAAGTACAATACCGAGCTTCCGCAGGCAGACAGGGTGCTTTGCGATGTCCCTTGTTCGGGACTTGGCGTTATCCGCCGCAAGCCCGAGATAAAATACAAGCGTCCCGAGGATTTTGAGGAGCTTCCCGATATACAGCGCCGTATACTTGAAACGGCATCGAAATATGTCAAGGTAGGCGGTACGCTGGTGTACTCTACCTGCACCCTCAGCCGTGCCGAGAACGATGATGTTGTAGAGGCTTTTGCAGCGGTGCACCCCGAGTTCTCACCGATAGTGCAGACTGTGCCGTATAAGGATGCGGAGAACAGCTTCAGGCGTACATATTTCCCCGATGAAAACGGCGGAGACGGCTTTTTCACAGCCTCTTTCAGGAGAATAAAATAACCATGGAAAACAACGAAAAGATCGATATACTATCCCTGTCAAGGGACGAGCTTACGGCAGAGCTTACGGCACTTGGTGAAAAGGCTTTCAGGGCAAAGCAGATATATGATTGGCTTCATGTTAAAAAAGTCAAAGATTTTTCGCAGATGAGCAATATTTCTGCACAACTGAGAGATACACTCGAAAAAAAGTTTTGTCTAAAATCACTAATTATCAAAAAAAAGCTTGTATCGGACATAGATAATACGGTAAAATACTTATATGGTTTGCCCGATGGCGAGTCAGTGGAGACCGTACTAATGGAATACAAGCACGGAAACAGCCTATGCATCTCCACTCAGGTGGGATGCAGGATGGGCTGCCGTTTTTGCGCTTCCACGATAGCGGGCTTCGTGCGGCACCTGCTTCCGTCTGAAATGCTTCTGCAGATATACGAAACTGAGCGTGACAGCGGTCGCCATGTGGACAGCATAGTGCTTATGGGCATCGGCGAGCCGCTTGATAATTTCGACAATGTGATGAAGTTCCTTTCGCTGCTCAATGACGAGGGCGACGGAATGAGTCTGCGACATATCTCCCTTTCCACCTGCGGCATAGTGGACAGGATATACGAGCTTGCCGAGATGAAAACGGGGCTTACCCTTTCAATCTCGCTCCATGCTGCCACGGACGAGAAGCGCAGCTCCATCATGCCGATCAACAAGAAATATAACTTACAGCAGCTTATGACAGCCTGTCGTGACTACTTTAAAAAGACAGGCAGACGCATAAGCTTTGAATACTCTCTTATCGAGGGGGTAAACGACACCGAGCAGTCCGCTGAGGAGCTGATAAGGCTTCTTAAAGGAATGCTGTGCCATGTAAACCTCATTCCGATCAACGAGATAAGAGAGAGGGACTTTAAAAAGAGCCGTTATGTCGAAAGATTCCAGAAGCGTCTTACAGATGCAGGGATCAATGCGACAGTGCGAAGAACGCTGGGTGCGGATATCAATGCCGCCTGCGGTCAGCTTCGCAGGGATGACGGCGCAGCTCACGGGGCGGTGAAGGAATGAACGTTTACAGCAAGACAGATATAGGATTACAGCGTGAGGAGAACCAGGATACGGTCTGGTCCGAGCGCCTCAGCGATACAGCTGTTGCTGCGGTACTCTGCGATGGAATGGGCGGAGAGACATCGGGCGGACTGGCAAGTCAGCTGGCGGTGGATGTGATATCCAGGCGCATAAAGGAGAGCTTCTCCGAGATGATGAACCGAAACTCCGTCAGGAACCTGCTTATTACGGCGGTGTCGGCGGCAAACAGCATCGTATACGAGACGGCACAGCGGGAGCTGGACCATTCGGTCATGGGTACCACCTGCGTGGCTGCGATAGTTTTTGGCGGCTGTGCGTACATAGTAAATGTCGGCGACAGCCGTGCATATCATCTGTTCTCTTCCGATGAGGATGAGTGCATAAGACAGGTCACACGTGACCACTCACATGTGAGAGAGCTTATCGACCGTGGAGAGATAACCGAGGAGCAGGCAAAGACCCATCCCAAGCGTAACAAGATAACCCGTGCAATAGGCGCTGAGAGCGGCGTCACTCCCGATTATTTCGAGCTGGAGCTTAATGATGGCGATATGTTGCTGCTTTGCTCTGATGGCCTTTCAGCCTATGGAGATGATATGGATATACTTGATATCTGCTTTGAGGTCAAGCCCGAGGATGTGACAGAGGCGCTTATAAGATACGCCAACAACAACGGTGGACATGATAATGTTTCGGTGGCTTTCGTAACCGTCTGAAACACGGATGAAATGTTACGATACGGTAACAAATTTTACAATTCAATTACAGTTTTATCCGTTTGGTTGACAAAATCAGTGCTTCGTGTTAGTATAATAATGTGTAAGAGCAGTATTTGTACCAAATCTGAAATAAAATGACACCGCTGCCATACGGCGGTGCGCTGAATATAAAGTGTATGGAGAAATGGCGGAAAATACATGGACAGTAATATTGGAAAAAAGCTTGACGGAAGATATGAGCTGCTGGAGCTTATCGGCGTCGGCGGAATGGCTGATATCTACCGTGCTAGGGATATCGAGGATGACCGTATCGTAGCGGTAAAGATACTCAAGACGGAGTTTGCAGGCAGCGATGAGTTCCTTCGCCGCTTCAGAAACGAGTCTAAGGCGATCGCACTGCTTTCCCATCCCAATATCGTAAAGATATACGATGTGGGCTTCACAGAGAAGGTCCAGTTCATCGTTATGGAGTATGTGGATGGTATCACACTTACCGATTATATCGAGCAGCAGAGCGTGCTCAAGTGGCGTGACTCCATTCACTTTACCATACAGATCTTAAAGGCGCTTCAGCATGCACATGACAGGGGAATAGTCCACCGTGATGTGAAGTCCTCCAATGTGATGCTGCTGAGTGACGGCACTATCAAGGTCATGGACTTCGGTATCGCACGCTTTAACCGCGAGAACAACAAGACCATGTCTGAAAAGACCATCGGTTCGGTTCATTACATCAGCCCTGAGCAGGCACGTGGAGATATTACCGACGAGCGCAGCGACATCTATTCCGTTGGCGTTGCACTGTATGAGATGGTCACAGGTAAGAAGCCGTTTGACGGCGATACGCCTGTATCCATTGCACTGATGCACATGCAGAGCACTCCCAAGAAGCCTACCGAGCTCAACAGTACTATCCCAGAGGGTCTGGAGCAGATAATCCTCCGTGCTATGCAGAAGGAGCCTAATCAGCGATACCAGACAGCGGGCGAGATGATAAAGGATCTTGAAGAACTGAAGAAGAATCCCGGCATCATCTTTGAATACAAGTATAATTCAACTGACGGTACTACAAAGTATTTTGATCGTCCGATCCCAGCAGGAGAGCAGGAGCAGCCCCGCCGCCGTAAGGAGATGGCTGTACACATCCCTGACGAGGAATATGACGACGATGATGAGTATGATGACGACGATGATGACGAATATGAGGAGCGCCGTTCGCCGTTGATTCCTATACTATTCGCTGTTGGTACGGCGTTTATCATTGCGGCTGTATTCCTTGTGCTTGTGCTCATAAATAAGTATTTCGGAGAACCGCCTACATCTTCAGGCGGCAGTTCTCTTGACAGCACAGGCTCCAACATCAGTGTCAATCAGGACAACACCATTCCCATGCCTCAGCTTGTAGGATATACATGGGATGAGGCTGTGGATGAATTTGGTTCTTATCTCAATCTTCAGGCACAGCAGGAATGGTCCGAGTATGAAAAGGACCAGATCTTTGATCAGGAGTTCCCGGAGGGCAGACAGGTCAAGATCGGCTCAACTGTTGTTGTAAAGGTAAGCAAGGGTATCAAGCAGGTAGAGGTGCAGGATCTTTCCAACCGTACTGTTGATGCCGCAGAGCGTCAGCTTATCAAGGATGGCTTTAAAGTATCCAAATCCTACGAGGAGAGCGAGGATATCCCTGAAAACCATGTTATCAGGACTATTCCCGCAGCGCATACCATGGCTCCGCAGGGTTCTACCGTAAAGCTTATCATAAGCTACGGTGCTCCCGATACTCTTATCCCGATAATCAACTTTGTAGGTCTGCCGCTTGATGTGGCACTTGAGCGCTGTGAGGAATACAAGCTCACTCCTATCCTTGACTATCAGGACAGTGAGGAAGAAAAGGATACCATCATTGATCAGGATATCGAGCCCAACGAGATGAAGGAGCCCGGAACAGAGATCACACTTACTGTAAGCTCGGGCGAGATACCTAACATCGAAAAGTCGTTCAGGATCACCGTTCCCAAGAGCGCAGAGGGCGAGTTTGAGTTCAAGTATTATATCGACGGTCTGCTTGATACCACTCGTGAGAACGAGATACGTGATGTTGGACTTGCTTCCAATAAGGAGATCAAGTACACTATCAGCGGTAAGCCCGGTGAAGTAAAGGAGTTCGTTCTCAAGGTAACATCCACGAAAACAGGCGAGAGCGGAACCTATATGATCTATAAGTTTACGTTCAAAGAAGACGGTACGATGTCCAGCGACAAGATCGAAAGCAATTCCAAGATCTTCTCTCAGCTTATGGCATCAGTTCCCGATGAGCCTGCGCCTGAGACCGCAGAGCCGCCTGCAACGTCGACAGACTCTCCGGAGGCACCTGCTGAGACGCAGGAAGTGCCTGCTGATACACCCGCAGAGACAGTTGAGCCTGACTCTCCCGATGTAACGGAAACAACCGAGTCGGGGCAGGCACCGGGCGGAGCGATTCCCGTAGAATGATCAGGGGGGATTCGAAATTTCTACTGAATTTAATGGCAAGATTATAAAGGCTGTTGGGGGTATCTACTATGTAGATGCCCTCAGCGGCATATTGGCAGGCGATGTTGTGAAATGCAGCGCACGTGGAATTTTCCGGAAGGACGGAATAAGTCCATGCGCAGGAGACAATGTGCGCATTGTCATGGAGGATAACACCGACCCTGTTATTGCAGAGATATACGAGCGCAAAAACCATCTGATACGTCCGCCGCTTGCAAATCTTGACGGTATAGTATTCGTCAATTCCTGTGTTGAGCCTGTGCCCAACCGGTTTGTGCTGGACAAGCTTATTGCAATAGCTGACAGCAAGGGCATAGAGCCGATTGTCGTGTTCACAAAGATCGATCTTGAGGACGCAGGCGATATCATAGATGTATATCGGTCCATAGGAATAAAAGTGTGTATGGTTAATAACATCAGCGGTGATGGAGCAGATGAAGTGCTTCGGTTTGTCCGAGGCAAGACCACCGCATTTGTAGGCAACTCGGGAGTAGGCAAGTCCAGTCTGCTCAATTCACTGTTCCCTGAGCTGGCGCTTGAAACGGCTCACATCAGCCGAAAGCTTGGAAGAGGCAGACATACGACACGTCAGGTTGAGATGTACAAGCTTGCAGGTGGATACATCGCCGACACTCCCGGTTTTTCTACTGTGGAGACCGAGCGCTACTGCCGTATTCCAAAGGGAGAGCTTGACGGTGCATTCCGTGAGTTTTCGGGGTTTGTTGGAGGTTGTCAGTTTGCAGATTGTGCTCACATAAAGGAAAAGGGCTGTGCAGTGCGTGCGGCGGTGGATGAGGGAAACATCCCACGATCACGTTATGACAGTTATCTTAGGATGTATGAGGAAGCGAGTAAGATAAATGAGTGGGAATAATAAGATTTGCTCTATAATCTGCGGCTCTCCCGATGGAAGCATTGATAGATCGCTGGTAGAAGGGCTTATTATATGCGCTGACAGCGGATTACACCATGCGATCGCCGCAGGTATAGATCCGGATATCGTGGTCGGTGATTTTGACAGCTGCACTGCGGATATCCCTGAAAGCGCAGAGGTCATCCGAGTTTCTCCGATAAAGGACGATACCGATACTATCCTTGCGGCTGATACAGCCATGCAGTACGGCTGCAATGAGCTGCGTTTTTTCTGTGCTCTTGGCGGCAGATTTGATCATGCGTTTGCGAATGTGCAGACACTGGAGTATCTGTATCAGAAGGGAGTCAGGGCTACGCTTTATGGCGGCGGTGAAAAGCTTCGCCTGCTTCATCAGGGGGACAGCGTTAAGATCGGTAAATTTGACGGGTTTGTCTCATTGTTCGCATTTACCGAGACTTCAACGGTCACGGAGTACGGTATGAAATATCCGTTGGTACGTTACCGTCTGGACAGAGCATACCCTCTTGGTATCAGTAATGAGGTCGCAGAGGCTGAGGCTGAGGTCATAGTTCACAGCGGCACTGTAATTTTGTATGAGGTAGCAGGTAAGTGACGGCTGTGGTTTATTTCAGATTAATAAATCGACCCAGGAAGATGATCTTCTTGGGTCTTTCGGCTTTATAGGGTATTAAGGTTTTACATCAGAGAGCATAAAAAGTCGTGCAAAATAACGTTATTTGTGATAGAATATTGTCACAGCTGAAAGGAGACGGTCATGAACGGATGGGCAGAAGGTATACAAAATGCAGTGCAGTACATAGAAGATAATCTTACAGAGGAGCTTGATATTGCAGAGATATCAGCAAGGGCGTATGTATCGCCGTTCCATTTCCAGCGAATATTCAGTGTTCTGTGCGGCCTTACAGTGGGTGAATACATAAGATGCAGGAGACTTACGCTTGCGGCTCAGGAGCTTAGCTGTTCGGATGCAAGAGTAATAGATATAGCATTGAAATACGGTTACGAATCCCACGACAGCTTTACCAGGGCGTTCACTAAGTTTCATGGCATATCTCCATCTGCTGCAAAGGAGCAGGGAGCGAGGCTCAAGGCTTTTGCTCCGTTGCGCATAAAGCTTACATTGGAGGGCGGTACTATGACAGAGTACAGAATAGTAGAAAAAGCGGCATTTACTATTATGGGAAAATGCAGAAAGTTCAATACGGAGACATCCTACACAGAGATTCCGCTGTTCTGGCAGGAGCATTATCAGAATGGTGGCGGAGAGATCATAAAGGGTGTGTTCGGTGCCTGTGTTGACAGCGACGGTAAGGAATTTGACTATTATATCGCAGACCTTTACATTCCTGCTTTTGAGATCCCTGAAGGTTGCAGCACAAAAACCTTTGAAGCAGGTACATGGGCGGTGTTTCCCTATGTCGGCGAATGTCCTAAAGCACTTCAGGATGTAAATACAAGGATCTGGAGCGAATGGCTTCCTAACTGCAAGGAGTATAGGTTAGCAGGCAATTACAATCTTGAAGTTTACTTTGACGAGCAACACGGAGAGATCTGGGTGCCTGTCAAAAAAATTGACACATAAACAAAAGCAGCCGCTTCCGATATGCTTCGGGAGCGGCTTTTGTTATATTCTTGCCTTGCGTTTTGCGATTTTGTCGCTGTACATGAGCCTGTCTGCAGATTTGGTTATATCATCCAGCGTGGTGAGCTCAGACGGCTTTACAGTGACTATTCCTATACTCGATGTTATCTCGTAAGGCTTATTGTTTTCGAGAACGAGCTTTTCAAGGTAAGTACGGATATCTTCTTTTATGCGATATTCCTCGCATCCTCCTACGAAGAGCGCTACCATTTCGTCTCCGCCCCAGCGTGCAAGCAGGGCGTGAGGCGGTGCGGCGGCACGTAGCGCATCTGCCACGGCACGTATCGCATAGTCTCCCTCGGTGTGTCCGAAGGTGTCGTTGATGTATTTCAGTCTGTCCAGGTCGGAGATGATAAAAGTGATATCTTCATCGCCGTTCTTCATACGGTCGTAGGTTTCCTCAAAGGTATTTACCAGTGCGTTTCTGTTGAACAGACCTGTAAGGCGGTCAAGCTTATATATCTCTTCAAGGCGTGCATTGAGGAATTGCTGGAAGCGCATATTGCGGTATCCGCCTATTGCGTTATTGAGAATGCTGACTGTTTGCGGAACACGATAATAGTTGTTCATATCGGCGTTGTGATAGTGGAAGCACACATATCCGAGAGGAATATTGATGAAGTTCAGTGCCACAAAAATCAGCGGATCACCTATTTCTATAAGCTTGTCTAGCTCAGGGATAAGATCTGCTCGTTTGAATTCATAAGGTTCAAACGGAGCTGACTTATCTGTTTCAAACAGGACGAACACATTTTCTTCGTCCTTGTTTTTAGGTATGGAAAGCGGGTTTATCTTTTCGTTTATGCATTCCTTATAGAGTATGCAGGTGAGATCGAAGAAGCTGGAGCGCATAAGCGTATCCGATACATCGTTTATGTTGTTGAGTGTAAAGATGTTTGCGACCATTTCAAACAGATTAAGCTCTTCCGACTGATAGCGGTTGAAGCGGTCGTTAAGCATAGTCAGATGATCGGCTGCATTGAATGTGATATGCGGATTGCAGCCGCAGGATTGTGCAAGCTCCATTTTTGGAGTAACTATGCACTCGAAATTGTCGGAGAGGTGATCTCCTTCAATAATATAGTCAGCTATCCTGTCGGCAATCTCTATATTGCTGCACATACAGGTAGTGATGGTGGGGTTGGAAACACGTGCGTCTCCAATACCGTCGAAGCCGGTCACTATGATGTCATCGGGAACCGAGATGCCATGGCGCATGAGTACTCCGCACACATTTACAGCCATGCTGTCGTTGGCGCAGATTATGGCGTCGGGCAGTTTGCCGGTTTCTATCAGCTTTTCGGTTGCGGCAATGGTGGGACCCGACCAGAAATCGCCGTAGCTTTTCATGCTGTCATCGTAAGGGATGTTATTTTCTGCAAGCACCTGTCTGAACATTTCGAAACGGTCCTCAGAAAATTTATTGCCCTCAAAGCCTGCCATGAAATGTGGGCGTTTTACGCCGTGGTGTTCTATAACATGGCGGGACATTTCAAGAAAGCCTGCCTTGTAGTCGAAGTTTACGTTTATACAGCCGTCGATATTTCCGTTGATGACAAAAACAGGTTTTCCTTTTTCACGGGCACGACGGATTATTTCGTTTGAAAGCGCACGGTCCTTTATCTTTTCATAGTTGACTACAAGGATATCGATCACATTGAAATCCAGCAGATCAAATACGCTTTCTTCGCCCTTGTCACTGGGGTTCAGCTGATAAAGCTCCGAGCAGGTGGAATAGACGAATACTATATATCCGTGCTCACGAACACGGTCATTGAGATGCGTAATGAGCGAGTTTGCGGAAGGTGTATTCACCTTTGTTGTGCATATCGCAATTATTTTTTTCCCGTGAAGCACACATCTCACCGTCCTTTCGTGTTAGCATCACTATAATTAAAGTGTATATATTAACATCATATCATAATTTATAGCATTTTGCAAGTGTAATTTGCAGTTTTCTTGTAAAAATATCCCTGCCCGATAGGGCAGGGATATTTTGTATCAATCCTTCTTGCCGAAGCCGCCGAACAGACCGCCGATCTTATCCGCAATTCCGTCAAAGTTTACTTTGGACTTTACGCCGTCGATGACGTTGTTTACTACCTCGTCGGGCAGGTCAACACCGAGAACATCCTCTACTGCCTTGATAGGCTCTTTTTTGAACTTTTCTGCGAAATTGGGGTCGTTCTTTACCTTTTCAACGATTTCTTCGATTTTTGCCTTGATATCCATTGTGAAGTACCTCTTTCATAAAATTTTGGTAATTACAGTATAGCATATTTTTATTTTTAATGCAAGTGTTGATCTACTATGCAAATTAAACAACTATGCTTCAGACGTTGTTCTGCTCCTCAAGTGCCGCACGGAGCGCTTCGGTGTACTGTGCTTTAAGCTCAGGCGGATCCAGTATCTGTACATTAGTTCCGAATTTGAAGAGCCATCCGAAAAACGGCATGGGATGCTCTGTTTTTACCTGCACTCTGACCACGAAATGATCGTCTCCGTCGGGATGGATCGAAATATTCTTTCCAAAGCGGTCGATCACAGCGTTTATCATGCCTGACTCACGTCGGAAGCGCAGCTTGACCGACTCGGCTTCACCGCTGAACATGGAGAAGGTCGAATTGAGATAATCAGCCAGCCTGAAATTGTCGGGCAGCGGTCTCGAGCGTATAGTACGCACTTCAATGCTTTCCATGCGGTCTATACGGAAGTGTGATATAGTGTTGTATTTTGGGTAATATGCCACAAGGTAATAGTTCTCCTCGTTCCAGGTGAGGGCGTATGGAGAGCAGGTATAGAAACCCTCTCTGTACTTTTTCTTTGCGCCAAGATCATAATCGAAATATCTGAACTTTATCTGCATTTTTTCAGAAATGGCACGATGTATTACATCGATATTTATGTAGATACGTTCATTCATGGATTTTACACGGTCAGCAACGTATACCTGACGCTGTATCTGCTTGGCTTCGTATTTGCTGGTGAGTGTACCCAGCTTTTTCAGCAGCTCTGCGGATTTCTTTTCAGTAAGAAAACGTGAGGACGATACTGCGTCTGCCAGAAGTTTAAGCTCGGGAAGCTCGAAATCACGGCTTGCGACATAATAGCACGAATATTTGCCTTTTGCCGAGATTATATCCATTCCAAAAGAGCGCAGTGCTTCGATATCCTCGTACAGGGCTTTTCTTGCCGCCTGTATTCCACATAGCGCAAGTTGTTCTATGATCTCGGGCATAGTTATGCTGTGTTCCTCGTCGGTGTGCTCAAGCAGTATTTTGTAAAGATACAGTATTTTGAGTCGCTGAGCCGAAGTCTTGAAGCTGTCAGCCATTTGTTCTTCCTCCTGTTGTTATCTGAAATATGCTCCTAACTGTCCTCCTTATATCGTGTCAGACTTGTCTTGCATTTCTTATTATATATCAGTTGTTGTTTCGGTTTCAGGACAATTAGATTTAATGATATTATACGCTCGTGCTTGGGAAAAGTCAAGAGCATAACATCCGAAAAAACTTTCGAACAATGCTTTAATTGTCCCGAAAATGAAACAGGCGTTGTGATACAATATAGTCACAGGGTCAGACAAGAGGATCCGAAAACATCAGTCAGTTGACATGAAACGGGGGATATGAAAATGTTGTTTATTTTATGGGTTCTGCTTTATATAGCGTTCGGAATAGCAGAGGATATGAAGAACACCGGGCAGTCTGAAAAACAAGCGCAGGAATACTGTGAAAATGAATACGGCTGTGCTGAATATTATGATGTAGCTGCATAAAATGTGACGTTAATTGTCCTGAAAATGAAACAGGACGTATGGTAAAATAGTAACATAAGGGAAACGGCAGTGCCGTTGATGATGATTTTTTAACGGGCAAAGTCCGGGGAGGTAATTATGTTTTTATTCTGGTTATTGCTTGCGCTTGCCATCGGTATCAGTGAGAATATCAAGGACTCGTATGATGCTTACAAGTACCATCAGACTCCTGAGTATCAAAAGGAGCTTAGGAGATTTCGATAATATTCGGAATGGACACTGAAGCTTTTACGCAATCTTACATTTTACTCCATTTCTTCCTTTTCTTCATCGAAACAGGCGGCTTTTTTGCTGCCTGTTTCCATAATCTGCTAATAAAATTATAAAATTTTTGGTTTTTTTGTTTTAGGTATTGAAATCTACGGCGATTTGTGGTAAAATTATCGTGTATAAATGTAATCTTTTACGATTTTTTCAACCATATAATTTTCTAGCGATTAGGAGAGATCTATCTATGACATTAAAACGCAGGATCACAGTTATATCAACAGCGTTACTGGTGATGGTGGCTGCTGCTGCTTTCATTATACCAGGTATTGCGGCTTCAGTGCCGATATCTGAGGTGTTCGGAAGCCTGACTGTGACTTACGATCAGGATGATAAGGCAGAGGTAAGCGCAGGCTTGTCTTATGAAAATAACGTACTTACGCTGACTACATCTGCACCTGTTATCCTCAGCGGTACATCCGTGACTGACAGGGTGGTCGTTGACGGCGCAGCTGACATAACTCTGTCGGGACTTGATATCGATGTTTCAGCTGTCGATGGTGCGTGCGCACTGATGATAGCGGACGATCTTTCCGATGATGTTACCATAACACTTGCAGACGGTACAGAGAACACACTGACAAGTGGTGAGGGCTGTGCTGGTCTTCAGAAGAATGTAACTGACGCTTCGTCCTGCGGTAAGCTGATGCTCAACGGCGGTGAAGCTAATACAGGTGTGCTCAAGGCTGTCGGTGGTGCAGGCGGTGCAGGTATAGGCGGTGGCGGCGCCGGCAATACGGCAGGCATCGTTATAAACGGCGGCGTTATCACAGCCAATGGTACAGATGGCGGAGCAGGTATAGGTGGCGGCTCGGTTGGCGCATGTGCATCGGTAGAGATAAACGGTGGCTCGATAAAGGCGGCGGGAAGCGTGAATTCCGTTATTCCCGGTGATCCTCTGGGCGCTGATATCGGCGATGGATTTGCTTATGATGGTTCTGTGGCGTCTCACGGCAGGGACGCAGCGCTCGTAAACAGCAACGGAAGAACTGTTGTATGCTTCCCTATCGAAACAAACGGTGAAGTTGTTACTATCAACGGCGTTGCCCATGCTTCAGAGCATGACGGCGAGCAGAAGATATACCCTTACATAGCTCAGGAATTCAACCTTATATATGTAGGTGACACTAATATTTCGGGCTTGTACAATCCCATTGACGGAACCACTGAGCCTGTGCATTTGAATGTGCAGGGTGATGATATCGTATACGGCAGAGATTTCACATATAAGCTTTATGTGGTAGATGATGGAAACGGTGGCAGCAAGCTGAACGGTATCCTGCACATCCTCTCGGATAAGCCTATGACGATAAGCGGCGTGGCTGATCTTAATTACTCCACTGACCGTGACCGTATCTTTATCGAGCCCGTGGGGGCAAATGTTGCACTGGATGGATTTACTATCGGAACTACGGGTTCCGTTGAGATAACGGACGGCGGATATACTTACGGATGCGCTCCTGTAACCGTAGGCTTCGGCAAGAGTGGCAACAGCTATGCTGATAACGCTACAACTATTGTTCTTAATAGCGGTACTACCAGCACGTTTAAGAGCGGTGAGGGCTTCTCAGGCATAGAAAACGGCGAGCTTACATCTCTTGTGATAGCTTGCGAGTCCTATGGCGAAGAGGGCCACAACTGTGATTACTACTCCTGTGGCAAGCTTGTTGCGTCCGGTGGCAGGGATGGTGCAGGTATCGGCGGCACAAACGGCAGCGATATCACTATCAACGGCGGTTGTGTTATTGCAAACGGCGGCGAGAACGGTGCGGCTATCGGTGGCGGCAGCGGAGTTGATGGCAAGACTATATCGATCAACAATGCTGTTGTAACGGCACGTGGCGGCAAGGGCGGCGCAGCCATCGGCGGTGGCAAGGGTGGCAGTGCGTCTGACATCGTTATAAACGGCGGTTCTGTTTATACAGAGGTGACGGCGCTCAACGGATTTGATCCTGCTGAGATCGGCGGCGGTGCTTCTGACAGTGCTGACGGCACAGCTGTGACTCCTACAAACGGAGCGGCTAAGGTCTATCTGATGGAGATAAGTAACAGTGCAAACGACGCTGTTTCCATTGATGGCGTTGAGTATTATCCCACACAGCACGGGGTTGACAGCGATACTAATGTTTATGCATATCTTACAGGCGAGTATCATTCTGTAACCAAGGGCAATGATACTGTTGAATATACCTTTGACGGCACAAGATTTGTAACTCCCGATCTCAGGATAAGCGGAGATGAGCTTAAGACAGGCGTTGATTTCAGCTATAAGGGCGGAGTTGTCACAGTTCTTACTGATAAGCAGATCACTGTTTCGATGGCTGACGGAGTAGATGTGACGACAGATACCATTGCAGTTGCCAAGGATGTTTCGGCAAGTATCGTGCTTGACGGAGTGAATATCACTGCGGCTGACGATAAGGCGGCATTTCATATTTACGAGAGCAGCACAGGCAGTGTTACTGTAACGCTTGCAGACGGAAGTGAAAACATTCTTGTCAGCGGTGCAAACTGCGCCGGTATCCAGAAGAACGGCACAAAGGGCTCGCTCACAGTAAATGGAAGTGGCTCGCTTGAGGTAACAGGCGGTGAAAACGGTGCAGGCATCGGTGGCAGCAAGGCTAACAGCACTGCAAATGTCACGATAGAAGGCGGAAGCCTCGTGGTGACAGGCGGCGCAAACGCCCCTGCGATAGGCGGAAATACCGCAACAGGTATAACTGTAAGTGGCGGTTCTGTTACAGCTGTATCTGACGTTGCGGGCATCGGCGGCACGACCAGGGCAACAAACATCGCAATCAAGGGAGGCTCTGTAAAGCTCCCCGAAAACAAGGAGATAATGGCTAACGGAAACGCTGTTGTTCCTACAAACGGAGCCGCAGCATCTCCGGTTCCCGTATATCTTTACAAGATCGAAGCAAACGGCAGTGTTGTTAAGGTGGACGGAGAGGAATATGTTCCTCAGTCTCACAGCGACGCTGACAGCAATATTTATGCTTATCTTACGGGGTCGCTGCACAGTGTTGATATCGGCGGCACATTGACAAATGTGATCTATGACCTTGATGCAAATGCTTGGGTGGAGATAGGAACGGATCTTGACCTTTCCTGCGATGAGGAGCTTGTTTATAATACTGACTTTACATATCCAAAGGGCGGAGCTCTTACCATAAAGACAGATAAATCTATCACAATCTCCATGGCAGACGGCGTTGATTCTACATCAGACACTATCGTAGTAGCGGCAGACGTAAATGCGGATATAACTCTTGACAATGTAACGATCAATGCGACTCTTTCAGCTGCGTTCTCAATTGAAAATGCAAGCTGTGGCAATGTCAAGCTGACGATTAAGAATGATAATACGCTTGTCGGCGCAAACGGTTATGCAGGCATTGAGAAGAACGGTACCGGCGACCTTGTGGGAACGCTTACCATCTCAGGCGACGGTTCTCTCGATGTTAACGGAGGTGCAGGCGGCGCAGGTATCGGTGCAAGTAAGAACAATGCTACTCAAAATATAGTGATCGACAGCGGCGTTATTGTCGCAAAGGGTGGCGAATATGCGGCAGGCATCGGCGGTGGTGACGGCAATGTTTCCAACGATGCAGGCAATGCAGAGAACATCACCGTAAGCGGTGGCTTTGTGACAGCTATCGGCATGAATACGGCAGCGGGCATCGGCGGCGGTTTCGGCGGTGATGCAAAGGATATCACGATAAGCGGCGGCTCGGTGACAGCCGAGGGCGGTGAGCGTGGTGCTGCGATTGGTGCAGCGGCTGGCAGATCTGTAAATGGTATTATTATTTCGGGCGGTTCTGTAAAGGTTTCTGACAAGACCTTTACAGACAATGGCACAGATTACTTTGTGCCTGCTTTCGGTTCAGGCGTGCTCAACACAGACGGCAGATATACCGATGGTTCAGCTGTAACTCCTACCTGTGCAAGTAAGCCTGTATTCCTTATCGTTGTCGACACAGACGGCCATAGCACGCCCATTTATATTAACGATATTAATATCGGCATAACAAGCCACAGCGATACTGATTCAAACCTGTATCTCTATCGTTACGAGGAGCTCGTGACAGTGATGTATGGTACAGATGCGGATACGGATCAGTTCAGACTTTACACAGACGAATATCTTCCTGTGCCTGAGGCTGATCAGTTTATTTTTGATGGACCTGTCAGCACTGAGTATAACAGTGATCCTAAGGAGGCAGTTGTCAGCGCAATCGATCCTGCTATCGGAGATATCACTGTAAAGTATTACGATGAAAACGGCACGGAGCTTGATTCCGCACCCGTTGACGCAGGAACATACACAGTAAAGATCGATGTAGCAAAGAGCGAGGACTATGCAGAGGCAGAGGATCTGACCGACGCATCCTGGAGCTTTACGATAGATAAGCAGGAGATAGACTTCCCGACTTATACAGTTGCCGAAAAGGTATACGACGGCACTGTTTCAGCTAAGGTGAGCGATCTTGTATTCACTGATGGAAACGGAGTAGATCTTGGATTCACATCCGCTGATTATACAGTTTCGGGTGAGTTTTCCGATGCAAACGCCGACACAGATAAGATCGTTACAATTACAGTTACACTTAAGGAAACGGCTAAAACAAAGAATTATAAGCTCTCGACCGATACAGATGTATACGATCAGGGCGTCATTACCGCTGCTGAGATCAAGGTTTCTGGCGCTGTACTTTACGAAAGAGAATACGACGGCACGGTTGACGGTATGGTCGAGTCTGTGGTGTTCAAGACGGTAGCAGGTAACAAGACGATCAGTGATCTCGAGATAGGCGTTGACTATACTGCAACGGCAGTTTACAACGATGCAAACGCAGGAACAAATAAATCTGCGGAAGTTACAGCTTCAATGCGTAATTCCGACAGAGCAAATAACTATGTTCTGACAGTTGATACCTACACGGTAACAGGTCAGACTATCAAAAAGGCTGAGATCGATGTAACAGCCATTGATATCGCAGAAAAGACCTATGATGGTGATGCTGATGCCGAGCTTATCGGTATCACGTTTGAGTTCAATGGTATGGCTGTTGATCTCGTAAAGGATACAGATTATACTGCTGAGGCAGTATTTACGGATCCTAATGCCGGAACAGGCAAGACGGTGAGCGTTACTGTATCCCTCAAGAATACCACATCGGCAGGCAACTTTACAGTCAGCGAGGCTGTCGAGTTTGACAACTTCGAGATACTTAAGGCGGCTGCGCCCACGGTAGAGGACACGGATGTATCCTTCGCATGGGGTGAAATTGGTGAGCATAGCGTAACTATCCCCACGCTGCCCGATGATCTTGGCGAGGTGTTCGATGTATCGGCTGATATCACAGATGACGGCGACATCATAAGCGATGTTGTAAGCGTTGATAACGGTACAGTGACATTCACTCTCAATGAAAACGCTGTTGACAATATCGGCGACAGCGCAATAGTAGAGATCGTTGTGGAAACCCAGAACTATGAGGATATCACAGCGCTTGTGACTATCGTGATAGCTGATAAGGAACAGCCGCAGGAGCCTGAATGCAATATCACATTCATGCAGGCTAACGACGGAACATTTACAGCTGTGATTGAACAGCAGGATGGCGCTGAATATAAATTCAATGACGGTGAGTGGAGCACTTCGAACACTGTTTCGGGGCTGGGCTACAACAACACTGTTACAGGTTATATCCGCCTTGTTGAAACTGACACACATTACGGAAGCTCAGAGGTATCCGCTACCGCTACAACTCCCAAGGATACTGTAAAGACTCCTGTTATCGTGCCGTCAGGAGAGACTACATATTACAACTCTCAGACTGTTATCATCACCTGTGCGACAGAGGGAGCATCCATCTATTATACAACAGATGGCTCCAAGCCCGATGCAAACAGTACACTGTACGAGGGCGAGTTTGTCATCACATCCAGTATGACAGTCAATGCTGTTGCAATACTTGACGGAATGAACGACAGCGGCCTTGCGACAGCAAAGTTCACAAGAGAGTATTACACCGTTAAGACTCCCGTGATAATCCCGACAGGCGATACTGTGTTCTATGATTCACAGACTGTTATCATCACTTGCGCAACGCCCGGTGCGACTATCTATTACACAACGGACGGCTCCAAGCCCACTGTAAACAGCACTCCTTACACCGGTGAGTTTACAGTTGCGACAAATACCACTGTAAATGCGATTGCAGTATACGAGGGTATGCTTGACAGTGAGATTGCAACTGCAAAGTTTACAAGGGAATACTACACAGTAAAGACACCTGTTATTTCCCCGGCAGGTACTACCTATTACGGAGAGCAGCTTATCAGCATTACCTGCGCTACACAGGGTGCTACGATCTATTATACCATCGACGGATCCGATCCTACCGATGAGTACTCCACACGTAAGGTGTACGACGGTCCTTTTGAGATCAAAGAGAGCATGACTGTAAAGGCCTATGCGGTTGCTGACGATATGTACGACAGTGCGGTTGCATCTGAGGTATATGTAAGAGATCTTCATACTGTAAAGTCTCCGGTTATTTCTCCTGCAACTTCTATCTACTATAATTCTCAGACGGTTGTCATAACCTGTGCAACAAAGGAAGCGACCATCCATTATACAACCGATGGAAGTGTTCCTACTTCGGAAAGTCCCGTATACACAGGACCTTTTGAGATAACTGCTACGACAATAGTCAAGGCAGTTGCGGTTGCTGACGATATGTACGACAGCGCCGTGGTTACCGAGACACTTACAAGAGAGTTCTACACAGTTGAAACTCCTGTGATAACTCCTGCGGATGGTTCTGAATTTGTACTGTCCCAGACAGTCACCATCTCCTGTGCGACAGAGGGTGCTACTATATATTATACAACAGACGGTACGATGCCTACTATAAAGAGCGAGAAGTATACAAAGCCCTTTACTGTTACAGCGACTACCACTGTTAAGGCTTATGCGGTAGCAACAGAGATGTACGACAGCGCAGTGGCTTCCGCAAAGCTTACAAGAAAGATCGTTCCTGCGGCAACACCTGTTATCACCCCTGTTGACGGAACAGCGTTTGCAGGTGCGCAGACTGTTACTATCACCTGTGCAACAGAGGGCGCAACTATCTACTATACTACCAACGGCTCTGAGCCTACAACAAAGAGCAGAAAGTACACAGGTCCCTTTGGCATCACAGCGACTACAACGATCAAGGCGTTTGCGGTATGTGACAAGATCGACGACAGTGCGGTGGCAACAGCAAAGCTTACAAAGCAGGTAATTGCTTCGGCTAAGACCGTGGCAACTCCCACTTTCATGCCGGGAGACGGCTCGGAGTTCGGCTCTGTTGAATATGTAACAATCAACTGTGCAACAGAGGGAGTAATGATATTCTATACGACCGATGGAAGCACACCTACTACATCCAGCTCAAGATACACAGGAAATATTACACTCACCAAGACCACGACGATAAAGGCTATCGCAGTGCATGAGGGTATGAATGACAGTGCTGTTGCTACAGCAAGGTTTACAAAGTATACTCCTTCAGGAAGCACAGGCGGTTCAACAGGCGGCTCCGGTAGTTCCGGTGGCTCGGGCGGCGGTTCTTCCGGCGGTACCGGAGGCGGAACCACGGCTGATAAGGCTGTTCCTTCTATCCACGGTAATGGTATGTCCTGGCCGCAGATCGTTGATGTGATCAAAAACGACTATAAGGGCGGCACTGTTACTATCGAGCTTAATGGTAACCAGTCAGTTCCCGAGTACGTTATCAAAGCGCTTGCTGACGCTGAATGTGTTGTAACATTTGAGGTCGATGGCACCACTTCCTGGATCATTGACGGTAATGATGTTAAAAAACCTGCTAAGGCAGACCTTACTATCACAAATGTTGTAAGGAATGACACACAGAAGCTTGACGGTGATGTTGGCAGACAGTTCAAAATTTCAAATGTCAATGCTCCTGTTCAGCTGAGCATAAACTTCAAGAAGAGCAATCAGTTCAAATTTGCCGATCTTTACAGGTGGAACGGAACAAAGTACGTGTATGTATGCAGTGCGAGAATAACCAAGGATGGCACTGCCACACTGCCCTATGTCGAGTCCGCAGGTTACTACACTGTGATGATAAACAATGAGCTTCACGGAGATGTAAACGGCGACGGCAAGGTTAATGTACTTGATGCTTCTGCAATACTCATGAAGATCGCAGGTATCGCCCTTCCCAAGAATCCGGAAGAAGTGGATTATAACATTGACGGTGTTGACAGCGTCGCAGATGCGTCCGCAATACTTAAAATGCTTATCAGCACGATTTCTTCCGATGCTTAATAATTCCTAAATGTAAATTAATTTATAACAAATAAATCCGGAGAAGAATTTGAGTTCCTCTCCGGATTTATTAATTATTTGAAAAAGTGAGTATAAGGTTTATTTTCGAAGTATCCTCAGCACTCTTCGCCTGAGGATACTGTTCCCCTTTCGGCATCCATAGTAACGGCGGTTCCTGATTTAAGTATCAGGGAAGCGTTTGCCGCACCATAGATAACGGGAATGTCCAGCGTCATGCCAACGATAGCTGCATGACACTCGGGATCGTTTTCCTCGGTGATGATGCCCGAAGCCGCTTTCAGCACAGGCAGAAGTGTGGTGCTTGTGTGGGGTATACACAGGATCTGGCCAGCCTCGAAGCGTTCCTGAGCCTCTTCCTCGGTTGCGCACACGCACAGTGTAGAGGTTACGCTGCCCTTACCGATACCTGTGCCGGTAACCAGCACATCGCCGACGATATGGACCTTCATGAGGTTGGTTGTACCGCTTACACCGAGGGGCACGCCTGCTGTGATAACAACAAGATCGCCGTTTTTAAGAAGTCCTGCCTCGCATGCCTTGTGTACAGCGTGGTGGATGAGGTCATCGGTGCTTGTTATCATTTCCTCTGCCATGAGTGGGATAACACCCCAGGACATATTGAGCTGGCGCATAGCGGTCTCGCTAGTGGTGCAGGAGATTATCGGACACTCGGGACGGTATCTGGAGATCATACGTGCAGTAGAGCCTGTTTTTGTAACAGTGAGAATAGCTGTTGCACCCAGATCCATCGCTGCTGCCACAGTCGCATGGGAAATGGCAGTAGAAACATTGACAGAGCTTTTTGTTTCCAGCTCATAGAAACGCTTTTTGTAGTTGATGGCGTTCTCGGTGGTCTCCGCGATAAGCGCCATAGTTTTTACTGCCTCAACGGGGTGCTCGCCTGCAGCGGTCTCGCCTGAAAGCATAATAGCGGAAGTGCCATCGTAGATGGCATTTGCAACGTCAGTGGTCTCGGCTCTTGTGGGACGGGGATTGTGTATCATAGACTCCAGCATCTGGGTCGCAGTGATGACCTGCTTGTTTGCATTGTAGCCTTTCTTTATCAGCATTTTCTGGAGCTGAGGGATCTTTTCAAAGGGAATCTCAACGCCCATATCTCCTCGTGCGACCATGATTCCGTCTGCAACACGCAGGATATCGTCGATGTTCTTTACGCCCTCGCCGTTTTCAATTTTGGCGATGATGCGGATATCGCCTCTTCCTTCTTCTTCGAGTATCTTGCGGACAGATACAACATCCTCGGCACAGGTCACAAAGGATGCAGCGATGAAGTCAAAATTCTCTTTTGCTGCAAAGCGGATGTCAGAGATATCGACCTCGCTGAGGTAAGGCATGGAGAGCTTGACGCCGGGGATGTTTACACCCTTGCGGTCGGAAACAACGCCGCCGCTGGTTACGGTACATACGATATCGGAAGTACCGTCCGCATTTCTGAGGATGTCTGCACAGCGCAGTGACACATTGCCATCATCAATGAGTATCTTGGTGCCTACCTCGATATCGTCCGCAAGATCCTTATAGGTGATGGAAACACACTTTTCGTCGCCCTCCACCTCACGGGTCGTGAGAGTAAATGTGCTGCCGTTCTGAAGCTCTGGGCGCATACCGCCTGCGAACTTCTTCAGACGTATCTCAGGACCCTTGGTGTCCAGCAAGGTTGCGACAGGCTTGCCCATCTCCTTTGCGATGCGCACTATCTGGTCGTGCGTTACTTTGTGGCTTTCGTGGGTTCCGTGGGAAAAGTTCTGGCGTGCAACGTTCATGCCGTTTTCGATAAGGCGACGCAGTATCTCGTCATCCTTTGTTGCAGGTCCCAGCGTACATACGATCTTGGTTCTTCTCATAATCGTTATTCCTTTCCAAATATGGTTTTCATTCAATAAAAATGACCGTCCCCGATACTGCCCGTGGCAATACCGCAGGGCGGTCGCTGATTTTTATCCTTGCTCCTTAACAGCTCTGTCTGCGGCGAGTGCCAGCGCACATTCAAGGCGCTTCTTCTGCATTTCACAGGAGAGCTTGTGGGGCTTGTTTATATCGCCCTCATATATGAAGCTGTTAGCGTTGCAGCCACCTGAACAGAAGAATTTTGCCCAGCAGTCACGGCAGCCCTGCTTGCTGTAAACGTGGGTGCCTGCAAAGGTGTCCTTGATATCGTTATTGAATGTTCCGTCATACAGGTTGCCCATCTTCCATTCGTCGATGCCTACGAACTGATGGCAGGGGAAGATATCGCCGTTGGGAGTTACCGCAACATAATCATTGCCGCAGCCGCAGCCACGCAGTCTCTTGATCGCACAGGGTCCCTGATTCAGATCCACCATGAAGTGGAAGAAGTTGAACTTGTTCTCTGTGCGCTCAGACATCACCTCGCACAGACGGTCATACTCCGAGAACACACGGGGCAGATCAGCCTCTGTGATAGCATAGGGCATCTTGAGGTCTGTTACAACAGGCTCAGCCGAGAGCTGTTCAAAGCCAAGATCTCTCATGTGCAGCACGTCGTCGGTGAAATCAAGGTTGTACTTAGTAAATGTGGCACGGACATAATAATCCTTGTCGCCTCTGTTCTCCACAAGCTTCTGGAAGCGGGGCACGATGATATCGTAGCATCCCTTGCCGTTAACTGTCTTGCGGATTCGGTCTGTAACTTCCTTTCTGCCGTCGAGAGAGAGCACACAGTTGGACATCTCACGGTTTATGTACTCTATCTTGTCGTCGGTCAGCAGCATACCGTTTGTGGTGATAGTGAATCGGAAGTTCTTACCGTGCTGCTTTTCGATGGAGCGGGCATAATCTACGGTCTGTACCACGGTGTCCCATGCCATCAGCGGCTCGCCGCCGAAGAAATCCAGCTCCAGATTAACTCTGTCGGCGGAGTTCTTTATAAGAAAATCGATTGCCTTCTTACCTGTTTCGGGGGACATTATACAGCGGTCGCCACCGAAATCTCCTGTCTCGGCGAAGCAGTACTCGCAGCGCAGGTTGCAGTCGTGGGAAACGTTAAGGCACATCGATTTTACGGGAGATTTTACCTTTGTACCTGTGTAGCGCTCGTAATCGTCTTCGGTGAACAGTGCGCCATCTTTGTAAAGCTGGTAAAGCTCGGCATAGCTTTCACGGATATCATCTTCGGGATAAGAGAGCTTGCTGATAAGCTCCGAAGGACACTCTTCAGCCATTTTTTCATCGATATGATCAAGTATATCGTATGCGCAGTCATCCAGCAGGTGAACGCCATTGCTGTTAACATCCAACACTATATTATAACCCAATTGTTTGAACTTATGTATCATTACAAATATACCTTTCAAAATAGAATAAAGGTCAAAAATTTTGGGCGGAAAATTACCGCCCAAAATAATTTCCTGTTTTAAGCGTAAATTACTTTACGGCTTCGCACTTCTGGTTTGCAACTGTGCAGGATGTCTTGCAAGCAGACTGGCAGGAGGACTGGCACTTGCCGCAGCCGCCCTTAGCAGCAGTAGACTTGAGATTAGCCTTGTTGATAGTTGTGATGTGCTTCAAAAGGAACACCTCTTTCTTAATAAATATATTGCTCTTGGACTTTGTCCTGTTGCTTACTGTATAGTATAACATATTCCGAAGGATTTTTCAAGGGGGTACGGAAATTTTTATATATACTATATACTGATATCGACCGTCATGGAAAGATGAATGTGCGGAAATATATTGGTATTTGAACGCTGTTGTCATCATTGTTTTCCGGTATGTATAAGAAAAGCAATGAAACCGATACGGAGGCGTGTCAAAAGATATGCTTACAGCATCACTTTTTAGGCGCCTGTGCTGCCTGCTGAGCCTGAGCCGGCTGCTGTGCTCTCTGGGCTGCCTGCTGCTTTGCGGGGTCTATCTGGATATCACTGCCTGCGTTGAGTGTCTTTCTCATCACACGAAGATTGTTTATATCCTTTGCGAGAAGCTCCTCTACTCTTGCGAGCATCTTGTCTGTAAACTCATTTGTGGATGTGCGGATAAGATTTGAGCGTGCCTGAGCGTTGCTGATCTCCTCGGTTGCACGCTTACGTGCTTCTTTCATGATCGCATTTTCATTGAGAAGCTCGTTTCTGCGCTGCTCTGCCTTGCGGATGATCTCCTCTGCTTCACGCTTGGCGTCGGATATTATACGGTTCTTGTCTGCGACAACGTTCTGTGCCTGCTGTATCTCCTTGGGGAGCACAAGGCGCATTTCCGTTGCGATCTCATCGATCTGTGCTACGTCTACCATGCTCTTTTTTGAAAGAGGAACGGGGCTTGCTTTTCTGACTACCTCGTCAAGCATAGAAATAAGGTCTAAAAGGCTGTAATCCATTGTGATATCCTGTCCTTTCTGTAAAACTTTTTACTGTTTTCCGTTCTTTTCAGCGGCTTTTCTTGCCGCAGTAAACTCACTGTTTAGCTTCTGTTTTATCTCCTCGTGGATACATTCGGGTAGGTATTTGCTTACATCACCGCCGAACATTGCCACCTGCTTTACCATGCTGGAGGAGATGAATGTAGTGTTCTGGCTTGCAGGGATGAATACTGTTTCGGCTCTTGGGTTAAGGTCTTTGTTTGTATGAGCCTGCTGGAATTCGGACTCGAAGTCGGTCGTGGCTCTTAAGCCTTTTACGATGACATCTACATCCTGACGGGTGTTGAAGTAGTCGGCGAGAAGTCCGTCATAGCTTGCTATCTCCACGTTGGGAAGATGTGCCGTTGCACGGCGGAGCAGCTCGCAGCGCTCGGGGATGGTGAATGCAAAGGATTTAAATGGGTTTATGAATACCACTACGATGAGCTTGTCGAACATTTTCGAGGCCCGTGTGATGATATCGAGATGTCCGTTTGTTACCGGGTCGAAGCTGCCCGGGTAAATAGCTGTTTTCATGGCAGGGGGTTCCTTTCATTTTGCTTATTCTTCCGAAATCTCCTCATTTGCGGATCTGGGGCGATAGATCGTGATAGCGGTACGGGAGTGCTTAAGCACCTTTGCTATCTCAAATCGTCCGAGGTCACGGGGGAGGGTAAGCTCTTTCTCGTGCTCGCATATTATTATACCGCTGTCCGACATCTTTTCCTCAAGGTGCGGCAGGGCCTTCTGTATGATCTTAAGATCATAGGGCGGATCGAGGATCGCTATATCAAAGGTCGCTCTTGTGCTTTTAAGAAAAGCGGAGAACGGCATATTTACAACGTGCGCTTTATCTTCAAACTTTGTGGTACGCAGGTTTTCTTTAACTACCTTTATGGAAGCCATGGCAGAGTCTACGAAATACGCTTCCTTTGCGCCACGGCTGAGTGCCTCGATGCCAAGCTGTCCGCTTCCTGCGAACAGGTCGAGCACTGTGCGGCCCTCTATCTCAAACTGTATGGCAGAGAAGATAGCCTCCTTGACCCCGTCGGTGGTTGGTCTTACAACATCTGTACCCTCAACGGTGATGAGCTTTCTTCCTCTTGCCGAGCCTGTAATTACTCTCATTTATCAGTGTATCTCCTTAAAATCTTTCTTGTATGAACTCATACAGCTCCTGTGCTTTTTCGGGACTTATTTTAGCCACGATGCGAAGTTGTTCGGCAGACGCATTTTTTATGCCCTGTTTTGTCCTGAATTCCTTCAGCAGTGCCTGTGCCTTTGCCTCGCCGATGCCCTTGACCTCGGTAAGCTCTAGAGTGTAGGTCTTCTGTTTGTGTTTTATCCGCTGGAATGTGATGGAGTAGCGGTGGACCTCGTCCTGTATATTGGTCAGCAGCTTGAACAGCGCCTTGTTTGCGCTGACGGATATCTCGCCGCCCTGCTTTGCTATGGCACGGGTGCGGTGCTTGCTGTCCTTGACCAGTCCGAAAAGCGGAACGTTTATATCAAGCTCGTCCAGCACCTGTGCTACTGCTGCAACATGACCCTTGCCGCCGTCCAGCAGTATCAGGTCGGGCAGGGGGGAGAAGCCCTCGTCGCCGTCCAGGTAACGCTGCATCCTGCGCCGCAGCACCTCCTGCATACAGGCGTAGTCATCTATTCCGACGACCTCTTTTATATTGAAGCGGCGGTATCCGGGCTTAAAGGGTCTGCCATTGCGATAGACTATCATTCCGCCTACACGTCCCGTTTCGCCGAAGTTGGATATATCGTAGCTTTCTATGCAAAGCGGTATCTTTTCAAGTCCGAGGAGGTTTTTGAGATCTTCAAGCTCGTTTATCTCTTTTGCGGTCCTGCCGACCTTAAGTGCGAGATACTCGCTTGCGTTGTTCTTGGCGAGCACTATCTGCGCCAGTCCCTCTCCACGCTGCGGCACAACGAATTTCACAGCGTGTCCTGCTTTTTCTCTGAGCAGTGAGGTGACAAGCTCCATATCCTCGAACTGCTCGTCGATGTATATCTCTTTCGGGATGTCATCACGGTCGGGATAATAGCTCAGCAGGAAATCTCTGCGCATGGCGGCAGGGTCGTACTCGTCGCCGATGAAGAAATTCTCCTTGTCGATAAGCCGTCCGCCACGGTATTTTATCACCGCTACGCTTGCGAGGCTTATATTCTGTGCAAGGGATACGATATCGTAATCTTCGGTCTTGTAGTCGAATATCTTCTGCGAGTTGTGCAGGCGTGTTATTGCCTGTATCCTGTCTCTGAGCTTTGCGGCTTTTTCAAACTCAAGGTTCTCTGCGGCTGCTTCCATTTCTGCACGGAGCTGTTCGACGGATTTCTGTGAGCCTGCTTTCAGGTAATCCAGCGCCTCGTCGATTATCTTCTTGTACTCCTCAGAGGATATCTTTCCTCTGCAGACGCCCATACACTTTTTTATGTGCATATTCAGGCAGGGGCGCTCTTTGCCGAAGTCCATCGGGAAGCTTTTGCGGCAGGTGGGCAGCATGAATATGGTATTTGCCTCTTCAACTGCCTGCTTTACTGTAAATCCGCTGGTGAACGGCCCGAGGTAATCCGCATGCTTGTCGCTGGTGTTCAGCGCATAACTTATGCGTGGGTAAGCGCCGTGGGATATCTTTATATAGTTATAGCCCTTGTCGTCCTTCAGCAGTATATTGTATTTTGGCTTGTGCAGCTTGATAAGACTACATTCCAGCACAAGTGCGTCCAGCTCGCTCGGGCATACGATGAAATCGAAATCGTATATGTTGCTGACAAGCTTGAGCGTCTTTGCCGAGTGGCTCGCATCGCTGCGGAAATACGAGGTCACACGGTTTTTCAGCGCTTTCGCCTTGCCGACATATATTATTTTACCGGTCTTATCCTTCATGAGATAAACGCCGGGATTAAGGGAAAGTCTGTTCGCCTTGTCCCTGAGGTAGTCTATACGTTCATTCATGGTTTGAACTCTCCGATAATAACATAATATCTCAATCTACATTGTACCATCTTTTCGTTAAAAATACAAGAGGAATAGCAAATTATTTTCTTTCTGAAAATCATTGACAATTGACAGGGGGATGTGTACAATTGAATGTAAGAGGTGAGATAAGATGAGATCACGGATAGGGATGCTCACGGCAGTCTTGTCTGCGTGTGTGCTTTTTGTCAGCTGTTCCAAAATTGAAACAGAAAAATATAATGACATGGAAATAATCATCGGCAGCACATCGTCCGAAAAAGAGCAGAGCGATCCGGCAGAAAGCGATGAGACGTGTGAGAGTGCTGAATATACGGATACGGAGACTGTAACGACAAGGGCGCAGCTCATACTTTCCGAGCTTACGCTGAGAGAAAAGATCGGTCAGATGATACTTGCCACCTGCCCTGTTGAGGGTGCAGCGTCGCAGGCGTCTGAATATGATCTGGGAGGATATCTGTTGTTTGCTTACCATTTCAGAGATGAGACTCCTGAAAGCGTTCGTATGATGATAGGGTCGTTTCAGGAAGCTTCGGATATTCCGATGCTTGTGGCGGTCGATGAGGAGGGCGGAGACATAGTAAGGTTGTCGAAGTTTCCGCAGTATGCAGACGAGCCGTTTGGCGCTCCGATGGAGCTTTACAGCAGTGGTGGTGTAAAGGCGGTACTGGACGACGCACGTGCAAAATGCAGTCTCCTGGCGGAGCTTGGCGTAAATATGAACCTCGCCCCTGTGTGTGATATTCCACGCTCCGAGCACGACTATATATACGACCGCACCTTCGGTACAGACTGCAATATCGTGTGCGAGTGTATAGAGGCTCTTATACGAGAGATGAACAGTTACGGAATGATATCCGCTCTTAAGCATTTCCCCGGTTATGGCAATAATTTGGATACTCATACGGGTATTGCGACAGACGAGCGCACCTTGGAGGAGTTCAGGGAGATCGATCTCAGACCGTTTGCGTCAGGCATAGATGCAGCAGCCCCATGCATTATGGTCTCGCATAATATAGTCAAATGTATGGACGAGTCGCTTCCTGCTTCGCTGTCTCCCGAGGTGCACAGGCTGCTGCGTGAGGAGCTGGGCTTTGACGGCGTGATAATGACGGACGAGCTTACAATGGGTGCGATCAGGGAGTTTACAGGCGGTGAGGATCCTGCTGTCGCTGCTGTTAAGGCGGGAAACGATCTGCTTTGCATTGCAGACTACGCTGAAGCGATAGACGCAGTTGAGGCTGCTGTCGTAAGCGGTGAGATATCCGAAGAACAGATAAATGCTTCCGTGCTGAGGATATTGGATATGAAGATCGGTTATGGTCTGATAGGATAGTTTTTTGCTCCCGATATCGGTTCGGGAGCATTTTTGTCGGATTATGCAAAAAAACGATTTCAAACGGCGTTTTTTTGGCTAAAACTAAACCGTTTTTTTGCTTTGAAACTATTGACAAAAAAATGCGGATGTAGTATAATACTATAATGTATCATAATGGATATGTGTGCGAAAAGACCGTTTTTTCATAGGAATTTACTGCGAATTTTCTGTAAAAAATGCAAGCGCATATACCATTGCGGAAATAATTTAAGGAGTGATAAAGCCGATGGTGAATGTAAAACCCGTACAGCTCGGAAAAAACACCCGAATGAGTTTTTCCAAGATCAATGAGGTCATCGATATGCCGAACCTCATCGGTATCCAGAAGGACTCTTATGAATGGTTCCTCTCGGACGGTATCAAGGAAGTTTTCAAGGACGTTTCTCCTATTACCGATTCCAACGGAAAGTTTGAACTCTCGTTCATAGACCACCGTCTTGACGACAAAACAAAGTACACTATTGAGGAATGCAAGGACCGTGATGCGACCTATGCAGCACCGCTTCGTGTTACTGCCCGTCTGCTAAGCAAAGAAACAGGCGAGATCATGGATAACGAGATCTTCATGGGTGATCTGCCGCTCATGACAGACAGCGGTACTTTTGTTATCAACGGCTCGGAACGTGTTGTAGTATCTCAGCTTGTCCGTTCCCCGGGCGTATACTACGGCTTTGATTATGATAAAACAGGTAAAAAGCTGTTCAAGGCTACCGTTATCCCAAACAGAGGCGCTTGGCTGGAGTACGAGATGGACTCCAACGATGTGTTCTATGTGCGTATAGATAAGAACAGAAAGATCCCCGCTACCACATTCCTGCGTGCAGTAGGTCTTTCCAGCAACGAAGAGCTTAAGGATATGTTCGGTGAGGATGACCGTATCATCCGCACTATCGAGGATAAGGACAGCACCCAGAACAAGGAAGAGGCGCTGCTTGAGGTGTACAAGAAGCTGCGTCCCGGCGAGCCTCCGACAGTAGAGTCCGCTCAGAACCACCTTAATACTCTGTTCTTTGATGCAAAGAGATATGATCTGTCCAGATTCGGACGTTATAAGTATAATAAGAAGCTGGCTATCTCCTGCCGTATCAGCGGCAAGAAATCAGCCGATACAGTGATCGCACCTCTCACAGGCGAGATACTTGTTGAAGAGGGCGCAGTTATCACTCCCGAGATGGCTCTTGCAATAGAGAATTCGGGTGTAACCCAGGTGACAGTGCTCAACGCAGAGGGCAAGGCTGTCAAGGTAGTCGGCAACGGTATGGTAGATATCTCTGTTTATACAGGCGATATGGACGTTGAGTCCCTCGGTATAAACGAGCAGGTAAGATTTGCTGTTCTTGCTGAGATCCTTGAAGAGGCTGCAGGCGACAACGACAAGCTTGCTGAGCTGCTTAAGGCACGTGCCGAGGAGCTTATCCCCAAGCACATCACACTTGAGGATATCTATGCAGCAGTAAGCTACTTCATCAATCTGTGTGAAGAGGTCGGAGATATCGATGATATCGACCACCTCGGAAACAGACGTATCCGTTCTGTGGGCGAGCTGCTCCAGAATCAGTTCAGGATCGGTTTCTCCCGTATGGAGCGTACCATCCGTGAGAGAATGGCGCTTCAGGCACAGGATCAGGAGAAGGTTTCTCCCTCCTCTCTGATAAACGCACGTCAGGTCATCTCTGCTATGAGAGAGTTCTTCGGCTCTTCGCCTCTGTCCCAGTTCATGGATCAGAACAACCCTCTTGCAGAGCTTACACATAAGAGAAGACTTTCCTCTCTCGGTCCGGGCGGTCTTTCCCGTGACAGAGCAGGCTTCGAGGTACGTGACGTACACTACTCCCACTACGGAAGAATGTGTCCCATCGAGACCCCTGAAGGTCCTAACATCGGTCTGATCTCTTACCTTGCTACATTTGCAAGGATCAATGTATACGGCTTTATCGAGGCTCCTTACAGAAAGGTCGACAAGACCACAGGCAAGGTGCTGGACGAGGTAGTCTACATGACCGCTGACATGGAGGATAACTATGTCGTTGCTCAGGCTAATGAGCCTCTGGACGAGAACGGCTGCTTTGCAAGACCCCGTGTAAACGCACGCTGCCGTGACGCTATCCTTGAGATCGAGCGTGAAAAGGTAGACTTCATGGACGTATCTCCCAAGATGGTGGTATCCGTCGCTACTGCGATGATCCCCTTCCTTGAGAATGACGATGCGAACCGTGCACTGATGGGTGCGAACATGCAGCGACAGGCAGTTCCGCTGATGGTCACAGATAACCCCATCGTTGGTACAGGTATGGAGTACAAGGCTGCTGTTGACTCCGGTGTAGTTATCTGCTCCAAGGAGGACGGTACAGTTACAGAGGTGGACGCTGACAAGATCGTTGTAACAAACGATCTCGGTGTTGAGCACGCTTACAGACTCATCAAGTTCAAGCGCTCCAACCAGGGCAACTGCGTTAACCAGCGTCCTATCGTTTCTGTCGGCGAGAAGGTCAAGGCAGGCGATGTTATCGCTGACGGTCCCGCTACAAAGAATGGTGAGATCGCTCTCGGTAAGAACGCTCTCATCGGCTTCATGACATGGGAAGGCTACAACTACGAGGACGCCGTTCTCATCAACGAGAAGCTGGTATATAACGATGTTTACACATCAATTCATATAGAAGAATACGAGCTTGAGTGCCGTGAAACAAAGCTTGGTCCGGAGGAGATCACTCGTGATATCCCGAACCTTTCCGATGATGCACTCAAGGACCTCGACGAGCGTGGTATCATCCGCATCGGTGCTGAGGTGCACTCCGGTGATATCCTGGTAGGTAAGGTATCTCCCAAGGGTGAGACAGACCTCACTGCCGAGGAAAGACTGCTCCGTGCCATCTTCGGTGAGAAGGCCAGAGAGGTACGTGACAACTCCCTCAGAGTTGCCCACGGTGAAAGCGGTATCGTAGTTGACGTAAAGGTGTTCAACCGTGAAAACTGCGATGAGCTTGCTCCCGGCGTAAACGAGGTAGTCCGCTGCTACATCGCCCAGAAGCGTAAGATCTCTGTCGGCGATAAGATGGCGGGTCGCCACGGTAACAAGGGTGTCGTTTCCCGTATTCTCAAGCAGGAGGATATGCCCTTCCTGCCAGACGGTACTCCTCTGGATATCGTTCTTAACCCCCTCGGCGTACCTTCACGTATGAACATCGGTCAGGTGCTTGAGGTGCATCTCGGTTATGTTGCGAGAGCACTCGGCTGGAAGATCTCCACACCTGTATTCGACGGCGCACACGAGCAGGATATCCGCGAGCTGTATGATATCGCACGTGAAAAGCGCAGCGAGCTTATCGGCGAGGACAGCGCAGGTCTTGACTTCACAAAGCTGCCCCTCACATCCGACTGCAAGACGCTGCTTACAGACGGCAGAACAGGTGAGAAGTTCGACGCTCCCGTTACTGTCGGATATATGTATTACCTCAAGCTGCATCACCTTGTTGATGATAAGATCCACGCACGTTCCACAGGTCCCTACTCTCTCGTTACTCAGCAGCCTCTGGGCGGTAAGGCTCAGTTCGGCGGTCAGCGTTTCGGTGAGATGGAAGTTTGGGCACTTGAGGCTTACGGCGCTGCTTATACTCTTCAGGAGATCCTTACAGTCAAGTCTGACGACCTGATGGGACGTCAGAAGACCTACGAGGCTATCGTTAAGGGTGAGCCTGTTCCCAAGCCCGGCGTTCCCGAGTCCTTCAAGGTTATGATCAGCGAGCTTCAGGGTCTGGGTCTGGATATCAGGATCCTCGATGAGAACAACGAGGAGATCGATCTCAAGCAGGATCTTGAGGATGAGTACGACGGCACATACGCTCCCGCTGAGAGCTTTGAGTCCGACTACCGCACCGATGAAAGCGAGCTTCAGGGCTTCGGAATCGTAGATCAGGACGGCGAGGAGATCGTTGAGGAGACCTCTGACGACGACATGATCGCCGACGATGATGACAGCGATTTCTTCGGCGATGACGCTGATTTCGGTGAGGACGACGAATAAGATTTATTTCCGTGGGCGGCACCTGCCGCCCGGGGAAGTCTGATACATTCGGGTATTTTAACAGAGAGATGAGGTATTAAATTGAGTTTTAATGTTTTTGAGTCAATGAAGATCGGACTTGCCTCTCCCGACCAGATAAGAGAGTGGTCATACGGCGAAGTTCTTCGCCCCGAAACAATCAACTACCGTACCCAGAAGCCTGAAAAGGAAGGCCTTTACTGCGAGAAGATCTTTGGCCCGCAGAAGGACTGGGAGTGTAACTGCGGCAAGTATAAGAGGATCCGCTATAAGGGTAAGATCTGTGAAAAGTGCGGCGTTGAGGTAACACGCAGCAAGGTAAGACGTGAGCGTATGGGTCATATCGAGCTTGCAGCTCCCGTTTCCCATATCTGGTACTTCAAGGGCACACCCTCCAGGATCGGTCAGGTGCTGGATATCTCCCCCAAGAGACTGGAAGAGGTACTCTATTTCACAAAGTATATCGTTATCGATCCAGGCGAGACCAAGGAGCTCTCCAAGAACCAGCTCCTGGACGAGAAAGAATATGCAGGCTTCCGTACAAAGTACGGCAGCGATTTCAAGGCAGGCATGGGTGCCGAGGCTATCAAGGAGCTGCTCAAGGAGATCGACCTTGACAAGCTCTCCGCAGAGCTCAAGGAAGAGCTGATGGCAACACAGCAGGGTCAGAAGCGTGTAAAGCTGCTGAAGCGTCTTGATGTTATCGAGGCTTTCAGACTTTCCGGCAACCGTCCCGAGTGGATGATCCTTGACGCCGTTCCCGTTATCCCTCCGGATATCCGCCCCATGGTACAGCTTGACGGCGGCCGCTATGCGACCTCCGACCTCAACGACCTGTACCGCCGTGTAATAAACAGAAACAACCGTCTGGCTAAGCTCATCAGCATGAGATCCCCCGAGCTTATCATCAGAAACGAGAAGCGTATGCTGCAGGAGGCTGTTGACGCACTTATCGACAACGGCAGACACGGCAGAGCTTATACAGGCTCCAACAACCATCCCCTCAAGTCCCTTTCCGATATGCTGAAGGGTAAGCAGGGCAGATTCCGTCAGAACCTGCTGGGTAAGCGTGTTGACTACTCCGGACGTTCCGTTATCGTTGTAGGCCCCGATCTCAGAATGGATCAGTGCGGTCTGCCTAAGGAAATGGCACTGGAGCTGTTCAAGCCCTTTGTGCTGAACGACCTTGTTATTAATAATGCCGCTGCCAACATCAAGCAGGCTAAGAAGATGGTCGAGCGTGCAGAGGACAAGGTGTGGGACTCCCTCGAAAGAGTTATCAAGGATCACCCCGTTCTTCTGAACCGTGCTCCTACACTTCATAGACTTGGTATCCAGGCATTCTCTCCCGTACTGGTAGAGGGCCGTGCTATCAAGCTGCATCCCCTTTGCTGTACAGCGTTCAACGCCGACTTCGACGGCGACCAGATGGCTGTGCATCTTCCCCTTTCCGCTGAGGCTCAGGATGAGGCAAGAAACCTTATGCTGGCAGCTAAGAACCTGCTGAAGCCCTCTGACGGACGTCCTGTTGCCGTTCCTACACAGGATATGGTACTGGGTGCTTATTATCTCACCATCGAGAAGGAAGGCGAGAAGGGCGAGGGTAAGGTATTCCGTGACGCTAACGAGGCTATGATGGCTTATCAGGACGGAATCATCTCCATTCATGCTAAGATCAAGATCCGTGTAACAAAGGATCTTGGTGACACAAGAATATCCAGACTGGTAGACACTACCATAGGCCGTGTTATCTTCAACGAGCACGTTCCTCAGGATCTCGGTTACGTTGACCGTACCGATCCCGAGCACCAGCTCGATTATGAGATCGGCTTCAAGGTAGGCAAGAAGCAGCTTGGCCAGATCATTGACAAGTGCCTTAAGGTACACGGTACAGCTACAACTGCCCAGGTACTGGACAAGGTAAAGGCTCTCGGCTACAAGTACTCCACACGCTCCGGTATCACCGTAGCTGTATGTGACGCAGAGATCCCGCCTCAGAAGGCTGACATCATGGCAGAGGCAGAAAACAAGATCGGCAAGATCAACAAGCAGTTTGCACGTGGCTTTATCTCCAACAACGAGAGAAAGTCTGCGTTCATCAATATCTGGAACAAGGCTACCGATGATGTAGGTAAGGCACTGACCGATAACCTCGATCAGTACAACAACATCTTTATGATGGCCGACTCCGGTGCCCGTGGTTCTATCAACCAGATCAGACAGCTCGCAGGTATGCGTGGTCTGATCGCCAATACTTCCGGTGCTACCATCGAGATGCCCATCAAGGCTAACTACCGTGAGGGTCTGAATGTACTGGAATACTTCATCTCCTCCCGTGGTGCACGTAAGGGTCTGGCAGATACGGCGCTCCGTACCGCTGACTCGGGTTACCTTACAAGACGTCTTGTTGACGTATCTCAGGAGGTAATCATCCGTGAGGAGGACTGCGGTACCACAAACGGTATCGAGGTCTACGAGATCCGTGAGGGCAACGAGCTTGTAGAAAAGCTCACCGAGCGTCTTGTTGGACGCTTCCTCTCTGAGGATTATAAGGACGCTGACGGCAATATCCTTATCTCCAAGGATAAGCTGCTTAACGACGCTGACGCTGCAAGAATCGTAAACGCAGGCGTTGATAGGATCAAGGTCCGCTCCGTGCTTACCTGCGGTCTCAGAAACGGCGTTTGTGCACGCTGCTACGGCGCATCCCTTGCAAACGGTCAGCTTATCGGCATCGGCGAGGCTGTTGGTATCATTGCTGCACAGTCCATCGGTGAGCCCGGTACACAGCTTACAATGAGAACGTTCCATACAGGTGGTATCGCATCTGCAGAGGATATCACACAGGGTCTGCCCCGAGTTGAGGAGCTGTTTGAGAGCCGTCGTCCCAAGAATGCGGCTATCATCACAAAGATCTCCGGTAAGGTACGCTATGAGGAGATCAAGAAGACCCGTCACGCTATCATCACATCCGAGGATGGCACCGAGGAGGCTTATGCAGTTCCCTTCGGTTATCGTCCCAAGGTGTTCGACGGCGATACAGTCGTTGCAGGTGACGCACTGACAGAGGGTTCTGTAAATCCGCATGACGTTCTTCTCGTTAAGGGCGAGCAGGCAGTACAGAACTACATCATCGCAGAGGTACAGAAGGTTTACCGTCTGCAGGGTGTTGATATCAACGATAAGCATATCGAGGTCATCGTTCGTCAGATGATGAGAAAGCTCCGCATCACAGAGCCCGGCGACAGCTTCCTGCTTCCCGGCTCCATCGTAGGCAAGAACGAGTTCGTCGAGATCTGCGATTCCATCCAGAAGCGCATTGATGAAGGCGAGATGCTGACAATGCCTGAGAGCGAGCCTGTGCTCCTGGGTATCACAAAGGCTTCTCTTGCAACAGACAGCTTCATGTCCGCTGCATCCTTCCAGGAAACAACAAGAGTACTGACAGACGCAGCTATCAGAGGCAAGGTAGATCCGCTGCTCGGTCTTAAGGAAAATGTTATCATCGGTAAGCTCATCCCCGCAGGTACAGGTCTTGCTGCCGAAGAAGCGGAAGAAGAAACTGCTCCCGCTGAGGAGAATTCCGATGCTGAGGGCGAGGTAGTTTAAGGTGCCGCAAACCGTAGCATAATACCGCATTAAAGCAGTATTTGCGAACATTCGGTAAAATGCACAAAAACAAAACTCTCATATAAAATCTAAACGGTGTTTGCTACAAAGTTTTGAAAAAGACTTGACAAACACCGTTTTTTACTTTAAAATATATAATTGCGTGCGAGTATATTTCAAGATGATTGGTTATACTAATGTGCGTAAATTTTAATGGAGGTGAAATAATGCCAACCTTTAATCAGCTTGTCCGCAAGGGACGTGAAGTTGCAGTTAAGAAGTCCAAGTCTCCTGCGCTTCAGAAGGGTATGAACACACTGCACAAGCAGCAGATCGACCAGTCTTCTCCCCAGAAGAGAGGCGTTTGCACAGCAGTTCGTACAAGCACCCCTAAGAAGCCTAACTCCGCGATGAGAAAGATCGCCAGAGTAAGACTCTCCAACGGCTTTGAAGTTACTGCTTATATCCCCGGTATCGGACACAAACTGCAGGAACACTCTGTTGTACTTATCAGAGGCGGTCGTGTAAAGGACCTCCCCGGTGTACGTTATCACATCATCCGTGGTACACTCGATGCACAGGGCGTTGACAAGAGAATGCAGGGACGCTCCAAGTACGGTGCTAAGCGTCCGAAGGCTGGAAAGAAAGCGTAATTCATAATATTATGCTGTCAGGCAAGGCATTATTCGTATAGATTTGCCTCTGTTTGGACGGCGGAAGTTATGATGCTTTCGAGTACCTATGATTTTCATTTTTTATGAAGGAGGGAAGTAAAGTGCCAAGAAGAGGTAATGTTCCGAAGCGTGAGGTTCTGCCGGATCCTATGTACGGTTCCGAGCTGGTAACAAGACTTATCAACAACATCATGCTCGACGGAAAGAAGGGCGTAGCCCAGAAGATTGTATACGGCGCATTTGAGATCGTTGCTGAGAAGACCGGCAAGGATGCTCTGGAAGCTTTCGAGGAGGCAATGGAGAACATCATGCCCCAGCTCGAGGTTAAGGCTCGCCGTGTCGGCGGTGCAACCTACCAGGTTCCTATGGAGGTTCGCCCCGAGAGAAGACGCACACTCGGTCTGAGATGGATCACCAAGTACAGCCGTGAGCGTAACGAAAAGACAATGAAGGAAAGACTTGCAAACGAGATCCTTGACGCACTCAACGGTCAGGGCGGCTCCTGCAAGAAGCGTGACGACACTCATAAGATGGCTGAAGCTAACAAGGCTTTTGCTCATTACAAGTGGTAATAAGAATCAGATGGATGTGATCGCAGCGTAAGCTGTGATCTGCATCCCATAATTACGGAGGAACTTATGAAAAGAGACGTAACTCTCGAAATGACCCGTAATATTGGTATCATGGCGCACATTGACGCAGGTAAGACCACCACAACTGAGCGTATCCTGTTCTATACAGGTGTAAACCACAAGATGGGTGAGACTCATGATGGCGGTGCGACAATGGACTGGATGGCTCAGGAGCAGGAGAGAGGTATCACAATCACCTCCGCTGCTACAACAGCTTTCTGGAAGAACCATAGAGTCAATATTATCGATACTCCCGGACACGTTGACTTCACTGTTGAGGTTGAGCGTTCTCTGAGAGTTCTTGACGGCTCCGTTACTGTTCTTTGTGCAAAGGGCGGTGTAGAGCCTCAGTCCGAGACTGTATGGCGTCAGGCTGACAACTACAAGGTTCCCAGAATGGCATACATCAACAAGATGGACATTATGGGTGCTGACTTCTACCGTGTAGTTGGCATGATGCACGACAGACTTAAGTGTAATGCAGTTCCGATCCAGCTGCCTATCGGCGCTGAGGCGGGCTTTAAGGGTATCATCGACCTCATCGAGATGAATGCCGATGTATACTATGATGACCTGGGCAAGGATATGCGTGTTGAGGAGATCCCCGCAGACATGCTCGAAAAGGCTCAGGAGTACAGACGTAACCTTCTCGAAAAGGTTGCTGAGCTGGACGATGAGCTGATGGAGAGATACTTTGAGACCGAGGGTGAGGACTTCACCATTGAGGAGATCAAGGCTGCCATCAGAAAGGGTACCATCGAGAACAAGTTCGTTCCCGTTGTTTGTGGTACTTCTTACAGAAACAAGGGCGTACAGAAGCTGCTCGACGCTGTTATTGACTTCATGCCCTCTCCCCTCGACATCCCTGCTATCAAGGGCGTTGTTCCCGATACAGGTGAAGAGGTAGAGAGAAAAGCAGGCGATAAGGAGCCTTTCTCCGCTCTCGCATTCAAGATCGCTACTGACCCCTTCGTTGGTAAGCTCTGCTTCTTCAGAGTTTACTCCGGTGTTGTTGAGGCAGGCGCTACTGTTCTCAATGCGACAAAGGATAAGAACGAGCGTATGGGTCGTATCCTTCAGATGCACGCTAACTCCAGACAGGATATCGATTGCTGCTTCTGCGGTGATATCGCTGCTGCTGTTGGTCTCAAGCACACAACTACAGGTGACACTCTCTGTGATGAGAACAACCCTGTAATCCTCGAGTCCATGGAATTCCCCGAGCCTGTTATCTCGCTCGCTATCGAGCCCAAGACAAAGGCCGGCCAGGAAAAGATGGCTCTTGCACTTGCAAAGCTTGCTGAAGAGGATCCCACATTCAGAACCTACACCGATCAGGAAACAGGCCAGACAATCATCTCCGGTATGGGTGAGCTTCACCTCGAGATCATCGTTGACCGTCTGCTCCGTGAGTTCAAGGTAGAGGCTAACGTTGGTGCTCCTCAGGTAGCATATAAGGAAACTATCGTTGGTAATGCTGATGTTGACATGAAGTATGCTCGTCAGTCCGGTGGTAAGGGTCAGTACGGTCACGTTAAGATCCGTGTTGAGCCTAACGAGTCCGGTAAGGGCTACGAGTTTGTCAACGCTGTTGTCGGCGGTGCTATTCCCAAGGAATACATCCCCGCTGTTGACAAGGGTATCCAGGGCGCACTCAATGCAGGTGTTCTCGCAGGCTATCCCGTTGTTGACGTTAAGGTCGAGCTTTACGACGGTTCCTACCACGAGGTTGACTCCTCCGAAATGGCATTCCAGATTGCCGGTTCTATGGCTATCAAGGAAGCCCTCAAGAAGGCTAAGTCTGTTATCCTCGAGCCCATCATGAGAGTTGACGTAGTTGTTCCCGAGGATTATATCGGTAACGTTATCGGTGACCTCAACTCCCGTCGTGGTCAGATCCAGAACCAGGAGACAGCAAACGGTACAGTTCAGATCACATCTGCTGTTCCTCTGTCTGAGATGTTCGGCTACTCCAATGACCTGCGTTCCAAGACACAGGGCCGTGGCAACTATGTAATGCAGCCCAGCCACTATATCGAGGTTCCCAAGTCCATTGCAGAGGGCATCATGAGCAAGCGTGCTAAGGATTAATTCCAAAGTGCGTTCTCAAATACCACTTTTTTCTGAAAAACACTTGATTTTTTCGGGGATTAATGGTACAATATAATCACTAAACTATGGCTATCCCCCTTTTATAGGGGGAAGCTGAAATTTCACCTTTAAGGAGGATATACCAATGGCAAAGGAAAAGTATAATTCCACGAAGCCCCACGTTAACATCGGTACTATCGGCCACGTTGACCACGGCAAGACAACAACAACTGCTGCTATCACAAAGTATCTCGCTATGCTCGGTAAGGCTAAGTTCGAGGCTTATGACATGATCGATAAGGCTCCCGAGGAGAGAGAGCGTGGTATCACAATCAACACAGCTCACGTTGAGTACGAGACAGAAGCTCGTCACTACGCTCACGTTGACTGCCCCGGCCATGCTGACTACATCAAGAACATGATCACTGGTGCTGCTCAGATGGACGGCGCTATCCTCGTAGTTGCTGGTACAGACGGCCCCATGGCTCAGACCAAGGAGCACATCCTGCTTGCTCGTCAGGTAGGCGTTCCCGCTATCGTTGTATTCATGAACAAGTGCGACGACGTTGATGACGAAGAGCTGCTCGAGCTCGTAGAGATGGACATCCGTGATGTTCTGTCCGCTAACGAGTTCCCCGGCGACGACATCCCCGTAATCCGTGGTTCCGCTAAGGTTGCTCTGGATTGCACATCCACAGATCCCAACGCTCCCGAGTATGCTTGCATCAAGGAGCTGATGGACGCTGTTGACGCTTACATCCCCGCTCCCGAGCGTTCTGAGAACCTCCCCTTCCTGATGCCCGTTGAGGATACAATGACAATCACAGGCCGTGGTACTGTTGCTACCGGTCGTGTAGAGCGTGGCGTTGTTAAGGTTAACGATACAGTTGAGATCACAGGTCTCGTTGACGAGCCCAAGTCCACTGTTGTTACAGGTCTCGAGATGTTCAGAAAGACTCTGGATGAGGCTGTTGCTGGTTACAACATCGGTGCTCTGCTCCGTGGTGTTACACGTCAGGATATCGAGCGTGGTCAGGTTCTCTGCAAGCCCGGCTCCATTCACCCCCACACCAAGTTCAAGGGCCAGGTTTACGTTCTCAAGAAGGAAGAGGGCGGCCGTCATACTCCTTTCGTATCCAACTATCGTCCCCAGTTCTTCTTCAGAACAACTGACGTTACAGGCGTTATCACACTTCCTGCTGACAAGGAAATGTGCATGCCCGGCGATAACGTTGTAATGGACGTTGAGCTGATCACTCCTATCGCTATCGAAGAGGGTCTGCGTTTCGCTATCCGTGAGGGTGGTAGAACTGTAGGTTCCGGCGTTGTTACTGCTATCAACGAGTAATTCCTAGCGAATAACGAGTAACTTATAACAATAGACCGCTCCGAGCAATCGGAGCGGTTTTTGTCTTTGATGTTAAACTAAGATTTACTTGTCAGAACGATGAAAAAGTGGTACAATATCAATATAAGTAGAGGGGGCGAATATATGCAGATACCGAACAGCATCACCTATATCCTCGACCGACTTGAGCAGGCAGGCTATGAGGCATACATCGTCGGAGGCTGTGTGCGTGATGCCCTGATGGGTCATAAGCCCCACGATTTTGACATAACCACATCGGCGCTTCCCGAGGAAACTATGCAGGTATTTTCCGATATGAGGGTGATACCGACAGGGCTAAAGCACGGAACTGTCACCGTGCTGTACGACAGCGAGCCGATCGAGATAACCACCTACCGCATAGATGGAGAGTATGCCGACGGCAGACATCCCGATGAGGTTCGGTTCACCCGAAGCCTGGCCGAGGATGTTTCACGCCGTGATTTTACAATGAACGGGATCGCTTACAGCCCTGAAAGGGGACTTTTTGATATCAACTGCGGTGCGGAGGATATCCGTCGAGGTGTCATCCGTTGCATCGGCGACCCTGACAGGCGCTTTGGTGAGGATGCACTGAGAATACTCCGTGCGCTGAGGTTTTCCGCTGTGCTTGGCTTTGAGATAGAAAAGGATACCGCTGACTCTCTGCGGCGGAACAAGGAGCTGCTTGTCAATGTTTCGGGCGAGCGTATATTGACGGAGCTGCAGAAGCTGCTGTGCGGTGCAAACGCAGGAGCGGTGCTTCGGAGTTATCCCGAGGTGTTCGCACAGATGATCCCCGAGCTTGCACCATGTATCGGATACGAACAGCATAACAGATACCACTCGCTTACGCTGTATGAGCACCTGGTCGAGGCGGTGGAGAACACTCCTGCTGAGGCGGGACTAAGGCTTGCTATGCTTCTTCATGATATAGGAAAACCTCTGACTCAGACCGAGGGGGAGGATGGACAGTGGCATTTTTACGGTCATGCCGAAAAGAGTGCGGAGCTTTCGGGAAATGTGTTGGACAGGTTCCACGCAAGCAGTGCGCTGCGTTTAAGGGTTCATGAGATAATAAAATACCACGGCATGGTGCCCGAAAATACCGATAAGTTTATACGGCGCAGACTGGCAAAGCACGGGCTTTCTATGTTCCGTGATATTATGCTTGCGCATATCGCTGATGACAGTGCGAAGGCGGATTTTGCACGGGAGCGTATCCCCGTGTGGCAGGATATCATCCGCCGTGCAGTGGAGATAGACTCGCAGAAGCCATGCCTTTCGATAAAACAGCTTGCAGTAAACGGAAAGGATCTTTCGGTGCTGATACCGCCATCTCCGAAAACGGGCGAGGTGCTGAAATTCCTCCTTGACGGAGTTCTGGACGGCCGTTTCACCAATGACCGTGACGAGCTGTTTGTGCAGGCACGGCGTTATCTCGATGAAAAAACTGAATAAATTCTCCTTGTGATGGCAAAATAACTTGCATAATTTTCTGTATTATGATATACTTAACAGGTTGAGAGATTTTTGTGTAGGAGAATATAAAATGGCACTTGATATAGGAATTGATCTCGGTACTGCTAACATAATCATAACCGTAAACGGCAAGGGCATCGTGCTGAACGAGCCATCCGTAGTCGCTTACGACCGCAAGAAAAGAGCGGTGGTAGCGGTTGGTTCTGAGGCTTATAAGATGATAGGCAGGACTCCCGAATACATCGTGGCTGTGCGCCCCTTGAAGGATGGTGTTATCTCGGATAACGACATGACGCAGGCGATGATAAAGGAATTTATCAGCATGGTAAACGGCGGATTTATGGTAAAGCCGAGAGTTGTGCTGTGCGTACCCTCTTCCGTCACGGATGTTGAGCGCAGGGCGGTAGTTGAGGCGGCTCTTTCCGCAGGCGCAAGAAAGGTATATCTCATAGAGGAGCCTATCGCTGCGCTTATCGGAGCAGGTATCGACATTTCAAAGCCCAACGGAACCATGGTAGTTGATATCGGTGGTGGTACTGCCGATGTTGCGATCGTTTCCTTTAACGGCATAGTTTCAAGCCGTTCAGTCAAGATGGCAGGAAGCAAGTTCGACGCAGCGATAATACGCCATATCACACAGAAATATAAGATACTCATTGGCGAAAAGACGGCTGAAAAGGCTAAAATGGAGATCGCAAATGTATTCGATCCCGATGGCAGCAAGAAGATGGTGATTCGTGGCAGACATCTGCTGAGGGGACTTCCCGAGAGCGTTGAGATCAGCGATATCGATATAGATGAGGCACTCCACGAGAATGCTATGGAGATAGTGGAGCAGGTGAAGCTCGTGCTTGAGTCTGCGCCCCCAGAGCTTGTGGGCGATATCCTCAGCAACGGTATCACGCTGACAGGCGGCGGTGCGCTGCTTGGCGGACTTGCGCAGCTTATCTCGCATCATGTGGGTGCGCCGTGCTTTGTTGCGGATAATCCGATCGAGTGCGTTGCACGTGGCGTTGAGGTAGCATTCAAGATGTCGGGCGAGCTGCTGGACGGCTTTGAGCAGGTACAGCTTTACGGCTTCAAATGATAAAAAATATGTCAGCCCTTGCTTTTGGCAGGGGCTGATCGTTGTTTTACGGCTAGTTGTATTATTATTTTTCAAAAAAAGTTGATAAATAAAGGTAATTATGCTATAATAAAGTGTATATAGGATCACTCGTGATAATGCGTATGTGATATAATTGCTTTCCGTTGATACGGGAAAGGAGAAAAATATAATGAAGATAAACAACTTTAAGGAAAAGCTTTGTGCTGCGGCCGAGAAGGAATACCGCTGCACGCCTGCTGCCTGCACTCCCGAGCAGCTTCACAATGTGCTTTCGGGCGTTGTTATGGAGGAGATATCTCCCGCATGGGACAAGAGCAGAAATGCTCACGACCGTGCAAGAAAAGCAAGCTACCTTTCTATGGAGTTCCTCGTAGGCAGAGCTATCTACAACAACCTGCTGTGTCTTGATCTGCTCAAGGATGCAGAGGACACTCTCGGCGAGCTTGGCGCAAGCCTTTCCGATATGGAGGAGATAGAGGATGCGGCCCTCGGAAACGGCGGCCTTGGCCGACTTGCAGCCTGCTTCCTTGACAGTGCTGCGACACTTGATCTGCCTCTGGATGGCTACGGCATCCGCTATAAGTATGGTCTGTTCAAGCAGGGTATTGAAAACGGCTTTCAGACTGAAACTGCCGACAACTGGCAGAAGTTCGGCGATCCCTGGAGCATCCGCTGCGAGCGTGACACCGTTGCCGTGTGCTACGGTGACGGCGTAGTTAATGCTGTTCCCTATGATTATCCCGTTATCGGTTACGGTACGGAGAACATCGGCACACTGCGTCTGTGGCAGGCCGAGGCTGCCGAGGAATTCGATTTCGACCTGTTCAATCGTGGTAACTTCTCCGAAGCAAGTGAGGCTAAGCGTTATGCGGAGGATATCTCCCGTGTGCTGTATCCTAACGATGAGACACGTGAGGGTAAAAAGCTCCGTTTAAGACAGGAGTATTTCTTCAGTGCCGCTGCGGTTGCAGACCTTGTAAGAAAGCACAAGGCTATCTTCGGTACGATGGAGAACTTTGCGGACTTCAACTCCATCCAGATGAACGACACACACCCTGTTATCGCACTGCCCGAGTTTATCCGTGTACTCATCCGTCAGGAGGGCTACACCTTTGACAAGGCATTTGATATGGCACAGAAGGTGTTTGCGTATACGAACCACACCATTATGCCCGAAGCACTTGAGAAGTGGGATGCAAACCTCATCGAGGAGGTAGTTCCCGATGTATATGCAGTTATCATCATGCTGAATGAAAAGTTCGAGTCTGAGATGTTCGGAAAGAAAGTGCCTCTCGCAAAGAAGAACGTGATGAAGCTCATCAACGGCGGTACGGTTCACATGGCGAACATCGCGATGTTCGGATCCTCCTACGTAAACGGCGTTGCGCAGATACACTCCGATCTGCTCAAGACCACCGTGCTTAAGGAGTGGTACGAGTTCTATCCCGAGCGTTTCCAGAACAAGACCAACGGTATCACCCAGAGAAGATGGCTTGCACTGTGCAACAGCGAGCTTTCTGCGCTGCTTACCGAGCTTCTTGGCAGCGATGAGTGGATAACAGACCTTGATAAGCTTGCAGAGCTTAAGAAGTACGCAGACGACGAAAAGGTGCTGCGCCGCTTTATAAACATCAAGCACGAGAAGAAGGTGCAGCTTGCGCAGTACATTGAAAAGTGCGAGGGCATAAAGATCAATCCCGATGCTATCTTCGATATCCAGATCAAGCGTCTGCACGAGTACAAGCGTCAGCTTCTCAATGCGCTGTCTATCCTGTATCTCTACTACGAGATCAAGGACGGCAACGTAAAGGACTTCACTCCCACTGTATATATCTTCGGCGCAAAGGCTGCTCCCGGATATTACCGTGCAAAGGGCGTTATCAAGTTCATCAACGAGATAGCGAATATAGTTAATAACGATCCCGATACAAAGGATCTTATCCAGGTGGTATTTGTAAGCAACTACCGTGTTTCCTACGCTGAAAAGCTGGTCGCTGCCTGCGATATCTCGGAGCAGATCTCCACAGCGGGTACAGAGGCTTCGGGTACAGGCAACATGAAGCTTATGCTTAACGGCGCCGTTACCCTCGGTACGATGGATGGTGCCAATGTAGAGATCGTAGAGGAAGCAGGCGAGGAGAACAACTACATCTTCGGCGCAAGGGTAGAAGAGCTTGACGAGATACTTCCAAACTATGATCCCCGTAGCATCAGCGAAAGCGATGCAAAGATCAAGCGTGTGCTTGACGCACTTATCGACGGCACAGTTTCTGATGGCGGAAACAAGGTGTTCAGAGAGCTTTACTTCTCCCTTATGGAGGGCGCAAGCTGGCACAAGCCCGATAACTATTATGTTCTCGGCGATCTTGACAGCTACGTTAAGACAAAGCTTAAGGCAAATGCGGATTATCGTGATACTCTTGCATTCGCTAAGAAGTGCTGGATGAATATATGCAGCGCAGGCAAGTTCAGCTCCGACCGTACTATCGCACAGTACGCCGAGGAGATATGGCACATCAAGCCTGTAACTATCGACTAAAAAGCAGTTTTGCACATACTGACGTCGTATTAAACGGCGTCAGTTTTTTTGTATTGAAACGATCTGTTTGTATGCTTCGGGAGAGAGTTTTACCTAAGTGGAAAACGCTTTCGGTCGGATGATCCCGTATTTACAGCGGCACTTGACGTTTGTGCTGATATGGTGTATACTATTGCTATAATTACTTCGCAATAGCGGAGTATTTGTGTCAGTTATGCGCCTTGTGATATTACGGTACGATCGCTATGAGCGCTTATCAATGAAGAAAATTGTGACAATATCGTTAAAGCGGGCACGCAGCTCGCTTTATTTATATAAACTGAAACGGAGGTTGTGTTTGTGGCTGGTATTAAGCTCCTGATGTGCTGCCATAAGCAGTATGAGATCATTCCACCGATGTTTGAACCTATTTTGTGCGGAGCTGAGTTCCATGACGCTTCCGAGTGGGATATTGCCGATAATATCGGTGACAATATTTCACACAAAAACAGAGAATACTGTGAGCTTACAGCGCACTATTATGCGTGGAAGAATGAAACTGCGGAGTATTATGGTTTTTGTCATTACCGACGTTTTTTTTGTTCACCCGAAAGCACCGATATGGCGTATCTTACGAAGGGCAGACTCAATGACAAGGCAAGTAAAAGGCTGCTTGGCAGCGAGGAATACTGGCGCAGCCTGATAGAAAGTTATGACATCATAGTACCGAGAAGCGAGGATATGGGGCTTGCTGCACGTGAGCATTATGTAACCTCTGCTTTCCATTATTCCGAAGATCTTCAGCTTTTTCTGGAGATAATGGATGGTAAGGCGCCTTTCCTGAGTGATGTGGCTGAAGAATATCTGTGTCAGAACAGACAGTATTTCTGTAATATGTTTATCATGGATAAGAAACATTTTTTTGAATATTGCGAGATACTTTTCGATATCCTTGATGAGTTTGATAACAGAAAAACAAGGCATGGTGATTTTCAGGCTGACAGGACTGACGGATATCTCGGAGAGATATTTACAGGTATATATATAAATCACTGTCGTAGGTCCGGCGCAAAGATCATGGAGGTGCCCAGACTCGATGTTTTCTGCGGTCTGAAAAAGCGGATGGTATATTTGTTGATGCCGCCTGAAAGCAGTCGAAGATTTTTAGCCAAAAAAATTGTAAAAAAGATCAAAGGCAAACAAAACGCTTAAAACTGTTTGATTGTATAGAAAGATCCCCTTAGTGAAGCAACGAAGTTCATTTTTGTCGCTTCATTAAGGGGATCGTATTAATTAATCGGATATAACTTGCCGTTTCTGGTTTGAAATTTACTTATGCCATGCTTTTGAAATACTCATACAGCTCGCACGCCATCTCTTCCTGCTCGGTGGCACGGGGATGACCGTTTGTGCCTCGGCCTGTGCGGGTGAACATAAAGTGGGTCACAGCAGGGGAGTTTACTTCCTCTACTATCTCGTCGAGGGCGTCGTCCCATGTCCTGTCATGTCCCAGAACGGTGAGTATCAGCACGAACTTCGCATTGGGGTGCTTCTCACGCAGGGAGTTCAGCATGGATATGTAGCCATCCTTCCACTTGCGGCGGTACTCGGGAGTTTTGATGCGCTCGGGCTCGGGGTTGTGGTCGTTCTGACCGATGGCGATGATGACCGCATCGGGGGAGAAGCGGCTGAAATCCCACGGCTTTGTGGGCTTGTAGGGGCTGTATTCTATCTTGTCGTAGCAGGACAACATTCCCGTAAGCTGATCGGAGCAGAAATAGCCTGTGCCGTCAAACAGCGCGATGCCGCCTTGTCCCATCAGATGAAGCTCTGCGTTGAGCTTCCTTGCGAGGGAGCTTGCATAGCTGAAATGGGAGTTGTCGTACTGGCTGTGGTGGGAGGGGTCGCACTGACCTTCGTACCAGATAGCCTCGGTCACTTCGCCTGCCGAAACGCTGTCGCCGTAGACTTCAAGTTTGTAGTCGTACTTCTTTCCGGGGTTGCGGAGCTCCGAGTCCTTGTCCACCACTATTCCTGCGAGGTCCACATAATGCGCCGCCGCAAGACGCTTGAATATCTTAAGGGTATGCTCCTTGTCCTCAAGGTCTTCTGCGAGCATATACAGGGTGTCGTCATATTCGTCGCCCATCTCTATACTGCCCTGAACGCCGTCGATGATATAGCCGAGGCTGGTGTAGTCCTGCATTCTGATATTCCTGAACACAACACCTACCGAGGTGCCTGTGAATATGGTCTCAACGCAGGAGGCAGGCCATGCAAGCACGGGACGCTGAGGGTCATCCCAGTCTATTCTGCCCATGTATTGCAGGCAGTCGCTGTCGGCGGGGATGAGTTTTTTGTTTTCGGGGATGGTGTAGGACATGATGAACTTCCTTTCGTTAGAAATTATTGATCTGCAAGAAGCAGTGAGATTATCTCGTTTGACAGCAGGAAGCCCTCCGCTGTGAGGGAAAGCCGCCCATTTTCTATTCTGTAATAATTTTTCGGAACACGTCTGAGCGATGTCTCAAACGGCTTCCAGAGGGACTCTTCTATGCCCTCGGAGAGGCGGAGTCCAAGCATAACACGCTCCTCGTACTCGTCGGGAGCTTCATCAGTGAGAAGCTCTTTCTGGACGGGGGAGTTTATAAAATCTCCCACATCACGTGCTACGGCAAATCGTCTGCCATCGCAGAAGGAATGTGCCGCAGGTCCGATACCGAGGTATTCCTCCCTGCGCCAGTATTTCAGGTTGTGGGCACATTCGCAGCCTTTTTTTGCAAAATTGCTTATCTCGTACTGGGCGAAGCCGTTCTGTGCGAGGGCTTCTACGGTCTGTAAATACATATCTGCGGTGGAGTCCTCATCGGGGACTTCGGGAGGGTTTCTGCCGAAGGGCGTATCGGGCTCTATCTTCAGCATATACGCCGAGATATGGCTGACGGGGAGTCCGCACATAGCATCAAGGGTACGCGCAAGGCTGTCCCTTGTCTGGTGCGGCACTGCAAGCATCAGGTCTGCGGAGATATTATCGAAGCCTGACGCCTTTGCGGCGAGGATGGCACGCCGTGCGGTATTGCTGTCATGCCGTCTGCCGAGGGCTGAGAGCTCCTTGTCGCAGAAGCTCTGCACTCCCACGGAGATGCGGTTCACGCCTGCTTTAAGCAGAGTTTCAAGGGTGTGCGGCTCCATCTCGCAGGGGTTTGCCTCGGCGGTTATCTCCGCACCCTTTGCGATATCGGCGGCTTTCAACATCCTGCCGATATGTTCGGCAAGGAGTATCGGTGTGCCGCCGCCGAAATACACGGTATCGAACTTGCCACCGTAGGCATTGATGTTACGGATGACCGCCTCTGTGTATCGCTCCGCAAGCTCCTTTGAGTGGTGGACGGAGTAAAAATCGCAGTAGGCGCATTTTTTACGGCAGAACGGGATGTGGATGTATAAGCCCTTATTCATCTTCCAGCTTAAGCACCGACATGAATGCCTCCTGCGGTACTTCTACCGTACCGAAGGCTCTCATGCGCTTTTTACCCTCTTTCTGCTTTTCAAGAAGCTTCTTCTTTCTGGTGATATCGCCGCCGTAGCACTTTGCAAGCACGTCCTTGCGCATCGCCTTGATGGTCTCGCGGGCGATTATCTTGCCGCCCACTGCCGCCTGTATCGGTATCTCGAAAAGCTGACGGGGGATGTGTATCTTAAGCTTCTCCGCCATCTTTCTTGCACGCTCGTAAGCCTTATCGCTGTGAACGATAAAGGACAGCGCATCGATGATATCGCCGTTGAGCAGGATATCAAGCTTGACAAGCTTTGAGGGGGCAAAGCCCATCATTTCGTAATCGTAGCTTGCATAGCCGCGTGTACGGGATTTCAGCACATCGAAGAAGTCGTAGACTATCTCGTTGAGGGGAAGCTCATAGTGCAGGTCTACTCTTGTTTCGTCGATATATTTCATGTCACGGAATACGCCACGCCTGTTCTGGCAAAGCTCCATGATGTTTCCTACATAGTCCGAGGGGGCGTAGACATGGGCGTTCACCATAGGCTCATACGCCTGTGCTATCGTGCCCGGGTCGGGGTAGTTGGTGGGGTTGTCTATCATCACGGTGGTGCCGTCGGTAAGCTCTATCTTGTACACTACCGAGGGGGCGGTGGTGATGATATCGAGGTTATACTCACGCTCGATACGCTCCTGGATTATCTCCATGTGGAGAAGTCCGAGGAAGCCGCAGCGGAAGCCGAAGCCCAGCGCGATGGAGGTCTCAGGCTCAAAGGTGAGGGAAGCATCGTTAAGCTGGAGCTTTTCCAGTGCCTCGCGGAGATCCACATACTTTGCGCCGTCAGCGGGATAGATACCCGAGAATACCATGGGGTTTACTTCACGGTAGCCTGCCAGCGGCTCTGCGGCGGGTCTGTCCACGGAGGTGACGGTGTCGCCCACCTTGGTGTCGCCGATTGACTTGATGGAAGCCGCGATGTAGCCTACCTCGCCTGCCTTAAGCTCTGCACAGGGTACCATATCGGTAGCGCCCATGTAGCCTACCTCAACAACGGTGAACTCTGCACCGCTTGCCATCATGCGTATCCTGTCGCCTGCCTTTACGCTGCCCTCTTTTACACGGATGTATACGATAACGCCCTTGTAGCTGTCGTAATAGCTGTCGAAGATCAGTGCTTTAAGCGGAGCCTCGGGGTCGCCTGCGGGGGCAGGCACAGCCTCGACTATGCGCTCCATTACCGCATGGATGTTTATTCCCATCTTGGCGGATATCTCGGGGGCGTCCATAGCCTCGATGCCGATTACGTTTTCTATCTCCTCCTTTACCACCTCGGGACGGGCGGACGGGAGGTCTATCTTGTTCACGATGGGAACCACCTCAAGGTCGTTCTCCACTGCGAGATAGGTGTTGGCAAGAGTCTGCGCCTCGATACCCTGAGATGCGTCCACGATGAGCAGTGCGCCCTCGCACGCAACAAGGGAACGGGATACCTCGTAGTTGAAGTCCACGTGACCTGGGGTGTCGATAAGGTTGAAGATATAGTCCTCGCCGTTGTCAGCATGGTATTTCAGGCGCACGGCACGTGCCTTGATGGTGATGCCTCTTTCACGCTCGATATCCATGTTATCAAGCAGCTGTTCCTCCATGTCACGCTTTGCGACAGTTTCGGTCTGCTCCAGGATGCGGTCGGCAAGGGTGGACTTGCCGTGGTCGATATGTGCGATTATGCTGAAATTTCTTATTTTGGAAAGATAGCTTGTGTCAGCCATTTTATCTGTATTCCTTTCTTTCGGGGGATTATTTTTCTTTTCGTCACTGTATACTTAAAATACGGAACGCCCAGCGAACGTAATGAATTTCTTGGGCTTATTGGTCTTCCACATATTCCGTGTCAAGGTGCCATTCTATCTTTTCGAGCTTTGCGAGGAACTCCTCCTGTGTGATGTCCTCGGGAAGCTCGAACTGCTTGTAGCGGTCCTGCTTCATAAGCTGTCGGATAACGTAGAGGTCGTTCTTGCGGGAGGTAGCACTCTCCTCGTAATCACGGAGCGGTGCGAACACGCCGTACTGCCCTTCGAGGCGGTACAGCACGAACTCGCCGAACTGGAATACCATCAGTCCGTTGCCCTCGCACAAGAGCGCAACAGCGGTCTTTCCGATGTCAAGCGCACTTTCGTTAAGTATGAAATACACAAGCGGCACACGGGCGAAGTGTGCGTCCTCATGCTCGCCAGCGACGTTCTCGTATTCGCTCTCTACAAATTCAAAGCTGTTGTCGTAAATGTAGTAGGTGTTGGAGGGATTCTGGTAGCAGTGGACTATCTGATAGCCGTTCTTCTCATACAGTGTATCCTCGGGAGTGTAGAATACTCCTGCTATCCATTTCACGCCCAGCGCGAAAAGCCCCACGCAGGTCAGCGTGATGATAAGCGGGAGCGCTTTAAGGAGGTTTGCTTTCCATTTCGGCATTCCCTCGTATTCGTCTGAAGCAGCTTTAGCTGCTTCAGGAGAGTTGATCTTGGTCTGTTCTGTTATCTCGGTTTCTTTTTCGTTCATTGTTTCCTCTTTTGTCGGGGGTGATCATTATATTTCAAGGTTCACACAGCCGTCCAAATCTTTGATTTGGAGAACGGCGTGTGGTTCTTATAATATATGTTATGAAAATGAAGTTTTCATAGTCTGCGAAAGCAGACCGTCGCAAAGCGACAAAACATATATTTCAATAAAACAGCGCAATTGCGATAGCAATTGGTATAAGCTGTTTTATTATAACATATTTTTAGCATTTTGTTAAGTACCTGAGAGAATTTTTTGTGATTTCAGTGTTTTTCATACTTCGGGCTGTTATCATCTTTTCAGGGAATACAATTCCCTTATATTTTTTATGACAGGAGGATGAAATGGACAGTACTATTATAGTTGCCTTTATCTCGCTGGTGGGTACGCTGATAGGCTCGCTCGGCGGAATCGTGGTAAGCGGCAAGCTTACTGCATACCGTATAGGACAGCTCGAACAGCGTGTTGCGGAGCATAACAACTTTGCACGGCGTATGCCTGTGATAGAGGAACAGATAAAGGTGATAAACCATAGGCTAAGCGACCTGGAAAGTGGAGGTGATCATCATGAAAATTAACTGGGTGAAAAAGCTTACATCACGAAAGCTGTGGGTGTCGCTGGCAGGCTTTGTCGCAGGACTCATCGTCGCATTCGGCGGAAACTCTGACACTGCCGAGACCGTCAGCGGCTGCATAATGAGCGGTGCGGCAGTGATCGCATATACGATAGGCGAGGGGCTGGCAGACAGCTCGCACGGCGGTAAAAAGGAGGAATGACTATGCCGAAATATGCAGGAGTTGATATCTCATGTTGGAACACGGATATCGATTATGTCGCACTGAAAAAAGCCAAAATAGAAGGCAGGACTGTCAAGTTTGCAATGATTCGCTTCAGTTATGGAAAGACCCGTGATAAGCTTTTTGATAAGCATTACAACGGCTGCAAGGCGGCAGGCATATATGTGGGAATTTATCACTGGCTCAAGGCAACGACAGTAGCCGAAGCAAAGCAGGAGGCAAAGTGGCTTGTCGACTGCCTCAGGAACTATAAGATAGATTATCCCATTGCCCTGGACTTTGAGGATAAGGAGCTGCTGGCGCTTGAGCTTACTAAGGAGCAGTATGCCGATATCGTAAACGCATTTATGGGGGTCCTCGAGAAGGCGAATTATTATGTCATACTTTATGCCAGCCCCAACTGCTTTGAGCGTAAGCTGAGCACAGATCTGCGCAGCAAATATGATCTGTGGCTTGCACACTGGACGAAAACACCCCGTCAATACGGGCAGAAGATTTGGCAGTATGCCTCGTTAGGCACTGAAAACGAGGTTAATAAGGGATATGCTACAAGGGTAGGCAAGGTGGATGGTGTAAACCGCCCGATAGATGTGAACTGGGCTTTTGTCGGATATGCCGCACTGATAAAAAAGCTGCAAAAAAACAGACCGGTCATAAGGTACAGGGTAACGGGTACAAAGACGGTTGACAGTGCCTCGCTTGCTGCGGCGCAGGGTCAGCTCAATGCACTGGGATTTGCTGTAAAGATCGAAAAGCTCTGATAAAGTGTTATATTCGCAAGGTTATACGATATAAGCAAAGCCTGAGAGGTTTTATAACTCTCAGGCTTTTTACTATGCATTTACACTATTCTGCTGAAGTATTTCTCTATCTGCTTTTTTGATATCTGCGTGCACACGGGTCTGCCATGGGGACAGAAGCGGATATCTTTGTTGCTCACCACCTCGTTTGCGATGGCCTGCAGCTCTGCGATATCGTTGATATCGTTAGCTTTAATGGACATCTTGCAGGCAGCGGTGTGCAGCATATCGTCAAACAGCTCGCCCTTGATATTGGAGTTTCCCTTTGCCGCTATCTTTGCTATGCTTTCAACTATTTCGCATGGATCCTCCCTGTCAAGCATCTGCGGGAGCGCAAGCACATTGACCTTGCAGTTATCACAAAGATCGAGGATGATACCCACATCTGCAAGCTGCTCGGAGAATTCGCTGATTCCGTTGTACTCCGCAGGACTGAGCTGCACCTGCGCTGGCTCCATCAGGAACTGAGCACTGCTGTCGAAGCCCTTTTTCAGCTTCTCGAAGTTTATACGCTCATGGGCTGCGTGCTTGTCGATAAGCAGCATGCTGTCTTCACCCTCACAGACGATATACGTGTGGAAAAGCTCTCCCACAACACGAATGCGCTCGGGGATATACTCAGGCTCGGCGGGCTTTACAGGCTCGGGGGGCTGCTCTTTTTTTACAAAGGACTTGTCCGAAAGGAACGCAAATCCGGGCAGCTCCGAAAGGGGAGTCTCCTTTTTCTCGGGGACGGGCTTCGGTACAGGGATCTCCGCCTCTGGAATGATCTGCTGAACAGCCTTTACAGGCTCGCTCTTCATCTCAAAGGGAGTCTCCTGCCGCAGCACGAACTTCTGCGGCTCTATCTTCGTTTTAGGATACGCTTCCGCTGACTTTGCGGCAGGCATCGGCATTGTTTTAGGTTCATCATAAACTATCCCGGCCGCTTTCTTTACGGGAGCGGGGGCAGGTTTTTCGGCAGCAGGCGCTACAGGCGCAGCAGGAGCAGGAACGCTCGGCAGCTTTATCTCACGGCTTTCGTCATAGCCCATAAGTGCATTCTTCACCGCAAAATACACCGCATCGAACACGGTCTTCTCCTCAGTGAATCGAACCTCTGTCTTTGTGGGGTGGATGTTTGCGTCCACCTTTGCGGGGTCGGTATTTATGCATAGCACACAGGCAGGAAACTTGCCCACCATGATATTGTTGCGGAATGCTTCTTCCAGTGCGGCACAGCACAACGGGCTCTTCACGCTGCGTCCGTTCACGAAAAAGTGCTGCATAGTGCGGTTTGCACGGGTGAACAGCGGTGAGCTTACATAGCCAGTCACCGAGGTATCACGGTAGATGTTCTCCACAGGGATAAGCCCTGCTGCAAACTGCTTTCCGAATACCGCATAGACTGCGCTGTAATACTCTCCGTCGCCGGGGGTGAGCATCGTCTGTCTGCCGTCACGGATAAATCTGAAAGAGATATTCGGATGGGACAGCGCAAGCTTCTCCACCACCGAGGCACAGTAGTTGCCCTCTGTCACGTCCTTTTTAAGGAACTTAAGCCTTGCAGGAGTATTGAAGAACAGATCACGGATGATTATGGTGGTGCCGTCCGCACCGCCTGTGCGGTCGTACTCAACGCACTCGCCGCCCTCTATGCGGTATACCGAGCCGAGCTTCTCGCCACTCTGCTTCGAGATACACTCAACCCTGCCGACAGCGCACACGGAAGCCAGTGCCTCACCACGGAAGCCGAGGGTGTTGATGCTTTCAAGATCATCAGCAGTGTATACCTTACTGGTAGCATGGCGCAGAAAGGCCGACGGCATATCCTCGTATGCGATGCCGCAGCCGTCGTCCGTCACACGGATGTAGGATATTCCGCCACGCTTTATCTCCACCGTCACAGATGTCGCACCTGCGTCTATGGAGTTTTCGCAAAGCTCCTTTATCACGGAACTAGGGCGTTCTATGACCTCGCCTGCTGCGATAAGCTCATATACGCTTTTATCAAGTAGGTTTATCTTTGGCATAGCTTCTCCGTTCTGTTATTGATCTATCACATAGCATCCGCTGTATTTATCGGGGAACATAAAAACATCATAGTGTCCGTCGTAAAATACAGTCTGTACATCTCCGTTTTTCATCACGAGCTTCACTTCGGATGGGTTCCATTTAAGTATCCCGTCCGCATCATAGCTGCAGTTATCGGCGGTTATATCAATACGGTAAACACTATCGTTGTGGTATATCTCGATGTGATCCATATTTCCTATCTCTGCCGAGGGAGCTATAAAAATCTTTATCACAAAAAGCAGCACCAGTATCAGCATAAGAACTGCAAATACCGAAATGTTTCGTATCGTTCTTATCCGCTGTTTTCTGCGTTTTTCGGAATTATACCCCTGTGCGTCGCCGCTCATATCACACCTCATCGTCAAGAAGCTTTATTTTTACGACATTCTGTATCTGTGCAGGATAAGATTCCAGCACCTCTCCCGTGTAGAAGAGTGCTATTCTGTCGCCCGACTCAAAGTCAGACAAAGAAAGCTCCGTACCTCGCCAGATAAGCTGAGTATTTTCATTCACCGAAAAGGTGAACTCTCCTCTTCCGTTGATATCGTTGACATCAAGTCCGTTCACGTGGAAAAAGCCATCATTTACGCTGAGTATCTCGGCGTATACTACCACGATATCAGACCATGCAAGCTGAGTTTCCACCCGCTGTCCGCTTTTTCCCGCGAAATATCCGCCGACAAACGCACCGATAATGAGTACGACTGTTACAATGATAAGGATCGCCCTTATCACGCCTTTTTTATCCGAAGCTTTCATAGGTTCCTCCTTTACAGAGTGTCCTTAAGGTCCTTAACAAACAGCAGTGCGTCCATTGGACTCATGGAATTTATATCCGCACCCCTTAACCTTGCTATCGCATTCTGCTCGTTTATAGCACTGAAGCTGAACTGGTTTTCTGCGGTGTTTTCCAGCGTTTCGGCGAGCTTTGTCTTGCCCATTACCTCAAGGCCCTTGAGCTCTTCCTTGGCACGGGAGATGACCTTCTGCGGGATGCCCGCAAGCTTCGCCACCTCGATGCCGTAGCTGTCATCCGTGCCGCCCTCCACTATCTTGTGCAGGAATCTGATATCGTCGCCACGCTTTGATACTGCAACGCTGAAATTCCGTATTCCATCGTATTCTTTTTCCATGGAGATAAGCTCGTGATAGTGGGTAGCAAACAGGGTCTTACAGCCGATATTCTTGCCGCTGATGTATTCGGCCACCGCCTTTGCGATGGATATTCCGTCGAATGTAGAGGTGCCGCGTCCTATTTCGTCAAGGATGACAAGACTCTTTCTGGTCGCATTTTTAAGGATGTCGGCAACCTCGTTCATCTCCACCATAAAGGTGGACTGACCGCTTGTAAGATCGTCCGAAGCTCCCACACGGGTGAATATCTTGTCCACCACGCCTATCTTTGCGTATCTTGCAGGCACGAAACAGCCTATCTGCGCCATAAGCACGATGATAGCGGTCTGGCGCATGAAGGTGGATTTACCCGACATATTGGGCCCTGTGATTATGATAAGCCTGCTGTCGTTGAGGTCAAGATATGTGTCGTTGGGAGTAAAGGGCCTGTCCGTCATCATCTTTTCGATAACGGGATGGCGGCCGTCCTTGATGTCGATGATGCTGTCAAGAGTTATCTCGGGTTTTACATATCCGTTTTCTATCGATACATTTGCGAAGCTGCACAGCGCATCCGCCTCCGATACAGCCTCTGCGGCACGGTGGATTACCTCCAGGCGGGTGCCGATGTAATCACGCACCTCGGAGAATACAGCCTGCTCAAGTGCGAGTATCCTGTCGTTTGCGCCCAGTATCTCGCCCTCGATCTTTTTAAGCTCATCAGTAATATAACGCTCGCCGCCTGTTAAAGTCTGCTTTCTTATGTAGTGGGCGGGCACATCGTTTTTAAAGCTGTTGGACACCTCGATATAGTATCCGAAAACACGGTTGTATCCGACCTTAAGGGTCTTTATACCCGTGGCAGCCTTTTCCTTTTCCTCTATCTCATGAAGAAGCTCCTTGCCGCCGCCCGCAATAGCACGCAGACGGTCTATCTCCTCGTTGAAGCCATCCTTGATGACGCCGCCGTCCTTTAAGGTAAGGGGCGGCTCGTCGCTGATGGCATTCTCCACAAGGGACGCAACATCCGCAAGCTCGTCTATTCTGGCATTGATGGAGTTCATAAGCGGCGAATCCGCCATTCCTATGCACTGCTTCAGATGCGGCAGACGGCTGCAGGTCTGACCAAGGGCATAGATATCCCTCGGCGAAGCCTTTTTGTACATGACACGGCTCATAAGTCGCTCCATATCATATATGCCGTCAAGGGCATCGCAGATGTCGTACAGCACCGACGCATTCTTCACAAGACAGTCGACTGCGTCAAGGCGGCGCAGTATCTCGGCGGGATTTATCAGCGGCTGCTCAAGCCATGTCTTAAGGCGGCGTTTTCCCATGGAGGTGACGGTCTTGTCCAGCACCCACAGCAGCGAGCCGCGCTTCTCCTTGTTGCGCATGGTCTCGGTAAGCTCAAGGTTGCGTCGGGTGGTGAGGTTTATCCCCATAAACTCGCCCGAAGCGTGCATCTTGACGCTGACGAAGCGTTTTACGGTGGCTTTCTGCGTTTCTCCGAAATAGCGGAACATCGCACACAGTGCCTTTGTCACCAACGGCATTTCGGACATCCCTAGCTCGTCTATGCTCCTGCCCTCGAACTGGGAGGTTATAACGCTTGTGTCGGAGCTGTCGAAGCTGCTCTCATCCAGTATCTCGCAGATGCACTTTTTCAGCCTGTCACGGACAAAGCCGTGGACCTCCTTAAGGGAATGGAAGCTCTGCGGCACAAGCATCTCCACAGGGTCGAAGCGGGAAAGCTCCGATATGATATCCTGCTCCATAAGCTTACCGCTCTTCTCAAAAACGTGCACCTCGCCCGTGGAGATATCCGCAAACACAAGTGCCGCACTCTTTTCCTTTTCATCGGCGTATACGCAGGCGATGTAGTTGTTGGTCTCCTCGCTGAGCATACTTGCCTCGATAACGGTGCCTGCCGTAACAAGGCGGATGACATCACGCTCAACAAGTCCCTTGGTGGTGGCAGGGTCGCTCATCTGCTCGCATATCGCCACCTTGAAGCCCTTGTCGATAAGCTTCTTGATATACACCTCGCTGCTGTGATAAGGAACTCCGCACATAGGCGAGCCTGCACGGGCTGTCAGCGCAAGCTCCAGCTCACGGGATACTGTTTCTGCATCGCCGAAGAACATCTCATAGAAATCTCCCAGACGGAAGAACAGGATGTATTCGCTGTACTTCTCCTTGATATCCAGATACTGCTGAAGCATTGGGGAGATCTTTTCAGGTGTCTGTGCCATTTTCTTACGTTCCTTTCTTTTGTGAGGTGCATAAATTCGGGCGGTCACGGCAAGCCGTGACCTCTCCCGTATTTCGTTCAGTTGATGCGCAATTGCTTTCTATCAGCCGCAGCCGCCGCAGGTAGAGCAGCTTCCCGAGCAGGCAGACTCTGTTGCGCAGGTAAGAGGATCATCGCCGTTCAGCGCATGGGAAAGGATGGTGTTCACCTGGCTCATCATCTTATCCATACCTGCCTTTGCCATGGTGAAATCAGCCATGTGCTCGTTGGTCATAACTGCGTTGTATGCAGCGTGCATCTTTGTATTCAGCTCTGCAAGCTTCTCTGCGTTCTGCTCCTCCTCGGGCTTTTCCTGCTCCATAGCGAGGTTCTGGCGTATAAGATTGAACTCGCCGATGAGGTCCTGAAGCTCCTCGTCCTCGTCGTTGTACTTCTTTGCAGTGATATAGTCGATATAGCGCTCATCCTCCTGGATAGCCTTTCCGAGCTGTCTTGCGATCTCAATTACGTTCATTCTGGTATTCTCCTTTAATATTATTTTATTTTTCCTCTCAGCGCCCATGCGAGCGCCTCGGTTATCTCCACGTCAGCAAAGCTGCCGATAAGCTCTTTGCTGCCGTCAAAGTCAACAATGATGTTCTGCCTGCTCTTGCCTGTGAGAAGTGACGGGTCTGTTCTGCCTTCGCCCTCGCACAGCACACGCAGGGTCTTACCCACATAGTCTTTGTAGCTGCTGCAGCCGATATTCTGCTGCACGTCAAGCAGCTCCCTGAACCATTTTCCCTTTTCCTCTGCGGAGACGGGGTCTGGCATCTGCGCCGCCTTTGTTCCGTTTCTCGGGCTGTATATAAAAGTGAAAAGAGAGTCATACCTCACCTGCTCGATGAGGCTTATCGTCTCACGGAAATCCTCGTAGTTCTCTCCGGGGAAGCCGACGATTATATCCGAGGTAAGCGCCACATCCGGCAGCTTTCCCTTGACGTAATCGATAAGCTCCAGATAATGCTCACGGGTGTAGCCACGGTTCATAAGCTTAAGGATACGGTTGCTTCCGCTCTGCACAGGGAGATGAAAATGCCGTGTCACCTTTTCGCAGGATGCGATAGTGTCCACAAGCTCCCTTGTTGCGTCCTTCGGATGGCTGGTCATGTAGCTGATGCGGAACTCGCCATCGATGTCGTTTATGCGCCTCAGCAGCTCCGAGAAGCTTGTACCGATGTTCTTGCCGTAGCTGTTGACGTTCTGCCCGAGAAGCAGCAGCTCCTTGCAGCCACACTCAATAAGCTCACGACATTCTCTGAGTATATCCTCAGGCTCACGGGAGCGCTCCCTGCCTCTTACATAGGGAACTATACAATAGGTGCAGAAGTTGTTGCAGCCGTACATTATCGGTATGCTTGCTTTAAGTCTGCTTTCACGTTTCAGCGGCAGACCCTCGGCTATAACGCCGTCGCAGTCGGGGATGGATATCTGTCGCTTACGGGTGGTCAGTGCCTCGTAGATTATCTGAGGCATGGTGTGCAGCACGTGGGTTCCGAAAATGATATCCACATTCGGATAGCTGCGGCGCATTTTCGCTGTGATATGCTCCTGCTGCACCATGCAGCCACACACTCCTATAAGCATATCGGGGTTCTGCTTCTTCGCCTTTTTAAGTGCGCCTACGTTGCCGAACACTCTGTCCTCTGCGTTTTCACGAACCGCACAGGTGTTGTACAGCACCAGGTCAGCGCCCTCGGGGCTTTCAGAGAAGCCGTAGCCCATCTGTGCAAGCATTCCCTTTATCTTCTCGCCGTCGCTTACGTTCTGCTGACAGCCGAAGCTGTGGACATGGGCTATCGGAGGACACTCACGCTGTGCGTTGATCCCCGCCACCTTGTCCATATATTCGCGCTGTACCGCAAGCTCGGCGGCAGTTATTTTCGTTGTCATATATCGCTTCCTTTTGCAGATACCTGCCTTATTTTGTTTTTGCAAATGTGAGAGCGTAGACCTGCTTTGCACCTGCTTCTTTCAGAAGTGAAGCTATTGCAGATACAGTCGCTCCTGTTGTCGAAACATCATCGACTATCAGTATAATTTTATTTTCGATATACTTTTTGTTGACGATTTTATATGAATTCCGGGCGTTTTCGAGCCTTTCTCTACGATTCAGCAGCTTCTGCTCCTTTTTGACTGCCAATGCTTTTATAACACGACGGTATGGTTTTTTCGCCCTTTTTGATATATCCTTTGCTATCAGTTCCGCATGGGCATATCCAAGCTGGAGTCTTCGCCTGAACGATCCCGATACTGCTGTGATGAGATCTGCTTTTTCTAGCATCTCTCCGCCGAACTCCGCCATAAACACGGCAAATGCCTGCGGTGCATGGATATAATGTCCGTTTTTCATGCGCAGCACCGCACCTCTCGCAAGACCGTCATAATAACAGCATGAGATCATTCCGTCAAGCGGCTGTGGCGCTTCTGGTTGTACCTCGATAAAGGGCAGCTTGCTGCGGCACTCATCGCACCAGTATTCCGTCATTCCCACTACCATATCGCAGAACGGACACCTGTTCGGGAACAAGAGAGATATCGCCGCATGGCGCAATTCATGTCCGTTATACAAAATGATCCTCCAGCATCGGTCTTAAGCAACTGAATCTCTGCATTCGACGGTCATTCTCTACCATGCTCTGTATTTTTCGACCCGTTCCGATTACTATAAGTATATTTTTTGCTCGTGTCACCGCAGTGTATAACAAATTGCGGTATGTAAGCTTATCCATTCCATTGGGAAGAGGGATTATCACTGCGGGATACTCGCTGCCCTGACTCTTGTGGATAGTAACGGCATAGGCGTGCTCGATGCGTTTGAGCATATCGCTGTCGTATATAGCGATACGCCCGTCGAAATCTATCACGATACGGTCGTTGGCACGGTCCGCTTCATTTACTATACCCATGTCGCCATTGAAGATACCGTGAGACTTTTCAGCACCTCTGCGCCATTCAACATCATAATCGTTCTTGGTCTGCATGATCTTATCGCCTGTGCGGAAGAGCTGGTTGAAAAACTTCAGCTCCTGCTTGCTTTTTGAGGGCGGATTCAATGCAAGCTGTAAGGACTGATTGAGATTCTGTGTTCCCACTGTGCCTATTTTCGAGGGGCAAAGCACCTGTATATCCTCAAAAGGTGAATAGCCGTAGGTGTTGGGAAGCCTTGTCTTGCAAAGCTCTATCACAAGTCGGAGCGTATCCTCCTCGCTTTCGGTCGGCATGAAGAAGAAATCATTCTTCCTGTCGTTAAGCACAGGCATCTCACCACGGACTATCCTGTGGGCATTGGTGACGATGAGGCTCTCTGCCGCCTGACGGAATATCTCCTTAAGCTCCACCGCAGGGACACGTCCGCTTGCGATAAGGTCACGCAGGATGTTTCCTGCTCCCACCGATGGCAGCTGATTGCTGTCGCCCACCATGACCAGGCGGGTGCGGCTCTTTACCGCTTTCAGCAGCGAACACATCAGCATCGTATCCACCATGGACATCTCGTCTATCACCAGCACGTCGCAGGAAAGCGGATTTTCCTCGCACCGTTTGAAGCCGCTGCCGCTGCTGCCGAAATCCACCTCCAGCAGTCTGTGTATGGTCTGGGCAGGCGCACCCGTAAGGTCAGCCATGCGCTTTGCCGCCCTGCCCGTAGGCGCAGCGAGCTTTATTTTCAGTCCACGCTGCTTACACAATGCGATAACGGCGTTAAGTGTAGTGGTCTTGCCCGTTCCCGGACCGCCTGTCAGGATAAAAACGTGATTGTTCATGCAGCCGTTTATCGCTTCACGCTGAAGCGCTTCGTACTGTATGCCCTCGGTCCACTCTATTGCGGCTATCTCCTCGGAGTAGTCCACATCCCCGCCGTCGGTGCGCTTTATCATCTCGGCAAGCTTTTCTGCGATATACTGCTCGGCATGATAGTATTCCGAAAGGAAAACATATCTGTCATCGTACTTGTCGTCAACGACTATATCGCCCCTGTTTTCGGCTATACTTATGCCGTCCCAGAACGACGCCTCGCTTATTTCAAGCTCGTAGCATACCGTTTCGGAAAGAGTATTTTCGCTTATGCAGGTATGGCCGTTTGCTGCATTCATCCTGAGGCACCATATAATTCCCGCAAGGATGCGCTCCTCGCTGTTCTTCGGGATGCCAAGAGATTCGGCAAGCCTGTCCGCCTCTTTAAAGGGAAGCTCTATACCATTTTCGCACATTATGTAGGGATTCTGCTTTATAACTTCCAGCGTCCTGCCCTCGTACTGCTTCCAGACGGAAGCCACTGCGATGGGCTGTATGCCGTATTTAGAAAAGTACGTCATAGCCTTGCGGAGTCCCGTTATCTTGTTGAACTCCTTACCGATAGAGAGCGCCCTTTCGGTGGTGATACCCTTTATCGCCGCAAGCTTTACCGAGTCGTTCTCCATTATCTCGAGGGTATCCTCACCGAATGCGGTAACGATACGCTTCGCCACCGCAGGACCTATGCCTGCGATAACGCCCGAGCCGAGGTATTTCCGTATCGCGTCCTTGCTTTTCGGGAGCGAGCGTTCAAACACCTCCGCCTTGAACTGGCGTCCGTATTTCGGGGAGTTGACGTAGTCGCCCCAGAGAGTAAGCTCCTCGCCCTCGTGAACGTCGCCAAGCATACCCACGGCGGTTACGAGCTGATTATTCACGTCCATATCCAGCACGACATAACCATTATCCTCGTTATAGAACACGATGTCCTCCACCGTGCCGCATATCGACAGCAGTGCGCTGTTTTCAAAAGCCATGGGTATCACCTCCTCCGTAAGCGCACCATAAGGCTGCGCAGTATATCATCTGTCGTTTCGTTTATTCTTGTCGATGTGCCGCCTGTCCCTCAGAAGCTCCTCCGCCGCATATCTCAGCAGCATGACAAGCCCGAATATCGACAGGAACATCCACGAAAGCACATACAGGAACTCCATATACACCGCCTCCTTACGGCAGTATATGCGGATGGATCCTGTTTTGCTATTCTTCCTGTAACGCTGCCATGAATATGGTGGAAACGGCAGGAAGTAAGGGTGTAGCGGGATACCACGGAAAAATTGCGGCGACCAATGGGGTGATTGTGCCTGTAGAAATAAGTGCGCATACCTCAATCGCTAACACCAAGCCTGTTAAAACTAGCATAGTAGTATATTTCACTTTTGGTTTCAGCTTTATTAAAAGCATTAATACGCCTATCAACACAAAGCACACTGCTATAAATGTAGTAAGCGGGTCAGCAAAATACACAAACATTGTACTTGCCGCTATTAAAAACCAATACACGCAAGTCAATGCCATTCGCCTTTTACAAATACACACAAAGAATATCACTGCTGCCACCAGGCACAATGGATCAAGGATATTGATAACAGTTAGCTTGTGATCCAAGCCCATTGGACCTGATAAATTCACATTGTTGTTCAGATATAAAAAATACAAATAAGCAAATACAGATATTGCTAGATTGATCGCTGCAATCACTATCGCTGCGATGTAAAGTCCCTTTTTCATACCCTCACCATCAAACGCTTACGCCCTCTTAAGCAGTATGCAGTTCCAGCCCTCTTCGTTCTCCTGGGATGTTACAGCAAAGCCGTTCTCGTTCAGTGCTGCCAGCACCTCGTCAACACGCTCGTCAATAATACCCGAAACGATAAGCTGTGCATCGGGCTTCATGAAGCGTGCGAAAATGCTGCTCATAGCTATGATGACATCAGCCACGATATTCGCACAGACCACATCATAGCCTGTGCCGATCTTTTCGCACAGTGCCTCGTCATCGATGACGTTTCCGCAGTACGCCTTGTATTTATCAGCGGAGATGTTGTTCTTCTCCACATTTTCGGAGGCGGTCTTTACCGCATTCTCGAAGATATCGCACATGGTTATCTCAGCCGCACCGAAAAGCATGGAGGCTATCGATAGGATACCGCTGCCGCAGCCGAGGTCAAGCACACGCTCGCCACCCTTGATGACGTTCTCCAGAGTTTCCATAACGAGCTTTGTGGTGTGGTGTTGTCCCGTACCGAAGGTAGACGCAGGGTCTATCTCCAGTATCTTGTCGCCGTCCCCTGCCTCGACATCCTCCCAGGAGGGCTTTACGACAAGGCTCTTTCCGACACGGAAGGGCTTGTAGTATTTCTTCCAGTTATTCGCCCAGTCTTCTTCCTTTACGTTTGCGTACTCCATGCGGATGTTGCCGTAGTAGCCATCGGCGTTGTTTGCCTTGTATTCCTCGACAAGGGACTTGATGGCGGCGCTCATCTCTGCACCCTGTGCGTTGTCGTGAACGTAAAGAGTGATGTGCGGCTCGACTGTCTTGAGTCCCATAAGCTCATCGTCAACATAGTCCCAGTTAGCGTCCTTGTCAGCGAGGAAATCCTCGAAATCCGCACTGTCGCTGATGATGAAGCCTGTGATACCGTAATCCGTCAGCGCACCTGTGATGCCGTCTATCGCCTGGGACGATGTGTAGATATCGATCTGTATAAAGTTATCCATAGTTACCTCCGTATGTCATCGTGCAATATTTGTCCATAATGATCTAGGTATTATACCATGAAAGCAAATGCAAAGCATTTGAAAACAGCGCTAGCCGTTGTCGGCAACGCCGACCTTTCAGCCGTTCAATAAAACAGCGCAATAGCCAACAGGCTATTGGAACACGCTGTTTTATTATACCACAAAGCCACAAATAAATCAAGGAAATAAACGCAAAAACAGCATGATATCATCTCGGGAATATAAGTTTCTTTTTGTGCTTTTCATTCGATAAGTCCACCTGTCAGTTTTATTGACTTGCAGTCTGCGTTATTGTATTTTTTCTCACGAACTGATATCATTATTACAGAAGCTTCTGAATAAACATACGGAGGAAATAATATGACTTTTGAAATAGGAAAGAAGATAAGGCTTTTACGGCTTAGCAGGGGAATGACGCAGGAACAGCTGGCGGAAAAGCTTTGTGTTACTCCTCAATCGGTGTCCAAGTGGGAGAATTGTGTAACAGCTCCCGATATCTCAGCGCTCCCACAGCTTTCGGTGGTGCTTGGCGTCACTATTGACGAGCTGTTTTCCATGACCGACGAGACGAGGCTCGCCCGCATTGAAAATATGCTGGAAACCAGCAGTGAAAACACTGTTATTCCCGAGCGTGAGTTTGAAAGCTGCCGCAGCTTTCTGACAGAACATAAGGATGATCCCATGCTTAAAGGGAGGATATTGACCACGTTGGCGGTCTTGTATAATCAGCAGGCTGCTAGCTATCGGATGATAGCGGCTGAATACGCAAAGGAAGCGATAGCTTATGAGCCTGAAAAGAAATATAATCACAGCCAGCTCTGCCTTGCCTGGAACGGTGCAGACCGTGACTGGTACGCTTCAAATCACAGTGAGCTTATCGCATTTTATCTGGATTTTATCGAAAAGAATACCAATAACGTTCCTGCTTTTCAGCTTCTGCTGGATAATCTTATTGCTGACGGCAGGGCTGACGAGGCTGAGGTTATTCTGGAAAAGCTGAAAAAGACGGATGATAGTTGTCGGATATTGTGGTATGAGGCGCAGATATATCGCCTGAGGGGCAATAATGAACGGGCGGCAAGGGCTGTTGACAGCATGACCGAAGCGTTTCCTGATGACTGGCTTGCGTGGTCGTATAAGGGCGACTATTATGCACGGGTCGCTGAATACGAGAAGGCAGACGAGTGCTGGGAGAGATCACACTCGCTTCAGACTGCTCCAAGGCTGACAGATGATCTTCTCAGTCTTGCGCAGACGGCAATAATACGCAGGGAATACAGCCGTGCAGCGGAGCTTTACCGCCGCACGATAGAACTGCTTGAAACGGATCACCGCACGACCGAAGGTGATATGATCATAAAGTTGAAAGCTCTGGCAGATATGTATTCTGAAATGGGCTGATAAACAGCTGAAAACATTATAAAAAATCACGACCGCTGTCAGATGCTGCGGTCGTGATACTATTTTTCAGGCTCTTCGCCTGTTGTTCTTTCGCCGAGGAGATTTGCCCAGCGTTCGGGATACAGCCAGTAATATGAGCGTTTTTTGCGGCAGCGGTATTTTTCGCAGGGCGGAAAGCCTGCCCATATACAGGAGGGCAGACCTATTACAATAAGATACAGCGGTCCCAGGATAAGCGACTGGATGGTATGACCGTATTCATGAACCAGCACCCTGCGTTTGCGCTCCTCGCTCATACTGTCTGAAAGGAAAATAAACATTCCGAGGGAGAGGCTGCCTTTAAGCTTCCATTCGGTCACCACTGCGCCGTGATAGATCAGCTTCTGATTTTTTGAACAGATCAGGAATATCATCGCACCGATAAGGGTCTGCACAAAGCCCCAGGTGCTTTGACACAGAATGTACAGCAGGCGTTTCATCCTTCCTCCTTATAGCCCCAGCGGTCTATATTTGCTTTTCTCATTGCGCCGAAAATACGCTGCTTTATCCCCTTGTCCTCATGCTCCATGCGGGTAAGCATTTCTTTTGTGGTTTGGCGGGTGGTGTTTTTATCGGCGGGACATTTTGATTTCACTATCTCGAAACTGTTACGTCGTGCGCAGGAGGCCACTGCATATTCGGGAGCAAATACCAATGGCCTTATCATGCTGATATCCTTGCGTGAGAGATAGGATATAGGCGCAAAGCAGCCAATCCTTCCTTCTTTGAAAAGGTTCATCATGAATGTCTCTATGGCGTCGTCATTGTTGTGACCAAGTGCTATCTTGTTACAGTCATATTGTTTTGCTGCATCGTGCAGTGCTCCTCTGCGCATTTTTGCGCACAGAGAGCATGGACTCTGCTCCTTGCGGATATCGAATACTATCTCGGCGATATCTGTGCGCAGCAGATGGAATTCTACGCCAAGGCTTTCGCACAGCTTCTCAACAGCCGAGTAGTCCCCATCCTCGCCGCCGAATCGGGGGTCCAGCGTTATCGCAACAATCTCGTATTTCTTCTCGTAAAACCGCCTCATGTGGGCGAGTCCTGCCAGCAGCACAAGGCTGTCCTTGCCGCCTGAAACTCCCACGGCTATCCTGTCGCCGTCTTCAATAAGGTCGAATTCCTGACAGGCACGGCGGATGTAACCTAATATCTTCTGCATCATGTTCCTTTCTGAAATTAGCTTATCCAATGAAAAATAAGAATAAATTTGTATATTTATGTCGCAAATATACTTTATGTATAATTTATTCCGTGCAAATCAAAACAGCAGCGGCTGTTACCGCTGCTATTTTTCTTCGCTTAGAATTACTGCATCATAAGAATGACATTGGCGTGGGCGCCTATGCCCATTCCTGCAAGGCCGAGTCCCTCTTCTGTGGTGGCCTTAATGCTGACCTTGTTTATATCACAGTTGAATACGGAAGCCAGATTTCCACGCATTTCGGGTATGAACGGGGAGAGCTTGGGCTCTTCGGCGATTATCGTGATATCAAGATTGCCGAGAGTGTAGCCCTTTGTGGTCATGCGCTCTACAACATCCATAAGCAGCATCATGCTGTTTGCATCCTTGAATGCAGGGTCGGTGTCGGGGAAAAGATGTCCGATATCTCCCATGGCAAGTGCGCCGAGGATAGCGTCCATCAGTGCGTGAACGGCAACATCCGCATCTGAGTGGCCTGCAAGACCGAACTCATTTGTTATCTCGACTCCGCAAAGAATGAGGCTTCTTTCGGGGGTAAACCTGTGTACATCGTATCCGTGGCCGATCCTTATCATAGCTTTTTTACCGCCTTTCTGTTCATATATATCGCATTTGCCGCCACAAGGTCATCGGGGCGTGTTATTTTCATGTTGCAGCTGGTCATCTCTGTTATACGGACATAACCGCCGCATTTTTCTATCAGTGCGCTGTCATCGGTAAGTGTGTCTGCCTGCGTGCCGAGCTTTGCGAGGCAGTCAAGATACAGTTTTTTGGAGAATGCCTGTGGTGTCTGCGCATAGTAAAGCTTCTCACGGGGAGGTGTGTCCTTTATGAAGCCGTTTTCCCCTGCAAGCTTTACTGTGTCGGTGGCAGGTGAGGCGGCGATAGCTGCATCGTACTTCACTGCATCGGAAAGGACTCTGTTTATGTCCTCCGTAGTGATAAGCGGTCGTGCGCCGTCGTGTATTGCAATGTGTGAGCAGGAATCAGATACCTGTAACAGTGCATTTCTCACGGACACGGCACGTGTATTTCCGCCGTGGACCACGGTCTTCAGTTTATCTACCCTGAAGTTATGCGCCATTTTTTCAAAGCGTTCCGCATCATCTGCCGGAGCGGCAAGGATTATCTCGCTTATCATATCTGAATGCTGGAATGCGAGTGCGCTCATCACAAAAACAGGGACATCACCTATCTTTGCAAGCTGCTTGTTTACGCCGTTCATCCGGGTGGAGCCGCCTGCGGCGAGGATTATCGCAGAAAACATACTGTCCTCCTGTTGTGTATCAGATGAAATTGCCGTGGAATTTGAAGTAATTATACTCTGTTTCGAAATTCTTCAGCAGCTTTCTTGTCGAAGGCTCGTTGATGTTTCCGGGGAACTCAATGTAGAACATGTGGTCCTCTGGGTACTTCAGCCTTATATCAACAGGGAGCGGCTTACTCTGTATCTTGCTCATGTTGATGCCGTTTACTGCGAACTTTGTAAGCATACGATACAGTGAGCCTGCGATGTTCGGTACGGACAGGGACACTGCCACGGTCTGCGCCTCGTCGTATACCTCAAGCTGCTTTGAGATACAGATAAATCTTGTGGCGTTGTTGGGGTCGGTGGCAATTCCCTTATGGATTATGCTGAGGCCGTGCATCTCGGCACACTCTTCGGAGCAGATACAGCCGAGGTGATTGCTGGGGTTCTCTGCTACCATCTGTGCGCCTGCGGCGTTATTGTGATAGGGGATGACGGTGAGGCCGCCCTTGTTTTCGATATAATCGCTGCACTGGCGGATAGCCTGTTCGTGTCCGAAGAGTATCTCGATATCCTCTTCCTTTACTCCCTGCTTTGCTGCGAGGACATGGGCACATTCTACTTTTGTGGTGCGATTTATGTATACATGGTGCTTTTCCAGCAGCTCCATATTTACAGTCACTTCGCCTGCGGTGCTGTTTTCTATCGGCAGTATGCCGTAGTCCACATCGCCGTTTTCCACTGCTTCAAAGACCTCGGCGAAGCTTGCGTAGAAGCTTGCGTTTCCGTTTGAAAAAAGCTGATTGTATGCTGCATGGCCGTAGGCGCCCTCTATGCCCTGTACTGCTACGGAGGGGCGCTCCATTATCTTCGAAAGATGGGGGATAGGCGTATCGGGGGTTATATCGTTTGCCTGGGCGCATTTGGATATATCCATTATGTTCATGAAAAGGAAAGCGGCGCTTTTTTTCAGCTCCTCGGGTGAGTTTGCTTTTACACGGTCTATTATAGCCTTTTCTCTGTCGCCCTGGAATACCACCATATTGTTTGCGGCTTTATAGCGGGCAACATCGCCTGTAAGCTGCATGCGCTGTTTGAACAGCTCCAGGAGCTGCTCGTCTATTTTATCGATATTTTTCCTTATTTCTGTGAGATCAAGTTCCATTTTGTTATCCTTGCTATCATTCTGCTGCCGCTTCTGCGGTGCTTTCTGTGTTTTCTGCCTGCTGTGTGGAGGACTGCTCTGCTGTCTCGGGCGGAGTTACGTCCTCGGGAGCAGCTACTGCGACATATACGATGATGGTCTCGCCCTCTTCAACGTTTACAAGGTCGCCCACATCCTTGCTGCAGCGGACTATCCTGCCCGCCTTGACATCGTTGGTAGGCTCGTCCTGTACATCGTATTTGATCATCAGCTCGTTAAGCTCCTGTACATACTTGTCTGCTGTCATGTTTTCGTATTCGGGGAGCTTTACAAGGCTGGGGCCCTTGCTGACTTTGACCTTTATGACAGTACCTTCGGCTACCATAGTTCCTGCTTCGATATCTTGATCGAATACAGTGCCGCTGATATAGTCGTCGTTGTACTCATGGGTCTCCTCAAAGGTGAATATACCCTCATATCTGGTCTTTATGTTGTCGATACGGCGATTTGTAAAGTCAGGCATGCTTATATTAAGCTCAGGCGCAGGGGGGGCGACCGTCTCAGGTTCGGTTGTTTCTGGCTTAACGGTCTGCGTGGGCGTTGTAGACGTCTGTGGGGGAGTTGGTGCTTCCTGCGTCTGGGATTCTGTGGGCAGTGAGCTGTTTGTGTTTCCTGTGTTGTTGAGAGTCCATGCAAATACCACCACAAAACCTATCAGCACTATTCCTGCTATCACCAGAGCGGCGATCATCTTTGCACGCTCTTTCTTCTGCTTTTTCAGCTTTTTGGCCTGCTGCTTAGTCAGCGGGGTATCGCCGTTCTTGTCGATCCCTACATACTTGGGCTGGGCGAACAGCTTGTCAACGAACTCAGTCACAGTACGGGAACGGGTTTCTGTTGAGAGCGCCATGCCCTGCATCACGGCACGTGACACATTAGAGGGCACGTTGCGGTTTATCATCATAGGCTCAAGCATACTGCCGCCTGTTCTTGCGATAGCTTCGGTCGGGGTACAACCTGTAAGGCAGCGGTAAAGCACCGCAGCAATACCGTAAACATCCGTCCATGTGCCGTTGATGTCGTTTGTATACTGCTCGGGAGCTGCGTAGCCTGCAAATATCTCGCAGGCGATCTCAGTGTTTGTGGTGCGTGCCGCAGATATAGAAAAGCCTGTCAGCTTAAGCTCCAGCTTGTCTGTAACATAGATGGTGGAAAGGCTTATTCCCCTATGGATGAGTCCTGCCGAGTGTACAAGGCTGAGAGTTGTGAATATCGGTGGGAAAAGCTCCTTTATCTGCTCCCAGGTCATTTCGCCCGAAGCGTTTGCAAGGTATGTGGACAGCGGGATTCCGCTGATGTGTTCAAACACAACGTATGCGGTGTTGTTCTCCGGGAAAACATCCAGCACTGTCTGGAGATGTGCCATTCCTCTGGACTTCATAAGAGTCTTGTTCAGGTCGATGAACTCCGAAAGATACGTTTTGTACAGCGGCATCATTTCGGGGTTTACTGTTATTTCCTCCTCACCACGCTTGCGGGTGCAGAGGGTATCGGGCATAAACTCCTTTACGGTGACCTTGCTGCCTGTTGCGGTATCAAAGCCGATATACACTGCGCCCTCTCCGTTATAGCTTATCACCTTTCCGATGATATATCGCTCGTTGAGGAATGTTTTCGGGCGGAGATACGAGGGGATACTCGGCGTTTCTTCGCTGTATCCGCAGAGCTTGCACGGGCCGTCGTACGTTTTGTCGCACATACATCCCATACAAAGTGATGTTTCTTTAAGCATATATATTTGTCGCCTTTCGTTCTGAGTTTTTTGCATAATAACTCATATTAATATTTAATTTATTCTTTAATAATATACCCTAAAGCGGCACAAATGTCAACTGTTTAAGCGCTTTTGTCATAATTCTTAATCAAATTGTATCCAATTTGTAATAATTTCTCTGCGATTTTCACAGACCGAAGCGGCATAAAATAACAGCTTTTGGGCATTTTGGCGAGGCGACATTTTGATGTGTTTTTCAGGTTTTAATTGATTTTTCGGGCGTGTTGTGTTATACTTAAATGCAGACGGATTAAACTACCTATCAACCATCCCTGAAAGGAATATCAGATGAATCTCAATAAGATAAGATCAAAGGAAGAAATAACCGAGTCCAAAGAATCCAAGCTGACACGTATGTTTGAAGAGATGAACGCATCCAGAGAGGGCGGCAAGAGCGAGAAGCTGGTGTGCGAAACCGAATGCACAATGGCACGTATTCGTTCTCTTTCAGATTTTCTGTACCTTATCCGTGTAAAGCCGCTTCAGACATTGTGCTACTATGGTGCGGCGGTGTTTTTCCTGCTTACGCTTGCGGCATTGTGGTGCAGCATCGGTATAGGCATGGATGACCCTCGCAACGTATGGCACCTTGTGGTGATATTTGCGGTGATCTTTTTAGTGCTTGCGACTTTGCCGCATAATATGCGAATAAGCTATTTCAACAAGCAGGCTGACAAGCTGGAGCAGTCTTACGGAAAGGTGATAAACGCCGAGTTTACAGAAGAGGATATCATCCTCACTGTAAGTGTTGCCATACACAATGAACAAACTGTCGATGAAGAGGGAAATGCAACGGCACGCCGTTCTGTTGTGTCTAAGGATGCGGACAGTGTAACGGTGACCCGTGTTCCATACAAGAATGTTGTACAGGCGATAGAATGCAGTCACAGCTTTTATATTTTCCCCGTAGACGATGAAAAGAAGTCTATGGACACTGTGATATGCGATAAGACGCAGTTCCTTTGCGGCACGCCGATGGCGCTCCGTGACAGGCTTGCCAGGGGCTGTGGAAAACGATTCAGGATAAAGGTCAAAAAAGCATGATGTAACGGAGGACGGCTATGAAGCTTCTTGCAATAGACGGAAACAGCATAATGAACCGTGCGTTCTATGGCATCCGTATGCTTACCAACAAAAAGGGACAGTTCACAAATGCGCTTACGGGCTTTATGAATATCTACCTCAAGCTTATGAAAGAGGAGCAGCCCGATCATATCGCGGTGGCTTTCGACCTTCGTGCGCCTACGTTCCGTCACAATATGTATTCGGAATACAAGGCGAACCGCCACGGTATGCCTGAGGAGCTTGCACAGCAGATGCCTGTTATTAAGGAGCTTCTTACCGCACTTGGAATAACCATAGTCGAGAAAGAGGGCTATGAAGCGGACGACATTATCGGAACGCTTTCACGTGCGGCGGCGGATTCGGGTGCGGATTGCGTGATAATGACCGGAGACCGTGACAGCTTCCAGCTTATCAGCGACCGTGTTACAGTACGCCTTGCTTCGACCAAGGAGGATATCATCTACACTCCCGAAAAGATAGGCGAGGTGTACGGCGTGACTCCCCGTGAGATGCTGGAGGTAAAGGCGCTCATGGGTGACAGCTCGGACAATATCCCCGGTGTTGCGGGGATAGGCGAAAAGACTGCCCTCGGGCTTATTCAGAAATACCATACTGTTGAGTATATATACGACAATATCGACACCATTGAGGTTACAAATGGTGTGCGCAACAAGCTGATAAACGGAAGAGACAGCGCATATCTCAGCCGAAAGCTTGCCGAGATAGAGCTTCATGCGCCCGTATCCGAAAATATGTCGGATTACAGCTTCGGCAACCCCTCTGACAGGGCGGCTGAGATACTCACAGAGATGGAGATGTTCTCCATACTCAAAAAGCTGAATATGAATGCGGCTCCTGTGAAGTCTGAGCCTGTTGAGGAAAAGTCAGTTGAGGCACCGGTAAATGCTGAGCCGCTTTTGGAATTTGATATGAACGCCTGCGAGGTAGTGCTAACAGGTGACGAGATACGGGTATTCAGGCAGGGAAAACAGCTTGCAGGCGATATATCCGTACTGCTTTCCGATGATACTCCCAAGCGCACTGCCGATGCAAAGGCACTGTATTATCACTGCCTTAAGAACGGAATAACGCTGAATAATGTTGTTTTTGACACCACACTTGCAGCATATCTTCTGAATGTAAACTCAAACGATTATTCTATCGGGCGTCTTTGTGCCGAGTATGGGGTGACCTATGACGAAAAACGCATCGGTCAGTCGCTGTTTTTGCTTAACACCGAGTTGTTCAGGCGCATACACGCACAGGGGATGTACAAGGTGCTTTCCGAGATAGAGATACCTCTTGCCGAGGTGCTGTCCTCTATGGAGCTTGACGGTATCGCTATGGATATCGAAGCGTTACACGATTTCGGAGAGCAGCTTAAGCCACGTATCGCTGAAACCGAGCAGAGTGTGTATGAGCTTGCAGGACACGAGTTCAATATCGGTTCGCCTAAACAGCTAAGCGCTGTGCTTTTTGAGGAGCTTGGTCTGCCATCAGGCAAAAAGCGTAAGACGGGCTATTCCACTGACGCTGAAACACTGGAGGGACTTCTGGACAAACATCCGATAATCGGCGGTATACTGGAATACCGTTCGCTGACAAAGCTGTACAACACCTATGTCAAGGGCCTTGAGGGAGCAGTGTCCCCCGACGGACGGATGCACACCACGTTCAAACAGACCGAGACCCGCACAGGACGCATCTCCTCGGCTGAGCCTAATATTCAGAATATCCCTGTTCGTACCGAGCTTGGCAGGAACTTCCGACGCTTTTTTATAGCGGGTGAGGGCAAGACTCTCGTTGATGCGGACTATTCCCAGATAGAACTGCGAGTGCTGGCGCATCTTGCGGACGACAAGATGATGATAAAGACTTTCTGTGAAAACGGCGATATCCATGCAGAAACAGCGGCAAGCGTATTCGGTGTCCCTGCGGAATGGGTGGATGAGGATATGCGACGAAAAGCAAAGGCAGTAAACTTCGGCATAGTATATGGTATCGGTGCGTTTTCTCTTTCAAAGGATATAGGCACATCTGTTGCCGAGGCGAAGCAGTATATCGACGACTATCTGACTCATTTTTCGGGAGTAAAAGCGTATATGGCGCAGGTGACAGACAGTGCCGAAAAGGACGGATATGCTGTTACTATGTTCGGAAGGCGCAGGTTCATACCTGAAATACTGTCCTCAAACAAGGTTGTGAAGGCTCTCGGTAAGCGCATCGCCATGAACACTCCGATACAGGGTACTGCGGCGGATATTATCAAGATCGCTATGGTAAAGGTGTATAAACGATTGAAAGAGGAGCTTCCGCAAGCAAGACTTATACTTCAGGTGCATGATGAGCTTATTGTTGAAGCACCGCTGGAATGTGCGGAGCGTGCCGCTGTTATACTGCGTGAGGAGATGCAGAGCGCAGTAACCCTTGCGGTTCCGCTTACAGCCGAGGCAAAGGAGGGCATGACCTGGTATGACGCTCACTGAGGAACAGTTTTTACAGCTTGATACAGTAGAACAGGAGTGCTTTCACGGAAGCTGGACAAGGGAAATGCTTCTGGAGGAGATAAATAATCCACTGTCCGTGCTGGTGACTGAGCAGAGGGATGACAGGATCGTAGGATTTGCGCTTGGAAGAGTAGTCGCTGACGAGGGTGAGCTGTATCAGATAGGCGTACTGCCTGAGTATCGCAGGCTGCATATCGGAGGAAAGCTTCTCGGCGATCTGCACGAAAAAATGAAAGGGCGTGGAGCGGTCTGCTGTTTTCTTGAGGTGCGCAGCAGAAACGCTGCTGCTATAGCCTTGTATGAAAAGAGCGGATATGAACGCATATCGGTGCGTAAGGGCTATTACGACGATGACGATGCAGTGATATTTCGTGCGCAGCTGCGTGCGGATACTATATAAAAAGAGAAACCACGAGGGTTCGCCTCGTGGTTTTGCTGTTCTATGAGAAATTATTATCTTACAGAAAACTCGTATGTAGTGGTGAAGTGATAGGTGTCGCCTGCTTTCAGTACGCAATCGGGGAACTGGGGCTGGTTGGGAGAGTCGGGAGAATACTGGCTCTCAAGGCACAGGCCTGCATATTTGTTGTAGCTTGCGCCGTTCTTTCCGGCTTCGCCGTCAAGACCTATTCCGATATAGAACTGGATAGCGGGCTTGTTTGTCTTTACTGTCATCACTCTGCCTGTTGTGGGCTCATATACCTCTGCGGCGGTACGCATCACATTCGGCTCGCCAAGAACGAAGTTGTGGTCGTAGCCGTTGGGAAGCCTGCCGTTATCCATGTCCTCGCCGACACGCTTGGGGGAAGTGAAGTCAAAGGCAGTGCCTGTAACATAAGCGAGCTTTCCTGTGGGAATGAGAAGCTCGTCAACAGGTGTGTACTTGTCTGAGTTGATCTGTACGATATGGTCCTTGATGTCGCCGTTGCCTGCACCCTTTAGATTGAAATAAGCGTGGTTTGTGAGATTTATAACTGTATCGGCGTCGGAGACCGCTGTGTAGTCGATCTCAAGTCCGTTTGCAGCGGTAAGAGTGTATTTGACGGCGATCTTTACGGTGCCGGGATAGTTTTCCTCGCCGTCGGGGCTGATGTAACCCAATGTAACAGAGGGCTCGTCACCGTCGCACAATGCATCCACCGTCCATACACGCTTATTATAACCGAATGCGCCGCCGTGCAGGTGATTTACCTTGTTGTCGTTGGGGGTGAGCTTGTATTCCTGGCCGTTTACTGTGAACTTTGCGCCGCCGATGCGGTTTGCGTATCGGCCTACCAATGCGCCGTGGGAGCTGTTTCCGTCGATATATCCCTGAAGCTTATCGTAGCCGAGAACTACATCTGCCATATTGCCATCCTTATCGGGCACGTCAAGTCCGACAACTGCACCGCCGAAGTTTGTTATGCGTGCTGTCATGCCGTTTTTGTTTGTGAGTGTGATGAGGTGACACTTGTAGCCATGGAAGAAACCGAATTCTGTTTTTGTGATGCTCATTATTTGTCCTCCGAATTAAGATCATTATAAAATAGTAAGATGTTTTACTGCATTTTCCCTACAATGCACGTGTGATAGTCGGGTGTTTTTATACAGTATATCCAAAAATATTGTACTACAAAAGCTGTAAAAAGTCAATATGTGAACCTTTATATTATATCAGGTATCGGGAGGCAAAATATTTTAGTTTTTTGTGCTTCAACTGTTGAAAAAAATAAAAAAGTATGATATAATCACTATATATAGTATGCAATGGTGCAGTTAAGAGCCAATTTGTCGTTGGTTCACATATAAAATTGCTGCGATGCAATATTGAGGAAAGAGAGTACTGTTATGAAATGTCCCGAGTGCAGCTGTGAGGAAAGCAAGGTTATTGACTCCCGCCCTACAGAAAACAAAGTGCGCAGACGCCGTGAGTGTATCCAGTGCGGATACCGCTTCACTACCTATGAGATAGTGGAGGAGATACCGTTGATGGTTATTAAAAAGGACAACTCCATCGAGCCTTTTGACAGAGAAAAGCTTGTAGAGAGATTGTGCCGTGCAACTGTAAAGCGTCCTGTAAATCTTGAAACCATTGAAAATATGGTGGAGGATATCGCAACAGAGCTGAAAAACACACTTCAGCGTGAGGTTACATCGGATAAGATAGGTGAGCTTGTCCTGAACAAGCTGAAGGATATCGACCATGTAGCGTATATCAGATTTGCTTCCGTATATCGTGACTTTAACGATGTGGACAGCTTTATGAAGATAATCTCAGAGCTTGCAGAGGATGAAAAGAGCAAATGAATACTTTATAATATACCGACCCCGATCTTAAATTCGGGGTCTTTTGTTTGCTGTAAGAAAATACAAGGTATAAAAAGTTGAAAAAAAGGAAAAATTAATTGTGCAGTATTTTCGGGAAAGATGTATTGACAATCGTGATGAAAAATGATAAAATATACAAGCTGTCTGACAGATCACTTCGGAAAGCGGTTGAGAAGAATTTAAAAAATATTTTTAAAAACCTCTTGACAAGCGGAACGAAAAGTGATATAATAGACAGGCTGCTGAAAAGCAGTGGATCACTTCGAAAGTTGGTCAAGAAAAAATCAAAGAAATTTGAAAAAAGTGCTTGACAAACTCGAAACGATGTGATATAATAAATAGGCTGCTAAAAAAAGCGGCGGATCACCTCGAAAGAGAGTCAAGAAAAAGTTCAAAAAAATTTGAAAAAGTACTTGACAAACTCGAAACGATGTGATATAATTAAAAAGCTGTCACGCAAAAGCGTGAAGTGAACAAGCTCCTTGAAAATTGAACAGTAAGAATAAACGAATTAACATTACCTTGTCGATTCTGGTCTTGAAAGAGATCGAGGAGAGATAACAAAAATAATTCTGGATAAACAACAGATTGCGTTTATTTTAGTTAAACGTTGGCGTTTATGTAGAGCGGATTGAATCGCATCGAAAGGTGCGTTTTAATACAAACTTTAAAGAGTTTGATCCTGGCTCAGGACGAACGCTGGCGGCACGCCTAACACATTCAAGTCGAACGGTGAAGATGGTGCTTGCACCATCGGATCAGTGGCGGACGGGTGAGTAACACGTGAGCAACCTGCCTTTCAGTGGGGGACAACAGTTGGAAACGACTGCTAATACCGCATAACGTCATTTGGGGGCATCCTCGAATGACCAAAGATTTATCGCTGAGATATGGGCGCGCTTCTGATTAGATAGTTGGTGAGGTAACGGCTCACCAAGTCGACGATCAGTAGCCGGACTGAGAGGTTGAACTGCCACATTGGGACTGAGACACGGCC
>JAFTXQ010000007.1 GCA_017461565.1 Oscillospiraceae bacterium
AAGGCAGGCGACAGCGTGATGCTCGCCGATACAAGGAAAGAGGGCACGCTTCTTACAGTGCCGAATATGTCGGGCGTGTGCTATGTGCAGGTGGGCATGATGAAGGTAAAGACCAATCAGAAGAACCTGCGCCTTGTAGAAAACAAAAAGAAACAGCAGTCCGCACCCACAGGCGGCAAGGTAAAGAAACAGCTCAAGTCCAACATGGAGCGCAAGAGCTCGCTGGAGCTTGATATCCGCGGCATGATGGGCGACGAGGGCGTTATGGAGGTGGAACGCTTCCTTGACAGCTGTATCCTCGGCGGAATACACTCCGTCACCATCATCCACGGCAAGGGCACAGGCGCACTGAGAGCCGCAGTGCATCAGGCACTCAAGTCCAACCCCTCGGTAAAGAGCTACCGCCTCGGAGCCTACGGCGAGGGCGAAGCAGGCGTTACAGTGGTAGAGCTGAAGTAAGCCGCAGAAAAGCAGATAACACAGGGCGGTCACCTGCAACATTTGATGTGTCAACGCCTTGACAAAAGGACCTAAGAGTCGTATAATGAATATATGTAGAAATATATCCGAAACTATCGGAAAACAGGGGGAAATATAAAATGAAGATAGCAGTTGCCGGTACAGGCTATGTAGGCATCTCAAATGCCGTTCTGCTTGCACAGAACAATACGGTAGTCACCGTTGACATCATTCCCGAAAAGGCAGAGATGCTCAACAACAGAAAGTCGCCTATCGCGGATGAATACATCGAAAAGTACCTTGCCGAAAAACAGCTCGATCTCTCCGCCACGACCGACGGAAAAAGCGCATATACAGGCGCAGAGCTCATCATAATCGCAACTCCCACTAACTACGATCCCGACAAGAACTATTTCGACACCTCTTCGGTAGAAAGCGTTATCGGACAGATACTTGAAGTGAACGACAACGCCACAATCGTGATAAAATCCACCGTTCCCGTCGGCTACACCATGTCGATAAGAGAACGCTTCGGCTGTGACAGGATCATATTCTCACCCGAGTTTCTGCGTGAGGGTCAGGCGCTTTACGATAACCTGTACCCCTCCCGTATCATAGTGGGCGCACCAAAGGACAGCGAGGACTCCGTCCGCCGTGCAAAGCAGTTTGCTTCCCTGCTTGTTCAGGGCGCAATAAAGGAGGATATCCCCGTTCTCTTCACCGACCCCACAGAGGCAGAGGCTGTAAAGCTGTTCTCCAACACCTATCTTGCCCTGAGAGTGGCTTACTTCAATGAGCTTGACACCTACTGCGAGATGAAGGGTCTGGATACAAAGCAGATAATAGACGGCGTGGGTCTCGACCCGAGAATAGGCTCGCACTACAATAATCCCTCCTTCGGCTACGGCGGCTACTGCCTGCCCAAGGACACAAAACAGCTTCTCGCAAACTTCGCAGATGTCCCCAACGAGATAATCGGCGCCATCGTGCACTCCAACAAGACCAGAAAGGACTTCATCGCAGACCGCATTGCGGAACGTCAGCCCAGGACCGTGGGAGTTTACAGACTCACCATGAAGTCCAACAGCGACAACTTCCGTCAGTCCTCGATACAGGGAATAATGAAGCGACTTTCAAAGCACGGCATACGTGTGATAGTGTACGAGCCTGCGCTGAAAAAGGGACAGAGCTTCTTTGACTATGAGGTGTACGAGGAGCTTGAACGCTTCAAGGCGGAATCCGACGTCATCCTTGCAAACCGCCGCAGTGCGGAGCTTGAGGATGTGGCAGATAAGATCTACACCCGTGATCTTTACAGCAGAGACTGATCATAACAGACTATCGCAGGGCAGAAAGCGCCCTGCGATTTTAAACAACAGGAGAAATATATGGAACGCAATTTATTAAGCACTGATCCTGCAAAGCCTGAATACGATACGCTTACAGGTCTGTTTTCACTTGAAGTGAGAGACGGAAAGCCGTGGGGAATATTCATAGACAAGGAGTTTGTCATCACGCTCGGTCTGGATCCGCTACTGCACCCTGACGCACTGCTAAAGGAATTCTTCGCACGTGTGATGGAAGAAGACAAGCAGAGCATCATTTTCGTGCTGCACAACTGCACTGTGGGTCTTAAGGCACAGGTGGATTTCCGCTGGGAGCACCCTGCGCTGGGTTGGATAAAGGTCAAATGCATCGGCGTACATTCCGACGGTGATGAGTCCCGCTATTTCGTCCGTGGATATTTCAAGGGAACCGCCGACAGCCCCGAAGTCAAGGAGGAATACGACACCATCCTGCTGAAAAACCTGCTGACCGACGCCATGATGGACAGCTTTTCTGTGTGCGGCATTACCGATCTCGAAAACAACAGCGTGTATCTGCTTAAAGACTGCTTCAATACGGGCAGCGTGCTTGGCAGCACGTTTTCCTATGACCACTGGCGTGACACCATATCGGGACTTGTAGCACGTGAGGATTCTGAAAGCTTCGACGATGCCACAACACGAAAAGCATTGATGCACTATTTCAGCATAGCAGAAGACGAACGTCACGAGGAGTTCCGCTGCCTTGATCCCAAAACACGCCACTATAAGTGGATGAAGCTGCGCTTTGTAAGGCTGAAGAACGACCTTGCTTCAAAATATAAGGAATTCTTTGTTTTCCGTGATATCTCAGAGCATCATCATACCGAGTTCAAGGACTCGCTGCGTATAAAGCTGATAAACGGACTTACCCTGCCGTATGAGGACATCGACCTTGTAAACCTGAAAACAGGCAGATGGTATTCCTCGGGACAATCGGGAAGCCATTATGCGGAGGATTTCAGTATACGTGGATTTTATGACGACGAGCTTGCGAAAAATGTATATATGTGCGAGTGTACCGAGGAAAAACGTTCCGAACTGTTTGACAAATACTCCGTGCGCCGCATGAGAGAGCGATTCGCCTCAGGAGAAAAGATAATCGAAGCGGAAGTACGCCGAATGAACCCGATAACAAAGGTATATGAATGGGTGCGTATACAGGCTTCAATGTCATCCACCGACGAGGACGGACAGCCGCATCTTGCCATCGTAACCGTGCAGGCAATAAACTCTGAAAAGGAGCGCCAGATCAAAAACCAGCAGATGCTGGAGTATGCGCTGCGTGCAGAAAAGCAATACAAGCAGGCTATTCTTTCCAGCTCTATCGCAGTGTATACTTACAACGTGACAACGGATACTATGTACGACGAGGTAATAGAGCAGGACGGTGTGAAACCACTGCTCCCCCAGCTGGGGCTCAGCTGTCCCTGCTCCTATAACGAATATATCAACAGAAAAACAAAGCTGCTGACATCAAAGCAGGAGGGAGAGGTGTTCCGCAAGACGTTTAACACCACGACTCTTATTGATATGTTCAATAGCAACCGCCGATTTTTCGACGCCGAATACGAGTTCAGGGATACCCACAACCGTAAGGGCGTGTTCCGTGAGGCGGTGATCCTTACACAAGATCTCCAGACAAAGGAGATATGGGGACTCACATACGTCAAGAATGTCACACACGAAAAGGAAGAGGACAGACGTATCGAACAGGCGCTGCGTGACGCTTTCAACCATGCACAGAGAGCAAACAGCGCAAAGACCCTGTTCATGTCACAGATGAGCCATGATATCCGCACGCCGCTGAACTCTATTCTCGGTATGGCGGCTATCGCACACGAGCATATAGACGACAAGGAACGTCTTGCAGACTGCCTGAATAAAATAGAATATTCGGGCAGGCATCTGCTTGAGATCATAAACAACGTGCTTGATCTCAGCGCCATCGAAAGCGGAAAAACCGTGCTTGCAACAGACGACTTTGATCTCAACCGCTTCATAGACGACACCCTGAAGGTGATAAAGCCGCTTGCCGACAGGCGTTGTCACAGGCTAATCACGGATATACGCCCCATGCACACAAGCGTCAACGGAGACCAGACAAAGCTGCGTCAGGTGCTGACGAACGTGCTGAGCAACGCAGTAAAATATACCCCCGACGGCGGCGAGATACGCTTCACAGCAGAAGAGCTTGAGCCTGACCGCCAGGATATAGCAAGATATATGTTCACAGTTGAGGACAACGGTGTGGGAATGACACAGGAGTTCCTTGAAAAGATGTTCGATCCGTTCGTGCGTGCGGACAACACCCGTACCACAAAGATAGAAGGAACAGGTCTCGGCATGGCTATCGCACTCAACATCGCACGTATGATGAACGGAAACATTACCGTCCGCAGTGAGATAGGAAAAGGCTCCGCCTTTGAAATAACCGTGTGCCTCAAGCGTGGCGAGGATCACAATGCCCGTATAATTGACGAAATATCGATGGATGAGCCGAAAAAGGTACGTATGTCGGACTATGATTTCGGCGGCAGAAGGATACTGCTTGCAGAAGACCTGGAGTTCAACGCAGAGATAGCAACGGAATTCCTGTCCGAGGCAAACCTCATCACAGAGGTCGCAGTAAACGGCGCAGAAGCCGTAAGAAAATTCAGCGATTCCCCCGAGGGATATTACAGCCTGATATTCATGGATATCCAGATGCCCGAGCTTGACGGCAACGAAGCCGCAAAGAAGATCCGTGCCCTTGACCGAAATGACGCACGCACCGTGCCTATCATCGCCATGACCGCAAACGCCTTTGTAGAGGACGTAAAGAAAGCAAAGGAGCATGGTATGAACGGGCATATAGCAAAGCCGCTTGAGATATCACGGCTTGTGACAGAACTGAAGCACTGGTTCGGCGACAAACGCAGATGTGACTGATAAAACAGAACAAAAGAGGGAATTTATTATGCTTTATAAAGATATAACAGAGCTTATCGGAAGCACGCCGCTTCTTGAAATATCACGATTTGCCGAAAGCAACGGCGCCAACGGTAAGCTTTTCGCAAAGCTCGAGCGCACAAATCCCGCAGGCAGCGCCAAGGACAGAGTGGCACTGTATATGATAAGAGACGCCGAAAAGCGTGGTGCGCTGAAAAAAGGCGGAGTCATCGTAGAGCCTACCAGCGGAAATACAGGAATAGGTCTTGCCGCTGTCGGCGCAAGACTCGGCTACCGTGTCATCCTCACTATGCCCGACACTATGTCGGTGGAGCGCAGGAAGCTGATAGCCGCCTACGGCGCCGAGGTGGTACTCACCCCGGGAGCCGAGGGTATGAAGGGCGCTATCGCAAAGGCACAGCAGATAGCAGAGGAGCTTTCGGGCTTCATCCCAGGTCAGTTCGAAAACAATGCTAATGTCCTCGCCCATTACGAGACCACAGGCCCCGAAATATGGAACGATATGGCAGGCGATATAGATGTGTTCATCGCAAGCGTCGGCACAGGCGGCACCCTCACAGGCGTGGCACGCTGCCTCAAGGAAAAGAAGCCCGATATCCGTATCGTCGCAGTTGAACCAAAAGACTCTCCCCTGCTCTCCGAGGGCAAGGCAGGTCCGCATAAAATACAGGGCATCGGTGCAAATTTCGTTCCCGATATACTCGACAAGTCCCTGATAGACGAGATAATCACCGTCAGCGCAGAGGACGCATTCAGGTGCGGCAGAGAGCTTGCGAAAACAGAGGGAATACTTGTCGGAATATCCAGCGGTGCGGTGCTTGCGGCGGCGCTGAGCCTCGGCGAAGAGCTGAAGGGCAGAAAAACCGTTATGGTGCTTACCGACACAGGAGAGAGATACCTTTCCTCGGAAATGTTTGCTGAGGGATAAGAACATGAAAAGAATAGTAACGATACAGGATTTTTCCTGCGTGGGAAAATGCTCGCTCACCTCGGCGCTGCCCGTTATCTCAGCGGCAGGCGTTGAGGCCTGCGGTATCCCGACTGCGCTGCTTTCAAACCACACAGGCTTCCCTACCTTCTACTCCCGTGACCTCACCGAGGAGCTTACGCCGATAGGTGCGCAGCTAAGGCGTGAAAGCATAGGGTTCGATGCAGTTTACACAGGATATATAGCCTCAGTGCGGCAGATGGAGCTTATCTCGGATTTTATAGACGAATTCAGGGGCGCAAATACGCTTATATTCGTTGACCCCGTGATGGGCGACAACGGCAGGATATACTCGGGACTTTCCGGGGACTATCCGCAGCACATGAAAAAGCTGTGCCAAAAAGCCGATATATTAGCGCCAAATCTCACCGAAGCGTGTCTGCTGCTAGGAAAAGAATACAATGCGGACATTCCCTATGAGGAGATATGCAGGATGCTAAGGGAGCTGTATGAACTCTGCGGAAAATATGCATTTATCACGGGCGTCAAGCGTGATGATATGATAGGTGCGGTGGGCTTTGACGGCGTAAGCTTCAACGACTGCTTCATGATCCACGAGGATATAGTCTGCGCAGGCACGGGCGATATACTTTCTGCGGCGTTTATAGGTGCGGTGATGCGTGGAGCGCAGTTCAGCGAGGCGCTTGACACTGCGGTAAAATTCACCTATGAGGCTGTGCGGCTTACTGCCGCAGACCCCGACAGGCGATTCTACGGCGTGCAATTCGAACTTGCACTGCCCTATTACATAGAGCAGATAGGAAAGATAGTTGAAAATGGCAGGGTTTAAAATTAAAAGGCTTCATAAGGCAATATTACTGCTTATCACCTCGGCGCTGTTCTTTGCATTCATGAATATGTTCGTAAACCTTTCGGGCGACGTCCCGACGGTGCAAAAAACGTTTTTCCGTAACTTCTTTGCGCTTATCGTGGCAAGCGGAGTTATGATAAAGAACAGGGAGAGCGTCATACCGAAAAAAGGCGCAAGAGCCGATCTTCTGCTGCGCTCTGTGATAGGATATGCGGGTGTCCTCTGCAACTTCTATGCGCTGGGGCATCTCGCCCTTTCAGACGCCTCGCTGCTCAACAAGATGTCCCCGTTCTTTGCGATCATCTTTTCCGTGCCGCTGCTTAAAGAAAAAGCCAACAGGACGCAGTGGCTGATAATACTCGCCGCCTTTGCAGGCGCTATGTTCGTGATAAAGCCTAGCTTTCAGAACGCAGAGCTTGTTCCATCCGTTGCAGGCTTTATAGGCGGAATGTGCGCAGGTGCGGCATACACCTTCGTGCGAAGAGCGACCCAAAAGGGCGTAAAGAGTTATTATGTTGTGTTCTTCTTTTCGGCGTTCTCTTCCCTTGCCTCGCTTCCGTTCGTGGTGTTCGACTTCCACCCGATGACGTGGTTCCAGTTCCTTATGCTGCTTGGAGCGGGTCTGAGTGCGGCAGTGGCGCAGTTCTGCATAACAGCGGCCTACTCCTACGCCCCTGCAAAAGAGGTCTCCATCTACGACTACTCGCAGATCATCTTCTCCGCCCTGCTGGGATTTCTGGTCATGGGACAGATACCCGACGGTCTGAGCGTCATCGGATATATCGTGATCATCGCAGCCGCTTATGCTATGTTCAGGTATAACAACAGAAAAAACGCAGGCAGTGATAAAGCATAATAAAAAGGCCGTCCGATAGGGAGCCCCTATGGACAATTCCCGCCTTTTATAAGAAATAATTAATCCCGCTGTTGTTTTAACGGCGGGATTAAAAGCTTCTGTATAGGCAACGCACCATGGACGGTCCTTTATTATGTCTATGCTGAGTGAAAAAGATTTCACGCTATAAATGGAGAGCCATCCTGCGAGCCGAGCGTTTGCTATTTAAAAATCCCACTCTGAAAAGGCGGCATTCACTACAGAAAAAGTAGTTAAGACAAAACAGCGGAATATGACAAATAGCGGTATCTCCTATTAGACGATACCGCTATTTTGTTTGCTAATAACCAATGACAGCAAGTCTTTACCAATTCAAAACAATAATTTGCAATATAATATATTACACTGTAATCAGATTAAGAAATAATATATGGTACTATTGTATCATAAAATGCTTTGCTCCACTTTGCTTGGAAATTTGACATTTGTAACCAATCGTTTTCGTTTTCAATACTCACATTATCAAGCTGACAATAGATTTTTGACGACTTAACATCATCGTTTCTATCCCAAACAAGTGCCATTCCTAATGTTGTTTCAATTATGTTTTTATGTTTCAGCAGATCATCAAAGGTTTTTTTGTTCGTTTCTTTATCAGATTTGCCTAAATACATTTCAACACGAGCCGAATCATAATTGGCAACGCAGCAAATTCTAAAACCGCTTATACCAAAAGAACCATTTAGCCAATTGTCTTTGGTCGGGCTTACATTTGAAAAAGCACCTTTTTCACCATGAGCTTGTTTAATTATAGGTAATGCAAATTCCCAATAACGCATTCTTAATTCATAACGACCTTCTAAATTTTCTTCATCGTCATCATTTTCATCTTTTAGATATAATACCAGATCAGATGGATCAGCGTTATAAAGTTTGAAAAATCGTTTTAAAAGAGAGATTTTCAGCCAGGTACTTGTGTTACGTTCAATGTAAAGACCGTTTTCAATTTCAATATACCCTCTCAATTCAGATTTGTCAGAACTAACATGAACAGATATATCATTGTCTCCCTTTATATGGGCAAGCTTCAAGAGAATTGACTTATCCTCGGAATGAAGTATTTTCATCATCGCCTCATACATCTCTACCCAGCTTGTAACAGGTTGCTCCATATTCTTGTAACTGAACTTAGCAATATTTCGTCCTGTAAGATTGATGTCATCTTCAAGAGTAAAAGTGTCCATTTGTTTTTCAGCTGGTTTGAAATCTGTTATAGGTGATTGCCATATTTCAAGAGCCTTATTCATCAGATATTGATTTCTATCTTCAAGTTCAGCAAGACTCCATTTTTCTTTTTTAGCAATCCATTGATTCATACGCAACCCGCTTTCAGCAAAACCATTCTTCATATTCTTCTTATCATCAAATGGGTTGTTGCTGTATTTGGAGTTATAAGCTGTCAGCGTTAGGTTTGCAATTCTGTGTAGCCATATCTCATGAATTTGCTCATAATCATCGCCGAGTGCAGTACGCCATACAGGTGTTAAATGCTGAGGCATAATATGCTCAATAGAATATCCGCCTTCTTCTGCACCTAAATCAACATGACGATAAATATCCTTATCTTCTAAAGTACCGTAATTCTCAAAGCGTTCAAGTATATAAACACGATAGCGGTTCATTGTATAAACCTGTCGCTCAGTAAAGCATTGGATAAATTCATTGTCATCGGGAAATCTGCCTCGTTCTTTTTTAGAGAGTAGTGCATATTTGAATTTTGCAATATAATCTTCATCTGTTCCATCATAACGGATAATTTCCCTATGAAGAAGCAAAAAGATCTTATTTAGAGCATTGCTTGGAACATCGCAAATCATTCTACGAAATACATAGTTTTCTGTTATACTGAATATTTCAGCAACATCAAATATGGTCAGTTTATTTTCATAATGAAGTCGGAGTACTTCAAGGAAAAACGGACGAGTAACAGTAGTTTCCAAACGGTTAAGTCGGTAAATACAGGCGTTCAAAGATGTGTTAACCGTTCCGCCCTTCAAAAGCACCTGATACCATTTAGCATAATCGTACAATTCTTTCAGCAGAAGTTCTGTATCAAACTTTTTATCTTCAACATAAGCCTTAAATGTAAAATACACCTTACTCATACTTGGGGTAACTTGTTGCTTAACACTAAGGTAATCACGAACAAATGAACTTACCTCATAATTTGTGCAGACCTCAATTTTATTCCAGTACTCCTCGTAATATTTATTTTGTAAGTTAGATGGAAGTCCCATTAAAATAAAATTACGGATTTTATCTCCTTCGTTTAATGCGACACCAGTAGAGTTTAGACTTTCAAAAATAAGTTGAGGGTTATCATCCTGATTAAGCTTTATATTGATTATTTCCAATCTGCATAGTGCTTCAAACAGCTCATCAATGGTTATTTCCTGCTTTTGTATACGCTCATAAAAATAGTAATAATTAACAGTGAGGTTAGAATCTTTAATGTATTCGCTAGAATCATTAAACAGCTTTCCAAACGCTTCACGATCATTCTTTACAGGTTTGAGTTTTATTCTCGTATCTTCGTCCTGATATTTGTCTACAAGATACTCTGCCAAGATTTGCTCACTTAAAGAGGCTCTTTTGGGTTCCACAAGTTTTTGTTCCATTGTCTTATACATTGCAAGCATAAGTAATGAAACAGTAGTTAATCTCTGCTGTCCGTCAATTACAAGAAACTCATCGTTTGTACCGATAGGATTATATACAGAAACGATACTTCCAAAAAAGTGACTTTTTCGTTCATTACGAACAACTTTTATAAGGTCATCATAAAGCTGTTTGCAATTCTCGGTTTTCCAGTCGTAGTTTCTCTGATACACGGGAATAACAAAACGTTTGTTTGCACCTTGCATATATGCTACTAGTTTCATTTCAGAACCTGTCATATTTATGCCTCCTGAAGATAAATTGTATTAACTAAATCATAACACATTTTCAGAGTAATTTCAATAAATTTACTGAACTATTTACAAAAGCATTTTCTACGAGACGGGATTTATATTATTGTGAGTACCATCTTAAATAGGTATTTTACACAATTATATAGTTTTATCTTTCAAAAGTTACATTTCAGGTTACATTTTCCACCTCAAAAAGATGTAACCATACCTCCTCCGACGAATTTAAGCCATAAAATGCCCGTTTTTTGCTACGGGCATTCTTCATTTTCACAAAAAGGTTACATTCTTGAAAAATTAATGTCTCATATTCGGCTCAGGCAGCCGAAAAACAACGATTTGTTTTTCAAAAATAACAGTAATATTTTATAAAACAACATAAAGAAATTATAAAATAGCCGAATGTTTTTATAAAATAACGAAAAAGTTTTATAAAATAACGGCTATTTTTTCGAACTATTAAAAGGCTTTTATAAATAACGGAAATTTTCTATAAATCAACGAAAGCAATTTATAAAATAACTGAAGCGTTTTCAAAAACAACGAAATAATTTTATAAAACAACAAGAAAATTTTATAAATCAACCTAAATATTTTTGAAAACAATTTGATCAAAATAACGCATATTTTTTATAAAACAACGGAAATGTTTTATAAAAGAAAATCAACTTTTATAAAAAGATTTTTTAAACAGAATGGACATAAAATATGGACAAAATTTCACCTCGAAATTATGTCCATAGTATTTTTTTGACCGTTTTAAGCCAAAAAAGTGCTTTTTTCAGAAGAAAAAAGCAAAAAAATCTTTAAAAACGATCAAATATGGACATTTTGATTTTCACAACTTTATTACAGAAAAAATTTTAATTATTTCAGATCTTCATAAAAATTTTAAGTGTTTTTAAAATTTCAGAGGATTTCGATTTTTTTACTAGGATTTCAAATTATATCTCTTCAAACGGAAGAAGGGGGAGATATTATGAACAATGTAACAGAGTACAAAATCGGCTCAACTACTTACATAGTGGTTACTACATTCAACGGCGGCGAGAGCCTGTCAGAACTTATCGCAAGACTATTAAAAAAAGAAGTATAAATGTATCAAATAGGGCTAGACGTACAGCGGAATTTGCGCTATACTTTAGTAGTCATATTCCGCTGTGAGATCGGAAAGAGAGGTTTATATGTTAGATTTAATCACAGCGTTATATTGCAGATTAAGTAATGACGATGATCTGCAAGGCGAAAGCAACAGTATCACAAATCAGAAGGCTATGCTCCAGAAGTATGCAGAGGACAACGGTTTTCGGAATATTCAATTTTATGTCGATGATGGTTTCAGCGGAACTAATTTCAATCGCCCCGATTTTATTCGTATGATAGACGATGTTAAGGCGGGTAAAGTAGGCGTTATTATCACAAAAGATCTTTCTCGTTTTGGTCGAGATTATCTTATGACGGGGCAGTATATAGAGATCGTACTTCCCGATTATGATGTCCGCTATATCGCAGTGAATGACGGAGTTGACACGCTCCGAAGCGAGAATGAAATGATGGTTTTCAAGAATGTCTTTAACGATTGGTATGCAAGAGATACAAGCAAAAAAATCAAGGCAGTATTCAAAGCAAAAGGTCAATCGGGAAAGCCGCTTGCTACAAATGTTCCTTACGGATATAAGAAATCCGAGGAAGATAAAAATGTATGGGAGATTGACGAAAACACCGCACCTGTTGTCCGCAGAATATTTCAGCTTTGCATTGAGGGTTTGGGACCTGCTCAGATAGCGAGGAAACTCACGAAAGAAAGTGTTGTTTCACCACAGAGCTACAAGCTGTCTACATCAGGAAAATGTGCGGGACTTCCTGCTAGGAACTCACAGAAATGGAGCTGTGAAACTGTTAAAAAGATACTGTCAAGAGCTGAATATGTGGGGCATACCGTAAACTTCAAAACTCGGAAGAAAAACTACAAGAGCAAAAAGAAGATTGAAAATCCTGTTGAGGAATGGCAGATCTTCAAGAACACTCACGATGCTATTGTTTCCCAAGAAGACTTTGATTTGGTGCAAGAGATACGAGCAAATAAGCGAAAGAAGCTTACAAGACACGAGGAGATCAGTCCGTTTTCGGGAATGGTTTATTGTGCTGACTGCGGAAAACTGCTATATCTTGCAAGAGCCAGGACAATGGGCGATGATTATGAGCATTTGAAGTGTAGTACATACGCATTTGATGTATCAGCTTGCACAGTACATTATATCCGCACTTCGGTGTTGACAGAAATTCTGTTGTCAGAGTTGAACAAGATTTGCGAAACAGTCCGAGAAAATGAGGACGAATTTCTGAAGATTGCAGCGGAGCATTCTTCTTACAAGGTCAGTGCTGAATTAAAATCCGCAAAGAAAAAGCTCGCACAAACCGATAAACGGATTGCGGAGCTTGACAGACTATTTGTTCGACTGTACGAGGACAATGTTTCGGGGAAGATTTCGGACGAGCGTTTCAGCTTAATGTCTGCGAATTATGAAGCAGAGCAGAAAGAGCTGAAAAAGCTATCCGAGGAACTCAATACAGCAATTCAGGAGACCGAACAACAAACGGCTGATACAGAGCAATTCATCAAGGCTGTAAGAAAGTACACCGAGATTACGGAACTCACACCTGAAATTATGCACGAGCTGATTGAAAAGATTGTGGTACACGCTCCAGACAAATCAAGTGGAAAGCGTACACAGCAGATTGATATTTACTACCGTTTCAATGTGGCGATTAGTTCGGCTACTGTTACAAGAGCAAAGAGAAAAACTGCGTGATTAAACGCAGCTTTTCGGAATAGGTTGTTTTTTCTGTTGGACAGTTCCCATAAGAGTGGGATTTTTAAATCTGTAAGTGGTGGTCGGAATAGATTTTTAATTTGTTTCTTCTTCACGGATTAATAGTACTCCTCCGAAATATTCGGGTTCTCCATGCTGATTTCTTATCATAAGTCCTTTACATATGCAAGGTACATAGTTACCGTTGATTCCTTTTACTCTGTAACTCAGTTCAAATTCATCTTTATCGCCATTAAAAATCTCTTCAACACGCTCTCTGTAAATTTCTCTGTCGCTCGGATGTATTCTTTGCTCCCAGATTCCGCCTGCATTATACATATATTCTGACGGAAGTTCGTAATTAGCTACTATTTGTTTATCCCAGCGTGAAAAATCATATCTTATATCACTGAGGAAAAAATACCCCTCTTCTGAAGCTATGCGGAATACTTTGAAAAATGAATCCAGACGAGCTTTTCTGATTGCCGGGATTTTTTGTATCTTTGCGTGTTCCGTTTTATCAGTATTCAGTCTTGTTACATTTTCTTTCAAGTTATTCTTATCAGCATACATTTCTTCATCTGCACGCGCAAATACATCTGATATATTCCGGTCTGTATCCTTTTCGTAAATAGACATTCCTGTTGCTACGATAGGACCTTCACCGACATTCTGATTACTGATGACTGTTTGCCGTAAGTTTTTGAACAAGTCTAAGCGTTCCTCATAATCCTTGTCTTTCAGGAACACTACAAATTCATCTCCGCCGACACGATATATGGCACTATGTAAAAACATATTGTGCAGAAGACAGTAAACAGATTGAAGCAGTTCGTCACCGGCTTGGTGGCCCATAGAATCATTGATAGCTTTCAGGTTGTTTACATCACATACAACAATCCCAAACTGCAATTCCTGGTCTTTTTCTATCAGAAGCTGATATTCTTCCTCTAATTCCTGGTAAGCATTTTTATTATGTGAACCGGTCAATGAATCCATATATGCTTTTTTATCCATATATATCTGCTTACGTGCAATTTTATCAACATCCAGTATGCCGATGATATAATATTCATCTCCGTCCACATATTTATGAATAAGGCGCATAGCGTGGTATACCGGTTTGCCGTTCATCATAAGACGATATACAGAGCTCTGGCAATTATTGTTCTGAAACTCACTTAAAAGCTTTTCTTTTAAATTATCGGTATGAAGGAGAGGCATATCCTCTTCGGATATTATCCGGTCGGAACCGCCTGCTATAAAGCTGAAAAAATCATCGCCACTACGGTCTTCGATTAAAAGGCAGGAGTTATCGTCCATATAATATCTATGGTATTCGTTCGTTTTCATGTTGACAAGATAAATGCGCCCGAAGTAACCTATGAGTGATTTTGCAAGCTTTTCAAACAATTCTCTGTTATCAATCATACGTTAATCCTCCATCACGTCATGAACAATTCCTTCATAAGCCTTTCTTGATTTTAAACACTACACCATAATATATTATACCATAGTCGGTTCTGTATATCTATCCTCAAAAGCAACAAAAAGAAAACTTGAACTTTGTGAATGTTTTTGGCTTGTTTTGGAAATAAAAAAGTCTGTGATTTTTGAAAACCACAGACGATTTGTTAATGCTTAACGAAATTAAGAGGTTATATTCTACGTGACGTAAGTTCGAGTCACATTGCTATGAAAAAACCACCGTAAAATATCTACGGTGGGTGTTTAGTGGTTTTCATCAGATATCGTGCCAAAAAACCGCTTAACAAAGCCGTTTGATGGCAAAATATCTAAATCGACCATAAATTATGGAGCTGGGAATGGGACTCGAACCCACGACCTACGCATTACGAATGCGTTGCTCTACCAACTGAGCTATACCAGCAAAAACTGCTTGCAAAAAATACAAATATATGATATACTTAAAATATATTTGCATTTCAGACATCATTTATTATAAACTTTATTTCGTGTTTTGTCAAGTGGTAAAAAGGAGTTTTTGAAAAATGGGCAAAAAAATCGCTCGTGGCATAGGGACAGCAATATGTATCCTGCTGTTCATCCTATGCGCTTTTATGATAATAGTTTCGCTGATATTCGGCTCGGAAGGACTGGTCGGCGCCTTCGGATATAACGTATATCTGTGCGAGGAGTCCGTGTTCAACGGTATCAACAGCGGTGCCGCCGTAATAGTGGAGCAATGCGAGCCTTATGATATCATCGACGGCAACCTGATCCTGTACGACGCAGATATAACAGAGGAAAACGTAGTGCCTGCACTGGGCTATACCGAGGCGGTAGACCTCAGGGACGGACTGTATACCATCACCCTCACTGACTCCGCTAAAAAGCTGATAACCATAAGCGAAAGCCGCTTTATCGGCAGAGCAGGCTGGACCAGTGACGTACTCGGCAGGCTTGCTGCGTTTGTGATAACCCCCTGGGGCGTCTGCGTTATGGCAGTGCTCCCCTGCCTTGCACTGATAATATACACGGTAGTCAAGGGCATGGTGGACAGCCAGCCGCTTCCCGAGGTAGTACCACAGCGTAAAAACGATGAGCGCAAGGACAAGCCCGCTTCATCCGCTATCGGGGTGAAGGCTGACGGAAACGCCGCCTACGGCCGCTCCGCACAAACAAGACCTGCAAGAACGGCTGACAGCGTATTGTTCACATCCGAAAATGCGCCGAGAAGATCTCCTGCCACAATGAGACAAAGCGAGCCTGCTGTACCGAAAAAACCTTCTCCTGCCGCAATCAGACCTGATACTCCAACGCCGCCCGTGAAAAAGCAGCCCGATATCGGCGCAATGCCAAGCTCCGTTGCCGCAAAGCGTTATATAGACAATGCCACAGCTGCGCAGAAGCCTGTCGCAAAACAGACAGACAAGCTCCGTGACGCAACCGCCGAGGTGCCTAAGCTCACCAAAAAGCCGACCAGACCCGATGCGTTCTTCTCTCAGTCGGAGGCGCCCCAGATCGGACGCACGGCATCAGCCATCAAAAAGAGCGAGCAGAACCGTGCCGTTATCGACCTTGAGGACGCACTTGCATCTGCAAGAGGTGGTTCAAACGACAAACGCTCTGCCGTAAAGACAGGCGTTGTCGGCAAGCAGCGCAGCGCAGATATCCTGGCGGCTAAATCCCGTTCCGAGCTTATCTCGGACGACACCGATGACAGCCGTGACAGAGGAAGATACGATGTTGACGATATACTGGCGGGCTTAGATCACCGCAGAAGATCATGAAAAAGCTGATAGGATGGGCGGCACTGGGTTCGGTGCCGCTCGTTGCAATAACAGGAACGCTGCTTTTCGGCGGCGAGCGGTGGGATATTGCCGCTGTACTTATGGCATTCCTTTGCTGTGTACCGTTCTTCATGTCCTTTGAGAGCCGTGCGCCTATGGCAAGGGAAATAGTGCTTGTCTCGGTGATGACCGCTTTTTCGGTGGCAGGACGTTTTATATTCGCATTTGTCCCGTTCTTCAAGCCTGTTACCGCCATAGTCGTGATATCTGCGATGCACTTCGGTCCGCAGGCAGGCTTTATGACAGGCGCAATGTCTGCCCTTATCTCCAACATCTACTTCGGGCAGGGTGCATGGACGCCTTTCCAGATGCTGTGCTGGGGACTTATCGGCTTTATTGCAGGTCTGCTCAACAAAAAAGGTCTGCTTGAAAAGGCTGTGCCGCTTTGTGTTTACGGAGTGTTTGCGGGCGCACTTTATTCGGTAGTGATGGATGTGTGGACAGTGCTTTCCGCCGACGGAACGCTGAATTCCGCACGCTGGACAGCTGCATTGATCACAGCGCTTCCTGTGACGATGATGTACTGTGTCTCAAACGCCGTGTTCCTGCTTGTACTGAAAAAGCCACTCGGAAACAAGCTGAAACGACTTAAAACCAAATTCGGCGTGTTCTGCGAAAAAAGTGATACCGATTAATCGAAAATGTGCTTGAATACCTTGATAAATTATGCTATACTTTAAATATCATCAATGCAAGAAAGGACTTCATAGATATGGAGCTTATCAATGTTAAAAAGATCAAAAAGGAATACTCGCCCTATCGCTGGCAGATAGGCGGAAACGATCCTTATACCGAGGAGATGACGATGTTCACCCTCAGCGGAAAGGGCGTCACCTATGCGTTTGCGGCACTGGAGAGCGGTCACCTTGCGCACGTTTATTTCGGAAAACGGACTGACGACGAGGATCTTTCCTACCTGCTGCGCCTCGGCGAAAACCCCTACACCCCTAAGGTAAATCAGCGTGACATGGGTACTTTTATGGACTCCACACCCTTTGAGTATCCCTGCCACGGCATCGGCGACTACCGTGAGCCTGCCATCATGCTGATGGACAGCAAGGGAATGAGCAGCCTTGACCTGCGCTATGTATCCTACGAGCTTATCAAGGGCAAGCCCGAGCTTCACCAGCAGCTTGAGGACTGCACAGTACAGCTCCCTGCTACCTTTGCAAAGGAGGGCGAGGCTGAAACAGTCGCTGTTACTCTCGAGGACAAGCGCACAGGTCTCAACGTTATCCTGTATTACACAGTTTTCGCTGACCTCGATGTTATCACAAGAAGCGTAAAGCTCATCAACAAGGGTGCGGAAGCATTCGATGTAAGACGTGTGCTTTCGGGCTGTGTTGATTTCGATAATGAACAGTTCGATCTCATCACACTCAACGGCTCATGGGCACGTGAGCGTGTTATGGAGCGCTGCCGTCTGCATCACGGCAAGCAGGGCGTTGACAGCGTAAAGGGCGAAAGCTCCCACCAGAACAACCCCTTTGTTGCGCTCGTTTCCCACAACGCTGATGAGGATATCGGCGAGGCTTATGGCTTCAACCTTGTTTACAGCGGTAATTTCTTTGCACAGGCAGAGGTGACACAGCATAAAAAGACCCGCCTTGTAATGGGTATCAACCACTTTGATTTCAGCTGGAAGCTCGCTCCCGAGGCTGAATTTACAGCTCCCGAGCTTGTTATGGTATACTCCTCCGAGGGTATCGGCAATATGTCACGTACCTTCCACGACCTTTACCGCCAGCACCTTATCAGAGGCGAGTACAAGGACAAGCGCCGTCCCATCCTCATCAACAACTGGGAGGCTACATACTTCAATTTCGATACAGAGAAGCTTATCGGTATTGCAAAGCAGGCTTCCGAGCTTGGTATCGAGATGCTGGTAATGGACGATGGCTGGTTCGGTCACAGAGACAGCGACAACAGCTCCCTCGGCGACTGGTTCGTATATGAAAAGAAGCTCAACGGCGGACTTAAGTATCTTGTTGACGAGGTAAACAAGCTGGGTATGAAGTTCGGTATCTGGTTCGAGCCTGAGATGATCTCTCCCGACAGCGAGCTGTACAAGGCGCATCCCGACTGGGCTATACAGATCGCAGGAATGCCCATGACCCAGAGCCGTGAGCAGTACGTTCTGGATTACAGCCGCAAGGAAGTGCGTGACCATATCTACGGCATGATGAAAAAGATCCTTGACAGCGCAAATATAGAATACATCAAGTGGGATATGAACCGCCAGCTTACCGAGGTCGGCTCCAATGCTCTCCCCGCAGACCAGCAGAGAGAGCTGTGGCACAGATATGTCCTCGGCGTTTACGATGTTATGGAAAGACTCACCTCCGAGTATCCCTACATCCTGCTGGAGAACTGCTCGGGGGGCGGCGCACGCTTTGACGCAGGTATGCTGTTCTATTCTCCCCAGATCTGGACCTCCGACGATACCGACGCTATCGAGCGTCTGAAGATACAGCACGGTACTTCGATATGCTATCCCGCTTCCGCTATGGGTGCACACGTTTCCGACTGTCCCAACCATACAGTAGGCAGAACGACTCCGTTCTCCACCCGTGGAAATGTGGCAATGGTGGGCACCTTCGGATATGAGCTGGACGTTACCCGTATCCCCGAGCAGGACAGAAACGAGATCCCTGCGCAGGTGGAGATGTTCAAGAAATACAACCCCCTTATCCGCACAGGCGACCAGTACCGTATCGGCAACGTGTTTGAGGACAATATGTGGGACGCATGGATGTTCGTTGCAAAGGACAAGAGCGAGGCTGTGTTCACATTCGTTCAGGTTCTTGGCAGACCCAATTACGGAAGCCGCAGAGTTAAGCTCAAGGGTCTTGACCCCGCAAAGAAATACAAGAGCAGCGCCACCGGCGAAACACATACAGGCGCAGCACTTATGAACTGCGGTATCAATGTGACGCTGCACGGAGATTTTGCTTCTACCGTCATCCATTTCACCGAGGAAAAATAAGGCTGATATCATCAACTACCCGAAAGGCTGCGGCTTTTCGGGTAGTTTTCTGTGATGTCGGCAAAAGCATGGGTATGCAACAAAATATTTTATAATGGCATAAAAAAGCTATTGAAAAAACAGGCGTTTTATGAGATAATATATATGAGATATTATGCTCAATATTTTTAGTTTGGAGTTTTTGAAATGTCTAAAATCGTTGTATTCGATCATCCGCTTATCCAGCACAAGATCACACTGCTGCGTGACTGCACGACAGGTACACGTGACTTCCGTATCCTTATCGAGGAGATAGCTACCCTTATGGGATATGAGGCGCTTCGTGATCTTCCTGTTGAGATGAAGGAAATAAAGACCCCCATAGAAAACACAACAGCCCCTGTCATCACAGGCAAGACTATCGCAGTTGTTCCGATACTGCGTGCGGGTCTCGGTATGGTCAAGGGCATACTCGCACTTGTTCCCACCGCAAAGGTAGGTCACATCGGTCTTTACCGTGACCCCGAAACCCATCAGCCCCACGAGTATTACGCAAAGCTCCCCGAGGCTGTCGAGGAGCGCACAGTGATCCTGCTTGACCCCATGCTGGCTACGGGCGGTTCCGCCGTTGCGGCTGTGGATTACCTCAAAAAGCAGGGCGTGAAGTCCATCAAGTTCATGTCCATCATAGCAGCTCCCGAGGGACTTTCTAACCTCATCCAGAGCCATCCCGATATCGAGATCTACTGCGGACATCTTGACGAGAAGCTCAACGAGAACAAGTATATCGTTCCCGGTCTCGGCGACGCAGGCGACAGGATATTCGGAACTATCTGATCCGCTGCAAAACAAAATAGCAACATAAGATCAGGTGATAATCGGTTATGAAAATTCTTTTTATAGGCGACGTTGTGGGAAAGCGAAGCTGTGAGGCGCTTCAGAAGCGGCTTTATGCGATAAAGCAGTCCTGCGGCGCCGACATAGTGATAGTAAACGGAGAAAACTCCGCCGAGGGCAACGGGATAACGCCGCACTCGGCAGGAATGATATTCGAGGCAGGCGCAGACGTCATAACAACAGGCAACCACTGCTTCCGTCAGAAGGGCATCGAGGAGGAGCTTGAACGCAATCCACGAATCATCCGTCCTGCAAACTATGACGAGGATGTGTACGGCAAGGGCGTTTACGAGCTTGACTGCGGACGTTACAGCATAGCAGTGATAAACCTCCTGGGAACCACCTACCTCCAGCCGCTTGAAAATCCGTTCAAATGTGCGGACAGGCTGCTTGAGAAGATAGATTCACGCATCGTTATAGTGGATTTCCATGCGGAGGCCACCTCGGAAAAGCGAGCTATGGGCTACTACCTCAGCGGCAGGACGACTGCGGTGCTTGGAACCCATACCCACGTCACTACTGCGGACGAGCAGATAATAAACGGCACGGGATACATCACCGATGTCGGAATGACAGGACCGAAGGAGTCTATCCTCGGCGTAGAGAAAGATATAATAATAGAGCGGTTTCTTACCTATTACCCCAAGCGGCATATCTTCGCAGGCGGCGATATAGAAATAAACGGCGTCTGCCTTGATATCGATGAGAAGAGCGGAAAATGCTTAAATATAGAGAGGGTAAGGGAAGCAGTCAGCTTATAAAAAATGTGCAGAACAAAATCGAAAGGACCCCGTATGCTGTGGCAGAACGGGGCAACGGTGAATAAAATGGAAATAGTAAAAGTATCGGCTCATTCTGTGCCGAAATCGGTAGCAGGCGCCATCGCAGGCGTCATACGTGAGCATAACGAGGTCGAGGTACAGGCGGTAGGTGCGGCAGCAGCAAATCAGGCGGTAAAGTCCATCGCAATAGCAAGAAGCTATATGGCGCTGACAGGTGTTGACATCATCTGCATCCCTGCATTTGCAACAGTCGAAATAGACGGCGAGGAGCGCACTGCGATGAAATTCATCGTGGAGCCACGCTGACAGAAAGCCCTGCGGACGGTACTTTTCACAAAGCGCCGTCCGCTTTGTATTTCCCGAAAGGTGTAAATTATGAACTGCATTTCAACAAAACAGCTTAACGATATGTCGGCCGATCCCGAAAGGATGATACTTTCAGGTGAGAACACCTATGCCGACGGCATATCTGCCGCCGCCGAGCAGATATTCAGACAGCGTGAGGAGCGTCCCGTAGTGCTTATCTCGGGTCCAAGCGGCTCGGGCAAGACCACCTCTGCAAGCAGGATAGCACGCATACTCAAGGACAACGGCTGCGGTGCGCACTCTATCTCGATGGACAATTATTTCAAGACCCTCACAAAGGAGGAGCTTGAGCTGAGCGAGCGTGGCGAGTTCGATTTTGAGTCGCCAATGCGCCTTGACACCGACCTTTTCAAGGAGCACCTTGAAAAGCTGTCACGGTGTGAGGCTATCGATATCCCCACCTTTGATTTTGCGTCACAACAGAGCAAAAAAGGAATGACCCTGAAGATAAAACGTGGAGATATCGTCATACTTGAGGGCATACATGCGCTCAACCCTATCGTTACAGGCGACAGCGACAGCTATACAAACTGCGTCTATGTCAGCGTGAGAACACGTATAGAGTCGGAAAGCGGCGAGCTTCTGCACCCGTCGAAGATACGTCTTATGCGCAGACTTATCCGTGATAAGCTGTACCGTGGCAGAGATATGAACGAAACATTTGATTTTTTCCGTTCCGTGGAAAAAGGCGAGAATAAATATATCATGCCGTTCAAGGGGCGTGCCGATTTCGATATAGACACATTTATGCCATACGAGCCGCTTGTATACCGTGACATCCTGCTCCCCGGGCTTGAAAAAGCCTCGCATGAGTATGCCGACTACGAGCGCTATTCCGACATCGAACGCTTTCTGAAAGAGCTTAACTCCATCGACCGCAAGGTAGTGCCTGAATATTCCCTTGTGAGAGAGTTTATAGGATAAGCAAAACACGCTCCGTGAAAATGCCACGGAGCGTGTTTTCTATAAGCTTTGACAAAAACAGACCTCCTTTGAAATCAAGGAGGTCTTTGTCATATCATGACTGCAAACACGAAGTTTATTACACATATTCGTATGTATAGTTGAAAGGATTCTGAGCAACGCCGTTTACACGGGTCTCAAAGTGCAGGTGGTTTCCGCTTGACCAGCCTGTCGTGCCGACATAGCCGATGACCTCGCCCTTGTTCACCCACTGCCCTACCGAAACGGTAGTGGAGCGGCAGTGCGCATAGAGAGTGGAAAGTCCGCCGCCGTGGTCGATGATGACATAGTTTCCATAGCCGCCGTGCCAGCCGCCGTCATTGAATGCGGTGATGACGGTGCCGCTCTGCGCCGCATAGATATTTGCGCCGCCGATGCCGTAGTTTCCGACATCGATACCGTAATGATAGCCGCCACGCCATGCGTCATATCCGAAATAGGTGGTCAGCAGCTGATACTTTGTATCAAGCGGCCATCTGAAGCCGTCCGAGCTGTAATCATAGCCGCCTGCAAGCTCTGCCTGCTTTGCACGGATAAGCTCCTCTATCTCATCGTTGAGCTTTGCGATCTCCTCTTCGTAATCCTGGGTCTCGCTTCTCAGGGAGTCTATCTGCCACTCAAGGCTCTCGTTGTACTTTGCGTATTCGTTAAGCTTGTCGTAGCGCTCATCCGAAAGCTGCTGCGCCTCCGCCTTCTTTTCCCTCAGCTCACCCATGTCGGACTCCATCTGAGCCTTTTTGTCCTGAAGCTCCGACTTGTCATCGTTGAGCTCTGCGATATCGCCGTTGATGCTTTCGATAAGATCCTCCTGCGTATGTATATCGTCAAGAAGATCGGTCATGAACTGCATATTCTGCTTGCTGATATCCTGCACCACGTCAACGTAGGTGAAGAAATCGTACCAGTCGTCCGAGCCGTCCAGTATAGGCAGAGTGTCGCTGGTGTCGTTCATATACAGCGTCCTGATAAGCTCCGCAAACCTGTCTAGGTTTTCCTCGTTTTCCGCTTCAAGCTCCGCTATCTGATCGTACTTTTCGTCAATGTCGATCTCTTTCTGCTTTATCGCTTTTTCAACAATGGAGATCTCCGCCTCCTTGTTGCTGATGTTCACCTGCATTTCGGTTATCATCTCGCTGTACGAGTCTATCTCGTCCGTGTAGCCTGCGATCTGCTCGTTGATGAGATCCATCATATAGTCGTTCTGGGCGATGTCGCCGTGCAGACCGTCTATCTCCTGCTCACGGCGCTCGTTTTCCGCCTTGAGCTGCTCCTGCTTCTTTTCAAGCTCAGCTATCTTTGCGTCATAATCCGTTGCCGCCATTGCGGACATATCGACGTTCAGCGCAGGCGCTGCGGCGATGGTGAGCGCCATAACTGCCGAAAGCGCTGCTCTTGCTATGTTTTTCTTGTTTTTTATCTTCCCCATTTGTTTCACTTCCCTTATCTGAAAAAGCCGAATATCTGTGAATATTGTAACATTTATTCCGCAGTGTGTCAAGAGGAAAATCCTGCATTTCACGTGGTTTACACAAAAGCCGATGCGTTCCGCAGACGGCTGCGCCGTAACGCTGTATTCAGCATCAAAGCGGCTTTTAAATCTATCCTACAAAGCGGGATACCGGAATTTCATCGAAATATCAGAACAGCGTCAGCTGCTCCGCCTCGGGGAATTGGTGTATGTAGCCGAATATCTCGTTTGTGTCGTATTTAAGTCCAGCTTTTTTGCAGGCGTTGACAAAGACGTGCCACAGCTCCCTTGCTTTCGGCGAGGGTATCTCGTAGCTGTCGCCGTAGCGAGACTCGTATACACTGCGCAGCTGCGGAAAGTGCCTGTCCAGCGCCGCATAATAATACTGCCTGTCGCCGTCACGCAGCGTCATCCCCATCGCACCGAAGGTTATTATGCCATAGCTGCCTGCACGTGCGGCATAATCCACGATGCCAAGGATGTTCTCCGCAGTGTCGTTGATGTAGGGAAGTATCGGGCACATCCACACAACGGTGGGGATACCTGCCCTTTTCATCTCGCAAAGCACCTCAAAGCGCCGTGATGTGGTACATACATTGGGCTCGACGATGCGGCACAGGTCGTCGTCGCAGGTGGTGAGGGTCATCTGCACCACAGCCTTTGTGCTGCGGTTTATCTCGCAAAGCAGGTCGATGTCCCTCATAACAAGGTCTGATTTTGTCTGCACAGCCGCCCCGAAATCGTATTTCTTTATCAGCTCAAGGCATCGGCGTGTGATGTTCAGCTCCCTTTCGGCGTGCAGGTAGGGGTCGCACATTGCGCCCGTGCCTATCATGCAGCGGCGGCGTTTTGAGCGCAGCGCCGCTTCAAGAAGCTCGGGGGCGTTCTCCTTTACCTCAATATCGGTGAACTCGTGCCGCATACCGTAACAGACGCTGCGGCTGTCGCAGTAGATACAGCCGTGTGTACATCCACGGTAGACGTTTATTCCGTTGCTTTGCGAAAGTATGCTCTTCGCCTGTACTGTGTGCATGGTGTTCACCTCGATGCGTCTTTATTTATCCTGCATTTCCAACGGACGGACAACATTGCCGAAAATGTGTATCTCGTTGTCGGATATCTCATAGAAAATGCCCTTATAGCTGCCGTCGTCACGCTGTTGTGCGATGACGGGAGCGTTTCCCGAGGAGAGCGCAAAGTAGTCTGCCAGAAGCGTGCCGAACCACACCGCAAACACAGCAGACAGCACGAACACTGCCGCTGCCACGCCCTTTTTCAGCCTCGCAGGAATGTGCAGTGTGCTGCCATCGGTGGCGAAAAGCTTTTTTGACAGCGCTGTAAGCCCTGCAAGACACAGCAGTGAAATTGCTCCGATCACCGCCAGAACTCCCCAAGAGAGCGCAGACAGCGGCACGATGTAAAACAGCGAGGGCAATATCAGCGAGGCTCCGACAAATGCCGCACAAAGCAGTGCAAGCATAACTGCACGCAGCCTGTTGAACGGTCTGCACACATTAAACAGCACACCGAAGCACACTGCCGCCGTCAGGAACGTTGCGATCACCGAAGTCTCCTCCTGAGGGATGGCAAATATACCCTGTGCAACAAGCAGCATGATGATCCCCAGCACCACCGAGACTCCGCCGGGGAATGCACGCTTAAGCACGTTTGAGATAAAGCTTCCCCTTACACGGTCACGGTTGGTCTCCAGCGCAAGCAGGAACGACGGTGCGCCTATCGTCAGGGCGCTTATCAGAGTCATCTGTATCGGCTGGAACGGATACGCCATAGGCACTATCAGAAATACCACCGCAAGTATGAACGAGAATATCGTCTTTACAAGAAACAACGCAGCGGAGCGCTGGATGTTGTTGATGGCACGCCTGCCCTCCTCAACGACAAGCGGCATCGAGGCAAAGTCCGAGTCCATCAGCACAAGCTGCGAGACGTTCCGTGCCGCATCGCTTCCCGACTGCATGGCAACGGAGCAGTCCGCCTCCTTGAGCGCCAGCACGTCGTTTACACCGTCGCCCGTCATAGCGACCTTGTGTCCCCTTGCCTTGAGCGCCTTTACAAGCTCAAGCTTCTGATAAGGAGTTACCCTGCCGAATATCGTATACCTCTCCGCCGACTCGCAAAGCGCCTCGTCTGTCAGCGTGGAAGCATCGATATAGCTGTCAGCTGCGGCAAGACCTGCCTTTTTTGCGACATTTGCGACTGTAACGGGATCGTCGCCCGAGATGACCTTAAGCTCCACGCCCTGCCTGCGGAAATATTCCAGCGTTGCGGGCGCAGACTCACGTATCTTGTCCGAAAGCACCACAAGCGCCTTTGGCTCAATGTCACACGGAAGCCCGTTTTCATCCGCCTGACTTTCACTGTGTGCAAGGACCAGCACCCTCATGCCCTTTGAGGAGTATTCCTCGGTAAGCGGCTTTATCAAGCTGTACTTCTCCCCGGACAGCACAAAGCCGGGTGCACCTATTGCGTATGTTCCCACACCGTCGAATACTGCGGCGCTCCACTTCTTTGCAGAGGAAAACGGGATGGCACGTGTGCATTTCAGCTGTGTGCCGCCGTCAAAACGCCGCTTTATGGCTGAAAGCGTAGGGTTAGGGTCGCTCAGCGCCGAAGCCAGCGCATCAAGCGCCGCCCCGCTGTCAAAGCCGCTGTCGATGGCCACGATATCCGTGACCTCCATGCAGCCCTCGGTGATGGTGCCCGTCTTGTCAAGACAGAGGACATCCACACGTGCAAGATGCTCCACGCTGTAAAGGTCCTGACACAGCGTGTTTCTGCGTGCAAGGCGTATGGAGCTGACCGCAAGCGCAATGCTTGTCAGCAGCACAAGTCCCTCGGGGATCATTCCGATAAGCGCTGCGACTGTGCTGACTATACCACGGCTGAACTCCTGCTGTGTGACGAATATCGCCTTGAAGAACAGCACCAGCGCAAACGGAACTATGCACACCGAAACGGTGCTGATTATGCTATTGATAGAGCGCATCATCTCGGAATTCTGTTTTTTCACGTATTTTGCGCCGCTGGTTATCTTATTGGCGTAGGCTTCCGCTCCTACACGTATCACCTGCGCCTTTGCCGTGCCGCTGATGACAAAGCTGCCCGAAAGCAGCTCGTCGCCTGTGCGCTTGACGATCGGGTCGCTCTCGCCTGTGATAAGGCTCTCATCCACCTCGCACTCGCCCTGTGCAAGTATTGCGTCGGCACATATCTGCCTGCCCGAGGCAAGGAGCATTATATCATCCTTTACGATATCCGAAACGGGACGCTCGGTCTCCTTTCCCTCTCTCAGCAGATGTGCTTTCGGCGCCGATATCAGCGCAAGCCTGTCTATGATGCGCTTTGAGCGTATCTCCTGAAATATGCCTATGGCGATATTGCACAGCACCACGCCCATGAACAGCATATTGCGATAGCTGCCTGTCAGCGCAACAAACGCCGCAAGTATCACATTTATCAGATTGAACAGCGTGAGGATATTGTCCTTGAGTATCTGCGGAACGCTTTTTGTCTTTACGTCAAAGCTGCCGTTGCTTTCGCCGTGCTCTTTTTTCAGGCGCACCTGCTCGTCGGTCAGTCCTTTTTCAAGGTCGGTATTCGTCTCCATAGTTTTCCCTTTCGTCCTGTGTTATGTCGTTATGCTTTACCTTTCCCAATATAATTATCCATATAATTAAGTATATCCAAAACAACGTTATTTGTCAACAGCTGAGAATTATCGCACGCCATCTGGTCTTATCATATATCCTCATTCTGGACGTTGCAATATGCCCAAAAAGGAGTATAATGTATATCAGAACGATAAAGGAGAAGCATCATGGTAAAGACATCAAAAAAGGATCAGCTTTTAAAGCTCTGCACAGCGGCGATGCTTGCCGCTCTGATATGCGTAGGCACAATAGTCATCGTCATCCCCACGCCATTCGGCGGAAACATTAACCTCGGCGATTGCTTCATACTGGCGGGAGCATGGATACTGGGACCCATATACGGCGCTGCCGCAGGCGCAGTCGGCTCTGCCATCGCTGACCTTTTCAGCGGCTATGCGCTTTATGCGCCTGCAACGTTCATCATAAAGGGACTTATCGGACTGCTTGCGGCGCTCATCGCAAACGGCATTGCCGCAAAGGCTCCCAAGCTGAAAAGCCTGGGCTATGTTATCGGCGCACTGGCGGGCGAAGCGGTCATGATACTCGGTTATTTCGTATTTGAAGCCACCGTCGCAGGATACGGTATAACAGGAGCCGCTGCCAATATCCCCTACAATGCCGTACAGGGCGTGTGCGGAATGGTTTTTGGAGTGGCGCTGATACACATTGCACACAAAACAAAGCTGCTGACGAAATTATGATATTCAAAAGCCGATAGCTTGTCGGAAAACCATATTTAAAGGCGAACTGCCGTAATCCCGCATTAAGACCACGCTTTGCGCCTGTCATGGTTGAACGACGACGCAGACGGCACTATATCGGCAGACTGAGACCCGTCCGTATCTGCGGACGGGTCTTTCTTTTTATCCGCACCTTTGCAGCTCGTGCCATTTATCAAGCAGCAGCAGCGCCGCAAAGGCCGCCATATACTCGTAATCCGATATACCCTCACGCAGGCTGACAGGCAGCTCCATAGGGTCGCAGGCGCCGTTAAGGGTAGGGATGCTCCTGTTAAGCGCAAGCGTGATGCGCTCAGCTGTCCTTGAGCTGACAGAAACAGTATTGCGGCTCCCCATTCCACAAGTGACAACGGCGCTTCCCTTCAGCCCTTCGGTGTTTATACCCTCGTCAGCGTCTGCCACAACAGCAAACACCGACAGCTTTTCGGGCAGCTTTGCCCCTCGCCCCAGCACCAGCACGGAGCGGTCGGCGTAAAGCTGCGTAATATTATCTGCCGCCATCATGGGACATATCCCCAGCTCTGCCAGAAGCCCTGTCAGATTGACTTTTCCCGTTGTTATTATCATACAGACCTCCCGAAATATGAACGAGGTATTTCGGTGCGGTTTCACAGTGCGACCGCAAGCGGTCACCTTTCAAACTCCTGCTTTGCTCTTCACCTACAGAAACCGATCCTCATTCCTTATTTTATTATAACAACATTTCTGTCTGAAATTCGGACGAAAAGCAAAGCTGCCTCTGAGTTGTCAGAAGCAGCCGTGGATTTTATGCGTTTGGAGCGTATTTCTCCATTATCTTTATGGCGGTGCGTATTCCGTCGACGGCGGCGGACATTATTCCGCCTGCGTAGCCTGCGCCCTCGCCGCAGGGGAACAGGTTGTCGGCACACTGCGCAAAGCCTGCCTCGCAGCGTGGTATCCTTACGGGAGAGGAGCTTCTTGTTTCGATGGCGGTAAGCACACTGTCGCTGTCCGAGAAGCCGTGTATGCGCCTGTCGAAGTATTTCAGACCCCTTGCCATTATATCGGATACAAACCCGGGGAAAAGCTGCTTAAGATCTGCGCTCTCAACGCCGAGCGGATACGTGGGAGTCACCCTGCCGAGGCTTAAGGAGCCGCCTGCGCCTGTGAATTCTCTTGTCAGCATAGCGGGCGCCCTGCCACTGTTTCCCATCTGATATGCACGCTGTTCAAGCCTTTGTATGAACTCCGCACCTGCCAGCGGATGGCTGCCGAAATCCTCGGGCGTCACCGATACCAGCACAGCGCTGTTGGCGTTTTCTCCCGCACGGTCAAAATAGCTCATGCCGTTGGTGACTACAGTGCCGTTTTCGCTGGCGGACGCCACCACATAGCCGCCCGGACACATACAGAACGTGTAAACTCCACGCTCGCCCTCACGGTAGGACAGCTGATATTCCGCAGGCGGAAGCGCAGGATGCCCTGCGTATCTACCGTATAATGCGGAGTTTATGTCCGCTTGCAGGTGTTCTATCCTCGCACCCACTGAAAAGGGCTTGGGTATCATCTCAACGCCGTTTCTGAGCAGCATTGAGAACGTATCGTGCGCCGAGTGTCCCACGGCAAGCACCAGTGCGCCGCAGCTTTCCTGTGCGCCGTTCACCGTGACGGAAGAAATGCGCCCATCCGATATATCAAGCTCCTGTAACGGAGTAAGGAAGCGCACCTCGCCGCCGTATCCGATTATCTTATTGCGCAGGTTCTTTACTACGCTGCGCAGCTTATCCGTGCCGATATGCGGCTTCGCCTTAGTGAGTATCTCCTCGGGTGCGCCGAAGTCGTACAGCCTCTGAAGCACACGTGAGCACAAAGGATCGCCTATGCGTGTTGTGAGCTTTCCGTCCGAGAACGTACCTGCGCCGCCCTCGCCGAACTGTACGTTTGTCGAGGTATTCAGCGCTGCGCCGCCCCAGTAGCCCTCCACCGCCTTTATACGCTCATCCATGGCTGCGCCACGCTCAAGCACTATCGGCTTGTATCCGAACTCGCAAAGGGTCAGTGCGCAGAACATTCCCGCAGGCCCGAAGCCTGCGATGTAGATGTCGCCCCGAAGCTTCTCGCTGCCGAAGCTTATCTCAAGCTCCGCCTCATCGTGCAGGCGCACGTTCTGAAGCTTATCTGCAAGCCGCCGCTCCTTTTGTGCGCTGAAAAGCTCGACATATACCGAGCTTACAAAGCATATCTCACGGCGTGCGTCCACCGAGGTCTTGTACAGACGTGCGGTCCGCACCTCTTTTTTACCGACAGAAAGCAAGGATAACGCCTTGCTTATTGCGTTATCCTTTGCCTCGTCAAGTGTTGTTTTTATCTGTGATACGATTATTGCCATTTATTCGGTCTCCACTGTTACAGGCGTTGCGTTTATCGTTGCCTTATAGCTTCCCGATATCCAGCATTTCTGCTTTATGCCTCTCAGCTGAACAGCCACCGCCACATCCTGTGTGCCGTCGTGAAGCGATACACTGAGCAGGTTTGCCGTCACGTAGAAATCAGCGGCGGTCAGGGTGCTGAGCACCTCGGAGGGACCTATCACGCTGACAACCAGCTGGTTTGTGATAAGAGAAACGTCGTAATTGTCAGGCTTGTTGATGATATTTATGTTGTCCACAGTGAAGTCCAGCTTGCCGTAGTCTGCGATATCCCATGTGATGGTAGCATTGTTGTTGCCTGAAAGGTTCTTGTAGCCCTCGGGCAGGGATATCGGGATCTTTACATTCTGATTCAGCTTGATATCCGAAAGATCGATGGTTCCGATATCGAGCGAGCTTCTGAAATCGATGGAGTCATCAGGCGCCGCTACTATCAGCGTAGAGGGCTGGATGCTGAATTTAAGGCTGTTGATATCGAAATTGGCAGGAACATTGATATAGGTGAATGTCAGCGGAAGCTCCTTCTGCTTGTAGATCGGGATATATACCGATACGTTGTCGGTGCTGAGTATAAGATCGTCGTTAACGAGCTTTGCACCGTTTGTGCCGTAGATGATGATCTCGCTCTGGGTATCGTGCGACTCGCTGATGGCGCCAGTGTAGGCGGAGCGTGCCTCGATACTGCCTATCTTGTCGATGACGGAAGCGGAGCCTGTCACGGATATAGTAGGCGGAGTCGCCGTGATCTGGTCTACATAGTAGCCCTCGGGGAGACTTATGCTGGGAGCGGTTGCAGTAACAGGGAACTCACGTGTCACTATCTCGTCTATCTGGATGGTCACTGCACGGGGATCCGTCTCAAGTATCACACACTCGCTGTCGGTCTTCACCGAAACATTTATCGGCACTGTAAAGGTTCCCGCCGATTTCACGGAGCTGAGATCCAGCGAGGCATAGAAATCCTCTGCGCTGATATCAGTCACATCGTAGCGCTTGCCCTCTATGCGGATATCCACAGTGCTTTCCACTTCGTCCACTATACGCAGGTTGTTCTGTATCATGTATTCCGTCACCTGCGTTTCAATGGCTATGTTCCTGATGCTCTCCTCTATGGTGGGGAATATCTGTATCGAAACGAAAAGCCATGCTCCCACAGCAATAAGGAATGACATCACTATCTTTTTGAAGTTGTTTTTAAAGTTGTTGAAAAGTCTTTTGAAAAAGTTCATTCTGCCGTCCCCCCTTATGTATCAGCGCCGTCGGCTTCGGGCTTAGGCTTTCTTGTCTTTTTCTTTGAGCGCACTGCGTTGTCGGGCATCTTTCGCTGGAGTATCTTTGTCAGCGACTCCTTGGAAAGTCCACGGGTGAGCTGTCCGTTCTCCGCAACGGAGATGGTGCCTGTTTCCTCGGAAACAACTATAACAAGCGAGTCGGCGTTCTCACTCATACCGATAGCCGCCCTGTGACGGGAGCCCAGGTCGTTTGAAAGGTACTGGTCCTTGTTGGTGTTGGGCAGGAAGCAGCCTGCTGCGAATATCCTGTTGTCACGGATGATGACAGCGCCGTCATGCAGCGGAGCCTTGTTGTAGAACAGGTTGCAGAACAGGTCAGGCTCGGGTGCAGCGTTGATGATGGTCGCCTTTTCGGTGATATCGCCCAGCCTTGTCTGCCTTTCAACTACGATAAGTGCGCCTGTCTTTGTCATGTGCAGACGCTCGCACGCCTCTGCGATACCTGCGATCGCCATTTCTCTTGCAACGTTTGTCTTGCCGTCGTTCTGGTCGAAGTTAAGCGAGATGTTCGGAACCTTTGCACGACCCACACGCTCGAGGATACGGCGCAGCTCGGGCTGGAACACTATAACGATAGCGATAAGTCCCACCTGGAAGAAGTTCTCGAACAGAAAGCTCATAACCTTGAGCTGGCACACCTGCACAACGATGAACATCAGCACCAGTATCAGGATGCCCTTCATAAGCTGCTCGGCACGGGTGTCACGCATCAGCTTGAACACCATATATATGAGGTATGTCAGCAGCAGGATATCGATAACATCGAACACTGTTATCGACATCACCACACGCACGAAATTCTGGAATATATCCGAAAGGTAAGTCATAACGTCCAAGGCTTTTTTCTCCTTATATCTGTATTAGACTGTGCAGGGCACAGTTCCCCTTTATATATTTTATCACATATTTAAATAATTGCAAGAGATTTTAAGGCGAAATATATATTTTTTTCGTGAAACACACGACTTATGGCGAAAAACCTCCCAGAAAAGGCGCAGCAGCTATATGGAAACAAAAAGTAGGGGCACGGCGTGCCGTGCCCATTAATGTGATACCCGTTATCTACGGGCACGACACGTCGTGCCCCTACGCAATATATTTGTCGAGTGCCTCGACACGCAATTCCGCCTTTTAACAGGTATACCATATCCAAGAAAACGAAACGGCGGTCTCACAATGCAATCGGTTATTTATGTAGGAGCACGGCGTGCCGTGGCTATTAATGCGATATCTGTTGTTTGTGGGCACGACACGTCGTGCCCCTACGAAATATAATTTGTCGGCAACGTGTGACCCGTTGCGCAGATATCCTACGTCGATGTACTACGTTTTCGCAACGGAAACGCCGCAGGGCGTACCCTGCCCATACGCAATATATTTGTCGGCAGTGTGTGACCCGTTGCGCAGATGTCTTACGCCAATGTACTACATTTTCGCAACGGAAACGCCGCAGGGCGTACCCTGCCCCTACGCAATATATTTGTCGGCAACGTGTGACCCGTTGCGCAGATATCCTACGCCAATGTACTACATTTTCGCAACGGAAACGCCGCAGGGCGTACCCTGCCCATACGCAATATATTTATCAGCAACGTGTGACCCGTTGCGCAGATACCCTACGCCAATGTACTACGTTTTCGCAACGGAAACGCCGCAGGGCGTACCCTGCCCATACGCAATATATTTGTCGGCAACGTGTGACCCGTTGCGCAGATGTCTTGCGCCGATATGCTACGTTTTCGCAACGGAAACGCCGCAGGGCGTACCCTGCTATCCTCCAAGTCTTATCATCTCGTCGATGCAGTGCCTTGCCTTTGCGGCGGTGTCTGCGTCAAAGGTTATCTCCATGCCGCCCGTGCCGCATACGGCGTTGTATACGTCAACAAGGGTGGTTATCTTCATGTCGGAGCAGATAAGGCGCTTTGAGAGGTTGAAGAACTGCTTTTCGGGCATCTCACAGCTCAGCTGTTCGGTTATGCTTATCTCGGTGCCGATGATGAACTGCTGTGCATCGGACTTTCTCGCATAGGCTATGATACCTGCCGTGGAGCCTATGTAGTCCGCATTTTCACAGACCTCGGGAGGGCATTCGGGATGTACCAGGAACTTTGCTTCGGGGTACTTCTGCTTTATCCTGAGCACGTCCTGTGCGGTCATCTTTCCGTGGACGGGACATCCGCCGTCCCAGCATACGATGTTCTTTTCGGGGTATGCGCTCTTCACGAAAGCACCGAGGTTCTTGTCGGGGATGAACAGGATGTTGTTGTTTTCAAGCCTGCCCACTATCTCCACCGCAGAGGAGGAGGTAACGCACACATCCGTCACGCACTTGAGTGCCGCTGTGGTGTTTATGTAGGACACCACGGCATAGTCGGGATGCGCCTTTCTGAACTCAAGCACCTGTTCGGGGGTGAACTGCTCCGCCATGGGACAGCCTGCCTCGTCCGAGGCTATCACCACCGTCTTGTCGGGAGAGAGGAGCTTTGCGGTCTCCGCCATGAAGTGAACGCCGCACATCACTATCTTCCTGTTTTTGACCTTCTGTGCCTCGACGCTAAGCCTGAAGCTGTCGCCTACGATGTCTGCCACCTCGCATATCGCACGGGTCTGATAGCTGTGTGCGAGTATGCACACATCGTTTTCCTTTTTTGCTTCAGTTATCATTTTCTGGAGCTGTTCGACTGTCATTTCTTTACGTCCTCCGTCTTATTCGGCGTTATCTTCCTTTTGTTTTATCTCAAATCTGATCTTGTCAATCCTCAGGTTCTCCGCTTCCAGTACGGTTACGGCAAATTCGTCCGTTTCGTGGGTGTCTCCGCTCTTCGGGATGCTTCCGAAAAGCTCCAGCGCCCAGCCCGCAACGGTGTGAGCCTCGCTTGTTATCTCAAGCTCTATATCTCTGGAATCGAAGTATCTGCGCAGGGAGTTCAGCGAAACATCGCCGTATATCTCGAATACGTTCTCCTCCACGAAAGTAACGGGTGCCTTTACCTCGTCGCTCTCGTCCCATATCTCGCCCACCAGCTCCTCGAGGATGTCCTCCATCGTGACTATACCGAGAGTACCGCCGTGCTGATCCAGCACAACGCTGATATGGCACTTCTGCTTCTGCATGGTGCGGAGCACCTCGGATATCTTCAGCATGTGTGGGAGATAGATGGTCTCCTGTAAGATACTGCGGATGGTGAAGCCCTCGCCGTCCTTTTCGCACGCCTTGAAGAAGTCCTTTTCGGTGATGACGCCGATGATGTTGTCAAGCGTCTTTTCGTATACGGGCATTCTGGAATACTCCTCCGAGAGGAACTTCTCACGTACCTCGTCAACGCTGTCGGATATCTCCACTGCCACTATGTTAACACGGGGAGTGATTATCTCGTCAACGGTTATCTCGTCGAATTCCAGTGCGCTTCGTACAAGGTTGGACTCCTGGGTCTCCAGCACGCCCTCGTCCTCGGACTCCTCGATGATGGCTTTAAGCTCCTCCTCGGTGAAGCTTACGGAGTCCTTTGTTTTCAGAAGCTTTGCAACGCCCTTTTTCATCAGTATGAACAGTGCGGAAAAGGGAGTGAAGATGAACATAAGGAAGCTGATGGGACCCGAAACAGCGATACTGAATGTTTCGGCATTATCTTTTGCGATGCTCTTGGGGAGCACCTCGCCGAAGATAAGCACGATGACTGTCGTAGCTATTGTTGATACAAGAGAACCGTAGGTGTCGCCCGAGCCTTTGCTGAGGTTATTCATGAGGTTTATCGTCAGCAGTGTCGCAATAGAGGAACAGGCGATGTTTACGATGTTGTTTCCGATGAGGATAGTGGTGATGGTCTTGTCGTATTTTTTCATGACCCTGAGTGCTCTTTCGGCACCCTTTGAGCCGTTGTCCGCCATGCTTCTGAGGCGTATCCTGTTTGCGCTTGAAAGTGCGGTCTCCGATGCGGAGAAGAAGGCTGAAAGTGCGATAAGTATGATTATAAGTGCTATGTCCATGTCGGGTCTATTCCCATCCTTTCCATATTTCAGGCTTGTAGCCTGTGGTTGCCTGTTTTCCGTTTCTCACGATAGGTGTTTTATAAAGCTTCGGGTTCTCCGAAAGCTTTTCGGGCTTTGCGTCGTCGTAGAGATACTTTATCTCGGCGTAGTCCTTTGAGTCCTCGTCTATCACCGAGTCTATCTTACCGCCGAGGGCTTTCACCACGCTGTCAAGCTCCCCCTTGCTGAGTCCCTTTGAAAGTATGTCAATGAACTGATATTTTATGCCACGCTCCTTGAAATACCGCTCGGCTTTTTTGGTGTCGAAGCATTTCGATTTTCCGAATATCTGGATATTCATACCGTGACCTCCCCGAGAGCATATTGCTTTATCGCCTTTGTCACGCCGCCGCTGTTGTTGCTTTCGGCACGATGGGTGCATATACTCTTGATGTAGTCGTTGCCGTTCTCCATCGCAAAGCTCATGCCTGCGTTAAGGAGCATATCGGTATCGTTGTAGTAGTCGCCGAACGCCATGACCTCGCTTTTGTCGATGCCAAGAAGCTCGCACATCTTTTTAAGGGCACTGCCCTTGCTGATGCCGCCTGCCATTACGTCCATCCATATCACGCCCGAGACCTGTATGTTCAGTCTGTCGCCGAATATTGCGTCAAGGGCAGGCTTTCCACGCTCCTGTGCGCCCTGCATATCGCAGACCGCAAGCTTGTAGATGGTGTCTTTGATGGACAGCAGGTCATCGCACTCGATGTGGTTCTTGTAGAACTTTGCGACCTCCCTGTTGAAATCCTCGCTGTCGGGCAGGTGGTATGTACCGCCTTCGGCGCAGACCAGAAGCTTAAGTCCGCCTATCCTTTCCGCCGCCTGTACGAACTCCTCAAAGGTGGCGCGGTCAAGCGGTGTGATGTGTATCGGCTTGCCGCCGTGCATTATGTAGGCGCCGTTGTCGCAGATGTAGTCCAGCCTTGTGCGGTATTCCTCAGGAAACAGATGCCCCACCGCCGCATAGGTCCTGCCGCTGGACACAACGAATTTTATTCCCTTTTCGTCCAGACGGTCGATGACCTCGTAGAAATCGGGCGGAAGCTGCTTTTTGTCATCAAGCAGCGTGCCGTCCATGTCGCTTGCTATCAGTTTTATCATTTCTTTTGTCCTCTGTCAGTTCAGTATATTTTTCTTTGTATCATAAAGCATATCGGTATCATACAGCGATATGTTGTATCTCTTTATTGCGTCGCTGATATCGTATGCAAGGTCGTCGGGTATCTCCTCGTTGTCGATGAAGTTCTCCAGTGCGCTGACGAAATTCTTTCTCAGCAGCATCTTGTCCTTGAGCATCATCTTCATGGGAACACGCTTGCCCGTATCCGCATTCCTCAGGTCCATGATGTCTGAGTCAAGCAGCCGCATTATATGGGATATGCTGTCACGGCTGTGAGGTCCGAACACAAGCTGATGGTACACGGCAGCCTTGCACAGCGCTGCCATGTTGAACTCGTCGGGAAGCACCTCGTACACCGACATCAGCGTGAACAGGAACTCCTCGATAGAAGCGTAGTTCTCGGAAAGCCCCATGCACATAGTAAGGCTGTCCACGTTCGCCGCCGAAAATTTGATAGCGCTGTCAAGCGCTGTCTTGTACTTGTTCATCGGGCAAATGTCGATAGGGACAGGCAGTACGCACTTTGCGCCGTATACATATTTGTGCGCCTCTTCCCTGCTCATCATGGAGTAGCTGCCACGCAGCCTTACCATCTCGATGCGCCCCTTCAGCTGTGCCTGCGCAAGCGAAAGCATCTGCCTTGAAAGCTTGCTCACCGCCGGGAACTCCATAATGATAGGCGTGTTTTTAACCTTTATGCGCTCCTTGAAATCATTGATGGTCACAACGGTGTATCTGAAATCGAACACCTCTGTAAGCTCTGCAAACATCGGGTCTCCCAGACGGAAGATATAGTTCACGCCGTCGGGAAGCTCGTTCATCTTCATCACCGTGCGGAAATCCAGCTCCACATGTTTCACGCCTGCCTCTGCGAGCGCCGATATATAATTGTAGATGTGCTTAGGTATTGCTGTCTCGCATATCGGAAGCGTGCACAGGCTGTTGTCCGTAATTACAGTTTTCATCGGGTGTTTTATCCTTTCAGACCACGTGACTGACGGTCCATATCCTCTATTACGATATCAAATATCTCGCCGAGCGTTGCGCAGTATTCCAGCAGCTTCCATGGCTCGTTGGTGTGGAAGTGTATCTTAATAAGATCCTCGTCTCCAACCGCAAGCAGGCTGTCGCCCTTGAAATTCCCGGTTATGTAGTCGTTTATTGCGTCCTCGTCAAGGCCTTCGCCCTCAATGAGAAGCTGTGTATCATAGCGGTATTCAAGCATTTTGTTATCTCCTTTATAATATAGCTGAGCTTATCTGCGCCAGCATTATATACGATCAGACTCCGCAGATGTCAAAACTCCGATCCGTACGGCGATTTTTTCGGTTTCGCACTGCGAAAGCAACGGCGCTCCGCCGTTGAAGAAAATATTGCAAGGTGGTTCGGTCGGCAACGCCGAGCGAAACACACTGCCGTTTGTCTGCGCCAGCAGACGATAGGATATGTTTCAATAAATTCGGCGCAAAAGCGATAGCTTTTGGAACAAGCCAAATTTATTATACCAAGAAAGCAAATGCGAAGCATTTGAGTGCCGACAGGCACAGACGGCGAATGCCGTCCTTTCTGCCATTCAATAAATTCGGCGCAAAAGCGATAGCTTTTGAAGTAAGCCAAATTTATTATACCAAGAAAGCAAACACGAAGTGTTTGTTAACGGCGACAGCCGTTGTCTGCAAAGCAGACCTTTCTGCCGTTCAATAAAAACAGCGCAATTGCGCAGCAATTGAAGCAAGCTGTTTTTATTATAATATATCCGCAGAGCGGCAGCTCTGCAAAACGGCGACAGCCGTTTGTCTGCGCCAGCAGACGATAGGATATGTTTCAATAAATTTGGCGCAAAAGCGATAGCTTTTGGAACAAGCCAAATTTATTATACTAGGAAAGCAAATGCGAAGCATTTGAGTGCCGACAGGCACAGACGGCGAATGCCGTCCTTTCTGCCGTTCAATAAATTCGGCGCAAAAGCGATAGCTTTTGGAACAAGCCAAATTTATTATACCACACTCCTCCCCAATATTCAAGCGGTAACTATTGCCCTTTAGTTCATTCCTAATAAAAAAATCAAAAAATTCAGTTTACCCCCTTGACAAATCCTGCGGAATGGTGTATACTTCATTACATAAAAGCTAAAAAGCATAAAAGCACTAAAGCAAAAAGGAGAAACATCATGATACTCAGACTTAAAGCAAATTCCGCAGAAAACGAGATAAAGGAGCTTGCAGAGCGCCTGCATTCGCTCGGCTTCCGCACCAATATAAGCACCGGCGCACATCAGACAATAATCGGACTGATAGGAGACACATCCAAGATCGACACCGATACACTGGTTGCGCTCAACCCGATAGTCGAGGACGCAAAGCGCATCTCGGAGCCTTTCAAGGCGGCAAACCGCAAATTCCATCCCGAAAGCACAGTTGTCGATGTAAACGGAGTAAAGATAGGCGAGGGCTGGTTCCATGTGATCTCGGGACCCTGCTCGGTAGAATCCGAGGAGCAGATCATAAAGGTGGCAAAGTCCGTAAAGGAGAGCGGCGCAACGCTGCTGAGAGGCGGCGCCTTCAAGCCGAGAACGTCTCCATACTCCTTCCAGGGACTCCACGGCGAGGGTATACGCCTGCTACTGGAGGCAAAGAAGGAAACAGGGCTCCCCATCGTCACCGAGATAATGGATATCTCCACCATCGACCTGTTTGAAGACGTCGATGTTATCCAGGTCGGCGCAAGAAATATGCAGAACTTTGAAATGCTTAAGGAGCTTGGCAAATGCAAAAAACCGATACTGCTGAAGCGTGGACTCGCAAACACCATCGAGGAGTTCCTCATGAGCGCAGAGTACATCATGGCAGGCGGCAACAGCAACGTCATCCTGTGCGAGCGTGGAGTGCGCACCTTTGAGACCATGACACGAAATACACTCGATCTTGCGGCGGTCGCACTGCTGAAGCAGCTTACGCACCTGCCCGTCGTCGTAGACCCCAGCCATGCGGCAGGTATCAGGAGCCTTGTCGCTCCGCTTTCAAGGGCGGCTCTTGCTGTGGGCGCAGACGGTCTTATGATAGAGTCGCACAACGACCCTGCAAAGGCTCTTTGCGACGGCGCACAGTCGCTTGACCTGGATATGTTCCGTGACCTCATGGTTGATATCAGAAACAGGGTAGCTTTTGAGGGCAAAAAAATGTAAAGTAAAAGGAGCGGCTGCGGCTGCTCCTTTTCATGTATATTTTGTATGCTGTTTAACCGTTTCCCTTAAACGGTTAAATATGTCTGTAAATTGTTTGTTTTTTTGTTGACAAACCACTCCTGAATGTGGTATACTGTATTAAATAAAATATACTGCTGTCTAAAAAAATTAGCAGAGCTTTATATTTTTTTCATTTCTGGCAATTTTTGTGCCTTTCAATTTTTCATATACATATATGGAGGTAATTATGAAAAAGAAGATATTTGCCGTGTTCACTGCGGCAATAGTTTCGCTCCAGTGCTTTACGGGCGTTCCGTTCGGCAACGGAAGCTCCGTGCAGACTGTGGCAGGCGCCGCATTTGACGACGCCGTGTCCGCCGACGAGGCAGGCATGACCTATACGGCAAGCGTACTCATCAACGGCCAGCCGCTTACAGCAGACACCACCGTAAAAACAGGCGACCGCTTGAAAATGACGTTCGACTGGAAGCTGCCGACAAACTTTGTGTACGTTAACGGAACGTTTGCGATCGACCTCAGCGAAAAGCTTTACGGCATAACGCTGGACGAGGTGACCATCCCCGTAAGCGATATCGCAAAGTACACCATCGAAGACAATATGCTTTATATCGAGCTCTTCACAGGTTCAAGCGGACGTGAGGGCGGATGTAACCTGGACGGTACTATCAACCTCGAGGGCGTTGACGACGCTGACGACGGCGAGTTTGAGCTGAAGTATTTCGGCACGACTATGCCTGTCCGTGTTCCCGAAAAGATCTCAGGTCTCTGGGTCAACAAGGAGAGAGTCGGCAGTGTTTATGTCGGCGGCGACGGCAACTACTACCAGGATTTCAGAGTCTATATAGGAAGCAACGGCTCCGACTCCACAAACATCAACATAACCGATATGTTTGACAGCTCGGTTTACAGCGAGATCTCAAAAGTCGCAGTGGGCGGCGTAGGTGCGTCTTATGGCACTGTCGCAGACGATCCTGCCACCACCGATGTGACGGAAAGCGGATTTAACCTTATCATCAATGCACTCGGCGCAGGTGAGGTCACCACTGTTACCTATACCCTTAAGGTGGACAAGGACAAGGTCCTCTCCAATACGCTGACAGATACCCAGAAGCAGAATACCGTTACCGCCTACGGCAACGGCGACAGCTCCAAGACCTATACCGACAAGGAAGTATACTGGGCGGAGCTTCCCACTGTCTACAAGACAGGAACCTATGACGCCGTTACAAACAAGATCACCTGGACGATAACCGTAAAGACGAACATCGTGGGCGAGACCGACTTCACCGTGACCGATACCCCCGATGCGCTTATCGCAGATAAGGTAGCGGCTTCGGCAGTTGGCGCAGATCTCAGGATCACAAAGTCCGAGATGGATTACGACAGCATCAACAAGGCTTATACATATTCGTATACCATCGACGCTCCTGCGGCAGGACTCACTCCCACCGCTATAAACAACAAGGCTGCTGCCGAGTTCCCCACATACCCCAATCTCGGAACAGAAAGCTCTGCAAATGTGACCATCCCCGGTTCTCTTACAGACTTCGTACACAAGAGCTATACTGAGCCTGCAGGCGGATACATCGACTGGAGTATCGATGTTGAGCTTCCCACAGGCGAGGATATCACCTCCGTTGTAGTAGAGGACAGACTTTACGACGGTGACTACGCAAACAAGACAAAATATCAGGGCGACGGAAAGCCTGTTAATATCGATCACAGCAAGCTGGATGCAGAGGTTTATGTAAACGGCGCAGTTCAGGCTTATGAGATATTCCTAAATCCCGGCACAAGCAGAGTGTTCCTCGGCCGTCTCAATCCCGACGGAACCGTTGCTGAGATCATCGGCGAGGTAAAGAACCAGTACGGCGACTACTTTGCGCTGACAATTGCTGATGTGCAGTATAGTTATTATGAAAACGGCGAATACGGCCCCAACACATCAAAGAATCTGACCTCCGACTTCCTTGCTGTCAACAAGGACAATGACGTTGTCATCAAGGTAAAGGTCTCCACCACATATCAGGACTCCGTACTCAACTGCTCCAACACTGCCTATGCAAGCGTTACCATTGACGGCTCCACCGTGCAGGAGGGCTCAAGAGCAAAGTATGTAAAGGACTTCGACGCCTCCAAGTACGGATATCCTGCAAACATGAACCACTATGCGGATGTTATCTGGCCAAAACCCGATCCTCTGCGTAATCCTCTCGGCTGGATGCTGACCGCCTCCTCCGCTGATTATGCCGCAGGCGATGTGCTTACCTTTACGGATACCATCCCCGATGGCCTTGAATATGTCGACAAGAGTGCGCTGATCTATATTGCTTCTATCGATGGCGATATATATACTTACAGCGCAGACCAGACCGCTCTCAGCATCACAACGAGCGGAAATACCATCACATTTACCATCAACGTAAACGATACACTGGTGAGCCAGCTTGCTACGGCAAACGGCGAGTCCACGCTGAAGCTCAACTACCTCACCCAGATGACCGAGGCAGCCTATGCGGAGTTCATCGCAGGAGGCGTTGAGAAGAGCTTTACAAACAGCGCAACGGTGTCTGTCTATGACGCAAGCAAGTCGCAGAACAACGATCTCGGCACCGTGACAGCAACACAGATGCTCACTCCCGATATCAAGAAGATCGTCCAGAAAGAGATCACAAGCCCCGACAAAGGCATCAGGGAGAACGGAAAAGTCTACGCAGAATACAAGATCGTTATCAATGCGGCTGATGTTGAGCTTTTCAACGGCGCTAAGTACACCGCTACCGATACGCTCGGCTCAAGACTCACACTTGTGGACGGCACGCCCATCATCTCTCCCAATACCAACGGTGAGTCTGTCTCCTATGACAAGGCAGGCGGAAACAAGCTGACATTCAGCAACCTGCAGGACGGCACAACATACACCATCACCTACAGAGTGCTTGTAGACCAGCTTGCATCCAATGAGGCGGACGACTGCACAAGCGAGCAGATAGTGCAGATGTTCGGAAACTATGTTTCCCTGACCCTTGCAGGCAGCAACGAGGTTTCCCAGAGCATGGTACTTGCCAAGGATTCCTACGACTCGGGCGCATACTACATCCATGACGAGCTGACAGGCACCATCACCATCTCCGGTACAAAGAGCTGGACGCAGGATGACAAGCATCCCGGTGCACGTCCTCAGTTCATTTCGGTAAAGCTGAAGGTGGATGAGACTCCCGCCGGCGGTGCGACTACCACTACTTATGTAACTCACAATATTCCTGCTCCCGCTGTGGATGCAGCAGGAAACTGGTCTTATACGCTTCCTGCGCTCACCACAAAGACAGCAGACGGCACTCTCTATACCTACTCCGTAGACGAGGTGCTTGTTGACGGATATGAGGTGGCATACACCTCCACTACCGGCACAGGCGAGCACGTAAACGAGGGTATTGCGAACAACAGCACAGACAAGAAGCAGTACAACCTTGATATCAAGAACACCTTTGTTGCGGCAGGCAAGGAAACAGGAAGCCTTATCGTCACAAAGGTATGGAAGAACGACATCCCCGAGAACCGCCCCGAGGCTATCACCATAACCCTTATCGACCAGTACAACGGCGATACCTATACACAGACGCTCACAAAGGACATGACAAGCGTTGAGTTCAAGGATCTTCCCCTGTACGTTTACACACGAAAAGCTGATGACAACTCGCTTATCAGAACACTGAGAGAATATAAGCTCAGCGAGAGCTGCGATCCTGCGTATTCCGCACTCTTCGGCAAATACACCGCAGCTCACTCCGACAAGTTCACTCTTTCGCAGACAGTGCTTGCCCCCTACACATCTCTCAGCACTCCCGCAACGCAGACTATCACCAACACCAGGAAGACGGTAGACCCCGCTATCCTGTTCAAGACCTACGAGGACGCCGAGTATGCGCAGCTTGCAGCGCTTGCAGCCGCAACGAGATTTACCGTATACAGCGACGCTGCCTGCACATCCGCAATAAAGACGCTGACTCCCGAGCGCAACGGTATTGATGTTATCTGCCGCATCAGCGGACTTGATTTCAACAAGACCTACTATGTAAAGGAAACAGTAGCGCCCGACGGATACGTGATCTGCGAAGATGTGTACGAATGTAAGATCGACGACAACGGCGACGTCACATACAGGATCTATAACAACGGTTCTGTATTCTCTCCCGCATCTCCCACCTGCGCAAACAACAAGGTCCCCACAGCAGCTCCCATAGTGCTTGGCAAGACCTACGAAAATGCAGAGACCTCGGAGCTAACCGCACTTGCGGCAGCCACCAAATTCACACTTTACAGCAATTCCGCATGTACCGCTGTCGTTGCCGCTAAGGCTCCCACAGTAAGCGGAACAAGCGTTATCGTATCCTTTGAGGGTCTTGATATCAACAAGACATATTACCTCAAGGAGACCACAGCACCCGCTGGCTACCAGATCAGCACAGACGTGTACGAGTGTAAGATCGCTGCTGACGGAACCGTTTCCTACAGACTTTACGGAAGCACCGATGTATTCGGCACAGGTAAGCTTACCTGCGTAAATAAGGAAAAGGTGACCGATCCTGATCCCGAGCCTACTCCCGATCCTACACCTGATCCCGAGCCCACTCCCGATCCTACACCTGATCCCGAGCCTACTCCCGATCCTACTCCCGATCCGACTCCCGATCCTGAGCCTACTCCCGATCCCGAGCCCACTCCCGATCCCGAGCCTACTCCCGATCCCGAGCCCACTCCCGAGCCTACACCTGATCCCGAGCCTACTCCCGATCCCGAGCCTGACGAGACCGTAGATACTGATGAAACATACGAAACTGAGGAACCCGAAACGACCGAAACAACAGTTCCCGGCGAGACCGCAGAAACCACAGAGACCACTGATACCTACGAGACCACCGAGACCGAGGAATATGATACCACTGAAACATACGAGACCGATGAAACAGATACTCCCGACGATCCCGAAAACGATGACGGATCTATCGGCATTGATCCTGATAATTCGGACGACGGTGATATGTCCAACCCCGGAACAAGCGGTGTTCCGTTTGGCGGCATCGCTGTAATGGCAGCGGCATCGTTCACCACATCGTTCCTTGCTTTCAAGAACAGAAAGCGCAGAAACAGCAAATAAAATGCACAAAAGCCCAATGACTTAAGCCATTGGGCTTTTGTTTTGTCTGCGGAAAGCAAAAATCGCACATATTTCGTAAAGCCAACGAAAGTTTCATCGGCTCCGTTATGTATTAATTGTTTTTATTGTCAGAAATTATTACTCCGTCTGATATTTCAATTACCCTGTTGCATTGATTTGCGATACCGATATCGTGTGTAACAATAATGATAGTCTTTCCATCAGCATTGAGTGATTTGAATACTTCCATAATTTCGGCGGCAGTTTTACTGTCAAGCGCCCCTGTAGGTTCATCCGCAAGAATTATACCGGGATTGTTAACTATTGCTCTTGCTATTGCAACTCGTTGTTTCTGACCACCCGACAGCTTATTCACATAATTATTCGCATATTTTTCCATTCCGACCGATCTAAGTGCATTAATTGCTACTTCACGGCGATTTGACTTTTTCTTTTGAGCAAAATCCAATGGCAGCATAACGTTTTCAAGAGCGGTAAAATCTTCGATCAATGCGAAATCCTGCATTACCATACCGATTTTTTCGTTGCGTATATGGGCAAGGTCGCACTCTGAAAATTTCTTCACAAGTATCCCATCTATTTTATATTCACCTTGCTGGTAACCGTCGATACACGCAAGAATATGCAGAAGTGTAGATTTCCCGGCGCCTGATTTGCCTATGACAGCAGTCATCTCGCCATCTGCAAAGGTCAAAGAAAGCTCTTTAAGGGCTGTAAATTCATTTGACTTATTCGGGTTATATTTTTTTGTAATATTATTTATCTCGATCACAGTTTTATCCTCCCGATCGTTCCTGAAGAAGCTGCTTCGGCGTAGTCGTGCCTATCATCAGCAGCGGCATTATCATTGAAAAAACAAGATATATCATAATTATTCCCGACAATGAAAATATCAGCCACGGATTTAAAATGATCATTATTGTTTCAGAAAGAGGCGTAAGCATTGCTGTTATCAGCAACACAAATGATACTCCCAGTGCAGCTATACTCAATACAAGTGATTGAAATAAATTAACCGCTGCACATTGCTTCCACTGCAGTCCTAAAATGTAAAACTTCGCATAATCAGCAGATCGCTGACGGGTCGATATAGCGGAAACACTTATCGCACTTACAATAACAAGTATCAACAGAACTACCACGATCGGCAGAAGCTGTAAAAGCTGTTCTCTTAAATATATAATACTATTGTTATTCATATCATTTAATGGTATTATAATTATCGGACTAAGCTGAGCAGCGTTTTTAAGCAACTGTGCCGATTTTTCTTCCGACGCATCATCACTAAGAAAGAATGCTGAATCCATAATTAATTCAACCTCGGGGTAAAGCCTGTTGAGCGCACTTGCTGAAGCAAGAAAAACATGCTGACTCTCTGCTTCTATTTTGATATAATAGGGTTCATACATGAAACGGTAGATGTCGCCGAATTCCTCACGGGGCCGTTCTCTGCCGAGGATCTCAGTGCCGTCCTTTAGTATTCCGACAACACGCATAGTAACCTGTTTCTGAGAATTGAATTGCGGCATCATAAGGTCAATGGTATCGCCAACATCAGCGCCATACATCCCCTCCGGAATTACAATTTCCAACTCGTCAGAGTCTTTTGATAACCACCTGCCGCTTTTTAGCTCGGGCTTATATCTTGATAACAATTCATCGTCGTAAAAAAGTGGGCGTGCCGACTTATTAAGGGTTTCGTCGGACGGTAGTACCGTTACTGTCTGAATAGTAAAAACACTGTCTGCTTCTGTATATTTATAAAGCTCTTCCGCAGAAAAGATCGAATCACTTCTATCGACTGTTACTCCACCGGGCTTCACTGCGCCGCAGACCGGACTGTAAACACAGTACACCCCATTGCTTTCCAGAATATCACGAACAGGCTCATACGTGCGATAACGCACCGATAATGCCGATACCATGACAGCAGTAATAAGCAATACCGCAATAAGCTGAATCAGACAGATAGTATTCATTATCGGATTTTTTCTTAAATTCCGCAAGGCGGTTTTAAATAACATTATTGTCCCCCCTTTTTATGAGCCTCCGACAGGCTTTTGTTGATCTGCGTCAGCAGTTTTGTGCCCATGATCACAAGCAACATAACTAAATAAATGATGAAAATTGCCAGATAAATTACAGGAGTATAGGAGTCCTCCATATAAATGAAAATATCCGAAAGGCAACCGTGCATAAACGGAATATATGTCAGCATTCCTGACAAGAATACAGGTACGCAGATCATACAGCATTCTCCAAGACATATACTCCATACACGAATCGTAGTACAGCCACAAATACGCATTATAGCGAACTGACGACGGCGTTTTTTGAAAATGTAATCATACAGCATAGCGAAGTTTATCACACTGAGAGCAGCTATCAATATTGAAATGAACATAATGTTATTGTAAATATAAATGCTCTCCGCATCGGGGAAAGGCAGCTCGGGAAATATCAGCTTGCCCGGCAGGAGCTCCTCCGCTCTGCGTTTCAGTTCATCATAGCTCTTGCGTGATATAGCATTTTCAAAAGATAATGTAAAGCTATCTATCAGAGCATCACCCGGCAACGATAAAAATGGCACTACAACGCCGTTTGAACTGTGAGTTCCTACGATGTAGTATTTTTCTCCGAATAATGTGATCGTATCTGAAGCACCAAGCAGCTCCTTATATTCAAATCTTTGTAACGGGTCGTTCAGCACTTCGTCCTGGATCATTGCAACATTCTGACCTTCGGCTTCTTCAACATCCGTAAAAAACCGACCTGTTTTTATCATAGACCTGCCTTTCCATATATCAGCAACATAAGATGATGTCTGATATTCTCCTGCGCACACTGTAAATCTTGAAATGACCATTACATTTTTCATGAATTTTTCGGAGAAATAAGGGTCTATGTGTTCAAAATCAAAAGCTGTGGAGCAGAAAATCACATTCATTTCAGATAATACAGTATCAGATAAAGAATCAAGATATAGTTTTACTTCACTTTTTGTCAAAGCTTCTCCCTGTACGATCTCCGTGATTATCTCCTTGCTGTCGGTCTCGCCTTCGATACGTATTGAATTGTAGTTTTGATACAATCCATAAGAAAAAGTCATGATCCACGCAGAAACAAAAATGCATATCACCATCACTATGAATATGAATTTTTCGTTTTTAATAAAATTCTTTATGTTAAGAAATATGTATTTCATTCTATAAAATTATGCCTGCCCGATAAACGGCAAAGCAGCCCCTTTCGCCTGTATTAGAAGTCTTATACTTATAATTGCCAAATGGATCAACTCTTTTTTGAATATATTGTAGCATTATTTTTTATAAAAAACATAACTGAATTCTTACAAATTTCTTAAAGAGTATATAAGTGAGTTTATTTGTTTCAAAAGCCCTTATTTTTGAAGTGCAATATTCAAGGGTTTTTGGTGCTTTTGCGTTTAACGACAGATAAACACCTTTAAACCGCATCATAAAAGGAAACGAGCCCGAACTTAGTCGGGCTTGTTTTTGGTATTGTGTCTAACTTGAACGAAAAAGATTTTTCACACTATAACAGGAGAGCCACCCTGCGAACGTGAGCGGTTTTGCGAAGCAAAATCGGTTTTCCATCAGGGAAAACCGAAGCCGAGCGTTTGCAACCAAAATAGATTTTTCTAAACACGGGATAAACAAAGAAATTCCGCTGAACCTCATTCGGATAAGGTCCAGCGGAACGCTGGCTATATTGAGTGCAAATAGATTTTTTCGCACTATAATATACAATTATCTTAACACCGTTTTATAATATTCATCAAGCCAAACGGCGAAAAAGCCAATAGCACGCTCCGTACGATAGCTGTCTGTCGTCAATCAATCAATTCCGCCTTTTTGACCGTGCGTGCTTCACCCTCCGAGGTCTCAAAGTACAGATTCTCGCTGTCGCCGTCGAGGGTTCCGCCCTTTACCTTTTCCTCGCAGACAAGTACAGTCCTTCCGCTTGAGATGTGATAGCAGTACAGCTCTGCCGCATCGTTGAGATAGTAGATACACCGTCCGTCAAATTCCAGACCGTCGCTGACATAATCCTCAATGAGCATCTGAGGCTCGCCGAAGACGTTCAGCGTATAAATACCCTTGGTGTTGACAAAGAATACATTCCTGTCATCCGAGAATACCTGTCCGTCCAGCGACATAGAGGTGTTGCTGAAATCGAACGCCAGACCGAATACCACCTTCTGTGCTTCAGAGGTCGGCTGATACAGCTTTGTTATTGAAAGATCATGGAGATCCATTCTGTACAGCGCACTGTGGCTGCTGTAAAATCCTGCGATGAAATAAATGCTGTCCTCTGTGGGGAACACTGCGTTCAGCAGCGCCACATCCTCCATGAACGGGTCAAAGGGAACAAGTGTTTCCTCGCCGCTTTCCTTGTCGATAAGCTTCAGTTGGAAGCTGCGTTCTTCAGCGCTGCCCACATTCACGGAATCTATGCGGTATCTGCTGTTTTCGGGCATTTTGTAATCCACCTTGCCACGCAGCGTTACCGAGCCACCGTAGCTTGCCAGCGCATCAGGCGTAGTGTTATCGGCGCAGGAGGTCAGCAGCGTCAGCGACATTACAGCCGATACTATCGCAGCAGCCTTTCTGAGTCTGAGATTCTTTTTCGTTATACGGTTTCTGCCCGAGCGGATGAGGATGACAGGCACCGCTATCACGAATATCACTGCGAATACCGTAAATGCAATAAAAAGTCCAGCAGGCACGCCTGCAAAGATAGTTTCGGTATAATCTTCGGTGTATTCCATCGTAACATCACCGAAAAAGTAACCGTAGCCCTTGATAAGTCCCGTAGGCAGGAAATAACACTGGCTTCCTGTCATGGCTACATAATCCGCCGCCACAGGCACTGCGATATATGGGAATATAGAAGCGGTATAGTTTCTTGAAAAATGCGCTGTAATCATAACTGCGGCAGCTATCATCAGCACGCCCAGCAGCTTTATTCCCTGTACCAGCACAAAGGTCTGTATTATGCTCAGCCCATCGAAGGGGCAGTTGTCGTACATCTCCAGCGAGCCTATGCCGTAGCCCCAGTATTCGCTTGGGAGCTGTGCAGACAGCGCAAAAAGATCGTACACGGACAGTACTACGCTTGTGATAGCTGTAAGCGAATACAATATGGCTATCTTTGCCGCCATCGTCTTTTCCTGTCCGTCGGGAGTGGTCTTAAGGATGATACCGCCCGAGCTGCTGTGCTCTATGATGAATGCAAAGGCGCAGCAGAAGCATATACACAGCAGGAAAAGATAGTCCACATCCGCATTCTCCATAACAGGAATACTGCTTGCAGGTATAAGCGCACGGTTTTCGGGGTCCTCATATACATAGCTGTATTGCTTGATCAGCCTGTCGATGACATCCTTGTCCTTTGCTGTCTCACGATATGACTCGGTAGACAGCAGGTACTCCTCGTATGTACATTCTCCGCTTGCAAGCTGCGACTGCGCCTTGGCTATCATTCGTTCTGCCTCAAGGCGCTTCTCCTGATAGGAGAAGATGGTCTGCTCCTTTTCCTCGGTAAGTATTCCCGAAACAGGCTGTATCAGCTCAAGGTACCGTTCCTTGTCACGGGAGCCTTCAAAGCCATAGGTCTGCTCCATAGCAGAGGAAAGCGAGAACAGCGGAATTATCAGCACGATAAGGAAGAAGAAAAGCGAGTATTGCTTTATCAGTATCTTTTTGGCTTCGTAAAAAAACAGCTTCATTCCGATATCCTCCTTTTCCTGAGCTCAGTCCTGCCCACCGCACGGAAATAGCATATAATATGCAGTATTATTGTAAGAACGAGCGTAACGGCAGGCACAATTAAGTATGACGGCACAGGCAGTCCGAAGATATTGACGCACCTGAAGCTGCCCAGCAGGGTCTTTACGCTGAGTAGCGAAAAGGGCGAAAGATACTCGGGGATAAGCGAGTTTATGAATATCATCGCTCCGGCAGCCGCAAAGCTTACGGTAAGTGCCAGACCGATATTCTTTGTAAATGTGGATATCAGCAGAAGCACCTCTCCGATGAAAATAAGGAACAGTATTCTGAACACCAGCGAAATTATGATCGTGCCGACTATGCTGATATCAACGGGAGCATACTGATAGCTCTGTATCGCATACAGGGGCTGTTCCATAAATTCAAAGCCGTAATAGCGTCCGAAGCCCAGCAGATCTACAAGTGCGAAGATGATCACAGCGCATATCACGAACAGATACATCACCATGTGCTTTGCACGGAACACGCTTCCTGCTCTGCCGCAGGAGCGGATTATCCTGTCGTTTCCCGTAGCCTTTTCGGCGGCAAAGGAGGACGCAAATACAAACGCCATCAGAATAAGTATAGCGAATGTGGAGAACTCGTAATCGAAGAACAGAGTGAATGCCTCGTACCTGCCGAAAGCGGAAATGCTCCTGCCCTGATAGATGGAAAGGATAAGCTCGTTTTCCTTTACAAGATAGTCGTTGCTGCCCTCGTAAAATCTGATACATTCACGGGCTTTTTCGCTTATCTCTGCCATGGTATTCGGATACATATAGGCGTATCTTACCTCGTCCTTCAGCATATTGAGGTAGTTCAGATCGCCGTAAACGTAGCCCGTGAAAAACTCGTCGCTGGGCTTATCCATACTGAACTTGCCCTCGGCGATTACTGCGTTCAGCTCCTCCGTATAGGCGTTTATCCTGTCGAAAAGCTCCTGATCCAAGTCTCCCTTGAAGTCCTGATAAAGCTTTTCCGAATCAGGCGTTTCGCCCATGACGGCTTTGATGTAACCGTCCGCACCGTAGTATCTCACCGTTTCATATTGCTTGTAGCAGTTTACAACAAGGCACAGCACAGCTATGATAAGCAGTGACACCCTGAATATCTGCTTTTTGAATTCGTATGTAAAAAGCTTCAACATTGCGCACCCCTCTTTACATATCACCGAAATGATATATGCACACATCCTCAAGGCTTGGCTCGCACAGGACGGCGTTTTCATCGGGACGCTCCTCGCTGATTATGCGCAGGGTGTAATCGGTGCCGTTGTTATGCACGTTTGACACACGCAGTCTGCCCATGTAGTCCATGACCTCGCTGTTCTGCACATGACATTCCCACACCTTGCCCTTTACGGTATCGCACAGCTTTTCCTGCGGTCCTGTTTCTATTATCCTGCCGTTATCCATAAGTATAACGGTCTTTGCCACATAGGCGATATCGGTAACGATGTGGGTGGCAAGCAGTACGATCTTGTCCGTTCCGAGGGAGCTTATAACGTTGCGGAAGCGTATACGCTCCTTTGCGTCAAGACCTGCGGTAGGCTCGTCAAATATGAGTATCCTCGGCTCTCCGACTATCGCCTGTGCGATACCGAGGCGCTGCTTCATTCCGCCCGAAAATGCGCCGATCTTCTTTCTGGCGTCGTTCTGAAGATTTACCTTTGTCAGTATCTCCGTTGCGTAGCCGTCGGGGTCGGCAGGGGAGTATCTTTTCAGGGTCATTATGTATTTTATATAGTCCAGTGCGGTAAAGTTGCGGTAGAAATCTATGCCCTGCGGCATAAAGCCCAGATGAGAGATGTAATCTCCGCTGCCGCCGTCCTGAAAACCGATATCACCGCTGTCCCTGCCGATAATTCCTGCGATGATGTTGATAAGGGTGGACTTTCCTGCGCCGTTCGGTCCCAGCAGACCGTATACGCCCTCGTTAAAGGTGAAGGTGAAGTCCTCAAGCGCATTGCGGCGCTTTTTGCCTTTGGTGTAGGATTTTGTGATGCCGTTAAGTTTAAGTTCCATAAGTTATACCTCGTTTGTTTCTGAAATAATCTGAGCCTGTCAACTATGCGGAAGAATAGCACTTGCGAAGGTCGCTGATTCTGCATAAAATTCTTTTTCATTACTGTCACAGCATATAGCAACAGTATTTATCGTATCATAGGCGTTTACATTGGCAAGCTCAGCCGGTTCGAAATAGTAAACATATCCGGGCACAGCGTCTATCTGCATATATCCCGTGCCATCCGAAAGCGTCGCAGGAGCGCCGTTGACAATGAAGAATAAGCGGAACGTTCCGCTGAAACCTGTCGTAAAGACCACGCCAAGTTTTGCTTTGCCGTCCTCCTGCAGTACAAGGTCATAGTTCAGAAGATCATCATAAGCGGTAGACATGGTATGATCGAAATTGTTACTGCTGCGCAGTCGTGAATATTTTTCTTTTATAGCATCGGTGATAAGATCTTTCTGATATTCTGTATTTATCTTTTTGTCGCAGTAATTTGTGATGGGTGTTTTCACATTTATCTTTAACCCGCCCGGGGTCAGATGCTGATGCTGAAAACCACTTGACTTATAATTCTCTGTGACCCTGTAATGCGGATTGCTTACATACGTGAACGCAAGTCTGAGTTGTTCCATGTCCTTGTCTGCTTCAGCTATGACAGGTTCAAAGCTCAGCTCAAGCACCTCGCTGATGTATTCTTTGGTAGTTGGGTCATATTCAAATTCATGAATATACATTTCGGTCGGCTGGCTGCCCTTTGCCGATATCTTCTGATGAATGGCATTCAGGGAGAGGGCTATACCTATCGTAACACGCTCGGGCTTTACAGGAGAATCGTTTTCAACGGATACCCTGACCGAAACATCTATACTGCCGCCGTTATAATCCATAACGTTATCAGTATTATTTACAGGCTCCACCACATCGATATCGAACGAGCATCCGTTAAGCGCGTCAAGCACCTCTTTTGCGGCTATATTAGGCGGTTTGCCTTCAACAGTTTCTGCAAATTCGGGAGCTGTGGTCGCAAAAGGGTCGGATATAGTCTGCTCCGATGATGAGATGTCCTGCGGTGTGCTGCAGGCGGTGAGCATAACAAATGCTGAAAATACAGCAAGAATTGTTCTTATCTTTTTCACGTTTTGTCCTTTCACTTATTCTTCGTGCGGCATGATGACAAAGGGGAACTCCGCATCAGATCTTTCAAGTTCGTCAAATTCAGATGCGCTTTTTATCGCATAAGGCTTTATTGTATCATAAGCTTTAGCATCAGCTATTTCAACACAATCAAGATAATACAGATATCCGACCTCGGCGTCAACCTCGATGCAGTCAGCACCACTCGCAAGCTTTGCAGGCTTACCGTTCACCAAAAAATACACACGATATATTCCGCTTATTTCGGCTGTGAGTAAAACTCCTACTTCTGCTTTTCCTTCGTCCGTAAGGCTGATAGCATTGATCATCCTGCGGTCAAAAAGAGTTGCTCTGTTTTGTGCAAATCCCATTTTGCTGTGTATATTTGAATACTTATTCACAACAGCGTCTGTTATAAGTATTTTTTCAAATCCCGTTTCTATTTTGGTGTCGCTGTAATTAAGTATCGGTGTTTTTACATTACATATATAACTCGTTATTGATATCGTCGTATGTGCCCCGCCCGCCGAGGGATAGTCGGGATTGACCCTGAAATGCGGGTTATATGTCACTATCACCATCAAAGCAAGACCCTCTTCATTTTTGTCCTGCTCTGCAATAACAGGGTCAAAGGTTATGTTCATCGTGGGTTTTGGATATGCGCCGTTTTCAGTAAGAGGATATTCCTGTGTATACATCTGAGTATTTTCACTGCCGTTTACGGATATGTTCTGA
>JAFTXQ010000018.1 GCA_017461565.1 Oscillospiraceae bacterium
ACCATCAACGATGATTTCGTTGAAAGCGGCGCATTTGACAGCACAGTTCTTAAGGACGGCGACAGCGTTGAATTTCTGTATTTTATGGGAGGCGGTCAGTAATGGCATTTACAAACGAACAGCTTGAGCGTTATTCACGCCATATCATACTGAAAGAGGTCGGTGCGAAGGGTCAGAAGAAGCTGCTTAACGCAAAGGTGCTCATCATCGGTGCAGGCGGACTCGGCGCACCTGCGGCAATGTATCTCGCAGCGGCAGGTGTGGGTACTATCGGCATTGCCGATGCAGACGAGGTTGACCTTTCAAACCTCCAGCGTCAGATAATCCACGCTACTAAAGACGTGGGTAAGGCAAAGGTACAGTCTGCAAAGGAAACGATGCAGGAGATGAACCCCGATGTTACGGTAAACACATACCGTACCTTTGTAACAAGCGAGAACATCATGGAGCTGATCAAGGACTATGACTTCGTTATTGACGGCACGGATAATTTCCCCGCCAAGTTCCTTATCAACGATGCCTGCGTAATGGCAAAAAAGCCTTTCTCTCATGCAGGAATCATTCGCTTTCAAGGACAGCTTATGACATATGTTCCCAATCAGGGTCCTTGTTACAGATGCGTATTCAAGAATCCTCCGCCTAAAGATGCAGTTCCCACCTGTAAGCAGGCAGGCGTTATCGGCGCGATGGGCGGCGTTATCGGCAGCTTACAGGCTATGGAGGCGGTCAAGTATATTCTTGGTGTAGGCGATCTGCTTACAGGCTATCTGCTGACCTACGATGCGCTGAAGATGGAGTTTCGCAAGGTGAAGCTTCCCCAGCATACCGAAAACTGTGCGGTCTGCGGTACTCATCCTACAATTACAGAGCTTATCGATTACGAACAAGTAGAATGTGACGGTGTTCATTTATGATAACTATTTCGGAAAACGACTACAAAAAAATACTCGCTCACGCTGAAAGCGTGCTGCCTGAGGAGGCTTGCGGACTTATTGCAGGAGAGATTACGGAGGAAGGAAAGATCATAAAAAAGGTCTATCTTCTCACAAATATCGACCACTCTAACGAGCACTTTTCCCTCGACCCCAAGGAGCAGCTTGCGGCGGTCAAGGATATGAGAGCAAACGGGCTTGTTCCTCTCGGTAATTGGCATTCTCACCCCGAATCGCCATCCCGTCCTTCCGAGGAGGATAAGCGTCTCGCTCACGACAGCAAGGCAAGCTATCTGATCCTTTCTCTCGTGGACAGAGCTGCCCCTGTTCTTAACTCCTTCAAGATTGAGGGAGATACCGCAGAGAACGAGGGACTTGTAATAGAAAAATAGCAAAGGACAGGTTAAGCCATGTATGATACTGTAATAATCGGAAGCGGCCCTGCGGGGCTTTCCGCTGCGGTATATGCCAAGCGTGCGGCACTGAGTGCAATAGTTATTGAAAAAAATTACTGCGGCACTGGACAGATCGCCGAAAGCGAGCGTGTTGACAATTACCTCGGGCTATACGGTGAAAACGGCTTTGAGCTTGGAGAAAAGTTCAGAGCACACGCCGAGGCATTCGGCACTGAGTTTTATGAGGGCGAGGTCACAAATATCGCTCCCACAAACGAAGGTTATAAGGTTAATCTTTCCGATGGCGGTAGCATTCTGACAAAAACCATCGTGTATGCAGCAGGAGCTTCACACCGTAAGCTTGACATCAAGGGCGAAGCGGAGTTTTCGGGAAAAGGTGTATCATACTGTGCAGTCTGCGACGGAGCCTTGTATAAAGGCAAAAACGTTGCAGTCATTGGCGGCGGTGATACTGCTCTTGGAGATGCACTTTTTCTATCTAAAATTGCTGAAAAGGTATATCTTGTTCATCGGCGTGAGGAGTTCAGAGCAAACAAAACGCTTCAGGAGAGAGTTCGCTCCGCAGGCAATATCGAATTGGTGCTGAACGCTGTGCCCGTGGAGATAATCGGCGACAAGCGGGTAGAAGCTATTAAGATAGACCACAGTGGTGCGGAGGAAACGCTGTGCGTCAACGGGGTTTTCGCAGCAATAGGAACCGTACCCAACAGCGGCGTGTTACAAGGACTGGCAGAGCTTTCTCCCGAGGGATATGTCATAGCGGGCGAGGACTGCGTTACATCTGCAAAGGGAATATTTGCGGCGGGCGATGTCCGCACAAAAGCACTTCGTCAGGTCATAACGGCGGCGGCTGACGGTGCAAACAGCATTTTGTCCGTCGAAAATTATCTATCGGAGAATGGGCGGTGATATTGTGAGAGTCGAAAGGTTAAAGACCGATCTGCTTATTATTGGCGGCGGTACAGCGGGATGCTATGCAGCGCTTACGGCTTCCGAAAAATCGGACGCAACAGAAATTCTGATATGCGAAAAGGCTAACATCAAAAGAAGCGGCTGTCTTGCAGCAGGCGTAAACGCACTTAATGCTTATATCGTTGAGGGCAGAACTCCGCAGGATTATGTGGACTATGCCAAGAAAGACGCAGACGGCATCGTCCGTGACGATCTGCTCTATACTATGTCCGAGCGGCTCAACAAGGTCACCGAAAGGCTTGAACAGCTCGGGCTTGTAATTCTGAAAGACGAGAACGGTAAATATGTTGTAAGAGGCAACCGTAATCTGAAGATAAATGGTGAAAACATCAAGCCTATACTTGCAGCAGTTGTTGAAAAGCTCCCGAACGTGACGGTGCTGAACAGGGTGAATATCATCGATTTTTCCGTCAACGGCAACAAGATAAACGGTGCTTTCGGAATCGGCATAGAGAACGACACCTTCTACATCATCGAAGCAAAGGCGGTAATTATCGCAACAGGCGGTGCGGCAGGTCTGTACAAGCCTAATAACCCTGGCTTCTCAAGGCATAAGATGTGGTATCCTCCGTTTAATACGGGGGCAGGTTATGCGATGGGAATAAAGCACGGTGCTGAGATGACCACCTTTGAGATGAGATTTATCGCGCTTCGCTGCAAGGATACGATAGCTCCCACGGGCACGCTTGCTCAGGGCGCAGGCGCAAAGCAGATAAACTCCCTGGGTGAGGTCTACGAAGCAAAGTACGGACTTACAACCTCCGAGCGTGTCTACGGCACAGTAAATGAAAATATCGAGGGTAGAGGTCCATGTTATCTGAGAACTGAGGGCATATCCCCTGAACAGGAGGAATCTTTGCTGAAAGCCTACCTCAACATGGCACCTTCCCAGACTATAAGATGGATAGAAAGCGGAAAGCTCCCGTCACAAGCTAATGTGGAGATAGAAGGAACTGAGCCGTATATCGTCGGCGGTCATACGGCAAGCGGATATTGGGTGGATACCAAGAGAGCCACAACTATCAGCGGTTTGTTCGCAGCAGGTGATGTGGCGGGCGGATGTCCTCAGAAATATGTGACAGGCGCACTTGCCGAGGGCGAGATCGCAGCGGTATCGGCTGTCGATTATATTTCCGAAAACACGACAGGCTCAATCAGTGGCAGCGAAATTGACGCTCACATCTCCGAAATCGAACGCTTTATCGGAGAAAATAGATCACAGTTCACCACTGAACAGCTTGAGGAAGCAATGCAGACCGTTATGGACAGCTACGCAGGCGGAATCAAGACAAACTACCGCTTTAACGGAAAGCAGCTTGACATCGCTGATTACAAGATAAGGCAGCTGACAGAGCTGTCGGATGCTCTCCATGCCGATGATTTTCAGGAGCTTATGTATATCTATGAGCTGCGGGAGCGTCTGACGATATGCAGGAGCGTGATAGCGCATCTGAGAGCACGTCATGAAACACGCTGGCACAGCTTTGCAGAAAACCTCGACCACCCCGAAAAGGATGATATCAACTGGAGAAAATACGTCAATTCACGAATGGAGAACGGCGAGATAAAGATCATTCTGCGTGACCTGACCGAGGAGGGACAAAAGACCTATGAGCATAGCAATTGACCGAAATAAGTGCGTCGGCTGCGGAAGATGCCATGAGGTATGTCCCGGTACGCTGATAAAGCTCGGCGCAGACAAAAAAGCATACATAAAATACCCCAAGGACTGCTGGGGATGCACCTCCTGTATAAAGGAGTGCCCCGTATATGCCATCAGCTTTTATCTCGGTGCAGATATCGGGGGTATGGGAAGTAAAGTGCATACTGAGAAAAAGGACGGCTTGCTGTGCTGGGTCATCGAGCAGCCCGACGGTAAGACCGCTGAAATAGCAATAGACCCGAAAGAATCCAATAAATATTAGGAGGGAAACAAGGTGAGCGAATATTCACATCTTGACGAGCTTGAAGCAGAAGCAATATACATCATACGAGAGGTAGCGGCGGAGTGCGAAAAGCCCGTTATGCTCTACTCGATCGGAAAGGACAGCTCGGTAATGCTTCATCTTGCGATGAAAGCGTTTTATCCCGAGAAGCCTCCGTTTCCGTTTCTTCATGTAAATACAACATGGAAATTCCGCGAGATGATAGAGTTCCGCGACAGAACAGCAGAAAAGCTGGGCATTGAAATGCTCGAATATATCAATGAGGACGGCGTAAATCAGGGGATCAATCCATTTGATCACGGCTCCGCCTACACCGATATCATGAAAACACAGGCACTGAAGCAGGCTCTCAATAAATACGGCTTTACAGCAGCTTTTGGCGGCGGCAGACGCGATGAGGAGAAATCCCGTGCCAAGGAGAGAATATTCTCTTTCCGTAATGCGGCTCATGCGTGGGATCCCAAAAATCAGCGCCCCGAGATGTGGAAGCTTTACAATACTAAGATCAACAAGGGCGAGAGTATCAGAGTATTTCCGATCTCCAACTGGACGGAAAAGGATATCTGGCAGTACATTCAGCGCGAGAAGATAGATATCGTACCACTGTATTTTGCAAAGGAGCGCCCCGTGGTCGAGCGAGACGGAAATCTCATCATGGTTGATGATGAGCGTTTCCCGCTGAGGGAGGGCGAAGTGCCCCAGATGAAGTCTGTGCGTTTCAGAACGCTGGGCTGCTATCCTCTTACGGGAGGAATAGAGTCAACCGCAGACACACTGGACGAGATCATTGAGGAAACATTAAGCTCGGTATCCTCCGAGAGGACCTCGAGAGTTATCGACAATGAAGCGGCAGGAAGCATGGAGCGCCGCAAGAGGGAGGGCTATTTCTGATGAAAGGCTTGCTTAAATTTATAACCTGCGGCAGCGTTGACGACGGAAAATCCACGCTTATCGGACATATCCTGTACGATTCCAAGCTGCTTTATACAGACCAGGAGAAGGCATTGGAGCTTGACAGTAAGGTCGGCAGCAGAAACGGAAAGATCGACTATTCGCTGCTGCTTGATGGTCTTATGGCTGAGCGTGAGCAGGGCATCACCATTGATGTTGCATATCGCTACTTCACCACCGACAACCGTAGCTTTATTGTTGCCGATACTCCCGGTCATGAGGAATACACGAGAAATATGGCGGTCGGCGCTTCATTTGCTGACCTTGCTGTTATCCTTGTGGACGCTTCGCAGGGAGTGCTGGTGCAGACAAGACGTCACGCAAGGATCTGCCGCCTTATGGGTATCAGATACTTCGTTTTTGCTGTAAATAAGATGGACTTGGTTAGCTACAGCGAGGAGCGCTTCAATGAAATCGCAAAGCAGATTTCTGAGCTTACGCAGGAGCTTTCCCTTGAAAACGTGCAGATAATTCCTCTCTCCGCAACCGAGGGTGACAATGTTACGGTAAAATCCGACAATATTAAGTGGTATGAGGGAGTGCCTCTTCTTGAATACCTCGAAACTGTGGATATTTCTTCCGATGACAGCGAAAAGGGCTTTTATATGCCCGTTCAGAGAGTGTGCCGCCCTGATCACACCTTCAGAGGCTTTCAGGGTCAGATCGAGGTGGGAAGCATCAGTGTAGGTGATGAGATAGTAACGCTTCCCAGTAACGAGAAAGCATCGGTCAAGGGCATTCTCATGACCGATAAAAGCGTGCAGACCGCGCATAAGGGTCAGCCTGTGACGATCTCCCTTGACAGAGAGGTGGATGTTTCCCGTGGTTGTGTACTTATCAAAGAGGCAGATATTGCAGTCTACAAGAGAATAAAGGCTTCTCTCCTGTGGATGGATGACGAACAGCTTACTGTGGGCAAGGATTACCTTGTAAAGCTCGGAACAAAGACAATCTCGGGCATCCTTACAGGTATTGATCATGCTATTGATGTAAACACAGGCGAGCATATCAAGACTGATACTCTCGGCAAAAACGGTATTGCAGTCTGCGATATTCTTCTTACCGAGGCTATTGCAGTTGATGTATTTTCTTCGCACAAGACCCTTGGTGAGCTGATACTCATTGACCGTGTAAGCAACATGACCTCTGCCTGCGGCGTTGTTGAGAAGGTGAGCGAAAAGGGCGGCTCCTCCGCGGAAAAGGCTTCCTTCAAATACGGAGAGCTTTCTGCGAGAGGCGATATCTTTGAGGAATTCTATTACGATACAAGCAGCCTTAACGTGCTGAAATATCAGCCTGTGAAGTCCACCTATACGGTAGGCGATGAGATACCCATATCGGGCGACAGCTACAAGTATCCCGACAGCTTTGATATCATAGTGCTGCGTGACGGAGTTTCTGTCAAGGTGCGTGATAGGAGGATTGTTGAGATACTCCCCACAGCAGAGTATACCTACGGCGGTATGCCTGTGATAAACGGACGCGGCTTTGAGGTCAGGGTGACTTCTGACTGGGAAGTTAAGCGGTTCCTTAACGAGTATTCGGAAACCTCCGAGGGCGATCAGAGTGAATTCTTCGAAAAATGGGTGCGCTTTGATACATATAGAAAAGTTGTTGTAAAGTCTGATAAAAAGTAATTGTGCTCCAAATTCTGCACAGAACGAAAACAGAAAGGTTTTGAGGTGAAAAGCTATGATGGTTTCAACACGCGGAAGATATGCTTTGCAGGTAATGATCGATCTTGCAGAGCACTATAACGGCGACTTCATCCCCATGAAGGACGTGGCGGAAAGGCAGGAGCTTTCCCTCAAATATCTTGAAAGGATACTTCCCGTGCTGTCCAAAAATCGCCTTGTAGTAGGTGTTCACGGCAAGGGCGGCGGCTACCGCCTGAACAGAGTTCCCGAGGATTACAAGGTCGGTGAAATACTCCGACTTACTGAGGGAGATCTTGCACC
>JAFTXQ010000008.1 GCA_017461565.1 Oscillospiraceae bacterium
CTGGAATCATCAAGGTTGCAACATTGCAAGATTGCAATGACTGTGGTTTGCAATCTTCCTCCTAAACGGGAATTCTGATTTGCAGAACAATCTGCTCCATTACCTCGTGTTCGACCGTGAGAGAACGCATTTTCTCCCACGATACGATTTCGCTGAAAGTAGTTGGTCGGGGATTTTTCTGGGCGTACTGTCTGCGGAGCAGTTCCCACATTTCCCAAGCCTCGTTGTCAATCCGTCGGGCAAGCTCATCAAATTCGCCGTCCTTGAAATTTGCCGAGATTTCGTCGGGAGTGCAGTTTTCTTTCATATATCTCCGCCAAGCCTCGCCCCAGCGACCTATGGGGTTTTGAATAAGCTCCTGTTCTTCGGTGGTTAAGGTTTGTTTGAGTTCGGTCATAATTATAAGTCCTTTCGTATTGAATTTTGTGGGTGGGTGTGGTATAATTAATCTGTAAATAATAAATTTGTGGAGGAGCTATATGAAAATCGAAAAACAAATTAAACCTTCGTTCTCTATAATCGGTAAAGAAGGCTCAACCTTGGATGGTCAAGGCTTTATTCAAAAGTTGTGGGATGACGCAAATTCTCATTTCAATGAAGTTCAGTCATTAGCCAAGAAAGATGAAAATAACAATTTGGTTGGTATTTGGGGTGCAATGTCCGATTGTTCTCATTCATACAAGCCGTGGGAAGATAACTTCAGCAAAGGATTATATCTTGCTGGTGTTGAATGTGTAGATGATGCTATAGCACCACAGGGATGGACAAAATGGACAATTCCAGGATATGAGTATCTTTGTGTAGAGGTTGAAGGCGAAAACACTTTTTCTGATGTACTGGACTATATGAATACAAACGATTTCACCTTGGTAGGTGCTGTTCATGACTTTACTTGCCCATCAAATGGAAAGAATTATATGTTTTTTCCGATAAGAACAATTTGACATATACAAATTTATCGGTCAGTTAATTCCACTTTGCGTGACGGCTGGTGACGGTTATTTAGACACCGCCACCGCTATCACAAAAACCGTCACAGCTGTCACCTGTTCAAGGTTGCAAAGCACAGTCATTGCAATCTTGCAACCTTGCAATGTTCACTCCGATAATTTCCAATACCAGCTCTCGCCGACCTTGAATGAGGTTACGGCGAGAGCTTTTTTCGCCTCGTCAAGCGTTCGTTTGCTGAAATCCATTTCCGCAGCAGCACCAAGTATTTCCTTTTGGCTTTTTTCGCCGTCGGCAAGTATATCAAGCAGAAAGTCCTTTGCTGTTTCCAGTTTGCTGATACTTGTACCGCCGTCCTCCAAAAACTGGTCTGCGGTGATGTCTATCGCTCCTCGCCATTCGAGAGCGGAGCTTTCGTTTATCTCGAACATAAGTGACTGCCCCGTGGGAGCAAGGCTGCTTTTGGCGTGGCTCATAACACGCTTTGTCGGATCGTTTTTCATCTTACCCACAATCAGCATACTTCTTGCCACTGCAGGAATATCTATTGAGCCTAATCCTCGGTATGCACATTTCTGTCCTGCACTTTTATTAAGATGTCCGATGAGAACAACTGCACAGCCGTAGCTTTCAGCTATTCTTCCCAAGTGAGACATTACGGGGCGTATCTCGTTTGCTCGGTGCATATCAACATTCGCACCAAGATAGGCTTGAATGGGGTCGAGAATAACCAGCTTTGCGTTAGTCTGCTTTATAGCCTCCTCGATACGCTCATCATTCATAGAAAGCTCTTCTTTGCTTTCATCTATAACGAGAATGTGGCTGCAATCCGCATTAACAGCCTCTAATCTCGGTTTAATGGTGTCGGCAAGTCCGTCCTCTGCGGTCTGATAGATGATGTTCACAGGCTCTCGGTTGTCTGTATCACCGGGGAGCATATCTCCACGGGTGAGTGCAGCGGCGATAGCGAGGGCGAGAGTTGTTTTGCCCTCGCCCGGATCGCCTTGGATTATCGTAATTTTTCCGAGAGGTATGTACGGTTTCCACAGCCATTTGACGGGAACGGACTCCACATCACTCATATTGATAAGGGTGAGCGGGGTTTTACTCATTGAGAGCCGCCTTGTCGTTGAAATAGCCTGTTGCCTCCCACACCAGCTTGTCGGAGCAGTAATATGTGTATTCAGATGAACCTTCGTTCTTCATCGCAACCCCGAAAGGAAGTATGCCACGCTGTAAGCCGATGCGGATAAACTGCGGATTTTTGCCTGTTGCACGGGCAATTTCGGCGATAGGTACATTTCTACCTGTGAATTTAGGGTGTTCTACATAATTCATTTCATTTCCTCCTTACTTATTGACTATTCGGTGTTAGTGTGGTATAATTTATACACAAAAGTCAGCGAACAATAACTTATAGTGTATCTTTACCAATTTTATTATAATCCACTATGAGTGACTTGTCAACACTTTTAAGTGATTTTAGATAACTTAAAAGTGACTTTCGTGAATTATGCACAATGTTTCAGGAGGTTTTCTGTGTTCTATAACCAACTCATCAAGCTCTGTGAGGAGCGTAACGAAAAACCAACACCATTGTTAAAGTCATTAGGATTAAGTGCAACAAATCTGAAAAGGTGGCAGAACGGCTCTACCGTTAATTCTGATATACTTGCCAAACTTTCAGAACACTTTGATGTCCCCGTAGATTATTTCTTTGAAGATGATGAGCCAGCCGACAAAATGGTAATTACCGATGACGGCAATTCTATCAAGAAAGTGTATAATGTGCTTGCGGCTCACCCCGACCATATAGCGAGTATGTATTCTGGCACGACGATTTCTTCCGCCGACCTCAACAGAATAGCAGCATATATGAACTGTTCGGTTGAGTACCTTGTGCCTGCTGATTTAGCGGTTGAGGGAGCCGATGACGGCAAGACAAGCTCCGTCATTCCAGATAAGGACTGCATTTTGAACATTCTTGAAAAGCTCGCAGGTAATGCTGCATACCGCTATCTTCAGGTCAGAATATCGTCCATCATCATTTCCAACCTTGCCAAGAAGAACATCACAATGGACAAGCTGATTGATATAAACCTATCTGAAAAGAAAATCCGTGACCTGTACGACTTGGCAATGCCCGCAGAAAAGAAAAAAGGTCTGAATTTTTCAGACCTTATGAGGATTTCCGAGGCTTTTAATGTCAGCTATGATTTTATGTTGACGGGGAATGGGGAGTAAGTACAATTTATTAAATGCAAAAGTTCGTATCTGGTGTAAATTGGATGCGAGCTTTTTATATATGCGATTGCGTTTTGGGTTATGTATATGAAAACAAAATAAGGAATTATTTGAAAAATTTTATTATCATATTGACTTATTTCGCTTGAACGAATATAATATTTATAGGCATACATTGATTATGGGGTGATTTAATTTGAATAATTATATAACAGTTCAAGAGGCAGCACAAAAATGGAATTTGACGCCAAGGCGTATTCAGATATTGTGCAACGAAGAGCGTATTGAAGGAGCGGTTAGAGTAAGCAGAGTTTGGTTAATCCCAGCTTCTGCTCCTAAACCAGCTAGACAAACCAAAATAGCGAAAAACGAAAAGAGACAGACTACTATAAATGTTCTTTCGCTTTTTTCAGGTTGCGGCGGAATGGATTTAGGTTTTGAGGGCAATTTCGAAGTCCTTTCAAAGTCTGTAAATAAAGCTATAAATCCTCATTGGGATATTACTCCGATTGATGCAAATTGGGTTAAATTGCCTAAAAACCGTTTTCACACTGTTTTTGCTAACGATATACGAGAAGATGCCAAAAAGGCTTGGACAAACTATTTTGGTTCTAGAGGAATAAGCAGTTCAACATATTGTCTTGATAGTATTGTTGACCTTGTAAAATTACATAAGGAAAACGGTGTAAAGATATTTCCTAAAAATGTCGATATCGTAACTGGTGGCTTTCCTTGTCAGGATTTCTCCATTGCAGGAAAAAGATTAGGTTTTGATTCTGATAAAAGCCATAAAGGAAAAACACTTAACGATGACACACCAAGCATTGAAAGCAGAGGACAGTTATATATGTGGATGCGTGAAGTAATAGCGATTACGCAACCCAAAATGTTTGTTGCCGAAAATGTAAAGGGACTTGTTAATTTAGGCGATGTAAAATCCATTATCGAACACGACTTTAGCACTATTGGTGGCGATGGATATCTTGTAGTAAGTGCAAGAGTTCTGCACGCTGCTGATTATGGTATACCGCAGTCAAGAGAGCGTGTCATTTTCTTTGGCTTTAAAAAATCCGCATTAACAAAAGAGGCAATTCGTGCTCTGTCATCGGAGTGTATTCCCGCCGATTTCGACCCTTATCCGTTAATTACGCACGCTTATAATAACAATGATGAAAGTTTACTACCTCCGGTAACATTAAGACAAGCTTTCGTAGGTTTGGATGAGCCACATAAATCATCCGATATATCTCAACAGAAATACTCAAAAGCGAAATATATGGGTAAACATTGTCAAGGGCAAACAGAGGTTAAGTTAGATGGAATTGGCCCTACCATACGTTCTGAACATCACGGAAATATCGAATTCCGTCGATTAAGCGCAGAGCACGGTGGAAAAAATATTGATGAATTAAAAAGCGGACAAGAAGAAAGACGACTTACAATTCGCGAATGCGCACGTATTCAGACTTTCCCAGATAACTATTCTTTTGTGTTCAAGAATAAGGAAACGGGTGCAAGTGTATCGGCTTCAGAGGCTTATAAACTAATAGGAAATGCAGTGCCACCGTTGTTAGGATTTCATATAGCAAAACGCTTGGAATTGTTATGGGATAAATATTTTGGAGGAAAAAACGATGATAATTTCTGAAAATAGAAAGCCACCGCTTGAGGCGTTTCGCGAATTGATGAGCAAAACAGATGAAACGCTTAACGCCGAATCTGCAGGAAAAGAAAAGTATTATAGCGGTCGTAACGGTACGCAGCTTGAGGAGGATGTTTGTGATGCATTAACAAGATGTGCCGTAAATACCCCTTTTGAGGGCACAATTCAGTTAGTTTCTGGTGCGTCCTTTCCCGATATTGTTGCAAGCAAGTATTATGGTGTAGAGGTAAAAAGCACGAACAAAAATCATTGGAAATCAATAGGCAGCAGCATTTTAGAATCAACAAGAAATCAAAGCGTAGAAAGAATATTTCTTACATTCGGAAAGCTGGGTGCGCCTATAGCGTTCAAAAGTCGTCCTTACGAGGAATGTTTGTCCGGTATTTCTGTTACCCACTATCCAAGATATCAGATTGATATGGAACTAGGTGTTGGTGAAACCATATTTGATAAAATGGGCGTTCCTTATGATACATTACGAAAAATGGATAATCCGGTTGCGCCTGTCTCCCAGTATTATAAAAAGAAACTAAAACCAGGTGAAAGTTTATGGTGGGCAGCTGATGCAGATGTAGAAGAAACTGTTGCACCTCCTACCGTAAAGCTTTGGAGTGCATTAACTCCAGAAGAAAAAAATATATACACGGTTAAAGGATATGCGTTATTTCCGGAAATACTTACTCCAAACAGCACAAAGAAATATCAACGCTATGCTCTTTGGCTGGCGACACATTGCGGTATTATAAACACCAATATTCGTGACCAATTTTCTGCAGGAGGGCGTGTTGATATTATTACAGACAAAGGTGTGTATGAAAAAATGCCTGCTGCATTTGGTCGCATCGTAAAATACAAAGATTTAATAATTGATACCCTCATTACAGAGAATTCTGAACTTTTGAAAGAATATTGGGAATTGCTTGATAGTGTTCCCGAAAATCGTATTCTCTATTGGTGTCAGTTAGCTGCGTTATCGGCAGGTAAGAGTTCGAAAGATAATTGCAACGATATGTACTGTATGCTCCGAACAATTTTTAACGTATAAAGCAACAAGCGAATTGTATTGAAAAAATCTGCATATATATGCAAAAATTTTCAATAGAACTTCATCAAACTAAATCGCAATTTACCAAATCACGATTAGATAACAGTGCAATCTCAAACTTGTTGCCGCACCGAATTTTTTACCCCCATTTTTTACTGCAACAAACACGCATAATCCCCACCCACCTTCATAAGAAATACACTCATAATACACAACTGAAAAGAAAACCGCATTGATAAAGGCTTTTTTGAGCCGTCCAGTTGCTGTTGAAGAAGCGATGAAGTAAGCAGCGTTTCGCTGCACCAAATTCCGCCTGACGGCGGTAGCTGATAATAAACAAGATTGAACACGTCATTTGCGAGAAATCATGATGACGTGTTCAATTTGTTTTTGAACGAAAAGTCAGAATGGATGCGGTGTTATGCAGAAAATGAAGATGCGAGACCTCTCAAATAATCTTACTTTACTTAATGAAGTAGATTTTCCTTAACATGGTATAAATATGGAAAATCCGCTGAACCTTAATTAGAAAAGGTTCAGCGGACGCTGATGCCGATACTACGCTACAACAGATTATTAGTCCAAAGGATTTTTAGATATTGTTTTGATGTTTGAGATTGGTATTGATAATCTATTTTTTAAAACGAATGATAATGCATACTATTCCAATCACTGCAAGAACAAATCCAATTATCAGAAAAATTACCATTTTTCGTTTCATTTGTGTGTAATGTTCCGGTGAACCATCAAGCAGATGATAATACCCAAACCTATTGAGTGCAGCAAATAACAAAGATAAAACGCATACAATTATACATATAATACCAATAATTAAAAGTGTTTTTTTCACTGTCCCCCCCTATTCAAACATAAAGCTTCTTTATTACCATCCATGCAGGCATTGTGTCACTGCCTTTTCAAGATGATCTTAGTGTCATTACCTTATCGCTTGGCATAACTACGGAGAAATGCTTCCAGCTCCTTGTTCTTCATTATCTGCTCAAAATATGCCTCAGGCATCATATCTGCAAATTCTTCTAAAGTGCAGCCTTTGTGAAATTCCTCAGGCATATCTCTTGTAAACTCACCGCCCATGGTATTTCCTGCCGAGATGCCCTGACAGAAATCCTCGTACAGCAGCGACATCTGACCGCTCTCCTCAAAATGCAGCGTTATCGTCCTGGATTCACAACGCTCCTCATTGCGCCGTATTCCGAGGTAGATATCCTTGTGGATGAACAGCAGGCCGTTTTTCTCGGCAAACCATTCTGCATAAGTATCGTAACCGCCACGGATGATGACCTGGTTGTTCTTCAGCAGTTCTATAAGCTCATTTGTCATTTCAATGTTCTCTACGGTACTGTCGATGATAAGCTCTTTCAGACCGATGAACGATTCGAGAAAGCCTTTTTTTACCTCTGTAATACCGTCTTTGAAATAAAGGCGGGTGTATTCCTGTGTCCAGTTTTCCTTGCCGATATCGGTGTCCTCTTTGCATAGTGCACCTTTACCCTCAACAAGCACAGGCTTTCCCCAAGTAAAAAAATATGTGATATTGTTGTTGTGTCTGGAATAATACATCATTGTGCTCCTTTATCCATGTGCTGGCATACCGTCAGCACCTACCGCAAAGATATCATTGCCCTCGGATACTCCGCCGCCTGCGCCATCTCCGAAGATATCAAAATGCATACGGTCGGGGTCTGTCGGGACAGTCGATACTCCGTCGTTGTAATAGGGTGTGACATTTGCTTCGCCGACCTTGCTTATTGCTCCGCCCGAGATGTTATAAACATAAAGATACATCTGTGTCTCAAGCTCCGTAAAAAGATACAGATAGTGCTTGCTGTCAGCGGTCTTTATATAGTACGGCTCGCATGAGTATGCCATAAAGCTTTCGGAATAGCTGTTATCTGCCGTACAGATATCCACGGACGCATTGTTATCCTCGTCATAGCGGTCGTAAATGATAAGCTCCTCACAGCTTCCGTCGCCGTCAAGGTCTGTATAGAACATGTACTTCATCGGCAGGGAAACTATATAATCATCGGAGACAGCCATGTATTTCTCATTGAAAAGCTCAGGGTGCTCCGCAAATGTAACTGTAACATCCATACCGCCAATGCCGATGTCAGCGATCTCACCCTCGTCGAAATACATGGTAACTCCATTATAATCTATCGTCCAGTGTGTGCCGTCTGCACCGTACATCTCAAAATATTCCTTGATAATACCATCGTTGTAGAAAACATCTTTGCCTACTGTGCCGAAAAGCCGATCTTCAACAGCCTGTGTAAATGCGTCCATATCCGTTACGATATCGGGGAGATGAAGCTCCTCGCCCGTCTGAGTATCGTAATTGCTGGCCCAGAAGCTTCTGTGACCGCCGTTCATTCCATTATCATAATGGCAGTCAGTAAGCACGCTCAGCACAATACTATCTGCACGTCGTACCTGTGCGTCAAATTTTGAAACGAGCGGTGCCTGAAGTTCCATACCCATACCGATCATTTCATCGACAGCCTCAGAGAACATTTCATATTCGTCTTTAAGGCTGCTTTCCTCGGCATCTGCAGCATCCATCAGCACAGCTGCAAGAGCCGGGAAGCGGTCTGCATCCTCGCCGCCAAGAATAACAGATGTACATTCACACTCTACCAGCGGCATAGCGGTGTCCTCGGACCATCTGTATTCAAACGTTGTCCTTTCGTTGAGTTCGAGTATCTGTACTTCCTTTTCAACAGGGACATCGTCGTTCGGGTTTTCAGACATAGTATTTGTTGTAGTTGTGCTTTCTGCGGTCTGTACGGTCGCTTCAGTCTTTGAACTGCTTTCAGCTGTTGCTGCAGAAGTAGTCTGCGAAGAAGCTTCGGATGTGCTATCCGTAATGATTTCGGTATCACCGCTGCATCCTGCCGCCGCCAGCAGCACACAGAGCGTTAATACGAGTCCTGTAAGTCTTTTCATAGGTGTGTTCCTTTCTGCAAATAAGGGCGAAGGGTTTAATGACCCATTCGCCCTTTTTGGATGTCTTATGTTACAACATTACGCCCAGGGATCGTCTGCCACAGGAACACGGATATCCGCAAGGCACTGAATATCATTCAGGAACCACTGACCCGTAGACGGCTTCTTTCTCAGCTTTATGGGACGGGGATTATCCGCGCCGCCGCTTGTAACATAGAGAGTTGCCCAGTTCTCCTCGTCAAAGGAGTAGGGATTCTCGCTGACCTTTATGACAAAAGGAGTGTCAGGCTTGTAGCCGTTTTCGGGTGTTGCTCCCTCGAAGAAAGAAAAGGTCTTGTAGAATTTACCGTTCAGACGCTCCTTGATAAAGCCCTTTTCGTATGTACTTACCTCTGCAGGACCCTTGAGGAAGTTAAGCATCTCTATGCAGGCGTCGGGATTCTTTTCATAAGCACAAAGAGCAACGATGGTAAGTGCGGTTGTCTTGAATGCGGAGTCAAGAGTAGCCTCGGGAAGTGCCTGAAGCTCCGCTACACTTTCAGGAAGTGCTGTAAAAGTAAAGCTCTCGGAACGGTTGCTGCCCTTGCCTACCGAGGAAACAGCATCGTTCACAGCTTTTGCCGCTTCACGCTTTACTGCGTGTTCTGCTGATTTCATAAGCGAATCAAATAATCCCATTTTTTAGTCCTCCTTGATAAATCTGAAGTTCATAAAATTAAAAAAGCCGTTTTCGTCAATTGGCTTTATCCAGCTGCTGACTTCCTCGTCATAGACCTCGCCCCCGATGCCTGTGTCGAACCAGAATTCTCCGTCACGAAGCTCCCAGCTTTTCGGGTCATCCGCAATTGCGCCGTCCACAAGCTTGATAACGCCTGCGGCAACAGCCTTATCTACCTCCGCTTGTGTAACTCCCTCAGGGAGAGGCGACAGCATATAAAGCTTTCCGTCCTCGCAGATCTTGATAAATGTATCTGCCATCCTCCTGCGTTCCCTCATCTCATCCGCAACTGCCTCCTCGTCGGTTTCGTCGACGTAGGGCATAGGGGAGTCGAGATATTCCTCGGGAGTGAGATAAACTGGCATATTGTCGTCATCAAAGGTCATGACGGAATGTAGTTTCCATTTTCCTGTGTAGGTCATACTTTCTTCTCCTTTGCTGTTTTTGTCAATCTTGACTAAATCAGTGCAATATGCTAAAATAAATAGATGGGCGGTTCCTGTGACTGTTGGCGCACCCACAGGAACTTCAAGCACCCGTAACGAGGCAGGATATATACTCTCTTTTACCCTTGCAGGTATTATTCTATCAAAAATAACGCTTTTCCACACTACCCTAATAATAAAAAACGGGTAGGAAAGCTGAAAAAATATGCAGAATTGGGTAGGAAATCGGGTGGGATACCCGTACAGAAAGGGAATATATGATGAAAAAGATAATATCTTTAATATTAGCTTTAGCAATAAGTTCAGTCTGCCTGTCAGGCTGTTCAGATAAGACTAAGCCTGACGCCGACCACCCCGTGACACTTACAATGTGGCATGTTTACGGCAGTCAGACAAGATCTCCCCTAAATGACGCAATCGACGAATTCAATGATACTGTCGGCAGACAAAACAGCGTTACGGTGAATGTTGTGTCGGTAACGAGCTCCTCTGCGATCGACAAGGCTCTTTCCGCCTCGGCAAACGGTGAGCCGGGTGCAGAGGAACTGCCCGACCTGTTTACCGCTTATCCGAGAGTAGCGGAGATCGTTGGAGAGGACAAGCTCCTATCGTGGAACAACTACTTTTCAGAGGAAGAGCTTTCCGCTTTCAGAGATGAATTTATTTCCGAAGGGTATTTCGGCGACAGATTGCTTATGCTTCCTGTTGCCAAATCCTCCGAAGGCTTATTCCTGAACAAGACTCTGTTTGACAGATTCAGCGCCGAAACAGGTGTATCGACCGATACGCTCAAAACCTTTGACGGCTTTTTTGGAGCAGCAAATATCTATTACGACTGGTCAAATGGTCAGAATTTCACACAGATAAACGATTTTTATAACTACGCTTATATCGGAATGAAAGCCTGCGGCAGTGAATTTATCAAGGACGGTAAGCTGAATCTGAACGACAATGCCTTTGAACAGGTATGGCTTCCATTGAGCAAAGCGGCAATATACGGCGGAATATGTCTTGACGACGGATACGCAGCTTCACGCTGGAAAACCGTTGAGATCATCTCCAATATAGGCTCAACAGCCGATATTCTTTATCAGCCTGAAATGGTGTTCTATCCTGACAACACTACCGAAAATATTACTTCGGTTTCACTGCCTTATCCCGCCTTTATTGAGGACAAGCCTGCCGCAGTACACAGAGGCGGTGGACTTTTTGCTGTAAAAAGCGATGATGAACGCAAAAATTACGGTGCATATATCTTCGCAAAATGGCTCACCGAAAAAGAAAATAACCTGAGCTTTGTTACAAGCACAGGATATCTCCCTGTTACGGATGATGCTTTTACGGAACTTTTTGCCGATACAAGCGTTGCTAAAAATGAAAGCTATCGAAATCTTTATGATATGATGAATGATATGATGGATAGCTTTAGGCTTTATTCTCTCCCCGTTTATAGCAATGCTTCGGATATTCAGAGCGATTTCGAGCAGAATGTAAAGCTGGTGCTGAGATCCACACACAACCAGTATGTTGAACGGACAGCAAACGGCGAGGACAAGGAAGCTGTGCTGAATGAGCTTGCCGCAGTCTCCCTTGAAGAATTGAAAAAGCTTTCTGAAAAGGACATGTGAGGGTACCGCTATGAATATGCTAAGACACCTTGACATCAGGAGCCTTGTAAAGCAGTTCAAAGAGGAAGGCTTGTCGATGCGCAGAAGATTTGCTTTCTATGTTTTTTCTGTAATCTGCCTGTTCCTTGCAGTAATTATAATTCTGCTGAACCTATTCGGCATTCTGAATCCTACCGACAGACAGATAATGAACGACCTTAATGCACAGCTTTCTGCCTGCTCGGACAGTATCGAGAGTGACTGCGATGAGCTTGCGGCTTGTGCAATATCCTTTTCGGGACAGCTTTCGGATTCTATACAGAACTATCTGACTGAGAATAATATCAGCTTCGATGAGCTGGAAAACGATTCCGAAGCGCTTGACGCCTTACAGAACAGGCTTTACGACTCGGTCTACCTTAATATGCAGGTTGCCCCCGCAAGCGGCGCATTCTATATTCTTGATACCACGGCAAACAGCAATTCCAAAACTCCGCTTTACAGCGGAATTTACCTGAAATACATCAATCTTTACTCCGAAAATACCGTAAACAATGATTTCTCCATTTACAGGGGCTCATTCTCTACAGGAAAAAGCAGGGGGATAAATTTCCACAGCGGCTGGAAGAATGAGAGCAGTACCCGTTTTTTTGAACACTGCAACGAGACCTTTTCAGACGGAACACATTATGTTTTAAGTCCCACCGTTTCCATCCCCGATACATGGGAAAGGGCTAGGTACATTTATGTTCCCATTCGGGGTCATAACGATATTATTATCGGGGTCTGCGGCTTTGAAATAAACGACCTTTTGTTTCAGCTGTCATACAAGACTGAGAACGGACGCTGGGGAGATGTGACCTGCGGTCTGCTTGACGAAAGCGATGGGATATATTCAGGGCAATTCAGCTCAGGGCGTTATAATAATATCGGAAATGAGTTAAATATCTCAAATAAAAAGGATTCACAGCTGTTTGATTTCGGCAACGAGAAATGCGTGGGGATGACAGAGAGGATTAAGCTCGGAAAAGAGACCTTCAGCATTGCTGTTATGCTACCGAAAACACAGTATGAAAGCTTTCTGCGTAAAGGGCAGATAAATATTCTGCTGATCTTTCTGATCGCGGCAATTCTCGCTGCTGTCTGCTGTGTTTTCATGAGCAAGAAGTATGTTTCTCCCATTCTGAAAAAGATCGAACAGGTCAAATCAAAGGAGGACTATGGCGAGCAGCTTCGTATCCGTGAAATAGACGACCTTTTTGCTTTTCTTGAGGAAAAGGATAATTACTACGAACAGCAGCTTGATGACCTTGAAAATGCAAAGAAATTCGCTGAAAACGAGGCCCAAAAAGCAAAGCTGGAATACGAAAAGGCAGCTGAAAAATACGAGCTCGCCAAAAGCGAGATCGACCGTCTTGCCGAAAAGCACAAGGAAGAGATCGTTCCTGAAGAATATGATTTCTTTGTGGAAAACCTTGGCATGCTAACTCCGACTGAGCATAGGGTATACGAGCTGTATCTTTCAGGAAATACTGCGAAGCAGATCGCAGAGATCCTTCATATTACGGAAAATACGCTTAAATATCACAACAAGAATATTTACAGCAAACTTGGCATATCCTCACGCAAGCAGCTGCTCCGCTTCGCCGCCTTGAAACAGCACAGGGATGGCAAGGAGGACTGGTCATAGATGGCGTTATGACACATTAAATATTGGTGGGTGAAATGACCGGTTTCATACAAAGTGATCCGTTGCTTCTTCTCAAAATATCGCTGTATCGGCGCAAGGTTTGAAATGACATTTCACCGTGGCAAACGCAGCATTACATATAATTCGAATACAACAAATAGCTCTGTAATACTATTTCAGTTGTGTGCAAATTCACAAGATAAAGAGCGGTAATGGAACGCCATAAAATCGCCTGTGAAGGTGGGCAACATTTTCACGGGCAGTGTTGCCATTGTCTTCCTGCGCAGTTGCTGTAGAAGAAGCGATGAAGTAAGCAGCGTTTCGCTGCACCAAATTCCGCCTGACGGCGGTAGCTGATAATAAACAAGATTGAACACGTCATTTGCGAGAAATCGTGATGACGTGTTCAATTTGTTTTTAGGCGAAAAGTCAGAAAGGATGCGGTGTTATGCAGAAAATGAAGATGCGAGACCTCTCTAATAATCTTACTTTAGCAGAGGGTCAGGATGAGTATATCAGGGATTGCAAGGTCAGAAATCTAAGAGAAGGAACTATCAAGCATTGGAAGGATATGTTCACGAATATGTCACATTACATTGACCCCGACACGCCGATTTCTGATCTTGATGAAAATATAATGCCTGAATTTATCCTTGCCCACCGAGATAAAGAATTATCAGATATGGCACTATACACCTATTGCCGTGACCTACGCACTCTGTTATATTTCTTTATGAAACAGGGCTGGTTAAGAGAATTTAAGGTGGAAGTTCCAAAATGCTCTAAAACCCCCGTAGAAACCTATACAGACGAGGAATTAAGTCTACTTCTCAAAAAGCCTAATGCCAAGGCTTATGCGAACGACGCTTGGCAGGTGGCTTCGGGTACTGTTTACGGAACTCCCGTGGCATGATTCCACTGACAGTAGCATGATACAAAACACCCTTGCAAATGGCGATCATCTGCAAGGGTGTTCTTTATGCTTATCCTGCAGGTTAAGGCAACTGTACGGCGTTGTAAAGGCTCGCTCGGCTACTTTGAGGTAATCCTCCCCCGTCATCTTAGGCGACTATACGGCGCTGTAAAGGCGTGCAGGGCGCTTAAGAGGCGATCTCACCCGCTCTTTTAGTCGCCTGTGTAGCGCATTTGCGGCACGATCTCATCAAGACAACAAAACCGCCCCTGATAAGTCAGGAGCGGTCGTTTTTTCACAGATATCTCAACCAGAGGATTAACCCTTTACTGCACCCAGAGTTACACCACCGATGATGAACTTGGAAAGGCAGAAGTAAACGATCATTACGGGCAGGATGGAGATTGTGATAACCATGTAGATATGACCCATGGAGATGGACGCATAGTCCTTACAACGCCACATGTAAACCATGATAGGCAGTGTCTTCATCTCTGTCTTTGTGATCAGCAGGTTGGGAGTGAAGTAGTTGTTCCAGGACGAAACGAATGTGAAGATCGCCTGTACAGCCATAGCAGGCTTGAGGATAGGCAGAATGATCGAGTTGAATGTCCTGTACTCGTTAGCGCCGTCGATACGAGCAGCCTCAACGATGTCGATGGGCAGCGAGCTGTCCATGTACTGCTTCATGAAGAAGAATACTGTGGGAGCTGCGATAGCGGGAACGATAAGGGGGATAAGGCTGTTCAGCAGACCCCAGCTTCTCATCATGTCAACGAAACCGAGAGCGGTTACCTGTGTAGGAATTGTCATGATAAGGAGGATGAAGTTGAATGCGAACTTTCTGCCCTTGAAGTCGTATACGTGGCAGCCGTAAGCTGTCATAGCGGAGAAGTATACGGAGCAGAACACTGTGCCAACAGAAACGATGATGGAGTTGAGCATACCCTTCATCAGAGGGATGTTAGCATCTGTTGCAACAGCTGTAAAGTTAGAGATAAAAGAAGTGCTTGGTAAGAACGCAAGACCGGCTCTCTGGATCTCGTTATGTGAACGTGTACAGTTGATCAGCATGATGTAGAAGAAGAACAGACACAGGATACACATAAGTGTCAGACCGATGTAAGCCACAGTACGTCTGAAATTGAGCCAGAATTTTCTTTCGTTGGTAACAACATCATATTTTCCTGCCATAGCTTACACCCCCTTCTTTTTCTTCTTAGCCGCAAAGGACTTTGCACCGCCGAGAGTTCTGTCGGTGAAGAAGTAGTATACGATAAGGCTGAATGCAGCACAAACGATGAACAGGATAACAGAGATGGCACCTGCTGCACCGTAGTTCTTGGAGTACAGGTTGTCGTTCAGGAACATGATAAGGGTCTTTGTAGTACCGTTAGGTACGCCGATACCGCTTGTAAGTACCTGGGGAACGTCGAACATCTGCAGACCGCCGACCAGAGATGTGATGAACACATATACAAGGATGGGGCGGATAAGGGGCATTGTGATCTTCCAGAAGATCTGGTTGGGTGTACAGCCGTCGATGTCAGCAGCCTCAACCAGAGACTCGTCAACACCTAGCATTGCAGCCATCAGCATGATGGTGGTGTTACCGAACCACATGATGAAGTTCATAAATGCAATGATTCCGCGAGCGGACCACTGGTTAGCAAGGAAGTCGATCTTTTCGGTAGTTGCGCCGATAGAAAGAAGCATATTGTTGATGGGAGCTGTCTCAGTGTTAGCAAACAGAGAGAACATCAGCAGAGAGAACGCAGAAGCCATGATAAGGTTCGGCATATAAATGATAGACTTGAATATGCTTGTGCACTTCAGATCCATTCTCTTGTTTGTAAACCAGTAAGCAAACAGAAGAGATACAGCAAGCTGAGGGATAAAGCCCATCAGCCACATGATAACCGTATTGGAGATCAGATTCCATACAGGAACGCCCTTTGCACCGGTAAAGAAGTTTATGTAGTTCTCAAAACCGATGAAGTTGGGTCCTACCTGATCAAGACCGATACGATAGTTTTCAAAGAAGCTATTGTATACTGTGGTAATCAGAGGCCACAGGGAGAATATCGCATACGCAATAAAGAACGGTGCGATAAAGAAATAGCCCCACTTCGCATAGCTTATAGACTTGCGTTTCACAGGAATTTCACCATCACTTTCATGTTTTTTCTCGGCCAGCTCAACATCCGAAGCCGCCACACGCACAGGCGGCCCCAAGGTATGTTAATACCGATTTACCATAAAAAATTACATTTCTATACAGCAAAATGGCATTAACATACCGGACTGCGAGTTTTACCCCGCAGTCCGAAGATGTTAAGTCAGACCTTAATTGCTAAACGTTGACTAATTACTCAGCAGGCTTTGTGAGTGCGGGGTACTTAGTAATAACGTTTGTGTAGAAGTTCTCGAGAGCGGTATCGTAATCAACAGTACCATCGAAGTAGTCCTTCATAGCTGCCTGGAATGTCTCGTTGCAGCCCTGGTCATACTTGCTGATGTTAGACATGTCGATCTTCTTAGCGTTCTCTACGAAGAGAGCGATGTGGTTCTGGCCGCCAAGGAAGTCAGACTTGAAGTCAGAGTTAGCAACTTCTTCCATAGCTGCCATGTTGTTTGTGTAATCCTCAACACCGGGTGTTGTTGTGATGCTCTTCATGATCTCGCCGTTGCATGTCAGCTGGTACATAATGTCCTTAACGAGGGAAGCATTATCTGTCATGTAGGAAGCGCAGAGCCATGTACCGCCCCAGTAGTATGTCTGAGGACCGTAGCAAACTGCGTAGTCGCCGAATGCACCGTTGCCTGTGCAGTGCTCAAGCCACTCAGCAGAACCCTGAGCCATGCCATCCGGAACCTTAGTAGCGAGAGAGTTGCCGAGCAGTGTGAAGTTGATACCCCATGTGGAGTAGAAGAAGCCGAATACCTTACCGTCGGGACCCTGGTCAGCAGCCCAACCATCAGACCACAGACCGTTCTTGTTGTTGAAGCCCTTGTCTGTGAAGTTCTTGGTCTGCTCTACCCACTTGAGGATGTTCTCGTCGATGATGATCTCGTTCTTGTCGTTTACCCAAGGAGCGGAAACGTTGTTGGAGAATGTACGGTAAGCATCGTCGTAACCGGAGAGCATGAAGTAACCGTTGTCCTTCATTGTCTGAGCGGTCTCTTCGAACTTATCCCAGTCAGCTACGTACTCCTGAACTGCATCGGGATCGTCTGTACCGAGAACCTTCTGAGCGATGGAGCGCTTGTAAGCGAACAGACCGGGAGCTGCCTGCCAGGAAACTGCCTTCAGGTCGCCGTTAGCGTCTGTAGCGATAACCTTTGTGTACTCGTACATCTCAGCTGTATCAGCGTCTGTAATACCTACAGCGGATACGGGCAGAGAGTACTCAGAGTTAACGTACTTGTCAGCGTAGTCAGCCTCGATAAGGAAGATATCGATTCTGTCATCAGCTGCTACGTTCTCCTGATCCTGCAGAGCAGCATCGAGGGGGATCTGGTAACCGTTATCCTTGTTGGGGTTGATTGTCCACTTAACAAGAACGTCACCGATCTTACCTGTGCCGTCGCCGTTGTCAACGTAGTCAGGATAGAAGTCCTTAACACGGCTCTGGAACTCGTCATTCCAGCACCAGATGTTGAGAACCTTACCATCATCGGGAACTGTAACAGTGTCGCCGCCTTCAGTGTTGCCGCCTGTGGAACCGCTGTCGTTGCCACCTGTGGAACCGCTGTCAGTGTTGGATGTGTTGCCGCTGTTGCCTGCGTCGCTGCCGGATGTGTTGTTGGAGCAGCCAACTACAGACAGAACTGTAGCAGACGCGAGGAGCGCTGCTAAAACTCTTTTCTTCATAGGTTTTTTCCTCCCATAAATAGGTTGTTCGTTCCGAAGATCGGAACTGGTTTTATTGATCAGGCAGCCGCAGTTATGCAGTTGTCCTGATTTCATTTGTAAGTTTATCATAAAACTGCCTTTTTTTCAAGTCTTTTTTTTGAACTTTTTCGCACCCTGACGTCCGTAAACGTTTTCAAACCCGTCGGATTGTACAATATGACAACAGTTTTCCTTTATAACTTAAAAAACCACAAATTGGAGAACGGACTTGTTTTTTCGGCTTAACCAAGCCGTTTTCAAACTGCCCTCCCTGCATGATCTGACAAAAAAATCACATTTGTAACCGTTTTGTTACCAAGTTGTAACTTTTAATTTGGTGAAAGTGCCGAAAAATTGACGAACCATTATTGTAAACGTTATCAGTAAAAATATACAGTATTTTTTAACTATTTTTATATATATTGAACTGCTGCGCTAAATCGTCACAGCGGTACGCCTTTATTAATAATAGTGCTCAACTGCGGCGGAACTTTTCACATATTTTGCGCCGAATTTGTGCTTTTCAGGATGTTTTACAGACTGTCGTGCCCTCAGATAACGGATATTGCATCAACAGGCACGACACGTCGTGCCCCTACATAAAAATATCCCCCTCTGTTTTCACGGAGGGGGATATATACTATATAAATATATTAAACGGGATGAACCTTGTTCACCTTGTCTGCATGGTCAGCATCGATGCCGAGCTTGCGGTCACGGCGCTTCTCAAAGTACTTGGGAGCAACCTTGGGGAACATAGCGTAGGTGAGGATATCCTCCTCCTGCTCTATCCACTCGGCAGCCTCAGCCTTCATAGCCTCGAACTCGGGAGCGAGCTGGTCAGCGGGACGGCAGGTGATGGGCTGCTCGTCGCCGAGGATCTTCTTGCGGAACTCGGGATCGATATCCACGGGAGTCTTGCCGTATTCGCCCTTTACAAGGCCCTTGAACTCCTTGGTAACGGTCTTGTAGCGCTCGCCTGTGATAACGTTGAACACAGCCTGTGTGCCGACGATCTGGGATGTGGGTGTAACGAGGGGCGGGAAGCCGCTGTCCTTACGAACACGGGGAACCTCCTTAAGGACCTCGTCAAGCTGATCTGCCTTGCCTGCCTGCTTGAGCTGAGAGAGCAGGTTGGACAGCATACCGCCGGGAACCTGATAGATAAGCGCATTTGCGTCTGTTGCGAGCATGGAGGGGTCAAGCAGACCGCTGTCGATGTACTTCTTGCGCAGCTTCATGAAGAAATCTCTTACCTCTGTCAGCGCAACAAGGTCGATGCCTGTGTCGTACTCTGTGCCCTTGAATGTAGCCACGATGGACTCTGTGGGGGCGTGGGAAGTACCCAGTGCAAGGGGTGACATAGCGGTATCCACTGCGTCAGCGCCTGCCTCAACAGCCTTGAGTATGCACATGGATGCAAGACCCGAGGTGTAGTGTGTGTGGAGCTGTACAGGGATGCTTACAGCGCTCTTGATGTCACGGACGAGTGTTTCAGCCTCGTAGGGGGTCAGCAGCGCAGCCATATCCTTGATGCAGATGGAGTCAGCGCCTGCGCTCTCTACCTGCTTTGCGTAGTTCATGTAATACTCGTGAGTGAACACCTCACCGAGGGTGTAGGAGATAGCCACCTGTGCGTGACCCTGCTCCTTCTTGGCAGCGTTGATAGCTGTCTCGAGGTTTCTTATATCGTTCAGTGCGTCGAAGATACGGATGATGTCGATACCGTTTGCGATGGACTTCTGTACGAAGTACTCTACAAGGTCATCGGCATAGTGACGGTAGCCCAGCATATTCTGTCCTCTGAACAGCATCTGGAGCTTTGTGTTGGGCATCTCCTTACGGATGGTGCGCAGTCTGTCCCAGGGGCACTCGTCCAGGAAGCGGATGCAGGAATCGAATGTAGCGCCGCCCCAGCACTCAGCGGAATAGAAGCCGATCTTGTCCATGGTGGACAGGATGGGGAGCATCTCGTCTAAAGTCATTCTGGTGGCGAGCAGTGACTGGTGCGCGTCACGCAGAACGGTTTCGGTTATCTTAAGCTTAGCCATTTTTCGCTCTCCTTATTTATATTAGTTGATGGTGATTACAACAGCGCCTGTCTCAACGGAGTCGCCCTTTGCAACGTTAACGGAAGCGACAACGCCGTCCTTATCGCAAACGATGTCGTTCTCCATCTTCATAGCCTCGAGGATAGCAACGACTGTGCCGTTTGCAACCTTGTCGCCTGCCTTTACCTTAACGTCAACGATGGTGCCGGGCATGGGAGCAGTAATGGAGGAAGCGCCTGCTGCTGCGGGAGCGGGAGCTGCCTTCTTGGGAGCTGCCTTGGGAGCGGGAGCCGCTGCCACGGGAGCCGCAGAGCCGTCTGCCTCTGCTACTGTTACATCATAAGCTGTGCCGTTTACTGTGATGGTGTATCTTTTCATGTCAAAAACCTCTCTTTGTAAAATTAGGAATTAGGAGTTAGGAATGAGGAATTATTGTGTCCGCTCTGCGGACATATCCTGATGCGGCTGCGCCGCATTTTTTTTGCAATTAAGTATATCAAGATGCGTTCTTATCGCCGTCGTTATCTCACCTGAGGGCGGTGAGAAGGATGCAGATGCAAGGATATCGACCGCCGACGTACTTTGTGTACGCCAAGCGTGTAATACGTGCATATCGCCGTCGTTATCTCACCTGAGATCGGTGAGATGTATGCAGATGCGAGGAAGCCGCACCGCAGGCGTACTTTGTGTACGTCAAGGGAGATAGACGAAGCAGATGCGTGCATATCGCTGTCGTTACCTTACCTGAGGGCGGTGAGAAGGATGCAGATGCAAGGATATCGACCGCCGACGTACTTTGTGTACGTCAAGGGAGATAGACGAAGCAGATGCGTTCTTATCGCCGTCCGAACGCTCAGTTAAAATGCGAAATTAACGTGCTTTCTGGTAGGAGCCACTACTCTCTTGCCGCTGCAAAGATCCACAGCGGATGCGATGGCGTCCTTGGTGTCCTCGGCAGCGATAACGCCGTCGATCATGCCGAGTGCCGCAGCGTTGAAGGGAGAAGCGTCGATCTCCTCGCCCATGAATACCTTGGCAGCCTCGAGGGACATGGGAGCGATGGAAGCGCTCTCCCATGCGTAGGAGATGTCAGCGCTGTCAAATGCAGCGTAAGCCGCACCGTAAGCCGCACCCTTGATGAGGTTGACCTTTGTTGTGGTAGCGGAAGCGTATACCTGTGCAAGCTTTGCGCAGTCTCTTACGCTGCCTGCAAGCTCAGCCTCGCTGGAGGGAACGAAGCCCTCTGTGTCGATAACTGTAACAACGGGGATGGAGAATACGTCAGCAAGCTGAACGAAGCGTGCGATCTTAGCACAATCAGCAGAGGAAAGCTTGTCCGCCTTGTCGGTTGCAACGAAAGCAACTGTTGCCCAGTTCACGCTTGCCAGTGCTGTGTAAGCAGCACAGCCGAACTCTGCGCCAAGCTCAACAACGGAGTTGCTGTCAGCGACAGCTGCGATAACGTCCTTGCCGCCCATACCTGCGGATACAACAGCGTCGTTCTCTGCAAAATCATCGTTTCCTGCGAGGGAGATGTTGTTTGCAGGGAGGATAGCAACCAGCTTCTTAGCCTTTGCGATAGCCTCTGCGTCGTCCTTTGCGAGGATATCGCAAACGCCTGCCTTAGCTGCGTTAGCGGCACTGCCTGCGCCTGCAAGCTTACCGTCGGGTGTATTGAAGGGAGCGGTCATGAACAGCTCAGCCTTTTCTGTCATTATGGTAACATCAGCCATGGAGGCGATCATTGCAGCAGCACCTGCGCAGACGCCGCATACAACTGCGATCTGGGGAACAACGCCCGAGATAGCTGCGGAAGCCTTTACGATGTCGCCGTAAGCGGAGAGCACAGCCATGCCCTCGTTGATGTCGCCGCCCTTGGAATCGAATATTGCAACAACGGGAGCGCCGTTCTTTGCAGCAAGCTCGTAGATCTTCTTTATCTTGAGTGCAGCGCTCTTGTTTACTGCGCCGCCCTTAACGCTCACATCCTGTGCGAATGCATAAGCGGTAGCGCCCATAACTGTTCCGTAGCCCGCAACAACGGAGCAAACGCCACCGTCAGCGGAAACGAACTTGTCCAGCTCTCTGAAGCTGTCCTCGTCAAACAGCGCGGTAAGTCTTTTCCTTGCTTCGCTGTCGGGAACGTTCTGTTCCATTTCAGCCAATGTCTTTGAAATTGCCATATCTGTCCTCCATAACTTAACAAAGAGCAGCCGTATCATGCAGACACAGCTTCCCTTCATATTAAAAATTATACCAGTTTAATTATACTACATTGTGACGAAAATAACAAGACCAAATCACATTTTTGTACATTTTTTATTTTCGTCAAAGAATTTGGCGATATTATCTATCGTTTTTTCGTCGTTTTTAACAAAACCCCAGCGTCTGAGCTGCTGAAGCTGTTCACCCTCCTCAAAATCGAAGCGTGCCTTTTCAACGCCGTGAAGATCCATAAGGTTGAGGATGGCTCTTACAAGACCGTCAACGAAAAAGTCATCGCACTGAAGCTCATCGAAAACGAAGGTGTCGCCGCAAAGCACGCCTGCGCATTTTCCGAGGCTCTTTCCGTTTTCGGAGGCGTTGAACTCTATCTTCTCTGTATTCTGCTTGTTCTGAAGTATCTCTATCATTTTATGTACCCCCTTATCTTCCCTGCTTTACGCCCTTGCCGACAGCGGTGCGAAGCCTTCTCAGCTCGTCCTTTGTGAGGTCACGGTACTCGCCGGGCTTCAGCATTCCAAGCTTTACGCCGCCGATAGCCACTCTGCGCAGTCTGCCTACCTGTAGTCCCACTGCGTCGCACATACGGCGTATCTGACGGTTCCTGCCCTCCTTGATGATGAAGCGCAGCACCGTGCGCTCGGGCTCCTCCGTCAGTACCTCAACGGTACAGGGCAGGGTCACAGCGCCGTCGTCCAGCTCCACGCCCGACATGAGGGTATTGAGCTGCTCCTCGTTCACCCTGCCGTCGATCGTAACACGGTAGGTCTTTGCGACATGGCGTGAGGGGTGCATGATGTCGTTTGCAAACTCGCCGTCGTTCGTGAATATTAGCAGACCCTCGGAGTTGCGGTCAAGCCTGCCCACGGGGTACACACGCTCCCTTACGTCTGTAAGGAGCTCTGCGGCGATCTTTCTTCCCTTTTCGTCAGCCATCGAGGTAACGTAGCCCCTCGGCTTGTTGAGTATGATATAACGCTTCTCGGCACGCTCGGCAGGGATGATGTCCTCGCCGACCTTGATAAGATCGTTGCGGGGGTCTGCCTTGTCGCCGAGGGAGCAGCCCCTGCCGTTCACCGTGACAAGTCCCGAGGAGATGTACTCCTCAGCCTTTCTGCGTGAGCAGTAGCCGCTGTCTGCGATTATCTTCTGTATCCTTATCTTTTCCATAATGTTTTACCTCCGTCTCCCGACGAGTTTATTTTAACGGCAGCACATCGGCATATCCGTGCGCCGCCGTCATGTTCTGTATTCAAATATAGATACCGACAGCCGCCAGTATCCTCTGCCACAGCGAAAGCTGTTCATCTGCGACAGTGACGCTGCTTTCGGCGTACAGCGGACAGGTCTTTACCACCCTGCCGTCTATGCTGAACTCCATACGCCCCAGCTGCTCGCCACGCCTCACGCTGCCGTAGATAAACCTCGGCAGGTACACCTTGCGTATCAGCCGCTCACGCTGCCCCGCCATAAGCGAGACAGTATCCTGCTCGGCGTACACCGCAACGCTCTGTCCCGTGCCCGCAACCGCAACACGCTCGCCGCAGGAAAGCTCCAGCGGGTAGCTGTGCACCTGCGAAAAGCCGTAGTCCAGCATCTTTGTGTGGTCGTTCCAGTCGTCGCCTGCGTTGAGGGTCACAGCGATAAGCGTGACCCCGTCACGCTCCGCCGCCGAAACAAGGCAGCGCCGTGCATTGTCTGTAAAGCCTGTCTTTACGCCGATAGCGCCCTCGTATCGGGTCAGCATCTTGTTGGAATTGTAGAGAGTGCGCATATACGGCGGGTTGCCGTACTCCACCTCGGCGGAGGAGCAGCACACTATCTCACGGAACGTCTCGTTCTCCATCGCATAAGCGGTGAGCGCCGCAAGATCCCTTGCGGTGGTGTAGTGCCCGTCTGCGTCAAGTCCCGAGGGAGTGACGAAATGCGTTGAGGAGAGCGAAAGCTGCTGCGCTTTCTCGTTCATAAGCTCCACAAAGCCGCCTATGCTGCCGCCTACCGACACCGCCGCCGCATTCGCCGCATCGTTGCCCGAGGGCAGAAGTATGCCGTAAAGCAGATCACGCCTTGAGACACGGTCGCCCTCACGCAGTCCCATGGAGGTGCCCTCCACCATGATGGCATAGCTGTCCACCGTGAACTCGCTGTCAAGGTCGCCCGCCTCGATGGTGAGGATGGCGGTCATTATCTTTGTGGTGCTCGCCATGGCACGCTGTGCGTCGGCGTTCTTTTCATAGATGACGGCGCCTGTGTCCGCCTCGATAAGTATGGCGCTGACCGCCGAGATGTCGGCAGGTCTCGCCCATACGTAAGCCGCAGTGATCTGAGAGACCATTGCGGCAAGCATTAAAGATGCAGCTGCGATCAACCTTTTTTTCATAAAAGCACTCCTGTACGTTTATTTTCAGTGCTAGGATGTGCAGAAAAAGGAAGAATATACAGCTATTTCATGGATGTTATTCGCTTACTTCCGTATCGGCAGCAGCTTCCTCGCCGCCGTTGTTCTTCTTGTCGATAAAGCCCTTGATCTTGTCGATGATGCTGGGAAGTGCGTCAACAACGCCGTCGATGGGGCTGCCCTTTGCGCCAAGCTCCATAAGCTTCACGTCGCCGTCCTTCTTGATGACGATGAAAGCAACGGGCTTAACGGTAACGCCTGCGCCCGAGCCGCCTGCAAATCTGTCGTTTGCCTGTGTGGGGAGATCGCTGCCGCCCGAAACAAATCCGAAGGAAACCTTGGATACGGGGATAACGATGGTGCCGTCAGGCGCACTGATGGGATCGCCGATGATGGTGTTTACATCGGTCATCTCGTGGATCTTGTCCATGGAAATGCCCATTACACCTTCGATTGGATGCTTGTCGTTCATAATAAAAACTCCTTTCGGTCTTTACGGTTGATGTTATTTATTCTTGTCCTTGCGGATCTGTTTTGCTATCTTCTTTCTGGACTTCTTATCAGCCTTCTTGTCTGCGCTGTTGCCACGGATCCTGCCGATGTAGCCCTTGATCTTACTGCTCCTCAGCGCCCTCACGATGAGCCTTCCGAGGAACGTGAAAGCAAATGCCAGTGCGGTCAGCGCACTCATCTTCACAGTGCAGGAGCAGAGCACGGTGGTCTCCTCCGAGTCGAACGCAACGTCTATCTTGGCGTGCGGTCTTTTAAGCTTGAAGAACGTATCGAAAAAGCCGAACGCATTGCCTATCAGCAGGTTCATCCTGCCGAAATTGAGCGCCGCCTTTGCGGCGTCCTCGCCGCCGCACACCATCTCGATATCGAGATCGCATATCTTTATGCGCTTCAGCAGCTTTTTCAGCGGCTTTTTAAGGCTGTCCACGAACACCTTCACAAGCTCGAATATCTCGGGAAGGGTCGGCATATTGGGATTTTTCTCCTTGGGACCCTTCTCCTTTTTCTTCTCTTGCTTTTCAGCAGACTTGTCGGAGGGCTTTTCTTCGGCTGTTCCCTGCCCTGTGGCTTCCGCCTTGGAGGCAGCTTCTGCCTTGGAGGCGGCTTCTGCCTTGGGGGCGGCTTCTGCCTTGGGAGCGGCTTCCGCCATGGGGGCGGCTTCCGCCATGGGGGCGGCTTCTGCCTTGGGGGCGGCTTCCGCCATGGGGGCAGCTTCTGCCTTTTTGGGGGTGACGGTAGCCGATGCAGCCGCCTGCGCATGAGCACCCGAGCCTGCCGCAGCACCCGAAGCCACAGCCTGTACGTCGGTCCTTGCGGACTTTTCAGGCTTGTGCTTCTTCTCCTTTTTTGGCTTCTGAGGTATCCTGAATATCGTGATGAAAAGGTACCTGACCCTTAACCGGATATCATCTGCGTAATCGAAGCTTATCACAACGGGAATAGCCAGCAGAACTATTATAAACAGTATGATGCTGCCTGCAATTATCCAGCCCGTTAGGATCACCACCTTTGCCATCGGGAGCTGTCAGTCTCCCGAAAACGTCATTTCCTCATATTCGTCAAAATCTATCTGGCCGCTGCTGTCGGGTATTGGAGGAAGCCCCCCGATATCCGTCATGCCGAAGCAGCGCAGAAAGTTCTCCGTCGTCTTATATGCTATCGGACGGCCGGGCAGGTCAAGCCTGCCGTACTCCTCAAGCAGCCCACGCTCTGCGAGGTTGTTGACAACGCTTGAGCTGTCAACGCCCCTCACCTGCTCCACAAAGCCCTTTGTGACAGGCTGATTGTAGGCGATTATCGCAAGCACCTCAAGCGCCGCCTGCGACAGCGGAGTCTGGCGCTTTGTCTCGATAGCGCTCTTTATCTTCGGTGCGAACTCGGGGCGTGTCATCATCTGGTAGCTGTCGCCCAGTCTTGAGATGCACAGTGCGCTCTCCTGCTCGCTGTAACGGTCGTTGAGACGGTCTATTATCTTTTCGACGGTCTCCTTTTCTATCTCTGCGGCGGACGCAAGCTTGTCAAGCTCTATCGGCTCTCCGCAGGCGAAAAGTATCGCCTCCACCGCCGCCATTCCCTCGGAAAATTTCATGCTTGTGCTTCCTCCTTGTCGGCACGGGTCGCCATACGGATGCTGTTTCCGTCCTCCGAAATAACTATGCGCCCCTGCTTTGAAAGCTCCAGTATCGCAAGGAACATCGCAACCTCGTGCGAGCGCTCCCTGCCGCCGTAAAGCTCGTCCATCGTAACACTGCCCTTGCGGCGCAGACTCTTCAGCACCGTCATTATCCCCGTGAACACGGTGACGTAGCTCTTGGCAACTATCGGCTTTATGGACTTGGGACGGTAGGACGCCTTTTTGCGCCCCCTGTCCGTGACAGCGCCGAGGGCAAGCAGCAGCTCCTCGGGCTGGTGTGATCTGTTATACGAGCGGTCCGTCTCTATCTCCATCTGCTGGCGCACGAAGATGCAGTCGCCCTGAAAGCGCTTTTTGAGGCGCTCCGCCATGGTCTTGCACAGTGCGTACTCGATAAGTGCGCCCTGAAGCTCCTTTTTGAGCTCCTCCGCCTCCTCCTTCGGAAGCAGTGCGGCGGATTTGATCAGGATAAGGCGTGCCGCCATCTCCAGAAACTCCGAGGTGACCTCAAGGTCGGCCTCCGTCATGCGCTCAAGGTACAGCATGAACTGCTCCAGCAGTATGCTTATCTCGATGTCCTGTATGTTGAGCTTGTGCTTCTGTATCAGCGACAGCATAAGGTCCAGCGGACCCTCGAACACCTCAAGCTTAAAGCTAAGTTCCTCCATCTGTCATCAACCCACAAAGAAGGACGCCTTGTCAAGCAGCCACACCACGCAGTCGGTAAGGAAGCTGAGCGGAACATCCAGCACGCCGAATATCAGCAGCGCAAAGAACACCCAGTGGATGACCTGTCCGTAGCGCTCCATGAACACGATGCCCTTCGTGGGCAGGAAGCTGTAAAGTATCTTGGAGCCGTCAAACGGAGGGATGGGAAGCAGGTTGAACACCGCAAGGTAGATGTTGAGGTGCACCACCAGTCCGATAGCTGACCAGACATACAGCATAGCCATGTTGCTGACCGACATCAGCACGATCTTTGAAATGATAAGGAACACATAAGCGAGTATGATATTCGCCAGAGGTCCTGCAAGCGAAGTGAGCGCAAGCGCCGTCCTGCCTTTCACCTTGCTACAGCGTGAAACATTTACAGGCACAGGCTTCGCCCAGCCGATGCAGCAGAAGCACATCACGATTGCGCCCGTCGGGTCGATATGTGCAAAGGGATTGAGTGTGAGCCTGCCCTCACGGTCTGCGGTATCGTCGCCCAGTATCTTTGCCATAAGTCCGTGGGCGCACTCATGTATCGGGAATACCACAAATATCACCACTGCCACCGCAAAAAACGAGATAACCACTGTCTCAAGCGAAGTCCTGCCTGCCATCCAGTCCAGCAGTTCAAATATCGGGCCTTTTATTCTTTCTATGGGATCGTTCATCTGTAACTCCTTTGCTAACGAAGGTCTGTCTATCTATTATTGAACACAGACGCCAAACGTAAACGCACGTCTGCGAAAACAGATTTATAAATATTCCATATTATTATAACCGATATTGAGATTTTTTTCAAGGGGTGAAATGAAATTACACAGTATTTTCATCTTTGATACGGGGAGTTGATATGTTGTGCCGTGGAGCTTTACAACACGACATGGCGTTATCCCCCCCACGTCGCAAAAAAACGACCCATGGAAGCTACATGGGTCGTGAGACCGTCGAAAAAGTCCCGTCGGGACTTTTCCGCCGAAACATCCGCACTGCCCGCACTCGTTGGCGGTGATACCGCCAACTCGCACAGTTGTGCGGATAGAAGTGTTTTTTGGCGTGGCAGAGCCACACCAAAAAAGCAATAAAAAAATGCCCGCTGTGCGGGCATCAACCAGGTTTTTCGACAGGCAGACGACCCATGGAAGCTGCATGGGTCGTCTTTTATCAAACTGCTGCCGGGCTATCGGCATGGCTGTCAGTGGTTCATAAACCTTGTAAGCATATCCTGGAGGTTGCCTGCCTGCATACTCAGCCTGTCGCTGGACGCAGCGCTTTCCTGTGCGGAAGCCGCAGTAGCACGCACGATATCCTCTATGGCGTTTATCTTCTCCGAAACAGTTCTGACATCATCAGCCTGCGCCTCGGAAGCCTCGGATATCTTCACGATAAGACTGTTTACGTTCTCTACGCCCTCGGATACGGTGATAAGCGCAGCCTCGGTCTCAGCTGCAAGACGGGAGCCCTTCTCCACTGCCTCTCCTGTTCCGCTGATAAGCTGATTGGTGTTCTGTACAGCCTCGGCAGACTTGGAGGCAAGGTTCCTTACCTCGTCCGCTACAACTGCGAAGCCCTTGCCCGCTTCACCTGCTCTTGCAGCCTCGATAGCGGCGTTGAGCGCAAGGATGTTTGTCTGGAATGCGATGTCATCGATAGTCTTTACGATCTTTACTATCTCCTGAGCCTTGTCGTTGATGTCGTTCATCGACTCAAGCAGCTCCGTCATGCGGCGGTTACACTCCACAACATTGTCAGATGTAATGCCCGACTGAGCCTGTGCGGACTCCGCAGAGGCTGCGTTCTCGTTGATCTGTGTAACAAGGTTCTCGATAAGGCCCGTAAGCTCGTCGATGGTCCTGGACTGCTCGCTTACGCCATCGGCAAGAGCGCCCGAGGACGCCGCAACATCTGCGGAGCCGAGAGACACCTCATTGGAAGCGTGATCGATACCGCCGATGATCTCACGGAGCTTGTCGGAGATGTTGATGACCGACTCCCTGATCTTTGCAAAATCGCCCACATAGCTGCCGTTGAACTCGATGTCAAAGTTACCGTGAGCCAGCTTGTCAAGGTTGCTGCTGATATCGTTTATGTAGCCCGTCCATACCTGATTGGTCTCGGAGATGCTCTCGCAAAGGTCGCTTATGCTGTCGTTTGCGTAATAGGTAGGAGTATATCTGAGGTTGCCGCTCTTCATGTCGGCAGCGGCAGCGGTAAGCTCGTCAACAGGCTTGATGAACCTTTTAATGAGCAGAGAGATGACGAAGATGGACACCACGGCAGAGCATACTATTATAGCGAACATCGTGAGCATCACGCCCATGATCTCAGAAATATACTCAGAGGAATTTACTGCATAAAGATAATACCATCCCGTGGAGGATATCCTTGCAGGCGCAAAACAGGTGGAGATACCGTTGTAGTCGGCAGCTTTGATAACAGAAAAGTCGTTGTTTGTGATATTTGTCACAAGAACCGAGTATGCAGGGATGTCCGTAAGAGCGGTGACGCTTGAGGAGCCGTCGTCATTTGCTTTGGGCATATACTCCTCGTTGCCGTGTACGATAATGTTGAAGCTGCTGTCGGCAAGCATGGGGTATGCGTTGTCGAATATCTTTATGCTGTTGGTGACCTCTGCGAGATAGTCGGCGTAGATATCGGCGCCCATAACGAAATCAAGAGAGCCGTCAGCCTTGTAGAAAGCTCTTGAGACAGTCATTACAAGCTTGCCGGTGTTATGATCGATATAGGGAGATGTGCAGGTATAACCGCCCTCGGCTGCGAGGGTAGCCTTGTACCAGTCACGCTGTGTGACATCAAAATCCTCGGGAAGCACGGTCTTGCTTGCGAAAAGAGTGATCTCGCCCGGGATGACCACATAGCGGTCAACCGTGTCGGAGGAGTTTTTTGAAGCAAGAAAATCCTCGATCTCGGCATTCGTCATAGTGTTGAGACCGTCATTATACTGGATGGAATCGCCGAAATAGGCTATCGTCTGCTCCTGAGTATCTATCCAGCTGTCAAACTCCAGCGCCTTTGCCGAAAGCGTAGCGGATATCTCGTTGTTGATGCGCTGATCCAGCGTCTGTCTGAACAAAAAGAACGAAACTACCGCAATAAGCGCAAACACCACGCTTATGATAACAACGATAGCAAGGGTAAGCCTTTAGGGTAATTACCATATAGAAGTATTCACAAATTCTAATGTTTATTGACTAAACGGTGGCTAATGAAACAAACAGAGCAGTATCGCTTGATTGCGGTACTGCTCTTGTTTTTATATATTATTTTGATGCATCTCCCAGAAATTTTTTCAGTTTTACCAAAAAGCGTTTTGAAATCGGCTTGATGATTATTCCGACAATAATTGCGGCAATTATGGTTCCTTCTCTTACGCCGAGAAGCTCTCCACGAGCAATCAGGGAAATGAGTGCGGCGATTGCTACAACCGAGCAATCAAAACCGATTTTGCAGATATGAAATGGGATGCTCGTCCTTTTTGAAAAAGTGAGCATAACTCCCTCGCTTGGCAGTGGGAGAAAATCGGAATTGACATACAGGAAAACTCCGACAGCGACGAAAAACAGGCTTATTATTATGTAAATCATCTTGATAATGTAGCTTTCGGGAGTCGGAATAAACGAAGTGCAGATATTGGCGAGAGTCACAAACCATCCGAAAACAAAGGAGCATATAATCTGCAGAAAAGAGAACGGAGAAAAATTTTTCGGTGAAATCAGAAACTGCACAAAAATAAGCACAAGGAAAAACGCTGTTGTGCATAATCCCTGTTCAAAGCCTGTCAGCAGACTTACTGTGTAAGGAACGGAATTCACAGGTGAAACACCCAGCGATGACTTTGCGGAAATACTGATTCCGATTGCTATAAGAAAAAATCCGAAGCAATAAATCACAATACGCCGTATGGAAAGTTTATCGAGTATTTCGGATTTAAGCCGTGTCTTAAATGTCTGTTTTTCACTGTTTGCGTTCATTTTCTTCTCCTTGCATTTATTTTTCACCCGAAAAAGCGGTAATACAGCTTATGCATTACCGCTCATATTTCAGCTTTTATAAAGACTTGCCGTTTGCCAGCTCCGCAACGGTGATACCGTCAAAATACTGATTGGTCAGACGGTGAAACTCCGTCCACATAGAAAGCGTTTTACAGGTATCTTTCTTTTCGCATACCTCGGCATTGCAGTCAAGACAAGCCACGGGAGCAAGATTACCTTCAGTAAGTCTTAAAATCTCACCTACAGTACATTCTTCGGGAGCACGGCTCAGTCTGTAGCCGCCGCCTTTACCCTGAACACCCTCAACAAGTCCGTTTTTCACAAGAACAGGAAGTATTCTTTCAAGATATTTCAGCGAGATTTCCTGACGTGCCGCAACTTCTTTCATAGGTACATAACCGTTGTCAATATGCTCTGCCAAATCTATAATAACACGCAGAGCGTATCTGCCTCTTGTTGAAATCATCATATCAAACACCTCCCGTTTATTGTAACACAATACTGTAGAAAAAGTCAATCATTCGGAGAAAAGAGGAGTCGAAAGATATCTGTCCCCCGTATCAGGAAGCAGTACGACAATGTTTTTTCCTGCATTTTCAGGACGCTTTGCAAGCTCGATTGCCGCATAAGTTGCCGCACCGGAGGAAATGCCAACAAGTACACCCTCACTTCTGCAGATAAGTCTACCCGTTTCGAAAGCGTCTTCGTTTGAAACGGCGATAATTTCATCGTAAATCTTCATGTTCAGAACATTGGGAACAAAGCCTGCGCCGATACCCTGAATTTTGTGAGGACCTGCAACGCCTGTTGAAAGCACAGCTGAAGAAGCAGGTTCAACTGCTACGATTTTTACATCGGAATTCTTTGATTTAAGATATTCGCCGACACCTGTTATCGTGCCGCCTGTGCCTACACCTGCAACAAAGATATCAACCTTTCCGTCAGTATCATCCCAGATTTCGGGACCCGTTGTTTCAATGTGAGCCTTCGGGTTTGCAGGGTTTGTGAACTGGGACGGAACAAAGCTGTGAGGGATTTCCTTTGCAAGCTCCTCTGCTTTTGCGATTGCTCCCTTCATTCCCTTTGCGCCCTCGGTGAGAACAAGCTCAGCACCGTAAGCCTTCATAAGCTGTCTACGCTCAACGGACATAGTTTCGGGCATTACAATGATAATTCTGTAGCCTCTCGCCGCCGCAACAGCCGCAAGACCGATACCTGTATTTCCCGAAGTCGGCTCAATAATTACCGAGTCGGGTTTAAGCTTTCCGCCTGCTTCCGCATCATCAATCATCGCTTTTGCAATTCTGTCCTTGACCGAGCCGGCAGGGTTGAAGTATTCAAGCTTGGCAAGAATGTTCGCTTTAAGTCCGAGATTTTTTTCAATGTGTGTAAGTTCAAGTAATGGTGTTTTGCCGATAAGCCGGTCGGCTGATGTATATATATTAGCCATAGTAATTACTCCTTTACTGCCGCAAAACCGTTTTCAAGGTCTGCGATAATATCGTCAATATGCTCCGTGCCGATTGAAAGACGGATTGTGTTCGGCTTGATGTCCTGTTCTGCAAGCTCTTCCTCGGTAAGCTGACTGTGAGTAGTTGTTGCAGGGTGAATTACGAGTGATTTAGCGTCGGCAACATTGGCAAGCAACGAGAAAATTTTAAGATTATCAATAAATTTGTGAGCCTCTTTTACGCCGCCCTTGATTTCAATGGTGAAGATTGAACCGCCGCCGTTTGGAAAATATTTTTCATAAAGCGCGTGGTCGGGATGTTCCGCAAGGGACGGGTGATTTACCTTTTCAACCTGCGGATGATTTTTCAGGAACTCAACAACCTTTTTGGTGTTCTCAGCGTGTCTGTCAAGACGGAGGGAAAGTGTTTCAACTCCTTGCAAGAGGAGAAATGCGTTGAACGGAGAAATTGTTGCACCCGTGTCA
>JAFTXQ010000009.1 GCA_017461565.1 Oscillospiraceae bacterium
TCATAGACCCCAGCCTCTGCCAGTTCAACAGGATCAAGGCAATATACATATCCCGGTCTTGTATCCACTTCAATACAATCCGTACCGTCCGCAAGCTTTGCAGGTCTTCCGTTCACCTGAAAATACACACGGTATTTGCCGCCCTTTTCAGGCGTCAGCAGTATTCCTGCTTCCGCTTTTCCGCTTTCTGTGATGTATATATTCGGGTTCATTTGATCGTCGAATACCGTAGTCGTTACAAAATCATAATTACCTTCACTTCGTATACCTGCATACTTTTTCTTCACTGCATCAGTGACAAGCTCTTCCGTAAATCCTGTTCCGATATCAGTGCTGCTGTAATCGGAGATAGGTGACTTAACATTACAAATGAAGCTGTCAACGGTTATACTGGAATGCATCATTCCTGATGTCGGATAAATAGGATCCACCACGTAATGAGGCTGATCAGTAGTTATCACAGACAGAGAAATGCTCTTCTGCTCCTTATCCTCTTCCGCAATAACAGGATCAAAGGTTATGCTCAGTGTCGGGTTTTCGTATGAGCCGTTATTCAGATGATATTCCTGTATATACATCTGTGTATTTTCACTGCCGTTAACAGAGATATCCTGATATATTCCGTTGAGCGTAACCGCCACTCCCAATGTAATGTATTCAGGAAGTACATCGGCAGTGCTTTTATAATTAGGCTTGAAAGTTATATCGATACTGCCGCCGTTATAATCGAATATATGGTCTTCGCTGTTTTCTATCGTAACAACTGGCTGCATTAAAAATTTTGATAAAGACTCAGCATATTCCATTGCCATTTCTTTTTCAGACTTTTCTTCAACGGTTTCCACTGGGATGGATGAGTCTGTCGCAAAAGGGTCGGACATGATCTGATCTATCAATATATTGTTATGAGTCACATTGCAAGAAGTGAATATTGCAATGCACATCAAAATCAATAAAACATATTTTGTATTTTTCATTATTACTCCTTCATTATATAATATATTTTCAGGGATATTGTCACATTTTTAATGCGACAATATTCCCTGAAATTATTTTACTATGAATTATTTAGCGAGCGTTATATATTGGTTGTGGTAGTTTCTTTTAGCACAAGAGTAGCACCATTGTATATGCGGTGTTCAGCATTATTGGTAATACTGTATGAGAGAGGTACAGTTGCATCTGTCCAGGACGCTTCAGAGGCATTGGTTTCTTCATTTTCTCCCCTGGTTCCAAACAGTGCACCTGTTGATGTGAATTTTTTCTGCCAATATACAGCTATGTACGAAACTGCCACATCCGCACCACCGTAGCGTGCGCTGGACGATGTAGTCATAGTAAAATACTTATTGTTCTGTGCTGTACCTGAGGTATGTACGCCCGAACCATCGCACAGCGTGCCGTTACAAGTAAATGATGCGTAGCAGGAATCGTAATTTGCCGCTGTTGCGGATACTGCTGCGTTCGCCAGTGTAAGTGCTGCCAGTGCAACGCAGGTCATTCTTTTGATAAACTTGTTCATGATTTTTGTCCTTTCGTCAATAAAATTCCCGATCTTATGATCGTTTTTCCTGCTGCGGGCTCACAGCAAAAACAAATACGCTGTGAACTTTATGTCTGCATTGGTATCACCACCTTAATTGTATCACAACCGATCCTCAGTGTCAATTAGTGGTCGGTGTTGATTATATTTAAATAAGTATATATGATGCCATATAAGTCACGCAACAAAAATCAGACAAAAGGTATTAAAAACAGAATGAACGGTTTCCTTACGGATATTCTGCTCTGAAATGTTCCTCATAGCATGAATACCACAAGTTATTCATAAGCAGGTCCTATGACCTAATTTGAAATAGATGTAGTTGTTTCAACCGAAGTCAACACACTTACCGTTGGCAATATCATAAAAGCTGACAGTAAAAACGCAAAACTTTTTTAACTGCATTGGATCTGTCCCCTTTTGTATCGAAGTTTTGCCCTTCTACTTAATACATTCCGAAAAGTGGGGCTTTAGGGACATGATTTTTTTAAAAAACTTAAATTTTGTTACTGTTTACCAAGTTTATCAGCTTATATTCAGCAAGATTTCCCGATAATACTGATATGTTTTGTATGTGTTCAAAGCCGTCCTCTATATAACACATCGGAAAGGCAGGTTTTATGTGAGGTCGTTTTTGAAAATTTTTTAATTTTGTAGGTATATCCGCCTGCGCAAGGTACACATTCATAGGGTGCAAAAGGAAACAAGCCCGACTAAAATCGGGCTTGTTTTTTGTCCTGTGGTTGGGATGGCGGGATTTGAACCCACGAGATGACGGAGTCAAAGTCCGTTGCCTTACCGCTTGGCTACATCCCAATATAAACTAAAAGGCACAGGGGTTAACCTATGCCTTTTATCAGTGGGGTGGGTAGTGGGAATCGAACCCACGATCTTCGGGACCACAATCCGACGCTTTAACCAACTAAGCCATACCCACCATGTATGGCACGCCATAAAGGATTCGAACCTTTGACCTACCGCTTAGAAGGCGGTTGCTCTATCCAGCTGAGCTAATGGCGCATAGCCCATGAGAAGCGCCTGAGCGCTTGGAGCGGGTGATGGGAATCGAACCCACGCGACCAGCTTGGAAGGCTGGAATTCTACCATTGAACTACACCCGCATAAGTAATGCATACTCACAACGCTTAATTATTATAACACTAACGTCGTGATTTGTCAAGGGGTTTTTGAAAAATATTTTCCGTTATTCGGCACCGTCAGCGCCGTGCCCAGATCCCGCAACACTGCAAATGCAGCAATTTTTAACGTATCTGTCAGTTCTTCCTGTCATTTTCTGCACGAATAATGACAAAACGCCATAAATTACGAAAGATTTTCATAAATCGCTTGCAAAATTCCTGCAAATGGTGTATCATGTAATATAGCAGCTTGCAAAAAAATTACGATCAGTATGAAACGAGGTACGGTCATGAAAGAAGATCTGCTCCAGCGCATCTCGGAAATGATGCCCGAATTTTCCAAAGGTCAGAGATCGATCGCTAATTATATTCTAAATCACTACGAAAAAGCAGCGTATATGACAGCGCTTAAGCTCGGCAATACCGTGAATGTCAGCGAGTCCACCGTAGTACGCTTTGCAAACAAGCTAGGCTATGAGGGATACCCCCAGCTTCAGCGCTCGTTGCAGAGCCATATCAAAAACCGCCTGACATCCCTTCAGCGCATGGATGTCACACGCAACAGGATAGGCAGCATGGATCCCGTTGAGGGCATTCTCAGCCAGGATATCGACAGGATACGCCGCACCATCGAAAGCGTCAGCCCTGAGGCGTTTGAAAGCGCCGTAAGCGCAGTCTGCTCCGCCAAGAACATATATATCCAGGGCGCTATGAGCTCGGGTATACTCGCAAATTTCATGCACTATTATCTGCGCCTTATCTTCAAAAACGTAAGCCATCTCGGCGCAGTAGGCACAAACGAGCTTTATCAGCAGATGGTGCACATCGGAGAGGGCGACGTGCTCATCGCCATGTCCTTCCCACGCTACGCCACAAGCACGATAGAAGCGTGTAAGTTCGCACATGAAAACGGCGCACGTATAGTAGCGATAACCGACAGCGAAAACTCGCCGCTGGTGCAGTATGCCGATTATCCGCTGTATGCATTTTCCGATATGGTGTCGTTCGTTGACAGCCTCGTAGCGCCGATGAGCCTTATCAATGCGCTGATAGTAGCAGTTTCGGACAGAAACAGAGAAAGCGTGGAACAGAGCTTCAACAAGCTTGAGCAGCTCTGGGAGCGTACAGAGGTCTATAAAAAGGATGTATGATGCAATTATCGTCGGAGGCGGTGCGGCAGGCATGATGTGCGCCATCACCGCAGCAAGGATGGGTGCGCAGGTCGCAATAGCCGAGAAGAACGACCGCCTCGGCAAAAAGCTCGCAATCACGGGCAAGGGGCGCTGCAACGTCACCAACAACTCCGACAACGAAACCGTAATGAACAATATCCCACGGAATGCACGCTTTTTGTACAGCGTGCTTTCGCAGTTTACGCCGAGAGATGTCATGGAATTTTTCGGGCAGCTCGGCGTGCCGCTCAAGACCGAGCGTGGAAACCGTGTGTTCCCCGTTTCGGACAAGGCTGCGGACGTGGTAAACGCCCTCAGGGACGAGGTGCGCCGCCTTGGAATAACAGTGCTCCACGGTGCGTGCACGGGGCTTATTATAAAGGATGGCGTCTGCAAGGGAATAAAGACCGCAAAGGGCGTCACCGAAGCGGCGGCAGTAGTCCTCGCAACGGGCGGAAAATCCTATCCGCTCACAGGCTCCGACGGCTTTGGTTATACCCTCGCACAGCAGGCAGGGCATACTATCATCCCGCCCGAGCCGTCACTTTCTGCGATGGAGACCGTGCAGCGCTGGCCATGCCGTGCCTCGGGACTAAACCTGCGCAACATCTCGATAAAGCTGTACGACAACGGCAAATGTATCTACGAGGACTTCGGAGAGCTTACGTTCACCGAGCATGGCATATCGGGACCGACGGTGCTGAGCGCTTCGGCACATATCCCCAGAATGGAACGTGGAAGATATTCCGTGAAGCTCGACCTTAAGCCTGCCCTGTCTGAAAAGCAGCTGGACGCACGTATACTCCGTGACTTTGCGGAGCGCAAGGGTCAAAAGTTCTGCGACAGCCTGAGAGGTCTGCTTCCTGCGCAGCTGGTATCGCCGATAGTGGAGCTTTCGCAGATACCGCCCGAAAAGCGTGTAGACGAGATATCAAAGGAAGAGCGCAAAAGACTGGGCGCACTGCTGAAAGGGCTTGTCATCGACATTGCAGGCTTCCGCCCGATAGAAGAGGCGATAATCACACGTGGCGGAGTCAGCGTAAAGGAGATACACCCGAAAACGATGGAGTCAAAGCTCTGCCCTCGCCTGTTCTTTGCAGGAGAGATAATAGACTGCGACGCCTACACAGGCGGCTTCAATCTCCAGATAGCGTTCTCCACGGGCTACGCCTGCGGAATGGCGCTGTTGTGATAACAAACGGCTTCGGAGCGATCCGGAGCCGTTTTCTTGTATAACAAAAGCATCGTGCCACACCGAAGCGCAGCACGATATAAGTATCAAATTCACTTTTTGCCGCCGTCCTGCTTTTCAGCCGCAGGCTTTTTATTGATATAGAAGTTCAATTAAAACACGATGGGACGCAAACAGGTAGCATCCTGTCCGTTGAAGCCTGCACACCAATTATTTGTCTACGGTCTGTCCGTGCTTGTTTTTTTCACTTTTGTAAAACTCCATGAAGCCTGCACGGTCATTTTCGAACATTTCTTCAAGCTTATAGGAAAGCATAAAGGGATCGTATCCGTTGAAAACGTTAGGGATATGTCTGTACAGCTTTTCGGCTATTTCCTCGACATGCGGTACATCAGTTCCGTCCACATAGAATGTACCGTTTTGTGTGAATACCAGCAGTCTGACAACAAACGATGAAGAACCCTTACGCCCCACCTGTGCACACAGCCAATATATCTTGCTGCGTGGTATCGCCTTGATCTTTCCTAAACCGTTGTCAAGAAGCAGATATGTAGGCGTGAGTATGACCTTTTCTCCGTACGGCTTTTTGCCGTCAGAAAAGTCATAAATGTATTCATCTACAAGGAATTTGCCCTCAGCTTCCTCTGTGTTTATGATGTCTGCGGCTTCCTCTTTGGTAACATCATTGTAAGGGAGTATCAGATTCTGTCCTTTTTTTGCAACACGCAGAGAACCTGCAAAGCCTATCGTGCAGGATATAAGCATCAGTGCCGCAAGACCCAGCAGCAGCATCGCCAGCTTGTGATCGGAAGGATCACTGAGATCAAGCGAGTCTTTAAGAACAAAAAACAGACCTCCGCCCACTACTATAAAAAAGATCAGTGCCGCAGAAAACAGCTTTCTCTTTTTCTTGTTTGCCTTTATCGATACACGCTCTAAAAAAGCTTGTGCCATGTTATTATCTCCTTTTTGATTTATTTCTTGATATCGGACTTTTTATCAGAGGACGCTTTCTCTTCCTTGTCCTTTATATGGAAGCGCTCCTTATACTCCTGCTTCTTGTTTGCGAATATCTCCCTGAACGTCGGCTTGTGTATCTCGGGAGTGGTCACCGCAGCCACGGTAGTGACATTGACGGACTCCTCGCACACATAGTCGGGCGTGATATACCCGACATCCCCGACATAGTCATCCGTTTTCAGCGGCAGCTTGCGCTTGCGCAGCTTCTCCTCCACATACTCCTTGAACAGCATATAGATAACAGCGCACACGGGAACGCCCAGGAACATACCAAGTATTCCGAACAGACCGCCGCCCACAAGGATGGAAATGAGTATCCAAACCGCAGGAAGCCCCGTGGAGTCGCCCAGTATCCAGGGAGCGATGATGTTTCCGTCAACATTCTGGAGTATAATCATGAATATAAGGAACCACAACGCCTTTATGGGATCCTCAGACAGCAGCAGAAGCAGCGTACAAGGCACCATACCGATGAACGGACCTATAAACGGCACCAGATTGAACACGAACATAATAACAGCTATAAGCAGCGAGTACGGCATACCCATGATGGTACAACCGATGAAGCAGAACGCCGCAACAAGCAGCGCCTCCATGATCTTGCCCACGATGGAGCCGAGGAACTTCTTGCTTGCCTCACGGCATACGGCAAGAAAACGCTGCGCCGTCTTTACCTTTACGCTTGCAAAGATCAGCTTCTTTGTCTGCCCTATGAACATCTCTTTTTTGGCCAGAAGATAGATGGAGATGATAAGTCCGATGATGACATTGTACATCGCAGAAAGCACCGACCATATTCCGGACGCTACGTTGCCCGCAAAGCCCAGAAGCTCGCTGGAATATTTGTTCCACAGGTCGGTCACGAACTTGCTGAAATCCTCAAGCGGATTGCCGAAGAACTCAAGCAGTGTGGGATTATCCTCAAATATCTTGTTGAGGAAATCATTTACCGTTGCAATATAGGAATCCATATTGGAAAAAATGGTGACGATGTTCTCGACCAGCTGAGGTATCACCATTGCAACGACCAGCACGAACGCAAGCACCACTACCAGCATCGTCAGCGTAAGCGATATTCCCCTTGCCCTGCCCCGCTTTTTGGTATCAGACGAGGACGACCACTTTCTGAAGACCTTATTTTCAAACACCATCATAAGCGGATTGAGCAGATACGCCACAAAAACTCCTATGATGACGGGAATAAGCACCGCACCAAGCACCGACAGCTTGCCCATAACACTGTCAAACTTGAATATCACAAGTATCGCAAGAGCGCTGACTATTATCGCACCTGTGGCATACGCCGCAATTGTGAAATATTTCTGATTGAGATTGAACCGCATTTTCTCATCCTCCATTGCAAGGCAATTATATTTATATTGTACTACTTACCCACCAAAAAATCAAGTACCGCTGTGTCATAATTCACAATTATGCCGCAACTTATCATCATCGTTAAAAAAATTTCAATTACCTATTGCAAAAAACCGCAGATTAAGTTATAATATAGATGTATGTTTGGAGCTTATCCTCCATGCAAAATATCGAAAGGAGTTCAAACTCAAATGACTTATTCTCATGAAGTTGAAAACATGTGCCCCGTAGCACAGGGCGTTGCTCACGGTGCGGCACCCATCCCCGAGGAAGCTAAGTGGGTAAAGGCTAAGGAGATTTCCGACATCAACGGCTTTACACACGGTATCGGCTGGTGCGCTCCCCAGCAGGGCACTTGCAAGCTGTCCCTCAACGTAAAGGGCGGCGTTATCCAGGAGGCTCTGGTTGAGACTATCGGATGTTCCGGTATGACTCACTCCGCAGCTATGGCTTCCGAGATCCTCCCCGGCAGAACTATCCTCGAGGCTCTTAACACTGACCTCGTATGTGACGCTATCAACACAGCTATGAGAGAGCTGTTCCTCCAGATCGTATACGGCAGAAGCCAGTCCGCTTTCTCCGAGGACGGTCTTGTTATCGGCGCAGGTCTTGAGGACCTTGGTAAGGGTCTCAGATCCCAGGTTGGTACAATGTACGGTACTCTCGCAAAGGGTCCCCGCTACCTCGAGATGACTGACGGCTATGTTACAGGTATCGCTCTTAACGAGGATAACGAGATCATCGGCTATCAGTTCGTAAACTTCGGCAAGATGATGGACTTCATCAAGGCCGGCGATGACGCTAACACAGCTTTCGAAAAGGCAAAGGGTCAGTACGGCCGTGTTGCTGACGCTGTTAAGATCATCGACCCCAGAAAAGAGTAATAGGAGGTAGAAAACAATGGCTTTATTTGAATCTTATGACAGAAGAGAACCCCAGATCCTCGCTGCTATCAAGCCTTACGGCATCAACTCCATCGAGGAGTGCGCTGAGGTGTGCAAGGAAAAGGGTCTTGATATCTACAAGCTCGTTGAGGGCATCCAGCCCATCTGCTTCGAGAACGCTAAGTGGGCTTACACTGTAGGCTGCGCTATCGCTATCAAGAAGGGCTGCACAAGAGCTGCTGACGCTGCTGCCGCTATCGGCGAGGGTCTGCAGGCATTCTGCATCCCCGGCTCCGTTGCTGACCAGCGTAAGGTTGGTCTGGGCCACGGCAACCTCGGCAAGATGCTGCTCGAGGATGACACAGAGTGCTTCGCATTCCTGGCAGGCCACGAGTCCTTTGCTGCTGCTGAGGGCGCTATCGGTATCGCTGAGAAGGCAAACAAGGTTCGTAAGAACCCCCTGAGAGTTATCCTTAACGGTCTCGGCAAGGATGCTGCTCAGATCATCGCTCGTATCAACGGCTTCACATACGTTGAGACAGAGATGGACTACCACACAGGCGAGGTAAAGGAAGTATTCCGCAAGGCTTACTCCACAGGTCTGCGTGCTAAGGTTAACTGCTACGGCGCTAACGACGTAACAGA
>JAFTXQ010000010.1 GCA_017461565.1 Oscillospiraceae bacterium
CTCAACAAGACAGTATGGCAGTATTTTATCGCTGTGCCCGATATGAAGAGTGTTGGTGTAAGAAACGACAAGCGTTATGAGGGCTGGCCTGCCATCATCCGTGCGATAAACACTACCGACGCTATGAGCGCAACGATCGAAGAGATTCCCTATGCACTGCTGCACAAGATAACTGCACGTATCACCGCAGAGGTAGAGGGTATCAATCGTGTTCTCTATGATCTGACCCCAAAGCCTGTCGGAACCATTGAGTGGGAATAATTAAAACGCTCAAACAAACCGTATAACAAAGCGGTTTAAGGCACTTTGAACGGCTCACTGATACCGTTTTGATACCGAAATCTGTTTCGGGAGAGTAATAACCAAACGGTTTTGAGCTGATATCACACAAAATTTAACAGGACAGCAATTTTTATGGTTGCTGTCCTGTTTTTGCTTATTTGATTAGAAAAGGTGTAGCCAATTTGTAGCCGTTGAATAACCGTTCTGATAATTTTAGCAATACGGTTTGATTTTTTCGAGAACAGCTATAAACCGCTTGTCGTCACGAATAGTATCATATCTATCCTGCTGCAATTTGTCATAAAGCGCCTTACAATCAGTAAAATCATAGTTTTTCATCATATTAACTGCAACATATTCGATTTGATTTACAAGCAGTGATGTATGTTTTTCCTTATTAGGTAGAGTATCGGACATTATCGCAAATTCCGCCGCTTTTTCAAGGCTTGACAAGGCAAGCTCATAATCATTCTCAAGCATAGCCATAGCCGCAATATAGCGGTGTGTGACCGAAACTGTATCACTGAAATTCAAATAATCACCATCCTCATATACGAGGTCAAGAAGTTCAAGTGCTTTTTTCAGTATTGCAATTCTTTCGGCTGTAGTCATTGTTTCGTCTTTATATTCAAGGTCTGCCATATTCCTTAAATCACACCAGAATATGCTTGTATAATACTTAACTGCTTGCTGCAGGTGCAACTTCTGCTGTTTCCCCTCATATATATCGCCGAGAATTACCGTGCTGCAAGCACCTATATCAGGGAGCTTTTTCGCATATTCAATAGCTTTTTCCGTTTCACCAAGCCTTGAATAGATATAACACAGCTGCTGCGTTGTGCGGTGGATTATCTCACCGTCGTTACAGCGTGATAGAATACGGTTTCCTATCTCGACTGCTTCCCGATTAAGATCGTTTTGTTCTTCCTCTGATAAGCCTTGCCCGTTTTTAAATTGACAAAATGTAAGCTGATTTACAAGCCTGAATTGCAGCTGATAATTTGTGGGATAAGTTTTTACCGCCTCTCTTAAGAGCAGAATATTCTCATAAATCAAGCCCTTATTACTGTTTTCATCAATTTTAGCAAGCAATTCTTTAATTTGTTCTTCGCTTTTAAAATCCTGCATTCCCATAAGCTCATCAAGAGTTATTTCAAAATAGCTTGCAATAGTTGGCAGCAGTGTTATATCAGGGTAAGTCGTACCATTCTCCCAGCGGCTCACAGCCTGTGCTGATACACCGAGAACATCCGCAAGCTGTTCCTGCGTCAGCTCACGGTTTGTTCTGTGTTTTTTTAGGTTTTCACCAAGTTTAAGCATAGTATTATCCTCCGTATGTTTATTGGAGCTCCTGTTATAATAATACCCGATTTCTCTTGATTTGTCCACAGCGTATTTGTTGAGAAAAACTTAACCAAAGTGAGAATAGATCTTAATGACAGACGGTTGTATTAAAATCCACAACTATTTCCGTAATTGTCTTGATTTTTTCAATAAAAAGTAGTATAATAAAAATGTTAATGCCGTAATGATCGAAAAACGGCGAAAAATCATATTCGGAGGACATAAAAAATGGCAGAAATTCTTATCGAAACATCCGCAAGACACGTACACGTTACACAGGAAACACTTGAGATCCTGTTCGGCAAGGGTCATGAGCTGACAAAGAAGAAGGATCTTTCCCAGCCTGGTCAGTTCGCTTGCGAAGAGCGTATCACAGTAGTAGGCCCCAAGAAGGAGCTTGCAAACGTAAGCATCCTCGGCCCCGTTCGTCCCGCAGATCAGGTTGAGCTTTCCGCAACAGACGCTCGCTCCATCGGTCTTGGCATCGCAGTGCGTGAGAGCGGCGATGTTGCAAATACTCCTGGCTGTATTCTCCGTGGCCCCGCAGGCGAGGTTGAGATCAAGGAGGGCGTTATCGTTGCACAGCGTCACATCCACATGATCCCCGAGACAGCAGAAAAGCTTGGCATCAACAACAAGGATATCGTATGGGTAAAATGCAACACAAACGGCAGAACAGCTATCCTCGGTGATGTTGTTGTAAGAGTAAGCGACAAGTTCGCTGACGCTATGCACATCGACACTGACGAGTCCAATGCTATCGGCGCTACACCCAACATGATGGGCGAGATCATCAAGTCCCTGTAATTTCTACATAGAACAACGAAAAGCCGGATCAAGTGTCCGGCTTGAGACCGTCGAAAAAGTCCCGTTGGGACAGGTTTTCCTCGTCGAAGCTTTTGTGGCGGCGTCCATGCCGCCTTTTGGCTTCGACTTTGCGACATCCATGTCGCAGCCGAACCATCCGCACTGCCCGCTCTGCGGGCAAAACATAGTTTTTCACAAGCTGAAGCCGGATCAAGCGTCCGGCTTTTTTGTATTTGAGATCAGTTTACATTGATATAGTGAGGGATGATATCCTCAAATGTTCCATCCTTTTTGCGGAAGCCTTTTGGTATAACTCCGAGCTGTGTAAATCCCAGCTTTTTATAAAGCTTAAGCGCCGCTGCGTTTGTGCTGACCACAGCATTGAACTGAAGTATCCCGAAACCCAGCTCTTTACAGCTTTTTATGCAGTGGGATACCAGTGCCTCGCCTATGTGCTGACCTCTGCGGTCGCTTTTTACCGCATAGCTTGCATTGGCGATATGGCCGCATCTGCCGATGTTGTTTGGATGCAGGATATACAATCCCACTACCTCTCCCCTGTCGTCCAGCGCTACTGCGCTCATGCTCTGCGAGCCAAAAAATGCAGCTGCACTGTCAAGCGTAAGCTGCTCTTCCTGCGGAAATGCTTCACCTGCGTCCACTATTTCATTCCATATCTCCATCATTGCCCTGAGGTCAGTGGGCAGAAAACTACGTACTCTTATCATAAAAGCTCCTGTCTGATTTAATAAGTCATAACTGCTTGTTTATTTGATTTTATCACATCATGAAGAATATGTCAAACCCTCTTTAAGCGTTGACTTTTCCTTGCCACGGTGATATAATCTTATCTATAAACAGCAACTTTTCATGTGTTTACATTGTTTTATATATTAAGGAGGTGCAGTTATGAAGCTGTTAACAAGGATTTTTGCTCTGAGCCTTGCAGTGATATGTATGATGGGAATCACGATATCGGCATCTGCTGCAAAAAGCACGCTGCTTTCCAAGCTAAGCTCAAAATCCGTCACAAATATCACATCAGCGAGGACGATAAAGCAGGATCTTGTTGTGGACGAGGGCAAAACACTTTATGTGCGCAACGGCGGCGTTCTTTATGTGAATACAGGCGCTACGCTTACCTTGAAAGGCGATATGAAAATAGCGAATGGCGGCGCTGTTTATGTGCGTGGGAATATCATAGTAAATGACAGCTCACTGTTAAGCTGCAGCGGAAAGATAAAAATACTCAGCAGCGGCTCGGTGAAGCTTGACGGCAGACTGTGGGTAAATGCCACGGGTAATATAAACGGCAAGGGCAAGATCTATGTCAACGATTCTTTCAGCGATATACGTTATCGTGGAAGGATCACAGCAAAGCTCGTTGCACCGAAGCCCGTCAGGATGAACGGTGCAACTTATGTGGGCGGCATACTTATCGTCAATAAGCAGTATTCCCTCCCCGAGAATTACGGCAGCGGCCTTACCGATGAGGCTTACAACGCCTACACTAAGATGAAAAAAGCCTCGGGTCACAACATGTCGATAGTAAGCGGCTTCCGCTCCTATCAGAAGCAGCAGAATACATTCAACTACTGGTGCAACAAAGACGGCTACGACAAGGCGGTCACATATTCCGCACTGCCGGGGCACTCGGAGCATCAGACAGGTCTTGCGATGGATATAACCTCGCTCAGCCAGACCTACGCAAATACAGCGGAGGGCAAATGGCTTGCGGCAAACTGCCACAAATACGGATTTATCATCCGTTATCCAAAGGGCAAGACCGAGATAACAGGATACATCTACGAGCCATGGCACATCCGCTATCTCGGTACTGATATTGCAAAGATGGTATACGACAGCGGACTTACGCTGGAGGAATTCCTCGGCGTTGCGTGACAGTTTTATGAAAATGGAGTAAACAAATGACATCAAAAGTATCAAAAGCGCTCGCACTTGCTGTGCTTGCATTGACTAGCCTCAGTGCCTGCGCAAAGCCTATCCCGACACAGGGCTCGGGAAACAACAGCTCGCTTACCTCGGAGAACAGCTCGGATGTTTCGGTGGGCACCTCGGAGAGCGATACTTCGGACACCTCACAGGTGGAAAGCAGTGAGCTTATCATAGGCGAGGACGACACCCTCTGCATAAACGAGGGCGAGGTGTACGAGATTGCCGAGGGCAAACAGCTTATACTCAGAGGCGGACTTGATGTGCTGGAGGGCGGCACGCTTATCGTAAACGGTGATATGTACATCGAAAACGGAAGCTGTCTTGACTGCTACGGCAACGTTGAGATAACAGAAAAAGGCACGGTCTCCCTTGACGGCAATCTCCTTGTAGAGGAGAGCGGCGTAATAAACGGCGATGGCTGTATAAAAGTAAATGATCTGTTCAGCGATATCCTGTGCTACGGAACGGTGACGGCAAAGCTGACAGCCCCCCAGCCTGTTGAAAAGGACGGAGTAACTTATGTCGGCGGCGTACTGCTGGTGAATAAGGAGTATGCGCTCCCTAAGACTTACGGCGACGGCATTGACCCCACCACCTACGATGCTTATCTTGAGATGAAGGACAGCTCGGGCTATCCAATGTCGATAGTCAGCGGCTACCGCTCCTACGAGAAACAGGAGAGCACCTTCAACTACTGGTGCAGCATTGACAGCTACGAGAATGCGCTGACCTATTCGGCACTTCCGGGACACTCGGAGCATCAGACGGGCCTTGCTATGGACATAACCTCGCTGGAGGAGTCCTACGCCGACACAGCGGAGGGTCAGTGGCTCGCCGAAAACTGCTATAAATACGGCTTCATCATCCGCTATCCCGAGGATAAAACAGACATCACAGGCTATATCTACGAGCCGTGGCACGTGCGCTATCTCGGAAAGAGCACCGCAAAGCTGGTATTCGACAGCGGACTTTCCCTTGAGGAATTCCTCGGGGTGGCTTAAACATTAGTAACCGATATTCCTTTAATAGAAAAGGTTGCGAAGTAACGTTTCAACGGAAATCATCCTGCTCATAACTGCCTGTGGCGATGACTGCACGGGATGTGAGCATTATCAGCATCGGGAGTGCAAAGGCTGCAATAAAAACGGCGGCGAGTGCATTAAGATGTGGAGTAAGGGTTGTAATATATACAAATGCTGCAAATAACATAATGTGCTTTTCTGCGGTCTGTGCATTGAATTTCCTTGCGAATGGCTGAAAAACACTCTGACATGGGAAAAAGACGGAATAGCACATTTGAAAAAATGTACCGAGGAATTTTAAAAGGAGAAAATCAATGGATAAGCTTGACTACAAAAAAGAGTACAAGGACTTATACCAACCCAAAACTAAACCATCGATTATAAACGTTCCTGAAATGATTTTTATTGCTGTAGATGGTAAAGGCGACCCGAATACCTGTGATGAATATAAACAGGCTATGGAAATACTCTACGGTCTGTCCTTTACAATAAAAATGTCCAAAATGAACGGCACACAACCAGATGGCTATTTTGAATATGTTGTACCTCCTCTTGAAGGGCTCTGGTATATGGATGATATGACCTTTGACGGACTTAATATTACTGATAAAAACAAATTCAAATGGACATCTATGATACGTCAGCCAGAATTTGTAACAGAAGAAGTTTTTGAAACAGCAAAGACAGCTCTTAAAAAGAAAAAGCCTGACCTTGATTTAACTAAGACAAGGCTTATGAAAGTGACTGAAGGCCTCTGCGTTCAGATCATGCACAAGGGTGCTTATGATGATGAGCCTGCAAGCATTGAGAAGATGAAAGCGTTTATCGCAGAAAATGGTTATGCCGAAGATTTTTCCGATGACAGAATGCACCACGAGATTTATCTTTCCGATCCGAGAAGATGTACTCCTGAAAAGCTAAAGACAGTAATCAGGCATCCAATAAAAAAACGATAAAGCAATACCGCTTTATTACGCACCTACCAATTAGCATTTATGGTGATAATTCACACAAAAACACCACCGAATCTCATTTGAGATACGGTGGTGTTGTAATATCTGCTGTAATTAGTCTTAGCCTTACTCTTTAAAACTTCTATATAGCCACCTGACTAATCGGGGGCGGATATGATTTTATTTCGTTTTATTATTCGTACTCAACTACATTTACCCAGCTAAGCAGGAAGTCACGCTCCTCTGCCTTGCCCTTTACGGACTGGGAAGCGGCAACGATGGGCATCCACTTCTGGATGTACTGCTTTGCGGTGTCGCTCTTCTTGCTGTACAGATTGAGGTACTCGTAAGCAAGCTCGGGCTGACCTGCCAGATTGAACAGCAGGTATGTTCTTGCCACATCTGCGGAGGCGTTGCCCTGTGTAACGTGGGACCAGTCGAGGATATAGGGAGTGCCGTCCTCCTTGACGATGATATTGGAGGGGTTGAAATCGCCGTGGCATACCTTTGTGTGCTTGGGCATACCCTCAAGACGGGTGTGGAGCTCGTAGCGGGTGGTGGCGTCAAGATCAGCCTCGGAGATCTTGCGGTTCATCTTGTCCTTGAGCTTGTTCAGCATGGGGCACTTTGCGGCGTGCACCTGCATCTGCAGATCAACGAACATATTGAGGTACTCTGTCCTCTTGTCGGGATTTTCCTGCATAAGCTGTGCAAGGGTCTTGCCCTCTATAAACTCGGAAACTATCGCCCACTTGCCGTTGATGGTCATTACCTCGATCACCTTGGGAACGTTTATTCCGATATTCTCAACACGTGCCTGATTGAGTGCCTCGTTAAGCACATCAGGCTTTGAATAGCCCTCGTCGAACACCTTGATAGCATAGTCGCCCTCACGGTATACGGTCTTGCCTGTTCTTACTGCGATTATATTCTCTGACATGATATCGTTCCTCCTGTAATTTTTAAGCGATCAGACCTTGGTGTATGTGCCGTAGTATGCGTTCAGATACATCTGTTTGATCTCTCTCATCAGCGGATATCTGGGGTTAGCGCCTGTGCACTGGTCGTCGAATGCCTGCTCTACCATGTCGTCCAGACGGTCGAGGAAGTCCTTTTCGTCAATGCCGTAGTCCTTGATAGTCTTCTTGATGCCGATCTTTTCCTTAAGCTCGTCGATCTTCTTGATAAGACCCTCTACCTTGTCCTCGTCGGTCTTGCCCTTTACGCCGAGATACTCAGCCACCTCTGCGTAGCGTGCGAGGGCATGGGGATGATCGTACTGGGAGAATGTACCCATCTTTGTGGGAGCCTCAGCACAGTTGAAGCGGATGACCTCGTTGATGAGGAGGGCGTTTGCAACGCCGTGAGCGAGGTGGTGGAACGCACCCAGCTTATGAGCCATGGAGTGGCACACACCGAGGAATGCATTTGCGAAGGCCATACCTGCCATTGTAGCGGCGTTAGCCATCTTCTCTCTTGCCTCGATATCGTTGGGAACATCGGGAGCGGCGCTGTCGTAGGCTCTGGGCAGATACTCGAAGATCATCTTCAGCGAGCGCATAGCAAGACCGTCTGTGTAGTCGGTAGCCATAACGGAAGCGATAGCCTCCAGGTCATGGGTAACTGCGTCGATACCCGAAGCGGAGGTAAGACCCTTGGGGCCTGTCATCATAAGATCGCAGTCAACGATAGCCATGTTGGGCATAAGCTCGTAATCTGCGAGAGGATACTTGGTACCTGTCTGCTCGTCGGTGATAACTGCGAAGGGAGTTACCTCGGAGCCTGTACCTGCGGAGGTGGGCACAGCGATGAAGTATGCCTTTTCGCCCATCTTGGGGAAGGTGTATACTCTCTTGCGGATATCGATGAAGCGCATAGCCATATCCATGAAGTCAGCATCGGGATGCTCGTAAAGCACCCACATGATCTTGGCTGCGTCCATAGCGGAGCCGCCGCCCACTGCGATGATGCAGTCGGGCTCGAAGCTTGTCATAGCCTTAGCGCCTGCCTTAGCGGAAGCGAGGGTGGGATCGGGCTCTACATCATAGAATGTGGTGTGCGAGATGCCCATCTCGTCAAGTCTGTCGGTAACGCACTTTGTGTAGCCGTTCTTGTAGAGGAAGCTGTCGGTCACGATGAACACACGCTTCTTACCCATAACCTGCTTAAGCTCGGCGAGGGCAACGGGCAGACAGCCCTTCTTGATATACACCTTTTCAGGCGCACGGAACCACAGCATATTCTCTCTCCTCTCTGCAAGGGTCTTGATATTGATAAGGTGCTTTACACCAACGTTTTCCGAAACGGAGTTGCCGCCCCAGCTTCCGCAGCCGAGGGTAAGGGAGGGAGCCAGCTTGAAGTTGTACAGGTCTCCGATACCGCCGTGGGAGGAGGGGGTATTTATCAGCATACGGCATGCTTTCATTCTCTCGGCAAAGGCATTGATCTTCTCACGCTCTGTTATCTCGTTGATATACAGTGATGCGGTATGACCAAAGCCGCCGTCCTGAATAAGTCTGTCAGCCTTGTCGAGGGCTTCCTCAAAGCTCTTTACCTTGTACATAGCAAGAACGGGAGAAAGCTTCTCATGAGCGAATTCCTCGGAAAGATCAACGCTCTCTACTTCACCGATGAGGATCTTTGTACTTTCGGGAACATCAACACCTGCAAGCTTTGCGATGGTGTGTGCTGTCTGTCCAACGATCTTCGCATTGAGTGCGCCGTTAATGATAATTGTCTTGCGTACCTTTTCTATCTCGTCATCCTTAAGGAAGTAGCAGCCTCGTGCTTCGAACTCCTTCTTTACCTTGTTGTAGAGCTTGTCGATAACGATAACGGACTGCTCGGAAGCGCAGATCATACCATTGTCGAATGTCTTGGAGTGGATGATGGAGCTTACTGCCAGCAGGATGTCTGCGGACTCGTCGATGATGGCGGGGGTGTTACCTGCGCCGACGCCAAGTGCAGGCTTACCGCTGGAATATGCGGATTTTACCATGCCGGGACCGCCTGTTGCGAGGATTATATCAGACTCCTTCATTACCATTGTGGTAAGCTCAAGAGAGGGAATGTCGATCCAGTCGATGATACCCTCGGGGGCACCAGCTGCAACAGCAGCCTCAAGGACGATCTTCGCAGCCTCAATAGTGCATTTTTTTGCTCTGGGGTGAGGGCTGATGATGATACCGTTTCTTGTCTTGAGAGCTATAAGGGTTTTGAATATAGCTGTGGAGGTAGGGTTAGTTGTGGGGATAACAGCAGCGATAACGCCGATAGGCTCTGCTACCTTTGTGATGCCGTAGGTCTCGTCTCGCTCGACGATACCGCAGGTCTTTGTGTTCTTGAATGCATTGTAGATGTGCTCGGAGGCGTAGTTATTCTTGATTACCTTGTCCTCAACAACGCCCATGCCTGTTTCTTCAACAGCCATCTTTGCGAGGGGGATCCTCTGCTTGTTTGCAGCGGAGGCGGCGGCAAGGAATATCTTATCTACCTGCTCCTGTGTGTACTCTGCGAAGAGCTTCTGCGCCTCTCTCACTCTGGCGAAAGCGGCTTTAAGTTTTTCGGTGCTGTCCACGATCTCGTAGTTCTTCATAGTGTTTCTCCTTAATTTATTAAGCTGAAATACTCTGTAATTTGCGTAAGAACGGAATATTTATAAGCTGTTTCTACCGCATAATGCTTTATACGTATATTTTATAACGTTTTTACTCAGTTGTCAATACTATTTTACACTATTGTTAAAGTTTTGTCAATTGGTTTTAGACGATTTGTATAAAATACCGCACCCACACTGAAGTTGACAAATATAATAGTGCATTATAAACAATTAAATCAGCAATAATTTTGGTAAGCTTTTCATATTATATACATAATAAATAAATGCACATAAACACTGATCCATATACATTTCAAATATAAGACAAATACAAAAAACAAAGTATAAAAGTTCTGCACAGATCAGTAGAAATATTATTGTAGCCTATCCATCTCCCCTATGCCACGAGCAAAATGCAGTGCTGAAAGGGTTATTGATAATTTATTATCAAATTTATGCATAATCAACAATTGAAGACGAAGAAATTCTACAATTTACCGAAAATAATTAGTGCGAAATTTGTAGATTTTTTAACGGAGATATGTTATAATAATTTTGATACGGACATGACAAGCAATCCTCTGTCATTTCCGATATATCCGTAGGGGCTGTTCAGGTCTTTCCACGGACTTTCCGCTCCATGCGGAAATAACAGCAAATACTGCCGATGCGGCGGTGAAAATATTAAGGAGGCTAAAAAATGGCTTTTAAAAAGTGCGCAGTTCCTTTTGCCGGAACTGCTGAACAGGAAGCACAGCTCAAGGCTGTCATCGCTGACCATAAGGATGACCGTGGTGCGCTGATGCCCGTGCTCCAGAAGGCACAGGAGATCTACGGCTATCTGCCTATCGAGGTGCAGACAATGATCGCCGAGGGTATGGACATCCCGCTGGAGAAGGTTTACGGCGTTGTTACCTTCTATGCGCAGTTCTCCCTCAATCCCAAGGGTAAGTACAGAATTTCTGTCTGTCTTGGTACTGCCTGCTACGTTAAGGGCTCCGGCGATATCTTCAACAAGTTCTCTGAGATCCTTGGCATCAAGGGCGGCGAGATCACTCCCGATGGTAAGTTCTCTCTCGACGCTTGCCGTTGCATAGGTGCGTGCGGACTTGCTCCCGTACTTACAGTAAACGAGGATGTTTACGGTAACCTTACCGTTGACGATGTTGAGAAGATCCTCGCTAAGTATGAATGATCGCTGATAAATAAAAGTATTTTAACGAAACAGGAAGGATTAAGCTTATGATTAAGTCTATTGCGGAGCTTAACGCTGTTAAGGAAAGCGCAGCCGAGGTCGTAAAGACCCGTATCAACTGCGAAGACACAGGCGTCAAGGATGTCCTCATCTGCGGCGGTACAGGCTGTGATTCCAGCGGCTCCAAGAAAATTGTTGAATGTCTGAAGGAAGAGATCGCTAAGGCAGGCCTTCAGAGCAAGGTAAATGTAATTACAACAGGCTGCTTCGGTCTGTGTGCACGTGGTCCTATCATGATCGTATACCCCGAGGGTTCCTTCTACGCTCATGCATCTGTTGACCGCATCCCCGAGATCGTTGAGGAGCACCTCAAGAACGGCAACCCCGTTAAGAAGTACCTCTACGAGGAAACAGTTGACGGCGACACCATCAAGTCCCTCAACGACACTGCATTCTACGCTAAGCAGCAGCGTGTTGCACTGCGTAACTGCGGCGTTATCGATCCCGAGAACATCAATGAGTACATAGCTCGTGACGGTTATCAGGCTCTTTACAAGGTTCTGACATCCATGAGCCAGGACGACGTTGTAAACGTAATGCTCGCTTCCGGTCTGAGAGGCCGTGGCGGTGCAGGCTTCCCCACAGGCAGAAAGTGGCAGCTTGCTAAGGATCTCGTTAAGGACGCAGATCAGAAGTACGTTTGCTGTAACGCCGATGAGGGCGACCCCGGTGCATTCATGGACCGTTCCGTTCTCGAGGGTGACCCCCACGCTCTTATCGAGGCTATGGCTATCGCAGGTTACACCATCGGTGCTAACCAGGGTTATGTATATGTACGTGCAGAGTACCCCATCGCCGTAAGACGCCTCCAGAAGGCTATCGATCAGGCTGAGGAGCAGGGTCTGCTGGGCGACAACATCTTCGGTACAAACTTCAGCTTCCGTCTGGGTCTCAGACTCGGTGCCGGCGCATTCGTATGCGGCGAGGAAACTGCTCTTATGACCTCTATCGAAGGTAACAGAGGCGAGCCCCGTCCCCGTCCTCCCTTCCCTGCAGTAAAGGGTCTGTTCGACAAGCCCACAGTTCTCAACAACGTTGAGACATACGCAAACGTTCCCCAGATCATCCTCAACGGTGCTGAGTGGCACGCTGCTATGGGTACAGAGAAGTCCAAGGGTACAAAGGTATTCGCAGTTGGCGGTAAGATCAACAACACAGGTCTGGTAGAGGTTCCCATGGGTACATCTCTCCGTACCGTTATTTATGAGATCGGTGGCGGTATCCCCAACGGTAAGGCATTCAAGGCTGCTCAGACCGGTGGTCCTTCCGGCGGTTGTATTCCTCCCGAGCACCTCGATATCCCGATCGATTACGATAACCTCATCGCTATCGGCTCCATGATGGGCTCCGGCGGTCTGATCGTAATGGACGAGGACAACTGTATGGTTGACATCGCTAAGTTCTTCCTCGAGTTCACAGTTGACGAGTCCTGCGGTAAGTGTACACCCTGCCGTATCGGTACAAAGCGTATGTACGAGATGCTGGACAAGATCACAAAGGGCAAGGCTACAATGGAAGACCTCGACAAGCTCGAGAAGCTCTGCTACTACATCAAGGACAACGCACTCTGCGGTCTTGGTCAGACTGCTCCCAACCCCGTTCTTTCCACACTGCGCTACTTCAAGGACGAGTATATTGCTCACGTTCAGGACAAGAAGTGCCCCGCTGCTGTATGTAAGGATCTGCTCCAGTTCTCCATCATCAAGGACAACTGTATCGGATGCGGTATGTGTGCTAAGAAGTGTCCCGCTGACGCTATCACAAGAACAGATTACATCGCTCCCGGCAAGAAGCTTGCTGCATTTGAGATCGATCCCAACAAGTGCGTGAAGTGCGGTGCTTGTATGGACGGATGTAAGTTCAAGGCGATCGTTAAGGGTTAATGAAAGGAAGGAACAGTTAATTATGGTTAATATTAAGATAAACGGTATTGACTGCCAGGCTCCCGAGGGTTCTACCATCCTTGAGGCTTGCCGTCTTGCCGGTATTAGAATTCCTACCCTGTGCTACCTCAAGGAGATCAACGCTATCGGCGCTTGCCGTATCTGCGTTGTAGAGGTTAAGGGCGCAAGAAGCCTTGTTGCTGCCTGCGTATACCCCATCAACGAGGGCATGGAAATTTTCACAGCTACACCCAAGGTTATCGAAAGCAGAAAGACAACACTTGAGCTGCTGCTCTCCAACCACAACAAGTCCTGCCTCTCCTGCGTAAGAAGCGGTAATTGTGAGCTTCAGACACTCTGTGAGGAATACGGTGTTGACGCTACACGTTTCAACGGTGAGATGACCCGTTCTGACATCGATTGCAGCGCAGCTCATATGTACCGTGACAACAGCAAGTGCATCAGCTGCCGTCGCTGTGTAGCTGCCTGCGCTAAGACACAGGGCATCGGCGTTATCGGCGCTAACGAGCGTGGTTTCGCTACTGAGATCACCTGCGCATTCGATATGGCTCTTGCTGATACAGCCTGCGTATCCTGCGGTCAGTGTATCACAGCATGTCCCGTAGGCGCTCTCTCCGAGAAGGACGATACTCAAAAGGTTCTCGATGCTATCGCAGATCCCGAGAAGTACGTTGTTGTACAGGCTGCTCCCGCAGTTCGTGCATCCCTTGGCGAAGCATTCGGCTACCCCGTTGGCACAAACGTAGAGGGCAAGATGGTTGCTGCTCTCCGTCGCCTCGGCTTTGATAAGGTATTCGATACTAACTTCTCCGCTGACCTCACCATCATGGAAGAGGCTAACGAGTTCATTGGCCGTGTACAGAACGGCGGCGTTCTCCCCATGATCACATCCTGCTCTCCCGGATGGATCCGCTACTGCGAGAACTACTTCCCCGACTTCATTCCCAACCTTTCTTCCTGCAAGTCTCCCCAGCAGATGTTCGGTGCTGTTACAAAGACATACTTTGCAGAGAAGAACGGCATTGATCCCAAGAATATCGTAAGCGTATCTGTAATGCCCTGTACCGCTAAGAAGTTTGAGCTTGGCAGAGACGATCAGGCAGCAGCAGGCGTTCCCGATGTTGATATCTCCATCACAACAAGAGAGCTTGCTCGTCTTATCAAGAAGGCAGGCATCATGTTCAACCAGCTCCCCGACGAGAAGTGCGACAGCCCTCTCGGTACAGGTACAGGTGCAGCAGTTATCTTCGGCGCAACAGGCGGCGTAATGGAAGCTGCTCTCAGAACAGCTGTATGGACTCTCGAAGGCAAGAAGGACGGAACTCCCATCGAGTTCACTGAGGTTCGTGGCGTAGAGGGTATCAAGGAGGCAACATACAACGTTGCAGGTATGGAAGTTAAGGTTGCTATCGCATCCGGTCTTGCAAACGCTAAGGCTCTTCTCAAGAAGGTACAGGCTGGCGAGGCTAACTACCACTTCATCGAGATCATGGGTTGTCCCGGCGGCTGCGTAAACGGCGGCGGTCAGATCATCCAGCCCGCAGAGGTTCGTAACTTCACAGACATCCGTGCTGACAGAGCTAAGGTTCTTTACAGCATCGATGAGGCTAACACACTGAGATTCTCTCACGAGAACCCTGATGTTAAGGCTCTGTATGACGAGTTCCTCGGCGAGCCCAACAGCCACAAGGCTCACGAGATCCTGCACACCTCTTACAAGGCTCAGAAGCTTTCTAAGTAATTTGTAGGTAAACTTTATAAACATTGCGCCCTGCCCGGAAGAGCAGGGCGTTTGTGTCTTATATGCAGTCTTCGACTTGAAATAGTATACGTTCTGTGCTATAATAAAATTATGATGTGAAGATATTAAGCTGAATTTTTATGTTGCTGTTATTGATACATTTACAACATCTGAAAGCTTTTCTGTCATGAAAGGGAGAGACGCCAATGAAATGCCAAAATTGTCAGGAAGAGATCAACGATAACGTAAAATTTTGTCCTAATTGCGGAACCGAGACAGATCCAGACGATACTGTCCGCAAAGTATCGTTGATATGCAACACCTGCGGAGGAACCTTGACAGTTAACGAGGACAGCGCAGTTCTGCTATGTCCTTTCTGCGGCGCAAAGGAGCTTATTCTTGAAAGCGAGTCCGTTGAGATCGAAAAGATCAGAAATGCCACCCATAAGGAAATTGAGATCGAAAAGATCAAGAGCGAAGAGCGCCTGAAGCTGAAGGCCCAGGAGCAGAAGTTAAGCAAGGAAGAACAGAAAGACATTGAAAAATTCAAAAAGGGCAAGCTATCTAAATTTCTTGTAGTCGGACTTGTCATTTCTCTTCTTTTTGCTTTTATTTTCTTTTTTAATTCTTACATAGTTGCCGGATTTATTGCCGTTGCACAGGCATTATGTTTTTCCGTTGCTTGGATGATGGGTATGCGCATCATAAAAGACAGGAGCCGCCACCTGCATACCATTTTTGCAATTGTAGGTGTACTGCTTTTCATTCCTGCATTTATCTCATACGGAAATAATATGCTGTATGTTGCAGATACAGACTGGAATATCATCTTCCTGAAGGACAAGATACCGCAGCCCTCTTCACGTAAGCTCTCTATCCACCGCAACTCCGATGACGAGCTTTGGATCGATGTGTTTAACGTCACTAAAGAGGATTACTATAAATATGTGTCTGACTGTAAAGAGATGGGTTATGATAACGAAGCTTTTGAAAGTTCAGGATCCTATTCGGCTTTTACAGAAGACGGATGCTTTATAGAGCTGTCACATTATAACACCGCAAAAGAAATGTCGCTGAGAGTGGAGCTTCCTGCTGAGCTTTCAGAGCTTAACTGGGAAAAACACACCATAGGAAAAGTGCTTCCTGCGCCGCAGTCACAGATAGGTTTATACAAGCTTGAATCTTCAGACAGAACATCTGTGATAATCGGTCAGATCTCCAAGCAAGACTATTTCGACTACTGTGATCTGTGCAGGGATCAGGGGTTCAATATAGAAGAGTCCGGCTTTGAATCTACATATTCTGCTTATGGTCCCGATGGTCACAAGCTTGAGATATTATATACCGCAGGCAACCAACAGATGAATATCACTCTTATTTATCCGTTTGAATTTGTAGACATCACATGGCCCAATATGGGCATTGCTACACTGCTGCCTGTTCCCGATTCGCTTTCGGCAAAGGTAGTTTCAGATTATAAATGGTCTTACTCTGTATATGTAAACAATATGTCGATCAGCGACTTTGAAAAATATGTCCAAAAATGCGTTGATGCAGGCTTTAACAAGGACAGCAGCAAATATGAAACATCATTCTGGGCGGACAATTCCGACGGAGAAAATGTCCATGTTACCTATCATGGCAATAATGTTGTATACATCACTATAACCGGTTCATCTGACAAGGATTATCTTTCCTATAAAAGATAAACGCTATTAAGGAGATCGAATATGAAAAAGTATAATGACACTGCCCTCTCCCCTGTTGAGCGTGCCGAAGCACTGTGCGACGAGCTTTCAACCGAACAGCAGGCAGAACAGCTCCGATATGACGCTCCTGCCATCCCTCAGGCAGGACTGCCTGCCTATAACTGGTGGAACGAAGGTCTTCATGGCGTTGCGAGAGCAGGCACTGCAACAGTATTCCCTCAGGCGATAGGACTTGCTGCGGCATTTGACAGCGACCTTATCCGTCGCACTGCCGAGATCATTTCTGCCGAAGCACGTGCAAAGTACAACGCATCTCAGAAACAAGGCGACGGAGACATATACAAAGGACTTACCCTGTGGTCTCCTAACATCAATATTTTCCGTGATCCACGCTGGGGCAGAGGTCACGAGACCTACGGCGAGGATCCGTATCTTACAGCAAGGCTTGGTGTGGAATTCGTAAAGGGACTCCAGGGCGAGGGAAAGCACCTGCGCACCGCTGCCTGTGCAAAGCATTTCGCAGTACACAGTGGTCCTGAGGCGATCCGTCACGAATTTGACGCAAAGGCTTCTCCGAAGGACATGGAGGAAACGTATCTTCCAGCTTTCAAGGCGCTTGTCGAAGAAGCCAAGGTAGAGGGCGTAATGGGCGCATACAATCGTGTAAACGGCGAACCTGCCTGCGCAAGCGAATTTCTGATGGGAAAGCTTCGTGAATGGGGTTTTGACGGATATTTTGTTTCCGACTGCTGGGCTATAAACGATTTTCATGCGCATCATAAGATCACCGAAACTCCCGAAGAGTCTGCCGCTATGGCACTTAAGGCAGGCTGTGACATAAACTGCGGCAGCACATATCTTAAAATGATGGATGCCCTTGAAAAGGGACTAGTCACCCCCGAAGATATACACCGCTCCTGCGTGCGTGCACTGAGGACAAGAATACGCCTCGGTCAGCTCGACAAGACCGAATACGATGATATCCCCTACTCTGTCATTGCTTGTGATGAGCATAAAGCTGTCGCTCTCGAAGCTGCGCACAAATCCGCTGTGCTGCTCAAAAACAACGGAATACTGCCGCTTTCAAGAGAAAAGACAGGCACCATTGCAGTCATCGGACCAAATGCGGACAGCCGCAGTGCGCTTATCGGCAACTACAACGGCACTCCCGACCGCTACATTACTTTCCTTGAGGGTATACAGGATTCTTTCGGCGGACGTGTAATTTACGCCGAGGGAAGCCATCTCTTCCTTGACAGAAGCCAGGGGCTTGCACAAGCGGGTGACCGACTTGCGGAAGCTGTCGCAGCGGCAGAAAACTCTGATGTGATAATAGCCTGTGTAGGGCTTGACGCTACGCTTGAGGGCGAAGAGGGCGATACAGGAAACCAGTTTGCCTCGGGCGACAAAAACGACCTCTATCTGCCTCTTAGCCAGCAGCTGCTTTTACAGAAGCTCAGAGAAACAGGCAAGCCGATGATAGTCGTCCTGGCAGCGGGCAGCTCGGTAAACATCGACTGTGACTGCGACGCACTGCTGGATATGTGGTATCCCGGACAATACGGTGGCAGAGCGCTTGCCGACATCGTTTTCGGAGACGTCTCCCCCTCGGGTAAGCTGCCTGTTACGTTCTATAAAGACGCCGACAAGCTGCCCGATTTCTGCGATTACTCCATGGCAGGAAGAACATATCGCTACTGCAACGACGATAATGTGCTGTATCCTTTCGGATTCGGTCTTACGTATGCCGATATCGTATGCACCGATCTGTCCTACAACGACGGCACCGTGAAGCTCACTGTGACAAACCAGAGCAATACTGCCTCTGAAGACGTGGTACAGCTTTATATCAAGGGATATGGGGAGGACGATATTCCTAACCACTCGCTTTGTGGCTTTGCACGCATAAGGCTTGCAGCACATGAAAGCAGAGACATTGAGATTGCTATACCCTGCTCTGCATTTGAAACTGTGAACAAATGCGGTGTAAGAAGCATTACGGGAAAACGCTTCACGCTTTATGCAGGAATCTGTCAGCCCGACGAACTGAGCCAGAAGCTCAGCAGAACACGATGCGTCAAAGCTGAAATCATCCTGTAATCTCTTGACAAATCATAGAAAATATGATAGAATAACAAAGGACTGAACGGGGAGCTTCAATGGCATACGCCGCCGAGGCTGAGAGTGTGTTGGCATAACACAGACCCGAATACCTGATTCGGATAATGCCGACGTAGGAAAGAATGTTCTTAAACAGGAAGACATTTGAAAGCGTGCTGATATCCGTCGGCACGCTTTTTTTGCACGACGCAACGAATACAGATTCAGCCCGGAAACCACAAGGCGCCATGGTTTTCGGGCATTTCTGTACCTGTGCGCCGTACCTTTCGGACGATATCCGTATCGGAATCACAGTTCGGAAAGAAAGGTAATTTTATGACTGAAAATACAAATACTTCTCAACAGAAAAACCATAGCAAGACTGCCGCCCTGGTCGAGGGTGCAATAATGGTGGCACTCGCCACTGTGCTGAGCTACATAAGACTGATGCACTTCCCGTGGGGTGGCTCCGTCACAGTGCTGTCAATGCTTCCGATAGTGCTATACAGTATAAAACGAGGTCTTACAAACGGACTTATGGCCTCATTTATATTCTCGCTGATACAATTGGGTCAGGGTGCTGTTGACGGACTTTTCGGATGGGGACTCACTCCCGTTATGCTGATCGCCTGCATAATGCTGGACTATATATGTCCATTTACCGCTATCGGTCTTGCGGGGGTATTCCGCAGAAAGGGCTTAGCCGGTTGGATAACAGGTACCGCAGCTGCGATAATCCTGAGATTTGTCTGCCATTTTCTCAGCGGCGTTGTGATCTGGCACTCCGCAGGCAAGCTGTGGGAGGGCTTCGTAACTGACAACGAGTGGCTGTACTCCCTCTGCTACAACGGTGCATATATGCTGCCAGAGCTTGTCTTCACACTGACAGGTGCTATTTTACTGCTTAAGATACCGCAGACAAGAAAGATGCTTATGACTACATAAGCACAATCAACAAATCCGAATGCACTTGTGCGAAATCTTTGTGAAATGATACCTGTTGACAAAAACCGCATTTCTGCGTATAATTGAATAAGAAACATCGGCGTTTTGCGGCGGGTGAATTATACCCTTTGCACAGCGCCGATATTTATTTACAACGGAGGTAACTATGTCAGAAAATTTCAACGTGGTAGAACAGTTCGGCATCGATGTATTCAACGAGGGCACTATGCGACAGCGCCTGCCCAAAAACATATACAAGCAGCTTAAAAAGACCATCGCCGAGGGCACGCACCTCGACAGCAGCATCGCTGATGTTGTTGCAAGCGCCATCAAGGACTGGGCGATAGAAAAAGGTGCAACTCACTTTACACACTGGTTCCAGCCTATGACGGGCATCACTGCCGAGAAGCACGACAGCTTCATCACCCCTATGGGCGACGGCACCGTTATCATGGAGTTTTCCGGAAAAAATCTCATCAAGGGCGAATCGGATGCTTCCTCCTTCCCTTCAGGCGGTCTGCGTGCCACATTCGAGGCAAGAGGCTATACCGCATGGGATCCCACATCCTACGCTTTTGTAAAGAACGGCTCGCTGTACATTCCCACCGCTTTCTACTCCTACGGCGGTGAGGCTCTCGACAAAAAGACTCCACTGCTGCGTTCAATGGACATCGTATCTGAACAGGCACTGCGCATTCTGCGCCTTTTCGGAAACGACACCGCAAAGCGTGTTGTTCCCACAGTCGGTGCCGAGCAGGAATATTTCCTTGTAGATAAAAAGACATACGATCAGCGCAAGGATCTCATCTTCACCGGAAGAACGCTTTTCGGCGCTCCCGCACCCAAGGGTCAGGAGATGGACGACCACTATTACGGCTCGATAAAAGCACGTGTTGCGGACTATATGAAAGACCTTGACGAGCACCTGTGGCGCCTTGGCATATACTCCAAGACAAAGCACAACGAGGTAGCTCCCGCTCAGCATGAGATGGCACCGCTGTTCTGCCCCTGCAACCTCGCCTGCGACCAGAACCAGCTCACCATGGACATCATGAAAAAGGTCGCTCTTGAGCACGGGCTTGTATGCCTTCTTCACGAAAAGCCCTTTGCAGGCATAAACGGAAGCGGCAAGCACGACAACTGGTCACTCTCCACCGACGACGGACAGAACCTGCTCGATCCGGGCTCTTCGCCAATGGAAAATGCGCAGTTCCTGACATTTCTCGCTGCCATCATCAAGGCTGTTGACGAATATCCCGAGCTGCTCCGCATGTCGGTAGCGACAGCAGGGAACGACCACAGACTGGGCGCAAACGAAGCGCCTCCCGCTATCATCTCCATCTTCCTCGGTGAGGATCTTGAAGCCGTTATTGACCACCTTGTCGACGGCACCGACTACACTGCTAAGAGCGGTACGATGTTCAATGTAGGCGTATCTTCCCTCCCAAGCTTCCCCAAGGATGCTACCGACCGCAACCGTACCTCGCCGTTTGCGTTCACAGGAAATAAATTTGAGTTCAGAATGTGCGGCTCCTCTCTTAACATTGCAGGACCCAACACCGTACTCAACACTATCGTTGCAAACTCTCTCAAGGAGTTTGCAGATGAGCTTGAGGGTGCGGAGGACTTCACAGCAGCGCTTAATGAGCTGCTTGTACGCACCATCAAGGAGCATAAGAGAGTTATCTTCAACGGAAACGGCTACGGTGAGGAATGGTTTAAGGAAGCCGAAAACAGAGGCCTTCCAAACTTTAAATCAACCATAGACGCTATCCCCTCGTTCACCTCGCCCAAAAGCATCAAGCTGTTTTCAAAGTTCGGCGTTTACACCGAGATAGAGCTTCATGCACGAGCTGAGATAAACCTTGAAAACTACGCAAAGGCAGTGAACATAGAAGCACTGACAGCAGTTGACATGGTAAAGACACAGATACTCCCTGCCGTCATGAAATACACCAAGGAGATTTGCGACATCGCCGCAAGCAAAAAGACCATCGGCTTAGAGCCGACCGTGGAGCTTGCACTTGCAAACAGACTTAACAATCTCACCGTTTCTATGAACGATATGACTACTGCGCTGAGCGACGCCATTATTAAAGCGCAGTGTGTTGATGATGCCTACGCAAAGGCAGTTTGTTACCATAACGAGGTATTTACATCAATGCAGAGTCTGCGCACCGTCGTAGACGAGCTTGAAACTATCGTCAGCGACGAAAGCTGGCCCTACCCCACTTACGACGAGCTGCTGTATAATATCTGATGACAATATCACATCGACCCGTAAATGCTCTTTACGGGTCGATGTTTTTTGAATGCATTGTGTAGATATTATTGAATGTGAAAAGTGAACAGCAGAGCTATTCACTTTCAATTAATGAATTATTAAGAATTAATAATTTCGGTGTGGCTGCCTGCATATAAAAATCCGCCTTTGACATTGGCGTCAAAAGCGGATTTATTATATCCAAATTTATTTATCGCATCAAGTTTAATCTATCTCAAGCTTTGTATCGGTATAGCTTATACCATCAGCGCTCACATAGATCATGTCATCCTCTACAACGCAGACTGCACCTGCGATGATATCAAGATCATCCACCTCAGCAGGCTTCTTGACCTGTGTGATCCTGCCACCGTTATCAGAGTAGCCAAGCTCACCGTCGTAATCAATAACACATACGCCATTGGGAGTTACAACATACTCATCATAATCGTCATCAGCGATCATTGTTGTTACCTTGGGATCGCCGCTGCTGTACTTAAGATCGCCTGTGTAGGACTCAAAATAGATATCATTGAGGTCTGCACTTGCCTTAAAGCTGTAAGCGTACTCTGCAACGAGCTGCTTTTCTGCGCCGAACTCAGCCTTTATCTTGTAGATATCTCCATCCTCAAGATAAAGGATAGTCTTGCCATCAGCGGATACCTGATAGCTGCTGAAGCTTGAAATAAGCCTTTCATCCTCGTAAGCGTCACCGTTTCTGCGGTAAAGCCTGATCTTGCCGTCCTCAATGCCGAGGAATCTGTCAAAGCTCTCAGGCATTCCTGCGGAATTTGCAGGGAAAATCGGGGTAACTCGTCCGCCTGCGACCTTTACAGGAGAGTCCATGTCAATACTGTAAACGTATGTATCGCCGTCATTATCGGTATAGAGGATCTGTGTAAGATCCATGGTGATGCTGGGAGTTACACTATTAGAAAAAGAAAGGCTTTCAACCTTATCGGAAAGATCCTTATAAGCGCATATCTCATGATCTTCACTATCATAAACAAATGTCGTTGTACCATTCTGGCTTACTGTAATAGGAGAAAGATTCTTGCCGAGCTTCTCGGATTTTCCGTCCTTATAGAAGTAACAGATGGATTCCCCGTCCTCTTCCTCATACTTTGAATACAGAAGGATCGCTCCATCGGGAGAAAGGCAGAAGCTTGTATTGTAATAGGACCATTTGGATTCAAGCTCATCTACCTTTTCAGACTCGCCGTTCCTGTAGATGTAAAGCACCTTGTCCTCTTCGACATAAGCGAGCGTCTTGCCATCAACAGAGATGCACGCATCACTTACATCCTCAGCGACCTCAACCGCAGTGTTGTTGCCGTCTACATAATATAGAACGTCATCGTTTGTAATAAAATACATTGCAGTGTGCATGGGATTTGCGAGCTTTTCATTGTCGCCGGAATCAATATCCACAACATCGATATTCTTGGCACCGTGGAAGATCGCAAGACCGTCTTTAGTACGAACAGTTTCATACTCGTCTGTGAACACACCGAAGCCTGTGATGCTTCCGCCACCGGAAAATACAACTATCATCAGAACAACGATCAATGCAACTACGATCAGCGCAGCGCCTCCGATAAAACCGAACAGCACACCCTTAGGCAGTGGCTTTTTGGCTGCGACGGGGGCAGGTGCAGCAGCAACCGCAGGCGCAGCGACAGGCTGTACAGGCTGCTGTGCAGCAACAGCTGCCTCAACAGTGGGAGTCGGCTGGACAGGAATAGTATTAGCAGGCATAACAGGCGCCGCAGGTGCAGGAGCTGCCACCTCAGGTGCAGGCTTATCAGAAAAATTTGTGCCGCACATGGGACAGAATTTTGCCGTATCGGGTATCTGTTTGCCGCAATTGGAACAGAACATAATAATTACCTCCGTATTGAATTTTGTAGTGTGCGGAATATCCGCTTTTATCCATACAATTAACAGTATACCATACATTGACCCAAAAATCAATACTTTAGAGTTTTTTCGACATTATACGGCGTGCAGACGTTTTTAGTCTTGACAATCCACATCTGATTTGTTATAATAAGACACATAGGCTGTTTTATAACAATAACGCTCTTTCGCTTTAAATCGTTATATCCCCAAACATTTGATATATATGAAGGCTTTAATACCTGCGTGTAGCAAAACAGCATAATTCCCCATGCGGAGGCAGATAAATGAACACTACCAGAATGACAGTTGCAAAAGCTATGACCGAATGTTTAAAGGCAGAGGGCATCTCTACCGTGTTCGGTTATCCTGGTGCTGCCATCTGCCCTTTTTATGACGAATTATATAATACCGATATCAGACACATCCTTGTAAGGCACGAAGTAAACGGCGGTCATGCCGCAAGCGGCTACGCAAGGATAAGCGGAAAGCCTGCTGTTGCAATAGCTACCTCCGGTCCGGGTGCGCTTAATCTCATCACAGCCATCGCTACCGCTTATATGGACAGTATCCCGATGGTCATAATCACAGGCCAGGTAAACACCGAACAGATCGGTCGTGACGTTTTTCAGGAGGCTGACATAACAGGCTCCGCCGAGCCTTTCGTGAAGCACAGCTACCTGCTAAAAAATCCTGAGGATACCGCAAGAGTATTTAAAGAGGCGTTCTATATCGCCGGTAGCGGCAGACGGGGTCCTGTACTTATCGATATCCCTTATGATGTACAGAAGGCTGAAATAGATTTTGCCTACCCAGAAACGATCGACATAAGGAGCTATCGCCCCAGTACATACGGCAACGGTCAGCAGATAAAGCGTGCAATCACCGCTATGGAGCAGGCTGTGCGTCCCCTCATCTGCGCAGGCGGAGGTCTTTTCACAGGCGACGGTGCATCGCTTATGCGCAGATTTGCTGAAGTGAATGATATCCCTGTTGTTTCAACTATGATGGGACTTGGTGCAATGCCTACCGATAATCCCCGTTATTACGGAATGCTGGGTATGCACGGATGCAAAAGTGCAAACTATGCCGTAAACCACTGCGACACCCTTATCCTGCTTGGCGCAAGAGTTGGCGACCGTGCTATCTCCGCTATGGAGGCACGTTCCGATCTCACTGTTATACATATTGACATCGACCCTGCCGAGATCGGCAAAAATCTTGCTGTCGATATTCCGATAGTGGGTGATCTTACCGCCGTGCTCGGACAGCTTATCGAAGCCTGTGGCGTGCCGACAGAACACTCTGCATGGAAGAACGAGCTTGACGCAATGCGCAGTGATGATAAAGTAACACCTGCAAAGGACGGATATATCAACCCAAAGCAGTTTATGAGGATACTGGACAAGGCTCTGCCTGACAACTCCGTTGTCGTGGCTGATGTCGGACAGAACCAGATATGGGCGGCTGCTAACATCACTTTCCACGGCGGACGTTTCCTTACCTCGGGCGGAATGGGCACAATGGGCTACTCCATACCCGCAGCCATCGGCGCAAAGGCAGCTTCCCCCGACAAAGAGGTCATCGCAATATGCGGCGACGGAAGCTTCCAGATGCAGATGATGGAGCTTGCCACGGCAATTCAGCACGATATAAATATCAAGGTCATCGTAATGCGCAACAACTATCTCGGTATGGTGCGTGAGCTTCAGGAAAAGGGCTACGACAACCGCCTGACTGCTGTTTCGCTTGACGGAAGCCCACGCTACACAAAGATTGCCGAAGCATACGGTATAGAAGCTGCCCTTGTTGACAGTCCTGAAGCCGCTGAGACTGCCGTAAAGCAACTGATAAGCTCCGACAGACCGTTCCTTATAGAAGTCTCGGTTGAAGAGCATGAAAAGACCATCCTTTAATTGGGAGGTACAAATATGAAGCATACCATTTCCGTGCTTGTTGAAAACAATGCAGGTGTTCTCGCAAGGATCGCAGGCTTGTTCGCAAGGCGTGGATTCAATATCGACAGTCTGGCGGTAGGCGTCACCGACGACGAGCGGGTCTCCCGTATAACCATCGTTGCGGATGGAAGTGACTACACGCTGGAGCAGATAGAAAAGCAGCTCAACAAGCTTATTGATGTGATAAAGGTAAAAACGCTCAAAAATGACACATCCATCTCACGTGAGCTTGTTCTTATAAAAGTAGGATGCAGCTCCAGACAGCGTGCCGAAATAATGAGCATCGCCGAGATAGCACACGCAAAGATCTCGGATATTTCAAACACAACAATAACACTTGAGCTCTCCGACAGCAAGGACAACCTTGCAAACTATGAGGAGCTTCTCCGTCCTTACGGCATAAAGGAGATAGTACGCACAGGTACTATCGCTATCCAAAAGGGCGAAGCTGCTGTGAGAGTATAAAACGTTCAACCTCGCTTAATAAAAGCGTCGAATAAAACATCTTTAAAGGAGATACAAAACAATGGCAAAGATCTACTACAAAGAAGACTGTAATCTGTCCCTGCTGGACGGAAAGACCGTCGCTGTGATCGGCTACGGCTCTCAGGGTCACGCACACGCACTTAACCTCAAGGAAAGCGGCGTAAACGTCATCATCGGTCTGTACGAGGGTTCCAAGAGCTGGTCCAAGGCGGTTGACGCAGGCTTCAAGGTATACACCGCTGACGAGGCAGCAAAGCTCGCTGACATCATCATGATCCTCATCAACGACGAGAAGCAGGCTGATCTCTACAAGGAGAGCATCGCTCCCAACCTCACAGCTGGCAAGACTCTTGCATTTGCTCACGGCTTCAATATCCACTTCGGTCAGATCGTTCCTCCCGCTGACGTTGACGTTATCATGATCGCTCCCAAGGGCCCCGGTCACACTGTACGTTCCGAGTATCAGATCGGCAGAGGCGTTCCCTGCCTTATCGCTGTTCATCAGGACGCAACAGGCAGAGCGCTTGACACAGGTCTTGCTTATGCGGCAGGTATCGGCGGCGCACGTGCAGGCGTACTTACAACAACATTCCAGTGCGAGACAGAAACAGACCTGTTCGGTGAGCAGGCAGTTCTCTGCGGCGGCGTTACAGCCCTGATGAAGGCAGGCTTCGAGACACTGGTTGAAGCAGGCTACGATCCCCAGAACGCTTACTTCGAGTGCATCCACGAGATGAAGCTCATCGTTGACCTCATCTACAAGGGTGGCTTCAAGATGATGAGATACTCCATCTCCGATACCGCTGAGTTCGGCGATTACGAGACAGGCAAGCGCATCATCACCGAGGAGACCAAGAAGGAGATGAAGAAGGTACTCCACGAGATCCAGGACGGCACATTCGCACGCAACTGGATCATGGAGAACAAGATGGGCAGAGCTCACTTCAACGCTTGCAGACGCATCGAGTCCGAGCACCAGCTTGAAAAAGTAGGCGCAGAGCTGAGAAAGCTGTACGAGTGGAACGAGGACTGATATCCTACCATGACTGAATGACAGAAACCGCATCCCATAATACATGGGACGCGGTTTTTCGTTTATCTCAGCTTTTCAAAGCTCTCCTTGCCTAACCCGCACACCGGACATACCCAGTCATCGGGAATATCCTCGAACTTTGTGCCGGGTGCAATGCCGTGGGCGGGATCGCCCTTTTGCTCGTCATAAACATATCCACAGGGACATTCATATTTCATGGTCAGTGCTCCTTTCATTTTATGACTATATTTTCCCGAATAAATCAACGATTATACCAATATATTGTTTTGTATATTGCTGCGGATAAAAATTTGTCAAAACCTCGTCAAAATATGTATTTCGCACTTGACATATCAGGAAAATTGTCTTATAATAGTAATGTTGATTTAGTTAATTATAGCGGCAGCATGATCTGCCGCCAAATAAAATCAGGAGGCAATCAATGAGAGTTTACAATTTCAGTGCCGGCCCCGCTGTTCTGCCGGAAGAGGTACTCAAAGAAGCAGCAGACGAAATGATGGATTACCGTGGAACCGGTATGTCCGTTATGGAGATGTCCCACCGTTCCAAGGCTTATGATGAGATCATCAAGGATGCAGAAAAGGATCTGCGTGATCTGATGAACATTCCCGACAACTACAAGGTACTGTTCCTTCAGGGCGGTGCTTCCCAGTTCTTCGCTGAGGTTCCCATGAACATGATGAAGAACAAGAAGGCTGCATACATCATCACAGGTCAGTGGGCTAAGAAGGCATGGCAGGAAGCTAAGATATACGGCGAAGCTATCGACGTTGCATCCTCCGCAGACAAGACCTTCTCCTACATCCCCGACTGCTCCGACCTCGCTATCCCTGAGGACGCTGACTATGTATATATCTGCGAGAACAACACTATCTACGGCACAAAGTTCTGGCAGCTCCCCAACACAAAGGGCAAGGATCTGGTATCCGACGTATCCTCCTGCTTCCTGTCCGAGCCTGTTGATGTAAGCAAGTATGCTGTTATCTACGGCGGCGTTCAGAAGAACGTTGGCCCTGCAGGCGTTGTTATTGCTATCATCCGTGAGGATCTTATCACTGACGATGTTCTGCCCGGCACTCCCACAATGCTGAAGTGGAAGACACAGGCTGACAATGACTCCCTGTACAACACTCCTCCCTGCTACGGTATCTACATCTGCGGCAAGGTATTCAAGTGGATCAAGAAGATGGGCGGTCTTGAGGCTATGAAGGCTCACAACGAGAAGAAGGCTAAGATCCTTTATGATTTCCTCGACAGCAGCAAGCTGTTCAAGGCAACTGTAAGACCCGAGGACCGTTCTCTGATGAACGTTCCCTTTGTTACAGGCAACGAGGAGCTTGACGCTAAGTTCGTTAAGGAAGCTAAGGCTGCAGGCCTTGAAAACCTCAAGGGTCACCGTTCCGTTGGCGGTATGAGAGCTTCTATCTACAATGCTATGCCTATCGAGGGCGTTGAGGCTCTGGTAGCATTCATGAAGAAGTTTGAGGAAGAGAATTCCTGATAATCCTGAAGTACTTTATAGCGGGCGACCACAGGTCGCCCCTACATATATCTTAAAATCAAATCAAGAGGAGAATACGACAATGTACAATATTCTTACACTCAACAAGATCGCAGCTTGCGGTACTGACCTGTTCGACAAGAGCAAGTACACTTTCGCTGAGGATATGGCTGATCCCGACGCTGTTCTGGTACGTTCCGCTTCCATGCACGAGATGGAGCTTCCCGAGAACCTGCTTGCTATCGCAAGAGCAGGCGCAGGCACAAACAACATCCCGATCGAAAAGTGCAGCGAAAAGGGTATCGTTGTTTTCAACACTCCCGGTGCTAACGCTAACGCTGTTAAGGAACTGGTACTCTGCGGTCTGTTCCTTGCTTCAAGAAAGGTTGCAGCTTCTATGGACTGGCTCAAGACTCTCAAGGGCGAGGGCGACAACGTAGGCAAGCTGGTTGAAAAGGGCAAGGCTCAGTTTGCAGGTCCCGAGATCAAGGGCAAGAAGCTTGGTGTTATCGGTCTGGGTGCTATCGGTGCACTGGTTGCAAATGCAGCAGTAGACCTCGGCATGGAAGTATACGGCGCTGACCCCTTCCTCTCTGTTGACGGCGCTCTTCACCTCTCTGACAGAGTTCACTACGTAAAAAGCAACAAGGAGATCTTTGAGAACTGTGACTACATCACACTCCACGCTCCTGCAACTGCTGAAACAAAGGGCATGATCAACGCTGAGTCTATCGCTACAATGAAGAAGAATGTACGTATCCTTAACTTCGCAAGAGCAGACCTCGTTGACAGCAAGGCTATCATCGACGCTCTCGCAAACGGTGGTATGGCAGCTTATGTTACAGACTTCGTTACAGATGACCTCATCGGTATTGACGGCGTAACAGCTATGCCCCACCTCGGTGCTTCCTCTCCCGAGAGCGAGGACAACTGTGCTATCATGGCTGTAAACGAGATCAAGGCTTACCTCGAAAAGGGCGACATCATCAACAGCGTTAACTTCCCCAACGTTTCCATCCCCATGACAGGCGACGCTAAGATCTGCATCCTCCACAAGAATGTTGAGGGCATCATCAACAGCTATACATCTGCTGTTTCCGCAGCAGGTCTCAACATTGAGAACATGGTATGCAAGTCCAAGAAGGACAACGCTTACACCGTTCTTGATGTAACAGGCGGCACAGACGGTATCGAGACAGCTCTCAAGGCTATCGACAACGTTATCGCTGTAAGAGTTATCAAGTAATTCTTAAATCATATACAAAAACCACTTTTGACTAATTGCCAAAAGTGGTTTTTCTTTTTGCTATAATTCACATTGGCGGCATCAGCACAGGCTGTATCTGTCTGCCGTCAAGCGCTGCTTCGATCGTCTGCGGTATCTTTGTAAAATCCGCTATCATCGAAAAGGGCTTGCCTATACTGTCATCCTGATACGCAGGAACAAAATAGAAGTTCTTATAGTTGCGAAGTGTTCCTATGTTCTTAGCTGCGCCTGAAAGCGCATCATTGGTAGACACCGCAATCACAACAGGTCTCTGATTACGCAGGTGGCTTTTCACTGCCATACACACAGGAGTGTCCACTATACCAAGCGCCAACTTTGCAAGCGTGTTTCCCGTACAAGGCGCAACCAACAGCACATCGAACATCTTTTTCGGTCCGATAGGCTCGGCTGCGACTATTTCATGGATTATACCGTGCCCTGTGATCTCTGCAAGACGTGTGTTATTTTCCTCCGCTGTACCAAAGCGTGTATCGGTGCTGTAAGCATTGTACGACATTATCGGAGTCACCTCGCAGCCGAGGTCGGAAAGCTCCGAAAGCATCCTGAACACCTTTTCAAAGGTGCAGAACGAGCCGCAGACCGCCGCACCTATCCTAAGCCCAGAAAGTCTGGTTATATCGGTCATATATATCATCCGCCGGAAAAGGACGGACTCCTCCTTTCATGATGTATTCGGCTACCCTTTGGCAAGGATCACCTCCGCAATCGCTTCGCCTGCTGTTTTAGGGCACATCTTACCAGGCAGTCCACCTGCCATTATATGTCGCACGCCGTACTTTGCAGCGTAGTCCGAATCTGGCTGAGCAGACTTGCTTGCAAGCTCCATAAATACTGTGCCTGCCTTCATGCTACGGAAATCATCCTCTGAAAACAACGCAGCAGGGACAGTGTTTATGATAATATCGGCCGTAGCACATAGGGCTGGTAAAGATGTCATATCAGCGGTTTCGTGATGCTCAAGCGCTGCACGTGTGCGCTGCTGTCCGTTCCTTGCACACAGCATTACTTTACTGCCAAAACAGCGCATCAGCCGTGCTGTAAGCAACGCTATCCTGCCGCCGCCCGTAATTATCACCCTTGCTCCGCCGAGTGAAAACTCGGTCTCCTGTATAAGCAGTGCCACTGCGGATTCAGCCGTTAATGCGGCATTTTTAAGCGTAAGCGTCTCCTCTGCATAGTAGTCGATAAGCCGCAGCCCGTGTTCCTCACAAAGCTGTGAAAGCGCAGGAGATATACCTCCCGAATAAACAAAGGCACCCTTATCAGCGTAGTCCGTCACCAATGACAAAGAAAGCACCTTTTCTGTCAGCGGTGCGTTTATGCCTCCATGGCTGTCATGAAACGGCAGCGGCAGCACTATCGATCCGTATCTGCCCTCAGGCAATGGAAATGTATCTCCAAGTCCCAGTGCCGAAACGCTGCGTCTGCGCATTATACTAAGTGCCGCATATATGATACGGCGATCTCCGCCGATAAAAAGAAATCTGTTGTCCATAACATACCTCCGTTTTCGCTTTGTCATATTTTATGCCCGCCCCCGTTGTATGGTGAATTTCCAACGCTTATGGAAAAACTGGAAATTCACTCCGAATTATTACCAATTTCCAGTAACAAGGATGTTAAGATTTCGACAAGAAATCGTCCTTTTCGCTCTTTCCAATACCACGAAAATGTCCTTCAAATGCGATCACAATCGCATTTGTCGGTATTTTGACTTGTTTACTGTCAATTGGAAAATAATTGAAATATTTTCCAAAAAGGTCTTGAAATTTAATCCAGTATATGGTAATATAAGATTGTAAAAAATACATTGGAGGTATTAAAATGACGAATCAGATCAAAGTATTAATCGGAAACGACACCGCAGACTGCGGAATGGCATGGGCCGGCGCAATGAAAGCAGCAGGTATGTATGCGATAACACGCCGCTGCGACGGAAACTCGGTACTTAACTCCATAAAATCCGAAGCGCCCGATGTTGCGGTGCTTGAGGAAAAAATGCCTTTCTGTGACGCACTGGAGGTCATCCGCCGTCTTAAAACAGAAAAGAAGTACGTACCCTCTGTAATCATCGTGACCAATGTCACAAACCCTCAGCTTGAGCGTGACGCAATGGCAGCAGGTGCCGCCTGTGTGATGGTGAAGCCTGTTGACCCTGCTTACCTCACAACTAAGATATCGCAGATATGCGGTTTTGAGAGCGAGCCTACAGCAGTCCCCGACGAGACCGACCTTGAATGTGCAGTTACCGAGATCATCCATCAGGTGGGTATTCCCGCACACATCAAAGGTTATCACTACCTGCGTACAGCTATTATGCTGTCCGTTAACAACGACGACATGATAAACTGCATCACAAAGCTCCTCTACCCTACTGTTGCGAAGCGCTATCAGACAACGTCCTCACGTGTTGAGCGTGCTATCCGCCATGCTATTGAGATAGCCTGGGACAGAGGTGACATAGACGTGCTGACACGCATATTCTCCTATACGGTACACACCTCACGAGGAAAGCCGACAAATTCGGAATTCATTGCGCTGATTGCAGATCATCTGAGGCTTAAATTCAAGTCCAGAAACGCTGTTGCCGCTTACAGATAAATTCTTCTTCACATACAAAGAACTCCTATGTATATCATAGGAGTTCTTGTTATTTAGTTCAGGGTCACCATGCGGTGACAAATTCTTCAACACTTCCGTCGTCCATGACAACAGAATATCCATAGTCCGTATCAGTCACACGGTCAGCACTTATTTCCACGGGAATAATATCAGCGCTGAGGGCATCGCAGATCACATAATGATCATTTCCAAGGTCTAAGGGCATATCCCCATCATTGAAAAGCACCATAACATGGCTGTCGGAATTATACATAGTGACCGGTGATCTATAGATCTCTGTATAAATAACATCACCTATAATATACGAACCTATCTCCGCACTGTTTTCAAACACCCATAAAACAAGATCGTCGGTGTCTTTGGAATGTAATACAAACATCCTGTTTCCAACCTGTGCAGTATAGGCATTGCCTATGTCCGCAATAACGTTATAGCCCGAAGCGTACCCCACATCGTTATGGAACAGAAGCTCTGCTTCATTTAGATATTCTGCGTCCGAACGTCCCATACGTCTTACGGCATAATAGCTTTTCTCGTCGGGAAGGTTGTAGAAGGAAAGCTCTATGGTGAAATTATTTCCGTGTAGTGCCTTCACATCGGTTGCAAGGTCGCTGCGCACCTTATTTACGTATGCAACAGACATATCAAAGCTGTAATGCTCATCCTCCCATGCAAGGTCACCGTCCTCTGTCTTGGTGAAATAGAAGCTGAAATACTTCATATTCTGCTCGCCAGGGGCATCGGCATTCTGCATTTTCAGCATACACGCATTCCTGTTGTTTACTGCTACACGGTACATACCGCCCCAGTCAACACTACGGTCATTGGTGCGCACCCAGCGTGTGCCGTTTTCATCGGTGAATTCGATATCAAACAGCTTTTCGATATCGATGGGTATATCCGAAGTACTTCTGTAACAGAAATCCAGCAATCCGATGTAACCCATCTCGCCCTCGTCGGAATAGAAGTTCGTCAGTTGATCTACAAATCGATATACCTTTGTGCAATCAGCAGCGGTAAGTCTGTCGCCGCTCTTTACATCCTCAAAATAATACATAAGAGTTTCATCAGACTTTGATATATACCACAGGCGGGTCTCACCACACATATAATATCCGTTATTATCCTCATACCATCCAAGGCAGGGATCTGCATAGCTGAACATCTCGGTATTGTAAAGGCTGATCTCAAACACATTACTTCCGTCTGCCCATCTGCCCATGAACGGACAGGTATGCCATCCTGTAATAAAACTCCTGTAACTATTGACATCAGCACGGCTTGTATCCATCAAGATGCTTTCCTCGGGCATATTCTCGGGGCGGTATTCGACTTCCTTTACCCTGAAGCTGCGGATATCGAACTCGTAGCTTTCCATACCTCCCTCTGTATTGGGGAATGTAACTATATTGCTGCCACGCTTTGTGATTATCTCGGGAGAGGAAAGCTCCCCGAAGAAGAAGCCGTCACCCATCAGACGAAGCAGGTTACTCGTCTCGTCAAAGCCGTAGAACATGGCAAACCAGGACCTGTTCTCCCCTGTTCCTGCGCTGTGCAGTACAGCGATGACATCTCCGTCGGCAAGCTCCACCTTTTCAAGCCGCATCTCGAAGTCCTTTGGATGGCTGCCGCCGTCCGACCACATTCCCGGGCTTGAGATATGCGTGGTGTGTATAACTGCGTCACGGGGGTAGGATATACGCAGGCTGATATCAGATATCATCTGCTCATCCTTGTAGGGCGTTGAGCAGTAATCAAGATATACATTGTACATCTGATTACTGTCGTTATCCTCGATCATTTCCACCTGTGACACCATGCCCTGTGCATCGGGAAGCACCTTTCCAAACTCGTCACAGGGAACGCTGCTTGCAAGGACGTAGCTGTCGCCTTCACGTATGATGGTATGCAGGAAATACTGCGCCTCAAGCACGTTGTTATCATAATTCTCCTGCCAGTGCTCATGACTTTCAACGGTGATATATCTCAGATAAATACGTGCATACCAACGGTTTGTTCCCGGGCAATACTCTCTTACGTAAGCCCTATCATTGAGCGAAGACATCCACTCCTTACCGCTGTCATCGGTGAAGTTAGCAAACAGGCTTGAATAAACCTCATCGAAATTATAGCCCATCTGATTGCACAAACTGATCTCGCCTGCCTTGTTAAGCGGAATGTTTTCCAGACGATAATCAGCATAAACAGTGTTATTCGGACGAATAAATCTCGCACCCTGTCGGGTGTTCATCTTTATTGTATCGCTCTCCTGCTGCGGCTCGAAATTCACTCCGTTGAACACATACATCTCATTGGGATAGGTGGTATGGATGAAGTATATCTCACTTTCTTCTATCGCCATTCCGTATCTCGCAAAATAATATCCGTTTTCAAGTCTGCCGCAGTATCCTCGCAGGTAGAAGTCAGTGGAATAATCGATAGTTTTCTCATAGCTGTCATTGGTGGCGTATGCCCATTTGCCAAAGAAGAATCTGTCGTATATATCGATATCGAAGCCCTCCAGTTTTTCCCCGACAGGGATAAGCACGGAGTCGTCCAGCTCGATATTGTACGCCTTGCGCATCCAGATCAGATTGACCTGCATAGGATTACTATACATAACGCCGCCCCAATAACAAACCTCTACGCTGTCACCTATCTCGAAGCGTTCATCAGAATGTATATAGTAGATACCACCGGCGTTTGATTGAACATAATAATTTCCGATTTCGGGGTCGGAATAATTATAATGTGTTTCTCCGTCAACAGATACTTCTATATACTCCAATATCGTTGCATAGAATGTTCCGGGTGCATAGTCTCTAAGCCTGGAGCTGAGAGTATTATAGCTCTCCTCGGAGATCTCAAAGTATACAGAAGCTTTATCCGCTGTTATGCTGTAATAATACTTTCCTGTGACGTCCTGAAAATGGATGTCAAGCACATCGTAATCGCCCTTGCAGTCCTTATTCTCATACAATCTAAGCGTTTGTTCGGAATAATCCACACCCGTAAGGTTGTAAACGGGGATGAAGCTGCTTTCATACAGTGCTTCCTCAAAAAGCCCGATAGTGCTATCAGAAAGCGGTGCTACATTACCATTGTTATAAACTCCGATGCTGCCGTATCGCTCAATGTCGAATGCCTCTATGCCTGTTTCCTGAAGAGGTCCACGGCATACCATACGGCCGAGAAGCTCTGCAACCTCCTCTGGAGTACAGCCCTTTGCGCTGATATAGCACAGCGTTTCACCTGCAACAGAAGCTGTATAATAAGGAACGCCCTTATGATACAATCCGCCGACAGATATGGATATCATTCCGTTGCCGTCATGGCTCCACAGGCGGGAAATTCCGCTTGTAGGCTCAAGACGAAGCGCTTGCTTGCCGATAAAATGATAGTTGAAATTGAAATCAGTCGTACCGAAGTTAATTATGATCTCCTTATCACCGTTTACATATAAGAGAGTCATGTTGCTGCCATATACGCTGCCTTCGTTTGAAACGTTGCAATACGACTTCTCGGTATCAAGCTGATAGCCTTTTGCAGAAAGCGCCGCTTCGATACCCTTTAGGTAATAATCCCCGCCTGTAAGCTCCTCAACGAATGTGTTGCGTACATCCTCACTGACATCGACCGCTTCTCCGACAAGCCCCTGATTTCCAAGCCAGGGCACCTGTTCGGGCGGTGTGAACTTGATCTCACCCTGTTTATATGTCATGTTGAACTCGATAACGCCGTCCTTATCATAGATATCAATGGTATCCCTGCTCTCGGCGGTCTCGGTATCAGATGTTTCGTAGGTAACGTCAGTGGTGTCATTGGGATTGAGTGGATTATCTGCGCCCCTCAGCATTATGCTACCACCGACAATACACAGCACAAGCGCAGCAGCCGCACTGCATATACCTATCCATAAGCCCTTGCGGCTCTTTTTAGGATGCTCCGCAGGCGGTCTGTACTCTGTGGGATGGGAAGCCTCTGCGTCGAACTGCTCTATCTCAAGCTGCTTTTTTACGTGCTTTGCATGGGTCTCTGCCGCTTCTGCGATGTATTTCTCATCGATCTTATTTATTGCCTCGTCCCAGCGTTCTTTCATACCACGACACCCCTTTCGTTAAGATACTTCCTCAGTCCGGCTCTTGTACGTGAGAGCCTTGTTTTTACGGCATTCTCGCTTAGTCCCAGTCCGCTTGCTATCTCGCATATCGTCATGTTGAAATAGTAACGTGATACGAAAACCTCACGCTGTTTGCGTGGAAGTGTACCAAGATAACCGTTTATGTACTCGCCAAGCTGATTGCTGTCGAAGCGGCTTTCAACGGTATCGTTATCGGGAATGACCTCAGCAAGCTCGTCGTACTGCTCCTCATAGCTGCGGCGGCTTATCCTGTTGAATGCCGTAAGCGCTGTGTTTCTCACTATCATACACAGGTATCCGCACAGCGAATCGGGACGCTTCGGCGGAATGGCGTTCCACAGCTTCACGTAGCTGGTGCTGACGCATTCCTCGACGTCTTCGCAGTTGCTGAGTATACCATAGGCTATGTTGCTGCAAAGCCTGCCGTACTTCGATTCAGTCTCGGCTAGCGCCTGCTCGGACCGTGCGAAGAATAATTCGATTATATTTTTGTCATCCATATCTATCACCCCTCGTAACATAAGACTAAGGCAAATATTGAAAGGTTACATATTTTCTGAAAAGTTTTTACCTTTATCCAGTATAACATAAAACAAAGCACTAAACAAGAGCGTTATTTGTCTTGACAGTCTGACGCCGCTGTGGTACAATTTGTATATATCAGGTAAGGAGGTAATATCCATGGCAATAAAAAACATCTTCAAAAAACTGCACTACAACTCGCCTGTTGTGCTTACATACGCCATCGTCTGCACAGTGCTGCTTCTTTTAAACTATATGACGGCAGGCTGGCTCAATCGAACGCTGCTGGTCTCCTACGGACATCCGTCGCTTATTGACCCTCTTACATATCTGAGGGCGTTTCTGCACGTTGTCGGACACGCCGACTGGAATCATCTTTTCAGCAACATGATACTTATGCTGCTGGTGGGTCCTATCGTAGAAGAGCGCTACGGCAGCGGAAACCTCACAATAATGATCCTCTGCGACGCTGTTATAACTGCGATAGTAAACGGTTTTCTGTTCAACACAGGTATCATCGGTGCAAGCGGCGTAGTATTTATGATGATAATACTCAGTGCCTTTACGGGTATGCAAAAGGGAAAAATACCGATAACGCTTATTATCATCTCGCTTATGTACCTCGGACGTGAGATATTCAACGCACTTTCAAGTCCGAATGACGGAATCTCGCAGATGGGTCACATCGTGGGAGGTCTTGTGGGTCTCGGCTTCGGTATCTACTATCACAAGATGAAATTCCGCAATCATACCTGACACAAATTTACAATAAAACAAAACTCCGCTTTTAAACACGATAGAAAGCGGAGTTTTTATTATATCGGAATTTGGCGGGGTGCGCCCCGCAGCGTTTCCGTTGCGAAAACGTAGTACATTGGCGTAGGACATCTGCGCAACAGGTCACACGTTGCTGACAAATATATTGCGTAGGGGCACGACATGTCATGCCCCTACACCAAATAACCGATTGCATTGTAAGACCGACGTTTCGTTTTCTTCGACATGATATACCTGTTAAAAGGCGGAATTGTGTGACAAGGCACTCGACAAATTCCGATCTATTTGCCGCATAACAAAAACAAGGAGAGAGCCGAAGCTCTCTCCTCTATGGGCAAACGCCCTCATTTTTAAAACAACCGCCTTGCCGTGGATGTGCTTATAAAACCCGCTTTAGTGCAGGGTGGGTAAGATCGCCTTTCGGTTTCACGCTCCCTATCATCCGCAGTACGGGAGGTCTGCAATCCGCCGCCAGAGTCGAAATCCCTTTTATAACATGTTGGATTATATTGACACACCTTTAACGTATTACAAGGCAGTAAGTTAACTTGTTTTGTCCGACGGTATTATTATATTACCGCCGAAGCAGGATATTCATAAAGCACGGGAGGTATTATTCGCCATCCTCGCCGTCTTCTTCATCGTCATAGCCTGCCATATTAGCAAAACGCTGGAGGAATATCTCGCCGACCTTTGCGTACTCGTCATCGTCATCGATGGTAGCCAGCATAGCCTCGCCGTCGATCTCCTGCTCCTTAAGTACGACGAACTGGTCTGCGCCCTCGTCATCATCAGACTCGGGAACAAGTGCGTAATATGTGACGCCCTCGTACTCCATAGCATCGATGAATTCGAAACGGGTCACATTGCCGTCCTCGTCCTCAAGCTCTATAATGCCCTCTTCCTCATCGAGGTAGGTGTTGTTCATTTCTTCTGACATAATGTTCCGATCCTTTCATTCCGTGTTTTAACAACACGGTATATATCTATTTTACACTATGTTTTTAATGTTGTCAATATGAAAAAAACAGAAAACTCCCGATTTTTGCTTCAAACTGCGAAATATCATTAGTTTGCCCAATCAGCAGGCAAAAATGTTATACAAATCGCCAAACGAAAAGTTGAATAAAACTATTGACTTTGCACAATAAATGTGGTATTATTTAATCAAGGAAAACAAAGCTGAGACGGCACTGAAGCCGATCAGCCAGAAGCCTTAATACTGAGAAAGAGGTACACTCCGATGGGTAGATAAGTCGATAAGCTTCAGCCCTGATAAACGGAAAGAGGTCAGTCCGATGGAACATGACACAAGTTTTGTACACATCAGAAACTAAGCAGAAAGGAGCGAGTCCAATGGAAATAACTGAACAGTTCAACTCATCTGCGGCTCGTACCGAGAGCTGAAAGTCAGTATACACGGTGAACGGACTGCGTGGGTATCCCCCCATAATACGCAGCAGCTACCGAAACTAGAGTGTTTTACTCAACAAGGTACTTTCCGCAGCAGGCGGCGCAGATGACATCTACATGGCAGAGTTTTAAACGGTGCCGATTAATCACTTTACGTGTTGACATAGATACCCACTCCGAAAGCAGGTGGTTAGATGCGTAAGTATAGTGTTAATATGATGACTAAAATCTGCGAAAGGATGAGACCGATGTCCCCCTAAGAATTTTGCCTCACAACAAAATCCAATAAGGCGGTACATTCCGATGTAATACTTAAAAATTACAATTGAATATATAAGTCCTCGCTTAAAGGCGGGGACTTTTGTTTTATCCCCTTCCCCCTTCCGCTTTACAAAAAATATAAAATGTGCTAAAATCATATTAATAAAGTCTGATGGGGGAAGTAAGAATGAGAAATTTTGAAGCTGTGGTATTCGACATGGATGGAGTTATCTTCGACTCTGAGGCAAAGGTTGTTGAATGTTGGATAGAAACTGCAGAAAAGCACAACATAAAGGACATCGAAACTCTGTGCAGGATGTGCCTCGGCACTAACTCCGCAGAAACCAGGCGCATCGCACTGGAATTCTACGGCGAAGACTTCCCTTACGACGAGTACAAAAAGGAGATGTCTGACCTGTATCACTCCCGATACGACGGCGGCAGACTGCCAATGAAGCCGTATATCAGGGAGCTTCTCACGTTTCTTAAAGAAAACGGCGTGAAGATAGCGCTGGCTTCCTCTACAAGGAGCATCGTCGTAAACAACCAGCTACGTGACGCAGGGATACTTCCCTACTTCGACAAGGTGGTGTGCGGCGATATGGTCAGCCGCAGCAAGCCTGCGCCAGATATCTTCCTGAAAGCGTGCGAGGAGCTTGGAGTGCCTCCCGAAAACGCATACGCAATCGAGGACAGCTACAACGGCATACGCTCTGCACATTCGGCAGGTATGCGCCCGATAATGGTGCCCGATATGGCACCGCCCACAGAGGAGATGGAAAAGCTTGCGGAGGTCATTCTCCCCTCGCTGAACGAAGTCATCGAGTATCTCGGAAAGGAGTAAGCTATGGATCTCAGCAGAAAGATCTGCCCGTATTGCGGCAAGGCGCTGAGGCTGATGCCGCCGTCGAGGGAATATCTGCCAAATACGATGGGAGTTTCAGCAAACGGCATTGAATTTCGTATAGCTAACCCCTATCGTTTTGACAGCTATACTAAACAACCGATAGCAAACAGATCATATAAACCTACTGCTGAAATAGCTTCGCTGGAACACAGCAATATATGCATGAGGCAAAATGATGTTTATATTGATTACCACAGAAGAACTGCACCAGTCCATCTTGTTCCCACAATATACGTAAGAAATCAGATAAAAAAGGGCGGCAATGCGCTTTTTCGCCGTCACATGGTCTTTCAGTGCCAGAAGTGCTTCAATATCATTGCGATAAACGAAAATCCTTATTTCAACAATGCAGGCGGAATAATGGTATTTCTGTGGCTGCTGACGCTGATGCTTTTTGCCGTGGCAGCTATGCTTGTCACATCGGGCATAGTTCCGCATCCGCTTATTCTGCTGCTTCTGCCGATACCTGCGCTGATTTCAACAGTAATATTCTTGATATTGATGCTGATATCATTTCAAAAAATAAAGCACACAAATAATTTTGTGCCTGTTGACGAATTCGACAATCTTGTAAAAATGCCGAGGCTTATCACTGTAAGCTGCAATATTCCCGAAAAGTACCGACAGGAAGCAAACATCTTCTCTACAAAACTGGATGGCAAGGAATATCGGCTTTATCTCACCTCTATAAGAGAAAGCGCTATCGACCTCTACATCTGTGGAGTTGACGGAGAGCAGGAGCGTATGCTTGACCGCCTGAAAGACCGAAGCTCTCCCCTCGTGCTCAGCTTTGAGGGCAAGGAGATCGGCAGCGCCGAGGTGCTTAACATATACGATATACCCGAGGAGCTTGTCAGCTCAGATGACCTCAAGCCCTCTTCCCTTTTTGAATGGCGATGCGCAGACTGCGGCTACACTAACCCTAACAACGCATCGGTATGTAAGTCCTGCGGTCGCTACAAGTAAAGGAGCAAAACATGAACAACAAACACTTCACCGTCTGCGGAATAGTTGAAATAAGCGGCAAGGTACTGCTTGTACGTCACACCTACGGCAGCGCAAAGGACAGGATACTGCTTCCGGGTGGCTTTGTGCAGGAGGGCGAGCTCCCCACCCGTGCCGCAGAGCGTGAGCTTCTTGAAGAAACAGGAGTGACCGCACATACAAAGTCGCTTTTTGCGGTGCAGTTCAAGCCTGAGCAGTGGTGCGCCGTGTTCGTGATGGAATACATTTCGGGAGATCCGAGATCGGACGGCTACGAAAACAGCGAGGTTCTTCTGCTTTCCCCTGAGGAAGCGATAACTCGTCCCGATATCACCAACATGAGCCGTGAGATACTGAAAGCATATATTTCAGATGATCGCTCAGAGCTTACAAAAAGCGGATATATTCCCGCCTCATCCGATGTCGAAAATTATGCGATTTTCGGAGTCTGATATCCACAAGGACCGAGATAACCTCGGTCTTTATTTTGGCTGCCGCTTGAAATCGCAGAAAAAATGTGCTATACTCTACTGAAAAGGAAGTGATCTCATGAAAATTGCGATATGCGAGGATGACGCTGATTTTGCTGAACGCCTTACAAAGAGCGTGACAGATTTCTTCGCTGAAAAGGATATTGAAGTAGAAGCGGAGCATTACAGCAGCGGTGCACAGCTGCTAAAGCAATTCGACGCCGAAAGCAGCGGATATGAAGCAATATTTATGGATATAAACCTCGGTGGCAAGGAGGACGGGATGGCGCTGACAGCAAAGCTGAGAGAAGTCTGCGTTGCCGCTCCCGTGATATTCGTCACCAGCCTTGAAAACCGTGCCGTTGACGGATATGATGTTGGCGCTTTCGGCTTTGTGGTAAAGAAGAACCTCAACGAAAAGCTGCCAAAGGTACTCACAAAGCTCTGGAAAGAGCTTTACTGCAAGCGCTTTGTTGCGGTCACAGGCAAGGACTTTACAGAGATAATCGGTACCGATATCATAATCTGCGCCCAGTCGCAGGGCCGAAGCACTATTGTACATACTTCTGACAGGAACTACGAGGACACCCGTGCGATCGGTCAGTTTGCGGAGCTGCTTGGTACGGATGAGTTTGTCGAAGCGCACAAATCCGTATTTGTAAACATATCAAAAATAAAGCGTATAAACACTGATACTGTTGTTATGTGCGACGACACCAGTGTTCCTCTCAGCAGAAGAAACAGGAAAAACGTAATGTTTGCCGTAATGAAGAGGCTGGGTGGAAAATGAAGACACAGATCAAAAACCTCGGTTTTGCACTGGCTCTTACTGTAGCCGTGATATTGCTGGAGCTTTTCATGTATTACAGCACCGTTTGCAGTGCGCCGATGATACAAAGCAGTGACATCTACGGAACGAGCAGCATCTCGGATATGACCTCAATAAGGAACAGACAGCGGATGATATCTCAGCTGACAGGAGACACAAAAGCTGACAAAGCAAAGCTTGAAGCCTATGCTCTCACACTGGACGAGTATCTCAATGCCGCAAACTTCATACTGAAAAAGGATTATCATTTACTCGGAAGATGGTATGATATCCCGATTGAAGACCGTAAAGCCCATGTCGAAAAGGTTTATCAGAAATGCCTTGCGGAATATTCCTCGGATGAAAGCACCCTTATTGATAAGCTAAGCGGCGAGATATCCGACATATACAAGGTCACATCATATATCGACTATATCGAGAACTACGGCCAATACGTTTCAGAAATAGCACAACAATCGGAATTCCTTACCGATATATCCATTTACAAGGACGACAGCGGCATCGTAGGAAACATAGTAAAGACCCAGAAGGATTTCTACGGTCTTTCCGAAATAACGCTGACGCCTGTGGTTGCGGATGGATACTATTCTTTCATCGGCTTCCGTGTTGCAGATCTCCTGGCGGTGCTTGTCTCGATATTGTCGCTGCTTGCGATAAAGGGCGGCACTGTGCAGCGGCGAAGGGTATTGCTTGCCCCTGCACTTATCTGTCTGATAGGCACTGCCGCAATATATGTGGGAAACTATATACTGACGGACGTCTTTATCGGTCTCCCCCCTGCCGATATCAACGTGCAATCAATGGAAGGCTTTAAAAGCTGCCCTTATGTCATCAATGCAGGTATATTTGCGCTATGCACGGTGCTGATGAAGCTTGCCGGCTGTCTTGTGATAATGTTCACATCAGCGCTGATAATATCGCTCAGCGGCAGAAAACGCATTGCTGCGGTAGCTGTATCCACTGCGGTGATAGCAGCGGAGGCAGTATTTGCTTTTGTCCCAGATGCTCCCCTTTTGCTCAAAGAGATCAATATTTTTTCGTTTTTCACATTTGAAAGATTCTTTATTCGTTATCTCAACTTTGACATATTCGGGATAACAGTGTCAAGATTGCCTGTATTTGTCGGGGCTGCGGTTATCATCCTGCTGCTGACAGCTCTCGCTGCGTCAAGGAGCATATCTTCACGTGAGGCGAAGCGCATACGTGAAACGGAGCAGCATTATTATGACGAGATAAACCGTCGCTACCTTGAAAGCCGCAGGATACGACACGACATCAACAATCACCTGCTGGCGATAAGTGCTCTTATTGAAACGGGCAGCATAGAACAGGCAAAGCGGTATATCAGTGAGGTATCGGAGCAGACAGAACTTGCCGCTATGCCAGCCAAAACAGGTTCGGACGTACTGGACGCACTACTGTTCAAAAAGACGGAGCAGGCGGCGGAAAAGGGCGTTACACTCGCATTTGAGGTGAACTGTCCCGTAAATGACAGCGGAATATCCGACTACGACCTTTGTGCGGTATTCGGAAACATCATAGACAATGCGCTAGAGGCTGTAAGAACAGGCGACCTTATCACAGTTAATATCGGAAATCAGATGGATATGCTGTACATCTCATGCGAAAATCCTTATTACACAGAGCTGAAAAAACGTGGTGACAGGCTGCTGACAACAAAGGCGGACTTTATTTCCCACGGTCTGGGTATCTCAAGGGTAAGAGAGACCGCAGAGCGCTGCGGCGGCGATGTCAACATCACCGCAGATAACGATACTTTCCTTATCGAGATACTTATGAACAACAAGAAAAGAAGCAGGAAGTGAATACGCTCCGACCATTATCTGCAAATACAAGCAACGTTATACTTCTAAGCGATTTCACACGGTTTCTGAAAGAAATCGCCGTCTTTAGTGAGATCAACACTTTAAGTACGGCATTGTTTTGTGGTTTCGGAACGAAATCACGGTCGCTCCGACCGTGAAACAAAACAATGCAAATTTTGCTCCGCAAAATTTACCGCTTCTGCACGAAAATCGACCGCTTCTACATAAGCGGTTGATTTTTTTTGCAGTGTTTGATAAAATGCAGAAAAGGGGACACTATGTCCAATGCACATTCAGGAGGTTAATTATGAGAAAGCTTTTATCAGCCATTTTATGCGGCACTATTATACTGGGAATGTCGGGCTGCTCCGACCGCTCCGAAAAATATCAGGACTGTGAGCCGGGCAACCGCTATATAATGCTTGACGGCGTTATGGAGACCGAAAACGGCTATTACGCACGCAGAAGAAACCACATGGGGAATATGCTGGAGCTTTGCTATTACGATAAGGAGTCGGAAAAGGCCATCTACCTTTGCAGCAAGCCCGAGTGCAGCCATGACGGCGGCGAATTCTGCACCGCCACCGACAAGGATATAGAGCCCGACCACATCACCATGAGCGACGGCTACGTCTACATTTCGGGCACGGAATACTCAAAAGCGGACGAAACGCTGTCCTGGAAGCTGTATCGTGCAAATTCAGATGGTACTGAGTTCACCGAAGTATGCACCTATCAGAAACAGAAGAATCTCGAAAATGTAGGACGTGCCGTGACGTCTACATATTATATGGACGACCTTATCATACACAGAGGCTATGCGATAGTGCCTTTCTATGATTATGAAAATCCGTCGCTTATGTACGACTGTGTGGCAAACACCATGATAATCGACCTTGAAAACGGTCAGTGCAAACGCCTGCCCGCACTCGATTATGATATAACAAAGCTGGAGCATGGTCAGCTCGGATATTATGTCGAGGGCGACTATCTCTATTATTACATTGAGCCGCCTACCTATATCAACACAAGGCATCTTTACCGCTACAACCTTGTCACAGGTGAAACAGAGCGCATTGAGACAAACACACGCCTCTGGTCTTTCGTAGTGCTGAACGACGTGGTATATTACATCACTGTACCCACCGAGGAGCAGAACTACATCCCCTTTTACGCTTATGACATTGCCACGGGCGAGGAAAAGGACCTGTCTGCAAAGCTGTCCCCCTACAACAGCGGCGAACGTGAACCACACCTGAACTCAAACCTGGTATGCGACGGCAAATATGTTTACTTTATGAGCCCGTTCTATAACGGCAAATGGGGTCAGTTTTACTTTATGATGTCTGAGGACATGGAGACACAGGTACATTTTGAAGCTCCTAAGGAGATGCAGGATTATTATACCGAGCTTAAACTAAGCAACGGCAAGGCGTACTTCGTCGGTGAGGTAACGATCTCAAACGGTGACGCTGCCGAAACGATAGAAGATATTATATGGATAACAAGCTCCATAGCATACAGCTGCCCCGTGGAGGATATCGCCGCAGGAAACATCGAATGGACACTGGCATACGACTTTACTGAATTTGAAATGTCGCTTCTGGGAGAACGTGCGGATGAAATTATATAAGCTTTTCGCACTGGCTTCGGCAGCCGCTGTCACGCTTTCGATGGCAGGCTGCTTGGACCGCTCAGAGAAATATCAGGACTATGAGCCCGGCAACCGCCGTGCAGAACTCAACCCTGTCATGGAGACCGACAAGGGCTATTATGCGAAGCGCAGAGACACAAGCGGAGAAAACATGCTGGAGATCTGCTATTACGACAAGGAATCAGGCAAGGCTATCTACCTTTGCAGCAAGCCTGAATGCAGCCATGACGGCGGAGAATTCTGCGCCGCCACACATAAGGACATAAACGCCGTCGATATCACCATGAGCGACGGATACATATACATTAAGGGCGCAGAAATTTCCGAGGAAGAGGATATGCTGACGTGGAAGCTGTACCGTGCAAACGCAGACGGTACGGAGTTCACCGAGGTATGCTCATATCAGAAGCTGAAAACTATCTTCAGCGGCAGAGGTCCTATGAATTACAGTAACGATCTTATCGTACACAGGGGCTATGCGATAGTAGAATTCAACGATCATGAACTTTCCTCGCCGCTCTATGACTATATGCCAAACATCATGATGATCGACCTTGAAAGCGGTCACTATAAAACTCTGCCCACAGCGGACTATGATCTGACAAAGACGCAGAGGGGGCGTGGCGGATTATATATTGAGGACGATTATTTATACTATTACATTGAGCCTCAGAGCTACACTAACACAAAGTATCTTTACCGCTATAACCTTGTCACAGGCGAAACGGAACGAATAGGCACAAACACACGCCTTCACGATTTTGTAGTGATGGACGGCGTGGTATATTATACTACCGTCCCGACCGACGAGCAGGAATATGTCCCCTTTTACGCTTATGACACCGCAACGGGCGAAGAAACAGACCTGTCGCAGAACCTCAATTCGGCGTTCGGCGCAGAACACCACAATGTAAGCCTGATGTGTGACGGCAGATATATCTATTTTGTGACTTCTATCTACAATGGCGAGCGTGGACAGACATTCCTTATGCTGTCGGAGGACATGAAAAGACTGATACCCATTGAACCGCCGCAGGAGATCAGGGAATATGGTACGGAGCTTAAGCTAAGCAACGGAAAGGCATATTTTGTTGCCGGAATAAGATACAGAAATGATGCGGTCAGCCTTATCGAACTCGGTTGGGAAACAAACACACTGGCATACTGCTGCCCCGTTGAGGATATCGCCGCAGGAAACCCCGAATGGACACTGGCGTACGACTTCACCGAATTTGAAGAGTCGCTTATGGAGGATATCAAGGATGAAACTGAATAAGCTTTTCGCTCTGGCTTCGGCAGCCGCTGTCACGCTTGCGATGGCTGGCTGCTCGGACAAGGTGATATACACGGAGTTTCAGCAGGGCAACCGCTACTCATTCCCTGCTATGGAAACAGAGAATGGTTTTTACAGCGGCGGCGCATGGACAAGCTGGCTCAACGTGCGCTACTACGACAAAGAAACGGGAAAGTGCATATATCTGTGCAACCGCCCCGAATGTACCCATGACGGAAAGGACGATTTCTGCACCGCTACCAATTACAGGATCATTAAGACCAGTATGGTGATGAGCGGAAACTATATATACTTCTCGGGATACAAGACAAGCGAGGACTATAAGGAACATTCCTACGGCGTGTGGAGGCTCGCCCTTGACGGCACGGAGCTTACGCAGATATGCTCGTTCCAGAATGTAAAAAACAGCGGAGGTCATGCAAACTTCGACGACTATATGATAGTCCACAAAAACTATGCGGTCGTGCCGTTTGCAGATTACAGCGTGCAGACGCTGACAGAGGACGCAGTAATGAACACGCTGATAGTCGACCTTAAAACAGGGCAATACAAGCAGCTGCCCGCCGAGGGCTACACCCTTACGGATATACAGGGCGGACAAGGCGAATACTGTGCCGAGGGCGACTGGCTGTACTATGTCGTAGAGCCAAAAGACTACCTGCTTACAAAGCACCTGTACCGATACAATTTCGTTACAGGCGAAACCGAACGCCTTGAGGATGTTCCGGGACGTATCACCGATTTTGAAGTGATCGATGGAAAGATATACTACACAAAGCCCTTCCTTAACGATACGCCGTCACAGCTATGCGTTTACGATATCGAAACAAAACAGACCACCGACCTTTCGCAGGAGCTTATGTTTGACGGAGATACGCTTACCAATGCGCAGATGATCACCGACGGACAGTATATGTATATCCACGACAGCCCACTGTATTATCTCGGCAAGGACTATCACCCAAAGCACCCCGACAGATGTCTTGTGACAGATATGCAGGGCAAGGTGCTGGCAGACTTTACTCTCCCTGAAGAGTATAACATCCACCTGATCGAGCCGATGGTGTCGGACGGTAAGCTTTATCTCTACCTCAACGAGCGCTACGGTGGCGACAGTGAAATAATGGACTCGATCAACTCAAACGCAATATGCTGTCCTGTTGAGGATATACTTGCAGGAAACATAAAGTGGACAGAGCCTTATTACTTCGGCATGGAGATGGAGTTTTACAAGGAGGATGAGTATTGATGAGGATGAGCAGAACTCTTGCTATGCTGACAGCGGCGTGCGCCGTATTGTCGCTGTCGGGCTGCACAGGAAGCGATAAAGCTTACGGCGGCAGCGACTTCGTGGGAGGAAACCCCGCTTACTCGATGTGTCAGGTGATGGAAACGGAAAACGGGTACTACAACACCGCCATGGGACTTGCCTACTACGACAAGGCGACGGGCAAGGCGCTGTATCTCTGCAGCAAGCCCGAGTGCACCCACGACGGCAGCGACTTCTGCACTGCCACCTTCGGAGATATGTACATCTCAAGCAGCTATATGTACGGTGACTACATCTACATCAGCGGTGCCGAAATATCCGAGAATGAGGATCTGCAATACAAGCTGCTGCGCGCCAAAAACGACGGCACAGAGCTTACCGAGGTGGGAACATTCCAAAAAACAAAGGGCGAGCCGATGTTTTTGGAGCATCGTAACAACAGGCAGTTAGTCATTCACAGGGACTGGGCGGTGATACCCTTTGACGATTTCGACCTGCCCACACTGATGGAAAACGCAAGCCTGAACACCATGCTTATGAACATTAACACGGGCGAATACAAGCGCCTGCCCGAGGGCGACTACAAGGTGACGGACACCCAGTACGGGCAAGGCTCCTACTTCCCGTATGAAGATTGGCTGTATTATGTTATAGAGCCGAAAAACTACATCAATACAAAGCATCTTTACCGATACAGCTTTGAAACAGGTGTCACCGAAAGGGTGGATATCACACCCCGTCTGACGGATTTCGCCGTGTACGGTGACAGTATCTACTACACGATACCTGCCGCTGACAGAGAGCCGTCAAAGCTGTTACGCTATGATATCACAAGCGGTGAAAACACCGACATCTCACAGGGGCTTACTATAAAAGGAAAGGTGCCTACCGACCTCGGGATAAAATGTGACGGCGAGTATATTCTGATACAAGACGAAGCTCACAAATCCCCCTTTGAGGGCATATTTTACGATAGTGAAGAGACGACCTACGCCATAGCTGATATGCAGGGTGAAAAGCTTTGTGAGTTCACCGTCACGCTCGATCAGACCGGCACACATGAATTTGAAACAAAGCTTTCAGACGGTAAGATATATTTGTGCTACGAATATGTCATAAAATCTGAAGACGGTATCGAAAGCATATTCAGCGGAATTGAAAACGCCTTGAGCTGTCCTATAAAGGATATCATTGATGGCAACGACAACTGGACAGAAGCATTCAGCTTTACCGAGGTACATCAGGACCGCATTAACGATGTTCTGAAACACATTGAACAAATGGAGGAAGAAAATGCTGGAGCTTAAAAACCTCACAAAAAAATACGGTGACAACCTTGTACTGAACGACATCAATTTCACGTTCGACAAGGGCGTTTATGGGCTTCTCGGCGCAAACGGCGCAGGTAAATCCACGCTGATGAATCTCATCACCGACAACATTAAACGCACAGACGGCTCGATATTTTACAACGGAACGGATATACTGGAGCTTGGCGCAAAATTCCGCAAAAAAGTCGGTTATACCCCGCAGCTTCAGGGAATGTATGAGGACTTCACCGCCCGTGCATTTCTGCACTACATAGGAACACTCAAGGGCATGAAATTCTCTGAGTGCAAAGCACAGACCGAGGAATTCCTTGAGGTAGTGGGACTGCTTAAGGTCGCCCACAAGCGTCTGGGAAGCTTCTCGGGCGGTATGCGTCAGAGAGTGCTTATCGCAGCGGCAATGCTTGACCGACCCGAGATACTGATTCTTGACGAGCCTACCGCAGGACTAGACCCCGAAGAGCGTATAAGGCTCAGAAACTACATCGCTGATATCTCACGTGACCGCACAATCATACTCGCAACCCACGTTGTAAGCGACATCGAATCAATAGCAGGAAGCGTTATCATGCTGTGCAAAGGAAAGCCTGCGGCGGTGGGCTCACCTGCGGAGCTTATCGCAGGAGTCAAGGACAAAGTAAGCGAGTTCTGCGGAAGCTATGAGGAGATCTCTGCCCTGAAGGCTGACTATGGCAAGGGACAGATATATCAGACGGAAAAAGGATATATCCTGCGTATCGTTTCGGATGAACGTCCCGAGGGCTTTTCACCCGTCTCGGGAGGAGTGGACCTCGAGGATGTTTACCTGTATTATGCGGAGGGCAGAAAATGAGCGAATTACGACGTGTTCTGCTTTCCCGAAGAACGCTGCTGTATCTTGTTATCGCAGTGTTTATCGGAAGCGTTTTCTTCATGTACGACTGCCTTTCAGAAAAGCAGATAACACTTACGGGCGAGGAGCTTACCGCATACATCGACGGTTATCCCGAATTTCTGAACGATATCCAGAACAACGCCGATGAATTCGGCACGATTGCAGCACTTTCAGGGGGATTCTCCGCCGAAAACATCCGCAAGACCGCCGTAGATTACAGGAAGCTTACGGGTGTAACTCCTGTAGTTGGCGAAAACAAGGGATTCGTGCTGCTTTCCGGCTACATCCTCGGGGATCTGCTGATTGCCGCTGTCACACTGCTTGTAGCGTCCTCATTTTCCGAGGAGCGCAAAAAGGGACTTGTGACCCTTGTCAGAAGCACAAAAAACGGCAGACGTATGCTATCAGTGCAAAGAACAGGCATAATACTTATTGTGGCGCTTGCTTCAAGCATACTGGTACATACCGGATGCATACTCACTTCCACCCTTGCCTGCGGAAATATGGGTGTGCTGCGTCCTATACAATCAGTGCCTGAGTTCTCGCTATGCCCTTTCGGCATCACCATTCTTGACTATATAGTGTTCTCCGTGCTTATGAAGGCGCTGGCTTCGGCGGCAGCAGGACTGCTGCTGTATCTGCTGTCCTCCATAATGGAATCAGTGCTTTCGTTTGCTATATGTGCCGCAGGCATAGCAGCGGAATACCTTTTCTATGGCATGATACTCCCCACCGACAGAATTGCGGGACTGAAATTCTGCAATATCGCCGCTGTTCTTCGTACCGATCTTTTCTTCAACGAATACTGCAACCTTAATATATTCGGCAAGGCGATAGGTTTTCTGCCCTGTGCAGTGGTTTCAATGCTGATCGTGCTGGTCGTGTTATGTGTTTTGTGTATACTGTTTACATCGGGCGGCGGAAACGGCGCAGCGACAAGCGGCAGTCTTGTTCAGAAGCTGAGCACATGGTTCAGCAAAAAAGCGCCTGTGCCTCCCCTACCCCTCTGGGAGATGAAAAAGGTGTTCATCAACCAAAAGGGCATCATAATCCTTGCTGCTGTTGTGTATATCGCAGTGAGCTCTGCGCTGCAATACCGATATGTATTGCCACATTACTCCGACGTTACGCAGCAATACTATAACAAATATAAGGGCGTCATAACGGAAGAGACTGTCACGAAAATGCACAAGGACTATGAAGTTCTTGACGATGCACGCCTGAAAAGCGAACTGGAGCTTTCAGCGCTTTCGGGGCTTGACACCACCGACGCAATAGCAAAATCAAAGGATCTTCAGATGAAGATAGGCACATTGATGGGCAGGATGAGTGCATTACAGCCGCTGATAGATCAGGCAGAGGAGGGTCTTGCCTACTCAAAGGAAAGCGGTATTGAGGTCCAGCTCATAAAAACCAAAACATACGAGCTGCTTTTGTTGGATGATAATGCTACGACCAGCAAAAATTCGTTGTACATAATACTGTCAATCGTAGGTATTTTTGCGGGAATATGTGCAAACGAAAACCGTAGCAACATGAACTCCACGCTGCGCACCTCGCTTAAAGGCAGGGGCAGACTTACAGCGATAAAGCTTGTTCTGATCGGGGTGACTTCCATCATAGTAACAGCTTCGATATTCGCTACACAATTATTGCAGGTAGGCGAGCAAGGCTTCAACGACCTTGAAGCCGCTGCACAAAGCGTTGCCTGTCTGCGCTTTATGCCTTTTGAGATAAGCCTGCTTGGTTATCTGATACTGATGTTCGCCGTTAGGATGATCTCAGCCTTTGCGGTAGGTGCATTCGTAATGCTTGTAAGCCGTTACTGCCGAAGCTCTGTGACATCGATATGTATCAATTCTACTATCCTGATAGTGCCTGCCGTGCTTTCCGGAACAGGAATACTTGACCTCCCAAGCGCCGCAGATCTGATAGGGTTTACGGTGATATAAAAAAAACAGCGCAATAGCCTTTCGGTCATTGCGCTGTTTTATTCATGCATTATCTTATTATCCCACTGCGGTCTTGAGCTGCTCAAGGAACTCCTCAATATAGGGAGCAGCCTTGTCACCGTGCTTTGTAACAAGATCAACTGCGGCGCTCTCCACGATAACGCCGTCTGCGATCTCCGCAACACGCTTTGCTTCCTTCGGAGAGTGGATGCCAAACCAAACTGCGGTCGGCACATCGGTATACTTCCTTGTGGTCTCAATAACGTACTTCAGCTCGGACTTGCTCTGCTCGGTAAGACCTGCCTCGCTCATTGCAGACGCCACATAAATAAAGCCCTCTGCACTTTCGGCGATAGCCTTGATCCTCTCCTCCTCAGCAGGAGCGATGAGCGGAATTATAGTAATTCCGTGTGCTTTTGCATAATCAGCGGCTTCAGGACGCTCCTCAAAAGGCATATCGGGAACGAAGATACCATCCACTCCTGCCTTTTCACAGTCGGCGAAAAATCTCTCATATCCGTACTTGAACACGGGATTGAGATATGTAATAAGCATGATCGGAGTATCGATCTGCTCACGAACTCTTCCTACAAGCTCGAATATTCTGTCAGTGGTCATTCCGTTTGAAAGAGCACGGATGTTAGCTTTCTGGATAACAGGACCCTCTGCGATAGGATCGGAAAAAGGTATACCGATCTCGATGATATCCGCTCCGCCCTGTGCAAGAGCCAGTATGTTCTTTATACTGTCCTCAAAGGTTGGGTCGCCTGCGGTCATAAACCCAATTACAGCCTTTTTATTGTTGAATGCTTCTCTTAATTTATTCATGCAAATTCACTCCTCTGTATCTTGCTATCGCAGCCACGTCCTTGTCGCCTCTGCCTGACAGACAGCAGATAACGATATCGTCCTTGCTGAGAGTTGGGGCGAGCTTTATAAGATGTGCAACTGCATGTGCGCTCTCTATAGCACAGATGATACCCTCGGTGCGTGCAATGTACTCAAATGCGTCAACCGCCTCATCATCGGTGACAGGTACATATTCAGCCCTGCCGATCGCATGAAGATGTGCGTGCTCGGGACCGATACCCGGGTAATCAAGACCTGCCGAAATAGAGTAAACAGGAGCGATCTGTCCGTATTCGTCCTGGCAGAACAAAGACTTCATGCCGTGGAACACGCCAAGCGTACCTGTTGCAACGGTTGCGGCTGTTTCACCTGTTTCAACGCCCCTGCCCGCTGCCTCGCAGCCGATAAGGCGAACGCTTTCATCTCCGATGAAGTTATAGAACATACCCATAGCGTTGCTGCCGCCGCCAACACAAGCCATAACTGCGGTGGGAAGCCTGCCTTCCTTTTCAAGTATCTGCTCTCTTGCCTCACGGCTGATAACGCTCTGGAAATCACGCACGATCATAGGGAACGGGTGGGGACCCATTACAGAGCCGAGCACATACAGCGTATCATCTGTACGGCTGCACCAGTCACGCATAGCCTCGTTTACTGCGTCCTTGAGAGTCTTTGTACCCGAAGTAACTGCATTTACCTTAGCGCCAAGGAGCTCCATACGGTATACGTTGAGCGCCTGACGGATAGTATCCTCCTCACCCATGAAGATCTCACATTCAAGCCCAAGTAACGCTGCTGCCGTTGCTGCAGCAACACCGTGCTGACCTGCGCCTGTCTCTGCAATGATGCGCTTTTTGCCCATCTTTTTAGCCAACAGCGCCTGTCCCAGTACATTGTTGATCTTATGGGAGCCTGTGTGGTTAAGATCCTCACGCTTGAGATAGATCTTTGCTCCGCCGAGATCCTTTGTCATCTTCTCGGCGTAATACAACAGCGAGGGTCTGCCTGCATACTCTCTTGAAAGAGTTGTCAGCTCCTCAATGAAATCCTTATCATTCTTGTAGAATTCATAAGCCTTTTCAAGCTTATGTATCTCGCTCATCAGTGTTTCGGGAACATACTGTCCGCCGAACTCACCATAACGTCCTTTTGACATTGTTTGCTTTCCTTTCTTTTGTTAACTTTGGTATATCTGCATTTGATACGGGGTGCATTTCGCACCCCGTTGATAATTGAGATCCTGTCTATACTACCTTGCTGCCCTCATATTCACTGATAAACTCAACAAAATCGTCCTCAGGAATAGGCTTTGAATAGTAGTAGCCCTGTATGAAATCACAGTTGAGTGCGGCAAACTGCTCTGCCATGTGCTGAGTCTCAATGCCCTCCACAACGATCTCCATATCCATATCCTTAAGCATCTTGACAGTATTCTGAAGGACTATCCACATCTTGGGGTTGTTCTGTTCGTCTACAAAAGACTTATCAAGCTTTACTATCTTCAGCGGAAGCTGAATAACACGGCGCATATTGGAATAACCCGTTCCGTAATCGTCAAGCGAGAAGCTTACACCTGCGCTGCTGAGCTTGTCAAGGTTGCTCTTCATGATATTCTGTGCATAGCTTGCAGCTGTTTCGGTTATCTCAAGGTTTATCTTATCGGATGGGATGTTGTACTTTGTCAGGGTCTCAAGGACCTTGTCGGCAAGATCACCGTGCATACACTGCGCAACAGACAGGTTGATCTCTATGTAGTCCAGTCCAAGCTCCTTGAATCTGTCGCTTGCAATGAAACGGCAGACCTCTTCAAGCACAAAATCGCCGATCTTATGTATAGCTCCGCTCTTTTCGGCAGCGCCGATAAACACATCAGGCGGAATAAATCCATACTTGTCGTCTATCAGACGGAGCAGTGCCTCTGCTGAAGTGAATTTATTCTGCTCAACAGAGAATATTGGCTGGTAGTAAACCTTGAACTTATTGTTTTTGAGTGCGTTATCGATTATGCCGTCGATATTATTCAGCATATCGAAGCGGTTGTTCTTGAAAAGCTCTTCCGCAAGAAGGACCTTTCCGGGAACGGCATGTTGCTCATTGAAGCTTGCACCGAAAGCCGAAAGCGCCTTGAAATCATTTATATCCTCGGGGCAGCGCACAACGCAAAGGCACTGATTTACCGAAACTGACAGATCATTGATATAAAGGTTTGACTGAAGCGCTTTATTCAGCATCTCGGCAGCCGGTGCAGCCTTTTCTCTGTGGCGTCCGAAAAATACCATACGGAAGCGTCCACGGTCAAGGTAGTAATTATCTGCATGACCCTTGACTTCTTTATCGGCATTCTCTATTTCAAGAGAAATACTCTTAAGAAGCTCAGAGAGTGACTCGTAGCTTATCATTGCCTGAAGTGCGGCAAAGTTGCTGATATTGAGCATAACGATGGTGATATTTTTATCCGAGTTAAACGAACGTTTAACATTGTCCGCATAATAACCGTAGTTTCCAAGTCCTGTGAACGGATCGATAAGATCCTCCGGACGCTGTGCGGTCATGCTGACAAACAGGAGCGACAGCGCACCTGCAAACATCTCGACCGAAGTGTTGGGGTAAAATATCTGTATCACGATGGCGATAAGATTGAGCGGTACTATCGCACTGATAGCAAATATCTTTGTCGAAGTCAGCAGCTTTCTGTATCTGAACATATAGAACAGACCGAGTGCCATATAGAATCCTGCTATCACATAAAGCAAAGGGAATAACGTACCACGATGATAAATGCTGTTCTTCACATAGAACAACGAATCTGTCATCGTATTTACAACAAGAAGTATAAATACGATCGATATCGGCGCTATAAGCAGTATCTGCTGCAAAACGCTCTTTTTGAGCTTGTGCCACGTATCTGTAAGACTTATCACATAAAGCACATAGGCAGGAGTGGTAAGGTTATGCATAAACAAATATCCCGAATGTGCAATATAAAGAGAGGTCTTATCGGCTGTAAGCGAATTATCAAGGAAGATCGACCATATATCAAAAAGCGTAGCAAACACCATAGTAGCAAGCACTAAAATGAACATGTGATTTGCTATACCCTTTGTCATCCTGCGATAGAACAACGAAAACAAAAGAACGACCAGCAAAATAATAGCGGCGTAATCAAATGATTCCAGCTTGAGCATCATGCTGTTTGCCCCCTCTCGCATCTGATTGCATAATTATATAAGTTTAGTATACCACCAGCGACCCAAAAAGTCAACAAAAAATCTTTATTATTGTAAATAATAACCTAATCGACACAGGGCTTTTGTGCATATTTGTTCTCAATTTGACACAGTATCACTGTTTATAATCGATCAGACGGCAGACGCAGAAAGTTTTATGCGCTGACTTTTTTCACAAATATGACATCGACGAACTGTATAGCCCTACAAATTTTACTATTGCAGATATAACTTTGTAACTTTTTCAGGATAAACTCGGTTTTAAATACAGCAAGCCCGATTTACTCACAAGAAGACTAAGGAGGTATTCATATGTGTATCAGATCAATCATTATCGCTGCTGTTTCGTCAATAGCGATGCTTATAGCAGGAGCTTCAATGCAAACGGAGGCTACGGCGCACACCATCGACTACACTACACAGGTAGTTTACGGACAATCGGCAAGCCGCAGTTATCTTACAAGTATTAAAAAGAACCTTTCATATTCACAGATAAGCGAAGATATCAGGGTGCCTGTACTTGCTAAGAGCAGAACGCTGAAAAAATGCTTCGTTTTAAAAGAAAACCAGACGCTTGTCATACCATCGGGCAAAACACTCACTCTCACGGGAGGGGCAAATATAGCAGGAAAGCTTTACATCGAAAAAGGCGGCAAGCTAGTACTAAAAAAATATCAACTGAATCTGACAGGCTCCATCGTATGCGATGGCAAGCTATCCATTACAGGCGGCACACTCGCCTGCTTTGATGATTCCATGCTGTTCATCGGAGAAAGCGGCAGCTTTACAGCAACAGACCGTGGCGTAATCGAGCAGGAGCTCAACGGCAGAATATGCTGCGACAACGGGGCAGATGTCGTATGTCTGGGTACCACTAACATTCCCGACCCAACCTTCGCCGCTGAACCCGTTGCTGCGATACATACCCGAATCGATTTCGGCGGCGCTGTCAAAAAGGTATCTCCGGTAACAGCAAACATTAACTCGCTGTTACCATCAGTTGTCGGCTATGACAGTAGCACGGAACTCGGTGACGGTGATTTTGCAGACTGCTACACAGTGCTGTTCTCGGGAGGAAGTTGTGTAAAACTGACTGCAAACGGCAATATAAGTAACGGCTGGAGCAGCATTGGCAACGTGAATATTCAGATAATGCAGATAGCATTGGATGTTTACAGAAGTTAAAGCGGATCGGAGAAGAATTATAAGCTGAACACCTGTTACTTTTCTTAATTCCAGATAGCTTTTTCAGGAGATGTTGATATGCTAGAAATGCCATAGCAAGCCCCTGAAACAGAGCATTATTCTAATTCAGCAAAAGGAGAAAACGACATGAAACGTTTTATCACTCTTCTTATGGCGCTGGTAATGGCGCTTACGGCAGCTATCCCCACAGGGGCTTATGACTTCTCGGGAAATACCGAGACCTATCTAGTCAACGACCACAAGTTTCTTAACGAAAACAGCGCCGCTGTAAAATGGAACGGCAGAACAGCACTTAAGGAAAACACCTATTACTACACGACTACCTCTGTCACAGTGTCAAAGGACATGACACTTCCCAAGTCCTCTACACTTGAGATAAGAAAGCCACTGAAGCTGACAAAAGGTGCAGAGCTCACTGTAAAAGGAAACGTCGTGATCGACTATGACGGTAAGCTCAATCCTTATAAGGGTACGCTGACTGTTAAAGAAGGCGCATATATCCACTGCTACGGCGCACTGGCAATAAGCAAGGGCGGTACGCTGAACACAGAGGGACTTGTACTGCTTCACGATGCTGCAAGCCTTGCGCTGAAAGGAAAGGTAAACATCCTCCGTAACGGCGAGATAATAAACTCGGGCAGCATGAAGCAGTACAAAACCGCAAAAGTAAACGGCGAAATAATCGTTCCCGACAATATCACCGAGCTTCTTTCCGAGCATCTTGACGGTGACTTAGATAACGAAAAAATATGCGTTGATTTCATGTTCTACGACACAAAGGTAATGGAGCGCACAAAGCTTGACGGAATGAACTTCCTTGACGCTACTCTCAAAGTACAGAACAATTTTTCTATCCCCTATCTTATCACAGAGCAGGTATTCGGCGGCGAAATCGGCAGCTATAAAAAGCTTGCCGCACAGCTTTCCGAGAAGTCCAGCCCAGCACTTCGCTGGCTTAAGACCAATTACGGCAGCTCGAGAGGTTTCAAGAAGTTTCTTGCAGGAGATTTCTTTAACAATATCTCCGATAATCCCGCATACGGAAATGAAAACACATCTGTTCCCTCTGATAACAGATACGTTCTGTCCGATGAATATATCAGCCTTATGAACACCCGTTCAAAGCTTGCTGAGATGCTGAATGATGCCCTGTATAAAGAACTTACGGAAAAGTTCGGCTTCGATTCGCTTACACAACGGAACATACTTGAATACGGCTACGGCGTTTTCAGTGCCGAGATAACAAAATCAGATATAATAAAGCTTTCCAGGGACGAGCGATTTATGTTCCTCTCTGTAAATGACGGCTCTTGTTATGTGAACGGTCACGACAAGCTGTTCACAACTGACGCAAACGATGGCTATGCGGTAAGCGTTGTTCTTTCCGAGGACATAATAAGCGGTGGCAGCATAGCCTCCGACAAGACTTACAGTGCAATAGATAAGTACACCGATGTAACATGGGATGCTGATTTCGGCGCATGGTATGACACAGGTGCAGCAGGAACGATGAGGATAAGCTTTTTCTCCGACCACGACTACAACGGAATGTATCGTTTCCACAGCTTTACCGATGACCTTTACTACGCCAACCGCAGCGTAAGCAAGAACTACCTATACAAGCAGTGCCGTTCATGGGGACTGATAGAGGACTGTATGGTATATCACCGTGTGGCAATATCATCTGCGGATGATATTACAAAGCTTGCTGCAAGTGCAGATGTGCTGTATATCTTTGACGAACAGATGACGCTTGAATAAAACAAAAGCTCCGCTATCGGACTCTACCGACAGTGGAGCTTTTACTATATTGTTGATCATTTTTTCAGCTCATTATAGCGTTTTACGAACCAGATATCGTTTCGGTCAGCCACCTCGAACTCCCTGCCGTTGAGGTAAGCAAGGCAGCCTGCATCGGTAGTGAACTCAAAGCGCAGCTTGTAGGAATACAGCGCCTGTCCATTGTAGCCGTACTGCTTGTTTACCTTGTTGCTGCCATACTTTCCGTCGCCCAGCAGCGGATGTCCTGTGTGAGCGAAATGCGCCCTTATCTGATGGGTGCGTCCTGTCAGAAGATCCACCTCGACAAGGCTCTGCGAGCCTATGCTGTCAAGCACACGGTACTTTGTCTTTATGGTGCGGTTTTCGGGAGTTTTCCTGTCGGATACTATCACCCTGTTCTCGTCCGAAAGCTTCTGCAGATACGCTGTCATGGTGTCGGAGGTCCTTTCAGGTCTGCCCTGCACCACGCACAGATAAAGCTTAAGAAGCTCCCTGTCACGTATCTTCTGATTGAGCACACGCAGGCTCTCAGCGTTCTTGGCGGCTATGACGATGCCGCCCGTGTTTCGGTCGATACGGTTGCACAGCGCAGGCACAAAGCTCTGCTCCTCCTCGGGGATGTACTCACCCTTCTTCCACAGGTAGCATTTTATGCGGTTTATCAGCGTATCGGAGGTGTTGTCGTTGTCCTCATGCACCACCATGCCGACAGGCTTGTCGGCAAGCAGGATGTTCTCGTCCTCGTACACGATGTTTATTTCTGAAGGAACAGTGCGGAAGTCGTTCTCGTGCTCTATCTCTCCCTTAGAAAGAAGCTCGTCGCTGAGATAAAAGCGGAACACATCGCCCTCGGTGAGCTTTACATTGGGCTCGGTCCTTGCGCCGTTGAGCTTGATGCGCTTCTTACGCATAAGCTTGCAGATAAGCGGAAGCGTGAGATTGGGATACGCCTTGGTAAGAAACCTGTCTGCACGCTGTCCCGCATCGTTTTTTGTTACTGTAATTTCTGTCATATTGCAATCACTTCATAATTTTTCTGAGATACTGTCCCGTGTAGGAGAGCTTGTTTGCGGCTACCTCCTCGGGAGTGCCCTTTGCTATAACTGTGCCGCCCTTGTCGCCGCCCTCGGGTCCCATGTCGATGATGTAATCGGCAGTCTTGATGACATCAAGGTTATGCTCGATGACAAGCACGGTATTGCCGCTGTCCGTAAGCCGCTGGAGAATATCCACAAGCTTGCGCACATCGGCGGTATGGAGTCCCGTCGTAGGCTCATCGAGGATATAGATAGTCTTGCCCGTGGAGCGTTTTGCAAGCTCCGTTGCAAGCTTTATTCTCTGCGCCTCGCCGCCCGAAAGGGTGGTTGAACTCTGTCCTATCTTGATATAGCCCAGTCCTACCTCCTCGAGAGTGCGCATCTTGTTTGCTATCTTGGGGATATTCGCAAAGAACTCCACACCCTCGGAAACGGTCATTTCCAGTACGTCATAGATATTCTTGCCCTTGTACTTCACTTCAAGGGTCTCACGGTTGTAACGGTGGCCCTTGCACACCTCGCAGGGGACATAAACATCAGGCAGGAAGTGCATCTCTATCTTGAGGATGCCGTCACCCTCGCACGCCTCACAGCGGCCGCCCTTGGTGTTGAAGGAAAATCTTCCCGGGCCGTAGCCTCGTGTTTTGGCGTCATTCGTCTGGGAGAAAAGCTCCCTTATATCGTTGAATACGCCCGTGTATGTCGCAGGATTGGAGCGGGGAGTCCTGCCTATCGGCGACTGGTCTATCATTATAACCTTGTCAAGATGGCTTATGCCCTGCATATCTGCAAACTTGCCCGGACGTGTCCTTGCACGGTTGAGCTTCGCTACAAGGTGCTTGTATACTATCTCATTGACAAGGGAGCTTTTACCGCTTCCCGAAACGCCCGTAACACAGGTGAACACGCCGACAGGTATATCGACATCGATGTTTTTCAGATTGTTTTCCGCCGCTCCGATGACTCTGAGCCACTTATCTGTGGGCTGCCTGCGCTGATCGGGCACGGGTATCTTCATTTTACCGCTGAGGTACTGGCCTGTAAGGGAGTTCTCGCACTTCATAAGTCCCTCCACATCGCCGCTGTACAGCACCTCGCCGCCGTTTACGCCTGCGGCAGGTCCGATATCCACGATATAGTCTGCGGCACGCATGGTGTCCTCGTCATGCTCAACGACGATAAGAGTGTTTCCAAGATCACGCAGCCTTTTAAGCGTTGCGATGAGCTTGTCGTTATCACGCTGGTGCAGACCTATACTTGGCTCGTCAAGGATATACAGCACGCCCATGAGGGAGCTTCCTATCTGGGTTGCAAGGCGGATACGCTGGCTCTCGCCACCCGAAAGCGTACCTGCCGAGCGGGTGAGGTTGAGGTACTCAAGACCCACGCTTCTGAGGAAGCCAAGGCGCTCCTTTATCTCTTTTAGAAGCTGCTGGGCGATGAGCTTATCTCTGCCCGAAAGCTCCAGCGAGTTCACGAACTCCAGCGCGTCAACTACCGACATACAGCAGAACTCGTGGATATTCTTGCCGCCTACCGTAACAGACAGCGCCGCCTTATTCAGTCGCTGGCCGTGGCACTCGGGACACTCGACATCGCTCATAAGCTCCTCAAGCGTATCACGGGAGTAGTTGCTGCTGGTCTCATGATAGCGGCGCTCAAGGTTGTTGATAACGCCCTCGAAATCGGTGTAGAACTGACCGCCGCCCTGGGTCTTGGGGCGTTTTATCAGTATCTTCTCACCCTTTGTGCCGTACAAGATCTCGTCAATAGCCTTTTTGGGAAGCTTTTTTATCGGCTCCTCCACCGAGAAGCCGTGCTTTTCGGCAAGGGCGTCCATATACATAGCGGCTATGCTGCCCTCGGTATAGTTCCAGCCGAATGCCTTTACGGCGCCGTCCTTTATGGAAAGGCTGTCGTTAGGTATTATGAGATCGGGGTCTACCCTGCGGGATGCGCCGATACCCGTACATTTGGGGCACGCACCGTAGGGATTATTGAAAGAGAACATACGGGGCACAAGCTCCTCTATACTGACGCCGTGCTCGGGGCAGGCGTAGCTCTGGGAGAAATGCAGCTCCTCCCCGTCGATGATATCAATGTAGACAAGTCCGCCCGTAAGGCTGCCTGCCGTTTCAACGCTGTCGGTAAGACGGGATTTTATGCCCTCCTTGATGACAAGGCGGTCAACGATTATCTCAATGCTGTGCTTCTTGTTCTTTTCAAGGCTTATCTTCTCGGAAAGGTCGTAGGTTATTCCATCAACACGGACTCTCGCAAAGCCCGACTTCCTTGCCGACTCGAACTCCTTCTGGTGCTCGCCCTTGCGCTGTCTTACAACAGGCGCAAGCACCTGAAACTTTGTCTTTTCGGGAAGCTCAAGCACCTTGTCAACTATCTCGTCCACTGTCTGCTGACGTATCTCCCTGCCGCACTCGGGACAATGGGGAATGCCTATCCTTGCGTACATCAGACGCAGGTAGTCGTATATCTCGGTTACGGTTCCCACCGTGGAACGTGGATTTTTGGATGTGGTCTTCTGGTCGATGGAGATGGCGGGTGAAAGCCCCTCGATGCTGTCCACATCGGGCTTTTCCATCTGACCGAGGAACATCCTCGCATAGGAGGAAAGGCTCTCCATATATCTGCGCTGTCCGTCTGCATAGATGGTATCGAAAGCAAGGCTTGACTTGCCGCTGCCCGAAAGTCCCGTCATGACTATCAGCTTGTCACGGGGGATAGTGAGATCTATATTTTTAAGGTTGTGCTCTCTGGCACCCTTTATCACAATTTTATCGTTTGCCACTTTCTTTGTCCTTTCGTTTTATCTGATGAGGAATTACAACGTCTGCTCCGCTCACTGCTCTTAATTCATGAGAATATAATAATCGCCGTACTCTGTACCGTCATGTCCGACAAGCTTGTGCGTACACGGAACGAACCCCAGTCCATTCAAAGCGGAGATACGTTCTGTCGCCTGTGGCACTGCCTTTGTTGCTATCTTATCGCAATAAAACAGCTTGGACGCAGGTACTATGAAAAGGGACAATATCTCTGTGATGCAGCAATTTGTTTCGTAATCGCTTCTGAGGTCCAGGCGAAGCACACCGCAGTTATCGAAAAAGTCATCGGAATCCCTGTGAAACAGCTCTATCGTGCCGATAGCTTCGTTGTTTTCTTTATCTGTTATCGTCCAGCGCACGAAATATCTGTTATCGTATGAGAACTTCCAGAAATCTATCGCCTGCTTCATGCGCTCCGCAGTGGTGTAATGAAAATCATCGCCGTTGCAGTTATCACTGTTGAACAGCGGCACTGCCCTTTCGTCCGAATATACCTTAAGCAGGTCGGAGCAGTCATCAGCCCGGATAAGCCGCAGTGAAAATCTTTCACACTCAAATCCGGGGCAGTGTTCGTATACGTCAGTCATTGTATCTCCTTATTCGTGCTTACCCAGCACCTCTCCGAAAAACCTCGCAAAGCCGTTATTCTCCTCGTACTGCGGTCTTTCCGAGTCATAGCAGTACTCGCCGTTTTCGATGTATTTCGAGAGGCTGTCCAGCGGATAGCCCTGCACACGCTTCGGATGCGGTACAGCGGTTATCAGAAACGGCTGCCAGCTTATATCATCCGAAAACTCGGTGTAGATATGCTCCTCATCAAGCACGAAGCATATTGCGTTGCGGTATCTCGCCACGATGTCGCCGTGCTTTGCGGCAAGACCGCCGTAGTACTCTATCATCTCGTCATCGGTGAGGCACTTTCCGCCTATATTCCGCACGTGCACCTTGGGCGAAAGCTCGGGCAGGCTGTCGAAATACAGCCCGCTGTCACAGGAGAAAACGGGAATCCCGAAAGCCTTGTAGTAGGCTCTTGCCTTTAACTCGGCGTTTTCAAGCGGGGTGTCGCCCGTTTCGGGGACATCAGGTATCTCCCCATCGATATCCCTGAGGGAGATAAGCTCTATATCCAGCTCCGAAAGCCATTTGCGCATACTATTCAGCTTTGCGGGGTTCGTTGTGCCGTAAAGTATCTTCAATATCAGTCACCTTGCAATTCCTTTATCTTGTCACGCAGGAACGCAGCGTGCTCGAAATCCAGCAGCTTTGCCGCCTTTTTCATCTCGGCGGTGTACTGGGCGATAAGCTTCTCACGCTCTGCCTTGGGCAGCCACTTGCCGCCCTTCTTGCCATGGACGGAGCTTCCGTCAGACTTCTTTGTTATCTCAAGTACCTCTCGTATCTCCTTGACGATGGTCCTGGGTACGATGCCGTGCTCCTCGTTGTATTTCATCTGTATCTCACGGCGGCGGAGCGTTTCGGTTATCGCAAGCTCCATACTGCGTGTGACGCTGTCCGCATACATGATAACAACGCCCTGTGCATTTCGTGCGGCACGTCCTATCGTCTGCACCAGTGATGTCTCGCTCCTGAGGAAGCCCTCCTTGTCTGCGTCAAGGATAGCAACAAGAGAGACCTCGGGGATATCAAGTCCCTCACGCAGCAGGTTTATGCCGACAAGCACATCAAACTCGCCTGCACGCAGGTCACGGATAAGCTCCATACGCTCGATAGTGTCAACATCGTGGTGCATATATCGCACCTTTATATCGGCCCTCTCAAGATAAGCGGTAAGGTCCTCCGCCATCTTCTTGGTAAGAGTGGTGACAAGCACACGTTCCTTACGCTGCACACGGGTATTTATCTCAGAAATAAGATCCTCTATCTGACCCTCGGTGGGCTTTACGATGACCTCAGGATCGAGAAGTCCCGTGGGACGTATCACCTGCTCGACTATCTGTGTGGAGCAGGCCTTTTCAAAATCGCCGGGGGTGGCGGATACAAATACCGCCTGATCCACCTTCGCATAGAACTCGTCAAAATTAAGCGGACGGTTGTCATACGCCGACGGCAGACGGAAGCCATAGTCTATAAGATTCTTCTTTCGTGCGTGGTCGCCGCCGAACATTCCCCTTACCTGAGGCAGGGTAACGTGGCTCTCGTCCACGAACAGAAGCCAGTCATCGGGGAAGTGATCTATCAGCGTCACGGGAGTGGAGCCTGCAGGTCTTCCCTGCAATACACGGGAATAGTTCTCAATACCTTTGCACATTCCGATCTCGCCAAGCATCTCCATATCATATCTTGTACGCTGCTCGATACGCTGTGCCTCGATAAGCTTGTTCTGCTCCGTGAAGAACTGCACCTGCTGCTCCATTTCGGCAGTGATATCCTCCAGCGCACGTCTGAGGTGATCACGCCCGACAATATAATGAGACGCAGGAAATATCATTACATGAAGCAGTGTGGATCTTACATTGCCCGTCACCACCTCAAATTCGCTTATACGGTCTATCTCGTCACCGAAGAACTCCACACGGATGGCGGTCTCGTTCGTGGCACCTGCGGGAAAAATCTCCACCACATCACCCTTTACACGGAAACGGTTGCGCTGGAATGCGATCTCGTTGCGCTCGTACTGCATCTCAACAAGGCGGGCGATGACCTCGTCACGGTCTATCTCCTGCCCCTGACGGATGGAGAGCGTGTTTGAACGATAATCCTCGGGCGAGCCGAGAGAGTAGATACAGCTTACACTGGCAACGATTATGACATCCCTGCGCTCTGCAAGCGCCGCTGTGGCGGAATGTCGCAGACGGTCTATCTCGTCGTTTATAGCACTGTCCTTTTCGATATACGCATCTGTGGAAGGAATATATGCCTCGGGCTGGTAATAGTCGTAATAGGACACGAAATATTCAACGGCATTGTTCGGGAAAAACTCCTTAAACTCCGTACACAGCTGTGCGGCAAGCGTCTTGTTGTGCGCCAGAACAAGCGTAGGCTTGTTTACATTGGCTATGATATTCGCCATGGTGAATGTCTTACCCGAGCCTGTAACGCCAAGCAGCGTCTGCTCCTTGTCACCACGAAGCACGCCCTCGGAAAGCGCTTTTATCGCCTCAGGCTGGTCTCCCGTCGGCTTATATGGGGAATGAAGCTCAAATCTATCCATAAAATCTCCTTAACTCCTGAACCATATATCAGGAAGTATACCCGCATGGCGCATGGAATACGCAAATTCCTCATTCACTATCACGTGGTCCACAAGCTCGATACCTATGGCGTTAAGGCTGTTTGCAACACGCCTTGTCACTGCTACATCCGCAGCAGAAGGAAGCAGCACTCCGTTAGGATGATTGTGCACAAGGATCACCTTGTTTGACTGATTTTTAAGCGCCTTTGCCACGATCGTTTTGAGATCGAACTCAACGCTGGTGGTAACTCCACGTGACAGCCTGCTCTCGCTTATCAGCGTGTAAGAATCGTCCAGCAGCAAAACGTGAGCGACCTCAACAGTACAGTCCTTAAGCAGCTTGTAGCAGAATTCCATAGCCTGCATTCTGGTCAGAAGCACTACTCCACTGTTATCCTCGTGCGCATGACGCATAGCAAAATCCTTGAAGAACTTTATCATTGAAGCAGCAGACGGACCCACATTTTCAACATCACAAAGGTCCTCATAGCTTGCGTTAAGTACGCCCTTAAGGCTTCCGAAGCGGCGTATCAGATCATGTGCGATATCATTTGTGTTACGTCTGGGATAGCAGGAGAAAAGCAATACCTCAAGCACCTCATGCTCTTCAAAGCAATCAATACCATGCTCAAGATACTTTTTGATCATTCTCTGTCTGTGACCCTTGTGAATATTCTCTTCAGCCAATCACATCGACCTCCTGCCGCAAAAGTTTACACATACATCAATTATATTGCATTTTCAATATATTTGTCAAGGGTATTGAAGTATAAATAGAAGACCAATACAGGTGAAACAATGTACACATTTAACAAAAACATGAACAGTGCCTACTGACAAAAGAATATTTACAGTAGTTGACATTCAACAAAAAATAAGCTATAATATCCTTGCAACTCCATATTAAGAAAGGATATGTCAAAAATGGCTGAAAAGAAAAAATCAATCTTCACCGAATTTAAAGAGTTCATTTCTAAAGGCAATGTGCTCGACATGGCTGTCGGCGTTATTATCGGCGGTGCTTTCACAAAGATCGTAAACAGCGTCGTTTCCGACCTGATAATGCCTGCAATGGGTTTGCTGACCGGAAATATCGATTTTGCGGATCTCAAGATCGTTCTCTCCGAGGCTGTTATGGACGGCGAAACCGTTGTAAAGGAAGAGCTTGCCATAAGATACGGCGTCTTTCTTGACGCCCTCATCAACTTCCTGCTGATCGCTATCTGCGTATTTATTATCGTCAAGGTCATCGGCAGCATGAGAGCAAAGGCTGAAAAGCTCAAGAAAAAGAAGGAAGAAGAAGCACCTGCAGCTCCCCCCGCTCCCGATCCCCAGATCGTGCTTCTCACCGAGATACGTGATCTGCTCAAGGAAAACGACACTGCAAAGGCATCTGAATGATCCTTACATAAAAAAACATACTACCTGCTCCCCGTAGATGATTTCTGCGGGGAGCTTTACAGATGCACAATATTTCTCAAAAACTTTGCTGTTCATCTATTTGACAGAAAACTAACAAGGACATCCTCACTGATAAGCTGTATTTTGTGCATTGTGTATATTTTTCGTATATAATGTTAGTCCTATTATACGAAAATGCTCAAAAACTATTGTTTTTTTCTTGGAAATGATGTATACTTTTATTGTACAATTTTTAACATACCGACAAGCATGTCGGAAACGAAAGGAAAATCAAAATGAATATCTCAGAGCTTAAGGTACTTATCTGCGACGACTCTATCCTCGTAAGAAAAAAGATGACAGACGTACTTAAAAAAGCCGGCATCACAGAGATCTACGAAGCAAAGGACGGCGTGCAGGCAGTTGATACTTATAAAGAAAAGAATCCCGACATCGTTTTTATGGATATCGTAATGCCTGTCAAGACGGGTCTCGACGCACTTATTGAGATCAAAGGATTTGACAATGACGCTAAGGTCGTCATGGCTTCCACAATCGGCACACAGAGCCATCTTGTCAGCGCTATCAAGGCAGGCGCTTATGACTTCCTTCAGAAGCCTGTAAAGGAAGACGACATCAACAAGATCCTGGCAAAGCTCACAAACTGATCAAAATTCGAAAGGGATTAACACAATGTTTACACAGTTATTCGGACATTTTCTTCTTAATAAGAATATCATCTCAGCTGAACAGCTCAAAGCTGCCCTTGAGGAAAAGAACAATATCCGCGTAAGGATCGGTGCAATGGCTATCGATGCGGGTTATATGACCGCTGAGCAGGTTGACGCAGTCCATGAAGAGCAGAAGCGTGTAGATAAGCGTATCGGCGATATTGCTGTCGATATGGGTTATCTTACGAAAGCACAGGTGGAAGAGCTACTATCCAGGCAGAAGACCGCAAATATCGTTCTCGGACAGGCATTGATAGACCTGGGATACCTCACAAACAAGCAGTTTGAGGATGCTCTTGCAGAGTACAAGGCTGCAGCTTCCTTTAACGGTGAAGAACCCAATGACGAGGCGCTTGCAAAGGATCTTATCTCTATTTTCGATCTCGAAAACGATGCGGATAAGGATTTCTATGTTGACTACATAATGCTGCTTACAAAGAATGCTATCCGTTTCATCGGCGACGACTTTGTGCTTGCAGGAAGCATTAAAAATACCGATCTTCCCTGCTCTCACCTTTGCTCTCAGGAGCTTTCAGGCGCAGACAACAAGTTCTACACCGCTATCGCAGGTGACGACAAGGCGTTCATCTCCCTTGCTTCCAGATATGCTATCGACTCGGGCGAAGAGGACGAATCCATCGAAGAATTCGGTCTGTTTGAGCAGGTGGACGAGTTTGTAGAGGCTTGCGTGGGCGAATTCCTCAATCTGCAGAACGGTCTGTTTGCAGTTAATATGTCCAACAAGAAAAATCTTGAGCTTGATCTTACTCCTCAGATCGCAGAGACTGACAAGAGGGTGCTGCTCGACAATGGTCTTGCTGTCACACTTGAGTACACATTCGGCAAGATCACATTCATAATCTGCAGAAAGTAAGTCTCAGCACTTGATATGAAAATCTGAGAGATTTGCCAATAACTTATAAGTATTACAAAGGCACTTTTGATTTCAATGTCAGAAGTGCCTTTCTTGTGACATTCACTTTTTTAAAAAATAGCTTGCGATAAACAGATCAGTGCCATTAAGGAGAATTCAAATGAGAAACAGAAGTGTTGTATTTGTAGTACGTAACGGAAAAATACTTATGGAGAAACTGTTTTACGATGGCAGGAGCTTTTTTTCGATCCCCGGAGGTGGCATTGAGCCGGGAGAAACGCCCGAACAAGCTGCAATCAGGGAATTAAAGGAAGAATGTGGTCTTGACGGAACTATAATCAGGAAGCTGGCCGAGATCTATAACAACGGTAGAACGGAGCATGTGTTTGAAGTCAGCGTTCCCGAAGATCAAAATGCGATCACGGGATATGACCCCGAAGAGCCAATGGATAGCCAGCTGATCAAAGAGGTACTTTGGATGGAATTATGCGAGATACCTGAGAAAGACAGGGCATTTATGTGGAGATATGGCTTACTCGAAATTGAAGGCTTTTTCGATGAGGTTTTGTCATGGGGAGACGAAATCAGCTATCCGAAGAATAAAAGTTAAGCATCGGATTTTCTTACCAATAAACTGTAATTCAACAATTACATAAAAAGATCCAGAGAAGAAATTAAATCTTCTCTGGATCTGCTTTTTTGTGACTAACCTGTTTTATTTCTCAGATATTGTTTTGTATCATTCTTTTCTAACGCCGCAGTTCATGCACTCAGTACTGGAAGCGTAGTTCATCTGTCCGCATTTCGGACACTGCCACGGTCCTGACGCACGGTTTACGATAGATGCCTGTCTTTCCTCCTCGGCAACCTGTTCTGCTGTCTTTTTCGGCGCAGCAGGCTTTACCTCGGGACGGATGACCATCGGTCTTATCGGCTCGGGTTTCTTGGTCTCTACCGCAGGAGCAGCAGGCTTTGCAGGCTCAGGCTGCTTCGGCTGAACCGCAGGAGCAACAGGCTTTGCAGACTCGGGCTGCTTTGGCTCGGCTACAGGAGCAACAGGCTTTGCAGGCTCGGGCTGCTTCGGCTGAGCTACAGGAGCAACAGGCTTTGCAGGCTCGGGCTGCTTCGGCTGAGCTACGGGAGCAACAGGCTTTGCAGGCTCAGGCTGCTTCGGCTGAACCGCAGGAGCAACAGGCTTTGCAGGCTCAGGCTGCTTCGGCTGAACCGCAGGATCAACAGGCTTTGCAGGCTCAGGCTGCTTCGGCTGAGCTACGGGATCAGCTGAATTTCCGCCCATCTCATCAACCAGATCGGAAGCGTTTTTCATTAACTCCTCGTATGCAGTGCCTTCATCCTTTTTGAACGGCACAACAGCTGACATTTCATCGTCCTTACCCTGAACGATAACAGGTGCCTGTTGGTCGAACTTATTTGTTGATGGCCGCTGTGTGTAGAATATAAACTCTCCATCAGCAGGGCCGCTCGGGACATTATCGCCGTCTTTCCCTGAGGTTGTCGTTTTGCCTGCCTTTTTATAGCTTATCCTCTCCGACCTTGCGATGGAAGCATATTTGCCGAAGGGCGCTATCATTATTATCCTCAGCGCCAACGCCACTGCACCGCTTATGAGGAATGTATAAACTCCCAGGAATGAACAAAGACCTGCATCGGCTATAAGTACAAATATTCCTATTAAATTCAATACCGCCATTGGTCTGAAAGAAAATCTTAACCGCAAAAATCCCATCAGCGCAAAAAAAGCCGAAAGAACACTGAACACCATCATAAACGGTGCCATTACAAGATAGAAAGTATTAAGCGCCTCAAAACGCTGATAATCCTTGAACACCTCAAGATCCATTGCATAGGAGCCACTGTCAATAAGCTCCTTGGCTGCAAGATAATTACTCTCTATCCCCGACACATATCCTACCCTCTGTGATGTGAGGTATAACCCATAAAATGCAAGAAGTATGGTAAGCAGCGAAAATATCACCGCTCCGACCTTGTTTCGCCGTGTCATACTGTAACAGAATACAGAATTCTTTCTTTTTTTTGAAAGCAGTGTTGCTCCACAATGCGGACAAAACCCCGTGGTATTGTTTTCGACAGAGCGTTCACAGTGAGGACACTGTGCATTTATGTTGGCTTTACTCATCGGCAGCACCCCCTCAGATCATAGTTTTCCAAATAAATTATATCGCAAAGTATAGTAAATGTCAATACGATTTTATTAATATCATGAGCAATTTATCCGTATACCCTTATAGTATTCAAGCGCAGGAAATGTCCGTTCGGTACGGGACATAAAATAGCTTTCAGTCACCCGTGAAAGCACCGCCGCACCGTCACCCTCTATCGTAAAACGAAACGCTCTGTCAAGAGGCGCATACAAGATGTTTCTGAGCGCTGCAAGCGTATCGGCAGGAAGTACGAACCATCGTCCTCCATAATCCCTGTCAAAGCAATCGCCGCATACTATTTCTCCCCTGTCCGGAAGGAAGAACATATCATGGTGCTCATAGCAGCCACAGTTGAAGCAGGCCCTCAGGTCAGGGCGATATCCAAGCATTGCTGAATACCTGAACTCGAATGCGGAGCGGACAGTTTCAAGTCGCTGAGCTTTCTTTATCTCAAACAGAGCGATCGCAAAAAAGCGCACAATACTGTCCTGAGTCTGCTCCTGCGGCGTGCAGAATTTCACTGCCTGTGCAAAATACGAGGCAAGCGCTAGCTTCTCGATATCTGCGCCTATCTCATGGAAGCTGTATATCGGCTTCGCACTGTTTACGGAATATCGGAGCTTCGACTTGTTAAGGCAGAATTTAGAGTAAGAAAACAACGCTGCTGAGCTTAGAAGCGGGCTGTTTATCTTCTTAGCACCGTGGGCGGTAGCCTCTATGATACCCTGCTCCTCAGTGAGTATATCGATAAAGCAGCTGTTGTCGCCTATCTCACGGCGGCCTACAACTATACCGTCGTATGTGAAGAGCATCATATCACCTCCGCTGATAGATCGGAATTGAAAGTGAAGTACGGTTCAAATTCAGTTAGGAGTGAGGAGTTTTGCTGCGTAGTTTAAAAAACTCGCTTTGCGTCTTAATGAAACGGTACGGCGCAGCCGTCATTTGATCTACCCGACTAAGGCGGATACCATAACTCCCCATTCCTCACTCCTCATTCCTAATTAGTTTGAAATGCTCTGCGTTTCAAATTTACTCATCCGCAAGACCCATATCGTTGATAAATCTCTCACGGTTGCGCCAGTCCTCCTTGACCTTTACAAAGCACTGGAGGTTTACCTTTGCCTGAAGCAGCTCCTCAATGTCCTTACGTGCCATGGAGCCTATCTGCTTCAGCTTTTCGCCGCCTTTGCCGATTATCATGCCCTTGTGCGAGTCTTTCTCGCAGATTATCACAACGCCTATATCGATAAGCTCCCTGCCGTTCTTCTCACGTGTCTTGAAGCTCTCTATATCTACCGCAACTCCGTGGGGTATCTCCTCCTGCATGGTCCACAGCACCTTTTCACGCACTATCTCAGCGCACATAAAGCGCTCAGTACGGTCAGTCGCAATATCGTCGGGGAAGAAATGCTCGCCCTCTACTGCATATTTTTCAAGTATCGGCATTATCTTATCGGTGTTTATGCGGTTCTTTACGCTTATCGGGATGATCTCAGCGAAATCGTACAGCTCGCTGTACTGCTGAATGATGCCAAGCACATCGCTCTTGGATTTCAGCAGATCTATCTTATTGAGAAGCAGTATGACCTCTGTGCCATGGCTTGCAAAGCTGCGGATAAGATCCTGCTCGATAGCGGAAAGCTTCTTGGTCACATCCACCATAAGGATAGCGCAGTCAACATCGTCCACGCTTGTGCGGATGGACTTCACCATGTGCTCGGAAAGCTTGGTCTTTGCCTTGTGCATACCCGGAGTGTCGATGAAAACATACTGGATGTCGCCCTCGGTCAGTACACCGTTGATCCTGTTACGAGTAGTCTGCGGCTTTTCGCTGACGATAGACACCTTTTCTCCAACCAGAAGATTTGTAAGAGAGGATTTTCCGGCGTTTGCCCTGCCTGTTATTGCTATAAATGCGTTTTTTGTCATTGATATTACCTTTCCTCACTGCGTTTCACAAGCTCTATAGCCTGCTTGCCGCTGATATGACGGATATCCATTCTGAGCATACAAAGCGGCGCATATTCTCGGTCTATCGCCGCATTTCTGTGCTGTTCGCTGTCCTCGGGGAAATACTTTTTAGCAAGCGCCTCGATCGCACTGCGCTTTTCAGGCTCATCCGACACTATGCTGACATCTCCGAACACTATAACACTGCGGAAATAGGTGGTGTATTCCTGAGGGACAAGCTCATCGCTGTCCACCACACAGAACGAAGCCTTAGGCTCATTCCTCACTGCGTCTATCTTATGGCCCTGCTTTGCACTGTGAAAATAAAGCTTTCCCTGCCACAGAACATAATTCAACGGCACTGCATAGGGATATCCGTTATCACCAAGTAACGCAAGCATACCGTATTTTCCACGATCCAATACAGCAAGGCTGTCCTTTTCGGAAAGCTGCTGCCTGCTTCTGCGCATTTCTCTGAACATGATTACCTCTTATCTCTTGTATTCCAGATGGAACTCCTCGTATACCACGGGCATATCCTCGGTAAATCTGTAACCGATCATACTGCCGTGCATCTGAAAGAAATCCCTGTGTCTTTCCTGCCACTCCTCAAGCGATTTATCCTCACCCTCTCTGAGTGCCTGCTCCTGCGTTATCTCGCAAAATGGTATGACTTTTACTTTTGTCACCCTGACAACACAGCGTGGTATACCATCCCAGTCTGTGATGATACTGTAACTGCCCTTTTCGGGGAGGGCGTCGTCCTCTGCCTCGTAAGCGAGATAGCTGCTTGTAGAGGCACGCTTCTTTCCACGAAGCACAAGCTTCAGCAGCCGCTGCGACTCATCCTCTGATCTGCCGAAACGGAACACCTCAGAACATTCCGTATCATCGTCAAGCCCCTTTTCTTCAAGAAAGCCCTGCCAGAACTCACCGAGGAGCCTGTCCATATAAACTTCATGCATATCTGGACGCTTCTCCGCTGTGACTCTCAGTGCAGCCTTATGCTGCCATTCGGATATAAGCCTGTGGTCGCCTGTTGTAAGCACCTCGGGCACTTCCCTGCCATGCCATTCTCTCGGCATAGTGTACTGCGGATGCTCCAGAAGCCCGTTATAGTGGCTCTCGATGCTGTAAGCGTCCTCGTTGGGAAGCACGCCCTTCTGTAATCTCGCAACTGCGTCCGCTACGATAAGCGCAGGAAGCTCGCCGCCTGTCAGCACATAATCGCCGACCGAAAGCTCCTCGCACTGAAGCTCGTCAAGCACACGCTGGTCTACGCCCTCATAATGACCGCACAGCAGGATAAGCCCATCCTCTTTTGCAAGCTCCTTGACCTTATCCTGTGTGAGCGTTTCGCCCTGCGGTGACATATATATGATGCGTGGACGCTTCTCGTGCTTTGAGATGATGTCCATGATACAATCATATATCGGCTGTGCCTGCATGACCATGCCTGTGCCGCCGCCGTAGGGCTTGTCATCAACACGGCGGTGCTTGTTCTCGGTATATTTTCTGATGTCGTGGGTGTATATCTCGATAAAGCCGTTCTTGATACCACGTCCCACTATACTCTCATTAAGAACGCTGTCACACATCTCTGTGAACAGCGTTGCAATATCAATCCTCATGTTGCTCTCCGTTGCGGCGCATCCAGCGTTTTGCCGAAGGCATAATGCGACCGCACCTTTTGCGCAAGTCGCTCTGTTCTGTAATTAACCATCGTTCTCATTGTCGTCGCTTTCACCATCATCAAACAGACCGGGGAGCGGGCGGATAAGCATCTCGCCGCCGTCGATATCCGTCTTGATAACCACCTCGTCGATACAGGGGAACATAAGCTCTTTTCCGTCTTTTTTGATGGAGTACACGTCGCTTGCACCGTTCTGATAGACATCGGTTATCTTTCCGTAGACAACGCCTGTGTCAACGTCCTTTACAGTGAGTCCGATGATGTCCCGAATGAAGTACAGACCCTCTTCAAGCTCTGCGTCCTCTCTGTCCATGTACAGTATCTTGCCGATTATGGGCTGAGCCTGCTCGATGGTATCGATGCCCTCTATCTTCATCACCACGATATTCTTGTGAGGATACGCACGGGTAACGTGTATCTGAGTTTTGCCCTTGTCGAAGTACAGGGTGTCAAAATCGCACAGCACCTCGGCACTGTCGCAGTAGTACTGCGCTCTTACCTCGCCACGGATGCCCTGTGTTGCTACTATCTTGCCTATTTCAAGAAATTGTTTTTTCATGTTTACCTCTTGCATTGTATGTTAATTCAACAGGAATTTGTCTTCTATTACTTTGTTATAATATTTTCGATCTTCTTGATCTGTTCTTCTAAATCTTTTATCTTCTTTTCGTGCGTTGTTATTACTTCATTGATTATGAATATAAATACAGATAAAACAAGCGCCACACCGATTTCAATCAGTATGGGGTCTCCGCTTTCAAAAAGCTTCCAACCTCCGAAAAAAACGATCAAATATATTACCAAAAAGCACAAGAGAAAAACGCAAAGCCATCGCAATAACTTTTTAGCTTTATTTTTCATTTTGTACCCCGCTCCGATCAACCTTACAAATTAACCTTGATTATCTCATCGAATCCCTGCTGCTTAACCCTGCTGTATACCTTGTCAATCTTCTTGGGATTGGGAACAAGCACGAGAGTAACATCGCTCTCATTTTCAAGCTCTGCCTGCTTCGCAATAGCATCCAGAACATCCTCGCTCTTATAAAGAACAGCGGTCTTCTTGCGTGTGCCTGCAAGCTGGATGTTGTTCTCCTGAACGATGGAGAAGATACGCTCAAAGCCGATGGAGAAGCCAACTGCAGGAACAGTATCGCCTGTAAATCTGCCGATGAGGTTGTCATAACGTCCGCCGCCTGCAACAGTGCCGCCGAACTGCTTGCTTGCAACCTCGAACACAGTACCTGTGTAGTAGCCCTGACCCCTTACAAGAGAGGGGTCGAACTCAACGGAATAGCCGTCGGAAAGCTTGTCAGCTGTTGTAATAACAGTGCGGAGCTGCTCAAGTATCTCCTTTGCGTCCTCGGAGCAGTATTCAGCCATATCATCAAGGGTAAGCTTGCCCTTTTCCAACAGACCTGTCAGTGCCTTGATCGCATTTTCGGGCATTCCCTTTTCGGTAAGCTCCGCCGCAACGCCCTCTGCACCGATCTTGTCAAGCTTGTCGAAGCTTACGGATACAGTGTCAAGGCTCTCCTCGGGGAAGCCCATAGTCATCAGGGAGTTTCTCAGCACTCTGCGGTCGTTCACACGCACAGTGAACTCACCAATACCTATCTTGGAAAGCGCCTTAGCAGTTACGGAGATAAGCTCGATCTCGCAGCAGTAGCTGTCAGAGCCGAGAATATCGATATCGCACTGAACGAACTCACGGAGTCTGCCACGCTGGGGTCTTTCTGCACGATATACCTTGTCGATCTGGATAACCTTAAAGGGATTGGGCAGGCTGTTGCGGTTATTTGCGTAGTAACGGGACAGCGGCAGTGTGAGGTCATAACGCAGACCGAGGTCGCAAAGCTCCTTTTCGTCAACGGGAGTCTTTAAAAGCGCAGAAGCAAGCTTATCGCCACGCTTCATGATACGGAAGATAAGATTGAGGTTGTCGCCGCCGTCGCTTTTGTCGAGATTCTCCGCACTCTCAACAGCGGGAGTGTAGATGCGGGTAAAGCCGCTTTTTGTGTAAGTATCGAGAATAATGTTCATCAGGCGGTCACGCTGTGCGGCTGCCTCGGGCAGGTACTCCTGCATACCTTTCTGGGGTTTTACGTTCATGATTATTTATTTCCTTTCTTTTGACATTGATTTTGATAAAAACATACTTAATTAAAACAGGTACGATGTGAGTTTAACTGATATTCCACTTCACATAACATTACTATTATATCATACCATATCGCAGCAAAAAAAGCAACCCAAAACACAAAAAAGCGCACCCGAAAACAGGTGCGCATATTTCCTATAATAGCCTCAGCGCATATACTCACGCCAGTCAAGGTCTCCTCTCTCAAGAGCATGGATAAGTGCCTCCGCAGTAGCGATGTTTGTCGCAACAGGAATGTTGTGTACATCGCAAAGACGCAGGATATTGATATCGTTAGGCTCGTGAGATTTAGCGTGCATTGGGTCACGGAAGAAGATCAGCAGGTCGATCTCGTTGCAGGAGATACTGGAAGCAAGCTGCTGGTCGCCGCCCTGTGAGCCACTCAGAAACCTCTGAATATGCAGACCTGTGGCCTCGGAAACAAGCTTGCCTGTTGTTCCGGTAGCACAGATATTATGTCGGCTCAGAACGCCACAGTATGCAATACAGAACTGAACCATCAGTTCTTTCTTGGAATCATGTGCTATGAGTGCTATCTTCATACGGAGCAACCTCCCAATAATAATTTTTAGTTAATATTGATCGTCAGCGGAACATCGTCGCCGAGAATTCTTCTTGCAATAGCAGCATAAGCCTTTGCACCACCACAGTTGGGAGGCAACGGCTCACCCTTTGCACCGCAGATCTTGATGTTCATATCCTCGGGAACAACACCGATAAGCGGGATACCTACGTTATCCATAACCTCGTCCAGATCGTAAAGGATATCCTCATCCTTGAAGTTGGGACTTACCTTGTTGATAACAAGACGCTGGTTTGTACAATTCTTAACATAAAGGAAGTCGGACAGGATCGCACCGTCACGTACGCATACTGTATCAGGAGTAGTTACCATCAGGATAAGCTCAGCCGCTCTGATAACGCTGAACACGGAGCTTCCGATACCTGCGGTATCCATGATTATGTAGTCGAAGTGCTTACGCATCTCCTCGCACACTTCCATGATCTTTTCGGGATTGATCTCAATAAAGGGGTTACGGGTAGCACACACAAGATAGAGATTATCCACACGGTCTACCTTTGTGGTCGCTGTAAGGATATCGATCTTACCCTCAAGATATTCACCGATATCGTGCTTTACCTTATCCTTGATACCCAACATGATATCCTGACATCTAAGGCCAAAGTCAAGCTCCACTACAAGAGTTTTTTTGCCAAGCGAAGCAAGTGCAGTAGCAACATTTGCGGATGTTGTAGACTTACCTGTGCCGCCCTTACCGGCAGTAACTGCAATTATCTGTGACATAATTTTCCCCTCTCTGCATGTGTATCACTCAATACATAATAAGTATCAATGAACATAGCTTCTTAATATAAAATACCTTACTGTATATTGTATCACAAAAAAACAATTCTGAAAAGGTCTTTTTTAAAATATTGCAGTTTTTTGTGAAATCTCGGTAATATCAACAGTACAATTTTGTTTATCTTGCATAAATTTTGTCGAAATGCAGTATTTCAGCACACAACAAATGTCAACTATAACGGTAGTACCGCATAACCTTCCTCGTCGTAGACAGGGTCAAACTCGCCGGTGATCCATGCTGAAACGATATTTGCGGCAATATGACGGCTGAACTCACCCTTTTCAAGATAAACACCGAAAGCTATTTCAGGATCATCCGCAGGATAAAAGCCGATGATAGCCGAATTAAACACCGTCATAGCAACCACCTCGGGAGTACCCGTCTTTGTTGCAACAGGCTCAGGTATCTCCTTGTACTCGTAAATGTTGACCCATCTTTTTCCGACAAGGAAATTTGCATTGTCGGATACCTTTTTCATACCCTCGGTCACCGTATCAAATATCTCAGCTTTTTCCGACATATCCTCTACAACAACAGGCTGTGTCTCATACAAAAGCTCGGAATAATCGTAATTATACACCGCCTTTATGATATGCGGCTGATAGCGCACACCATTGTTTGCAATCGTCATAGCCTGTGTTGCAAGATGCAAGGGTGTGACCAGTGTCTCGCTCTGACCGATACCTGCCTGGATAACGTCGCCCGCATTCCACTCAAGGCCAAGCTGATCGTACACTGCATGCGATGTCATTCTGCCGGTATCTCCGCCAAGCTCAAAGCCGAGGTCGGTTCCGATTCCGAAGCGTGCCGCCCATGAAGAGAGCCTGTCAATTCCCAGCCTGCGTGCTGTCTCATAGAAAAACACGTTACAGGAATATTTGAGACCGTATTCTACATTTATCGAATTATGATAACCTGTACACGTAGGGCAATACGGAGCATAGTAGGTATAAACCTTATTGCAGGTAATGGTCTCGGAAGGGGTAAGCTCACCCTCCATGAGACCTGCGGTAGCAGTTATCGTCTTAAATGTGGAGCCGGGACGATAAGCCGCATCCAATGCACGGTTAAACACAGGTGAATACTCCCTGTTCAGCACTTCCGAATAATTCTCAACAAGATCGTTTATGTCGTAATCAGGGAGACTCACCATAGCAAGCGTGCCGCCTGTCTTTACGTCAAGCACTACTGCCGCTCCCGAATAGCAGTCACGGCCTCTTGTAGTACGGTCATGCGCCTCTGTATAGTAAGGAGAATGGAGAAAATCCATGTGATACTGTACGATATCCCGAACCTGACGCTGGAATTTGCTGTCGATGGTAAGCTGTACGCTGTTTCCTGCCATCGGCTCCAACGTTACTTCATCGGACAGCTCAACGCCGTCTGCACTACGGGTAATAGTACGCACGCCTCGTTCGCCTCGCAGCTCCTCCTCAAGTGCCTCTTCAACTCCGTATGTGCCGATGATATCGTTCATTGTATAGCCTGCGTCCTTGAGCTCAGCATACTTATCAGCCGAAATGGCTCCTACTGTTCCTCTTATATGTGGCGCAACATCGCCGTCAAGATATAACCTGCGCCAGCCCTCTGTGATATCCAGACCACCCAAAAGCGAGCTGAGTTCTTTAAGCTCAATTACCGTTTCTTCAGAGATACCCGAAGTCAGCACAAACTGGTTTTTATATGAAAAATCCTTTATCTGCATCTCATAACGGACGCCTGCGATATATCGGCGCATCTGCTCATCATATTCGTCAGATATTTCAAATGCTGTATAAAGGGCGTTCATGCAGTTATCTACGGTTGCGTATACACCCAGCTCCATCTCTTTCTTAAGCTTATCAATTTCAGCGTCCTTGCCTTTTTCAAAGGCGTAAGGTGCTGTCTTGCTGATCGGAAGCGAGTCATTCCACTCCTCACCGTTTTTGATAAGCACTGTCAGCACACGGTATATCATCTCATTCTCAGTGCCTTCCTCCATGGAAGCAAGCTGAAAGTTCACACTGTAACTAAGCTCATTCGTGTTGAGGATCACACCGTTACAGTCGGATATCTTGCCACGTGCCGCCTCGATAGGCTGCTCTGCGGTATAGGTACTCCTTGTCATTGCAAGGTATTTTTCACCGTCTGCTATCTGTATCTGAAGCAGGCGAAGTCCGCATATAAACGCCGCCACTATGACCACCGCCGCCAGAACAGCAGAGCGTATAAAACCAGAAATCTTTGACATTTGTCCTCCTGATAGATAATAGACCGAAAAGCGCCTTATTCCCTCACTACGTCCTTAGCTTCCTCGGCAGCAAGCGAGGATTCCTCGGGACGACGTTCCCTGTGGATACGCATTTTATTCGAGATCAGGGTCACGATAAAGTATACAGGTATCGCACCTGCCACGGCACCGAGGTAAGCAGGAAGCACTGTATTTCCGAATGTTATTGCGGAATCTCCACCCTCCCAGACCCAATGCAGGAACAGGAAATCCATAGCCGCCATTATAGTGCTCACTGCAAGGTTCAACACAAAATGACTGATGAAATTGATCTTTATCCAGAACTGCGACAGCAACGATATAACAGGACAGCAAACGAGCAGCCACAGTGCCGAAAAGCCTACGATAGTTCCGCTTGCCATATCCAGCATTATACCGCAGAAGGCGCCAAAAACACCTGCCGCAAGTTCGCCCTCTCTCAGCGCCACAGATGTGGCAAGCGGTATCAGAAGCAATGGGCAGAACCCTTTTATCATCGGGTTAGTCTCCCATAGATAAAACAAAAGCAAGAGCATCGCATAAAACAACCAGCGCAGAAAACCACGCAGCATTATCCTGTGCGAGTGCGCCTTGCTTACGGAAATTTTTCTTTTCATAGACAATCCTTATAATAAAAGCATTATTCCTCTGTGTCAAAGGAAAGACCCTTGCCGTCAAAATCGATCGCCGCAAAGACAGTAGTGACATCAAAGCAATCTACGGCAGGCTTTATAACAGCGTGCTTTGAAAGTCCGTTGGGGTCGTCGTAGACCTCTACCACGGTGCCGACAACAACACCCTCAGGAAAAAGACCGCTGTGTCCTGCTGTCATAACAACATCACCTGCTTTTATCTCAGCGTCCTTAAGGATATTACTCATAAGACAGGTACCGCTCTCGGCACTTTTCACGTCATTCTCAAGCACACCCGTCGTCTTATTCTCCATTGTATAGACGCCGACGCTGACCTGCGGCGAAAGCAAGGTAGACACCTTGGCATAGCTGGGGGCTATTTCCGTGACCCTGCCAACAAGACCAACAGGTGTAAGTATCGGATCATAAAGCGAAAGACCATCGTTGCTGCCACGGTTTACGGTAAATCCTCCGTACATATCGTTTGCATTTCGTGCAACCACATCGCAGGGATCGGAGAATACGAAGCTGTCGTTATCTTCCTTAAGCCCAAGCATCTCCCGTAGCATACGGTTCTCCTCTTTCAGCTCCTCATAGTCCATGATATCCTTGTACATCTCGCTGAGCTGCGCATTAAGCTGTTCGTTCTGAGCTTTATAGGAGTCTGCGTTGACAAGCTTATCGATAAAGCCTCCCACACCGTCCGAAATAGCATTTGCGGCAGTGACAAAGGGGTAGGTGACTGAATTTATGATCTGCTCGGGTACGGTCTCAAAGCCGCCGGAAACCGCAATATAAGTCATAAATCCAAGCAGAAGGGCAGCAACGCATATCAGGATCTTAAATTTTATGCTTTGGAAAAATTCCTTCATTTCAATCCCCCATATCGCTGTGTTCCGTAAAACACGCAAGGCGCAGAGGTCTCCCACCGCGCATTACGTCTGTTATTTTTTTGTTCATCAATACATAGTATCGTCAACGCTGAGGACATCCTCAAGCTTATCGATATTCTCAAGCACCTTGCCTGTACCGTCTGCAACGCAGTCAAGAGGACGCTCTGCGATCTTTACAGGCATACCTGTTTCCTCGTGGATGAGCATATCCAGACCTCTCAGCAGCGCACCGCCGCCTGCAAGCATGATACCGCTCTCAATGATATCGGCAGCAAGCTCGGGAGGAGTCTTTTCGAGAGTTGTCTTGATAGCCTCGATAACGTGAGAAAGAGGCTCGGAGATCGCCTCGCGGATCTCCTCACTGGTAACAGTGATGTTCTCGGGCAGACCGTTAAGCAGGTTACGGCCCTTTATGTCCATTACAGGCTCGTTATCGCTGGTCTTATAAGCGGAGCCGATGCCTGTCTTGATGTTCTCGGCTGTCCTCTCACCGATGAGCAGGTTGTACTTCTTCTTGATGTAGTTGATGATAGCCGCATCGAAATCGTCGCCTGCAACTCTTTCGGAGCGTGCGGTTACAATACCGCCGAGGGAGATGATAGCGACCTCGCTGGTACCGCCGCCGATATCAACGATCATGCTGCCGACAGGTTCTGCAACAGGCAGACCAGCACCGATAGCAGATGCCATAGGCTCCTCGATAATGGAAACACGCTTTGCACCTGCATTCTGTGCCGCTTCCTTTACGGCACGGCGCTCTACCTCTGTGACGCCCGAGGGGATGCATATAATGACTCTTGCCTTGCCTCTGCCCTTAAGCGCCTTTCTGATGAACTGCTCCAGCATACTGGAAGTCATGTCAAAGTCAGCGATAACGCCGTCCTTAAGGGGTCTTACAGCAACGATAGAGCCTGGTGTACGGCCGATAACATCCTTAGCCTCCTGACCGACGTAGCGAACGCACTGCAGCTTCTTGTCAACAGCGACAACGGAGGGCTCACGGATGATGATGCCCTTTCCTCTCATGTATACCAGTGTATTTGCGGTACCGAGATCGATACCGATATCCTTGCAAATTCCAAACATAGCTAAATCTCCTTAATATATAATTATGGTCATTATAATCTATCGATTAATTATAACATTATTTTGCACCGAGGGCAATATATTATTTACATCAAAATTTCCGACATAATAAGTTTTTTTTGGTGTTTTAGCATAATAAAGCAACACAAACATCCGATCAATGTCAGAAATCACTCTGCGCCACGGAAATAAAGTCCCCTTGTAAGGCTTCCCGATGGCTTTTTGTCATGCAGATACATATCCAATACAGGGGCAAGCTCTGTTTCGTCTGTGAATTTAAGCACAGCAAAATCGAACTGCGAAAGCGAGCGCTGTCTGTCGCTCATGATAAGCAGGTCGGGGTTGAGCAGCTCCACATAATTTCCTCCGCACAGCACGGGCATTTCATTACCTCGTCTGTCCTTTATACTGCGGTTACAGGGAGTTTTCGCACCGCAGGTCTTTCCGCCCGAAACAGGACATCTGCGCATCGCCATAAGCGGAAGTCTGCCATAAGCAAGGATTCCCCTCGGGATACTGCATTTGATATCCGCAAGCTGCTGTACAGTTCCTTCAAAGGATAGTGTGAGGTCGCAAAGGCCGAACTCCTCGTAAAACTGTGCAGCATAGCTGTTTATTATATTCAGACGATAGCCTCCGCATACCTCAAAGCCTGCGTCTCTCAGAAGCTTCGCATGACCGAGCGTCTGCGCAAGCCCCTTTGTGAAGCCAACTGCTTTCAGCGTTTCAAGCTGCTCCCTCACCTGCTCCTCACAATCCGCAAGAAACAGCGGTGGCACAACAACTACCCGTGCCTTTTCAGGAGTGCTTTCACTGAGCAGCTTTATCGGTACATAAACAAGCTCAAACGGGAGCGAGAGTGCTTGTGAGAGCTGCTCCCCTGTCGATACCTCTGCACGGAATTTAAGCGGACGTGTTTCCCGTTTTTTCATTGTAGCAGCGTCATGCTCCCGAATCTCGTATTTCGGGGTATTTTTCTGCAGTACAAGACGGTCAAGCTGCTCACACAGGCTCCTGCGCAGCGAATTAAGCTCCGCGGCAGGTATGAATAATCCATCCTCCACATCGGCTGTGATATCGCCTGCAAAGAACTGCGTTCCACCAAGCTTCGACATTCGCGAGCAAACACTTTCCTCTGTTGCGGGTGCGCTTTGCGCCTCCTGCGGAACTGCACCTGTGACCGAAGCGTAGACATTTCCGCACTTTGCGCTCGCCTCAAGTGGCTGTCCCTTTTCGGCAGTGATATGGATATCGACAGACAGCCTCGGAAGCTCGTCTTTATACAGCGCTTTTATGCCATTCAGCGCCTTTGCGGAATTCTCTACATCCTCTTTACTGCGTATTCCCTGCATATCCGATATCGTACCGGTGAAATAGCTGTCGGTAAGTCCGCCACGGGAAAAGATACCGCCCAGGCGCTCCGCATCGTATTCCATGCCGTGCAACGATTTATAGCAGGCGTCTGTGGCGCAGGCTACATATTCGGGGCGCTTCATCCTGCCCTCTATCTTGTAAGAGGAAATTCCCATATTCTCAAACTCAGGGAGATGCGGAATAAGCGAGCTATCCTTAAGCGAGATGACATTATGCCTGTCATCACAGGTGAAATCAAGTCGGCAGGGCTGGGCACATAGTCCCCTGTTTCCGCTTCTGCCGCCGAAGATGCTGCTCATATAGCACTGTCCGCTTATCGAAACGCACAGCGCACCATGCACGAACACCTCAAGCTCTGCCGAAGTGTTATCCGAGATATGCTTTATCTCGTCCTTCGAAAGCTCACGTCCCAGTACCACACGTGAAAATCCGCACTGCTCCGCAGCCTTGACACCGCTTACGCTGTTCAGCGTCATCTGGGTGGAAGCGTGAAGCGGCATTCCGGGACAGACCTGTCTTGCGACCTGCGCCGCACCGAGATCCTGTATTATCAGGCCATCGACGCCGCAGTCTGCCGCAGTTCTGACGCAATCTGCGAAATCTCCCATCTCACTGTCGTAAACGATAGTATTCAGGGCTGCGTACAGCTTTACTCCGCGCCTGTGACATTCTTCACAGGCTGTCTTCAATTCATCAACAGAAAAATTTTCGGCGTTTTTACGCGCCGAAAACTGTTTCATTCCAATATATACCGCATCTGCGCCCGAATTGAGTGCAGCGGCTAAACTCTCTATGCTCCCGCAGGGAGCCAGTATCTCACTCATAATGTAAGCTGTCCATCCTCCAGCATCTCATTAAGCTGCTTGTTGAGCGAAGCGTTGGTACGCTTAAGCTCCTTGCTCTCCCGCTCGGATTTCTCCGCTCTTGTGCGAAGCTCCTCGCACTCCTTTTCGAGTGTGGCAAGTTTCTCCGACATCTCACGGGCACTGTCGCCGAACGCCTTAAGCGCAGCGTTTTCGCTCTCGGTCTGGGAGAACTTGACCATAAGCTCTTCATACTTGTCTGATTTGCCGCTCAGCTCGGATATCTTATCAGCACTGCTGCGGAGCTGCTGCTTAAGGGATGTTTCGCTGCTTTCAAGCTCGCTTATCTTCGCCTTAAGCTCACCGTTTTCCTTTTCCATTGCAGAAGCACGATTGGCCGCATCTGCGCAGGCCTCCTCATAGTTATTGATAGTGGCATTAAGATCTGCCATCTGCTTATTAACAGCCTGGGTGCCCACAGCGGACTTTTCAGCCTCAGCCTTAAGTTCCTCATTCTGCTTTTCAAGCTCTGAGATACGCTTCTGAAGCGCCTTGTACTCATCGGAATCGGTTCCCGACTTTTTAAGCTCCTCAGTAAGACGAGCATTTTCGGCGACAAGCTTTTCTGCACTCTCTGCATCCTTTTTAAGCTTTGTATTCTCCTTGGAAAGGTCGTTCAGCTTCTTGTCCTTTTCACTGAGCTTTACAGCCGCATCCTTAGCCTCGTTCACAAGGCGGTTGTTACGCTCCTCTAATATATGCAGCTCCTTTTTAAGGTTTTCTGTTTCCTTTGCGGAACGCTCTGCTATCTGCTCCTTAGCCTTTTTGATCTCCTCTGTATAATTGCCCTTCTCCTGCTCAAGCTTTGCATAGCGCTTTTTCAGCTCGGCAAGCTCTGTGCTTTCCCTTTTGAGCTCCTCGCTGGCAGCCTTGAGAGCCTTGTTCTCCTCGATCGATACCGCTGCACGCTCCAACGATTCCTTAAGCTGTGCGTTGCTGCTTTCAAGCTCACCGCACTCTGCACGGAGCGTATGTATCTCTGTCATAAGGTCAAGACAGGTAAACACAGCAGCGTCTGTCTTTTCCATAGACTCGTTGGCATGACAATAATCGGTAATGCGCTTTTCTATCTCACCGCTGATGGCAATAAGCTGCTTTGCGTTATCAGTTCTGAGGCGATAGCTGGAGCCGCATACGGTGATGGTAACTTTTTCGTTGAGCATTTTACACATTCCTTTCGATTCATTTGATTTTTGATCCTGAATATGTTAAACTTATGGCATATATGATGCCGGGTATAATAGTCCACTTAATATTATATATCACTTTTCAATGGTTTTCAAGTGTTTTAGAAAATTTTTAAGACAAACCAATAAAATCTGTGTTTTCCCAGTTATAGCTTATGAAGGACGGAGCAGCCGCTCCGTCGTGAAAGGAGCGCTCCCATGACAAACGATCAACTAAACGAACGGCTTGCACGCCTTAAAAGCGGTGACAAGTCAGCACTGGAAGATATCTACAACGAGCTAAGCACGCCTATATTCACCATAGCACTGCGCATCACACAGAACCGTCCCCTTGCAGAGGAAGCAACTCAGGATGTATTTGTGAAGCTTTTCAGGTCTCCGCCCGAAAAGACGCTTTCAAATCCCCGTGCATACATATTCAAGGTGGCACGCAACGCTGCACTGGACGCACTGAAAAACAATCCCTCACACGAGAACACTGACGACCACACTGAGATACCTGCGCCGCAAAGCGGAGATCACTCAGAGGTGGCAGAGGCTCTCGCCTCACTTCCCGAGGAACAGCGCAGCATCGTTACGCTGCACATCAACGCAGGGCTTAAATTCCGTGAGATCGCCGAGATAACGGGCACTCCCCTCGGCACGGTGCTATGGAGATACAACAAGGCAATATCAAAGCTCAGAGATATCCTGAACGGAGGTACTTTATGAAAAAGATGATAATTACAGCAGCAGCGCTGGTATTTGCACTCAGCGGCACAGCAGCCTATGCTGCAACGGAATCTCAGACTGCAACCTATATCGTGGCTTCAACATCTGCGGCAAACGAAGAGGCGCAGACCGACCCTGCCGAGAACAGCGCTGCAACTTCATCGGCAGGTGACACCAATATATTCTACGGTGCAGAAACAGGAAACAATGACGTAATACACCTCGAAAAACATTACGGAAAGAACGGCTATCCCGATTACATTTCCTATATCATCTGCACAGGTGTTTCCTCATCGGGTTTTGATCCCACACAAGGTGAACCCGACGGTGGCTTCGCCGAGACCTACTTCTACGACATCGGTCTTACCGAAAAAACACAGGAAAACATGGACGCAGTGCTCGCTGTTGCAAGCGACAACTGCAATATCACTTTCTATGAGTGTGATTTCAGCTATAACGAGCGTGAAGCTGCCTTCAACGAACTGGGCGCCAAGGACTACAAGGGTGCTCACATCATGATGAGCCAGGAAAGCCAGTATATACTGATCTACATTCCCGACGACGCAGACTATAAGAATGATATCCCCCTCTATGACGGAATGGTGAAGATACTCTCCACAAACGAGCTGGAGTATGACACAGGCATCGGCACAACGGGAACTACAGGCGCAACAACAGGTTTCGGACAGCCCGAAATCGGATATGAAAGCTACAGCTATGCTGATGGAGTGACAGCACAGGACAACACATGGGTATGGTTTGCAGTTGCAGGCATCGCAGTTTTTGCGGTCGTCGGAGCCGTGTTCATCATCCGCAGGAACAATGTCCGTATAAACTCCGACGGCAGTGCCGAGGCTGTTTCGGTCGCAACAAAAGCCGATGTTGAAAAAGCTGTTTCCGACAGTGCCGAAGCTCCCTCAGCCGAGCTCAAAAACAAGATCATGAAGAATATCTGAAGCGCAGGATATCTGCGCAACAGGTCACCCGTTACCGTTAAATCTTGATTTGTACAGCAAGACCCCGAGATCACTCTCGGGGTCTGAGACCGTCGAAAAAGTCCCTTTGGGACTTTTCCGCCGAAACATCCGCACTGCCCGCACTCATTGACGGCGATGCCGTCAACTCGCACAGTTGTACGGATAGAAGTTATTTTTCCGACGCACATGTCGTCGGAAAAATTTATTTAAAAAAGCCTGCTTCGCACGCAAAACCACAGTTTTTGACAAGCTGAGACCCCGAGATCACTCTCGGGGTCTTGTTATCAGTTATTTCCTGCCGCCCTCTGTGCAGCAAGACCTCTCTTATAGTTCACCATGAAGCGTGCAAAGCCATCTGCGCCATCCTTATCGGGAGATACAGTGCTGCTTTCCATCGTAGAGAACACCTCTCGCTCAAGAAACTCCGGCAGGGGCATTTCCGAGCCGACGTTCATGTACGCCGCAAGCAGTGCCATACCCCAGGCGCCGCCCTCGCCTGCTGTCTTCATCACCGAAACATCAGCACCGAGCGCATCAGCAAGGAACTGCTGTGCAACTCCCTGCACCTTGAAAAGTCCGCCGTGACCTGTTATCTTTTCAACAGGCACCTGCTCGTACTCGGTAAGGATATCCATACCCATTTTAAGCGTGGCCATAGAGGAATAAAGCTGCGCCCTCATAAAATTGGCAAGGCCGAAGCTGCCCTCCGCTGTGCGGAAATACATAGGTCTGCCCTCGTCCACTCCTGCAACAGGCTCGCCCGAAAGGAAGTTGTACGCCACAACGCCTCCGCAGTCCGCATCGGCATTCAGTGCGTTTCTATACAGCATCGTATACAGCTCTGACTTATCGGGTGTATTTCCCGAAAGCGCCGCAAACTCACCGAAGAGCTTCACCCAAGCGTCAAGCTCGGAGCAGCAGTTGTTGCAATGCACCATCGCAACAGGCATACCATCTGGAGTTGCCACCATATCTATCTCGGTATACACGTTTTCAAGCGGCTTTTCAAGCACCAGCATAGAAAATATCGAGGTTCCTGCGGATACGTTGCCTGTCCTCGGAAGAACGCTGTTTGTTGCCACCATTCCAGTGCCTGCATCACCCTCGGGAGGGCACATCGGGATACCTGCACGGAGCTTTCCGCTATCGTCAAGAAGCCTTGCTCCTGCCTCAGTAAGAGCTGCGCCCTTTGTACCAGCAGGCCTGCACTCGGGAAGCACGGAGCGGATGCTCCAGTCATAGCCGTAGGGGTTCATGAGTGCATCGAATTTATCGAGCATTTCCGTATTGTAGCTGCGGCTGTCGCTGATGGGGAACATTCCCGCAGCCTCGCCTGCGCCTACCACACGTTCGCCTGTCAGCAGATAGTGGACATAGCCTGCAAGCGTTGTGATGTGCGCTATCGCGGAAACGTGCTCCTCTTTGTTCAGCACAGCCTGATACAGATGAGATATGCTCCATCTCTGAGGGATATTGAAGCCGAAAAGCTCTGTAAGCTGCTCCGCAGCCTGCGCTGTTGTAGTGTTTCTCCATGTGCGGAACGGAACAAGCAGGTTATCCTCCTTGTCGAATGCAAGATATCCGTGCATCATTGCCGAGATACCAAACGCCCCTACCGTTTCAAGCTCAATGCCGTATTTCGACTTCACATCAGCCGCAAGAGAAGCGTAGCAGCCCTTGAGACCGTTGATGATCTCATCCTGTGAATACGTCCAATAGCCGTTTTCAAGCCTGTTTTCCCAGTCATAAGCACCCGAAGCGACAGGAGCGTAGCAGTCGTCAATAAGAACTGCCTTTATTCTTGTGGAGCCAAATTCTATTCCGAGAGACGTCTTGCCGCTCTTTATCTTTTCAACTGTTGTCATAAAGCCTCCGTATCAGTTACAGTAAGCAAAGCCCATGATGAAGAAGCAGCAAGCCTTGTCCGCCTCCACCCTGATCTCGACCTCGTGCTGAGCGCTTTCAGCGTCGTCGATTATGTATTTCTGCTCGGGGTTGTTCCAGCCGCTTGCCATGTTGGAGGAAACAGTCATGACCTGCTCACCGTCAACAATGATCTGTGCGTCGCCGTAAAGATGGCTGTTGTTTGCCTTGAACACCATACCAAGCTTCTTACAATCAACGGTAAACTTCAGCGAAGCGCCTGTATCACCCTTGTAGAACCAACCGTTTTTGAACCAGTGGTAGGTCTCGTTATTGACAAAGCCCTCCACTTCAACATCCATATTAGTGCTTTCGAGGAAATGCATATTCATATAGTCGCCGCTGTTGAGAGGCTCGGGAAGTGTATTGTCAACATCGCCTGTGTTTTCGGAAACAGTGGGAATTACATTCTCGTAATAATTTATGATAAGGTCACGCACGAGCTGACTTCCCTCAACATGGGGATGTGACTGGTCGCCTGAATAGTCGTCCCATGTCATTCTGCCCTCCTGGATCTCTACCCACATAGAGTCGGGGAGACTTATCATAGGAAGCCCGTAATGCTCGCCGATCTTGCTCATGTGAGGCTGGCAGGTATGACCGCTTTCTACGATAGTGAAAAGAAGCACCACTGCGATGTCTCTTTCATCTGCAAGCAGTGTACGCACAAGGGACTCATAAGCGTTCTTATATATCGTCTCGCCGCCGTCGTTTACAGCGAATTCCACGAAAACGATATCGGGATCGTGCGAAAGGACATCACGCTCAAGACGCATATTACCAAGCACCGATGGTGTTCCGCTGAGACCTGCATTCACATAATTCACAGTAGATTCGGGATACTGCTCACCAAGCCATGTTGTGACCATCTTTGCCCACTTCTGGTCCTCGGTAAGAGTAAGTCCGTCGTGGTAGCCCTCTGTGATCGAACCGCCGATGTATGCAGCTGTGATCTCCTCGCCGTTTGCAGCCTTGTTAAGCACATTTGCCATACGGGTCATGTCACCGGTTGTGATAAGCGAACGCTCCACCATAAGCTTGTAGATCTCGTCGTCACTAAGCTTTGAATAGTCGATCTCCTCGGTCTCGGGAGCGCTGCTGTCAGGTGCAGAGGATGTATCGTCTGCCTCAGCCGACTCCTTATCAGCAGCATCAGAGGTATTCTGCTCAACAACAGAGCTTGAATCATCGGGAGCCGAGCTTCCGATATCAGAGGAGCTGCCCGTATTTCCACCGCAGCCTGCCGCAAGCAGCATAGATGCTGCAAGTAATACTGTCAAAAACTTTTTCATGTCCAATTCTCCTTCACAGAATTTATAATATGATTTTAGCATAAATAAGTGCTGAAAACCAGCACAATATTACTATCTTTCAAGCCGCCTGCACATCAGCGTCGACACGAACAGGCACAGGAACATATCCTGCCCTTTCAAGCAGCGTCAGGATATCATCCTCGATATAGAAATGTGCCGCTCCCACCAGCATGAATACATCCTCTCCACCTTGCAGGAATTCAACAGCGGCCTCAGCCATCTTTTCCTGCCGCCCAAGATACATCATGTCCAGAAACTTCAGATGGTCGGAATAAACATCAGACGGGATATCCTCATAAACGGAATAATCAAGTCCACCAAGCCGCTCCTCATCAAAGCAGCTCCACATATCGTACAGCTGCTTGGTTTCTGATACAGCCGTATCGTAATTCTCATCGCCGACACACTCGGTAACGGAAAGCACCTGTACAGCCATCGGTATCTCAGCCATCATCTGATACTGCTGTGCGACGCTCTCGATCTCACAGATCGTTTTTCCATCCTCGTGCGCCATCGACAAAAAATATTCCTCGGTACCGTATTCAGATGACAATCCGCATTCCTGTGCAGCCTCAACCGAAAGGACTGACGACCAGTAATACGGGATATATCTGTCCAAAGCCTTTGAATATAGCCCCTTTGCAGACATAAAATCCACCGTTTCATCATAGCTGTCGCCAAAGCACGCCTGTGCTGTGACGCCTTCAGGAAGAAGCAGGTACTGCGCTGCTTCATTGATGATGTCTGTATTTTCGTTCAAAGCTGCCGTATCTATCTCCGCAGCAACTGTATCGCACTGCTCATAGGCTCTCAGAATGTAGTCGGGATACACGACACCCTCCTGCCCTACATGCATAGAGCCAAGAAGAAACAGTGTAGCGCCGCTCTCCTTATCCGTGACAGTCCAGAACGGCGGAGTGATCTCAACTGTCTCAGCCGCAGAAGACCCGCCGCCCGTACAGCCTGTCAGTATACATACACAAAGCAATACAGAAGAAAATCTTTTTATAATACCTGTCAGCATTTTCGCTTTTCCTTATACGATACGTCCGCTTATCTCAAAAGTAGGACCCTTCTGCCACAGGAATGTGGACAGGATTATCTCAAAGCCCTCACCGGGACCGCACATAAAATCCGCAGGCTTTCCTTTAGGAAGCCCATAGCCTGCAAGCAGGTTTGTGATAACTCCGCCGTGAGTTACCACTGCGGCACGTGTGACATCCTTTGCCATCATATCACTGAACACCACATCAAGTCCGCTTATACAGCGCAACGTAAAATCACCGAACTTTTCACCATTGGGAGGGCAGGCGTCAACACCGCCCTTAATCCACTGCACATATTCGGGAAGCTGTGCGATATCTGACTGCTTCTTATTCTCAAAATCGCCGAAATCCATTTCGGAAAGCTCGTCTACGATCATCAGCTGCCTGTCGGGATAGATGATATCCGCCGTCTCAAGACAACGTGTCAGTGGTGAGGAATACACCTTCTGTACCGAAGGATATACCTCCATATCAGTAAGCGAGCGTATGGTATCAGCACCCTCAGAGCAAAGCGGAAGATCAGTCTGCCCGATGTACTTTCCATCCAGATTTCCCTGCGTAATGCCGTGACGGATGAGATAAATGTAATAGTTTTTCATTTTATGCCTCCTCTCAGCCCTCGCTAAACCGTCATAAATGCGCATTATCAAGCCAAAAAGACAGTTTTTAAATGCGAATTATGAATAATATCCTAGAGAGCTGTCGTTTTTTTGTATAATATGACTCTTTACAAATCGGAATATTAAAGATATAATATACAGTATGAAATTATGTTGGATAATTGTCTGATCTTATGCTATCTCAGGCTGAATTCCCATTCAATAAAAGCTGTCTGCCTATGCAGACGATGACAAAACAGGAGAAAATATATGAACAAGGACTTCCCCCGCATCATGACCCTGCTGCGCAAGGAACGCAAGCTTAGTCAGAAGCAGGTTGCAGCCGATCTTGAAGTAACACAGGCGCTTCTTTCTCACTATGAGAATGGAAAGCGTGAATGCGGACTGGATTTTTTGGTACGTGCCGCTGACTACTATAACGTTTCGGTAGATTATCTTCTCGGACGCTCGCCGTCCGTAAACGGCATGACCGTTACAGAACAGGATCTCCCTGAAAGCAACATCTACGAAAAGTACGACGGAGAAATGTCAGGCGCATCTACATTCTTCCAGAAGAAGCTGCTGACAAACTCAATAGAGATCATATACTCGCTGCTCATAAAAGCCAAGAACTCCGATCTGACAAAGGCTGTAAACTCCTTTATGTCGCTTGCGGTATACAGAAGCTTCAGAATGGTATACAGCGCAGGAAAGAACAATGATGAAAACTCATTCGGGATCCCTGCCGAAAAGGTATCGGGACTTACAAGCGCCGCAATGTCTATCGAGGATGTTAAGGCCCGCAGCGCCGCTGTCTCGGGAAGCGAGGACGACCGCATAACCACCGCACGCCTTGAGCATGACTACTCCGCTCAGGCGACTGCGCTTCTCTCTATCGTAAAGAACACGGAAAAAACACTCGGAAAGTTCTGATATCACATATCACATCTGCAAAAGACGGCTTCGGCCGTCTTTTTTATTTGCTTTCAGGCGCTTCATTGGGATTGTTTGAACGTTTGTTCAGGAACAGCTTTACCGCTTCTATCGCAGAGCGGAAGTTTATCGCAACAATGACCACGAATATCACACAGTTGAGTACATTCTGTACAAGCCCATATTCAAGGAACATAACAGAAGCTCCCATCGCAACAAACAGAACGAAATTCACAAGCACCTTGCGGTAGTTTATCTTCATGTAAAGGTACTTTTTCGTATCGATAACACGATAGATGAAAACCACCATATAGCTTATCATAGTGGCTATTGCAGCGCCGATAACACCGATGGTGTGCAACAGGATAAGATTAAGCACAACATTAGTCGCAGCACCGATAAAAGAGGACACAAAGCTATGGCTTGTCTTGTTGCTTGCCTCGTATATAGTGCTCATGAAGTTTGATCCGCACTGGAACAGCACCGCACCAAGCAGACAAGGAACATAAAAATATGCGAACTCAAAGCCCTCGCTGCCGAAGAACGGCATTATTATAGGTCTGAGTATAAGCATTATACCCGCCACTGCCACAAACATTATGGTCTGCATCATATTGAACACATTGGAATAAAAGTTAGAGATAGTACGGGAATTTCTTTCGGTTATCGCTGACATGTGCCACGCCTGAAGAAATATACCCACAACTATCGCAGCAAGGTTCGGGAATTTATAAGCAAACGAATACACACCGTTTTCGCCGCTGCCGAATATAGCAGTCACCATAAAGGTATCTGATACATTTACAATCCACCACATAACTGTGGTGGGCATAAGCGGTATGCTGTATCTCAGCATGGAGTTACGCAGCGTCTTGTCGTTTCCGAGAGGACGATACTGCTTATAAAGCTTTGCATTAGCGCTTACAAAGATGATCGAGACCAGATCGCCCAGCGATACCGACAGCACATAGCCCAGAACGCCCATATTAAACACACCGAGGAACAGCAGATTGAACAGTATCATCGACACGGTGGTTATAATACCGTCTATCGCAAACAGCTTGACATGGCCTCGGGCACGCACATATATGCTGCATATTCCCTTTATGCTGCCCGTGCAGACATACATATACATCAGCCACTCGTATCCCTTCAGCATCTCTATCATGCCCACCAGAGGAACGAATGCGGCGAATATCACCAGACCTATAACAGCAACATTTATGCCGATGGAAAACACGTGCTTTCCGCTGTTTCCCTTATCCAGGCCATAGCGAAGCACGCCCTCACTGATAGAGAGCGTTACCACTGATATAAGCAATGCGGACGCATTGATGATGTTGTTGACATCACCAAAGCCATCTGTGCCAAGCATGCTTGTGTAGAATTTCAGCATCACATACACAAGCAGCTTTGAGCCAAACTGACCCAGAGCCAATACTATCGTATTGCTCGCCAGCTTCTGGTATTTGTTCATATCTAACCTGTTGTCTCTTTATATTTTATTTTCTCTGAGTTCTCTGAAAAAGCGTGTAAGCACCTCGCCGCATCTGTCCTTCAGGACACGGCTGCGCACATAAGGTATATGCGTGAACTTCTCCTCAAAAAGGCATACTACCGAGGCACAGGCGCCGTTCTTGTCGTCAAAAGCTCCGTAGACCACACGCTTAAGGCGGCTGTTCATCACAGCACCGGCACACATCGGACACGGCTCCAACGTAACATAGAGCGTGCAATCCGTAAGTCTCCAGCTTCCCAGGCGCTTTGCAGCCTGTTCTATCGCAATTATCTCAGCGTGGGCGATGGGAGAATTCAGCTGCTCACGCAGATTATATCCCTCGCCTATCACCTCTCCATCGGGCGACACAACGATCGCACCGACGGGTATTTCGCCAAGAGCGTAAGCCTTTTCGGCAAGCTCCAGCGCTTTCAGCATATATTCCTCGTCCTGCGTCACGGCTTTATGCGCTTGAACGCCTGCGCTACCACAACCAGCACCATCCATGCAAGATTATACATACAAAGATAGAAGCTGTTGAGCATATCAAAGAAATTGAATCCGTCGTTTCTGAAATAAGGGGATACGGAAGAACCCTCCTGCACTGTATCAGCGATGCTGTAATTTCCGAAGAATGCAAAAATGAACACCAGCAGGATACCAAGCGCAACACCGGCGATCTGCACAGCGCAGCCTATCTTTATCTTTTTATAAAGGTTCTTTGCTCCGTTGATAGCCGAAGCGAACGAGGAGAACGTACCGTCGCAGGAAACTGCGGCACTGCCCTTGGAAACATACTTTGTGCGCTCTTCAAACTCATCATGCGCCTCATAAGGAATAACACGGACGCTCTCTGCGCCGATATCAAAAAGCTCTGCGATAACGCCCTCGGTTATCATACCATCTACTGTCTTGATGATAAGGCTCACTCCGTTGGCTGCAAGCTTTTCAACGTGCTGCTTCACCTGTGAATTCGCATTAAGCTCCACAAAGAACAGCATACACACCTCGCCGCCGACAGCAAGATAAACCACCTCATCGTGATTCTTGTTTACAGCGGACTCTTTCTTCGCATCGGGAACTGCTACGCCGTGGGATTTCATGTGGTCACGGTTGCCAAGCAGCACTCGTCTGCTGCCTATCCAGCCCATAACGCCGAGATTGCTCTCGTAAACACAATTACTTACCTTTTTGAGCAGCGCAGATTTATAGTTGAGCATATTGAAGAACGCATCGGCAAGAACGCTGTCTGCGCTTACTGCAAGGCTTGCGGCATAGATGATCGCATCGTCGATCTGGATGTGCTGCGTGCCCTTTGAGCCGTTCTTATTGTAATCCCAGATATTATTAACCTTGACTGAATTAACGGGGAACAGGGATTTTGCCTCTACCAGCACAGCACTCGTGTCGCTGACGTCCTCAACGGCGCTGTAGCCAAGAACGGATGCGTTCTTTCCTGTCAGCACCCTGGAAGCGGTGAGCATAGGAAGCATTACCGTCAGCGTACCGCTGAAGGTCGCACCCAAAGCAAGCACAGCCGTTGCGGTGGTAGCTCCGAGGGCAACATTTTCCATAAGATAGGAGCTTACAGACATGAAATACGTCATAAGTCCGCCGATAAGAGCTGCTACGATAATAGCAGGCGTCATGATACGGGATATTCTGTCGGAGATATCCTCGCAATAAGTTGATATAATGAAATCGCACAGAAGCTCGGTCTTTCTCATGGACGCAACCACGGGTATACCTGTGCCTGTACCACGTGCCAGCTTATCGGCACCCTCATCGCTGAGGCACTCGATGAAATATTTTCCACGGTCTCCCGAGATGAACGCAAAGTTGTTCTGCGCAGCCTTTACGGTACACAGCTTTGCAACCGTGTTGAAGCACAGCGAGCCAAGCGACACCATAAGATAAACGTGTGCGTTATTTGTAACCAGCATGGACGGCTGTGCAAGATAAGCGATTATTGCGACTATCGCACCGACATGAGCGAATGCACAAAGCGTATCTCCGTCGGGCTTGAGCTTTACAAGGCGTGAAAATCCGTTAGTAACGACGCTGGAGCACGCAGCAAAGCTGAGTATTCCGATAGTGAGATTTGTATAAAGGAAGTTCTGTACATTGAACTTGTTGCACAGATCGGAAAGAAGCGGAATACCCTCTATATTAAGACGGAAGATAAGACTTGCGCCGATAGTTGCAAGCAGAAGCAATACAAGTATCACAAGCCTGCCCATAAGACCCTTTGAAGCACGGTTAAGACGTTCTGTTATAACGGCCTCATCGTCAAGGTCGATCACCTCGGCCTCATCGTCGTAATCGTCATCATCCTCTTCTTCATAGTCGGTCTCATCATCGATATCCTCAAGCATAAAGCTTGCTATCCTGCGCTTTTTACGTGCAGCAAGATCATCTGCTTCACGGATAGCAGCGACAGGGTCGCTCTTATTGAGGATGCCTGTATCTATAAGCTGCTTTTCATAGTCTATATTCAAAGCGTGCGACGGCATCCTGCCCGGCTCCGACAGGTCTGTCAGAGTGACTGTGCGCTCCGCTTCTATATTTTTTTCACGCTGCTCCTTGAGCTTCTTGTTGAGCGAAGCCACAAGCGCCTCGTTGCTGCGGCGCTGCTTTGCGGTAGCAAACTCTACAACATCTTCATCGTGCGAAGTGTCCACAGGTGTTATCAGCACCTGCTCGACCTTGCGCTCGCTGTCGCTCTTTCTGCGTGAAGTCACAGGGGAATATTCCTTGACGTGCTCCTCAGCTCCCGAAAGGCGCTTGAGATCGTTTCCTGCAACGGCAAGCGTATCGCCGGATACTGTTTCGGCGTTTCTGACCTCCACCTCTGCCTTTGCACGTGAATCCATCGGATTTATGGAGTCAAGCAGATCGTCATTGGACTCTGCGGACATATCAGCCTCAAGCAGTGCACGGTTTATCTCCTCGATACGCTGCTGCTTTCTTATCTGCTGTGTAGCGGTAGTGACAAGATCGCTCCTTGTATGAAAGATTATATCATCATCTTCGCCTGAAACAGCAGGCTTTACATAAGGCTGAACATACTCACTCTCAGGGATAACGACATCCTGCTCCTCGGTATCAGCGAACAGCTTTGAAGCCTCCTCGGGAGAGGATATCTCGGCAGTGAAGCCTGTATGATCCTCGACAGTATCTTCAGACTCAGGCACCTCAAATTCCTCAGTAACGGAAGCCAGATCCTCCTCGGCGCTCTTCGCTGCAAGCTCCAGCTTACGCAGACGCTCTTCCTCCGCTGCACGCTCCGCCTCTATGCGACGCTTTTCCTCTGCCTCGGCTGCAAGACGTGCTTCCTTTTCACGGCGGCGTGCCTCCGCTTCTGCCTTTGCACGCTCCTGCTCCTCACGGCGCCGCTGAGCCTCCGCCTGTTTGAGTGCCTTCTTTTCCTTTGCACGCTCGGCAGCACGTGCGATCTCCTCTGCACGCTTCTGTGCTTCAAGATGCTCTGCGTTCTCCTCTGCCTCAACATCGGCAGCTGTGCGGCGCTTTTTGCCCGAGCCCCGGATCGCCTCCTCAAGCTCATTTCCGCCGATTATCTCGGTCACGCTTGCGGAATACTCTGCCGCAGGCTTGTCACCCGTGTCACGCTTTCGGTCTATTTCTGCCAGAATATCGTCAATATTATAATCGGACATTTTACACACTCCTGCAAATCAAATCAACGGTGCTTTACAACTTCATACATCAGTATTCCCGCCGAAACCGAAGCGTTCAGCGAGTTTATCTTTCCATTCATAGGAAGCGACAGTATCATGTCGCAGTTCTCACGGACCAGTCTGCCAAGTCCGAAGCCCTCCGAACCTATCACAAGCGCAACGCCGCCTGTGAGATCTGCCTTATCATAAGGTGTTCCGTCAGCCTCCATGCCGAACACCCAGATATTTTCCTTTTTCAGCTGCTTTATAGTATCAACAAGGTTTGCTACCCTTGCGACCTTCATCCACGCCGCCGCACCTGCCGAGGTCTTATAGACCGTAGCATTGAGCGTTGCGCTCCTGCGCTTGGGGATGATCACTCCATCAGCGCCCGCCGCCTCTGCGGTACGGATTATCGCACCGAGGTTATGGGGATCCTCTATCTCGTCAGCTATGATGATAAAAGGCGGTTTTCCCTTTTCCTTTGAGACAGCAAGTATCTCCTCAACGGTCGAATAGGACGCAGCGGCAAGATAAGCTGCCGTGCCGCCATGCTTCTGTGTGCCTGTCATAGCTGTGAGCTTTTCATCACTCACCTCTTTTATCACTATGCCTTTCTGCTTAGCCAGAGGAATGATCTTTCCGAGAGATATCCCTTTCTGCACGTACAGGATATCAAGCTCTGCACCTGAGGTAAGTGACTCTATAACGGAATTTTTACCGTATATTATCTTAACTTCTGTTTCCTTTTCCATAATTATTCCTTTTCTGTTGGTCTTTACTGTATATAGCTACTCATATTCCATTATATTATATCATATCCGCTCAATTAATGCAATACTTTATATAAAATATAATCTTATTTCAAGGAATAAAAAACGTTTTTTCCAAATATCCTGTAATAAAAATCTTACATACGGAGCCAGGATATGAAGAACTTATTCAAAAAGCACCTTACCCCTACCGAGCTTCAGCACAGGCGTCTCGCCATGGAATATACGGAGCTTACCGAAAGACTTCAGCAGATACGGGACAACTTCGACTTTGTAACCGACCACGATTCCATTGATGCGCTTATCTACGAAGAAAACGCTGTACTATCACGGCTGGCATATTTATATAAGCAAGCAAAGCTGTCAGGAACCAGCCTTGAAATATACGAAATAAAAAAATCTAAAATTTTTTAAAAAATTTTTCAAAAAACACTTGACAAACCAAAACTCTTGTGGTATAATAAACAAGTCGTTAAGACAAGGCCACAAAAAAGGTCGAAAACTTAATACTTTGCGAGTGTGCTGGAATAGGCAGACAGGCTAGCTTGAGGTGCTAGTGTCCGTATAGACGTGTGGGTTCAAGTCCCGTCACTCGCACCAAAAAGAGCGTTCCAAAAGGAACGCTCTTTTTATTTACAAACGCTCGACTCGCAGTACACTAAAGGCACTGCATTTTTTGTTTTGCAAAAACGCTCGCCGTCGCAGGTTGCCACAGGATTATAGTGCGAGTTTTTTTCGCTCAGCATAGACAAAATCGTCCGATCGGGCGTTTTTTATTACCTAAAATAAAGTACACATCGAGTTTTTTACCCATACTAATTATAAAATATCCATACTAGCTTATAAAACAATTATTTAATCCAACACATTCAAACGATCTTGTCGTTCCGTTTTCCGATTTTTTGCAGTATAATCATATCAACAAATCAAAAAGGAGGTTCATATAACATGAACACAGACAAGATCTATGCAGAATCTATCGCCAAGGAATATGCCCCGAAGGACAATTCAAAAATAATCGCACTTCGCAAGCTTGATGCAAAAGCCAAAAACCCCGCTTCTATTTTCGCTTATACATTTGGTATAGTCATGTCGCTGGTCGCAGGACTTGGAATGAGCCTTTCGATGCAGGTGATCGGCGGTACGCTCCCACTTACGATTCTCGGCATTGTTATCGGAATAATCGGGTTTATTGGAATGAGCATAAACTATCCCATATATAAAAAGATCCTGGAAAACGGAAAAAAGAAGTACGCATTTGAGATAGTGGAGCTTGCCAGACAGATAAGCGAAGAAAAATAACCGTTAAAGGGTCACATACTATGAACAAGAATGAAAGCAGATATTTCAACACTGCTGTCAGAATGGATAATGCACTGATTTCCATCCTTGAAAAGAAAGACTTTGAATACATAACCATTAAGGAAATATGCGATGCGGCAGGCGTCAATCGCTCTACCTTTTATCTGCATTACGAAAACACATCCGACCTTCTGAACGAAGCAACGCAATATATCCTTGACAGATTTTTCTCATATTTTTCAGATGATACCGGAAAAGTAACAGAACGCCTTAAATCATGCAGCCTGCACGAACTAATATTCATAACCCCTGAATATATCACACCATACCTCACTTTTATCAAAGAAAACCAGCGCTTATTCATCACCTCTATCCGGAAATTCGGTTCTATGGGTTTCGGGGATGTATACAATGAATTGTTCATCAACATCTTTGATCCTATCTTGTCAAGGTTTTCTTTATCAGAGACAGAACGAATATACATCATCAAATTCTATCTCATGGGCATAACCGCCGTAGTAATGGAATGGCTGGAAAACAGCTGCGAAGAAAGCATAGAGCAAATTTGCAGGATCATCATCGATTGCATAATAGGGAAACGTGATGCCTATGTCCAAAATGTATAAATCGGCCTTTTGGGGGCTGTTGGTCAATATGATGTTCAGCGCATACAACATTGTGATCGGCGCCTTTTCACATTCATGGTGGTTTCTGACAATCGGAGTCTATTACACCGTACTAAGCATAGTCAGATTTATCATATTAGCTTCAAAGCACGAAAACAGCGTTCTTATAAAACGTATGACAGGTATAATGCTGATGATCCTGTCTGTTCCGCTGACGGGGATTGTAATACTGGCGTCGATCAAAGACCGTGGAATAGTGTTCAACGAGATCATTATGATAACCATAGCTGTATATACTTTCAGCAAGATAGCTTTGGCAACGTATAATTTTATAAGATCAAAACGCCTATCCTCTGTACGACAAAAAGCATTGAGAAACCTCTCCTTTGCAGATGCCTTTGTTTCAATCTCCTCTTTGCAACGCTCCATGCTTGTATCATTCGGCGATATGCAGGAAAGTACCGCAAGAGCAATGAATATCGCAACAGGAGCCGCCGTAAGCATTATCGTATTTATTCTTGGTGCCAACCTGTTAAGGAAGAGTAAACAGCCATCAGACAAATAAGACAACAGCAGCATCGATGAGCCCGATGCTGCTGTTTTTTATGCGCATGCAAATACTTGTTCGCTCGCACTGATAATAACACATTGAAATCTTTTACAAGCCATAACAATTTACGATTGACTAAGCCATGCTTTTATGATATGATATTATTCAACAGACATCCATTTTAAATCAATGTTGAACGGAGAGCATATCATGGAAAAACGTACACTTGACTGGAACAAATATTGCGAGACCTCTGCCCGCGCGGTGTCCGAGGGCATAGTAATGCTCAGGAACGAAGATGTACTCCCTCTTGCAAAGGACAAGGAGATCGCCGTTTTCGGACGCATACAGCTCCACTACTACAAGAGCGGCACAGGCTCTGGCGGCATGGTGAACGTATCCCACGTCATCGGCATAACCGAGGGACTCGAAAACGCAGGAATAAAGATAAACAAGGAGCTTTACAACATATACGACGAGTGGGACTCCTGCCATCCGTTCAATTACGGCGAGGGCTGGGGCACAGAACCGTGGTGTCAGGAGGAGATGCCGCTCACCGATGAGATAGTAAGCAACGCCGCCTCCGCATCAGACACTGCGATCGTTATAATAGGCAGAACTGCGGGCGAGGAGATGGACAACAAGCAGAAGCAGGGGGCTTTCCTGCTGACCGACCTTGAAGAGGATATGCTACGCAAGGTCCGTGCCCACTTCAAGAAGATGGTGGTGCTTCTCAATGTCCCTGCCCTGTTCGATATGGGCTTTATGGACAGATACTCCCCCGAGGGCGTGCTTTATGTATGGCAGGGCGGTATGGTAGGTGGCACTGGCACAGCTATGGTGCTCACAGGCGAAGTCAGCCCCAGCGGAAAGCTTCCCGACACTATCGCTTACAATATCGAAGACTACCCGTCACACCCATATTTCGGCGAGGACAAGCGTGATTTTTACACCGAGGACATCTATGTAGGCTATCGCTATTTCGAGACCTTTGCAAAGGAAAAGGTACGTTATCCTTTCGGCTTCGGAATGAGCTACACCACATTCAGGATAAAGGCTCACACCTATACCGCACATACGGGCGAAGTCTCCAATATAGTGGATCTTGGAATTACTGTGAAGAACACAGGCAGCTTTGCAGGAAAGGAAGTCGTACAGGTATATCTTGAAGCGCCTCAGGGAAAGCTCGGCAAGCCTGCGAGAGTCCTCTGCGGCTACGAGAAAACAAAGGAGCTCGCTCCGAACGAGGAACAGGAGCTTAAGATAACCGTTGATCTGCGGGATTTCGCAAGCTACGACGACAGTGGTGTGACAGGTCACCGCTTCTGCCGTATTTTAGAAGCAGGCGAATACAATTTCTACGTAGGCAGCGATGTCCGCAGCGCTAAAAGTATATGGCGCAAAACGCTCTCCGAAGATGTCGTTGTGGAGCAGCTTGCTCAGGCACTCGCTCCCGTAATCCCCTTCAAGCGTATGAAGAACGATAACGGCTCGCTCATTTTCGAGGATACTCCGCTTTCCATGCAGGAGGAGTTCGACCGCCGTGCCACAGATATTCCTGAGGAAATACCGCAGACAGGCGACCGTGGCATAAAGCTTGCGGATGTATACAACGGCAAAAACACAATAACAGAATTTATTGCGCAGCTTTCTGACGAGGATCTTTCCTGCATCATCCGTGGCGAGGGCATGGGAAGCCCTAAGGTGACCCCAGGCACTGCCTCGGCTTTCGGAGGTGTTTCCGAGGGGCTTCAGCACTACGGTATCCCCTGCGGCTGCTGCTCCGACGGTCCCTCGGGTATGAGAATGGACTGCGGCACAAAAGCTTTCAGCCTGCCGGGAGGAACGCTCCTTGCCGCAACATTCAACCGTCCTCTTCTGACAGAGCTTTTCACACTGATGGGACTTGAGATGACCGCAAACAACGTGGATTGCCTGCTTGGCCCCGGTATGAACATCCACCGCCATCCCTTGAACGGAAGAAACTTTGAATATTTCTCCGAGGACCCCTACCTCACAGGTACCATCGCCTGCGCACAGCTTGACGGTCTGCACTCCGTGGGAGTAACAGGCACCATCAAGCATTTCTGCGGTAATAACCGTGAAACTCATCGCCATTGGCTGGATTCAGTTATCTCCGAAAGAGCACTGCGCGAGATCTATCTGCGTGGCTTTGAGATAGCAATAAAGCAGGGCAAGGCGCCTACTGTAATGACAACTTACGGCTCGGTAAACGGCGTATGGACGGCAGGCAGCTATGATCTCAACACCACTATTCTGAGAAAGCAGTGGGGCTTCAAGGGCTTCACTATGACCGACTGGTGGGCAAACATCAACCGCCGTGGTCAGCAGCCCGACAAGCGTGACTTCGCTATCATGGCGATGGCACAGAACGACGTTTATATGGTGTGCGCTGACGGCGGAAACCACGACGACAACACCCTTGAAAGTCTTGAAAAGGGCGAGCTCAAACGAAGCGAGCTTCAGAGAAACGCCGCAAATATCCTCGGCTTCCTGCTCACAACAAATGCGCTCAGGCGTGAGATGGGACTGGATACAGCCGCAGAGATAATCAACCGTCCTGCCGAATCAAACGGCGAGGACGGAGACGTACCCTACTATTATGTAGATGACGCCTTCGATCTCGACCTCAACGGCATGACTACCAAAAAGGGTGAAAATTACAGCTTTGCACTGGATTTCAAGCGTGAGGGCAGATACAAGGTAACCATCACAGCCTCCTCTGAGCTTTCCGAGCTTGCACAGACAGCAGTAACGCTGTTCAGCGTGGGCAGTGCCTGCGGAAGCTACATCTGGAACGGCACAGGCGGAAAGCCTGTTTCCATCGCAAAGGAGATAAATGTATTCTCACGATTCACAAGCGTTCGCCTGCACTTTGCCGCTAACGGTCTTAAGCTGCACAGTATCGCTTATGAGAGGATAGGCGAGCCGAAAAGATAATCTGTCGCAGATAATTATTAATAAATTAAGGTATCGATAACATGGATATATCATTCAGATCAGAAAACGAGAAATTCAATTACAGGGTGTGCGCTATATTGATATCAGACGGACATATTTTAGCGATGCACGATGAACGTTCTCCGTATTTTTATTTACCCGGCGGAAGAGTTAAAATGGGAGAGACAGCAGAAGCTGCCGTTATCAGAGAAGTACAAGAAGAATTAGGCGTTACTGCGAAGATAACTCGCCCATTATGGTTGAACCAGGCTTTTTTCACAGAAGAAGTAGATGAGCTGAATTATCATGAACTATGTATATATTTCTTAATGGATATTACAGATACAGACCTGTTGACAAGGGGCAGAAAATTCACTTCAAACGAGGGTTCACGCACACATACATTTGAATGGTTAGAATTTGATAAACTGAAAGATGAATATTTTTATCCGCTATTCTTGAAAAAGGATATTTTTAACCTTCCTGATGAGTTTACGATCCGCACCGAAATTGAATAATATGACAAATATTAATCAGTAAATCAACAGCAAAACCCAAAAACACAAAAGAGCAGATGAAAACATCTGCTCTTTTTATTATGTAGCAATTCCTGCGAACTGGCTCTGGTACAGGTCGTAATATGCACCACGCTGTGCGAGAAGCTCCTCGTGGTCGCCTGCCTCCACTACCCTGCCGCCTGCAAGCACAACTATCTTGTCAGCGTCACGGATGGTGGAAAGGCGGTGCGCTATGATAAGACTCGTTCTGCCCTTCATCAGCGCTATCATTGCCTGCTGAATGTGCATTTCGGTTCTTGTATCGATACTGGATGTTGCCTCGTCAAGTATCAGTATCTTCGGATCGGCAAGCACTGCCCTTGCAATCGCAATAAGCTGGCGCTGTCCCTGTGACAGATTGCTGCCGCCCTCGGTAAGCTGAGTATCGTAGCCATCCGCAAGCTTTGAAGCGAAATCGTCCACCCTTGCAAGCTTCGCTGCCGCTACTACCTCCTCGTCCGTTGCTTCAATACGTCCGTAACGGATGTTCTGTGCAATAGTATCGGAGAAGATAACAGTATCCTGAAGCACCATGCCAATACTTCCACGCAGCTTTTCCTTAGGAATGCTGCGTATATCCTGCCCGTCAAGCGTTATAACGCCGCCATCAACATCATAGAAGCGTGTCAGCAGATTTATTACGGTGGTTTTACCGCTGCCCGTAGCACCTACAATAGCGATCTTCTGTCCGCTCTTTACCCACAGGTCGAAGTCTGTAAGCACAGGCTCGCCCTCAACATAGGAGAACTGTACATCCTTGAAGTTGATATCACCCTTGACATCCTCTATCTCGAACGGCTCGTTGCCGCCCTCGTCCTCAGGTTCGCTGTCCATTATCTCAAACACACGCTCCGCACCCGCAAGTGCCGACTGGAGCTGCGCATACTGGTTTGCGATCTCATTGATAGGTCTTGTGAACTGCTTGGAGTATGTGATGAACGCCTGGATAGTACCGATGGAGATGATACCCTCTATCGCAAACCATCCGCCGAATGCTGCGATCAGCAGGAAGCCGATGTTTCCGATACAGTTCATACAGGGCCCCATCGAGCCGCCCAGTATCTGCGCTTTTATTCCGATGCGGCGAAGCTCGTCGCTGGTGGCGTTGAACTCCTCGCAGACACGTGCCTCACGGGTAAACGCCTTTACGGTCTTGTAGCCGCTGACGGTCTCCTCAATCTGTCCGTTGAGCTGTCCGAGCTTTCTCTGCTGCATGGGGAAATACTTTCTCATGAGCTTTGAAAGATTTTTCGAAACGAACAGCGTAAGCACTATGGTTATCATGCTGACGAGGGTAAGCTGCCATGAGTATATCATCATCATTGTAAAGCATCCGACCAGCATGATAACGCCCGACACAAGGGAGCCAAGAGACTGGGAAACGGAGTTTGAAACATTCTCAACGTCATTGGTCATGCGGCTCATGATATCGCCGTGTTTGTGGGTGTCGATATACTTTATGGGGAGTCTCGAGATGCGTGCGAACAGATCCTTTCTCATTATCCTTACGGTGTACTGAGAGAGCTTCGCAGCAAAGATATTCTGGAAATAGGTCAGCAGCGCAGAGGTAAGATACACTACGCCCAGCACTATCATCCAGTTAAGAAGCTCGTTAAGGTCAACAGCGGGATGCTCCTCGGTGACAGTGATACTGTCGATAGCGTTCGCCTGGATAGATGGAGCTATGATATTCAGCAGCGTTGCCACAAGCATCACGCCAAGCATAGCAAAAAGCAGGTTCTTGTTCTTTCCGATATAGGAGATGATACGTTTAAGCGAGCCTTTGACGTTTTTCGCCTTCTCATGCGGTATTCCCATCGCCCCGGGACCTCTGCCGCCCCCGGGACGGAGATTGATGACGGGCTGCTTGTTGTTATTGTTATCAGCCAACCTTCTCATCCCCCTCTCTCATCTGGGAGTTGTAGATATCCTGATAAACATCACAGCTCTTCATCAGATTTTCATGGTTATCAAATGCGGCAAGTCTACCGTTTTCGATTACCGCTATCTTGTCGGCACCCATAACGCTCGCTACACGCTGAGCGATCATTATAACGGTGGTATCACCGAGGTTTTCACGGAGTGCTCTCTGCAATTTTGCATCGGTGGTGAGATCAAGCGCCGACATACTGTCGTCAAATATAAGTATCTCGGGCTTTTTGACGATCGCCCTTGCGATCGAAAGACGCTGCTTCTGTCCGCCCGACAGTGATGAGCCCTTTTCTGTGACGATATCCTTATATCCGTCAGTAAAGCCCTGAATGAATCCGTCCGCCTGGGCTATCATAGCCGCCTCACGCACTTCCTCGTCGGTTGCATCGGGATTGCCCCAGCGGATGTTGTTCTCGATAGTGTCGGAGAAAAGCTCGCTCTTCTGCAGCACGAAGCCTATCTTCTTTCTGAGCGCATCAAGATCGTATTCCTTTACATCTACGCCGTCAACAAGCACCTGACCCTCGGTTGCGTCATAGAAACGTGCGATAAGATTTACAAGCGATGTCTTTCCGCAGCCTGTTGCACCGAGGATAGCGACAGTTTCGCCCTTGTTTACAGTGAAGCTGATATCCTCCAGCACATTATTCGCCTGCACGCCCGGATAGCGGAACGAGATATTACGGAACTCAACAGTGCCCTTTATCTCAGTGTTTCCGTCGAAGCTGCCGCTGCCGATAACAGGATCGGCGTCCAGCACCTCTCTTATACGCTTTGCGGAAGCGGAAGCACGGGTCACCTGCTGGAACATCATACCGATCATCATGACCGACATCAGTATCTGTGTGATATATGTAATAGCCGCCATTATCCTGCCGACCTCAAGCTCCTGTGCCTGCACCTGAAGCCCACCGAGGTAGATAACAGCCAGCACCGAAGCATTCATGAGTATCGAAAGCACAGGAACCAGCAGTGCCATCAGCTTCTGAACACGCAGATTTGTATTGCAAAGCTCGTCATTCGCTGTGCCGAAGCGGTCGATCTCGTACTGCTCTCGGGTGTACGCCTTTACCACTCTTGCACCCGATACATTCTCCTGAACCACAGAGTTCACTCGGTCAAGCTTACTCTGTACAACGCCGAAAAGCGGCGCGCCCTTTTTGAGCACTACCGCTACGATAATAAGCTGAACAGGTAACGTTACAAGCAGGATGAGTCCGAATCTTGCATCGATATTAAGCACCATATAGATACCGCCGACAAACTGCATCGTGGTCCTTACCATCATACGCAGCGCCATGCCTACGAAATCCTGGCAGGCCGTGATGTCGTTGGTAAGGCGAGTTACCAGCGAGCCCGTGGTGAACTTGTCCGTCTGCTGAAAGGACATCTTCATCACCTTTGAAAAGGCGTCCTTTCTGAGATCGTTTGCAAAGCTCTGCGCCGCCATATTTCCGAATACACCTGACAGTATTCCGCCGATACAGCCGATAAACGTGAATATTATCATCTGAATACCGAACTCGAATATCAGATCCATATTCTCTCCGAGGACACCCTGATCCACAATCTTCGACATAAGATCGGGCTGGATAAGATCCATGCTTACCTCAAGTATCATGAACAGCGGCGATAACGCCGCAATATACCAATACTTTTTAAGATATTTCAGTACTTTAATCAACGAATTCGCCTCCGAGTCCGTTTTTAAGGTTCTCGGTCATTTTTTCCATGATCTTTCCGATAGACTCAAGCTCCTTAGCGGAAATACCGCTGAGCATAGTCTTTTCAGCCTTATCAAAAGCCTCAAGCACCTTTGCGTGCATCTCTCTGCCCTTATCTGTAATAAAAACGTGCGTCTCACGGCGGTCGTTGTCATTCTTTTCACGGCGTACTATGCCCTCACGCTCCATGTTTCTCAGCGTGATACTGATAGTAGGCGCCTTTAGCTTTGTGATATTAACAAGCTCCAGCTGGGTAAGTCCGTCCTGCTCCATAAGCGGCTTCATCACATGGCGATATGAGGCACGCATACCGATATCCTGCAGCTCATTAGCGACAAATCTTCCGAAAAGGAAGGACGCATCATTAACGCAGCGAAGCGTTTCATTTCCCTTGAACATATAAGTGTTATTGTTGCTGTTTTTCATAAGTTATCCCTTTCCGTGTGCAAGTTCAGCAAGCGTTTTGTAATCTTTTGTAATACTTTTTACGAAAAATAAGCAGTGTTTATTATTTCGCCTAATTTAATTATACCTTATTTTTCGTGATTGTCAATAAATTTTTTGTGATAAAATGATGAAATCACCAAAGCTTATTTTTGTACATATTCCATAAAACCGCATAAATATGCGGATGTACACGTTTTCAAGCCATTTTATGTAAAGCGCAATTTAATTGTAACCGTTTTGTAATCATTTGTAACCATCTTGACATTTTTTTGTAACCATTGTATAATAGAAAAAGATTTCAACAAAATACGACATTTCAACATAAAAACGGAGATATTTTCATGAAGTGCAAAGCAATAGCAGTATTATGCGGTATATTTGCAGGTCTGGCGATCTCAGTCAGTGCACATGCCGCCGATACTCACACATATTCGATAAAAAGCGGCAGCTATGAAAGCACGCAGCTTGTCTGGATAACACCCGACGAGAATACAGAGCTTTATTATACAACAGACGGCTCGCTTCCCTCATCGCAGGACAAGCTGTACGACAGCCGCATACCGATAATCGTGACCGATAACACAAAGATACGCTGCGCCGCATATCAGGACGGCAGCCTTGTGGAAAACAGCTCTCTCACTGTAAGGATACGCACTGACAGCGCATCAGCCTCAAAGGAAAGCGGCTGCTACAAGGATACAATCAAGGTGAAGCTCACCTGCCCCGACAAGGACGCAAGCATCTATTACACCACTGACGGCAGCAAGCCGACTGAGAAGTCAAAGCTGTACAAGGGTGCGCTGACTATAAAAAAGGATACCGTACTTAAATTCGTCACGATAAAGGACGGTTATACTTACAGCAAGGTGGTCACGGAAGAATATTTTATCGGCAGGGTCTACGAAGAAGCAGAACGCCAGACGCTCTTTGAGCTTGTAAACGAGGTGCGCAAGGAGTACGGACTCGACCCTCTCGAGGAAATGAAGGAGCTGTCCGAGATCGCCCAGCAGCGTGCCGAGGAATGCTCGTATTACTTCTCACACTGGCGTCCCAACGGAACCAAATGGGACAGCCTGCTTTCAAAGCTTGATCTTAAACGAAACGACCGTGCCGAAAACATCGCCTATTATTACGCTACGCCAAAGCGTGTACTGAATAGCTGGATGAACAGCAACGGACACAGAAAAAACATACTTGACCCGAACCTCAAATACATAGGCATAGGGTACTATGATAACGGATACTGTCCCTACTGGACTCAGATCTTTCTGGGAGATGAATGATGGGAATACTGTATTACACAAACGAGCATACCGGGCTTCTCGCACAGCGTGACGAGAGGCTCGGCGCTTTTATTTCACAAAAGGGCTTTGTAGAACGCAATATATCTGATGATTTTTTCAGTGGATTATGCTATAATATAGTTAATCAGCAGCTTTCCATGAAAGCCTGCGATACCTTATGGACAAAGCTTATCGGCAGACTTGGCGGGATCACTCCCGAAAACTGTACCGACGCTCCCCTGCTGAAAGAATGCGGCTTATCCCGCAGCAAGGCGGAGTGTATCGCAGAGTGTGCAAAACGGTTTATTTCCGGGGAAATATCCGCCGAAAGGCTCTCGGAAATGGCTGATGACGAGGTATGCGCAGCGCTCATGCAGATAAAAGGCATAGGCAGATGGACAGCCGAAATGACACTGATATTCTGTCTGGGACGAATGGATGTGCTAAGTCTTTCGGACTACGGCATACGCAAGGGGTTGTCGCTACTGCACGGAATACCTGCAAACGACATAAAAGCCATGCAAAAGTACAAAACGCTGTATTCACCCTGCGGCACGGTAGCCTCAGTCTATCTGTGGGAAGCCGCAAGAGAACTCGACAAAGGAGATCAATAATGTTAAAAAAGATACTACAGCCTGCCTCCTGCGGAAAATGCAGGATATGTTGCGGCTTCGATGAGAGCGACAAATGGGAGATACCCCTCGTATTTTCGGAGCTGAAATCCTATATCCAGAAGAATTACCCCGAAGCAAAGCTTACGCCACGTGGGAACGAATACGTTTTCGATATGCAGTTCAACGGAAAAGAAGTCATCTTCTGTCCCATGCTTACCGAAACAGGCTGTATGCTGGGCGACAACAAGCCTTTCGACTGCCGTATCTGGCCTTTCCGTGTGAACGACTTCAACGGGACCAAGGTCATCACTGTATCACCTGTCTGCGAAACCGTTTCCGGGCTTTCGCTCAAGGTTCTTTCCGAATTCGTCAGTGCGGACGGCTTCGCCGACATGCTGTTCAGCGAGGCAAAAAAGCACCCCGATATGGTGAAGCCGTATATAAACGGATATCCTATCGTTGCGGCAGAGATCTGACGCTCCAAAAATGTATCAGATCGGATACTTATTCCGATTTTCACGCAATAACCATACTTTTTCCGAAAATGTTACGCAGAAATAACATAAAAGCAATCGCTGGTTGGTAGAAATAACAGAGCGACCGTGATAAAATAATATTGCGAGGTGAGAAAATGACACTGCAATTTGACAATTTCAGAATATTCCGCAAGCAGTGCGGACTTACTCAGGAAGAGGTCGCCGAGAAGCTGGGAGTATCCCGTCAGGCTGTGGCAAAATGGGAACGAGGCGAAACCGCCCCCGATATAGAGTTCTGTATAAAACTTGCAGAGCTGTACGGTACAACAGTTGACGCACTGGTAAGCAAAGCGTACACCCATGACGACGACCCCGACGGCAGAAAGCACGCCTTCGGCGTGGCAAAGGTCAACGACAAGGGACAGATAACTCTTCCGAAAAAAGCAAGGGATATCTTCAATATAAAATCAGGTGACTCTCTGCTGATACTCGGCGAGGAAGGCAGGGGCATCGCAATAATAAACCTCGGCAGTATGCCGACAGAATAAATAAAAGCGTAACATTTCGGAGGTAATTACAATGAAAGCAGTCGAGGCTGTAAAGCTGACTAAAAAATACAAGACCAAGACCGCCGTGGACGGCATCGACTTCCATGTGGAAAAAGGCGAGCTTTTCGCACTTCTCGGCGTAAACGGTGCGGGAAAGACCACCACTATCCGTATGCTGACCTGCCTGTCAAAGCCCACGAGCGGCAGTGCAGAGGTGTGCGGTCACAACACTCTCACCGAAAGTGAGGATGTCAAGCGCATCATCGGCATTTCGCCGCAGGACACCGCTATTGCGGAAAATCTTACAATAAAAGAAAATCTTCAGCTTGTATGCAGGATATACGGCTTCGACAAGGACAAAACGACCGCAAAGATCAACGAGATGACTGACATTTTCGGTCTTTCGGAGGTGCTGAACGACCGTGCCAAGACCCTTTCCGGCGGCTGGAAGCGCAAGCTTTCCATCGCTATGGCACTGATATCCGAGCCCGAGGTGCTGTTCCTTGACGAGCCTACCCTCGGTCTCGATGTGCTCGCACGCCGTGAGCTATGGAGAGCAATTGAAGCCCTCAAGGGAAAGATCACTATTATACTCACCACCCACTACATGGAGGAGGCGGAGAGCCTCTCCGACAGGATAGCGATAATGCTGGGCGGCAGGATCGCCGCTATGGGCACACTCTCCGAGATCGAACAGATTGCAGGAGAAGAGGGACTTGAAGCGTCCTTTGTAAAGATCGCTGATATGGTAGGAAAGGGGGAGTTATAATGAACCGCTGTATGGCTTTTGCAATACGCAACCTTAAAGAACTGCTGCGTGACCCGCTCAGCTACATATTCTGTCTCGGATTTCCGCTGATAATGCTGGTGGTCATGTCTGTTGTAAATTCCAGCATCCCTGAGGAAGCAGGCATGACGATATTCCGCATAGATAATCTGGGACCCGGCATTGCAGTATTCGGACTTTCCTTTGTTATGCTGTTCACCTGCCTTTCGGTATCAAAGGACCGTTCAGGCTCGTTTCTGGTAAGACTGTACGCTTCCCCCATGCGTTCCGCCGATTTTATTCTCGGATATCTGCTGCCCGTGTTCATTCTGGCAGTGGCACAGTCGCTCATTACAATGCTCTGCGCTCTGATAGTGGGGCTTGTGACGGATATAAAGCTTGATATCCTCGGTGCGCTTGCGGTAGTACCCGCACTGGTTCCGCTCGGTATATTCTTTATCTCGACAGGTCTGCTGTTCGGTACGCTTTTCAGCGAAAAGGCGTCCCCGGGACTTTGCTCCATCATTATCTCGCTTTCAGCGTTCCTCGGTGGCGTATGGTTCGATGTGGAGGGCATCGACGGCGTGTTGGCCGATATATGCAACGTGCTTCCCTTCTATCACGGAACAAAGGCGGCAAGAGCCGCACTCGCACTGGACTTCAGCGGCGATTTCTGGATAAGCATAGCGATCTCCGCAGCTTACGCTCTTGTGATGACCGTACTCTCCATCCTGATATTCAAGAAAAAAATGAGAGCCGATCTTTCATAAAAAACTGCCCCGATGCTGTTCGATCGCATCGGGGCAGTTTTTATGCAATTAAAATATGATGTCATCAAACACCGCCGAGCAGGCCTTTGCAAGGTCCTGCGGTGCAAGCTCAAGCTGAGTGCCAAGCTTACCGCCGCTGACGATGATCCTTTCAAAATCCTGAGCCGTGCTGTGTATGACCGTCCTGTAAAGCTTTTTCATACCTATCGGTGTGCATCCGCCACGGATATAACCCGTTACTGCGTTGATATCCTTTACAGGGAGCATTTCAAGGGACTTCTCGCCCACCGTGCGGGCAGCTTTTTTCATATCAAGCTCTTTGTCAACGGGCAGTGCAAACACATAGTACTGCTTACTTTTTCCTACCGTGACCAGTGTCTTGAAGCTGCTGTCATAGCTCTGACCCAGCATATCTGCAATATGCACTCCATCTACAAACTCTTCACACTCATAGTAATTGACCTTATACTGTATCTTCAGCTTGTCCAGTATACGCATAGCGTTGGTCTTTACGTCCTTTTCCTTTGCCATATCTCCTCCGTGCATAAGACCGCCCCTTGAGCCGCAGCCAAAGGGGCGTTACTTTTTAAAGATCAGAAGCTGTAAACATCCTCGTCGTCGATCTCGTCGAAATCGTCCAGCTCGGGCTCCTCGAGGCACTCTGCGATCTTCTTGTTTCTTAACAGGAAGAAAGCGACAAGTCCTGCGGCAAGCGCTGCAAGAGAAACGATACCTGCAATAATAACGAACTTTTTAGACATAATGAATACCTCCGTAATTTTCTTAGCTAGTCATATTTTAACATATATTATCGGAAAAATCAAGTATCATATCAAAATTCCTTCAAGATGATCGCACTCATGCTGGATTATCTGCGCCGTAAAGCCGCTGTACCTGCTGCGGCGCTTCTTCATATCCATACCGAGATACTCAACTTCGATCGCTTCGTGACGGGTGACGGGCTTTGTACCAGTATGCGAAAGGCAGCCCTCCTCAGCATCGTAGGTTTTAGGAGAACGCCAGGTTATAACGGGATCAAGCATCGCCGTATACCTCGCTCCATCCTGAAACACGATGATTCGCTTAAGCACACCTATCATGTTTGCCGCCATTCCCACGCACTCATGGGAGTGTGCCTCCACGGTATCCAGAAGGTCCTGCGCCACAGGGAGATCCTCTGCCGTTGCAGGCGCAGACTTCATTCCGAGAAGAAACACATCTCTGCATATAGGTCTTTGCATAATACCCTCCTTACTTATCAGCGAGGAGATCCGAAAACTCCTCTGCTGTGCCGTTAAATACATTCATATCAACAAATCTTACGCCGCCCGAAAGCCCCTCCGCCTTACATCGGTTGGTGTACTGCCAGAACATCCATTCCCTGCCATCGGACAGGACAGGGCAAGTCGTCGGCGTGACCTCTCTTATCCATACGGGACATTCCAGAAATCCGCCTGCTATGTAAAGGTCATAGGACTTCTTTGTGGCATAGATGACGGGAGTCTTTCCGTAATGCGCTGAAAGAGCTTCTATCATATCGGAAAGCTGCGATACGACCTCTGCTTTTTCAGGCAGGTTTTTCTCCTTGTCGCCGTAAAACTCCACATCGATCACCGGCGGAAGCATATCATCACAAACAGGAACAGCGGATATAAAATTCTCCGCCTGCGAAGCCCCTGCGCTGTCATAGCTGAAAAAATGGTACGCACCGCAGGGGATCCCCTGCTTTCTTGCCTGTTCAAGATTGTACCTGAATCGTGCGTCGATATGACCACTTCCCTCAGTGGCTTTGATAAAAACAAAATCCATTCCCTCGCCGAATGTGCGCCAGTCTATCTCGCCCTGCCACACCGAAACATCCGCACCACGGACGGGATATTTCTCCTGTGAGGGAGAGTTCAGCAGTATCTCTCCCTCAAGAAAAAGCAAAGCTGTCACAGCCGCAGCAAGTGAGATCAGGCAGATATAAAACGTAGGATTCTTAACTATATTTCGCATATCAGCCACCGATATCAAGCGTAATGATATTATCGTTTATTCCCTTTGCAAGCCTGCGGGCGGGCGTAGTGTAAAAGTAGTTCTCCGAGAAGAACCCGTAAGGTCTGCCCTCGCTTACTATCTCGCCGTTGAACAGCAAGCCGCATATATCCGCACAGCCTGCAGCAAGCTCCGTGTCGTGTGTGACGAGGACCACTGCCGCACCGCTGTCCGCTATGCTTTTAAGATATCCGCCCAGCTTTGTCTTTGCGCAGGCGTCTATACCCTTAGTCGGCTCATCCAGCAGCAGCACATCCGGATTTTTCAGCAGCAGCTTTGCCAGTGCGAGCCGCTGACGCTCGCCGCCCGAAAGGTCATACGGATGGCTGTCCAGAAGACCTGTAAGCGCAAAGCGCTCCGCCATATCCTCCCAGCCCGAAAAGCGGAAAAGCTCCTCTTTCACCGTATCCTCTGTAAATATCTCACAGGGGTTCTGAGGAAGATAAGCGCAGACGATATTTTTCTTCTGTTTCACACTGCCGCTGAGAGGCTTTATCATTCCTGCAAGGCATTTAAGCAGCGTAGTCTTGCCGCTTCCGTTGCCGCCCAGCACGGCATAGATCCTGCCACGCATAACCTCAAGCGATGTATCCTTAAGCACATCGGGAGTATTTCTGCCATAGCTCACCCACAGACGGTGCGCGGAGATCAGCACCTCGCTAGTTTCGGGTAATCCGAGCGGATGATCGGCTTTCATACCCTCGACTACTCTGCGGCACAGCTCATCCGTTCTGCCTTCACGCACAGACAGCGGACAATTACCATTGCCCCCGCCCATAGAATACACCCTCACCGAAACAGGCATTGCCGACATCATTTCATGATCTTTCGGAAGCTTTGTACAGATTTCACGAGGAGAACAGTCCGCTATTATACGCCCATGCTCCATAACCATCACTCGGTCGGAGATGTACAGCAGCTCCTCAAGGCGGTGCTCCGCAATTATTATCGTCACACCAAAATCACGGTTCAGCCGTGATACAGCGTCAATAAAGGAATTGGCAGCTATCGGATCAAGCTGTGAGGTAGGCTCGTCCAGTAGCAGAAGCTTAGGATGAAGCGCCGCAGCAGAAGCAAGATTCAAAAGCTGCTTCTGACCTCCCGAAAGCGAAGCCACATCTCTCTCAAACACGTTTTCAAGTCCGAAATAGCTCGCCATCTCACCCACACGACGACGTATCTCATCCGACGGTAAGCCTACGCTTTCAAGCGAAAATGCAAGCTCGTGCCAGACCTTATCGGTGACGATCTGACTTTCGGGATCCTGCATAACAAAACCGATATCCCGTGCAGCATCCTCCAAAGGGACTAACGAGCTATCAGTTCCGCAGTACTGAAGCACGCCTGATATTTTCCCGTGCGGAGCTAGCCCCTGCTTCATCAGCCGTAACAGGGTGCTTTTGCCGCAGCCCGAAACGCCGCAGACCGTGACAAAGCTTCCCTCGGGAATATCAAAGCTTATTTTATCCAGTGCTTTCCTACCGTCGGGATAGGAAAACGACAGCTCTTTCGCTGAAACAATGCTCATTTCAACGCTCCTTGATCGTAGCAGCCAATGCGGCTACGTTTGATATTTTCATGCAATATAACGCAGGACGGCATGACGCACATGATCCCAAAAGCGATATACAGCAGCATATCCGCAGCGGACAGACCCACGCCCGATACGGCAGGATAGAACTCAAAAGCACCGCCGCCGCATATCATAGCCGATACTGCACTGACTGACACAAGCACCACCGCTAAAAGCTGCACCGTTTCTCTGCCACCCAGGCGGTAGAGAGAATAACTTGTCCTGCGTGCAGTTCCGTAGCCTCTCGCTCTCATGGAATCGGCGGAGGTCATCGCCTCCTCGGCGGAATACCCGACCGAAGCAGAGAACGCCTTTAACGTATCCCTGATACCGACAGCTCCCTGCGACGCCGAGAAATCCCTTGTTCTGCGAATGAATAAAGGGACTAACCTCAGCCCACAACTAAGCACCAGACCGCTTACAGGAAGCATACGTCCGAAAAGCCAGATGTATTTATCGGTCGTGATATACTTCACGGCATTTATACTCCAACCTGCCGCTGCCGAAATCATCAGCCCGAACACCGCACCGTACAGCACAGCCTCGGCTGTAACGGGGAGATCTCCCGCAAAGAAAAGCACCGTATCTCCCCTGTGAACGAATACGGGATTAGTCACTGCCGATACAACTGTAACAACAGGCAGCCAGATGACGATACGTATATTCCCTGAAAGGATCAGCAAAAGCGCCGCACCGACAGCGGACTCCGCAAGCGCTATCGGATCACGGGTGAATATCGTGATACCCAGTACCGCAGCAAGATAAACAAAGCAGCATAGCGGATGGGCACGTTCAAGGCTTCTCATGAAATAATGCCCTTCTCTGCGAGATAAGCTATCAGCGCCTCACAGCCCTCTTTAACCTCAGAGTATGTGGTATCGAAATCCCCCGTATACCACGGATCGTATATATCACGTGGACGTTCAGTTAAATCCAGCAGACGGAGTATCTTCCCATCGGGATCTGCGCCTGCAATGCGTTTCATGTTGACTATATTGCGGCTGTCAGCACCAAGCAGCAGATCATATTCGCTGTAATCTGCCCTCGTCATCTGTCGTGCACGCTTAAAAGAGCAGTCGATGCCCAGCGAATGAAGTATCCTAACCGTGCCACGATGCACGCCGTTCCCGATCTCCTCGGTTGAGGTTGCGGCAGAGGCGACCTCAACGCCTTCAATGCCACGCTTTTTCAGCATATCTCTCAATATAAATTCCGCCATTGGCGAGCGGCAGATGTTGCCGTGGCAGACCATCAGAATTTTGTACATTATACCCTCCAAAGCAACGATAAGTTAGCAAAACCAATACAACTTTGCAACCTTATCGTATCAAAATCCGTTTTATTATATATAAGACGTACTTACATTGGAATTATACAACATCCCATCAGAAACGTCAAGTCGCAGGAACCTAAAACGCCCCCGATCAGCATCGGAGGCGTTCCAGGAATTTTTGGAGGATCTGTTATCATTTCATTTTTGTCTCTGTTCATATTGTAGCAGACACGCCGAAAAAAATCAATATATATGACAAAACTGTAATCAAATCCGTGAAATTGTAATTTTTGAGTAACCTTTTTCACTCATTTTGTAATCCTTTTGTAACCTTTTGTAATCTTACTGTAATAACAGTGAAATAACCGTGAAAAATTTCAAAAAACACTGTTCAAATAACATAAAGTATGCTATACTATATTATGTGGAGTTATGCAACAGAAAAGCCACACAAAAAGAACAAACAGGAGAACAAAATGATATATCTCGACAACGCCGCCACGACCAGACCCTGTGCTGAGGCTGTGGCTGCCGTCACTGATACCATGCAGAGCTGCTTTGGAAACGCAAGCTCCCTGCACAGGCTGGGTCTTAACTCGGAAAAGGTGATAAGCTCGGCAAGAAAAACACTGCTCGCAAAGCTGGGAGAGGGTGAGATATACTTCACCTCGGGTGCGACTGAGAGCAACAACACCGCTATTTTCGGTGCAGTGGAGACATACCGCAGAAACGGCGACAAGATCGTCACCACCGCAATGGAGCATCCCGCAGCTGCTAACCCAATAGCAAAGCTTGAGGAACGTGGCATGAGAGTTGTAAGGCTCTCGCCAAAGGATCACGAGGACTTTGAACAGGCTGTCGCAGATGCCGTGGATGACAGAACACTGCTTGTAAGCTGTATGGCAGTCAACAACGAAACAGGCTACGCAGTTGACGTAAAACGTCTGTACAGGCTTGTAAAACGAAAGAACGAAAAGACTATCGTACATATCGACGCTGTGCAGGGCTTTCTGAAGGTCCCTCTGGACGGCGATTTCATAAGCATATCGGGACACAAGATACACGGCCCTAAGGGCATAGGTGCATTGTATGTAAAAAAAGGCGTGCGCTTTGCGCCGTTGCTTCTGGGTGGCGGACAGCAGAAAAAGCTTCGCAGCGGCACCGAGCCTGTGGAACTTATCGCAGGTCTTGAAGCGGCGGTAAAGAACTACCGTGGCAAGACTGAGCGCTTTTCGCAGCTTAAGTCTCATCTCGTTTCGGCGCTGTCGGAGCTTGATGGTATCAAATTCAACTCCACAGATAAATGCGTGCCGAACATAGTGAATTTCAGCATAAAAGGAGTACGCTCCGAGATAATGCTTCACTCGCTTGAACAGCAGGAGATCTACGTTTCCAGCGGATCCGCCTGCTCAAAGGGAAAGACCAGCGGTGTGCTTGCGGCTTTCGGTGTACCCGACAGCGACGCTGACAGCGCAATAAGAGTAAGCATGTGCGCTGACACCACCGAGGAGGAGTTGGATATCCTCGTTGATAATATAAGAAAAGGTATTGAAAGGTTCAGAAGATAAATGAAAGAGATAGTAATGGTAAAATACGGAGAGATCGCACTCAAGGGTCTCAATAAATCCACCTTTGAGGATATCCTCCAGAAAAACATAAAGCGCCGCCTCAAGGATCTCGGCGAGTTCAGCTATTTCCGCAGACAGTCCACAATATACGTTACTCCTGAGGAGGACATAGACATCAGCGTTGTTGTAAAGCGCCTGAGCTATATCTTCGGTATCGGCGCTATCCAGCGCTGTGCGGTATTCCCCAAGGACTTTGCAGTGGTTGCCGAAAACGCAAAGGAATATCTGCGTGACGCCCTGGAATGCGCAAAGACCTTTAAAGTAGAAGCTAAGCGTGCCGACAAGAAATTCCCCATGGAGACTCCGCAGATACAGCAGGAGCTTGGAGGCGTGGTATTAAGCGCTTTCCCCTACCTTAAAGTAGACGTGCATGACCCGGATGTTACAGTGCGCCTTGAGATACGTGACAACGGCGCTTATCTCAGCGCAGAAAGAATAGTCGGCGCAGGCGGTATGCCCGTAGGCAGCAGCGGAAAGGCGCTGCTGATGCTCTCGGGAGGTATCGACAGTCCTGTTGCAGGTTACATGATGGCGAAGCGTGGACTGGTCGTGGACTGCATACACTACGTAAGCCCGCCCTACACATCCGAAAGGGCAAGACTGAAGGTCGAAGCACTTGCTGAAAAAATGACAAACTACTGCGGCGATATCAAGTTCTACTGCGTGCCTTTTACCGAGATACAGGAGGCGCTGCGTGACAACTGTCCCGAGGAGTATTTCACTGTTCTTATGAGAAGAATAATGGTAAAGATCGCCAATAAGATATGCGACCGTGAAGGCTACGGTGCGATCATCACAGGCGAAAGCGTTGCACAGGTGGCAAGCCAGACCCTGACAGCACTGTACTGCACCAACGAAGCAGCTGAATACCCCGTATTCCGTCCTGTTATCGGCATGGACAAGAAGGAGATAATCGAGATCTCAAGAAAAATAGAGACCTACGAGACCTCCACCCTGCCCTACGAGGACTGCTGCACTGTATTCTCGCCAAAGCACCCAAAGACAAAACCACGCATCGAAGATATCAAGGCTGCCGAGGCTTCTTACGATTTTGACAGCATGATAGAAAAGGCTGTTGCAGAAACAGAAATAAAACGCTTTAAATGCGGAGAACAGACAATAGACCTCTTTGACTGATATGAACGATACAGAGTACACAAAAATACAGATCGAGATATCACAGCTTGCACAGCATATCGTAAAGGTATGCGCTGAGCGAAGAAAGACGATATCTTCTGCGGAAAGCTGCACAGGCGGTCTTATCTCCGCTGCGGTAACTGCGATATCGGGCAGCAGCGCTGTGACAGAACTAAACGTCTGCAGCTACTCAAACAGGATAAAGGAACAGACCTTAGGCGTCAGTGCCTCCACCCTGAAGCAACACACCGAATACAGCGTACAATGCGCCGAGGAGATGGCACGTGGCGTGATGAAGCTTGCAGGGGCTGATTTCGGAGTATCCACCACGGGGGTTGCAGGTCCGACAGGCGGCACCGAAGAGCATCCCATTGGTGAAGTGTGCATAGCTGTATGCAGCAGAGACCGCACTCACTCGAAAAGATATATATTTGAGCAGAAAAGCGGAAGCAGTTTTACAGCACGTGACTATATCCGTGCCTGTGCTGTGAGAAAGGCGCTTATGCTGCTTGATCTGATAATAATGACTGAGCAATGATTTTTCATTAACTGAAAGGTGATGATACCAAATGGCAAACTACACAGAAAAGCCCAAAAAGAAAAAGACTACTTCCCGTGACATAGCATTAGATAAGCTGGACTTTTACAATGCGCCGACAACAAAAAGCCCTCAAAAACAGGACAAAATAAAGGGCAGGCCAAAGAATGTTTTTGCACGCTTCTGCGAGTCGGCATTCCCTCAAAAAGGCGACAGCAGCACTGAAAAGATCAGAAAGATCGTGCTGCTTGCAGCGATAGTAGTTTTCGCTGTTACGATAGCGATCCTGCTGTTCCAGCTGATAAGCATTGACGACGGTGACAGGATAACCAGCAGCACGCAGAGCCTTGCAGGCGTACACATGGGCACGCTGGATATGGACGATTTTGACGATCCCACTGTCGTGACACCCATCCCCGGCACCACAACAGGCACTTCGGGCAGCGAGGGCGATTCTGTTCCTGTCGAAGAGGAGACAGAAGAGATAAACGTTACTCCCGTTGTAAACAAGCCTCTTAATGTAAACTTTGACGCACTCAAGGCAGAAAACCCCGATACCGTAGCATGGATAAAGATCACAAGCACTTACCTCAACGAAGTTGTAGTAAAGGGCGAGGATAACGACGAATACCTGCATACAGGCTTTGACGGAAGCGAATCCGTTTCGGGAACGATATTCGCACACCACAAGAACAAAATGGACGGCACCGACCAGAACATCATACTGTTTGGTCATAATATGCTTAACGGCGACAGATTTGCAAGTGTAAAATATTATCTTCCCAACGACGCCAGCCGTGAGCCTATCGCATTCTATAAGGTGCACCCGACAGTCATGCTCGCAACACCTAACGGCGGCAGCGAGACCTACAAGATATTCGCAGGCGTGCTTGCAAACACCCAGAGTCAGTACGGCGAGGTGTTCAAATATACAAACAAAACCAAATTCAAGAGTCAGGATGACTTTTACAACTTTATCCTCGAGGTAATGGACAGAAGCTGGTTCTATACAGATGTTGACCTGCGCTACGGCGACCAGCTGCTCACACTTTCCACCTGTATATGGCCTCTCGGCGAGGAGATCGAAACACGCTGGGTAGTATTCGCAAGAAAGGTACGCCCCGGCGAGAGCGAGTATGTCGACACCTCTGTTGCAACAAGAAACTACAACGCAAAGCTGTTCGACTATTACTACAATATGATCGGCGGTCAGTGGTACGGCAGGAACTGGGACACCTCCAAGCTGATAGGCTACAAAAAAGAGGATGACGATATCGTTCTCAGCTAAGCACAGCGACCGAAAGGAATGACCCTATGGCAAATACCGAAAAAGAAAACATTTTCCTGCGGATACTGAAAGTGATATTCCCGTGGAAGGGCGACAAGTGGACCGAAGTGCTGAGAAAGCTGATATTTATGGTATCAGCAATCGTACTCATCGTATCGGTCTGGACGCTTATTGCAAACGAAGCGGGACGTTTAGAAGACCATCACAACAACAACGAGCTGAGCGACCTATATCACGGCTCGGGATCAAAACCAGGCACCGACAGCTCTGAGACGGTATCCGAAGAGCCCGACACAGCCGAAAGCATTACCCCGGAGACCGAAGCCCCTCAGACTGAGGAGAGCGCTCCGACGGAAGACGCTCCGCCCGAGATACGTGAGGAATTTCTTCCGCTGCTGGAGATAAACGAGGATATCGTCGGCTGGATCACGATAGGCGACAAGGACGATCCCCTGATCGACTATGTAGTGGTACAGGGCGAGGATAACGACTACTATCTGGAGCACAACTACAAAAAAGAAAAAAGCAGAAGCGGCTCTATCTTTGCAGACTACCGTGATCCGCTGACAGACGGAGACGAGCCGGACAATATCGTGCTTTACGGACACAATATGGCTTCGGGTGAATATTTCGCAAAGCTCATACGCTTCTTCAATTACCGCTACGGCACTATGAACGAGCCTGAATATTATCGGCAGTATCCAACCATCACCTTCAGCACACGCTATGAAGAATACACCTACAAGATCTTCGCAGGAATGATGGTCAACACACAGGAATCCGAGGGCGATGTGTTCTATTACCTGCGTGGCAGGAATTTCACAGACGAACAGCACTTCAACGAATACATCGGACAAGTGCTTGACCGCTCGACCTTCTATACGGATGTGGATGTGCGCTACGGTGATCCGTTGCTTACGCTTTCCACCTGCATCCTTGATTATCAGAACTGGGATCTGCGCTGGGTGATGTATGCAAGACGTGTCCGTGACGGAGAGGACCCATCCGTTGATGTAAGCAAGGCTTACACAAATCCCGATCCCCTTTTCTTTGAAGCTTATTACCGCACCTACGGCGGAAGCTGGGGCGGCAGGAAATGGCCAAGCGAGCTTCTCACAAGCACAAAGAATTAACAAAATGTAAATGCAGTGACGGCTGCCATCGTGCAGCCTCACTACTATCACGAAAGGACTGAATTTCAATGGCAGATATGGATATGGGTATTTCAACGCAGCAGCCTAAGAAAAACCCGAACAGGAAAAAGAAAAAGAAGAAAAAGCAGAACCTATTTATGAGTATCGTCACAGGACTCATCCCCTGGAAGGGCGACAGCGTGACAGAAATATTCAGAAAGATAATCTTCCTTGCTTCCCTGATAATTCTTGTGGTGGCACTGATTCTTATCGCAAACCATTTTATCACCACGCTTCAGGACCCCAATGCCATTGAAGGCGGAACCACCTCTGACACTGGCGAGGATCAGGCGCAGTCCTACATAATCGACCTTAAAAACCAGTCGCCTACTCAGGCACAGATAGATCAGATGCCCGAGGGCACACTGAACGAGGAATACGCAGCCCTTTACGATGCAAATAATGATTTTGTCGGCTGGATCTCGATAGCAGGCACAAATGTCGACTATCCTGTCGTTCAGTCCCACAACAAGGATGATTTCAAGCCCTGCAACACATACGAAAAGCTTGGCTACTGCAGCTTCTGCGAGAGCATCATGGCAGGCAAGGACTCCGCTACGGAATTCTATCTGCACCATGATTTCGACAGAAACTACCTGTTTGCGGGAAACATCTTCGCTGACTACGAGGGCACATTCGGTCCCGACAAGATGCCGAACAACACTATACTTTATGGACATAATATGCTCTACAAATATCAGTTCTCGGCGCTCAACAACTACCGCAACAATATAGAGTTCTTAAAATCCTCCCCCGTTATCGACTTCAACACCCTGTACAACAACAACAAGTACAAGATCTTCTCAGTGTTCCTCACAAACACAAGCGAGTCGCTCGGTGAGGTGTTCGACTACTACAACTACGTTTCCTTTGAAAACAGCGATGAATTCTATCACTATGTAAAGGAATGTATGGACAGAAGCCTTTATGAAACAGGTGTTGATCTTGAATACGGCGACGAGCTTATCACCCTCTCCACCTGTGACCAGTCACTTGGCTTCCCCGAAAACGTGCGCCTCATCGTAGTTGCACGAAAGGTACGTGAGAACGAAAGCCCTGAAGTGGACACATCAAAGATAGTACGCAAAAAGAGCATAAAATACTTTGAAGCATACATCACTGCCTACGGCGACAAGTGGAAGGGCAGAACATGGGATATATCCCTTATAAACGGTATGGCGGAATATTTAAAGAAGCATGGTCTTGAGGACCCCGCCGAATAATACACAATGACGGAGAACAAATGAAGAAGATATCACTGTTTAAAGTAATCGTTGCGCTGTGTATCTGCAATGTATATGTGTTTACGTGCGGAGTGATGGGCGTTATAAAAAGCAACCCTGCTGAGGCGGCTGATACAGTGACGGAAAGCACTGACTCAAACGAACCGCCCATGGGCGGAACGGTAGATTTTATCTCCCCTGACAGCGCAATTCTTAACGGTGCGGAGCTTGAATTTCTGGAGCTGCGCCAGCCATCCATGGCGGATAAGGTCATAAGCACCGTAAGTCCGTCGCTTGGATATGATCCGGACGAGTTAACTGCGGAATCAGACGCAGAGCTTACGCTGACGATCGAGGCGGAAGAGACCGAGGAAGAGCTTGTACTTGAGCCGACCGAGGAGACCGAAGAGATCCCCGATCCGCCCACAAGCACACCTGTCTCAACGCCTGCAAGTACGCCCGCTTCAACGACCCAGACAACGCCATCGACGCCTGCAAGCACATCAGCTTCAACACCTGAGACAACGACATCTACCCCTGCAAGCACTCCTGCATCTTCCGGCAGCAAGCCTGATATATCGGGCGGAATACCGGTTGAGGATACCACCACGACACCTCCGACAACTACCACGACCACAACTCCCGAGAGCACACCTGAGCCTCAGCCAAGTACGGGCAATTCAGAGGCTGCCAATGAGATACTCACTGTAATGAGCCGTGGTGAGGTGATATCGGGAAATGCGGTGGATATCATCGCAGGCATAACCCAGACTGAGGTCGGTTATACATTCGCTCCCGAAGCAATAAAAGCGCAGGCAGTTGCGGCTTATACATACGTACAGTACTGCAATAAATACGGTACCTATCCTCAGGTAGTAGTCAGCAACAATGTTGCCGACTCCGTAAAGGTACTTGTAGAATCCGTAATAGGCGAATGTATCTACTACAACGGCGATATAATCCAGTCTGTATACTGCGCATCCTCGGCAGGATATACCGCATCCAGCATCAATGTTTGGGGCAACGATTATCCTTATCTTGCAAGCAGATACTGCGAGCTTGACGCCATGTATGACCCTAACTACGGACGTACCGCAACGTTCACCTCCGCTGATATGAAATCAAAGATATACGATGCAACAGGTATCTCTCCCGAGGGAGACCCCTCAACATGGATATCTATCGACAGCCGTGTTGATAACGTATATGTAGGTCAGATGACAATCTGCGGCCAGACAACCTATGTAAACAGCAAGGGCAAGACCGTAAAACTGACCGGAACACGCTTCCGTGACACGATAATGAACTACGGTATACGTTCTCATGCGTTTGATATTGAATACGACGCAGCAACAGACAGCTTTATCATCACAACGTACGGATACGGTCACGGCGTGGGACTCAGCCAGAACGGAGCAAACGCACTTGCCACCTATTTAGGATATGACTACAAGCAGATACTTACGTTCTACTACTCGGGCTGCGAGGTACATTGATCCATAAATGCCGAATGGCGCAGTTATTATACTGCGCCATTCTTTTTGTCCATAACTTATTCAGATCCACAAGGGAAAACCTTGACCTATGTAAAATATATTTCAGGAACAAGCTTATCGGGAAAACTCTCTTCGATGATATAGTCATCAAAGCAGCATGGCTGTGTGCAATGTTCCCTTAGCCTGGGCGTCACCGTCTCAAACACCCTGTAAGCAGGATATCTTCCGCTTACAGCATCGTGCTGCCACCAGTAAAGCCGCTTCATCTGCATACTTCCCTCAGGCCGTGCAGCGCTCGCATCATTTGTAAAGATGCTGTATAGTGCATCCTTCAGCTTGTCTGCGTCACGCCTGTCAAATCCGGTTTCCGCTGCCCTGAACGGGCATACCGAGCCTTTCATCACATAAAGCCCGTACCTTACATAGCTTTTAAAACCAAAGGTGTCAGCATTGCGTCTGCCTGCACTCACTGCATTTATGCACCTTGTAAGTGCACTCTCTGCTATCTCAACAGGATGCACGCTTCTGGCACGCTGTATAGTTACAGGACCACGTATTCCCAACGACCTGTGTTCGGCTGTCCTGATATTGAATGCAAACACCTGCCCGAATGTTCGAACATCGTACCACTTTCGGCAGGCACCACTGATAAACTGACGGCTGTCGATATATTCCAGCTGATCCGCACGGGCGCTGAGGGTATCCCCACCTAATGATGACGGTGTTATAAATATCTCCTCGCCTGTCTGTGACAGCCTGTTCCTCAGCTTGCGTTTTATACAGACGTCACTGATAATACCATGTCCGTCGGTATCGATACGTGGTCTTCCGCTGCACAGAGGATCACCGTTAGGGTTTGCTCCGTCAACGGATATCAGCATCAGAAAATCTATTCTGCCATTCAGCGTCTTCATGATTGACGCTCCTCTCTATAAGCTCATTATAATATCGCAGACTGTCGGCCGACGCTTTGTAATCACGCCTCACAAGGGCACTAATGATATCCGCAGGCTGCTTTCTTCTGTCAAGCAGGCAGGAAACCATACGCTGAATCGTGTTCTCAACAACCCCGGCTGCACAAGAGCCATTGTTCATTCGCCCGAAAGCCTGTTGCGCAATATGTATTATTCCTATATCCACTGCATTTTTCCATGTGCTCATGCACATAGCGTATTGATGTGCTGTGATCCGCCTGTGAAAGGACACAAACAATCTGCCCTTTGATATCTCATCAAACGCCATAACGGTAACTTCGCCCTGAGGCAGCGTGGACTTCTCAGCTCCGTAGAACGGCAGCTGTACAGTGTTTCCTGCGCTGTCCCAGACAACGAACACCTTATACCCTGCATGCACGCCGTTGTTTGAAATCAGTCTGCGAAGCACTGCGTGCATTTTGAATGAACACTCCATACCGACAGGATATGAAAAGCCTCGGCTTTCTGTTCTTTCATCCATGATACGATCACGCTCTCCTAAAGAAATAAGCTTAGCCGAGCTTTTCTCGTTTGTGATATGCTTCTGATGCACCGAGGCAATGGTAGCAAATTCACCCTTTATGCAACAGATATCAACAGCAGCCGCATTACTTCGCACATAGGATATGTATGAATCTTGAAGCGACTTGTCCTCCCATAGCGCAACACCGTCCACTTCAAATCTAACAGTCAGACGTCCGTCATTTTTAATATGCGCATTGAAAAACAAGTCATACGCTATACACCCTTTGTCAAGGTAGTCTCTTACCGCAATAAGCGCCTGCGTGGAAAACACTGAATCAGCCCAGCCGTTGAGACGCTTCATATAAGCGATGTATTTCTTAGCTTCGCCACACTCGGGCGTCAGATAACACAGCCTGTCATACAGCGGATGCGGCTCTATGCCGTTTGTGCGGCATACCGAATGTTCTGTAACAGGCGCCGCTATTCTTTCACGTGTATATTCAGCGCTGATAAATCGTCCGGACCCGCTGAGACGTACCACCACATCCGTATTGATAAACGCATGAAACATAGGTATATCCTCTCCGCTATAAAGCGAAGAAAGCTCATCAAACCAGTGCAAGAGTGTTCCATTCCTTTGCTTGTCTGTCGCCGATATGCCTGTGTATACATTGCCACGGCGGCGGGAACTCAATTATACCCTTTTCCATACGGCAGTGGAAAAGACGTTCACTCAACGCACATCGTGTACGTGCATTGTAAGCCTCATCAGGATAAGTAAAGCCATGATGGATGATTCCTATATCAAGATCGGTATCGTCATAATACCCATGTTCCACCGAAAATCTACAAGGTGCGACATAGCATGGACAGTCACGGGTGCCTAAAAAAGCCTGTCTTGCCCCGCCACGTGACAGCATACGCTTTGCCCTGCTGTAATGCATCTCCTCACAACGGTCACATTTAAACTCGGGGCGGTTTTCGTTCCAGATGAAATGCGCCTGCACATGATAGCGCACATCGCAAAGATATGTGTTGACCGCAAGCTCACATGACTGCGACCTGTATCTCCTGAGCACAACAGACTCTGCCTCGCTGCGTATCTGGTTCATTACCCTTACCTTGTCTACGATCCATATTAATGTTGGTTTCCAATACACCGAGGATATTATGCCTTTCAGCGCCTCGTATGTAGGCACAGGCAGTGTTGCTCTTCCTGCCGCCGCAGTTGTTAACGGGTCTGAAAACAGCGCACGTTCTCCCCATACGCTGAACTCTATAATATTGTCATGCTTCACTGTATTACCCTCTTTTCGTTTACTCACTAAGAAATTATACAGCTAAAAGCTTCATAAAACAATTGACACATTTTCTAAAATAAAAAACCTGCTGTTTTTTCCGATATGGTTTCATATTTTCACAACTGTGCAACAAGCACTAATTTCCTCTGAAAAATTTGTAAACATTGCCAAAACCCTATTTTTCGACATTTTCTTAATTTCACTATTGTGTACAAAAATGTTGATGATTTTTTGTAATTTATAAAATCAGTAGCATTATCAATAAACCTGATACCAAAAAACAAAAACGGGGCGAGAAGAACTCACCCCGTCAGTTGTTATTATCAAAACAAAATATCTTTAAAGCAGACCTGCTGCTCAAGCTTATCGTAATCCCAGCTATGGCAGGAGCCTCCGCCACAGAACTCCTTAGAAGTGCAGGCTGCACATTTTTCATTCTTTTCTGCAAGAGATGTTCTGAAATACTCAAAACGGTTATTCCAGACCTCGGTGAAATCGTCACGCAGGATATTTCCCTGTATCGTTTCCGGGCGGCGCTCTATATCAAGACAGGCGCCGATATCGCCGTTTGCCATCACGCTTGCAGTGTATACGCCTGCGTTGCATAAGAAGTACCAGTCACGCACCTCACGCTCGTAATCAAGTCCGAGATAATGGGTGCATCCATATTCGACAGGCATACCCAGCGCACGTTTTTCTTTGATGAAACCAAACAGACGACGGTAGTCATCAGCTTCAAGCAGAAGCTCGGGATACTCCTTTGCCCTGCCTATCGGCTCGAGATTTATCACCCTCCAGGAATCGATATCTATGCCGCACATTATGTCATAAAGCTCGTCAAGCTCATTGATGTTCTTTTTATGCACCACGGTGGTTATCTGGACATGGCGGAACGTTCCCTGCCTGATGAGTGCCTCAACGCCACGCATCGCCTTATCGTAGCCACCCTTTGTCCTGCGGAACCAGTCGTGCGTATCTCGCAGACCATCGATGCTTATCGATATCGTACCCATTCCGCACTCGTGAAGCTGCTTTGCGACCTCGTCGGTGACAAGGATACCGTTGCTTGTCATGCCCCAGCGGAAGCCAAGCTTGTGCGCATAGCCCATGATATCGAAGAACTCCTTGCGCAGCAGCGGCTCACCGCCGGTTATACACAGCATGAGCTTGTCTGTGCCGAAATCATGTTTTATCTTGTCGAGGAAGTCAAAATACACCTGTACGGGAAGCTCTTCTGATCTTACATCGTTGCAGCGGCTGCCGCAGTGCAGGCAATTCTCATTACATCGTAGCGTAAGCTCAAGAAACAGGCTGCGGAGCTGTGGTTGCTTCATAAGCTGCTGACGATAATCCGCAAGCATCTTAAGGTGCTTGGTCTTTATATTATCCATCGTTACTTTCTCCGTTATCGATATTTGCACTCAACGTTGTATCCTCTGTCTGATATGCGCCCTTATCCGTATCAGCAAAACCATTCTCCGCATCCTGAGGCGGCGGTCCGTATACGCAGCCATTCATATTAAGCACTGCTGCGAACATAGCCGCTGCGGCTGCAAGCTTCTTTACCTTCATACTTAATCCTCCTGTCCGTCGATAGATTCGGCTTCCCTTGTAGCAAACCACTCGGGTGGTCCGTATACACAAGGAGTTATGTTCATTTCAGGCTTGTAAATGTCTATATCAGGCTCAAGTTGACTTTCATCGGTATCCTCTGTTTCATCCGTTTCAACGATCTCCTCAGACTCGGAAGCACCTCCAAACCACCCGGGAGGGCCATAAACATCCTCATTCATGTTATCAGATGGGACAAAATCAGTGATATCGCCTGACTCAGATGTATCTCCAAACCACTCAGGAGGACCGTATACTCCTGCGTTCACATTGACAGAGGGAACAAATACATCTCCCGCCTCTTCCGTGAGATACGCTTCGGGTGTTTCCGAAAGATCATCCGTCCACTCAGGCGGTCCGTATACAGCAGGAATTATATTCATTTCAGGCTCGAAGCTATCTTGAGTCTCCTCGATGACAGGGGGAGGACCATATACATCTGCATTCTGATTATCGGCAGGATCGAACTCATCTGATGTATCATGGCTCTCTGTGCTTTCAGCCGATTGTACATCAGATGATTCCACACGATAATTGTAGTCATCGGGGGGAGGTCCGTAAACGTTCTGCACTTCATTATCACCACATCCGCCTGCACTGAAAAGCGCAGTAACAGCTGCCGCAGTGAGTATGGCTTTTTTTCTGGGCTTCATAATATCACCTCTTAGCTTTAAAATCAGAAATGAGGAATTATTGTGCGGCTTCTCCGCAGATCTCGCTCGTCTTGAGAGGATAAGGTTTTCACTTCTTTATAATAAAACTATAAAAATGCGGAAAAAGTTGCATAAATGCCGCTCAATCCTGCGTGACATGGGAGGTCAGCCTGTTCTTTCTCTCTGAAAGGACAAACATCAGTACTAGTATGGCTACAAGATACCACGGGAACAGCGAAACGCTTATATTTTCGGCAAGCAGTCCGAAAAGCGGCGGCATGAACGTGGTTCCCACATAGGCGCACGCCATCTGGACTCCGATGACTGCCTGAGAATTCTCTGCGCCGAAGCACTCGGGAGTAGCATGGATAAGACAGGGATACACAGGCGCACATCCAAGACCCGCAAGCGAAAGCCCTATGACCGCACCCACAAGTCCAAACGGCAGGAACATTACAATTATGCCTGCGCCGATGATACCAACTCCTGCCCTGATAAGCTGCTTATCGCTGAATTTATCTGTCAGAAAGCCGTTGAGAAATCTTCCCACGGTTATGCCGAGATAAAATACCGATCCCAGACCTGCTGCCTCCTCGGCGGAAACACCTTTATCAAAAACGATGTAGCTTACCGCCCACAGACCAGCTGTGCTCTCAACCGCACAATAGCACAGGAATGTGAGCATTGCCTCTTTAACACCTCTTATAGAAAGTGTCTTTTTTAAACCAAGACTTTGTGACGAAATATCAGAAACGTCAGAGTTTTCTGCGGCTTTCTTCTTCCACAGCGGCAACGAGATGATAAGCATTGCCGTAAGCACCGCCTGTATCACAAATATTGCGCAATATCCGCTGCTCCATACACCACCGTTCGTAAGAAAATACGACATTACAAACGGTCCTGTGCAGCAGCCTACTCCCCAGAAACAATGAAGCCAGCTCATGTGACGGCTCTCGTAATACAGCGCAACGAAATTATTCAGTGCCGCATCCACGCTTCCTGCACCGAGGCCGTAGGGTATCCCCCACAGGCAGAGCTGCCAGAACCCTGTACTGAGCGAAAACCCTAGCAGCGCAACGGCGGTCATAGCGACGCTGAGAGCGGTCACAAGTCCTGTGCCTAGCTTTGCTATCAACCTCTCGCTGAATAGCGCAGAGAGTATCGTTCCGCCCGAAATTATCATACTGACTACTCCCGCATACGAAACAGGAACATTAAGTCCCTCGTACATACTCGGCCATGCGGCACCGAGAAGTCCGTCAGGCAGACCAAGACTTATAAACGAAATATAAATAATTGCTAAAAGCAGATGTACCATGTTCTCCTCTTCTGACACATTATTGCGTCATTCTTTATCTTTTTTATTCTTCACATTTTTATCTATGTCGTCCATCAGCTCGTTCACACGCTCGGTGTGGGACACCTTTGACATACGCTGACTTTTGTGCATACGGTCAAACTGTTCCATCACAAGCTTTGTGTCTACCGTGTTCTCCTCGGGACTCTTGAGACCTGCGTTTATTTCAAGCAGATAGAACGGAGTAGCGGAAGGCGTCTTTATCTCTACATTAAGTCCGAAAAGATAGCTGTAGCTTATCGAGCGCATACCTGTTGTTATTATGACCTCGTAGCCTCTGCCGCCCTTCTGATTTTTAAGCGGTGCATATTCCACGCTTTTTACATCGTTGTAAAAAAAGAAATCCTTTTCGCCCGAGGGACGTGTCACAACGAACTCGGTCTCGGAAGCCTCGTACTCATAGTCGTCGTTAAGGGACATCAGGGCGCAGACGACCGCCAGCACCACAAGCATACCGACGCATATACCGAACAGAGTGCCGGTAATAAAATTGATATCCTCACCGAAATTGAAGCCGCAGGCTATGATCGAAATACCTGTCATCACAAGCCCTGCAAACATCATAGCCTTAAGCATCTCAACACGTGGATCGACACATTTAAAGCTTCCTCTGCGGCATATCAGGGTGTGTTTGCTCATCATCTTCTCCTCCGCTGATTTCTCGGCTGATATGTTATCTCCATTCCCTCTGTTTCAGTTTCATAACGGGAACGCTCGGTTATCTGCTCTACTACCATTGATTCAAAGATATCCATAACGCCCTCGCTGTCTATTTCGGGCTTGTGCTTATCCAACAGTCCGCAGTTGTAGCCGAGATAATAGAAAGGCGTGTCATTTAGATCAGTGAACACCTTGTTCTCTCCGAAGATATAGTGATACTCCACTGTTCTTATGCTTGTGGTTATCCTTACGATGTAGCCACGATGTCTTCCGAAAAGCCTGAGCTCCTCGGAGTCGATATCCTGAATATCGCTGTAATAGAAATATTCAGTAGCCTTTCCGGGTCCCTTTACGATGAACTCTTCCTCGGTCGCCTGATACTCGCATTTTCTGCCTTTGAGTATCAACCCGAACATCGTACCGAAGATAAGATATACAGGCAGCATACAAAAGGCGAAAATATAACCGTCACCTCTGCGGGCTGTATTTATTTCCGTAGCAGAAATAGCCACGGGGATCGTTACTGCCAAGGCAGCAATAAGTATTACTCCGATTATGATAAGATATATCATCTCATGAGGATTTGCTATCCTGAACTCGCCTTTGCGCACTATCATTTCACGTGCATTTGTAGTTTCATCCATACCAACCATTCTCCTTGTCAGGAAATTCCGCTTATCTCACGATAAAGCTCTCTTGCAAAATTATCTGTCATTCCGCAGACATAGTCCGTCACAAGCATAAGACGGTGATACGCCTGGTCCGCTTCGGACTTGCCCTCACACTCCATGCGGCATATCTTGAGGTAGTTCTCTGAGATGACCGAGATAAGCTTTTTATCTGTTATCCGTTCCTGCGGAGTATCGAACCTGAGCGCCGCACCTGTCAGCTTGTTCAACAGGAAATCCATCATAGTAGCCACTGAAAGCTCTATCTTAAGTATCTCCTTTGACTGGAATGCATATCTGAATGCGATATCGCTGAGCGCATCGGCAAGCACTGCCGCAGATGAAGCCGCAAGCAGCTCGGTACGCATCGTACCGTCCATTATGGAGCTATAATTCTCCACAAAAGAATCAGCAGCGGAGTATATAAGCACTCCCTGCATATTCACCATCCAGTTCTGGACAGCGTTCTCCTCGGGTGAAGGCATACCTCTTTCAACAGCCTTTTCATAACAGTGGACAAGTCTGCGGGCCGCTGCGTCCAGCCTGCCACGCTGAGCCTCGTCCCTGCATCTTGAAGTGAAGCGGTCGCTCTGAAGCTCACGAAGAAGCTCGTTATAGCTTATCATCCCCTTTTTCACCGCATCTTCAATGTCAGCAGTCTTATAGGCGATATCATCCGCCGCCTCAAGCAGGAATGTAAGCGGATAGCGGCAATCGACTGCTCCCGTTGCCGAGGATATCTCTCGGTACAGCTCGTCCTCGGTGTAATAGTATCCCATCTTCTTGTCCTTTATATTGCCGCTTTGTTTGTTGATACCAAGCGAGGACACGGGATACTTTATTATAGTGTTAAGCAGCGCATAGGTGAGGTTCATTCCGTGTTTATCAATAAGGAAATGCAGCTTTGTAAGCACTCTCAGCGCCTGTGCGTTGCCCTCGAAATTAAGAAGATCGCCCTTCATCTGATCTGTAAGCAACTCTTCAACAGGTTTTCCGCAGAAGCTCAGCGCAGATAGATTAGCGCCGAACCAATCCCTTATCGTGTACTCTCCGAAATGTCCGAACGGAGGATTTCCGATGTCGTGGATAAGTCCTGCGCATTCAAGTATATCACAGCACGCCTCACGCATCTCGGGGGTTATCTCGTCATGACCCTCTGCGATAAGACGACGGAACACCGTATCTCCCAGCGAATCCGCAAAGGAGGATACCTCCAGCGAGTGCGTGAGCCTTGTACGGACAAAATCCCCTCTGTCAAGCGGAAACACCTGCGTCTTGTCCTGCAATCTGCGGAACGAGGCGCTGCCGATTATCCTGTGATAATCCTTGCGGAACTCCGATCGGACATCGTTTGCGTTTTTTCGCACCAATTCTCTGCTTCGTTTCGGGGAAAGCAGACGTTCCCATGTCATTTTTGACATATACTGCTCCTTCGGACAGCGTAACAACAATCGCCGCCCACGAATAAAATGTAATGATAGCCGCTTTCAGGTTGTATAAGTCCGATACGTCGGGCAATAATATTCACGACGGACGAAGCGGATATCGGATGCTGAAAAGCATCTTCGGGAAAGGTTCAATGAAAGGAATGATCACAAAATGTTAGTAAAACGGGGAGAAATATACTATGCGGATCTGAGTCCCGTAGTAGGCTCCGAACAGGGCGGCGTAAGACCTGTGCTGATAGTGCAGAACGATATCGGCAATAAGCACAGTCCCACGGTGATAGCCGCCGCAATTACAAGTCAAAAGGAAAAGAACAAGCTTCCGACACATATAGAGCTTAATGCCGCCTCCTGCGGACTTGCAAAGGACTCGGTCGTCCTGCTGGAGCAGGTTCGTACATTGGACAAAAGGCGCCTTAAGGAGCGCATGGGCGAGCTGGACAGCGACGCCATGAACCAGGTGAACAGTGCCCTGTCGGTCAGCTTCGGGCTGTAAAATAAACAGAATATCGGGGCAGAACTCCCTTATATCGGGGAAGGATTCTGCCCCGATGGTTTTTTTCGGGTCAATGCGTTTTACTGAACACCAGAATATGTGCAAACTCTGTTTCAAAGCGAGATGTACGACACCCGCTTGTCATTTTGTCTTCCTCATATATGCCCACAGCACCCACTGCCCTGCCGCCAGTATGGCAATAAGCAGCACGATGATAACCTGCGCCACGCCCCACTCGGGCATGAATATTATCACTACCAGCAAAGCAAGGGTAAGTATCACCGCATTCTTAAGGAATATACCTGTGCTTTTTTTCATCAGGACTGTATCTTCTTAGCCATAACGGTGTTCTTCATCAGCATAGCGATGGTCATGGGTCCTACGCCGCCCGGAACGGGAGTGATAAAGGAAGCCTTTTCGGATACCTCGTCAAACTTTACGTCGCCGCAAAGCTTTCCGTCCTCGCCACGGTTGATTCCCACATCGATTACCACTGCACCATCCTTGACCATGTCAGCGGTAACAAAGTTTGCTCTTCCCACTGCCGCAACAAGGATATCGGCACGGCGGCAGACCTCCTTGAGGTCCTTTGTACGGGAGTGGCATACGGTAACCGTACCGTTCTCGTGCAGAAGCAGCATAGCCATGGGCTTGCCAACGATGTTGGAGCGTCCGATAACAACGCACTCCTTGCCGCTTACGTCGATGCCAGCGCTGTGGATAAGCTCCATGCAGCCTGCAGGTGTGCATGGCAGGAACGCATAATTACCTATCATGATCTTACCGACGTTTGCAGCATGGAACGCATCAACATCCTTCATGGGAGAGATACGCTCGATGACCTTTTCCTCGTTGAGGTGCTTGGGGAGAGGAAGCTGAACAAGGATACCGTTGACATTCTTGTCAGCGTTGAGTGTATCCACAAGCTCAAGGAGCTCTTCCTCTGTTGTCTCCGCAGGAAGCGCATACTCATAGCTCTTTATTCCGCATACCTCGCAAGCCTTTTTCTTGTTGTTTACATATACACGGCTTGCAGGGTCGTCGCCTACGATAACTACCGCAAGACCTACATCGAGACCCTCACGCTCGATCTGCTGTCTTACCTCTTCCTTTACCTTAGCGGATACCGCTTTTCCGTCAATGATCTGTGCTGCCATATAATTACTCCTCACTTTCGTCGTTTTCTGTATTGTCGTCGGCTGTTTCTGCCGTTTCGTCCTCTTCAATGCTTTCGTCGGATCCTTCAAGCTCGTCCGTGTCAGCATTTTTCTCATCATCAGTGCTGTCTGCGTCATCGGCAAGGATGCTCTCGGCTACGCCCTCTTTTTCTGCTTTCTTTGCAGCCTTCTTTGCAGCCCGTGCCTCTTCCTCAAGGCGATACTGCTCCTGTGCGTCTGCCCATTCCCTGGAGTTAACAAAAAGCGGCTTCTGCTTCTTTTCAGTGAGCACCTTGAACACGATAAACAGCACAAGCGCCGCAATAAAGGACACTGCTGCGATGACCTGAGATATCCTCAGCTCGCCTGCCATAAGGCTGTCGGTACGCATACCCTCGATGAATGTTCGACCCAGTCCGTACCATGCGACATAAAGCAGGAATATCTCTCCGTCATAGCTGCGAAGCTTCTTGGAATAGAAATGAAGTCCCACAAAGCCGAGCAGGCACCACAGGCTCTCGTAAAGGAAGCAGGGATGAACGAGCTGTCCCGCTTCAACGAAATCATACTGACTGATAATGCTGCCTGTCATACCGAAGAGATAGTTCTCATCAGCAACCGCACCAAACGCCTCCTGATTGATGAAGTTGCCCCATCTGCCTATGCCCTGTCCGATAAGCAGGCCCAGCGCTGCAAGATCGAACATAGCAGGGATATGCACCTTACGCACCTTGCACATGATAAAGCCAACTATGAATGCGCCGATTATTCCGCCGTAGATTGCAAGACCACCGTCACGTATCTCGGTTATTGCAGTGATAAACGTGTACTGATATCTGCCCTGAAGCGTTGCAAAGATGCAGTAATATGCTCTTGCGCCGATAAATCCGCCGATAAGCGCCGCAAAAACAACATCGAACATTCTTTCATTTTCCACACCGAACTGCTTGTTGCGGATGTGTGCATAAATATACGCCAGTATTGCGCCCAGGGTTATGATGACGCCGTACCAGTATATCGGTATACCGAATATCTCAAAGCCTCTGAAATAATTGATGGAAAGTCCGTCAAACAGATTTGGGAACTCTATCTCAAGCTCCTCTGTGACGCCTGCGGACGCCATCTGCAAAAGTGATGTCATAATTTTATTTTCCTCCGTCCAATGGGTTTATTATTGCAATACAGGAATTCTCCTCGTCAATAGATAAGAGCCGCCTGCACATCTCCTCATAACAGGATTCGGCTACGCCCTCAACCATTGCGTAGGGAGAAAGGCCTGACAATTCCATGCTCAGCATTGCCTGCGATACAGACTCTGTATTGTTATAGCCACGCACTATATAACCATAGTTCATCTTCCTTATGCGTTCAAAATGCTCCTTATCGGGAAGCTGTTCCTTAAACCTGCGAATCTCCTTTTTCATTTCCGAAAGCACTGCATCGGGATCGTCAGATTCACCTGTAACAAGCGGAAGCACATATCCCCTTCCCATAAACACGCTTACACGGAATGTATCATTCAATGCGCCGCTGTCCCTCATACGCTTGTAAAACTCCGAGGTATCTCCGAAGAGTATATCCATAACGGTATTCAGATAGATATACTCATCCAGCGCCTCCTGTCCGTCAGCGTCCGGCCGCTTGAAGCCGATGGCAAACTGCGGCTTTGCAACAGGCATCTGCATAACACGGCGGGACTCAGCCACCTCATAAGGCTCCTCGCATGCTATCGTTTCAAGCTGTGCAGACTGTCTCGGCAGCAGACAGCGCTCGCATACCTCAATAGCCTTATCCATATCAAAATTTCCTGCGATACTGATATACATATTCGACGGGTTGTAAAACGCCTCGTATACATCGTAAAGAGTCTTGTCCGTTATCTCCGCTATGCTTTCAACGCTGCCTGCAATATCCGTCCTGATGGGATTTACGCTGTAAACGCCCTTGAGCAGCTCCATTATCACACGCCAGCCGGGATTGTCAAGATACATGGTAATCTCCTGCGAGATTATTCCACGCTCCTTTTCCACGTTTTCAGGAGTGAAATGCGGCGACTGCACAAAATCCAGCAGTATCTCAAGATTGCGCTCGAAATTCTCCGCACAGGAGAAGTAATAGCAGGTGCTGTCGTAAGATGTCACTGCGTTGCAGGAAGCTCCTGTTTCCGCAAACAGCGCAAATGCGTCCTTTTCGGGACTCTCAAACAGCTTGTGCTCAAGATAATGCGCCGTACCATCCGGGATGGTCTTTACATCACCACCGTTCAAGCGGTAGCGGCAGTCTTCCGAGCCGAATTTGACAGCAAACTGTGCGTTGACGGTGGAATAGCTCTCCATCGGGCACAGACATATCGTAACACCGCTGCTGTGGATATATTTATAGCATTTCTCCCCTATGCGGGAGCTGATGATCTCCTGTATCATTCCGTCACCTCCGGCATAAGAACATAGAATGTATCCAGCGAATATTTGCGGCAGGCCTGCTGTATACGCTCGGGAGTCACCTGCTTAAGCTGTTCAATATACTCCTCGGGAGTGATAACGGTGCTGTCCATCAGCTGTCCGCTGTACCAGGACGCAATAGCGTTTACGCCGTCATAGATGGAACGTGCATCGTTGATTATTTCGAGCTTTGCACGGGAAAGCTCCTCTTCGCTGACGCCATTTTCACATACATCCCTGAACTCTGCGAGTATCGCCTCACGGGTGCGCTGAACGTTCTGCGGATCAACGCCTGCATAAGCCGTTATCACACGCTTGAAACGGTTTGAAAAGCAGCTGCAGTAATAGCACAGCGATTCTTTTTCACGTATATTCATAAAAAAGCGTGAGGTGGTCATTCCGCCGAGTATGGTGGAAAGCAGCACGCCTGCGTATCTGTCGTCCATTTCAGGAGCCTTGAAATACATACGTAGTATCGCCTGCTGCATAGGCATATCCTCGCTGATATCAAGCGTATCTGATTTGAGTATGCTGGGAGCGCAGTGCGGCTGGCAGATGTCGCTTCGCTGAAGCTTAGAAAAAGCTTCTTTCAGCATTCTCTCGCTCTCATTAAAATCGCTGCAGCCCACCGCAGTTATCTCAATGCGCCCTCTACGGAGCATTTCGGAATATGCTCCGTAAGCTAAGCGTGGGGTTATCATTTCAGCCTGCGCATGTGTGCCCTGCTCAGAAAGCCCCCACGGCTCGCCCATATACGCATGTTCCGCACCTTTCTGCGCAGCATAATTGCGCTTGTCGTTTATCACACTGTCAATGGAGTCGATTAGCTCGCTCTGCATCAGCCTTGTGGTCTCCGCAGAAAACGCACCGTCTTCCATGAGCGGATCCAGCAGGCAGTCCAGCAGCAGCTGACAGGTGTCCTGCTCGATATGCTCGCCCTCCAGAGCGTAGCGGTCGTCGATAGAAGCTACCGCAAGGGTGCTGCAGCGACTGTCGCCCATTATGGTGGTGCTGTCGGACATCGAAGCACCGTAAAGCTCCGAAAACCGCATACTCAGCGCCGAGTAATCGGGATATTTTGCACAGCTGTCAACAAGGATGTACGGCACTATCGCATAGTCCGCACGGCTGTATCCGTCATCGTCAATATCCGTATAGAAGCTTACCGCTATACGGTTGACCTTAAACCTGGCGTCGGTGATACGGGTGAACCATATTCCCTCGCCGATCTGTTTTCTTTCGTAAATCTTAAAACACCTCACTGCCGATATGTAAAACTCACTGCGCAGACAGCTCTGCACAATTAATCTATTATAGTATATCACATTCCTTGGTATATTTCCAGTGCTTTGTGTGAAAATTAGCAAAAAAAAAGAGCCATACGGCTCCGGTGCGAAAAAGCTTTCGCAAAGTGAAATAATAATTATGTGTAGAACAAAAGAAAGGAGACAACTAAACAAAACAAATGAACGGAGATTTAAACTCAGACCATTTATTTGTCTATATTATATCGCCTTTTGGTGGTTTTGTCAATAACTTTTTTAATTTTTAATAATTTTCGTACAAATATAACAAAAAACCATATTCGCTTTTGGCATTACGCTGAAAAAACACCACCAATTATGGAACACATTGCCATCCGATATCGGTGACGATCCTGTTTTTTTATTAAGCTTTTTGTAAGATTAATGTTTGCTTTTATTTAAGATTTATGGGTTATCATTATCTCAGCGGCAAAACCGCACCATAACCAACAGGAGGTAAAAAAATGAATAAAAGAAACATCATCTGTGCTGTACTTGCAGCATCAATGGTCCTGGCAACAGGCTGTTCACAGAAGCCCGATAATTCTTCTTCGGGCGGAAGTACACCGTCACCGTCAAGCAACATCACTGCTCCCGAAACAGCCGAAACGGAAAACAGCGACAACGCTTCCGCCGAAGCAGACTCCAAAGCAGTCCTCAAGGACTATGACGGCAGTGCAGAGCCTATGTCCGTGCTTACAGGCGGTATGCTTTGCAGCACCGACAAGGGTCTGCTCTACTCCGACGGCACGGCACTGTATCTCGTGAACGGCGAGGAGAGCACAAAGCTTTATGAAGGAAAGGCTTCACATATCAACTATGTAAACGGCAGAGTGACATTTATAGGCACAGACGACAAAGGCTCCGCCGATATCTACCTCATGCTTGATCTTGAAAGCAAGGCAAACTGCGGTCTAAAGTGCGGCAACGCAGTATATCTTGCATCGGCAGAACACGGAAATTATTACATCGACGCTGACCACAAGCTGCACAGAGTATTCGGCTCCGACACCGTTATCAGCGACAATCAGCCCGAAAGCGTTTCGGTTGCAGGAAAATACGTTATCTGGACCGAAGCCAAAAATGGCTATGCTGTAATAGCCTACGACTCCGAAACAGGAAAGACCGAAACCATAGCCGAAAACGGCAACCATCCCACAGTGGACGGTAATACTTTGTATTTCGTAAACCAGGACAGCGGTATCACGGCACTTGACCTTACGAACGGAGAAACATCGGTAGTTTCCGATAATTGCAGACTGTTTTTTGTTCCTGCCGATGATGTTATCTACTATGCCGACGGCGCTTCGATATGCTCTGTCCCTGTAAGCGGAGGCGAAGCTGAAACTGTTTATACCGCAGAAAACAGTGAGGCTGTCATAAAGGATCTGACCATCCACGACGGAAAGCTCTACTTCACCGAGGACGGTGCTATGAAGAGCCTTTAAATATCATGTCCGCAGCGAGGAAGCGGATATAACTTCCATGCAACAGGTTTATTTCTCTCCGATATAATATTATCCGCCGTGAAGTACAACGCACGGCGGATAACTTTTTTATCGGTTACATCTCTTCTGCCACAGCGTTTCTTCTGAAAAGCAGCGAAATGCACCACGCCGCAGAAAGAGCCACCAGTATATAAACGATCCTGCTTATTGCAGCGCCCTGTCCGCCAAATGCCCAGGCGACCAGATCAAAACTGAAGATGCCGACAAGACCCCAGTTGAGTCCGCCGACGATAAGCAAGGCAAGTGCGATCTTATCAATCATATCGTTCACCTCTTTGAATAAATATCTGCCTTTTATGTCAGGCAGAATTATTATGCGTAGTTTTCAGTGCGATATCGCTGTAACTTTATGACAATAAATAGCGCCACGCCAATCAGTTTTGTTGGTTTTGCTGTGATATTACTGTTGAAAAGCACAATTGTTTTGTATAAAATGACTTTTTTTAAAAAAACTATTGACAAATAGGACAAGTTGGTGTAAAATATAAAAGTCGTCAGGGAACACATGATGACAAACGGAATTGAATGGGAGTTTAGCTCAGCTGGGAGAGCATCTGCCTTACAAGCAGAGGGTCACAGGTTCGAGCCCTGTAACTCCCACCAATTTTCCTTAAAGTTTCCCAACGGCCCGGTAGTTCAGTTGGTTAGAACGCCGCCCTGTCACGGCGGAGGTCGTGGGTTCGAGTCCCATCCGGGTCGCCATTATGCGGATTTAGCTCATCTGGTAGAGCGCCACCTTGCCAAGGTGGAGGTAGCGAGTTCGAGCCTCGTAATCCGCTCCAACAAAGATTCGTCGTGGAAATATTCACGGCGTTTTTTTTGCGCATTTTTAAAGCTGACTGCTCCCCCCCGCCGCTTCCCTGATTTCAATAAAGATACAGCACTGCCCCGAAGCTCTGTCATCAGGCTTCGGGGCAGTTTTTATTCAAACAGGCGCTTCATCTCATCCATAAAAGGCTCATCGTAAAGCTTTGGGTAAAAGCCGAAAACCAGGTCATAAAACTGCATAGAAGTCAACGACTCAAACTCTCCGAAGAGATAGCCGGGCAGACTCTTCATTGCGTCCGCCATAGCCTTCGCCCTGTCGTATCCGCACTGCGAAAGCTTCTGACAAATCATATCGTTTCCGTATATGATCGCAGGAATATGTGCGGCAGACTTTTCAAAATCATAATCCAGAACGGGAAACAAAAACGAAAAACAGCGCTTCACACTGCGGTATAGCTCCTTATCCGCCGACTTAAGCTCACGCTTTAAGGATCTTATACATTTCACAAGCGGTCTTTCGGCGTTGTTGCAATGCGAAAGCGCCGCAGAAAGGCTGTCCAGCGCCGCAATGTAATTATGTGCCTGTGGATCTTTTGAAAGAGCCGAATACAACACGTGAGATATTTTAAGAACACGTGCAAGCGCCGCCTTTTCCGTCATAGCCATACTAACCGCTTCTCCCCTTTCAGTCTTTTGCACTCTCCTCACGCTGCTGCGCTTCACGCTTCGAAAAAGCGCACCCGCAATAGTTCTGACGGTACAAGCCATATTCATGAGACAGCTCGATCGAGCGCTTGTAGCCGTTGCGTTTCTTGAAGTCGGACGGCAGGCACTTTACAGAGTATATCTCAGAAAGCTCAGCACCGATCTCGTTAAGCTTATCGCAGTTCTTGAGCGGACTTATGGACAACGTTGAACAGAAATAATCAAAGCCATTCTCCGAGGCAAATGCCGCCGCCCTCTCCAGACGCAGCCGATAACAAGCAAAGCAGCGCTCGCCGCCCTCGGGGATATGCTCAAGCCCCTTCACCGCCGAGTAGAACTCCTGCGGATCGTAAGCATCCACCACGACCTTAACAGGATTTTTCAGCGGCATCTGCGACACCAGCCTGCATTGCTCCTCAGCACGCTTTATAAACTCCTCGGCAGGAGATATATTAGGATTATAGTACAATATCGTTATGCTGAAATACTGTGAAAGATATTCAAGGCAATAACTGCTGCACGGCGCACAGCAGCTGTGCAGCAGCAGCGATGGAACATCTCCGTTCAAATTTGCTGTTATATCATCAAGCAGTTTCTGATAATTTATTTTCATGCTATTTCCTTTCGGCACGATCTGATAAGTATATTTTACCGCTAAAATCCCCTTATGGCAACACAAATCTAAGAAAATTCATCGGTTTTGTGCAAATTGCCTATTGAAAACGTTTTACTTTTGTTGTATTATATTGATATAGTCCAACTAATTATCGTGGCGCTGCAATTATCAGCCCACTTTTCAGAAAATTGAGGTGAATGGTTTGAATATCACGATAAAAGATGTCGCAAAGGCTGCCAATGTTTCTGTTGCGACAGTTTCCCGTGTACTCAACAAAAAGACCAATGTCTCAGATGAGGCAGTACAGGCAGTAAACCGTGCCGTAGAAGAGCTTGGATACAGCCCTAACTTCCTCGGCCGTGACCTGAGAAAGAGCGAGACCAAGCGTATCCTTGCCATCATAGCCTCTACCGAGCACAGCTTTTATTCCGAGGTGCTCCGAGGTATGCAGGACGCAGCATATACCCAGGGCTATGATGTGCTTATCGCAACCACAAGAGACGACCCCGAGCATGAGATGCACCTGCTGAATATGCTGTTCTCAAAAGCGGTGGACGGCGCCGTTCTTCTTGCGCCGAAGCTTGACAGCAAGACTATATCCGAGCTTGCAAAGAAATACCACCTCGCAATGTGCCTAGAAAGACTCGAAGGCTGTGAGATACTCTGCGTCACCATCGACAACGAGCAGGCAGGCTACGACGCCACAAAGCTTTTGATCGGCAAAGGCAGAAAAAGGATAGGTCTTATCACCACAAAGGTACGCAGTCAGTCCTCTATCGACAGAGAAAACGGATATAAGCGTGCACTCAGAGACGCAGGTCTTCCCCTTGATGAAGAGCTTATATACTACGGAGATTACAGCTACGACAGCGGATTTAAGGGCTGCGAGGAGCTTATGCGCCTTAAAACTCGCCCCGACGCTGTATTTTCCATCTCGGACACCATCTCCATCGGCGCTATGACCTATGCGATAAGGAACGGAATAAACGTCGGCAAGGATGTACTGTTCTTTGGCTTTGACAACATATCCTATTCGCACATGTTCATCCCGAGACTCTCTACTGTGGAGCAGCCCTGTTATCTGCAAGGCAAGACCGTTATCGAAAGGCTGATATCAAACATGAAGGCAGAAGACCCTGACCGCAGCACTATCATGCTTCCCCACTCACTTATCCTGAGAGAATCAACAGGAGACAGTACATATTGACACAAAAACCAAGACCTGAGAAGACCCGTTTCTTCTCAGGTCTTTTCTTGTGGCGGATCACCACTTATTATTTCGGTCATTATACAACAGGCTACTTCGGCACTATGAAGGCATTACATTCTTATTTTATATATTGACATAATGAGCAAAATGCGATATAATATTAAGATGAAGAAGCGATATCTTCATACATTTTCAACAAAAAACACATTTATCAGATACATTGGAGGCAAAAATGGCAGACTATATAAGACGACTTCCCGTATACCTGCTGCTGGACTGCTCCGGTTCTATGGCCGGCGAGCCTATTGAAGCGGTAAGACAGGGCATAAAAGCGCTTGTTTCCGAGCTTAAGGGCGACCCGCAGGCGCTTGAAACTGCGTGCCTTTCCGTTATAACGTTCAACAGCTCCGCAAGACAGATAAGCCCTCTTACAGAGCTGCTGCTCTTCAAGGAGCCTCAGCTTGTGGCAAGCGGTGCTACCGCACTCGGTGCGGCGCTTACCGTGCTTGCAGACTGTATCAGGGACGAGGTGCGCACCTCCACTCCCACGCAGAAGGGCGACTGGAAGCCTCTTGTTTTCCTGCTGTCTGATGGCGCTCCTACCGATAAGCTGGACGACGGCCTTGCAGCACTTAAGAAAGTTACCGCAGGAAACATCATCGCCTGTGCAGCAGGTGCAAACGCCAACGTTTCGACGCTTAAGCGCATAACAAACAACGTACTTATGATGAACAATCTCACAGCAGGAGATATGGCGCAGTTCTTTGCATGGGTGTCAGGCTCGATCAAAGCCTCCTCCAAGAGCATTGACGCAAAGCCGGGAGAAGCAGTACAGCTGCCTCCGCCTCCCCAGGGATTTGTTATTGTACCTTAATAGGGAGAATTTATGGACAACAACGAAAATATAAAAGCTCCCACGGAGGATGAACGACTCAGCGACAGAGAGGTAATGGAGCATACCGCTTCAATATGGAAATATAAGCCTATCCGTGACGATGGCATGGAAATGCACTCAGAGCAGCACACAAAATATACCCGTGTAAGCCAGGGTGAGATATTCGGTGCAAGAGTACGTGGAAAAAACCACAAGCACGATGGCACCAACTGCGATGACTGGTTTGAGACCGCAGCGTCAGATGATCTCTTCATAGCAGTGGTATCGGACGGCGCAGGCTCAAAGACGCTGTCACGTGTCGGAGCAAGGCTGTGCTGCGAGGGAGCTGTACAATATCTCAAGACTGAGCTTGCTCTCCTGTTTGAAAATGAAGCTGATATAACCTCCAAGCTCTCCTCCGATATATCAGGAGACGAATTCATGTATGCCTGCAAAAAGCTTGCACCGCTCGTCCAGGAAGCTGCACGGCGTGCGTTTGACAATATGCTGGCACACTTCAAAACGCTATACAACGACGAACAGTGCCGTGACGTACTTGGCAGAAAGCCGCTGCTTTCCGATCTTTACTGTACCTGCCTTGCAGCAGTAGTGATACCGCTGATGGTGGATGGAAAACAGCAGTGCTTTGCAGCCACCGTGCAGATAGGCGACGGCTGCATCTGCGCTGTAAACTCAAAAGCGCCTGCGGCCAGCTGTCTACGGCTGCTCGGCGAGGCTGACAGCGGAGCTTATTCGGGAGAGACAGACTTCCTTTCCGAAAAAACGCTGGACGATACTATCCTCGCAGGAAAGACCCGTATCTGCCGTGGTGAATTTGACGCTGTCATGCTGATGACAGATGGTGCTGCTGACGACTACTTCCCTGCCGACCCTATGATGAAGCGACTTTACCTTGACCTGGGGCTTAACGGAATAGTTCAGCTCAGAGGAATAGTTCCCCGAAAGGAAGCTCCTGCACCAATCGAATATCCCAGCGTCTCCAAAGATGGCGGCAATGTCACGCTTCAATACGCAAAGCAGATAGAACAGGACGCAGACAAGCTGTGGGAGCAGCGAGACTGTCTCAAGAGCCGCTCGCTTCAGGCTTACGGCATATCTCTCGGAGACAGTGCCGAAAAACGGCTGTGCGTATGGCTGGATAACTACAACGAACGAGGCAGCTTCGATGACCGAACGCTTGTCCTTATACTTCCCGACGCAAAGGACGATAAAAGATGAAAAACGGCGATATCCTTACCGCCACGCTGGAAAGCGGTGAAACACTGGAATATGTATTCAGTGCAAACCCTCCACGGGGCGGAATGAAGCACACCTTTTTCACCCCCGACCGCAAATATGCGGTGCAGTTCTTCAACAATCCACGTGATGCGCAAAGCATGCTCATGCAGGAGCGCATCCGTTCGATAGTGAGCATATACAATCCCACTCTTTCCGAAAAACAGGGCGGCGCACTGGGAAACACAGAAAAGACCGCAGACTATTTCCGCACGAAATTCTGCTGGCCTGTGGGAGTGGTAAAGACGCCGGAATTCGGCATCGTCTGCCCAACCTATCCACAGGGCTTCTTCTTCGGCGAAAACGCCTCGGCAGTGCTTCCGTTAAAGGGAAAAGACAAAAAAAGCACCTGGTTCACGGGCAGAAACCGCAAATATCTCAACAAGTCGGAGCTTGGCGATTTCCGCATGATGCTTAAGATCGCCATAGGACTTGCACGAAGTGTAAGACGACTGCATCAGGCAGGACTTGCACACTCTGATCTCTCCTGCAACAATGTGCTTATCGACCCTAAAACAGGCTCGTCGGTGGTTATAGATATCGACTCGCTCGTGGTGCCTAACAAATATGCGCCCGAGGTCTGCGGAACAAGAGGCTACATAGCGCCCGAAGTGCTTGCGACAATGGAGCGTGACTCAAACGATCCCCACCGCTGTCTTCCCTGCGTGCAGACCGACCTGCACGCACTTCCTGTGCTGATATACGAATATCTGTTCCTGCGGCATCCGCTTATGGGTCCCAAAATATACAGCACAGAATCTGCCGAAAAGGACGACCATCTTGCGATGGGTCCCATGGCGACCTTTATCGAGAACCCGGACGACCGCAGCAACCGTCCAGACGATCTGGATGTTACCATCTCCTCACTGTCTGAGGGTCTTGAAAAGCTGTTCTTACAGGCTTTTGTAGACGGGCTTCATAACCCGTCAGAGCGACCCTCCGCTATGGAATGGGAATCGGAGCTTCTCAGGGCATGGAACAGACTTGTCCCGTGCGAGAATGAGGACTGCGATAAGAAATGGTTCATACTGAGAGATGAAAAAGAGCCCGTCTGCCCTTTCTGCGGAACACGGAAAACACAGCCGCTGCTGAAGCTGGGGTTCAAGAGCAATATACGTGGAAAGCACGGAATATTCCGTGACAAGACCGAAGTTTATGTATACGACGGTATGCCGCTTTTTGACTGGCATCTCTTCTCAAATATACACAACGATGAAAAAGCTGAGCCCGAAATGCGTGCATATATACGCAGGCACAATGATATGTGGTTGCTGATAAACAATGGCGCAGAAGGTATGCTTTCGCCATCGGGACGACTCGTTCCCAAAGGAACGGCAATAGAACTCAGGGACGGAGTGCTGCTGTGCATGGCAGACCGTGAAAACGGTATGCTGGCAGAAGCAACAGTCATCTGAAGCATACGGAGGCCGCTACGATGGCTGATATAATCAACGATATCCTGACCCGTACCCAGGCAGGCGGCACAGCGCTGCTGCCCTCGGGTGAGTTTGAGGGTCCCATATATATCACAAAGCCGCTGCGGCTGGTGGGAAACAATACCACCGTATGGACAAGACGTGGCAGCGTGATAGAAGTCACCTGCGCAGGCGCAGTGCTGGAAAATGTGCGTGCCGAGATTACAGAGTCTGATTTCACCACTGCCGCAATACTTGCACGCTATGGCGCAATAATCAAGGATGTTGAGGTCTTCGGTGCTGTTCAGGGCTTTGGCATGGAGGACAGACCGTTCAGGTTTCCGAGGCTTATAGAACTCGGCAGCTTTGCTGCAGAGGTAAAAAACACCTATTGCATCAGAGTCAATATGCCGACAGAAGCTGATATCATCTGCAATACGGCAGGCTTAAGCTTTTCTCCCTCGCATCTTGATGCGGGCGACAACGAGATAAAGATAACAGCAGAAAATTTCAGCGTCGGTTCCATACTTTACGCAGAGGTGCTGATAAAAACCATGTTCACACGCAGGGTATACGTCAGCGGAAGAGCCAAAAATGATACGGAGCCTGCCGACGGAAAGCTCTTGTATGAATACTACAAGGCTATCGACGAGCCCTCGGATGTGATCTCCGCCGTGACAAGCGCCCCGATACGTGAAACGCCCCGTGCGGATCTCCGAAAGGGACAGCGCCTGACGCTTCAACCCTATGTCGGCAGCAGCTTTGATATACGCTGCTCCCACTCCACCCCCGGCATGGAAATAGATCCTTATGTTTTCCTGCTTGACGATGACGGAAGAGCTTTCGGATACAAGGGCATGGTCTTTTTCGGTAACGACAGCACCGAAAACGGAAGCGTCCGCTATCACGCCGAGGATGGGCATATCTCAATGGATATGGATAAGATAGACTATCGTGTGAAACGGGTAATCGTGACCTACTCAATCTACGAGGATCTTACGGGACTGGGATTTTCACAGGTGCGCTCCCCCAGAGTTTCGCTGGAAGCAGAAGGAAACGAACGTGTCACATACAGCATGTATAACATCGGAAATGCACCCACTGTTCTGGCACTGGAATTCTACAAATACAACGACGAATGGAGAGTCTATGCCGCAGGTATGGGCTATAACGACGGAATGGCGAGTCTGTGCAACAGATTCGGTATATCGGTCATAGATTAACAAATTGAAAGGAACGGTCTGTATAAATGACGGACAACCGAGGCTTCATAAGACACATAGGCTATGACAATGCTGATGTGTTCCGAAATATGCTGCTTGACAGCTATATAGCAGTGCAGGAAAAAGGGCTGTTCTTCAATGGCAGCCTGCCGCTGGCTTCCACTGCTGAGATATCCGAGGCAGCAGCGTACACCGCTGCTCAGTTTGAGGACGCCGAGGCAATACAGCAGGGCTTCGATGCATGGCTCAGATCAAAGAATATAAAACTCATGAACAGCGCTCAGATATGCAGTATCCTTGCCGAAGCTATACAAAGCTGCGGAACCAACAAGCGCAACACATATTTTGTGATGCTGTGCTGGCTGATGAAATATCTGTCACAGAAGCATGAAAAGATACTGTACATCGGAGCGGCTTCACTGAGAGAGCTGTATCTGCTGTATATGATGAGACTTGCCGGCTCTGAGATAACCTACGTTTCATACGGAGAGGACAGTGATTTTGCACAGTTCCCATACAAGGACGAGATAACAAACGATGCAGGTCCTCTCTGCGAGCACATAGAGATAGATTTCGAAAACATCGACCTCAGCAAAGAGGCGCAGCTGAGCGATATGCGCAACAGCGCCGAAAAATACAGCGGACTTGTGGTAAGAGCAGACACCTCGGCAGCAGGTATATTCGAGGACTATATCACAGACCATAAAAAACGTGTGATAAAGCGTGGCGGCGCTTATACGGACGGCTGTGAGATACCCGTTTACTTCGCAGCGCTTATCGGTTATGATGAAGAAGCAGTGTACACAAATATGCTGCTTAAATTCAAGGAGAGCTTCGCAGGGCTGAAAAAGCAGCTCATCTTCATCGAGAACACCCTCGATAATCCCGATGTGGAAGAAACAAAGGCGCTTGGCAGTATCCCCCGCAGCAGCACACAGGAAATGGTGGACGCACTGGCGATGCTGATAAAGCTTAACGGCGACCCGATGCGCACAGCACTTGCACAGAGCACATTAAGAGAGATGCTGAACGGTCTGTTCAATTCAACGGGCAACCAGACAGTCGTGATGAACTACGGCTCAAAGCTCGTTACATGGCTGTACAGATGCACTCAGGGCAGAAAATACGCCGTGCAGTACGAGGATATTCCCGTTATACTGTACTACGGCGATATCTCGCAGGCAGAGCTGTTCTTCCTGCACTTCATGTCACGCTGCGGCTTCGACGTTGTATACATCACCCCCAACAAGTCCATGCTGGATATGACCGTTGATAAGAACGAGGGCGGAAGGATGCAGATATTCCAACTTCCTCTGACTAAGGAAAGCGGAAAATACCCTGACAAGCCCGTGAAAATGAAGATGGCCACCGTAGCCTACTCCGCCGAGAGAGAGCTTGACACAATGCTCTACAACGGCGACGCAGGTATATTCCGTGATTTCCAGTTCCCGAATTCTCAGGCGATCACTCTTAAAACGACTTTTGAAGAGATCGGAATACTGTGGAAGCACGAATCAAAATTCCGTTCCGGCTTCTCAGTATCGGGAAACCTTGTCAGTGTGCCCAATATCTTCGCAAAGATAAGCGGTGTACGAAACGGCGACGAGGGTGACTACTGGGACGAGGTGCGCTCCCGCCTCACTCCTGAGACTATCATATATATCAAGGAGAACAAACCTGCTCCCGACGGTCAGCTTGACCTTACGGCATACAGAAGCTTCTACCGCAACGGACAGATAGACATACAAAAGCTTAAAGCCTCTCCCCTCAACCGTTACAGCTACCTGCCCGACAGAATACAGGATCTTATCTTCTACAAGTTCCAGGAAGCAGCCGACAGTGGCTATATCAAGCTTCAGGGCGATGACCTGATGTGCAGCATAATCCACTACGGGCTAGGCTTCGACAAGGATCTGCTGAAGCTTTTACAGCGCTTTGATTTTACAAAGCAGATACCAAAACTAATCTATATTGATGTCGTTGAGGCAACATTCACCCTTGAGGAATGTATCCGCACGGTGCTTTGCAACCTCCTCGGCTTTGATATACTGGTGTACACCCCAACGGGCTACAAAAATCTGGAGACATTTGTTGACAGCAGAGCCTTTGAGGAGCACACCATGGACGAATTTCTGTACAACATGGAGGTTCCGAAATTAAAGATTCCCTCCGACGACAAAAACAGCGGATTTTTCGGAAGGCTGTTCAGGAAAGGATAAAACACTATGGGATTACAGTTCACACCCGGCGCACAGATCCAGAACGCAGAAACAGTGATCGAGACCACAGCAGCAGTCGCTGACACAGCGGTACTCGACAAGAAGATCGAAGAGGTCCAGAATTTCAACATCGTTGTGAAGACCGAAGAGATCAAGAACCAGCTTGCAACAAGCAAGGAGATCGACGCTCTCGTAAGCACCATCAACGTTAACGATGCCAACACCATCGTTAAGTTCGGCTCCGAGGCTGCTGACCAGATCTCCAAGGCATCGGATCAGGTACTCAACTCCATGAGCATCGACCAGATCAACGACACGGGCGTTATGCTTAAAAACCTCGCAGCTATCATGGATCAGTTCGATATCGATGAGATCAAGGACGAGAAGCCCAGCTTCTTCGGAAACCTCAAGAAGAAGATCGAAAAGATACTTGACAAGTACACCACAATGGGCGGCGAGATCGACAAGATCTACGTTCAGCTCAAGCAGTACGAGTCCGAGATCGAAGGCGCAAACGTAAAGCTCAACGATATGTACGAGGCTAACCTCGGCTACTACCAGCAGCTTGTAAAGTACATCATGGCAGGCGAGCAGGGCGTTAAGGAGCTTGACGCTTTCATCGAGCAGTATAAAGCAAAGGTAGAGGCGAACCCCGATGACGGCACTATCCGCATGGACCTCTCCAACCTGCAGCAGATGAGAGAGATACTCGATCAGAGAGTAATGGACCTTAAGGTCGCAGAAAACGTTGCTATCCAGACAGTTCCCATGCTCAAGACCATGGAATACTCCAACCTTAACCTTGTAAGAAAGATCAACTCTGCATTCATCATCACAATGCCTGTGTTCAAGCAGGCACTCGCTCAGGCTATCATGCTGAAGAGACAGCGCATCCAGGCTGAGTCCCTGAATGCTCTCGATGAAAAGACCAACGAGATGCTCATCAAGAACGCCCAGAACACTGTAAACCAGAGCAAGGCTATTGCAGCGATGTCCGCAGGCAGCTCCATCAAGGTAGAGACTCTCCAGCAGACATGGCAGACCATCGTTACAGGTATCGACGAGGTACAGGCTATCCAGGATCAGGCTCGTGAGAAGCGCAAGCAGGACGCAGTTACCCTTGAGCAGATCAAGGCTGACTACAAAAAGCGCATGAAGGCTTGATATAAGCTGAATAAATGTAAATAACAAAAGATCGGCTTTTGGAGGATGCTCCGAAAGCCGATCTTGTTATGTCATCTGTTTTTTATACTCTGCCACGAATCTATGCACCTTACCAAGGCATACGTCCCCTGCGCGTGTGATCCCTATCTTCTGTGCGATATCGGCAAGCAGGATACGTGCCATAGCCTCGTCTGTGAATTCTATCTCCAGCTCGTAATCCGTTTTTCCGAAATAGCTGCTCTTATCAAGGTCTATCTCGGCGCCATCGAATTTCTTCACACTTCGGAAGGTCGTAAGCTCCCCTATCAGCGAAACATCAGGCATATCGCCTCTGCCTGAAAGAGCATTCAGGCAATCACCTGTCATAGCTTCGGGAAGCTGCACTCCCAGCCGCTCCTCAAGCTCGATACGGGAATAATCCGCACCGTTGGGCAGCTTCATCTGCAAAAGGAACTCGCCGTCTATCTTTCTTACACGGCAGGTGACGTGGCTGTTTACCAGTGTAAGCTGCGGCGTATCGAAATAGTAGTTAGTCTGTTCGTGCTCCTTATCCCACTGAAATATGGAATGTATTTTTTCATACTGCTCCTCTGTGAGCATAAGCTTGAATTCGTTTTCTATCATATCAGACCTCACACATAGCCATAAAGACCCCTTACGCTTACCTCGCCAGAAGTGACTTCAAAGCTGCCGTTATCGTCACGGCACACAAGCGCTCCGCTGTCTGCTATATTCTCCGCAAATGCGATACGCTCAACTCCGTTTTTGATGAGCCGCACATCCTTACCAAGGTTTACACATCGCTGTCTGTATTCCTCGTACACCTCGCAGAACGGATGCGCACAAAGCTCTGCACAAAGCTTTGCGATGTCCTCGGCAAGAGTGATCCTGTCAGCTCCAACACCAGCCACCGACAAAAGCGATCCGCCATGAGGAAGCCCTGTACGGCGGAAATACTCCGCAGGCTGTGAAACATTGACGCCAATGCCACAGATGATATAAGTCCTGTCACCACTACGGAAGCTTTCGCATAGAATACCACATAGCTTCTGACCATGATGAACTATGTCATTCGGCCATTTTATGCCAAGCTGTGAACCCACGACAGGCTCCAGTATCCTGCACACTGCGACCGCTGCGCAAAGAGTGACCGCCGATGCATCCGCAGGTGCGTCCAGCAATACGGATAATGGGAGCATACCATCGCTGTCGAGCCAGATGTGACCCATCCGTCCACGCCCTGACGTCTGCTTCCGTGCAGTCACGGCGTCCCCGTGGGAAAGACCGCTGAAATTATTTCTCAGCCAGGTGTTTGTGGAGTCGGTTTCGGAAAGCTGTATCAATCTCATTTTTCAAATTCAAATGCGATAATATTCATCTTTATCTCACCACTACTGGATATATCTATGACTCCGTAGGTCGGCTTGTTGTGGTTTCTTGGCGAATCGGGGCTGCCCGGATTCATCACGAAAACTCCGTCGATAGCCTCAGTACGATAAAGATGAGTGTGTCCGTAAAGTGCGATCTTACAGTCGTTCTGCCTTGCCTCGTATACAAGCTGCTCAAGTCCTGAATGGACATTCTGATAATGACCATGGCAGCAGAAGATCTTATATCCGCTGACAGTGACGATCTGCTGCGACTTGTGCATACCAAAATCACAGTTGCCGCCAACGTACACCATCGCTTTTTCCAGGTGCAGATTCTGCACATCACGTGCTTCATTCTCGCCATCGCCGAGATGTATGAACAGATCGGCGTCAAGATTGCGGTTGACTATCTCGTCAAGCACGGCGAAATTTCTATGGGTATCAGATACCACTACTATCTTCATATAAATGATCCTTTCATCGAAATACGATAGGTCTGTCATCAAATATTTTTATCAAAACTGCACATTTTATCCAAAAGCGCACAATGACCCAAGTATAACTATAAGAATTATAGCATAAAATGTTAAATAATAAAAGAGGTTTTGAAACTTTTTCGCTTTTTACACATAAATACATCCGAAATATTCTGTTTTTTTAGGAGGTAATACCATGAATGACAAGGATTATGACAAGCTTATCAACGCCGCAAGCAAAAAGCTGGGAGCCTCACCCGAAGCGCTTCGCAAAAACCTTGAAAAGGGCGATGTTTCGGCATTATCCTCAGGATTATCCAAAGCCGACAAGGCGAAGCTGAGAGAGGTGCTTTCAAACAAAGAGCTTATGGCAAAGCTTAAAAGCGCATCCTCGCCGCAGGAGATAATGAACCTGCTGAGCAATAAATAGCATAAATGATGAAAGGAGGATAAGCCATGGACAACATTGAAGATATCCTCCGTGCGCTTGCAGAGGACGATACGGACGAAGCCTCGGACAGCAACGATAACAACCATGAACAACAAGGCGGCATTTTCGGGGAGCTTGACCCCGAAATGCTTATCACACTGATGGGACTTTTCGAGAGCATCAACAAGCAGGATGACGGAGAAAGACTCCTGCTTGCACTTAAGCCGCTGCTGCGTGAGGAAAACCGTGCAAAGATCGACTCGGCAGTGAAATTCCTGAAGCTGTTCTCCGTGCTCCCGATACTAAAGGACAGCGGTATGCTGGGCAAGCTCTTCTGAAAGGAGATAAAATGGTATGGAACTCGGAGACCTCCACTCTTTATCAGGCAGTGGAGCGCCACAACGCAAAAGCTCAACAACCACTTCCTCCCGAAAATGAAGCAGGTAGAAAAAAGGCTGAATGTCAGCGTAAAAGAGAGCCGAAACGCAACACACTTAACTGCGATCCGTTCAGCTCGCTCTTCAATGACCGTGACAGCCTGCTTATTGCCGCTGTGATACTTATTCTTCTGCACGAAAAAGCCGATACAAAGCTTATTCTCGCTCTCGCTTTTGTGCTATTTAGCTGATTGTAATAAAAACCACTTGCAAAAATGCGAGCTATGGTATATAATAAATTATAGTTGATATCAAAGGCGATGACGCAGCAGGAGTACCCGTAAGTTCCGTCCCACAGAGAGCCGCAGCAAGGTGGAAATGCGGAGGTCGGACACGGCGAAGTGCGGCTGCCAGCCGACATTGTGAACAGCTTATGCTTATTAGCTTTGTCCGTATTCCTGCGTTAAAGGAGAACAAGGGACAATATCTGTGATCGTAAACGTATCAAGCGTGCGGACGACAAGGCAGATGGGGGCATTCAGTGACAAAAGGCTGTCAGGAAGTCCTCAGATGCGAGGAGTACGCACCGCAGGCGTATGTGGTATACGTCAAGCGTGCGGACGACGAGGCAGATGGGGGCTTTCAGCAACAAAAGGCTGTCAGGAAGTCCTCAGATGCGAGGAGCACGCACCGCAGGCGTATGTGGTATACGTCAAGCGTGCGTATGACGAAGCAGATGGGGGCTTACTGACAGCCTTTTTGTCCGAAGCGAAGTGGAACCGTGATATAGACTTTATCACCTTCGCACCAACGACTTGGTGCGGAGGTTTTTGTTTTATCCCCCGAAAGGAGGCAGAAATGTTCAAAAAGCTTAAAGAAGAGATAGCTTCCATCAAAGCGAGAGACCCAGCGGTGCGCTCCGCATGGGAGGTATATTTCCTTTATCCGTCATTCAAGGCAATAAGAGCCTACCGCCGTGCCCACTGGTTTCATGAGCACGGACACTATTTCATCGCACGCTGGATCTCCCAGAATGCAAGAAACCGCACAGGAATAGAGATACACCCCGGCGCCAAGATCGGCAAGGGTCTGTTCATCGACCACGGCGCAGGCGTAGTCATCGGCGAGACCACCGAGATCGGTGACAACTGTACACTGTACCAGAACGTTACCCTAGGAGGTACGGGCAAGGATGTAGGAAAGCGTCACCCGACCCTCGGCAACAACGTGATGGTGGGCGCAGGCGCAAGAGTCCTGGGACCTTTCAAGATCGGAGATAACTCAAAGATCGCCGCCAATGCGGTGGTGCTGGAGGAGGTCCCCCCGAACTGTACCGCTGTGGGAGTACCCGCAAGAGTAGTAAAACGTGACGGCATCAAGGTCGGCATTACACCCAACAGCGACCTTGACCAGATACACATTCCAGACCCTGTTTCCCAGCTTCTGTGCGAGCATCTCGTTCAGATAGAAGCACTGGAAAAGCAGGTCAACGAGCTTAAAACAGAGATCAAAACACTCAAGGAGGAAAAATAAATGCAGATCTACAACACAATGACAAGACAGAAAGAGGAGCTTAAGCCCATCACCGACGGCACTATAAAGATCTATGCCTGCGGTCCTACTGTTTACAACCTCATCCACATCGGAAATGCAAGAGCACTGTGCGTTTTCGACACACTGCGCCGTTACCTCGAATTCAGAGGAAACAAGGTGTTCTACGTTCAGAACTTCACCGATGTTGACGACAAGATCATCAAAAAGGCAAACGAGCTTGGAATCACAGCTCACGAAGTCTCCGAGAACGCTATCAAGGAATATTTCACCGACGCAGACGGTCTGAATGTGCGCAGAGCGGATGTTCACCCCAAGGTTACAGAAAATATGGATATCATCATTGATATCGTAAAGACACTTATCGAAAAGGGCTACGCCTATGAGGCAGGCGGCGACGTTTACTTCGACACCGCAAAGTTCCCCGAATACGGCAAGCTTTCGCACATGCCTCTCGAAGATCTTCAGGCAGGCGCACGTATCGAGGTAGGCAGCCTCAAGCGTGACCCCATGGACTTCGCAGTGTGGAAGGCAGCAAAGGAAGGCGAGCCTTACTGGGATTCTCCTTTCGGAAAGGGTCGCCCCGGCTGGCACATCGAGTGCTCAGCTATGTCACGTCACTACATCGGCGACACTATCGATATCCACGGCGGCGGTGCTGACCTTATCTTCCCTCACCACGAAAACGAGATCGCACAGAGTGAATGTGCAACAGGCTGCCCCCTCGCAAACGTATGGATGCACAACGGTATGCTGAATGTTGACGGCTCCAAGATGAGTAAGTCGAAGGGCAACTTCTTCATGGTACGTGATCTCTCCAACGAATACGGCTACGAGCCTATCCGCTTCATGCTGCTGTCCGTTCACTACAGAAGCCAGCTCAACTACACCATTGAAGTAATAGAGTCCTGCAAGGCTGCGCTCCAGCGTATGTATACCTGCCGTGACTCTCTCAACAGAGCAATAGACGCTGCCGCAGAGGGTGCTGCAAGCGAAGCTGTACTCGCAGATGTAAAGGCAGCACGTGAGCAGTTTATCAAGGTAATGGACGATGATTTCAATACAGCGGACGGAATCTCCGTTATCTTTGAGCTTGTAAGAAAGATAAACACCGCTGTTGCTTCGGGAAATGCAACAAAGGGCGACTTAAATGCGTACAGAGATGAGTTTACAGCATTGACAAATGTACTCGGTCTGCTGTATAATAATAAAGAAGATGAAATTCCCGCAGAGATCACCGAGCTTATCGAGCAGCGTAAGGCAGCAAGAAAGGCAAAGGATTTCGCACTGGCTGACTCCATCCGTGATAAGATCACAGCTATGGGATATATCGTGGAGGAAACACGTCAGGGTACGATCGTCAAAAAGGCGTGACCGACAGATCACTGCCCGAAAGAAAGGATAATATCTTGAAAAAAATTCTCGCAGCAGTCTGCGCCGCTATGACGCTTTCTCTTGCAGGCTGCTCCTTTACCCCGACCTATAATGTGATGAACGAGTACGACTTCACCCAGATGGAGCTTGTACAGCTTGAGCCGCCACAGGACGGCGACACCATCGCAATATTCGATACCTCCCTCGGCGAGATACGCACCGTGCTTTATGAGGAATACGCTCCCAATACCGTTGCTGCATTCATCGAAAAAGCAAACAGCGGATACTACAACGGACTTACCGTTTCAGGCATTATGGACAGTATGTACTTCCTGTCGGGATACACCATCGATGAGGACGGAAATTATTCCGCCCGTGAGAGCGACGATGAGCTTATCGACAATGAGTGTAACGTAAACCTGTGGCCGTTCAAGGGTGCGCTTCTTACCTTTTCCGAGAAGCCCGGTTACAGCGATGCACGCTGGTTCATCTGCAATGAGGAGCCTATAACAGAAGAAGACATAACCAACCTTAAGGACTCGGCATCCAAACGTGAGGATGAAGCAGAGCGTGAAAACCTCACAAATCTGTTTGACAAGTTCTATGAGATCGGCGGATGCTTCGGTGTTTCGGGCACATATACGGTATTCGGTCAGACCTATTCGGGAATAGAAGTAGTAGAGGACATCTGCGCTATTCCCACAGACGAGAACGGAATACCCAAGGAAGAAGTTATCATAAGATCCGTTACCATATCGGAATACAGTTCCGAAACAGCGGAATGACCCTGAAAGGAAAATAAAATGAAGATAAAAAGGATATTAATCAGCGCACTGCTTGCGGCAAGCCTTGTGTTCACCGCAGGCTGCGGCGGCTCGACAGAAAAGAACCGTGAGACCATCGAAGTGGCCCTTGAAGCAGGCGACACCATCGCAGAATTCAATATTGAGGGCTATGGCACTATCAAAGCTAAGCTCTACCCTGACATCGCTCCCACAGGTGTTGATAACTTCGTAAAGCTTGCGGAAAGCGGCTACTACGACGGGCTGACTATCCACCGTGTCGTTAAGGACTTTATGTTCCAGGGCGGCTCACTCAACGGTGACGGCACAGGCGGCGAGGCTGCCGATGGCGGAACATTCGGAATTGAAATAGATAAAGAAGATTCCCGCCACTACTACGGCGCACTTTGCTACGCCAATGCAGCAGGCAGAAACTCCACTCAGTTCTATATCGTAAACAACAACGAGCCGCAGGATATCACCGAGTTTGACCTTGATATCATCAACAGCAACATAGATACCTGCAAGATGTACAAGGCAATGTATGAAGCCGGCTCAGACGGATATCTCTATTATGAATCTCAGGAGATATACTACACAAATCTCGCTGATATGCTCAAAAACGCCACTGATGAAGTTAAGGCAAACTATGAGCGTGTAGGCGGTACACCTACACTTGACGGCGGTTATACTGTTTTCGGACAGGTATATGAGGGATTTGATGTTATCGATAAGATCTCTGCCAGCGAGGTAAAAGAAAATGCAGGCGGCGAGCTTTCTCAGCCTGTGAAGACAATAACCATCACATCTGTAACGATCTCAGAATACAGCGCTGAATAATTCGGTGCGAAAGGACGTGCGTAACATGAAATTAGGACGTATAATTCTCAGCGCAGTGCTCTCACTGAGCTGCATCCTGGGTGCGGCAGGCTGCAATAATGCGCCGGTATCCTCGGTAGGAAATGTTGAAACCCTGAACATAGTTGACGGCGATAAGATAGCCGAGATAAGCATTGAAGGCTACGGCACTATCAAGGCCAAGCTCTTCCCCGACCTTGCACCAAAGGGCGTGGAGAACTTCATCAAGCTAGCTGAACAGGGATATTACGACGGACTTAAGATCCACCGTGTGCTTGCCGATACAATCATTCAGGGCGGCTCGCTCTACGGCGACGGCACAGGCGGCAAGGCTCTTATTGATGAAAGCGGCTCGTTTGACCTTGAGACAAGCGAAAAGGCACGCCATTTCTACGGCGCATTAAGCTACGCCAATGACTTAGGCAAAAATGCAACACAGTTTTTTATCGTAAACAGCAAGGAGCCTCAGGATATCTCCACGCTGGATACCGAGCAGATAAAAGCTGCTGCTCTTGCGAATACCGATCTCAAAGCAACTGCAACCGAAGGCTCCAGCGAATACAACACTTACGCATATAAAGAAAAATACTACAACTCGCTCGCTACGATGGTAAGCGGTGCTACCGAAGAGGTTGCAGCGAAGTACAAAGAAAATGGCGGTCTGCCTCTCTTTGACGGCGGATACACCGTTTTTGGTCAGGTGTATGAGGGCTTTGACGTAATGGAAGCCATCTCAAAAGCAGAATTGCAGACAAGTGCAACAGGAGAAAAATCCAAGCCTGTACAGGACATCGTAATAACCTCGGTGAAGATCGTCACATTCAGCACCTCTACCGCCGAAACACAGACTGAGGAAAAGGATGACGAAAAGCCCGAAACCGCTGAAACAGGCGCTTCCACCGCCGACACGACCGATACCACGACCTCACACAGCACTGAAACAGCCGAAAATCAATAATTGAACCAAATAATTATAAAAAGTAAATCCAGAGAAGAGCTCACATCTTCTCTGGATTTTATTATTTCATAGATGAATTGGATCTTGTACTTCTTAAATAGGAGCTATAAATGCTAAAGCTGTTTATTTCAATTCCCATGAACGAAGTTCTTCATACGGCTCTGCTCTTGCCAACACGATTTTTTCAGCAGTTGCTCCAAAAGCGGTAAACTTTTCCTGAACTATGGAAAATGCATCTTTTAATGCATCCGTAGTCAGCTTTACCGCAATCGCCGCATGAGGAACCCACTGGTATGGCATATAGTTCCCTCTGTTACCAATATCAGCATATTTTAATAACCGTTCATTTACAGTTTTGCAGGTGTTGTATAAAAACTCATTCATTACCGGACCAAGATAAATTACAAGCGGATTGAACACACCGATATTTGCAAACCAAATGTAGTCTTTCTTCATTGTTTCAGCAATGATTTCCATTTCAGAGAGCAACGCTTCTTCATTGTCGCTTACAATAGCAGCAACAGTTACATGAGGCGGAATTTTGGACTGTTTCATATAATCACAGCCTGTTACCTTTGCAACCTCGTCTATCATTTCCTGAATTTTATTGTGAGTTTCTTTGTCGAATTCTAATGTTATTGCATAATCAACCATATTGCTCTCCTAATTTTTAGATTTGACTTGCTATTTATCGCAATTTATATTATAACAAATACATCATAAGATGTCAATAAAACAAGCAAAGCCGCTTTTGACACAAATCAAAAGCGGCTTTGTAATACTTCTCTATATTTCCGTCCATCTTTTTTACAGGAGGTTCTGTACTTTTGTTGCATTGAAAAAGCGCCGTCACTCGTTGTCGCACTGTTCCTGTGCATCCTCTTTTTTCTTGGCGCTTACTGCTATCAGAGTTATGACTGAGGTTATTACCATCATCAACATAGCGGTCAGCATGCAGAATTCATCCGTAAGCATACCGTTATTTGCAAAGAAATTGTGTTGCTCTTCCGCCTCAAAATAGTCAGAGAAGTACACGTATCCGAACCATACGCACTCCAGAAGGATTATCCACGCCGTATTACGTGCGATCTTGTACTTAACTCCAAGTAAGGTACCGCACGCCAGATTACGTATTACCCAGAAAAGATAGCACAGTGCCATGCATACTGCGAGAACGGGAATGATACTCTCGCAGAACTGATAAATGCCTTCATAGATCGCCACTGCAAAAAAGCTGAGTGCCGCATACACTATCAGCGCCTCTGTAAAAAGCTTTGAGCGCACCTGATTCTGTCGCTCGTCATAAATGTCCTTGCCTGCGCCCTTTTTTCCAAACAGCATATCCTGATACTCTTTATTTGACTCGGGATCGCCGAGTATCATCTTCTCGCAAAATTTATCAAAGCTCTTTAAACTCATACCTATTCCTCCAATATCATTTGTCGTCTGTCCAGAACAGCTCGTCAAGGGTCTTTCCGAGTGCCCTGCATATTGCAATACATAGATTTATAGTAGGGTTGTAGTCGCCGTTTTCCACCGCACTGATCGTCTGTCGTGTGACGCCGATCTTCTTTGCAAGCTCATCCTGTGAGATATCGGCAGCGGCACGGGCGGCTTTCATCCTGAGATTTTTAGCCATATCCTCACCTCGATTTGATTGTAACATATATTTTTATATTTGTCAAGTATATTTTACAAAATATCTGATATCTTTATCAAAATGTAAGGTGCGAGATACAAAAAAATCTCCGTACTGAGACGTACGGAGACTTTTATCACAATATTATACATATCCGATGATCGAAGATACAAAGATCACGATCATGAATACAGGGCAGATAAACTTCACCATCACACGGTAAAGCTTTCTGGACTTGAACTTGCCGTTTATCTCTACCTCGTCCTCTACGATCTTTGTCTTAACGACATATCCGATAAGGATGCAGGTAAGCAGAGCAACGATCGGCATGATGATGCTGTTGCTGATGAAATCGAAGAAATCGAGGAACTGCTTGCCGAAAAGCGTTACATCGCTCCATGAGCTGTAACCCAGTACCGAAAGCATACCGATCAGGAACGAGATTCCTACAACGATAAGACATACAGGGATACGCTTGAGCTTTGTCTTTTCACAGACGATAGAAACGATAGTCTCCATCAGTGATATTGAAGATGTGAGTGCTGCCAGTGCAACCAGCAGGAAGAACACAACTCCCATTATATGACCGCCGGGCATTGTGTCGAATACCTTGGGAAGCGTCTCAAACATCAGCGAGGGACCGGAATTCAGTGCACTCTTGTCGCCACCTGAGAAAGCGAATACAGCGGGGACTATCATCAGACCTGCGAGGAACGCCACACCTGTATCGAATATCTCGATGTGATGAACAGAGCCTTCGATGCTGTCATCCTTTCTCATGTAAGAGCCGTAGGTGACCATGATACCCATAGCGAGCGACATAGAATAGAAGAGCTGTCCCATTGCAGCTACCACGGTCTTGAGAGAGAAGTTCTCAAAGTTGGGGGTAACATAGTAAAGCAGTCCATCCAGTGCGCCGTCAAGCGTACATGAATATATCGATATCACTATTGTAATAACTATCAGCACTGGCATAAGAAACTTGCTGAATTTTTCAATGCCCTTTTCAACGCCCAGCATTACGACTACCGCAGTAAGTCCCATGTATATCGCAAGGAAGATACCTGGCTCCACGGGACTTGCGCTTACAAAAGTATCAAAGAAAGAGACTACCTTTTCCGCACCATCAACAACTGTCACTGTTTCGGCAGCTGCCGCAGCGCCGCTGCCTGTGAGGAATGTCACAAGGTATTTCAGCACCCATCCGCCGATAACGCAATAGTAAGGGAAGATTATGACAGGAACCAGTGCCGCAAGCCATCCCAGCGGTGCAAACTTCTTTGAAAGGTCTGAATATGCCCCGATAACGCTCTTGCCCGTTTTACGTCCGATAGCAATTTCCGTTACCATCAGCGCAAAGCCGAATGTCACTGACAGTATCAGATATACCAGCAGAAATATACCTCCGCCATACTGTGCTGCGAGATACGGAAATCTCCATATATTACCCAGACCCACCGCTGAACCCGCAGCGGCGAGCACAAAACCGATCTTCGAGGAAAAACCTCCGCCTTTTATGGCTGTCTTTTTTTCGCCCATAAATACTCTCCTATTTCAAAAAATACATACTTAAATATTATAAATGATTTTCCTGCTAAAGTCAAGCATTTTGTCGAAATAAATAACGGCACATCGCATATTTGATGTGCCGCCGATGCGTTTTATTTTCCCATGCGCCGATCCTTTATTCCACGCATTATAGCCGATTTTGCCTCAAGCGTCTCCTGTTCGGACGCAGGTGGAGTTCCATTAAGCTGATATTCAATATTAAGCTTTTCGTATTTTGAAACTCCCATAACGTGATACGGAAGCACATCCAGCGCTTTTACACTGCGTAGTCCACCGATAAACCTGCCGAGCTTGTAGAGGTACTCCTCGTCAGTGGTGATATCAGGAACGACCACATGGCGTATCCACATAGGCACGCTGTTATCCGAAAGATACTGCGCAAACCCGAGGATATTTGAGTTGTCCTGTGCGGTAAGCTCCCTGTGTAGCGCATTGTCGATATGCTTTATATCCAGCATTACCAGATCGCAGCTTTTTATCAGCCTGTCGAATTTATTGCGTTCATGCTCTGTAAAGGTTATACCCGAGGTGTCAAGGCAGGTGTGTATTCCCTGTGCCTTTGCCGCTTCAAACAGCTCAGTTACGAAATCTATCTGCATAAGCGGCTCGCCGCCTGTTACGGTGATGCCGCCGTTTTTGTAAAACTCCTTGCATCCGTTGTATTCCGTCAGTATTTCGTCCACTGTCACTTCCTTGCCTGTGCTTATCTCCCATGTGTCGGGATTATGACAATATTTGCAACGCATAGGACAGCCCTGCATGAACACAACGAAGCGGATCCCCGGGCCGTCCACTGTTCCGAAGCTTTCTGTGGAATGTATTCTTCCGATCACTTTGACCTCCAATTACACAGCAAAGGACACGGCGCACCGTGTCCTTACTTCATTATATCTTAGTATGGAACGTTCTTGCGATAACATCGTCCTGCTGTTCCTTTGTCAGCTTGTTGAAGTTTACCGCATAACCCGATACCCTGATAGTGAGCTGGGGATATTTCTCGGGGTGAGCCTGTGCGTCGAGCAGAGTTTCTCTTGTAAATACATTCACGTTGAGATGGTGTCCGCCCTTCATAGCATAGCCGTCCAGCAGGGTTACAAGGTTATCTATCTGAAGCTTGTTGTTGTCCATGTTATGTCTCCTCCTCATCATCGTCAATACCCTTATGAAGCGTAGGGATATTGCATGCCAGATCTCCTTTGCAGCAATCGGTGCTGCTTTCTGTCTTTTCCGTGATGCCGTTTCCGTCGCCCTCACGGGTGACGTTTATATGCTCAGAACCTGCGGAGCAGAGTCTGTCCAGAAGCTCCGCAAGGTTTTTGGCCTCTTCATTACTGCACATCGGCAGCCGCCTTTTTCAGTTCTTCCTCGGTCATGTCGAGGTCGAAATCCAGCTCCTCCAGCATAGAGAGTCCTGCCTTGCCAAGCGCATCGGGAACGATGGAGAACGTGTTGGAGATTCCGTCCTGTGCGTGCTTAAAAGGAAGCTTAGCAACAGAGGAAAGAGAAGCCGCCGCACCGTGAGTGTCACGTCCGTGCATGGGGTTTGCACCTGGAGCAAGGGGAACGCCCATCTTTCTTCCGTCGGGGGTGTTGCCTGTCTTCTTACCGTAAACAACGTTTGAAGTGATGGTAAGTATTGACATTGTGGGAACACCGTGACGGTAGGTATGGTGACGCTTTATCTTCTCCATAAAGGTCTCAACGATATCCACTGCGATCTTATCAACACGGTCGTCATTGTTGCCGTACTTGGGGAAGTCGCCCTCTACCTCGTAATCCACAACGATACCGTTTTCATCTCTGATGCACTTTACCTTTGCGTATTTGATAGCGGAGAGAGAGTCTGCCACAACGGAAAGTCCTGCGATACCTGTTGCAAAGTAACGCTTGACCTCTCTGTCATGCAGAGCCATCTGCAATCTTTCGTAGCTGTATTTGTCATGCATATAATGGATGACGTTCAGAGTGTTGACATAAAGACCTGCAAGCCATTCCATCATCTGGTCGTACTTTTCCATTACATCGTCGTAATCGAGATATTCGCCCTCTACCGCACGGTACTTGGGAGCAACCTGTATCTTGAGGCGCTCGTCCACACCGCCGTTGATAGCGTAAAGCAGGCACTTTGCAAGGTTTGCTCTCGCACCGAAGAACTGCATCTCCTTGCCGACTCTCATAGAAGACACGCAGCAGGCGATAGCGTAATCGTCGCCGTGGGTGATCCTCATAAGATCGTCGTTTTCGTACTGGATGGAGGATGTCTTTATAGACATCTTTGCGCAGTATTCCTTGAACTTCTGCGGAAGATTTACCGACCACAGCACAGTAAGGTTAGGCTCGGGTGCGGGACCGAGATTATCAAGAGTATGCAGATATCTGAAAGAGCTTTTTGTTACCAGCGGCTTACCGTCGATATTTACGCCGCCGATGGACTCTGTCACCCATGTGGGGTCGCCCGAGAAGAGCTCGTTGTATTCGGGGGTTCTTGCGAACTTCACAAGGCGCAGCTTCATAATGAAGTGGTCGATGTATTCCTGCGCCTGCTCCTCTGTGATGAGTCCTGCCTCAAGGTCGCGCTGGATGTATATATCGATGAATGTGGAGGTCCTGCCGAGGGACATCGCTGCACCATTCTGCTCCTTTACTGCTGCAAGATAGCCGAAATAGAGCCACTGTATAGCCTCTTTAGCGTTCTTAGCAGGCTTTGAGATATCGTAACCGTAGATCTCACCGAGCTTCTTAAGCTCCATAAGAGCACGTATCTGCTCGGAAAGCTCCTCACGAAGCTGGATGTTCTCGCTTGTCATACGTACAGGCGCGGTATCTAGCTGCTGCTTCTTGTCCTCAATAAGCAGATCAACGCCGTAAAGAGCCACACGGCGGTAGTCGCCGATGATCCTGCCTCTGCCGTAGGCATCGGGCAGACCTGTGATGATCGCTGATTTTCTTGCAAGGCGCATCTCGGGAGTGTATGCGTCAAAAACGCCCTGATTGTGGGTCTTTCTGTATTCGGTGAAGATCTTGACTACCTCATCGTCTACCTTGTATCCGTTTTCGGAGCAGGCAGCCTGTGCCATTCTTATTCCGCCGAAGGGCTGAAGCGAGCGCTTGAAAGGCTTGTCTGTCTGGAAGCCGACGATCGTCTCAAGCTCCTTGTCAAGATATCCTGCACCATGGGAGGTTATCGTAGACACTACCTTTGTATCCATGTCAAGCACGCCGCCTGCCTGTCGCTCCTTTTCGGACAGGTCAAGCACCTGTGCCCAAAGCTTCTTTGTTGCCTCGGTCGGTGCGGTGAGGAAGCTCTCATCACCCTCGTATAAAGTATAGTTCCTTGCTATAAAGTCACGGACGTTTACTCCGTCGTTGCTCCACTTACCCGGAACGAAATTCTTCCATTCTTCTGCAAAATAACTCATCATCTATTTCCTTTCAGCCGCAGGCGTGTCTGTCTGTATTGCCGCAGCGCTGTATTTCCTGGAAATGGTTTATTACACAAGATTATGTGTTTCACCACTAATATAATACCATATATGCGGGCTATTGTCAAGCAGAAACTTGAGGTAAAAAACGGTTCAAATCGTGATAATTACCACAATTTTTTGAACAAATCAAAGCGTTGTTTGCCATATTCGTATAATAGTTAAATCTTTAACCCAAAAACATGATTTTTGATAAGATTACGTGTTGAAAAACAAAGAATTACGTGCTATAATTTATCTACAAAACCTTTAACTGGAGGTAAAGCTATGACATCAAGATTTGGTTCGGCTACGGTAAACGAAGGAATGTTCGGTTATAATTCCTCCGGTACATTCAGATGCGCCTACGGAAACGAAAAGCCGTTGTTGATCCTTACCGCTGTGATAAGCTTTCTGGTAATAGCTGCGATATACAGCGGATTGTTTTTTGTAAATGTAACTCTGATCGGCGGCGAGAGTGCGATGTTCTTTGCTATCGCTACAGTGTGTGCGCTGTGTATATGGGTATGCGTCTGCCTTACCGTTATGAATTTCATCCTCCACGGCAAGGAGTACAGCTACCATGCGGATGAGCAGAAGATCACCATATACGGCGATGGAAAAAACGTTGATTTCTTTTACATGAACGTTATTTCGGTCAGCTATGATCCGCTTATGTTTCTGGGCAGGCAGAGAGGCTTTCTTATAACTGTCCTCACCAGAAAGGGAACATACAGGTTCAAGTACGTATTCCTGCGCAACGATGTAAGAAAATCACCCGAGCTGACTCCTTTTCATATAATTGAGGAGCGTCAGAAGATTCTGTTCGATAAGGAGCAGGAGGAAAAAGCTCCCGAAAAACCTGCTGTCGTTTCGGAGATGGAGGAGATATCCCCGATGCCATCCCGTATGAACTCGCTTGCGGAGGATGTTGCAGAGCTTGAGGCAATGCCTGAGGTCAAGCTTTCTCCTGCAATTTCAAAGCCGCAGCATACCGTCAGCGATGTTTACGAGCGCCCCTACTATCGCAGCGGCAGAAACGAGATAATAAACGTAAAAACGATATCGGATCAGTCCAAAGAGCTTATATCAAAGGGGCAGTTCCGCACTCCGCATAAGTATGAGATATTTATATGGGGTGCATTCTGCATTGTTCTTGCGGTGATAATGGCTGAAGCATTTATTGATATGGTTGATGGGCTTACATCTATGGGCACCGGAGGCGGTATATTTTTGATCATTGGTCTGATATGGCTGATCGCAGGAATAGCGATATACAGAGTCGCACACTACACCATATACAACTATGAAGCAGACAGCAACGAGTTCCGCATATTCCGCAAGAATTACAGCGAGACTATCTTTTACTGCGATGTCGTAAAAGTAACATACGCCCCTCTGCTGCTTTTGTGGAAGCAGCGTGGTTACAAAGTCAGCATCGTGACGAAGTACAAGACCATCACTTATAATTATCTTTTCCTGCAGAACCGAAAACGCCAGGAGCCAAAGGAAACTCCGTTCCATATCATAGAGCAACAGCTTGATGAGTAAATCAGACGCCGCATGGTAAACTGATACCGTGCGGCGTATCTTTTTACGCAAAAGTTCTCTTTTTGTTCCGAAACCTGTTGACAAAGTTCTCGCAAAGCGGTATAATGTATTTGTTCTCAATTTGTTCCCTAATTTGCACAAAGGAGTTATATATGGAAAGAACGATACTGCACTGCGATCTTAATGCATTCTATGCTTCGGTGGAGATACTTCTGAATCCTGAGCTTAAAGGAAAGGCGGTGGCTGTCTGCGGCAGCAAGGAGGACCGCCACGGTATAGTGCTGGCAAAATCAGATCTCGCCAAAAAATACGGCGTACAGACGGGTGAGGCTATATGGCAGGCACAGCAGAAATGCCCAGATCTGATAACAGTTCCGCCGAGATTTGACGAATACATGAAATATTCGGCGATGGCACGCAGGATATATGAGGACTACACCGATCTTATAGAGCCTTTCGGAATAGACGAGTGCTGGCTGGATGTTACAGCGAGCAGACTTCTTTTCGGCAGCGGCGAGGAGATAGCACAGGAGCTGCGCCGCAGACTTAAGGAAGAGGTTGGTCTTACCATCTCGGTGGGAGTTAGCTTCAATAAGATATTCGCAAAGCTTGGCTCTGATCTAAAAAAGCCCGACGCAGTGACTGTGATACCTAAGGAGAGCTTCCGCAGTCTTATAGGCGGTCTGCCTGCCTCGGATATGCTGGGCGTAGGACGTTCATCTATGAAGTTCCTTAAAAATTACGGTATCCGCACCATAAACGAGCTTGCGGATATGGATGTGCGCTTCCTTGAAGACAAGCTTGGCAAATGCGGACGGCAGATATGGCTGTACGCAAACGGTCTGGATGACTCTCCCGTGCGTCACATGTGCTGCTGCGAGCCGATAAAAAGCGTAGGCCACGGAACTACCTGCACAACAGATCTTTTCACCGAGGACGAGGTTTGGCAGGTCATTTTCGGTCTTTCACAAGACGTATCAAAACGGCTGAGGAAATACAAGCTCCGTGCAGGAGGTGTGCAGATAGCGGTCAAGGATAACCTTTTGAGAACAAGGCAGTATCAGCATCCTTTGATTGCGCCTGTCCAGTCCTTTGCGGAGATCGCCGAAAATGCCTTTTCGCTGTTCAGACAGAACTACAAGTGGGAGCGTGGGGTGCGTGCGCTTACTGTGCGCACGATAAATCTCCTGCCCGAAGCAGATGACGAGCCGCAGCAGCTTTTCTTTGAAGACAGCAGTGCTTCACGGCGTGAAAAGCGTGACAGGATAGAGCTTGCCATTGAGAGGATACGTTCACGCTACGGCAATGATGCCATCAACATGGGAAGTCTGTTTGCAGCCGACGACATAACAGCAGAAGAGATCCCAAACACGATGCCCACGGGAATGAGACTTATAAGCGAGCCAATATAAATTCAACAAGGATGTTCTGAGGCTTTTCGATGCGTTCGACGTAATGACTTAAACATGAGTATCCTCCGAAAACGCTATCGACCGACTTTATTTCCCGAGTTTTGCAGTATATTTTTAAAAAGGAGTTGAAATTTTCTGTGATCTGTGGTAAAATAATCAGTGGTATCTGCGCCCGTAGCTCAGCTGGATAGAGCAATAGCCTCCGACGCTATGTGTCATGCGTTCGAATCGCACCGGGCGTGCCAAAATCAAAACGCTCCCTGTCGGGGGCGTTTTTTCATGGATAAGACAAAACAAAATGCCACTTCCGGACGATATCGGAAGCGGCATTGTTTATTTACTTATCATTCCTTAACAGCCATCATTTCCTTGATGAGTTCCTGTACTCTGTCTGCAACAGCCTCGGGAGCAAGCTTCTCGCTGAAGCTCTTATCACGGGCAGCCACCTCGATAACACCGTCCTTGAGATTTCTGGGGCTTACAACAAGCCTGATGGGGCATCCAAGAAGATCAGCATCGCTGAACATTACGCCTGCGCTTACATTCGCACGGTCGTCATAAATTACCTCTACACCACGGCTCTGAAGCTCTGCATACAGCTTGTCTGCATTCTCCTTGACCTGAGCGTCATCAGCTCTTACAGCGCAGATGTGTACCTGCCACGGAGCGATAGCCATAGGCCAGATAGGTCCGTAATCATCGTGGTGAGCCTCGCATACAGAAGCTGCAAGGCGACCTACGCCGATACCATAGCAACCCATAATGGGAGTCTGCGCATTGCCATCGCTGTCAAGATAGGTCATGCCCATGGACTTGGAGTACTTTGTACCGAGCTGGAATATATTTCCTACCTCTATGCCACGTGAAATGGTGATCTCATGTGCGCCACACTCAGGGCAGATACCGCCCTCGATGATCTTGGCAAGATCGATATACTCTACCTCACCCACGTCACGGGAGATATCAAGACCTGTGTAGTGGTACTCCTCCTTGTTTGCGCCGCAGGAAAGGTTGTTTGTATTCATAAGGGACTTATCATACAGCACTGTGCAGCCACCATTTACGTTAAGTCCGACAGGACCAATGTATCCTGCGTTGAGTCCGCATTCCTCTGTGATAACAGCAGGATGAACATCATATCCGAGGTGGTTTGTAAGCTTTGTTTCATTGATGTCAAGATCACCACGGATAAATATAACTATAAAATGATCGTCAGAATTTCTCTGATATACAACAGCCTTACAGCTCTTGTCAGTAGGAGTCTTAAGGAAATCGCAGATCTCCTCAATAGTATGGATATTGGGAGTGTATACCTCGGTCAGCGCCTCGGAGACCTCATCACGGGTATTTTCGATGATGCTGTCGGCAGCCTCCATATTAGCACGATAACCGCACTTCTTACAGATTGCGATGCTGTCCTCGCCGATAGGTGTGAGCAGCATAAACTCATGAGAGATGCTTCCGCCCATCATGCCACTGTCAGATGCAACAGAAATAACCTCGGGGATGCCTGCACGGGCGTAAATGCGCTCATAAGCCTTGTGGCAGCGGTAATAGTAATCCTCAAGATCCTCCTGAGAGGTGTGGAAGGAGTATGCATCCTTCATAGTGAACTCACGCACACGGATAAGACCTCCACGAGGACGTGCTTCATCACGGAACTTTGTCTGTATCTGATATATCATAAAGGGGTACTTTGTGTAGCTGTTTGCATACTCACGTACGAGATGCACAGCAGCCTCCTCGTGTGTCATACCCAATACCATCTGGGCTTTGTTTCGGTCAGAAAAACGCAGAAGCTCACTGCCGATACTCTCATATCTTCCCGACTCCTGCCAGAGAGTAGCAGGCATAACAACAGGGAACATTACCTCCTGTCCATCGATGGCATCCATCTCCTCACGGATGATCTGCTCGATCTTACGGGTAACTCTCTTGAGAGGCATATAAGATGAGAAAATACCGTTTGCCACATACTTCATGTAGCCGCCACGTACCATAAGCGCATGGCTGTCAATGTTACAATCGGAGGGACGCTCCTTGAAGCGGTCGCCTACAAGCTTATCAAGTTTCATAATAGTGTTCCTTTCATAGTATATAAAAATAAAAGCCCCAAGCATATCTGCTTAGGGCGAACTTTCAATGTCCGTGGTACCACCTAAATTCGGTAATCAACCGCACTCGTATCTCTATAACGGGAGAACCGTCGCCGCCTACTATTAAGTGTTCGGAGCGAAGCTCAAAGATGGGTTCAGAAAGCTTAGATAACGACTCACACCACACGCCGTCTCTCTGTGATCTTCACAATTCCTACTATTTCTTATCATAGCTTTTGAATATAAAAATTCCGCTGAACTTAATATAAGTTCAGCGGATACTGGCTCCCCCGACTGGACTTGAACCAGTGACACCCTGATTAACAGTCAGGTGCTACTACCGACTGAGCTACGGAGGAATAGAGAGGCTCAGTAAACACCAGTCTACTGAGCCTATTAAGTGTCGGCGCCTATCTATCTTCCCGGGCAGTTGCCCGCCAAGTATTGTCGACGCAAGTGAGCTTAACTACTGTGTTCGGAATGGGAACAGGTGGACCCTCACCGCC
>JAFTXQ010000011.1 GCA_017461565.1 Oscillospiraceae bacterium
AGTGTCTGTGTCTGTGTCCGTGTCTGTATCAGTATCTGTGTCTGTGTCGGTATCGGTATCTGTGTCGGTATCGGTATCTGTGTCTGTGTCGGTATCTGTGTCTGTGTCCGTATCGGTATCGGTGTCTGTGTCTGTATCGGTATCGGTGTCTGTGTCTGTATCAGTGTCGGTGTCAGCGTCTGTGTCTGTGTCGGTATCCGTATCAGTGTCGGTGTCAGCGTCTGTGTCTGTGTCTGTGTCGGTATCGGTATCTGTGTCTGTATCGGTGTCCGTATCTGTGTCAGCGTCTGTGTCTGTGTCCGTATCAGTGTCTGTATCGGTATCTGTGTTCGTATCGGTATCAGTGTCCGTGTCAGTATCCGTGTCAGTATCCGTGTCGGTATCTGTGTCAGTATCTGTATCTGTGTCCGTATCCGTATCGGTGTCCGTATCCGTATCGGTGTCGGTATCCGTGTCTGTGTCAGTATCCGTGTCTGTGTCGGTGTCGGTGTCAGTATCGGTATCCGTATCAGTATCGGTATCTGTGTCTGTATCAGTATCGGTATCCGTATCAGTATCTGTGTCGGTATCTGTGTCTGTATCAGTATCCGTGTCTGTGTCTGTGTCTGTATCAGTGTCAGTATCCGTATCAGTGTCAGTGTCAGTATCCGTGTCGGTATCAGTATCCGTGTCTGTATCAGTGTCAGTATCCGTGTCAGTGTCCGTATCGGTATCAGTGTCAGTATCAGTATCCGTGTCTGTGTCTGTATCTGTGTCAGTGTCCGTATCTGTATCTGTGTCCGTATCTGTATCAGTATCTGTGTCGGTATCAGTGTCAGTATCAGTATCCGTGTCTGTGTCTGTATCTGTGTCTGTGTCTGTATCGGTGTCTGTGTCTGTATCGGTATCCGTATCTGTATCTGTATCCGTATCTGTGTCCGTGTCTGTATCAGTGTCCGTATCGGTATCTGTATCTGTGTCTGTGTCTGTGTCAGTATCTGTGTCTGTATCCGTATCGGTATCTGTGTCCGTGTCTGTATCAGTGTCAGTATCCGTATCAGTGTCTGTGTCAGTATCGGTGTCTGTGTCTGTATCGGTATCGGTGTCCGTGTCTGTATCTGTATCAGTGTCCGTATCTGTATCTGTATCGGTATCAGTGTCAGTATCCGTATCGGTATCCGTATCTGTGTCGGTATCCGTATCTGTGTCTGTGTCAGAATCTGTGTCTGTATCTGTGTCAGTATCCGTGTCTGTATCGGTATCGGTGTCTGTATCAGTATCTGTGTCTGTGTCGGTATCTGTGTCTGTGTCAGTATCTGTGTCTGTATCAGTATCCGTATCCGTATCAGTGTCTGTGTCCGTATCGGTATCAGTATCTGTGTCGGTATCAGTGTCAGTATCAGTATCTGTGTCTGTATCTGTGTCTGTGTCTGTATCGGTATCCGTATCTGTATCCGTATCTGTGTCCGTGTCTGTATCAGTGTCCGTATCGGTATCTGTATCTGTATCTGTGTCTGTGTCTGTGTCTGTATCAGTGTCGGTGTCAGTATCCGTATCGGTATCCGTGTCCGTATCTGTGTCCGTATCTGTATCTGTGTCTGTATCAGTATCGGTGTCTGTGTCCGTATCAGTATCGGTGTCTGTGTCCGTATCGGTATCAGTGTCTGTGTCTGTGTCAGAATCGGGGATTTCGTCGTAGATATCTATATCTTCGTCAAAAAGATCTTCAATGATATCCTCGCCGCCAAACTTAGATGCACCAAACTGTGAAAGTCCGTCATACGACTCACAAATAAGCTGTCCACTAAAATGCGAATGACCTATGTAGGATACAACGTGTGAGCTTGTTGCAAGCACTGAACCAATACTGTTCTGTATCACAACGGTGTCAGCACCAGTCACATTAAACAATACATTGCCGTAAAGTGACGAATCATTGCCGCCCTGTACGCCGTTATAGAAAGTACCACTATAGGCGCTAAGATTAAGCGTTCCGTCACCTGTTACATTGATGACAGAGAAAGAACCCTCAGGAACATCAAAATCAAATGAGCCGGAAAAACCGGATGCGCAAAGATAATTATATTCATCTACAGAAAGGTTGAAAATATTAAGCTCGGAGTCATAGCCTCTGAACACAAGTCTGCCCGAATCGATAGAGCCGTTACCGTTTACTCGGTCATATTTAGCCGGATTGCTCCAGTCCTGTCCTGCGAGGAACACTTCTCCGTTAGCACCATAAGAAGCCAGTTTAGATGAAAGCTCAGAGAGCTTAGCGAATTCGGCGTCGAAATTAAAGCCTGCAGTGAACTCATCAATAACATTTACCGTATCCTGGAAGCTGCCACCGAGCACTTCTCCGCCTATAACAGCCTTTCCGCCTGATACCATGTAATTATCGGGGACAGTTGCATTGCCGCCAACAGCAAAATTGCCGGGGCAGTCTGCACCATTCACCTTAAAGTCGTTCTTTACAAAAACGCTGAAATTTGCAGCCGCACCAAGAACACCCTCTCCGGAAGAGAAAGTTTCATTGTTATTTGTATTGGTGCTGCCCATCAGGTCATCGATGGAACCTGCTGTCTCCGCTGCAGCGGAAACGGAATACGCCTGTGAAGCCATTAATGAGAGTGCAAACGCAAAACCTGCTACGGCTCTGGTCTTTTTACGTTTCTTCTCGCTCATGACCATCATCCTTTCTGTATGTAAAATCAAAACCAAATGAAAACAGGTATAGATAGCCTATTTTCTTATGTTAATTCTACCAAATAAATCGACACTTGTCAAGTAGAAGTGAGACTAAAATACCCAAGTCAATTTGTACAATTTGCACAACAGACCCAATTATCGATTACAATAGGTTCTGAAACGATTTATAACGATACTCTTTTGCGCATTATTTCAGGATTATAGGCAAATTCAACAGCAGTTTCTGCGGTTATGATTCCATCACGATACATTCCGGCTATGCAGTTATCCATTGTCTGCATTCCCGGCGACGACTGCAGGATCGTGTCGATCTGATGAGTTTTTTCCTCTCTTATCATTGTACGTATCGCACTGTTCATCGTCATTATCTCAAATGCGGGTACCAATGTTCCGTCAACTGAAGGCAGAAGCTGCTGTGACACAACGCCTTTTAGCGTCATGGAAAGCTGTATCCTTATCTGATGCTGCTGATTTATGGGGAATACGTCGATTATTCGGTCAATAGTGCTTGCTGCACCAAGTGTATGCAGTGTAGAAAGAACGAGCTGGCCGGTTTCGGCGGCGGTCATTGCCACGCTTATCGTTTCATAATCCCTCATCTCTCCGAGCAATATCACATCCGGAGACTGGCGAAGCGCCGAACGCAGGGCATCAAGATAGCTCTGTGTATCGAGATCGATCTCTCGCTGGCTGATTATGCTCTTATCGTGGCGATGAAGGAACTCGATAGGATCTTCAATAGTTATGATATGATTCTTCTGTGTGCGGTTTATGCGATTTATGATACAGGAAAGCGTTGTCGATTTTCCGCTGCTTGCCGCACCCGTGATAAGCACGATGCCGCCCTTTAGCTTGCTAAGCTCCATGACCTGATCGGGTATACCAAGCTTTTCTGCCATAGGAAGCTCAAACGGCACAAACCTAAGTACTGCCGCATACGAACCACGCTGTTTATAGATATTAGCTCTGAAGCGTCCGAGTCCGCTGACAGAAAACGAAAAGTCCATCTCACGTTCGGGAAGCTTATCATTTTCAAGCGTGATATTTGCAAGCGCAAAGATATCTCTTACGATCCTCTCGGTATCCTGCATAGTAAGAGCAGGCGTCTCTGTTTTCCATATCTCACCGTTTGCCTTATAACTCAGCGAGGCTCCGCATACTATAAAAATATCCGACGCAGAGTTTTCAACCATTTCTTTTAAGATCGAAACCAATTCCATTTGTCATTTCCTCTTCCCTGTTAATTTGTACGATTAAAATCCGCTTCCGTCCCACACTCCAAGATCGTCGCTTTCATCATCAGATGATGCAGGAACAGTTTTCCACATTTCGATATCATATCTGCTTTGTGCCTGCGGATCGCTGTAAAACATTATATTCACCACAAGCTCTGTACGTTCATTCAGATTCTCGCTGTAATGAACAGAAATCCCACCTGGCAAACGTTTTAAAGAAACGCCTTCAAGCTCCTCGCAATATTCTGCAAAGGCGTCCTCAAAAAATCCGCTTTCATGCGCCGATACAGCACATTCATCCAGCTTCATCAGCATTTCCTTTGCCCTGCCGTCTGCGGCATAGTATTCCTTTCCGAACGAAACGCTCCTGTCATTGAGGGTATCATTTGCGCTGGCAGCCTGGTAAGACAGCACTGCAAGCACAGTAAGCGTTATCACAGCAAAAAGCATTATCAGCGAGACATAGCCTACGCCTATTCCACCACTACGGCGGGGTCGTCTTCTTTCATCCATCAAGTACCCCTCCCTGTCGTGGCGTATATGATGTACAGCCTATCGTGTAAAATTCCTCTTCGTTGTACTCAAAGGTCATTTCCAGACGAGAGAGAGTACCTGCCTGTGTGGATTTTTCGTTCTCGCTGAGCGACAGAATGATATTACCGTCAGAAGCGGCAGCAAAATCATCGTTCAGCTTGACTTCAAGCTGATGGATATCATCACCACAAGCCATACCCCCAAAAACAACACCAACACAATCAGCAAGGCTACCGCTTACCGAAAATGCCTCAGCAACAGATTGTGCGCATATTACAGCCATTTCGATACGATCACTCTGCTTCTGCCTGTTATCCGCCGCTACAAACAGCTGCAATATGACAGCCGCTGATATACTGAAAAACAACAGAACCAGCATAAGCTCGATAAAGAACAGATTAGAGTGTTTCAACTCTGCTTTTCGTCCTGTATTCAGCTGTATCACCCTTTCCTTACAAGCACCGAGGTACGATCGCCTCCGCACTCTACAATGATACTATAAAGTCCGCCGTTGTCGATCACCGACAAGGCGTCGGCTTCAATGATAAGCTCTCCGCCAGACTGAGAAACATCACCGCCTATTGCAACGTTCTTTTCATACAATCCGCCGCTGCCCATATAGATAAGTGTAATGAGCGACCCGTTTGTCACGATTATTCCGTTTGCATCGTCTGTAATCTTACAGCTATCCGATGACCTTATTTTATTTGACACGTATCGTATTGCCGCTGCCGAGCCATAAGTCGTCTCATAGCCGCTGTTGATGCGGCTGTACGTCGCTGCTGCAGCGCCTATCATCATAAGCATACATATAGTGAACAATAAAAATAACAGCATACCTGCAAATGTGTTGAGCACACGTGAGGTCGCACTCTTATTTGTTCCGTTCATATCACTGCCCCTTTTCCATAACCGTCACTGTGGGACGGATGTTCGCCGCAAAGCAATCATAATGTATTATAAACCGCTCGCTGTCATAATCAACGCCGTACACCTCAGTAAGATATCCGAGGTCCTCGGGATATACGCCCTCTATCGAATAGCACAGTGTGATCCCGTTCTCTACCGAACGCTTGACTGCAGCAAGCTCCTGTTCATCGGAAGCCGCCTGCGTATTGTTAACAGCGATAATGAACCACACGACTATCGCTACAAACAGCAATATTGCACCTATATTAATGAACGATCGGGATCTGTCCGTTACAGCCTTCATTTTGTTCTCCTTTATCCGATAGATGTCATGATATTCATAAGAGGAAGCATGATAGTCATAAGTATGGAGCCGATCATAAGCGCAAGGACTATTATGATAGCAGGCTCAACAAAGCTTACAAGTCCCGACAAGGTGTTTTGTGCGGTCTCGGAGCTTCGACGGCTGATCTTTTTCCAGACTTCATCGAAGGAACCGGATGTATATGCGATCCTGAGCGAACGTGCATAAACCTTAGGGAGTATGCCCGAATTACAAATTGCATCAGAAAAATACTCTCCGCCTTTGACTCTTTCAAGACAATCCTCAAGCTGCCTGCGCAGATACTTGTCTTCGATGACTGTCAATGTATGTTCAAGCGCTTCTTCGGGAGCTATGCCGCTGCAAATCATCATGCTCATAGCATCAGCGAGCTTTGCCTGGGCAAGATCACGTGACACACGCCTTGTAAGCGGAAAGGCTGCAAAGAAAGCCGAAAACGCCATTCTTACTGGTCTGATAAGAGTTATGACACATATTACAACGATCAGTACAGCAAGGATCACAAGCATCGTCTGACCAATGAAATATGCGGTGCTGACAGTCTGCGATACAGCATCGCCGATGCCTGCATCAAACTGCGCAAAAATATCGGAGAACATAGGTATGACCTTGACCACAAGAACCACCATAACAATAGTCATCATAAGCAGCAGCATACAAGGATGGAAAACGGCATATCTTACCGTGCGCTGTATCTCAGAGCGGTTTTCGTAATACTCGGACAAGCTCTTAAGTACATCGTCGATCCGTCCTGTAACACAGCCGATCTCCACCATACTTACTGCATACTGCGGGAAAACACCGCTTGTCGCCATTGCATTGAAAAGAGTCTTTCCGCAGGTAAGCTCATCCGCAATATGGTCGCAAAGAGCCTTTATGTTGTCATCATCTACATCCTCTGCAAGTATATCAAGGCCATCGTCTAACGGCATACCCGTATTGACGATCAGCCATAGCTGCTCGCAGAAATATGCAGTCTGCTCGTTATTGAGTTTTTTCAGTTTTGCCATTTCTCTTCCCTCTCTTTAATATCTGTAAACTGCGGAATAGTTAGCATCATCCGAGATATAATCCGCCATCGCTGCCTTATCTGACGCACCTGCGTAGAATGTAGCATCAACAAGATTGTATCCCTTGATATCCAAAAGCAGCTCAGCCGATATCCAGCCTGTTTCTTTAGTATAGACCTCATTCCAGGCATGGTATATATCGGGAGAAGCATATCCGATGACCAGGCGTGTAGGTATTCCCTGCGACCTTGCCATAGCCGCAAAAAGCGAAGCATAATCAAAGCATATTCCCGAGCGCTTTTTCAGCACATTATCAGGATCGGGGATATATCCGCTCTTTACCGTTGACGCAAGATCGTAGTCATAAGTTATATTATCGGTGATATATCCGAAGATCGCAGCAAGCTTTTCTATCGTTGTATCCATGCCTGCTGTGACCTCAGCAGCCTTATATACGCTGTCGGCCTTTTTGTCAAAGGAAACATACTTGTTGGGATAAAGATACATCTCAACATCATCTGATATACTTACAGAAAACTGCGCATCAGCCGCCACGCCATAGCTCTTGCCCTCTATCTGCTCGTAAATACCGATGGAATAATCACCGCTGCCAAATAGCGGAAAATACTCCGTCGTTCCGTCAGCAGCAAGGTCATGGTCGTTGGTAACTCCACCGCACTGTATCCTCAGCTTCGCACGTGCACTGCTTCCACTGTAACAGGCCGCTATATATCCGAGCTTTGCATTGCTGTAATCTATTACTGCTGTACCGCTGTCAGCGATCGCCTTACCGGGAGCGCTTACTGTCTTAACATCAGGTATTACGATCTGTACAGCAACAGGCGGCTCAGGAGATGTTGTAGAAACAGAAGTCGGCGGTATGGTGGTCGTAACAGGGGGCGTTGTAACAGTAGTGCTTGAGGAAGAAGTTACGTCAGGCTCTTCGGACTCGTCAGGCTCACCGGACATGATTTCTTCAGAAGAAACGTCCTGACTTTGTACGGATGATGTTTCGCTGCTGTCATCATCTTCTGATGACAGCATATCAGATATATCTGAGGTATCAACGGTTTCAGGTGAAGGCACAGTCTCATTGTCATCCTCAGAAATAACAGGCTGCGAAGTATCGCTGCTCACACTTGCCGACACGGACTGTGACGATGAAGATGACGATGTAATGCCGGGCTGCTGATCGATTGGCTGTGAAGTATCATTGCACGCCGTAAGCAGCAGACAAGACGCCAACAGCACCGCTAGGATGCAGCTATATTTTATTTTCATCGATCAGCCTCCTTTCATTAATATCGGTTTATATTATTTTCTTGCAAGCCTGAGATCACGCAGGCGCAGATAGTCCTGATCCGCCATATTATACAGACGGTTCTGATTTCCCCCGAGTATCTGCGAAAGATACTCAGCACCCTGTCTGTAAAACTCCTCTTCATAATGGACGATATGGGCGCCCCCAAGCGGAAATCTGTCAGAAGAATAGAAATGTCTCGCTATGTCAATGACATAACAGCCAGTGAACTGAATGAACATCTCCTCGCAAAGTGCTATGAACTTTCGCTTGAAATCAAGCATCGGATCAGCTTCCATCTGCTCAAGCCTGTCATCCATGTTTACAAAAGTATCCTTAAGATCGGCTCTTATCAGAATGATGTTCTTGCCATAGCGCTCCTTTAGATCGAGCGTAAATCTGGAAAGCGCATCACGACAGTGCTTCATGCTTCGCTTTTCAAAAAGGTAGCACGGCTTGCATTTTGATTTGATATCGTTGTAGAAATCCGTTTTACTGATAAATTCATCTATCTCAAATAGATGTCCGTCTATATCGTTCATCTCGCAGATGGCATCATAGAAGTCCATAACCAACCATTTCGAGCTGCTGTTGCACAATGTAAAAAGTCCGTTGCGTGCGAAAGCGTCAGCGATGGTACGTCTGCGCCAGTTATTTCCGCTGAACTTATTATCATCCTCTGGCACCTCAATAGGTATCATTGCTTCGTAAGAGAGCAAGGGACACTGCTTGAAGATGTATTTTCCCACGCCTGCTGACTTGCAGCGGTTGAGTATTTCCTTGGAAATACAGCTGCCCCATATATCGACTGTTACCTCGCTAAGCTCAGCAAGATACTGTCTGAGATGATCGGGTCTTTCACGAAGCAGATATACCACCTCGGCGGTATCGGATGTCACGGGCGCCTTGACCTCAACTGTAAGAAGCTTCGCCATAAGCTTGAGTATATTGTATTTATTCTTGAACGCAGGTGCATAGACCTCGTAGGGTCTTGATGTGTCACCTGACAGAACAGCCTCTATCACCTCTGCGGCAGCAACGATGTCCGCAGCGCCGATATCACCTGTAAAGAATGTAGCTACCTTGGAGAGCTGCGATACTCCGCAACGTTTGAGCTTAAGAAGCCTGTTACGGTTTATGGCAGCAAACTGCTTATTAGTGTAAGCAATGATCATATCCGAAGCGCAGCGCATATTTAACGTCCATCGCTGGTAAGCTCGTGCAGTCATATTATCGTAATAGCGCAGCAACCTGTCGTACCACATATCGAGGTCCGGCTCTGTAACACACCTTCTGCCTTTGGTTATTATCTCCTCTGCCGCATTGCAGGCGTCAAGATAATACTCAGGCTCAAAATCGCTTGGCGATGAGCCGGAAGCAAAATAACCGCCCGATACGTTTACCACCGCAGGGTCAACAAGACTTATAAAGTACTCCTCCATCTCGGATATCTGCTTATTCATCTTGCGGCGCAGTTTGCCGTTACGGAGTTCTGTATCCTTTACCCTCTTATCAGGGAACTTATGTCGGAACAGAATGACTCTGTCACCGGAAAAGCCCGAAAGCACAGCATTAGCGTACTTTTCCACCGCAGGCTTCCACAACTCCTCGTCAAACGGGGGCTTGATATGCTCCAGGTCGTCTTTCATTGCCTGATAGAAATCGGAATTCAAAAAGCGCTTTGTGCCTGTGTACATCGTATTGCCTAGACGATAGCAAGAGATAGCCGCAGCTGTGTAGAAATCAACGGCAAGATAGTCAGCGGGACAGTTCTTCACATAATGCGGAAAGCTTTTTTCTATATCGAGCTTAAGCGCACCGTCAGTGCCGTTAAAGTTGCCGCCCTTACCTGCACACGCCGTAAGCTGCGAAAGAAGCATTGGCGTTTTATCAGTGCGGAAGCGCTTATTGGAGGAAAAAATACGGTCAAGCAGAACAGAGCCGCTCAAAGCAATGAGAGGTCTGTACACGAAATGGTTGATATTGCTGCCAAGGGTCTCCTTTATTCTGTCAAAACAATCACAGGACATCTCGCTGAAAGAAGGATAAACAGGGCGCACTGCGATACCATAGGAAGCGTCGGCGCTTATAGTAGGAATATATGAAACTCTTGGTGCTATATTATCTTCTTTTCGCACAAGCTCAACACGCAGTATCACTCCGTCACGGTTACCGTCAAGCTCCGCCTGAGAGGTAAGGAAATTACCCAGCGAGAAAGCACATGGAACTCTTCGTCCATCGGCTGTCTTTACATAACGGAATTCCTGTATCACATGGGGATGGGAGCCGATTATGATATCAGCGCCATTCTCCGCCATAAACTTTGCCTCTTCTATCTGCCTGTCAGTCACAGTACGGGAATTCATAGTGCCCCAGTGCTGATATGCGACGATAAACTCGGCACCGTCTTTTCTTGCCTTTTCAACCAGGCCGTCAAAATGCTCTCTTGTATACCATCCGATGATTTCACGGTCAGCAAACTCAGGAGAATTCTTCTCCTGATTGTTGGATATCATGGTCACTGCAATAAAGCCAACACGTATTCCCTTGATATCCTTTACAACGGGATTGTCGCCAAGAGTACCGAGATTAATAAGTGCGTGCTCCTTTATACACTCCACCGTTTCGGATAATCCCTTATAGCCAGTATCACAGCAGTGATTATTTGAAGTTACAAGCATATCATAACCTGCGCCTGCTACCGCCGATATCAATGTTGATGGCGAATTACAATTGGGGGCACCTGATTCCAGACGGAGCTTTTCATGCTCATAGGGTGCGGAATCACAGCAGGTGGTTTCAAGCACGCCTACTGTATAGTCAGCACTTTTCAGAATATCTCGCACCGAATTGAAGCTGTCATGGAAATCAAAGCTACGTTCTGCACCCTTTCGCTGCTGGCCTACGGCGCACATTATGTCGCCCGTAAACATCAGCACGGGATTGGTATGCGCAGAATAAAGCTCTCTGCCGACCACTACCTTTGTCTTGCACTTCTGATTATCAGCGGAAACAGTTATAATTGCCGTACCCTCGGAGACCGCACGGACAAGGCCGCCTGCTCCGACAACTGCAACATCCTCATTGTCGCTGCTGAAATATGCCATAGGCCGGGTGTTTCGGCACTCCCAGCTTATCTGCGCCATCTCTCCTACGGACAAGCAGATCACTTTCTGCGCTTTTAACACCGGTGACATGGGGACGAACGGAACCTTTTCCGACATCTCGCCTGCTCTCTCCTTGCCGTCCTCATAATAGAACGCACGCACTCCTACCAGATACTCAACTCCGTTTTTCATACCGAGTATCTGCTTTGAACAGGTCTGGGCATAACGTCGCTTTATGCAGCGCTCGGGCTCGTCAGCTTTATAAAAATGAAGCGTATAACCGTCAGCGCCATCTACATCGTTCCATTTTGTAAGTATTGCGCTGTCACGAGCGACCGCAACGACATTCTGCGGCGCTGAAAGTTTTTCAGACATATTTCTCAGCTCCTTACTTTGATCTCGTCTTCTGTCACGGAAAAGCTCCTGCGAAGCGAATCAAGCTTCTCATAATTACGATAAAGCGAATAATATGCACCGCAGAAATGCTGTATATCATCGATCCTTATACGGTAACCGTCATGGCGCACGAAAAAAGCGCCCTGTATCTTATATGGATATCTCAGATACATAACATACTCGGGATAGCAATATCCGTTGAGCATAAAATCAGCACGATGAAAAAGCGTCTTAATGAATTCTTCAAGTCTGAATTCAGAAAGATAAGCCACCTTGATATTATTCTCAACAATACGGTCATATAGCTCAAAGGTAACGCACAGCAATTCAAGATAGGTATGATAGGTGGTCGGCTGATCATGTATCTTTTTAAGATTCAGGTCAGCATTTTTCAGACCAAACTCGAAGTAACGCTCCTCGGGTGCATACTTTGTCAGCTCGTTTACGGAATACGCCACCCAATGATCACGGTGCCTGGTGTAGTCCTCACGGATAAATCTGTCGACGGCAGTCTTTGCAGCCTCAAGCCAGCGCTGCTCTTTCGTAAGCGCATACAAACGTGACAGCGCAAATACCGCTTCACCGTCATAATATACGGTACGGATCTTCTCTTTGCGTGAAAGATCGGGGATATTAAGGACATGGAAAAACTCGCCTGTATCGCTGTCAAACAGCTCAAGGATGCCGTTTCCAAGCTCCTTGCAAAGCTTGACGTACTTATCGCTTCCCGTAACGTCCATATATTCGGTCATCATGATGATCGCTACTGCATTTGCCCCAAGCTTGACCTCACGTGTCGCAAGCTCAGCAATATAAGCGGTATTCTCCTCGTCACGTGGTCTCTTGTATTTGTAAAATGAATTTTTAACAAGATAGCCAAGCGCACATTCGATCTGATGGAGCGTATATTTGTCACCTGTAATACGATACGCACACACAAGACTCCAGATAGTACTTGCATGGCGCAGGATATTATAGTTCGGGATAAGCTTATGATAAATCGGATAATAGCCGTAATCGAATTTACCGTCAAGATCAAGCTGCATTGTAAGGTATTCTGACGATGTAGTGATCACTTCAAGGGCGGTCTCCTTGTCGAATTCGCCGTTTATACGTCTTCCGCAGTTTAAGCCCTCATTATACAGCTCATGCACCACGCTGTTATCATCGCTGAAATAACTGATACAGTCGAAAAGCACCAATGTATCCGGAAGGTCATTCAGCTTTGTTTCACAGGCAACAGACAGGTACTTGTTGACCTGAGCCAGTTCTATGGTCTTTTTCTTGTATGTAAGCACACGATTGCCGTTTATCTCTGCTTCGGTCAATGCGGTCAAAAGTTCATCATCAAATGAGATTCCACGGCGGTACATCTCATTGTATCCACGTGAAAACTCCTTAATAACGCTTTCAGTGGACTTATGTTCGGAACAGCGCATAATATCAGCTTTTACCCAGCAAGCATTGTAGTCCTTGCCCGAAATAAACCTGGTTGCCGATCTACAGGCGCCGTGCCAAGCCTCTTTGAGCGTGGGCGCAGCGCAGCGGAATACCCTTGCTCTTTCTCTGCGGTCACACACCGCAACAAAAGCTGCAAACAGACCTTCTATGCAAAGACAGGGAGCTATTTCAGCTTCAAGTTCCTCAAAGCTTCTGCCATTCAGAAATGCATTTTTCAGTTGCTCTGCTTTTTTGTTGAATTCGATAGCGTAAATGTTCATATAAATACCCCACGAAAAAGGATCATTATAAATGATTATACTTATTTTTATTATATCACTACACCGTTATTATTTCAAGTAGCAGTTATAAAAAAGATGATAACCAAATTGCACAAGACAAACTTACATTTCTCAAAAGTTATACAAAACAAAGTTCCTCGCCACTGCAAACAGCATAGATGCTGTCTGTGTGGCGAGGATATGATTTTATTTTTTGTTTTTGCCTTTTACAACTATTGCTGTAATGATACCTGCCGTGGCAAGTGCTACACCGGCAGCTGCGGCTGCAATCGGAAGCACAAGCTTTTTACCACGAGCTTTTATCACATCATAAGGGCTTCCGTAATACAAAGGAACTATATCCTTAGAACCTCGCCTGATCCTATTTTCGGAATGCGACTCCTTTTTAACAGGCTCGGCAGCCTCGGGAGTTTCTTCCTCAACGGTGGCTTCCGCTTCAGGAGCTGTTTCCTCAAACGCTGCGAATATGTTTTCTACAGACTCGGCAGGCTCAGGAGCTTCTTCCTCGACACGAGCTTCAACTTCGGGAACTGTTTCTTCAAATGCTGCGAATATGTTTTCTACAGGCTCGGCAGTCTCGGGAGCTTCTTCCTCGACAGGCGCTTCTATTTCGGGAACTGTTTGCTCAAACGTTGCGAATATGTTTTCTACAGGCTCAGCAGCCTCAGGAGCTTCTTCCTCAACGGTGGCTTCCGCTTCGGGAGCTGTTTGCTCAAACGTTGCGAATATGTTTTCTACAGGCTCAGCAGCCTCAGGAGCTTCTTCCTCGACACGAGCTTCAACTTCGGGAACTGTTTGCTCAAACGTTGCGAATATGTTTTCTACAGGCTCGGGAGCTTCTTCCTCGACGGTAGTGTCAACTTCAGGAGCTGTTTCTTCAAACGCTGTGAATATGTTTCCGACAGACTCGACAGCCTCAGGAGCTTCTTCCTCAACGGTGGCTTCCGCTTCGGGAGCTGTTTCCTCAAACAAAGGAATAGGAATTTCAAATGTTTTTACTTCGTCTGCGATATTTTCTACCACATCTACTTCAGGCTCAGCCGAGATGTCATCCTCATCAACATACAAAGGAATATCAGTCAGATCGGGTAATTCAGGCTCGGAAATGCTGTACGTATTATCAACGATCTCATCCACCGTCTCATCATCCGTATATAGCGGTACGGTGATCACCTCAGGGAGTTCAGCAACAGGCAATTCAGCTGACGAAATTCCAATCTCATCGGAAACGACGCTTTCTTCAACAAAATCAGTCGCTGTCACAAAATCCTCATCGGCAGCACAGTACTCATCACCGTTTGAATATACAGCCTCTGCGCAATCAAATGTGAGCTTGCCTCGTTCCACAGTTACCTTTGCGATATGCTCACCATCAGCAAGACCATCTGTATGCCAGAACACCTCACGGAAATCGGTATCGGGTATGATTTTGTCTTCAGCAACCCTCACGCCGTCAATATCAACAGATATCGCAGTGCCCTGAAGATGATTAGCGCCAAGCAGTGACAATCCGGTTCCGAAAAATCTTATCTCAACAGCTGCACCCTCATCACCTGATGTGGTGGTACGTCTGTAATTGTTAAAGCTGTCCATAGTGTTGAATGCCCATTCGCCTGAATAGTGCATATTATTATCAGTACAATCATAACGATGCACAAACACAGGCGTATCTTTTATCGGTTCAACTTTTACGTATGTAAAGAAGTTGTTATCATAGCTGCTGAACAATGCCGCACGTCCTGCTGCCTGATGTACTATGCCCAAAGCATCACAATCTACAGTCACAACGAGCTTGGAATTTATCCATGCCTTAACAATGCCGCCGACCGCAGCTATCTTCAGAACGTTATTTTCGAGCAGGGACACAGTGCCCTCTTTAATGACCTTTTTATTCTTATTCAGCTTCCATGTGCCGTCCGCACAAAGCTGTATCCACCATCCGAAAGAACCGTTATATCTGACGCCACATCCGGCATAGCACTCCTCGGGATGTACACTGTCAGTGAGCAGCACTTCACAGGTGACTGAATAGTTATACCATCTGTCATCACCAAAGCATGTAACGGGCTTAGGAGTAGCGCCCCATTCAGTCGCCCTGAGTTCCTCTGTTATCTTCTGGCACAGCATATTTCCGCCAATGCCTATTACCTCAAAAGCTCCACCCTGATCGGTAGTATAAAGAGGAGCTCCGCCACGGGATGACAGGAAATTCTCATTGAACTGCGGATATGTGAAATCATCATGATATGGCAGCTTCATAAGCCGATCTCTCTCGGTCAGCTGAGGCTGCGAGCAATCGGGACGTCTTTTTTTGAGAGTGGAAACTGTGACCATTGAATACGGCTTGACTGTAACTGTATAGCTGGCAGTCTCGTCCCATATAAATGGAGTGATCGTATCTATCTTATTAAAATAATTTTCATCATAGGCGCCACCGTCGGGACCTCTTGTTTCCCATACATCAACGGTAGAAGAAAGATTTTTGAGGTTTTTTACCTCGATATTATAATTTATAGGTTCTGATGTTGTATTTGTGATAACCATGCTATAATCGCCTGTTTCGTGGTTGCAGGCGGTCATATAACTGTAAACAGCGTCCACAATAGCGTGTCCGTCACCGCCTACCTTGCCATCACCGGCACATGCAGAGTCAACAAATGCCCATCCTTTTTTAAAGAACTGCGAGAAATGCAGTGCCATAAAATAGCCACTGTCAAGCATATAGAAGCCGCTCCACGGCTCATTTGCAAGGATCAGCTGCTTCTGATAGTAGGTTGCGCCGTCATAATATGCCGAAACAACCGGCTGGAACTCGTGCAGAGTCATGCCGCCCTCGGGATACATGGTTATGATACGATTTGCTATATCCAGCACGCCGTTAATGTCAGAAAGTCCGCTACCCGTTCCATCATAACGGTATGTCCCCTGCGAATAGCTCATCGGCGCCGACGCCTCGGCAAACCACGCTTCCTTGCCCCAGCACCTGATGAGCTCCCTCACCTGGGGAGTGGAATGGCTGGTGTAATGACTTCCTATTACATCCACAGAGGCAAGCAGCTCACCATCGCCCAACATCTTTCGTGCTGTCACCCAGGTACCAACTTCGTCGGAAGCCACTACCTTGATCCTGCTGAAATCATAAGGAGTGTTATCGTCACGCTTAAGTGCCTGGGAAAGATATTTTATCCAGTCTATATCGACAGTGCGCTCGTTGCGGTTAGCACTAACATAGTCAAACTCAAGGCCGTAGGTCTCGTAGGCAGATACAAGAGTGTCCTTATACCACTTGTAGCGTGCTTCCATATCATCGGGGGAATCCGTCACCCATCTCGGCTCGCTCCACCACAGCATATCCAGTGTAAGATTAGGGTTTATGCGCTTTGCATCAGCCGCAAGACGGAAGCCTGCACCACGTGTGACATTGGCTTTTTCGTCCTTGAAACGCATTACACACGGCTCTGTACCTGAGGACGAATTCACATCCGAACCCATCTCTATTTTCAGATGAGACACAGCAAGCCCGTCCATACCGAATATATAATTCATTATCTCATTATAACTCTTGGGATTCTGTGCCTTGTAATCCAGCAGCAATCGTGATGTATTGTTAGCGCTTACCATACCCAGACCACGCCAGCGGGTATTATTCGCAAGCGCAGCGGTGCTGCCGTCGATCACTACCTGCTTTGCATTATCTTTTTTGTTTTCTTCGGCAGTTGAAGCGGCTGCTTCAAAGACAGAATCAAATATGTCGAAACCCATTGAAATACCTCTTGATAAAATGTTTTCAGAATTAACCTACATATTATAATTTTACTATAAAAAGCCAACATTGTCAATAACAAATTATCTATTATGCAACAAAAAACAGAAAATCATGTCATTGGCTAACTTTACAGTTTTTAAAAAACGCTCACTGTAAAAAAAGAAAACTGCCTTTGAAAACCCAAAAGCAGTTTTAACATGATCAATTATAAGCTGTCAGCAATATCGATGTTTTCACCTGTAAGTCCAACATAAGCTCCATCAGCTGCCTCGGAAGCGTCCTTGTGAGCGAGCAGCCACTTATTGCAGGCACGCAGCCACTTATCTTCCTCATTCAGTACCTTGATAGCAGGCGCCTTGATGTTGGTTCCCTTGGGAAGCACGATAACTACCTTGAAGCCGCTGTCCTTTGCACCGTTGCAGGGAGCATAATGAAGCGTTGTAGCATACACCTCGACTACCTGTCCTGCTGTTGCTCTGAAAGCCATTACCTTGGATGTATCCAGCTTGCCATCTACGATATCATCCATCTTTGCAACCAGCAGGATGAAATCATACAGACCGATGTTAAGCTCGCTGTCACGATGATACTCAAGGCAGTTGAGCTTTGTGTTGTGTCCGTTGCAGTAGCCGATCTGGATGGGCATACCACCGTAAGCGTTGTTCTGGAACTGACCGAAAAGGCAGGTACTCTCAAGTGCCGCCACACTGGGAACATAAGCAACGCCCTCGGGCAGAGGAGTTTCGGCATCAAGAGCCTTGAGCAGACAAGTTGTATCGTAGCCCTCAAGCACCTTGCCGTAGGGTGCAAATTCCTTGTCCGTTACAGAATAGATCTTCATAATTTTTCGTCCTTTCTTATTTGTGCGCTGTGCGCTTTAGTCCAGTATCTGACTTTCCCTGATGTGCTTGTACAGACAGTTCTCGGCATCCACCAGCAGATCATACGACGGCTCATCCGTCTGCTCGCTCGTGCCGTATGGGTCCACTGTCTCCACGATACCGCATACGATGTCGCCACTCCTGCCTATGGTATGTACGATATCACCTCTGTGATACTTCGGATGACCAAGCTCTACGCCTGTAAACAGCTCAAAGCGGTGTTCCTGCATAGCGTAGGGATATTTCTCCGTATCCACCTCGGAAAGGAACATCTCCACAGGACGTGCATACAAAGCTTTATCGCCGTATAATGCACGGTATATCACCAGTGTTTCTTCAGTTTCGGTGTGCATGGCTGTGCCGATTATCTCGTAGAGATATTTCATCGGCTCTGCACGAAGCTCCTGTCCGCTTATCATAGTGCGCTTGAAATGCTTTACTCGCACACCGCCTCTGATATCGTCTTTCGTCATATCAGTCGCCCTCAAACAAAGGAGTGGAGAAGTAACGCTCTGCAGTATCGGGAAGAACAGTTACAACAGTCTTTCCCTTTCCGAGCTTCTTGGCAAGCTTTCTTGCCGCCGCAACGTTTGTACCTGCGGAAATGCCGCACATAATGCCCTCAAGGCGTGCGAGATCCTTTGCAGTCTCGATGGCCTCTTCATCGGTAACTATATATACATGGTCATAGATATCCTGATTAAGGTTTCCGGGGATTATTCCATCGCCGATACCCATCTGGAGATGTGTTCCGATAGTTCCACCTGCAAGGATCGCCGCATTCTGAGGCTCTACCGCCCATATCTCAATATCAGGATTCTGCGCCTTCAGTGTTTCGCCGATGCCGCTGAGTGTTCCTCCTGTGCCTATTCCCGAGCAGAAGCCGTGGATCTCCTTGCCTGCCTGCTCAAGTATCTCAAGTCCTGTATGGTGCTTGTGAACGAGAGGATTAGCCTTATTCTCAAACTGCTGGGGTATGTAAACGTTTGGGTTTTCCGCTTTCATACGCTCAGCTGTGCGCAGACATTCGTCTATGCACTCTCCGATGTTTCCGTCATCGTGAACAAGGATGACCTCCGCTCCGTAATGATGCACGAGCATCCTGCGCTCACAGCTTACGGAGTCGGGCATTATTATCACTGTCTTATATCCACGCACTGCGCCTACAAGAGCGAGTCCGATACCCTGATTGCCGCTGGTAGGCTCAACTATTATGGTGTCCTTGTTTATAATTCCGTCACGCTCCGCCGCAAGTATCATATTGTATGCGGTGCGTGTCTTTATCGAACCGCCGACGTTAAGCCCCTCGAATTTTACAAGTATCTCTGCGCTGTCCTCGTCAACCATCTTGTTGAGTCGGATAAGTGGAGTGTGTCCTATAACGTCAAGAATATTGTTGCTGATCATATAATCGTGTCCTTTCGATCGTGTCTGTATATCAAAGCTTTACCGCTTTTATTATGAGGAAGAGGGGGTTGTGCACCGCATCCGACTTCGGACGTTTAGTTATCATATTTTCGTCGGGTACAGGCTCTGCGACATTCTGTATACACAATCCCGCCCAAGCTATTGCATTGGCAATATCGCTGAAGCGACGGTGATAGTACTTTCGTCCCTTGATAAACCATTCATCCGTGCGCTCTCCGGGCACCTGATAATGCGAGAAGCAAAAGCCGCTCTTGTTTCCCAGTTCATCAAAAAGATAATGACCCTGTCCGTTTTCCGAAGCTGTATAGATAGGATGCTCCTGTGAAAACAACAGAATCCCGCCCTTTTTAAGAAGTCTCGCAATATCCGCCATGAGCTTCGGCATATCCTCAATGTAGTGAAAAGCGAGCGAGCTGTACACAAGGTCAAAGCAGCCGTTTATTCGGTCAATATCGGTCATGCTCATATTAATATATTCGATATCGGGATGGGAATTTTCTCTCTGTGCCACCGTCAGCATTTTTTTGGATATATCTATCCCTGTTACGTGCGCCGCACCACGCCTGATAAACTCGATGCAGTTATGCCCGAAACCGCAGCCAAGGTCAAGCACGCACTGTCCTTTAAGCTCGGGGAGAAGCTGTGCCATTTCAGGCTGCTCCATAAGTATGTTGCAGTTGCTGTCGCTGTCACGTAGCTCGCAATAGCCACGGAACACTATTTCGTTATCGAAGAAATTCTGCCCCATAATCTCCTCTTTTCAAGATATGCTGACGCCATGAATATTGTTAAAGCTTCACAGGTACGTACTTTTTAATTATAATACCACAGACCATTAATGTCAAGTGAAAACTTGTTTTTTTAAAATATTTTCGCAGGAAACAAGACAACCGCTGTTTACAAACTCAAACAAGCTGTAAACAGCGGCGATCTTAATTAATATTAAAACTACCTTATTTCACTCATCCAGACACGCATCTGATTTTCGCCACGGTTTCCCCATGTATAATAAGGGATCGCAACGGCCTCGCAGGGTTCTTCGGCAAGCGGAGTATCACTGTAAAGCAGACTATCATCAACAGCACGGACAGCCTCGGCGGTTATCTTATATGCACCGTCAAGATCATCATCAGGAGTGTCCGAAACAACGAGTCTTCCTCCACGCTTAAGCGATACAGGGAGAATGTCACCGTTGTCAGATCCTTCAAAACAATACACAAGCGGACCTCTCCACACTGCGGTGCAGCCTGTAAGCTCAGGAACCTTGGTACTTGCATAAACATAATGAGGATCACTGTCAAGCGTTAGTGTAAGCTTATCTCCTGCTGTGACATCAACATAGACATAACCCTTTTTAGGCAAAACCGATAATTTCTTGCCGTTTCTATCAATGGAATATTCCCTGCTCCATGCCGGTATGCGCACTGCAAGGCGCTTTGCTCCGCTTTTTATCACATAATTCACAGTGAAGCCATAAGGATACTCGGTTTCACAGGTAAGCTCGAGTCCGTTGGCGAAGCTAACCTCTCCTGCCGCATAAAGGTGACAGTATGCGGTATCGGCATTCTCTCCGTAGGCATACTTTCCGAAAGAGGATATCAGTCTTGCCGCATTGGGAGGACAGCAGGCACAGCTGTACCAGCCGGGGCGCTGAGGCTTTGTATGCCAATGAGTTGCAGCAATACCCGATATCCCCGGAATGATCTCCAGCGGATTACAATAGAAAAATTTCTTTCCATCAAGCTGTACTCCTGCAAGAACTGTGTTATAGAAAGCTCTTTCCATGACATCGGCATACTCGCCGTTCACTTCATTTTCAAGCATCCTCGAAGCAAAGAACATCAGACCGATCGATGCACAGGTCTCGTTGTATGCAGTATCATTCGGCAGGTCGTAATCAACGCTGAAAGCCTCTCCGATGAGCGTAGAGCCAATTCCGCCCGTTATGTACATACGGCGCTGTGTAATGCTCTCCCAAAGTCTGCGACACGCTTTCAGAAGCTCCACGTCGCCGTTTTCAGAGGCAAGATCAGCAGCTCCCGTGTACAGATAAACAGCACGCACCGAGTGACCTACTGCATCATTCTGTTGCTTTATCGGTGCGAAATTCTGAGCATAATGATGGTTTGTCGCATCATTTCCCCAGACTGTCCAGTCACGCTTTTTTGCTTCCTTCTCAAAAAATTTCGGGTCAACGCCACGTGTGTTGATAAAATGCTCCGCAAGCTCAAAACAATGCCTGTTTCCTGTAAGGCGATACATCTTCATAAGCGCAAGCTCCACTTCGGGATGGCCAGGATAGCCCTCATGCTTTTGTGTGATGAAGATATCATAGATATGCTCCGCATTCCTCTCCATAACCTTAAGGAGCTTATCCTTGCCTGTCGCCTCGTAATAAGCACAGGCAGCTTCCATCATGTGTCCTGAGCAGTAAAGCTCGTGGCCCTCCATAAGATTCTGCCAGCGCTTATCCCTGTCCTTGATGGTGAAATACGTATTGAGGTAGCCATCCTCATCCTGTGCGTCGGCGATAAGATCGATGACCTCGTCAACTGTCTTTTCAAGTTCCTGATCGGGATAGGAAACAAGAGAAAAAGCTGCCGCTTCAAGCCATTTTGCGGCATCGCTGTCCTGAAAGACCATACCATAGAATCCGTCACCGATGTCTTCACCACGAAGCGCATTTGCGGCATTCATGAAATTAGCGATAACATGACTCTTTTCGGCGCCTTCTGCCCTGTCGTTAAGGACATTGTACTGATAAGGGATCACAGTATCCTTGATCAGTCTCTGCCAACGGTTTATAAAGCCGTCGGATATATACGCTCCTGAATTTATCTGCTGCTGTATCTTCATAATAAGCAATCTCCTTGACAATTGTTATTGTATGTATTATAATCTTATAAAAGAACAAAATAAATAGAAAATACTCTCGCTTTTATGGAGGATAATCTTGAACGAAATAGTTTTATGCAGCAATACACTTCCTGTTATATGTGGATGCGATTTTCTGGCGGCTTCGGAGCCGTTCTTTCATGCCGACAGAGTGATGGATATAAATGTGCTGATCTATGTTACGGACGGTGTGATATATGTCACAGAAGACGGGATCGACTACATTGTCGGCTCAGGTGATCTGCTGTTTTTAAAAGCAGGACTTCGCCATTACGGCAAATACGAAATTCCACGTGGCACAAAGTGGTTTTTCATACATTTCACGACAGAAGAAGACAGCACGCTGCCGCTATTCTCTCCTGACAGCGCACCGCTTCCACAGTACAACATGATACAGAACCGCCTGCCAATACCTAAGTTTCTCTCCGGACTGACAGGCGGAGCTACCGAAAAGCGCATCTCTGCGCTGACCGAGTATTTCCATTCCAGCGACAGCTTGAAAAGATGGCAGATAAATCAGCTTCTTTTTAATCTTCTCAGCAGTATCGCACTTGAAGAATATATCCCTGAGAAAAGAAAAAGCCTATCAGACAGGGTGTGCGATTTTCTTGAGCAAAATATGTGTGCTCCGTTCTCTGCTGACAAGATAAGTGCTGAGCTTTACCTAAGCTACAAGCGCATAGCCGCTGTGTTCAAACAGGAAAAAGGCATAACTATGCAGCAATATCACACAGAGCTGCGCATAAACGAAGCCAAACGTCTGCTTCGCTCTACTCTTATGTCTGTTTCAGAGATCGGTGAATCGGTCGGATTTACAGATGCCCTGTATTTCAGCCGCTGCTTCAGGAAAAGCACAGGATACAGCCCATCAGAATACCGAAAACTGCCGCCTTTATATTAATATAAGGGCCGCCCTTACAAAAGGACGGCTCCGACGATTATTTTGCAAAAACGTTATAGATTCCTACCGCAAACAGCACCACTACGATAACAGGCAGCACCCATGTCATATAACCACGCATCCAGCGGCGGACCTTAAAACCCTTACCTTGATTCGCCTCCTGCTCAAACTTATCCCAGCCCCAGCCGTATCTGCTTACACAGAAGATAACAAACACAAGCGAGCCAAGTGGCAGAAGTATATTGCTTACAAGAAAATCCTCAAGATCAAGTATGGTAGAGCCCTCTCCGAGAGGCTGTACGCCCTTCAGCAGGCTTGAGCCAAGAGCGCACGGCAACGACAGGATGAACATAAGCACACCGTTAATAAGGCAGGCTTTCTTTCTGCCCCAGCTGAAAAGCTCCATCGTGCAGGACAGTATATTTTCAAACACTGCAAGCACTGTCGAAAGCGCCGCAAAGGACATGAACACAAAGAAAAGACTTCCCCATATCCTTCCGCCGGGCAGCTGATTGAACACATTGGGCAGCGTCACAAAGATAAGACTGGGACCACTGTCTACCGCAACATCGTTTGCAAAGCAGGCAGGGAAGATTATAAGCCCCGAAGCAACCGCAACAAAAGTATCAAGCAGTGCAATATTTACAGACTCACCCATGAGAGAGCGGTCCTTGCCGATATAGCTTCCGAAGATCGCCATGGAACCGATTCCGATGCTGAGCGTAAAGAACGCCTGGTTCATTGCGGCAACGATGACATTGCCGATGCCAACCTCATTCATCCGCTGAAAGTCAGGCAGGAGATAGAACGCAAGGCCCTCGCCGCCGTTATTTATATCAATGATTATACTATTTACCGCAAGTACTATCATAATAGCAAGCAGAGCAACCATCATGAATTTTGTTACCTTTTCAAGTCCACCCTGCACACCGAAAGCACATACTCCGAAGCCTATTGCGACTGTTATGCCCATAAATGCCACCGAAGCAACAGGGTCGGCAAGAGTAGCATCAAAAGCCGTTTTGATCTCGGCCGGGTTCATACCCTCAAACTTTCCTGCGGCTATCGAAACGAAGTAATTCATCATCCATCCTGCAACAGTGGTATAGAACATCATAAGCAAATAATTACCCGCAAGACAGGCATAACCATGCAGATGCCACTTGTGTCCGGGCTTTTCAAGCTGCTGATAGAGCTTTACCGGACTCTTTTGTGCTGCTCGGCCAAGCGAAAATTCCATTGTCATTATCGGAACGCCAAGTATCAGCAGAAAGAAAAGATACACCAGTACAAATGCACCACCGCCGTTTTCTCCTGCGACCCACGGAAATTTCCACACATTTCCTATTCCGATAGCACATCCTGCACTAAGCAGAATAAAGCCAAGCCTACTTTTTAAACGATCTCTTTCCATAAAAAATCCTTTCAGAATTTAATCACACCATAAAATTATACGACATATCGCAGGAGATGTCAAGATGATTTTATATTCTCTCTCCTTCTCTCTTACGGAAACGTCCTGGGGTGGTTCCGACATAGCGCTGAAACATCCTGCAAAAATACGAAGCAGAACCAAAGCCGCACTCAAAGCTTATCGCATCGATAGTCATACTGCTGTTCTGGAGAAGATCTGCCGCCATCTCTACCCTGTAACGCAGAAGATAGCTCACAGGAGAAACATGAAGACAGCTCTGAAAACAACGTGAAGCCTCGCTTTTGCTTATATTGGCAGCGGAAGCAATTTCAGACAGTGATATCGGACTTCCGTAGTTCTTGTGGATATAATCGACCATAAGCTGAGTGCGTCGGCGTATCACGTGCTCGTTACCGATAACCTCGGTACCGATGCGGCGGTACGTATTGATGTAGATAGTACGCCAGATGTCGCTGATATGACAGTGCACATCCAGCTCACAACACGGACTCTCCTCAAACTGCATATCATCCTGTGAAAGATGCTTTCCCACCGATCCGAGATAACGATGCATTAGCGATATCACTTTGGATGCAGATGCTGTTACCCTGCCGTGCCATGGTTCGCTTCCGTCGAAAACAATATAGGAAAACTCCGAATTCATTACAAGGGGTTTGATGTATTTGAGACTTATATCACTGCCTGCCGGGGCAATAAACTCATCGGAAAAGGCAATCCCTGCACACACCGCTCCCTGCTGTGCATAAAGGCTGTGCAGGACACCTGAATTTATCAACGCTGCCTGCCCGGCACTAAGCTGCACCTCAGCATCGGCAGCTGACATTTTTAGTATGCCATGATATGATATAACAAGCACCAGCTCATGGCTGCGGTGAAGCGGCGGCGCTGCCCCCTCGGCAATATGCGGATACAACCTGACAGGAAAACCGCTATGTTCGTCAGAAGTAAGAGATAGAATACTGTAATCGTTATTACGTTGCATTAAGTTAAACACCTGCCTAATTACTTAAATCGGGAAAATAATATCATTATAAAAATTATGTATTGGAGAAAAAATAATACAATAACAATGGGAAAATTCTAATATTACCACCAGGCATTAATACTAGACAACACCGCATTATCAAAGCAAAGTTATCGTTTTCTCATTTTTTTGCGTAAACCGTTACACAACGGAAAGAAAATACAATAAAAAAAGCTTTAAAGGCTCTATGAAGTAAGTCTTCAAAAATATCCAATGGCTTTTTCCTTGAGAATATTATACAATAAATCGGGAATATTGTCAATTGTCTAAAGTGATTTTCAAGTGTATAATATTGTAATGAGTAGAGTAGTATTATGCACGAACAACTCAGCATGATCATTCTGCACATATCTGCCTATTTATTTAAGGAGGAAAAAACATGAACAAGTTCAAGAGACTGCTCAGCTGCGGTCTTATCGCAACAATGCTGCTGGGCATGACTGCCTGTGACGAGGGCAGCGCCCCAAGCTCCGGCTCCGGTGTAAACTCCGGCGGACAGTCCGGTGACGCTATCGGCCCCGGCACAAGCTCTACATCCACATCAGCAACGACAGATCCCGACGATAACGCAGCAGACGACTCTGAAGCTAAGGATGTCAGCACAGGTAACTATACTCCCAGCGGAAACGCAGGTACAGTAAAGTTCCTCGGCTACTACGATATCAATGCTGACCAGAAGGGCGAAGAGCAGTGCAAGGTATTTGCTACCGAGACCTACGGTGGCACTATCGAGTGGATCTCCGCTTCCAGCGGTGCCGCTTATTACGAGAAGCTCGCAACTCTGGTTGCATCCGATGGTTCTCCTGACCTTCTCACATTTGAGCCTCTTGCATTCCCCTACGGCGTAAGCAAGAATATGTTTGAGCCGCTCGACGAATACATCGACATTGAAGATCCCCTCTGGGACGATATGAAGCCCATGATCGACGAGTACGAGTTCGAGGGCAAGCACTACTATGTTCCTCACAGAGTTGTAACAAAGTACGCTCTCAACTACAACCGTCAGACAGTAGAGGATGCAGGTCTTGAAGATCCCTATAATCTTTATGTTGCTGGCAACTGGACATGGGATGCATGGAGAGAGATGATGATCGATTTCTGTAATCAGGCAGACGATAACATCGGCTTCTACGCAACAAGCACAATGCTTGAAGCATTTGTAAACTCCACAGGTACAAGCCTTATCGATGTTGCTCCCGACGGAACTATCTCCAACAATATCGCAAGCGCTGATGTAACAAGATCTATCGAGTATCTTGCTGAACTCGGCAGAAACGGCCTGCTCTATCCTGCTGATCACCCCCACGGTGACTGGGTATCTCCTCAGGTATGGGCTCCCGTATCAGACAAGATCCTGTTCCTCGGCATGGAGCCCGAGTGGACATACATCGCAGCTACCGAGCAGATCCAGAACCCCACAGGCGTTGAGAACGATATCTTTGACACACCCTCTGACTTTGCATTCGTTCCCTTCCCCAGAGATCCCGACACAGATGAGTACTATATGTGCTCCAACACTTTCGGTTACATGATCCCCAAGGGCGCTAAGAACATCGACGGCGCTGTTGACTTCATCTACTGCAACCGTCTGTTTGAGACCGATCAGGGCGTAATCGATCAGCTCAGAAATGACCACATTGCTCCCGCAAAGCTCACCTACACTGCTGGTAAGTACGAGGGTATGCAGAAGTGGCAGATCACCTGGGACGCTCAGGTTTATGATCACTGGAGAGAGATGTGCGATTCCTCCAAGTTCACATTCATCATTGATGATATGTACGGTTTTGGCGATGAGCTGTCTACTCCTCTGACAGACGCTATGTACAACAGTACATTCGGCGAGGACTCCTGGACCCAGCTCAGCGAAGAGATCTCTCCTGTAATTCAGGCGATCATCGACGAGTACAAGTAATCAATACTGCTTAATAAAAGCTCCGAGGTGGCAAAAGCTACTTCGGAGCTTTTAATTTTCAGCACAGGAATATACAAAAAGCTGCTTCCGACGACTATCGAAAGCAGCTATATTTTTTATCAAACCTCAAAAGACATCACGCTGTTACCGTATTCTGCTCCTCAGAGCTCTCCTCAGTCACAAGTCCAGGCACAGCAAATCTTACCGCATCACGAACTATCTCACACTCAAGCACGGGAGAAGAAATGATCTCACCATCAAGTGTGTAAGCAAATTTATCATCACCCACCACTCTGACAGACTTACAACGACGGTACACAATTATATCGTTGAGTCTGGGGTCATCAAGATGCTCACCTTTTGTATATGTACCAATTATAGTGATCAGCTTGAAAGCCGATATGGGCTTTACCAGGCAGACCTCCATCAATCCGTCGTTATTCAGCGAGCGTGGAGCGCAGCAGAACTGACCTCCGACATACTTTCCGTTAGCAAGTGTGCAAAGTGTTATCATGCCTTTTTCATTGAGCAGCTCACCATCGGCATAAACGGAAGCCTTTGTTTTCATTGCAGTAAGCACAGATTTGAACACACCGAAATTATATGCGTTCTTTCCGCCGATGATGGGTTTTGTCTTAACCTTTTCCATAGTCCTGCAAACAGATGTATCAAAGCCGAAATTCGTCACATTTATCGAATATTTATCGTCTGCTTTGATAAGGTCGATAGGCGCCGACGGAACGTTCATAAGGGCATTTACATCCATAAACACCTCTGAACCGCCGTAATATTTAACAAAATCGTTGCCGCTGCCGCAAGGATAACAGGTAACGTCGGCATTTTCAAAGCCGACAGCACCATTGACAACCTCATTGAGTGTACCATCACCTCCACAGGCACAGAAGCGCACCTTTTCTTCTGGATGTGCCGTACAATATGTACGAATGAACTCAGTAGCATCACGGGGACCCTTAGTCTCATAGATCTCATAATCGCCTGTTGCAGAAGCAAGCGCTTCTTTCAGCTTCCTGAGAGCCTCACCTTTACCTGATACAGGGTTTACAACAAAAAATGTTTTCATGCTTTTACTATCCAATCTATCATAATATTATGAACAAGCTCGCTGAGCTCACTTGTCTTCAGCTCTTTATACTCCTCATAGGGTATCACCTTGATTATATCAAGTGTGACGTGAGTAAAAAGCCGCTTTGTTATCTTGCGTGTATTACTGATCACAGCAACTACGATAGGTGCTTTGGCTTTTGTAGCAACCTTGAAGGAACCACTGTGAAAAGGCTTTAACGGAACGTTTTCCGGATCACGATTAGAACCACCTTCGGGATATATTCCCATGGAGCATCTTCCGCTGATCACATTTTCAGCCGCATCGGATATCACCTTTGCAGCTCCCCTGTTACTGCTGCGATCAAGTGAAACACAGCCGCTCGCCAGCATAAACCGTCCCGCAAGCGGTATCTGTATGTTTTCTTTCTTCGACACGAAGGCAAGCTTGTGCTTTCTGAGATAAAGCATGGCGATCATAGGATCGAATACCGAAAAATGATTTGATATATAAACAAAAGGCTGATCTGGTATAAGCTCCTTGCCACGCACGGTGACAAATGCACGGACGCCCGACAAGATGAGACTGATAACGGACAGTGTCACAAACCGATGAAATCCTGTCACTTTTTCAGGAAGATCATCAGGGTCGATAAACCATCCCAGAAGAACAAGAGCAAAATTGAGAAGTATCAGTCCGAGGATGATTGCAAAGAAAATAAGCAAAAGCAATGGAATACTGATCGAGGTGAAAATTCCAAGCAGTATCACTGTTATCAAACTGATTATACTGAAAATAGCGAGCATCATTACACTCCTATCCCGAATAAATTTATTATCTCTAATACAAACAAAAGCGATACGCTTTTAACGCAGGCAATTGATTTAAGCTGTTTTTATTATACCATGACCGCAAACACGAAGTGTTTGCAGGCTGCGGCAGCAACGCCGTTGTCGAAATTACGATCCACACGGCGATTTTTTCGGTTTCGCTCAGCGAAATCAACGGCGCTCCGCCGTTGAAGAAAAAATTGCAAGGTGGTTCGGTCGGCAATGCCGAGCGAAACACACTGCCGTTCAATAAAAACAGCGCAATTGCGAAAGCAATTGATTTAAGCTGTTTTTATTATACCACGCAATCACAATGTTTTCAAGTGCAAATTATCACATTGTGTTGACAAAACCCAGAAAATAAGATAAAATACATAAGACTACTATGTAAGGAGACGATCATGCCGAACATTATTGAGATAACAGATCTTGCTTCTCCCGAGCTTGACATATACGCACGCCTTTCCGAGCCGCAGCTGCTCCACTATTTCGAACCACAGGAGGGTATCTTTATAGCTGAAAGTCCGACAGTGATAAAGCTCGCACTGGATGCCGGATATCAGCCTATCTCCTTTTTACTTGAACACGACCATATAACTAAGCAGGCTTCGGATATCATAGACCGCTGCGGTGATACGCCTGTTTACACTGCTGAATGTGACACGCTCACAAGACTGACGGGATTTAAACTCACCCGTGGCGCTCTTTGCGCTATGCGGCGCCGAAATCTTAAGAGCGTGACCGAAATATGCAGCGGCGCACGCAGGATCGCTGTGCTTGAGGATATTGTAAATCCCACTAATGTGGGGGCTATAATCCGCAGCGCCGCAGCACTGAACATAGATGCTGTGCTGCTTACACCTGCGTGCAGCGACCCTTTATACCGTCGTGCAGCACGTGTAAGTATGGGTACAGTATTTCAGATACCGTGGACATATTTCGATCGCAACGATCATGTTGCCCAGCTTCATCAGCTCGGCTTCAGAACAGCAGCAATGGCACTTGATGACGATTCAATCAGCATTGACGACCCAGAGCTTTACAATGAGGAAAAGCTTGCAATCATCCTTGGCACAGAAGGCACCGGATTGTCTGCATCAACGATATCTCAAAGCGACTATACTGTCATGATCCCCATGTCGCACGGCGTAGATTCGCTGAACGTTGCCGCAGCAAGTGCAGTCGCTTTCTGGCAGCTGGCAAGCCATTCCTGAACACGCAAAACAAGGCTCCCGAGATGAAATATCACGGGAGCTTTCTGTTATTCACCGATCCTCCCCGCTCTGTGGGAGAGTACATACTTTTTACCGAGAAACGAAAATCCGCATTTCTCATAAAAAGGAACCAACTGTTCCTCACACAGCACATATACCTCAGACGGAGCAAGCGAACAAGCAGCGGAAACCACAAGCCTTGAAGCATATCCTTTCCCTCTGCTGTCTTTTCGGCAAGCGACCTGTGAAATCAGCGCCTCACCATTGATATGATGCTGAATTACAAGCGCCGCTTCGCCATCGAGGACTGCACATCTTGTCACTCCATGCCGCACACGATGTGACATATCCAGATACCACGGCTCAAAATCGATATCAAACCCCTCGCTTACAATGGAATAAACATCACTGAGGGGCGGAGCATAATCAGGCTCCACCGATGAAATTCCACCACTGAAGCGCATAACAAATATCTCAGCGCTTACAGCTTCAAGAGATTCACTCAAGCGATCAGCGGTGACTTCGGTACAGAATATCTCAGTATAACCGTTAATAGCGAGGAACTGTGAAAGCTCTTCCGTATCCTGAGGCTCTCCGCAGATCACATAAGCACCGTCAAGGCAGGAGAAATAACAATTTCCCTGACGATAAAAACGGCAGAATGGATAGCCTGCGCCGTAAGCAAAATAAAGCGCACGTATCTTGCCTGCTTCTATGCCATTTTCAGGAAGTGCAGAAAACTCCTCAGCGGTATATATCTGCTTTATCATAACACTGCACAGGCATTAGCCATAGCGGCAGCGAGAGCTTTTGTAGCCTCATAATCGCTCTGCTTTATCACACAGGACGGTGAATGAAGATATCGGCAAGGCACTGAAAGCGCACAGGTACGCACTCCGCTTCGGCTGACATGGATAGCTCCGCTGTCGTTTCCGCCTGCAACTACGGTCTTGGTCTGGACAGGGACGCCAAGCTTCTCGGCAGTTTCAAAAGCGAGCTTGTATAATTCCCTGTCGTAAACAGTGCTTCTGTCCATATAGGACACTACACAACCTTTACCAAGCTGACACACACGCTTGTCACCGCCGACTCCTGCGATGTCACAGGCGGTGGTCGTTTCAAGCACTAAAGCAATGTCAGGCGCTACTGTAAAGGAAGCTGCCTTTGCGCCACGTGTGCCGACCTCCTCCTGTACAGTGAAAGCGAACCACATATCATATTCAAGCTCACTGTTTATCATGTCCATCATGATGAGGCAGCCTGCACGGTCATCGATAGCCTTGCCCTTTATAAATCCGTCGCCAAAGCTGAAGAAATCACTGTCGAAGCAAGCGGTATCACCACGGGATACTAGCTTTTCGGCTTCCGCTCTTGTTGAGGCACCGATATCGATATACATTTCAGTAAAATCGGGAGCCTTTTTGCGCTCGTCTGCGCTCAATTGATGCGTGGCTTTTGTTCCCACCACACCGATAGTGCTATTTTTAAAGCGAACCGCTCTTCCGATAACAACACGGGGATCAACTCCCCCGACAGCTCCGAAACGCAAAAAACCGTCCTCAGTCACATCGGTGACCATAAAGCCCACTTCGTCCATGTGAGCGGCAAGCATGATCTTATTCTCAGGCGTCTTTTTTCCTTTTTTAAACACGATAAGATTTCCGAGGTTGTCGACTGTAACCTCATCGGCAGTGATATTGGAACGGATATAATCCCTTACCGCACTCTCATCGCCTGATGTTCCGTCTATCGAGCATATCGTTTTAAACCTATCAAGCATTGCTGTCACCTCCCACATACTCGCTTATGAGTCTTGCCGCTGCCTCGATATCGGTTGGATCAATGACTTCAACAGCTGTGTGCATATAGCGTATCGGTATTGATACAGTGCAGCACTTCACTCCGCCTCTGCTTATCGAAACTGCATCTGCATTGGTGCCGGTCGAGGACGGCATGACCTCTATCGTATATGGAATATCATTTGCTTCGGCAAGTGCCTTCAATCTTTCCGTCATTTCCCTGTCGAGGACAGCAGAAGCACCAATCATCGCACCACTACCCATGAGAGCCGTTTCATGCTCCTCACTGTCTGGAGTCCTGCCAAAGGAAACATCAACCGCTATGCATTCATCGGGGGCAAGTCTGAACGCCGCCTGTTTTACGCCACGCTCACCTGTTTCCTCCTGCGCTGAAAAACAAACTGCAAGGTCGTATTTCAGCGTGCGCTCTTTTAGTAATTCAAGAGCACGAAGTATCACACAAACTCCGCTTCTGTCATCTATCGACGGTGCTGAAACAAGCTTGCCGACTCTGCGAAACCAGGAATTCACAGTCACTCTGTCACCGAGAGATATCACCTGCTGCGCCTGCTCCTTTGTCATTCCGATATCGATAGATATCTCGCCAATCTCGGGAACCTTTGAATGATCACTTGAAACATGAGGCGGAAGAGTGCATACGACTCCGCTTATTTCCTGTTTTCCGTGGATCGTTACACTCTGCGCAAGCATAGTGCGCATATCAAGTCCACCGCAGGCTCCTACCTTTATAAAGCCGCTATCGTCAATATAAGTGACTATCATTCCTATCTGATCGATGTGTGCATCAAGCATAAGTGTTCTGACGTTCTTACTGCCCGACCTGACAAAGCCTGTCACGTTTCCGAACACATCGACCTCAACCTCCGACGCATATTCTGACAAAAGCTGCGCTGCGGCACGTGAGGCTGAGAACTCATCGCCCGAGACCCCTGTTTTTTCCGTCAGCAGACGGAGCATAGAAGTAATATCCATTTTAATTTCCTCTCAAAAAATGCAAGAAAATGACTTTCTTTTCACAGAAAGTCATTCTCTGTATCAATCGTCAAGCATTGAATTGAACTGCTCCTCAGTGATCACAGTCACGCCAAGCTCGTTAGCTTTGACAAGCTTGCTTCCTGCCTCTTCTCCGGCCAGCACATAGCTTGTCTTTTTGGATACAGAACCGCTGCACTTACCGCCGTTTTGCTCAATAAGCGCTTTTGCCTGATCTCTTGTGTAAGTTGGCAGAGTTCCTGTAAGGACAAAGGTAAGTCCCGCAAACTTGTCCGATACCTTGCTGCTTTTATAGGTCATATTCACGCCGTGTGATTTAAGCCGCTCGATGAGCTTTATTCTGTGCGGCTCCTGCATCGCATTGTAGACCGACTGCGCCATGACATCTCCGAATCCCTCGATTGAGGATATCTCAAGCGGAAAGGCGTTCATAATTCCGTCCATATCGCCAAAATGCTCGCAAAGAAGCGTTGCGGCACGCTGACCTATACCTCTTATACCCAAAGCGAACACAAGCCGGTCAAGTGGGTTCTTTTTTGAGTTTTCGATGGAGACAAGCAGGTTTTCTGCGGACTTTCTTCCAAACCTGTCTAAAGCCATAAGCTCCTGTATATCCAGCTCATAAAGGTCAGCTACGGTCTTTATAAGCCCCTCATTGACCAACTGCTCGACTATGGCTTCACCGAGACCGTCAATGTTCATTGCATTTCGTGAAGCAAAATGCTCTATTGAACGCAGAAGCTGCGCAGGGCAATCGAAGTTCTGACAGCGGATGACTGCCTCATCCTCGTCACGAAGCGCCTCTGCACCGCAAATAGGACAGGTGTCCGGAATGAAATATGGCTGCGACCTCTCGGCGTGTGCAACAGACCTGACTACCTCAGGGATGATATCACCTGCCTTGCGCACCACAATTCTGTCGCCTATACGGATATCCTTATCTGTAATGATATCCTGATTATGAAGTATTGCACGTGAAACAGTGGTTCCTGCAAGGAACACAGGATCGAATATTGCAACAGGCGTGAGTGCGCCGGTTCTTCCTACATTTATCTCGATATCGTTGAGAGTGGTCTCCTTTTCCTCAGGAGGATATTTGAATGCCACTGCCCATTTCGGGACTTTGGTAGTAGCGCCTATCTCTTCACGAAGGGAAAAATCGTTTACCTTTACAACAGCCCCGTCTATATCAAATGGCAGACCCTGTCTGCTTTCACCGATAGCAGTTATGCGATCCACTACCTCATCGCCGCTGTGACAGACGATATAGTCGGGAACAACACAGAACCCAAGCTTTTTCATATAATCAAGCGACTCCGAATGGGATGTGAGAGTCTTGCCCTCGATACGCTGAACGTTAAAACAGAATATATCAAGATTTCTTTGCGCAGTAACACGACTATCCTTCTGACGAAGCGAACCTGCCGCTGCGTTTCTCGGATTTTTCGGCAGCTGCTCGCCGTTCTTCTCCTGCTCCTCGCAAAGTGCAGCGAAGCTCTTTCGGGACATATACACCTCGCCCCTGACCTCGATAAAAGGTATCGCCTCATTCAGCTTAAGCGGTACAGAGCGGATAGTTCTGATGTTTGCGGTTATGTCCTCGCCTACAAATCCGTCGCCTCTTGTTGAGCCTCTTACAAGGACACCGTTCTCATATTCAAGCGAAACGGAGAGCCCGTCGATCTTAGGCTCGACTGCAAATTCATCTGCGCCCTGCTCCGACACACGTTCGATAAAGGCTTCCACCTCTTCGACACTGAACACATCCTGAAGGCTTCCCATCTGTACGACATGCTGAACCTTCTCAAAGGTAGCTGAAGCCGTACCGCCTACACGCTGTGTAGGCGACTCGGGAGTCATAAGCTCAGGAAACTCGCTCTCTATGCTGCGAAGCTCTCTCATGAGGGCGTCGTACTGATCGTCCTCGATAGTCGGGGCATCCAGATCGTAATAATTGCGATTATGTTTTTCTATGACCGTGCGAAGCTCTTCCGCACGCTTTTTTGCTTCGTTGTGATCCAATTATGACCTCCATATTTCTGCTGTCAGCCGTATATATCTGCCTCGTAATCCTCAAGAGTTCCAACAAGATCACTGTCGGATGATACTACATGGGTGTATGCGTCGGGAACTCTTCCGACTATGATCGTTTCAGCGGCAACTATATTCGTCACAACGTTCACCTGAGTAGAGTAACCCGGGATGATTGCGTCAGCTGTGACGCTGATCTCAATAAGGATACGGTGTCGTGTCTGATTTATGCCGGCTTCTGCGAACTCGCTTATTATACGTGTCTTTGCATATCCCATCGGCGACACAGTCATACCTACGTCAAAGCCCTTTCCGTGAAGCAGCTGAAGTCCTGTAAGAGTGCCGACTGGTATCTGTATATCAACAGAAGGAAACCGCCTCAGCTCTCTGTCCATCCGCTGTGAAATACCTGTTCTCATACTGTTGATGTTTATAATATTGCTCTCGACGGAAACGACCTCCCCATCGGAGTTTGTGGTAAGACTGACAAGTTTGCCGTAGTCGATCTCATCACGTGAAAGCTCCTCGCTTACAGCAGTGTTGATCATTTCGGAAAGCGCTATCTCACATTCGTATGCGTTGACCGTTTCAACTATCGGACGTATACACAGGTCTGCGAGCACGGCAAGTCCGAGAAAAATAAGCGACACCGCTATCAGCTTGAAGCCGACAGAACGCAGTATGCTTCTGGTCTTTACTGACAACATTGATATTCCCCCTCTGTGTATTCTATGTCTATGCACAGAGGGATGTGATTATCAGATATTATGCGTTGATAAACGCCTCAAATGCCTTATAAGCGGCATAAACATCTGTCTTAGCTGTGATCTCAAAGGGTGCGTGCATGGATAACACAGGAACTCCGACGTCGATCGTGTCAACATCTAGATTTGCGATATACGCTGCAACAGTTCCGCCGCCGCCGATGTCTATCTTGCCAAGCTCGCCTGTCTGCCAGAGAACGCCCTTTTTATCAAGCAGATTTCTGATCTCGCCGACAAATTCGGCACTTGCATCGGAGGTTCCACTCTTGCCACGGCTGCCTGTATATTTTGTTACGCAGACTCCACCGTTAAGAACAGCACTGTTACGCTTCTCGAACACATCGGGGAAAGTAGGATCGTAAGCGGCATTTACGTCAGCGGAAAGGCACTTGGAATTTGCAAGCACCGTTCTGCCCTTTGCGCCAAAGTTTTCGGCAAGATCCGCTATGAAATATTTGAGATATGCCGAACAAAGACCTGTATTGCCGTCGCTGCCTGTTTCCTCCTTGTCGGTGAGGATAGCAACTGCGGTCTTTTTGAGGCTCTTTGCGCCGAGTATCGCCATAAGCTCGGTATAAGCACACACACGGTCATCCTGTCCGTAGGCGCCGACGAGACTTCTGTCAAAGCCTATATCCTTTGCCTTGAACGCAGGAACTGCTTCAAGCTCCGCAGATACAAAATCAGCCTCGGTGATGCCATACTTTTCGTTGAGTATCATCATGAGGTTCAGCTTTACAAGCTCGCAGCCCTCATCGTCCTTAAAGGGACGGGATCCGATGATGATGTTCAGCTCCTCGCCTTTTATAAGCTCGTTACTGGGGCGCTTGTACTGTGCCGAAGCAAGGTGCGGCAGAAGATCGGAAACGCAGAAAACAGGATCCTTGTCATCCTCGCCGATGGTAACTGTTATCTTGGTACCGTCAGCCTTTACAATAACGCCATGCAGAGAAAGCGGAACTGTTGGCCACTGGTACTTCTTGATACCGCCGTAATAATGCGTCTTGAAATATCCCACCTCATCCTTTTCGTAGAGAGGGTTCTGCTTGAGGTCAAGACGGGGGCTGTCAATATGCGCCGCAAGTAGATTTACACCGTTTTCGATGGGCTCCCTGCCGATAACAGCAAGGATCACCGACTTCTCGCGGTTTACATAATAGATCTTGTCCCCTGCCTTATAGGAAGCTTTTTTGTCAAAGGGAACAAATCCTTTTGCAATAGCCTCTTTTTCGATATAAGCTGTCGCTTCACGCTCTGTCTTTGCGATGTCCAGAAACTGCTTGTAGCCCTCGCAGAATTTGTCGCACTTTTTCAGTTCCGCCTCGCTCATCACAGCGGCAGCGTTCTTCTTGTCCATAAACAGCTTTTCCTTAAGTTCCTTTGATGTGGTCTGTTTCTTTGCCATAATTGTATTTCCTTTCAAATTGAATTATTGATCGTAAAGTCTGATATAAGTCTGCATTGCAGCGTTTATTTTGTCCACATAATGTGCGGTATCACGTATTGGTATCTTGTCCAGATGAACGCCGTCACGGGAGTATTCACTGTCGGAGAGCCAGCCGTTTACTGCACCTCTGCCTGCGTGATACGCCGCCATCGCAGCATCGATGTTTCCGAACTCCTCATACAGAAAGCCAAGCAGAAAGCAACCGTAGCGGATGTTAACCTCCGGGTCGAACATATCGGAATACTCTGTTTCTTCGTCTCCCATACGGAACTTTATCCAGTCGAAAGTATCCTCCATTATCTGCATAAGTCCACGTGCACCGACGTTTGACACTGCCCTGTGATCGTAGCTGCTCTCAGTCTTTATGACAGCATAGACGAGATATTTGTCGATCCCGTACTCGGCAGCATATTTTTCAACATAGCTTCCGTAACCTATCGGATGGGTCTCCCTGATATAATACTGATATCCGAAATAGCCTATTCCCGCAATAACTGCAAGAATAAGCAGCCATACAACGATGAGAGCACCTGTATGTTTTTTCTTTTTCTGATACTTTTGCATTAGGTTCCTTTCAACTTTGTGATAACATCAGCTGCGGCGTCAAACAGCTCGTCCTGAGTGCCGTTGTTTAAAATACAGAAATCAGAACGCTGCCTGTACCATCCGATGTCATGCTGCGAGCCAAGTCTTGCCGCTGCAAGCTCTCGTGTTATGTTATCTCTTGCTACGATGCGATCAACACACACATCGATATCTGCACACACAGACACTATACTATCGCATATTCCCTGCAATCGGGCGTCGAATAGCGTAGGTGCATCCAGCAGGATATCCCGATCCGCAGACTTTATCTTAGCGATAACATTATACGTTATATAAGGGTAAATAATTCGGTTGAAGACCGCACGTCTTTCGGGATCGTTGAAGATAAGCTCTGCTGTCCTCCGTCTGTCCAGCGTTCCATCGGCGGTAATGACCTCAGGCGACAGCTCGCAAGCAAGCTCGCTAAGCGAACCCATTCCCCTTTCGACCACCTCTCTGGCGGAGATATCACAGTCAATAATGAAATATCCACTTTCCGCAAAGCACCTGCAAACGGTGGATTTTCCTGCGCCTGACATACCCGTAAGCGCAACTATCCTATGCTTTGTAAGCTCAGTCATCAGGACTCACCACCTCGAAGCCTGCCGCACGCAGGAGTCTGTTGTACACAGCCAGTCCTACGCCGTCCCTTGTCGGCATCTCAACATAAACTATATCAGCACCGTTTTCGTCAGCTTCACGCAGGAGCGAGAAAAGCCGCTGTGCCTGAAGTTCGGGGGTGCTGCCGTAGTCGATGAATATGCCTTGTTCCTCAACGCCTGCGCCCAGAGCAATCGTTTTTCCACACTTATGGGATGTACAAAAATCCGCAAAGCTCTCACCGTGAGCATCCACGATGATAACATTTGCTTTGGGAGAATAGTGCTTGTATTTCATTCCCGGAGAAAGAACACGCTCATTCTCGGCAGGCTTTGCACATACCGCCTTGTCGACCTCGACCTCGGCAAACTGCGAGAGCATCTCCGCAGTAACTCCGCCGGGACGGAGAATGTGTATCTTTCCGTCGCGGAAGCAAATAACTGTACTCTCCACACCGCAGGAACAGAAACCACCGTCTATTATCAACGGTATCCTGCCGTTCATATCATCGAAAACGTGCTTTGCTGTTGTAGGGCTGGGGCTTCCAGAAAGATTTGCAGACGGCGCCGCTATCGGAAGTCCGCAGGCATCTATGAGATCCCTTGCCGCTTTGCTCTCGGGCATCCTCACCGCAACGGTATCAAGCCCGCCGCTTGTGACGTCGGGGATGATATCTGACTTAGGGAAGATCATTGTAAGCGGACCGCACCAATAAGCTTCAGCCAGCTTTAAAGCGATCTCGGGAATCTCACGCACAAGGGGACGCAGCATCTCCATTCTGCTTATGTGAACGATGAGCGGATTGTCCTGCGGTCTGCCCTTTGCTTCAAAAATACTTCTTACTGCGTTCTCGTCAAGGGCGTTTGCTGCCAGTCCATACACGGTTTCGGTAGGCATTCCGACAATTCCGCCGTTTTTTATTATTTCAGCGGCCTTTATTATACTTTCGCCGCTGTATGGCAATATCTCGGTATTCACCGTATCATTTCCTTTCGGTCAGGCATCCTTCTGCTTAAGAAGCTTCGCTGTCTGATCAGCGATACGAAGCGCCTCAAAAATCTCGTCACAGTCGCCGTCCATAATGTTGTCAAGCTTATACAGCGTCAGACCGATCCTGTGGTCTGTAACACGGGACTGTGGGTAATTGTATGTGCGTATTCGCTCAGAGCGGTCGCCTGTACCCACCTGAATACGTCGCTCCTCAGCGATTGCACTGTCACGGGCGGTGAGCTTCGCTTCATACAGCTTGCTGTAAAGCATCTTCATCGCCTTTTCCTTATTCTTGAACTGGGAACGCTCCTCCTGACACTCTACCACAACGCCTGTGGGATTGTGAATGATACGGATAGCGGACTCGGTTTTATTGATATGCTGACCGCCTGCTCCACTGGAGCGATAGGTCTGTATCGTGAGGTCGGCGGGATTGATATCGACATCGACCTCCTCTACCTCAGGAAGCACCGCAACAGTTATGGTCGAAGTGTGTATACGTCCCTGCGACTCCGTTTCCGGTACACGCTGGACACGATGCACCCCGCTCTCATACTTCATCTTTGCGTAAGCGCCCTCTCCCTCAATGCTGAAGCTGACTTCCTTGTAGCCGCCAAGCTCAGTAGGATTGGAGCTTATAAGCTCTATCCTCCAGCCCTGCGACTGTGCATACATCGTATACATTCTGAAAAGCGAATTTGCAAAGAGCGCCGCCTCTTCACCGCCTGCGCCGCCACGTATCTCAACGATAACGTTACGGTCATCATCGGGGTCTTTAGGCAAAAGCAGTATCTTAAGCTCCTCGGTGAGTTTTTCCATCTTCTCCTTATTTACGGAATACTCCTCCTGTGCCATTTCACGAAGCTCTTCATCGGCACCTGCTTCATCAAGCGCACTTTCGGCGTCCTCAAAATCATGCTGCGCTTTCTGATAAAGGCGATAGGTTTCTATAAGTGGCGTAAGGCTCTTGTACTCACGCATAAGGGATCTGTAAAGCTCGTTATCCGAGATCACTGTCGGATCTGAGAGCTTGTTGTTTATCTCATCGTATCTGGCGTCTGCCATACGAAGCTTATCAAGCATTGAATAATTCCTCCTTTATGATAGTTCACCGCAAAACACACGGCAAAGCTAACCCTCGGAGTTTTCAGTCTCACGGAGCACAGATCTTATCTTTTTCTCACATTTTGAACGGGGGATCATAAAGCTATGACCGCAGCCCTTGCAGCACAGTCTGAAATCAGCACCGACACGCTGCACCAGCATCTGTGTGCTTCCGCAGCCGGGATGCGGCTTCTTCATCACTAATATATCGCCAAGCCGGATATCCACCGCAATGCACCGCCTTTCCAAAACATAATTCAACAGTTTACAGTATATCATATTTTAAGTAAATTTGCAACATAATAATCACTAAATTTGATAAAAAATACTTGCATCAGCAGATGATATTGCATTATTTTACTGATATTTACTTCTGCACCACTGAAATCGCTTGACAATAAAGACGTAATATTTTATAATAGTAAAGTATGCTTTAGTTTACAGTGAATTTCATGCTCTTCATAAGAGGTAATATAAATGGAAAAAAACAAAAAGAAAAAAAGCAACAAGCTTAACCTGATAATATGCGGTATCGCATTCCTTGTTATGGTTTTCTACCTTATCTTTGTTGATGGTGTAGACAATATCATCAAGGCGATAAGCAATATCAACCCGATATTCATACTTATCTGTGCGATATTCATGATAGGATACTGGCTTTGCGAGGCCGGAACAGTTCACATAATGCTGAGATCAATGCACCCGAAAATGAAATTCTGGAACACCTGGCTTGTAACAATAATCGGTCAGTACTTCAACTGCATAACGCCATCCGCTTCGGGCGGTCAGCCTATGCAGGCGTATTATCTTGTTAAATTCGGAATACCGCTCGGCTCTGCCTTGACTGCGCTGCTCTCACGCTTTATCGTGTATCAGTTCGCACTGACGATATACTCGATATTCACGCTGATAGTGGGTTTTGCCGAATTCGGCGATGATCTAACCCAAAAAGGTCTCATGCCTTTCGTGCTTATCGGATTTGTGATAAATACGGCGGTGATCGTATTCCTGCTCGGTATTGCCGTATGGAGAAGCGGCACACTAAAAGCGGCTAACTGGATCATCTCTGTCGGCGTTAAGCTTCACATCGTAAAGCACCCCACCAAGTGGCGTCTTTACATAACACGAGAGGTTGATAAGTTCCACGAGAACTTTAAATTCCTCAAAAAGAATGTAGGCATCATCATAAGATCCTTTGTGCTGAACTTCATTCAGCTTACGCTTTACCTAAGCATCTCATATATGCTGTATCTCGGCTTCGGCATGAGAGAAGTCAGTCTGCTTCAGGTGATATCCTATCAGGCATTTGTATTGATGATATCATCGTTCATACCTCTTCCCGGAGCGATGGGCGCTGCCGAGCTTGGATACGCAGGCTTTTTCGGCGACATCTTCGGCGACTACACAAGCGTATCAACGCTGCTTTGGAGGATATTCACCTTCTATCTGCCGATCATACTCGGCCTCATCTTCACAATGACCATGAAAAATCAGGGCATTGAGGAGCCATCCGATATGGAAGTAAAAGAAAACATGTACAACATGGAGCGTGCGCTTGAAGCACCGCACAACGAAGAATAAATACAAAAGGAAAGATAAACAATGTCAGATTTAAGAAAAGAGATAGAAAAGCGCCGCACCTTTGCGATAATCTCCCACCCCGACGCAGGAAAGACAACACTCACCGAGAAATTCCTGCTTTATGGAGGCGCAATATCGCTTGCAGGTGCAGTAAAAGGCAAAAAGAGCGCACGCCACGCAACCTCAGACTGGATGGAGATCGAAAAGCAGCGTGGTATCTCGGTAACCTCCTCTGTAATGCAGTTCAACTATAACGGCTACTGCATAAATATCCTTGACACACCGGGACATCAGGACTTCTCTGAGGACACCTACCGTACACTTATGGCAGCAGACAGCGCTGTAATGGTCATAGACGCCGCAAAGGGCGTTGAGAACCAGACGAGAAAGCTGTTCAAGGTCTGCGTTATGAGAAACATCCCCATCTTCACTTTCATCAACAAGATGGACAGAGAAGCACAGAATCCATTTGACCTCCTCGACGAGATCGAAACAGAGCTTGGCATAAAGACCTATCCCGTAAACTGGCCAATCGGCAGCGGAAAGGAATTCAAGGGTGTCTACGAGCGTTCTTCACGCCGCATCATCTCATTTGAAGCTAACAACGGTTCACGTGAGGTAGCAGCTACCGAGGTGGATCTCAATGACGAGTCGCTTGCAGGCATTATCGGTCAGAACAACTACAACACTCTTATCGAGGACGTTGAGCTTCTTGACGGCGCAAGTGAGGAATTCAACCTTGACCTTATCAACAGTGGTAAGCTGTCCCCTGTTTTCTTCGGCTCTGCGCTTACCAATTTCGGCGTTGAACCGTTCCTTGAGCATTTCCTTAAGATGACCACTTCTCCCCTCCCACGCAACACCGAAGACGGGGTCGTTGATCCTTTTGATGAGAATTTTTCGGCGTTTGTGTTCAAGATCCAGGCTAATATGAACAAAGCGCACCGTGACCGTATCGCATTTATGCGTATCTGCAGCGGCAAGTTCGAAAAGGACATGGAGGTGCTTCATGTTCAGAACAACCGCACAATGCGTCTTTCACAGCCTCAGCAGATCATGGCAAGCGAACGTGAGGTCATCTCAGAAGCCTATGCAGGCGATATCATGGGCGTATTCGACCCAGGTGTATTTTCCATCGGTGATACCCTGTGTGCTCCCAAGAATAAAGTAAAATTTGAGGGTATTCCTACTTTTGCACCTGAGCATTTTGCACGTATCAGGCAAAAGGATACACTGAAAAGAAAGCAGTTCATAAAGGGCACAACCCAGATCGCACAGGAGGGTGCGATCCAGATATTCTCTGAGCCTCAGACAGGCTTTGAGGAGGTTATCGTGGGTGTTGTTGGTGTACTTCAGTTTGAGGTGCTTGAATATCGCCTTAAGAACGAGTACAACGTGGATATCATACGTGAAGGTCTGCCATACCAGTATATCAGATGGATAACCAGCGAGAAACACGTGCAGGGCGGTCTTGACGAGCTCAACAAGCTTATCCTGACCTCAGACACAAAGCTTATCCAGGACGTAAAGGGCAACTACCTGCTCATCTTCACCAGCGAATGGAACATCAAATGGGCGCTGGACAAGAACGAGGGTCTGGAGCTTGCGGAATTCAACAGAGATTAAAATAAAACACTGAAATAAAGACCGAACTACCTTGCGCAGACGCCCAAAGCAGTTCGGTCTTTTTATTTCAATATTTTGTTTCAGGATTTTGTGATCTGCGAAAGCCTTAAGAAAAAGCATATCGCTTCAGCTTCCAAGATATTCAAGCTCACTTCGGCACTGGAGGAATATGGTACCAAGCTGAGGATCAAAATGCTCACCTAAAGACTCTTCAATGATAGAAAAAGCCTGATCGCAGGTAAAAGCTTCCTTGTAGCATCTTTCACTGACAAGTGCGTCGAAAACATCCGCAAGTGCCATTATCCGAGCTTCTATCGGGATATCAGCGCCCGAACAGCCGAAAGGATAACCCTGCCCATTCCACTTTTCATGATGATACATGGCAACGTTTTCAGCTATGCTCACAAAAGCGTCATCCTCGACACCGTTGAGGATATTCTTAACGATCCTTGCGCCTTCAGTCGTATGACGCTTCATTTCCGCATATTCGATATCAGTAAACTTTCCAGGCTTTTTCAGGATACTGTCGTCTATTGCGATCTTTCCAAGATCGTGCATCGGTGCGGCTTTTTCGACAAGCTTCAGGAAATCCTCGTCTACTCCCAATTGCTTGCTGTACTGCTTGAGCTTATCCGCAAAAATATGCACGATGGCACTGGTACGCTTAATATGACCGCCTGTACTGATATCACGGCTCTCAACCATATCTGCCATTCCAAGCACCATCATATCCTTGATGTGCATTATGTTCTTTGTTTTTGCCTCCACCTCGGATTTAAGCTGTGCGTTGTAATTCTCAATGCTGTTATAATATTTCCGCTCGATAGTTCTGTCAACAAACTCTATCAGAAAACCGACCTTTCTGTTTCCGTGTGCTATATGGCGTACTTCAAGCTCAAGTATCTTGTCAGCCGCCTCTATCACCTTTTTCTGACCGTCCTGCCATTGCATATCGGTAAGGAAGCTGACTACATCAGTATAGAGCTGACTGTCAGACTTCGGGACTCTCTCGTCGACGGTCCAATTGCTTATTTCGGGAAACAGCTCCTTTATATAACCGTCAGAGCTTATATATCTGAGCTTTTTATCAAATACGATGTAGCCGTATTCCTTTCTCTCTTCAATAGAGCTTATTACGTTAGCCGACATATCATACATATACAATCGGTCGAAATAGCTAATGGTGAAGAGCATGGCTATAAGATATGCGATTGAGATGACACTTGCATTTGAGTCTAACAGCTTTTCTACGATATATGACATCATTATTGCAAAACCCATAACGCAGGCGCCGATAGCAATGCGGTAAGAAAGCTTGTTCCTCATCCTAAGGGCGCATATCAGGAATACCACCAGAAAAACTCCGTATAATACCAGCATCATCGGATAAAGGATATGCAAGGGACCGTACACCTTTTCAAGACTGCTGTATCCGTCCGTCACCACAAGGCTTACAGATTTGTAATAAAGCCCGTTGTAGCCAATCGTCATAACAAGGCACATGACGACTGTGGAATAAAGCGTCATTATTGCGACCGCAACACGTGGAAGCTTTATGTTACACAGCTTGAACAGCACTATGACGAGCAATGGCGGCGTGAAGCAGCCTCCAACATAAAGTATCCTGTTTGCCCATATAGCGGTTTCCAATGTCTGCGAAACCGACAGCATATACCGTCCGAGACAGTTGATAGTCACAGCTATCTCCAGAAGTACGAACAGCGTATCTATCTTTTTATATTTCAGCAAGGTACTACCTATCATTATAAGCGAGACTATGAAAGCGCCAAAATCAAATGCAGTTAACACTGTATCACCTCAAAATGTCACAATACCATATCGATCTTATATAAATATTACAATTCAAGCCATGTACTTACTCAAATATGTCTATAACGATACCTCCCCGAACGTTACGGGGAGGTTTATTATTATGCTGTTACGATCTTGCTGGCGTCCTGTAAGCCGAGATAATCCACAGCCCACTCACGCATCTTGTACTTGAGGATCTTACCTGCCGCATTCATCGGGAAACCTTCGACGAAAGCAACATATCTTGGAACCTTGTGCTTTGCAAGTCTTTCGAGAGCGTACTGCTTCATCTCTTCAACAGTAGCCTCCTCGCCGGGCTTCAGCACGATACATGCCATGATCTCCTCGCCGTAGTCCTTGTCGGGAACGCCGATGACCTGAACATCCTTTACCTTGGGATGTGTATAGAAAAATTCCTCTATCTCCTTGGGGTAGATGTTCTCGCCGCCACGGATTATCATATCCTTGATACGGCCTGTGATCTTGTAATAGCCATCAGGAGTGCGTCTTGCAAGGTCGCCGGAATGGAGCCAACCGTCGCTGTCAATAGCGGCTGCTGTAGCCTCAGGCATCTTGTAATAGCCCTTCATGATATTATAACCACGTGCACAGAACTCGCCGTCCATGTTGTCGCCGAGATCCTCGCCTGTTTCGGGGTCTACTATCTTTGTTTCAACGCCGAACAGCGATGCGCCTACGGTGTTTACACGAATATCAATGCTGTCGGTCGTCTTGGACATAGTTGTTGCGGGAGATGCCTCGGTCTGACCGTAGGTGATGCAGATCTCGGGCATGTGCATCTTCTCGATTACCTCCTGCATGGTCTTGATGGGACAGGGAGAGCCTGCCATGATACCTGTTCTCATGTGTGAGAAATCCGTCTTGTCGAAATCCTCATGGCCGAGCATTGCGATGAACATTGTGGGAACACCGTGGAATGCTGTGATCTTCTCCTTGTTTATGCAGGCAAGTCCCTTTCTGGGGGAGAATGCAGGAATGGGGCTCATTGTTACGCCGTGGGTGATACTTGCGGTCATGGCAAGCACCATTCCAAAGCAGTGGAACATGGGCACCTGGATCATCATTCTGTCATGTGTGGACAGATCCATGCAGTCGCCGATAGCCTTACCGTTGTTTACTACGTTGTAGTGGGTGAGCATTACGCCCTTGGGGAAGCCTGTGGTTCCCGAGGTGTACTGCATATTTACAACATCGTCCTTGTCGATCTTTGCGCGCATCTTGTCCACCTCGGACATGGGAACGCTGTCTGCAAGAGCCATAGCCTCGTCCCATGTGAAGCAGCCGTCCTGCTTGGAATCGGTGGTGATGATGTTTTTAAGGAAAGGCAGACGCTCGCTCTTAAGCTCGCCGGGCTTGCAGGTCTGAAGCTCGGGACACAGCTCCTTCATTATGCCGACATAGTTGGAATCCTTGAAACCATCGATCATGACGAGGGTGTGTGTATCAGACTGGTGGAGCAGATACTCAGCCTCGTGGATCTTGTAGGCGGTGTTTACTGTAACCAGAACTGCGCCGATATAGGTACAAGCCCAGAATGTGATATACCATGCGGGAACGTTGGTTGCCCAGATAGCAACGTGGTCGTCCTTTTTAACGCCCATAGCGATGAGGGCACGTGCGAAGCGCAGGACATCCTCACGGAACTCGGGGTAGGTGCGTGTATAGTCAAGCTCGGTGTATCTGAAAGCGTACTGCTCGGGGAACTCCTCGCAGACACGGTCCAGCACATCGGGGAATGTCTCGTTGATGATGGTCTCCTTGGGCCAGGGGTAGTAGCCTGTGCCACGTGCGTCTATCTGAAGCTTGCTCTTTCTTGCCATGAGATATGGCTTCATAAAACGTGCAAACTGAGGGAACACGATACCTGCCGCATAGAGGTCCTTTGCCCATCTCTTTACCCACTCAAGGGAGATGTAACCGTCATAGCCGATCTTCTGGATAGCGGAGAGCATCTCACGAAGGGGGATATCACCTTCACCCATAAGCTTGTAAACAAGCTTATCGCCCTCGTAAACGGAGTCCTTGACATGGATATGCTTGATGTAGTCGCCGAGGTTGTTTATGGTGGTATCGGCAGACTCGCCCATATAGCGGTAGGGATGGTGAACGTCCCAGAGTGCCGCAACAGCCTTGCTGTTTACATCGTCCAGCAGCTTTCTCAGACGTGCGGTGTCGCAGTATACGCCGTTTGTTTCTACCAGCAGGGTAACGTTCTTTGCCTCGGCGATCACTGCCGCTTCTTTCAGCAGTGCTGCAACAGCGGCGTCGTCCACCTCGCCTGCGGGGGCAGGCTCAAGGTCTGCAAGTATACGGATATAAGGGGTACCTAGCTTTGCGGCAAGTGCAACGTACTGAGATATCTCTTCAATGATCTCGTCGTGCTTGTCGGCAAACTTTAGGCAGCAACCGCTGGATAGGCAAGGAATCTCCAAGCCGAGCTTTGCGAGCTTTGCTGCTGTGTCGGCAACGTTCTCGTCGGTGAAGGGCTTTGCCTTTACCGCATAGATCTCGTCACCGAGTCCTCTGACTTCGATACCGTTGAACCCAAGGTCCTTCGCCATCGAGTAAATATCAGACCATGAAAAATCAGGACAGCCTAATGTAGAAAAACTGATCTTCATTCTGATGTACCTCCTTATTTTTGTTCAATGCTGAAATATCACGGCTTTTATATAATCATGCCGCTTTTGTACAAATGTACATTATATATGATATCAAAAAAACACGATTTAGTCAAGTACATTGGTAAATTTTCAACAGATGTGTAAAAACAACAAATCGACAAAGCTGCGATTTAGTCAAAATGACAAATGCGGTCAGTTGAATTTACTACCCTACAAAGTGAAGCCCGATAAACGCTCGGGCTTCATTGCTTTTTAAATGACTCTGTCAATCACGTTCCAATGCCGAAATACCGCTTCGTACCATCTTCACGATACCGAAAGGCTTAAGAAGATCGATAAAGCTGTCTATCTTTGCAGGCTCTCCTGTAAGCTCCACCATGATACTGTCGGGATGGATGTCTACAGGCTTTGCACGGTAAAGATTTGCTATCTCGATTATCTTATGGCGGTCATCCTCACTTCTTCCTGCACGGATGAGGATATGCTCACGGCATACCGCATTGTCAAGGATGTTGACTTCCTGGACCTCATAAAGCTTAAGCAGCTGATTTTTGATCTGCTCAAGTATCTTTCTGTCGCCTGCGACAACTATCGTCATACGTGATATCTCGGGAGTCTCGGTCTCCGCAACATTAAGGCTCTTGATGTTGAAGAAACGACGACTGAAAAGGCTTGCCACACGAAGAAGCACACCGTTGTTGTTTGCGACCTTTACGGATAATACATATTCTTTCATATCTGCTTCTCCTTTACTCAGTCATCCAGTGATATCGCTGTAATGGGGTCGACAACAGGCTTTCCTGCGGGTATCATGGGGAGCACGTTGATATCACGGTCTATCCGCACCTCTACCATAACAGGGGCGCTTTTCGATATTTCCAGTGCTTCGGAAAGGACAGGCTGTATATCCTCGTTCTTTTCGATCACAAGCGTTTTTATGCCGAAAGCTTCACCAAGCTTTACATAATCGATATGACGTGCATCAAGCGTAGTCTGCGAGAAGTGCTTCTCATAAAACAGTCTCTGCCACTGACGTACCATGCCGAGAACGTGGTTGTTTATAACCAGCTGGATAATATTAATTCCATGTGCGGAAGCTGTGATAAGCTCATTCAGGTTCATTGCGAAGCTGCCGTCACCTGCTATATTCACAACTGTCTTATCGGGATTTCCAACCTTTGCACCAAGGGACGCTCCCAGACCGAAGCCCATCGTGCCCAATCCTCCCGAGGATATGAAATGACGGGGCTTTCTGTAATTATAGTACTGCGCCGCCCACATCTGATTCTGACCAACCTCAGTCGAGATGACAGCCTCGCCGTTTGTCAGCTCATCAAGCTTGCTGATTACGGCCTGGGGAGTGACAGGAAGCTCTTCTGTTCCCTGCTGTACAGGCTCTCCGAAATCTCCGTCAAGTACCTCACTGCACCACTCGGGGTTGTGCTTCTGCTCTATCTTCTCGCACAGTGCGGAGAGTACAGCCTTTACATCTCCCGAGACAGTTGTGTATACGTCTATATTCTTATTGAACTCCGCAGGGTCGATGTCGATATGGATGATCTTTGCATTCTTGCCGAATACCGAGGTATCGCCCGTTACTCTGTCCGAGAAGCGTGTGCCTATTCCGATGAAAAGATCGCAGTGATTGAGCGCATACGCCGCCTTGACAGTACCATGCATACCCAGCATTCCTATGTAGCGCCTGTCAGTCTCGTCATAAGCGCCCTGTCCCATAAGTGACGATGAAACAGGTGCATCGCACAGCTCAGCAAGCCTTTTAAGCTCTTCCGACGCATCTGAAGCGATAACTCCTCCGCCTGTGTAGATATAAGGTCTTACGCTGTTTTTTATAAGCTCTGCCGCCCTGTCAAGATCTGCATTGTCAAGCTCAGGAAGCTCGAAAGGAGCTTGTGCAGGCTGCTTTTCATACTCGGCAAAAGCCGCTGTAATATCCTTGGGGATATCGATAAGCACAGGTCCCTTTCGTCCGCTTGAAGCTATCCTGAAAGCAAGCCGAATTGTATCGGCAAGATCTTCGACATTCTGCACGATGAAATTATGCTTTGTTATAGGCATGGTGATACCTGTGATATCTACCTCCTGAAAGCTGTCCAGACCGAGAAGGTTTCTTGAAACGTTGCCTGTTATAGCAACGAGCGGCACACTGTCCATATATGCCGTTGCAATACCCGTGATAAGATTGGTAGCACCTGGGCCTGATGTAGCAATGACAACACCTGTTCTTCCGGTGGAGCGTGCATATCCGTCCGCAGCATGACAAGCCCCCTGCTCATGCGAGGTTATAATATGATGTATCTTATCGCTGTATTTATATAAGCTGTCGTAAATATTGAGAACAGCGCCGCCCGGATAACCGAACACGGTATCCGCTCCCTGCTCCAACAGACATTCAACAATAATATCAGAACCGCTTAATTTCATGATAGCATCTGCCTTTCTTTATGTAAATATATCTTTTATATTTTACCACTTTACATCGCCAATGTCAACATGTTTTACAAAAACATATTGACTATAACTTACTTTTCTCTTAGCCATGTAAACAGATCCGCTTTTGACATAACATCAAAAGCGGATAGGATTTATTATCTCATTGTCTGAAAAAAGCTTGTCATTGGGTTTCAGTATCATCAGGCAGCTCGTACTCTTCAGTAAACGTCTCGGACTCATCCACCGTCGTTTCAGCATTCTCCTGCTCGCCGATTGATGCAGGTTTGTTTGCCTTGTACAGCGCAACAAGAGTGAGTACGATCGTTACCGCAATGACAACATCTGTCCAGCTCATATACGACATGAAGTAGCCGTATTTGCCCGATGCGATTGCATACTGCTCCGCCATCTCGGCTTCGTTTGCATTTGTTACTATCCTTACGCTCACACCATTAGGGCTGATGACATCGGCAAGGATAACTGCTATCGCATTGGATAACGTCATGACTGCCGTAGTTATTCCGACAGCGGAAATGGTTGTGCGTGTGTATTTTGACTCGTTGCCCGAAAGCAGCTTTGCAAGGAACATAAAGAACACTGCATAGCCTATGATGCAAAGGCACTCGATAAGGTACTCGGGTATGCTTGCAACGACCATACGGTCAAGGAACACTCCGATACCACGAAGGGTGTAGTATACAGCAGGGATAACAAAGGAAAAGCCAAGCCCTGCTTTTATCTCTTTTTTATACAGCACAACAAAAGCCTGCACGACCATTAGACCGCCGAAGATAAAACCGACAAACATCAGAAAAGACGAGGGCGAAAGCGCCTTGGTCTGCATATAGCCCTCATATATTGCGAGAGCGCCTGCTATAAGGAGTGGAAAACCGATAAGGATCGCTTTTGCATCTACAATTCCTGCCGTAGCATTCGTGAAAAAAGCGCCGCTGCGCTTCTTATCAAGGATACAAAGCAATACGGTAACGATGAGCACCAGTATAAGCAGACCGTAATATCCGAAATCCATGAAGAATCCACAGTCATCGAAAAGGAAGCCTGTTCTGAAATCGGTCGCCCCTGCGATCTGAAGAAATCTCATGACAAGGCAAAGGAGAAATGCGGGGATCGCCGCAAAAAGTGAAAGCATACTGTTCTTTTTCATTTAGTGTACATCTCTTTTCCAATTAAGACAAATGATCAGCGTTTGTTGAGAGGGATATATTCCTTGTTGAGGTTGATAGCCTTATATGCGGGACGGATGATGCGCTTGCCGTTTATCATCTCTTCCATTCTATGTGCGCACCAGCCTGCCATTCTTGCGCAGGCGAACAGACCCGTGTACATCTCAACAGGGATCTTGAGCATCCTGTAAACCAGACCGGAATACATATCAACGTTTGCACATATATCTTTAATGTTACCTCTCTCCTCCGCAAACACGATAGGAGTAAGGCGCTCGATGGAGTCAAGCAGCATGAACTCTGCCTCAAAGGGGGTACCCTTCGCAAGCTTCATGGCATTTTCCTTAAGGATGACAGCTCTGGGGTCGGACAGGGTGTATACTGCGTGTCCCATACCGTAGATAAGACCCGAACGGTCTCCCTCTTCCTTGCGGAGTATCTTTCTGAGGAACTCCTTTACCTCGTTCTCGTCCTCCCAGTTATGTACACCCGTCTTGATGTACTCCTGCATCTCCATCACCTTGATGTTTGCACCGCCGTGACGGTGACCCTTAAGGGAGCCGATAGCCGCCGCATAAGCCGAATAAGCGTCAGTACCCGAAGAAGATACTGTACGGCAGGTAAAGGTAGAGTTGTTACCGCCGCCGTGCTCTGCATGGAGCATAAGGCACAGGTCGAGGAGCTTTGCCTCTTCGGGCGTATATGAGCGGTCGTCACGCAGGGTCGAGAGGATACTTTCAGCAAGGCTCTCGTCCTTGTTTATCTGATGCATTACCATGGAGTCATTATGATAGAAGCGGCGCATGGTCTGATAGGATGTTACCATGATAGCGGGAAGTCTGGAAATAACTGAAATAGCTTTCAGCATCTCGCTTTCAACAGACTTGTCCTCGGGAGAGGAATCGTAGCTGTACAGTGTCAGTACAGCCTGAGCCATCTTGTTCATTATATTGGGCGAAGGGTTACGCATGATAACGTCCTCGCTGAAATACATGGGAAGCTCACGGTATTCCGCAATAAGACGGGAGAAGCTTGTAAGCTCGTCTTCAGTCGGAAGCTCTCCGAAGAGCAGCAGATACGCTACCTCCTCAAAGCCGTAACGCTGATCGTTGATGACACCCTTTACAAGATCCTTTACGCTGTATCCACGGTAGATAAGCTCACCTTCAATAGGCTGCTTGTCGCCCTCGCTCATGACGTAGCCATGTACGCAACACACATTGGTGATACCTGCAACAACGCCGGAACCGTCCGAATTACGCAGTCCTCTCTTTACACCGAATTTATTGTACAATCCGCCGTCGATGACCGTATTTGCAACAAAATCCTTGCACATACGCTCAAGTGTGGCAGATGTCTTAAGCTCTTCCATCTTCTGCATTATTAATATGCCTCCTGTTTGTATATCTATTCTTTTGCCATACATAAATACAGATTAATTATACTATATATTCCCTGTAAAGTCAAGCGGAAAATGAAATATAGAAAACGGAAAAATGCAAAATACACATCTGTGCATTTTGTTCGAAGAAAGGAGAAGATATGAAAAAAATAATAGCAATATTTCTTTTGGCGGCTATAACGGCTGTCGGATGGATACTGTTCAGTTCTTCAGCTCAAAGCGTGCCTGTCCTGCCTGAAAGGATAACTCTTTACCTGTCAGCGAAGGAAGAAATAATCACTATTGGTTACAAGGAATATCTCACAGGGTGTCTGCTTGGGCTTGATGTTCCATCATGCGGTCAGGCGGCTCTCAATGCTGCCGCCTGCACAATAAGCAGCACAGTTATACATAGTCTGCAAAACAACGCCGAAAGCACCCTGGGTGCGCAGCTGTCCGACAAGCAGCACAGGTGGCTTTCAGTCGCTGATGCAGAAGCAATATACACAGAAGGACTTAAAGAATACCTGCACAAAGCACAGACAGCAGCTGAATATGGTATCTCGCATATCCTCACCTATGAAGGCGAAGCAATCTATGCGCCACAGTGCCGATATTCAACAGGACTTACCGACAGCGGCGGATACCCGTATCTCCCAGAGACGGTGATAGACTTCGACGCAAACGCCGAGGAAGCAATTTCTACACGTGCATTCTCATCTGAAAATGTACTGAAAAGAATGACGGAACTTACAGGAATAAACACCCTAGGTGCAGACAGAAGCAAATGGTTCAGCGGTGCTGTGTACGAAAAAAGCGGAACGCTCCGTGAAGTGCGATTTGGCGGTGCCAGAGTGACAGGATACCAGCTCCAAGATATATTCGGACTACGCAGTGCCGCCATAACGATCGAATATTCCGAGGACAGATTTGTTTTCATATCAAAAGGCTGGGGAGACAACATGGGAATGAGCATCAATGCAGCTGCAATAATGGCACGCAAAGGCAGCACCGCTGAGGAAATACTGCGTTTTTTCTTCCCGTCTGCGGATATATATGCCATATAAAAAACATACCCCGACACTTCTTCAGATGTCGGGGTGCTTTGTAAACCCTGAAATATATATTTGTTGCTTCGCAACCGATAGCTTTGCTGTCATATCGGAATTTTATTCCGATAACATATATTATCCTTCCTCAAAGACAGAGCATATTTTAGCGGTTGCTCTTATGCCGTTATCCCCGTTTATGAGAATCTCGCCCCAATCCTCGGAAAGCACTGAACCATCCCACTCAACAGCGATATCAAGATATTCAACACCGCCGCCGTTTCCCTTCCAGCTCCAGCCGAGATAGCCGATATCATTTTCGGTACAATATTCCATTATATAAGCTTCGTTAACGTCGCCATCGGAATGTGTATATCCGAACTCACCGACAATTATGCAAAGCTCCTTATCGGTAGCACCCTTGATATTGCTTTCAATAGTCTGCTCATTTTTACCGGCTGAACCGTACATATGCACCGCAAACATGGTATTCTTATCAGGATCGGAAGCAAGCACCTCGGTACCATAATCTGCAATACTCTTGCCATACTGCCCCCAGCCGCCTGCATCGACCATGATAGTATTCTTTATACCTGCCTCACGCAGCTTGGGAACAGCTGCAATATATCCATCACGCCATATTTCACTGTTCCACTTTCCTACCCATTCATTGGCGATGTTAAGTATAACATACTCTTCGTTTCCGATGAGCGCATCCTTGACCTCGATCCAGAAATCGGTCACCTGCTCAAGCTGCTTGATATCGTCTTTTCCTGTGATATCATGCACCTCTAGCACACATATCATATCAAGAGCTATGCACTTATCGATCACTTTTGTCAGAGACTCAACGGTTTCCTTCTGATACTGTATACCTGCGCCGCACACAATACGTACCGTGTTACTGCCTGTTTCGGCAATCGCTTCAAGAGCAGTGTCATCTGTGCTAAGGAACCAGCAATGCGGATGGTTTATGCCACGCATTACAAATTCATTTCCGTTTGCATCAATAAGCTTTGTTCCCTGCACGGAAAAACCACCGTCGAAATCCGAAGCAGCACCGTCCGAAGCTTCAGCGGTGCTGTCCACAGTTTCAACAGCAGAAGCCGAATCCGAGCTGCTTTCCGTAGTTAAATCGCTATTGGACAGGTTTTCTGAATCTGTGCCACCGGTGCAACCTGATGCAGTTATCACGGTAATAGCCGCAATCATCATTGTTAGATATCTTTTCATTGTTTCCTCCTGAATATAGATGATATATTATTTCGTTTTATTTTAACATATTTTGAAGATAATTACAAGAGGGCAGCTTAGTTTTGCTGCAATCAACGATCGTAATACTAAGGAGCTTAAAATTCACAACTTCTCTTTTTATCTTATTTACTAATATCAGTATAAAATTCGCCCCTGCACACAAACTGAAGCAGGAGCGAATTTTCCCATATAAACGTATATTAACAACCAGGAAACAAATAACAGTTTATTCTCCTATTTTTACAACACCCTGTTTTATCAACTTAAGAATGTGCTCGACAATATCGGGATCAAACTGCTTGCCTTTATTCTTGATAAGCTCATCAATGATTACCTCTTTGGTAAGCTTTCGGCGGTAGCATCTGTTGCTGTTCATAGCGTCAAGCGAATCGGCAACGCAGATCATACGTGCAATAAGAGGTATCTCTTCACCCTTTAAGCCCTTGGGATATCCCTTTCCGTCGTAACGCTCATGATGGTATAGCGCACCGAGATACATATCCTTTATAGAGCTGAAATCACGAAGCATATCGCCGCCGATCGTAGTATGTCGCTTGATCGTCTCATACTCTTCATCGGTAAGCTTATCGGGCTTCTGTAATATATTGACAGGAATCGCTATCTTTCCGCAGTCATGCATAAGAGCTATACAACGAATATTGTTGCAATCCTGCGACGAATACCCCATTTCGTCGGCAAGTGCGAATGCTATTTCAGCAACACGCTCCGAATGTCCCTTTGTATTAGGATCCTTTGCTTCTATAAAATTAATAAATGTCTTTATAGACTGTTCAATGATCTGAGAATCCCGCTTTTGCTGTTTCAATAATTTCCTTACCCTGATATGGGACATTACAAGGCCTATTATAAGCACAAGCCATACGATATCAAGCGCTACCATGGCTATAAATATCGGATCAGACCAGGCATTTCTGTTTAAATGATACCGAAAAACGACATCATCGAATACAGGCGCATAATCCAGTCCCTTATCCGGAACATACACGATAAAACCAACTATCGTTGAGTCATTTACTTCATCAGTAGTCGAAGGCATCTCAAGTGGATATTCATTATCCGCCTTGCTGGGCAGGTAAACAAATTTGTCGCCCTTCTCAAGCGGCACCATCGGACCTGTATGGTCTATATAATAGTCAAGATCTATTTCAACGCTGAGATATTCACGCAGATCAATGGTCTGGACACGTTCTTCGCCACCGCTGGTCTGATGAAACTCCAGTTTTCCGTTCCAGTTGTTATTTATCCACATAAATTCAGGCATATATACATCAGCTGTCCAGTCAGCAATGACAGCATCGCAGGTATTAGTAATCACCATTTCATAAATAATACCAACGCTTGGACCATGAAGTTTATTCCCCTCATCATCCAATATCGGATCCTTCAGCCATGCCCCCGAATCACCGCCTCGTGGTCCGATCTTCACATCAAAATCAGGCAGCGAATAAATCTCTCCATCGAAGGTACCTGAAGAGATACCGATTTCTTTTATATTGTTACTTTCATTCTTTACGGAACAATAATAGACCGCAAGTGCAACAAATGTTACTATATAAGCAATTGCCGTAAAGATTATTGCAACGATATCCTTACTGATCTTATTCATTCTGCACCTCCGAAAATATTTTGTTAGAATAATTATAACCTATATATTTCACAGTGTCAATAGAATAAGCAGGCTTTTATCCAACAAATACAAGATATCCGATAGAATTCAATCGATACTTACCCAAACGGACTTTTACTTAAAATGAGATAAACAGAAAAATTCCGCTGAACCTCATTCGGATAAGGTCCAGCGGAACGCTGGTGCCGCTGACCGGGGTCGAACCGGTACGGATGTTTAGTCCGAGGGATTTTAAGTCCCTTGTGTCTGCCTATTCCACCACAGCGGCAAATATTACTTTAATATTATACTACTCCGACCCGATTTTGTCAAGGGGCTGACAAAAATTTAAGCCGCCGAAGAGTATTCGGCGGCTTATTTTCAGGAGCTTCTCCCTTTTCGTCCGACTTTTGCAAAATACAACACATTTGAAAGTATCGCCGAAACACTCCAGCCTATCGGCCAGGACATCCAGATTCCCATTGCCCCGAAATGCGGACATAGCAGAAACGCAAGCACAACTCTCAATATAAGATCGGTGAACGTTGTTATCATAAAGCTTCGCACATCGCCTGTGCCACGAAGCAGCCCGTCGGAATTGAGCTTCAGTCCCACTGCAAGGAAAAACGGTGATACAATCGTCAGGAAGTGTACACCTGCATCAGCGGCTCCGATGTTATTTATATCCGCACTGTCCATAAAAATGTATATAAGCTCGTTTGCAAATATGACATACACCAGCGAGAAAACAGCCGCAATACCTGCAGCAAGGAGTGCACCGACACGGTAGCCCTTTCTCACCCTGTCGTATTCCAGCGCTCCGACATTCTGCGCCGTAAAACTTGAAACGCTGTTTCCAACGGTAGAAAAGCAGGTCACAGCAAATGTGTTCAGCTTTATCGCTGAGGAATAACCTGCCATTACGTCGAGGCCGCAGGAATTAACAAGTCCCTGTATAAACAGGTTTCCGACAGACACAAAGCTCTGCTGAAGTATGCTGGGAACTGACAATCGGGATATCCTGCCTAGCATTCTCCACTCGAAATAAGCAAATTCAGGTGCTTCGATCTTTGAAATGCGCCTCAACAGCACCGAAAAAGCAAGAACTGCACATATTCCCTGGCTTATAAAGGTCGCCCAGGCAGTGCCGGGAACTCCCATCGGGATGACTGCCACAAACAGGATATCAAGCAGTATATTACCCAGAGATGAGCCGATGAGAAAATATAGCGGTGTCCTTGAATCACCAAGCGAAGTAAAGATACCTGTACAGATGTTGTATATAAAAAGGAAGACCAGTCCGAAAACATAGATATTCAGATAATCCTGCGCATCCTTGAACACTGCGGCATCCGTACCAAGCAGCTCAAGGAAGATACCGCTTGTAAAGAAACCCACGGCAGTCAGAAAAACACCAAGCACAAAGCATGAGATAAGCGACGTGAACACCGCAGTCTTCATGTTCTTCATGTCCTTTGCGCCAAAAAACGTGGAGATCACAACGGAACATCCGATGTTCATTCCTGTGCCGATCGAAAGGAATATCATAGTAATCGGATAAGATGCACCTATCGCTGCAAGCGCATCCTTATTTATGAAATTGCCTGCAATAACACTGTCCGCAATGCTGTAAAGCTGCTGGAATATCACGCTCACCAGCAACGGAACCGAGAATCTGATTAGCAGCGGCGCAACTGCGCCCTTGGTCATGTCCTTAACCATTTATGCCTCTTTCGTTTTTAATGTAAGATAACGGGCGGATCAATATCCGCCCGAATTATTACTACTTCTTGTTCTTTGCCTCTGCCTTAAGACGCAGATCACGCTCAAGGATGACCTTACGGATACGTATGCTCTTTGGAGTAACCTCTACAAGCTCATCATCCTGAATAAACTCAAGGCTCTCCTCAAGGCTCATTACCTTGGGAGGAATAAGATGAAGCGCATCGTCCGAGCCGCTGGCACGGGTGTTTGTAAGGTGCTTCTTCTTGCACACGTTTACAACAATATCGCCTGCCTTGGGTGATACTCCGACGATCATTCCCTCGTATACAGGGACACCTGCGCCGATGAAAAGCGTGCCACGCTCCTGTGCATTGAACAGACCGTATGTTATAGCGTTTCCTGTTTCCCATGCAACAAGGGAGCCGACCGTTCTTCTCGGGATATCACCGAAATAGGGCTGATAGCTGTCGAATACGGAGTTCATAATACCCTCGCCCTTGGTATCGGTCATGAATTCGCTCCTGTATCCGAAAAGTCCACGTGAAGGTACAAGGAACTCAAGCCTTGTGCGGCTTCCGACGGGCGTCATTCCTGTCATCTCTGCCTTACGCTGTCCCATCTTCTCCACTACAGAACCAACGGCAAACTCAGGGACATCTATAACAAGGCGCTCCACAGGCTCGCACTTAACACCGTCTATCTCCTTATAAAGTACACGAGGAGTGCTTACAGAAAGCTCATAGCCCTCACGGCGCATATTCTCGATGAGGATGGAAAGGTGCATTTCTCCTCTGCCTGCTACATTGAATGCGTCGAGAGTATCGCTGTCGGTAACACGAAGAGATACGTCCTTGAGAAGCTCACGCTGAAGTCTTTCTCTTATCTGACGGGAGGTAACGAACTTTCCCTCTCTGCCTGCAAAGGGGCTGGTGTTTACGGAGAAGGTCATCTCTACAGTAGGCTCGGAGATCTTCACGAAAGGAAGCGGCTCGGGACAGCTCACCGATGTGATGGTCTGACCGATAGTAACGCCCTCGATACCTGAGAAGCAGACGATATCGCCTACCTTTGCCTCTGTTACGGGAACACGGTTGAGTCCCTCAAAATTGTACAGGGACACTATCTTTGACTTGAAAGGATCAGTACGTCCAAGATGATCGCAGACCATTACCTCCTGATTCTGCTTCATCACGCCACGCTCGATACGTCCGATGGCAATTCTGCCGACATACTCGTTATAGTCGATGGAGGACACAAGCACCTGAAGCTCGCCCTCGTCATCGCCCTCGGGAGGATCGATGTGCTCTACTATCTTATCAAACAGCGGCTTGAAATCGGTACCCATGTGGTCGGGCGAGTACGAAGCAACGCCCATTCTTCCTGAACAGAAAACAACGGGGCTGTCTATCTGCTCCTCAGTTGCGTCGAGATCAAGGAGCAGCTCCAGAACCTCGTCAACGACCTCCTTATTACGTGCATCGGGGCGGTCTGTCTTGTTTACAACAACGATGATCTTGTGGCCAAGCTCCAGCGCTTTCTGGAGCACGAAGCGTGTCTGGGGCATAGTACCCTCAAAGGAGTCAACCAGAAGCAGTACACCGTTTACCATCTTGAGGATACGCTCTACCTCGCCGCCGAAATCAGCATGGCCGGGAGTATCAACAATGTTTATCTTTACTCCGTTATACATACAGGCGGTGTTCTTCGCAAGGATGGTGATGCCACGCTCACGCTCGATATCGTTGCTGTCCATTACACGATCGTTTACGACCTGATTTTCACGGAAAGCTCCGCCCTGCTTGAGCATTTCATCGACCAGGGTAGTCTTACCGTGGTCAACGTGCGCTATTATCGCAATATTTCTTAGATCCTCTCTTACCAAATTAAACATCTCTTTTCTTTATATTTATTTACAGTTGAATTTTTACCAAAGCTTATTATACAACTTTTTTCGCACCGCTACAAGCAGGAAAACAAAAAACTGTGGTTTTAATCATATTTAACTAAAACAAAACTTATCATTTAGCTATTTTCACCAAATAAAATCCCCCTGTAATACATCATGGTACCTCAGGGGGAGTAAGTATTGAATTATACTGCAATATCTGAAGCAACAGACGGAGGCTGCTGATCAAAACGACCGCCGTCAGGCTTCATGCCACCGCCAAAGCCATCAGGGAATTCTGCTCCGTCAGGAAGTTCAGGCATTGTCCCGTCGAAATTTTCAGGAGCTCCGGGTCTGGCACCTCCGCCGAAGTTTCCTCCGCCGTGTCCACCCATACCTCCGCCAAAGCCGCCCATTCCGTTACCCGAGCCGTAAACAAGGCTGTCCATGGTAACTGTAGCCATACTGCTGCCGCAGGTAACTGTGTAGGTATTACCCTGCTGTATCTCGGGACATGAGATCACAACGCTGTCAAATTTCTTTGGCGCAGTCCATGAAAGCAGCGCTGTTCCATCGGAATCTTTAAGCTCGATAACACTGTTTTCCGAAGCACCGCTCAGGTTGACCATCATTACACCCTGATTTTCAGCAGAGGTGAAATTCACTGCCATCTGCGCCGGACCAGCAGCAATAAATACGCCGCCTGTTATCTGCGCCTTACCTGCGTAATCAAATGCGCCATTGCCACCGTTCGTGGGGCCTGCAATATAGGTTGCGCCGCCCGTTACATTAACAGCGCCGTTGGAGTCTATACCATCGCCGCCCGCATTTACATTCAGTGTACCGCCATTGATATTGATATAGCAGCTTTCGTTTGACGAAAAGATATCCCCCCCGCCAAAGCCGCTCTGATCGTTACCACCGCCTGCATTGATGCCGTCATCGCTTGATGTAAGTGCGACCTCGCCACCGTTGAACTCCATACACAGGCCCTCAAGACCCTCGTAGCTTTTGCTGACCACGATCTTTCCGTTGTTGACAGTCAGCTTTTCATCTGTATGCACAGCATCGTCGCCCGAAGCTATCTCAAAGCTGCCGCCGTTTACCTCAATTGCGGAATTTGCATGGACAGCATCGTCCGCAGAGTCTATCACAAACTCTCCTCCATTTACAAGCAGGCTGCCACCTGCCTTAAGTCCCTTGCAGCTGGAGGAGCTATTGGCATTGCTTCCGCCGCCCGAAAGGATATCAAACATTCCGCTGTCTATCTGCGTATAGGAAGACGAGCTGATGCCGTCGCCACCGCTTGTTATATCAAATGTTCCGCTCTCAATATAGACATAGCCGAGCGAAGCGTCCTCTGAATTATCACACTGAATGCCGTCCTTGCCCGAATCGATCCTGACCGATGCATTTGCGATCATCACAGCATCCTTAGCTTTCATGCCGTGGGACGCAGCGGTGATATCATAATTGCCGCTGGTAAGCACCAGATCGTCCTTTGATACGATACCATGACCCGCAGGCGACTGTATGGTAAGCTTGCCCGAGCCGTTGAAAGTAATATCCTCTTTTGAAAAAACCACGGAATCGATATTATTGTCATCAATAGCGGTGAATGTTCCGCCGTTTGCCAGAGTATTCTCGCTGCCGTCAGCAACAGTCACGAATATTTTGTCAGCCTTCCTGATATACAGAGGAGCGCAGTTGCTGCTTGTCACAGATACGCCGTCAAGGACCAGCTGAAGCTTGTTCTCCTTTGTTGAATCGACCACGATCATGCCATCATCAAGCTGCCCCGAAAGCACATAGGTTCCATCGCCTGTTATCGTGACAGTACTTCCGTCTATATCAACAGTGTCGCTGTCACAGGTGGCTGTATCCCCTTTCAGTTCAATATAAATACTGTCAGGCTCCTTGTAGCCCACTTCATAATCACGGTCGGAAAACGCCGAATCATCAACTGAACTGATATTCGTATCCGAATCGGCGGAACTGCTGTTTTCAGTAGCCGATGATCCATCCTCGTTACCCGAACACCCTGCAGCAAGCATAGCAAATGCCGCAGTAACAGCAAGTAAAGATGTTTTTTTCATAAACTGACTCCTTATCAAAGCTCGGCTATGGATGTATCCTGTCTCGAAATAGAAATTTCAAGATTGCCGTTGCGGCAGCGGAGCTTGTCGATCATTTCCTTCTCGTTTGCAGCTTTCTTAAGCGTGATATTGTATGTAAGGCGGAAAAGGCTGCCCATGTTAGTCGTCTTTACCTTGATAAGCTCGCACGAAGTTGTGTACTCTGAAAGTATGCCCTCGAAAACATCAGTGTAATCAAGATCCTCGGGAATAGTTATGGTAAGTGTTCTGTATATTACGGCATTCTTTTTTGTACCAAAATCAAAACGATTGTAGATGATGACGAACACACACATCACAACAGCGAACAGCACCGCAAAACCGAGATAGCCCATACCTGCGATAAGACCCGTTCCCATCGCAACGAACAGCATGCTGATCTCTTTGGCAGTACCGGGAACAGAACGGAAGCGAACAAGGCTGAATGCACCTGCTACCGCAACGCCTGTGCCTACATTTCCGTTCACCATGAGGATAACAACGCACACTACCGCAGGAAGCAGTGCGAGAGTAACCACAAAGCTCTTAGTGTAGCGTGTACGGTACATATAGCTGAATGCAAGGATAAGTCCTATGACAAGCGAGCAAGCTATACAGAGCAGAAAGTCAGTAACACTTATCACATTAGTCATCGAGGTATCAAAGAGTCCTTTAAAAAGATCGTCAAGCATAAATAAATCCTCCCTTTAATTGTGGAAAAATAATGTTCCGATAAGCCGTTCCGTATTTTGAAAACGACGTTTTGTATATCTTCTCTCTTGACAGCACCTCTGTCATCCACAAAGGTATGCCGCCCGAGGTCTTGATCTCCATAAGCACCTTACCCTCCTCGAGGATAGGCTTGCCCCATACGTCCGCAGTAAGCGAAAGTTCCTCCTGACGGCATAGGATGTTGTCATCAAAAGTCACACGGAAATCGTCGCCATTTCTGGTATAATAAGCCTCTCGCTCATACGAAAGGAACACCGTCGGCTTAAGCGTCTGATAATACTCCATAAAATAATCTATCTCATCAGTTATCTGCGAGTGTACATCACACTCACCGCCGCTAAGCCAATCCATAGCCCGCTGCTCAGGCAGCGAGATACGACGTTTGTATACCACTTTTTTGTACTTCTTTTTCAGCTCCACAAATACAGGCTCGTCCGATGTGACCCTGCAATAGCTTCTGACACGCAGCTTTTCCTTGTACACAGGCTTCTCTATCGACCTGCGTATCAGCCTGTAACTGTCTGTATCAAAATAAAGGTTGCGTATCGTAGTTCGACCATATTTATCAAGCTTCATATAAGGCTCCATAGCTTCAAGGATACGCTGCTTCTGATCAAGCGTCAGCATATATTTAAGCTCGTACCGCTTGAAGATAGCCTGATAGGCCATAATTCTCACCTGCTTTCCGTATCAAAGTATAAACGCCGAAACATAATTAAACTTAAAATTCACATAAAATTCACAATTTCTTTTAAAAATGTGCTATACTTAGATAAAGGATAAAAATCTATCGAAAGGCGGCACAACAAAATGCGGATACTTCTTGCCGAGGACGAGCGCTCACTTGCAAAGGCGCTGGTGAAGATCCTCGAAAAAAACAACTACTCCGCCGATGCGGTCTACAACGGTGAGGACGCACTGAAATATCTTGAGCTTGGAAATTACGACGCTGCTATCTTAGATGTCATGATGCCCGGCTTCGACGGTATAACAGTGCTGAAAAAGCTCCGTGCAAACGGCAGCAGGATACCTGTCATCATGCTAACGGCAAAGTCCGAGATAGAGGATAAGATACTCGGCCTTGACAGCGGAGCTAACGACTACCTGACAAAGCCGTTCGATACAAGAGAGCTTCTCGCAAGGATACGTGCAATAACAAGAAGCACCGCTTCAACTGACTCCAAACTCACTATGGGCAATATAACCCTCGACAGAGCATCTTTTGAGCTTTCATCTCCATCAGGCAGCTTCAGACTCGCAAACAAAGAGTTTCAGCTTTTTGAGATGTTGATATCAAATCCAAACCGCCTTATTGCCACCGAAAGGATCATGGAAAAGATCTGGGGCTATGACAGCGAAGCTGAAATAAACGTGGTTTGGGTATATATCTCATATCTGCGTAAAAAGCTGATCGCACTTAAAGCCGATATTCAGATTAAAGCCAGCAGAAATGCAGGCTACTCGCTGGAGGAGCTTAAATGATAAGATCATTACAGGTCAGATTTGTGATAGTTGCACTTATTTCTATGCTTGCAGTACTGACGCTGATAATCGCAGGTATAAATATCGTAAACTACAACAGCACCATAGGTTCGGCTGATAAGATACTGACCCTCCTGTCAGAGCACAGGGGCAGATTTCCAAAGGACGAGCCGCATTTCGGAGGTGCATTCTCTCCCGAAATGTCAGCAGAACTGCCCTATGAGACACGTTATTTCTCGGTCATGCTTAAAAACTCGGGATCCATAATTCAGGTGGAAACAGGCAATATTGCCTCGATAGACACTTCAGACGCAATAGATCTGGCAAGATCGGTACTTGACGCCCAAAATGAACGTGGATTCGCTCAGAACTACCGATATCTGGTAACATCCCACAAAGGAACAAGCCACATTATATTTCTTGATTGTGCCAGCAGATTTCAGGCGTTTTATAGTTTTCTTATAACAAGCTGCATAATATCCATAGCAGGATTTATCTTAGTGGGAATACTTATTACTGTCACATCCGCAAGGATATTGCGTCCAATAGCGGAAAGCTATGAAAAGCAAAAGCGGTTCATTACAGACGCAGGCCACGAAATCAAGACTCCGCTCACTATCATCAATGCCGATGCTGATGTGCTTGAAATGGACTATGGCAGAAACGAGTGGCTTGACGATATCAAAACTCAGGCAAAACGCCTTACAGAGCTGACAAATGATCTTGTTTATCTTGCACGCATGGAGGAGGCTGACAACAGTATCAGGATGATAGAATTCCCGTTGTCTGATGTTGTACGAGAAGCTGTCGGCTCATTCAATGCTCCTGCGCAGACTCACGGTAAGCAGCTTAGCTGCGAAGTTCAGCCTATGCTGACCTTAAGGGGCGATGAACGCTCTATCCAGCAGCTTGTCTCAATTTTGATGGATAATGCCATAAAATACTCTGACGAAGGCGGTAAAATTAATGTTAAGCTTGAAAAGCAGGGAAAGAATATCCGTCTTACAGTCTCAAACACGACTGCTGCAAAGCTCTCACCCGATAATATAGAGCGAATGTTTGACAGATTTTATCGTGGCGACCCCTCCAGAAGCTCTGAGAAAAACGGCTACGGAATCGGACTTTCGATAGCAAAGGCTATCGTTAATACACACGGTGGCAGAATATCAGCAAGAATCTCGGGCAGAAAAGAGCTTACGATCACTGCTTTATTCCCACAATAATGAGAAGGAAAAACAATGAACATATTTGGAATCACACCCTCTGCCCTTTCGGAATATTTCATATCTAAAGGTGAAAATCCCGCAAAGGCGGCATTGGTTTTCGATGCGATCTATCGCAAAAAAGCAACAAGTTTTTACGATATCGGCTTTTCGGAACGTGTTACGGAAATGCTACAAAAGGATTTTGATTTTTCATTGCCACAAATCATCGAAAAGCTTGACAGCAACGACACAGCAAAGCTGCTTCTTCGTCTGACGGACGGGGAATACGTAGAAACCGTACTTATGCGACAGAAATTCGGAAACTGCATCTGCGTTTCAACTCAGGTCGGTTGTGCTATGGGATGCAGATTTTGCCAGAGCGGACGCTTGAAAAAACGCCGCAATCTGTTTACTCATGAGATAGTAGGTCAACTTATGGCGATACAGAAAGAGTTTGATGTCAAAGTTACAGGTGTTTCTGTAATGGGTATCGGAGAGCCCTTCGACAACTTTGACAACGTGAAGCGCTTCTGTGAAATACTCACCGCTCCAAAAGGGCTTGAAATAGGCGAAAAGCATATCACAGTCTCTACCTGCGGGTTGGTTGACGGGATACGCAGATACGCCGAGCTTCCGCATCCATGCAATCTGGCGATAAGCCTTCATGCACCAGACGACGAGCTTCGTTCGGAGTTAATGCCGATAAACAAGAAGTATCCGCTCAGCGAACTTATATCTGCGGCCGAATACTTCTCATTAACTGCAAATCGTCGTGTCACTTTAGAATACATCATGTTATCGGGAATAAACGATCTCCCCGGGCACGCACAGCAGCTTGCTGACCTTATCGGAAAGCGCAACTTTTATGTTAATATAATACCGTACAACCCAACCGATGCCGACTGTTTTCAGAAAAGCAGCCGAGAACGTATAATGGCGTTTTATGATATCCTCAAGAAGAACGGCATCGGTGTTACGATGCGCAGAGAGTTCGGTTCAGAGCTTAAAGCCGCCTGCGGACAGTTAAGTGCAGAGCAAACAAAATAAAAAAGACTGCGTATTTTTACGCAGTCCTTTTTTATGATGAAATTTAATTATACACCAAATCTGATTGTGCTTACCTTTACGCCGGGGCCCATTGTAGAGGAAACTGTGCAGCTCTTGATGTACTGACCCTTTGCAGCAGCGGGCTTAGCCTTTGCTACAGCTTCCATCAGAGCGTTGAAGTTCTCTTCGAGCTTCTCTGCGCCGAAGGATGCCTTACCGATGGGGCAGTGAATGATGTTGGACTTGTCGAGACGGTACTCGATCTTACCAGCCTTAGCTTCCTGAACAGCCTTAGCAACATCAGGAGTTACTGTACCAGCCTTGGGGTTAGGCATAAGACCTCTCGGACCGAGGACCTTACCGAGTCTACCAACAACGCCCATCATGTCGGGAGTTGCGATAACAACCTCGAAATCCATCCAGCCGCCCTGGATCTTAGCGATTGTGTCATTATCAGCGATGTAATCTGCGCCTGCTGCCTTAGCGTCAGCTTCCTTCTCAGGCTTGCAGAATACCAGTGTTCTGATAGTCTTACCTGTACCGTTGGGCAGAACTACTGCGCCACGAACCTGCTGGTCAGCGTGACGGGAGTCTACACCCAGACGGATGTGCAGCTCAACTGTTTCATCGAACTTAGCCTTTGCTGTCTTGCAAACTAAGTCGAGTGCTTCGTTGGATTCGTAAACCTTGGTAGAATCAACGAGCTTTGTGCTTTCAACGTACTTCTTACCGTGTTTCATTTATTATCCTCCTTGTGGTCAAACGGAATGATCCTCCCACTTACATAAGTCTTTAGTGAAATGTGGATTTGCTCCTATCGGGTTGCCAATTAGTCAACAACCTCAACGCCCATGGAACGAGCTGTACCAGCGATCATGGACATAGCTGTCTCAACGTTTGCTGCGTTCAGGTCGGGCATCTTTGTTTCAGCGATCTCCTGAAGCTGAGCCTTGGTGATCTTTGCAACCTTGGTCTTGTTAGGAACACCGGAACCGCTCTCGATCTTGCAAGCCTTCTTGATAAGTACGCTTGCAGGGGGAGTCTTTGTAATGAAAGAGAAGCTTCTGTCTGCGTATACTGTGATAACAACAGGGATGATAAGACCTGCCTTATCCTTTGTACGCTCGTTGAACTCCTTTGTGAATGCCATAATGTTTACACCGTGCTGACCAAGTGCAGGACCAACAGGGGGAGCAGGTGTAGCTTTACCGGCAGGAATCTGTAATTTGATAAATCCTGTAACCTTCTGTGCCATGTTATTCTACCTCCATAAAAAACTTGAAGTTTAAATCTTGCGGATAGATGAGATCTCAAGTGTAGCGGGTGTTACTCTGCCGAACATGGATACATCGATAAGTGCAGTCTGCTTGTCTGCATCGATCTCCTTGACAGTACCCTCAAAGCCCTCGAGAGGACCGGACTTGATACTAACCATATCTCCGATAGCAAAGGAAACCTCTGTCTCCTTTGAAACAATACCGAGGTTCTTGACCTCTTCCTCGCTGAGAGGGATTGGCTGTGATCCGGGGCCTACGAAGCCTGTAACGCCTCTTGTGTTGCGGCAGATATACCAGGATTCGTTGGTAACGACCATTTTAACGAAAACATAGCAGGGATATACCTTTTCTTCAACCTCTACGATCTTGCCGTTATCCTTTTCCTCAGTAACGGTTGTCGTGGGAAGATAAACATCCTCGATAAGGTGCTGAAGATTTCCGTTCTCTACGACCTTCATGATATCGCTTGCTACTTTGTTTTCGTAGCCTGAATATGTGTGGAGAATGTACCACTGTGCCTCTGTTTCAGCCATATTTACCCCCTTGAAATTTGTCAGCCCTGACCCAGCAGAAGCTGATTAAGCAGACCGAACAGTGCATCTATGCCAAAAATGAATAATGCGGCAAGTATGCACACTACCAGTACGACAACAGTGTTGTTTGTCGTCTGCTTCGGTGTAGGCCATACGACCTTCTTGAACTCTGATCTTGCGTCCTTGAAGTACTTTACAATGCCCTTCTTAGGCTTCTTGCCTCTTCTGGACTTTGCATCCTTTCCCTTGGAATCCTTTGCCTTTGCAGCCTTGTCTTCCTTGGAGGACTTCACTTCTGTTTCATCGGGAGTTGCATCGCTAACGTCTTTTGTTAAATCGATATCTTTTGCCATTATGACTCCTCCTGATTACTTAGTTTCCTTGTGAAGAGTATGCTTCTTGCAGAATCTGCAGTACTTGTTCATTTCAAGTCTGTCGGGATCGTTCTTCTTGTTCTTCATGGTGTTGTAGTTGCGCTGTTTGCATTCTGTACACGCCAGTGTAATTTTTACTCTCACTTTCGGCACCTCCTATTTTCTTGCCTTTTCAGGCATTATTGCCTCCCTCAGCCGCGGAATTGCGGATTTAACGGAGCGGTTGCGCACAAAAAAATGCACAAAAAAATAAGCCCCATTCGAGGTAGTTATATTTTATCACAAATAACTACGCTTGTCAAGGGCTTTTTCAAATATTTTTCAGATATTTTAATAACTCAACACATTATATACTGAGAATCATGAGATCTGCATAGCAGGATCTGTCTGTTCCATCGTTTTTATATACATAATTATAAATATGATCCTGAGAACTTTCAGTCTGTACAAAACCGTTATGCCGCAGCAGGGATTGTACTTCGTAGTTTGCAAAGTGTACCTTTGCATTTATGGGACGCTCGGTATCTGAAACACATCTGCGGACGATTGCGGTAGCGATACCCCTGAACCGATGCTGCTCTTCAACATAAAGATACCGTAGCTCAATGGAGCCGTCCAATTCGCCCAGACAATAATAAGCGACCTTTTTACCACGGTACTTGACGACATGGCAGTCAGACAGATGATTTCTTATGTCATTATAAATGCTGAACCTGAAGTCCTCAAAAAACAGCATATACGGCTGAAACATCTCATAGACACTGATCGCATTGCAATATATCGTATCGATATCCTCACTGCACGCCGTAGTAAATTTAATATCCATATCACCTGACAAAACAGCTGTGCAGAAAAACCACACAGCTGTTATCCTTATTAACCAAGTACGCTGAGCAACACACCTGCCGCAACAGCAGAGCCGATAACACCGGCAACGTTCGGACCCATAGCATGCATGAGCAGGAAGTTGCTGGGATTGGTCTGCTGGCCGACCTTCTGCGATACACGTGCAGCCATAGGAACAGCGGATACACCGGCAGAACCGATAAGAGGATTGATCTTACCGCCACTAATGACATACATCAGTTTACCAAGCAACACACCACATGCAGTACCCACGCAGAAAGCAGTAAGGCCAAGCACGATAATGAACAGTGTCTTTACACTGAGGAAGTTCTGTGCCACAGCAGTAGCGCCTACCGTTGTACCGAGGAAGATCGTAATGATATTCATCAGCTCATTCTGTGCTGTCTTAACAAGACGGTCGCATACGCCACTCTCCTTCATCAGGTTACCGAGCATCAGCATACCAACAAGGGATGCGGCATCGGGAACGATAAGAGCAACGATAACTGTTACAGCGATCGGGAATACCACCTTCTCGATCCTGGATACCTGACGAAGCTGACCCATCTTTACGGAACGCTCCTTTTCGGTGGTGAGCAGCTTCATGATAGGCGGCTGGATAACAGGAACGAGTGCCATATAGGAATAAGCAGCAACGGCGATAGAACCGAGGAGCTGAGGCGCAAGCTTGGATGTAAGGAAGATTGCGGTAGGACCATCAGCACCGCCGATGATAGCGATAGAAGCAGCCTCTTTGAGAGTAAAGCTGTCAATGCCAGTGAGGTTAAGCAGACATGCGCCGAGGAACGTAAAGAAAATACCGCCCTGTGCTGCTGCGCCAAGCAGAAAGCTCTTGGGGTTTGCGATCAGCGGACCGAAGTCTGTCATAGAACCAATGCCGAGGAAGATCAGCGGAGGATAGATCTGAAGCTTTACACCGAGGTAAAGCATATCCAGAAGTCCACCCTCATGGAGCACTTTTCCGTAATCAAGGCTTGCTTCCTTGACATAGTTCACCACAACTCCGTTTGCCTGCTCGATAAACTCGGGGGCAAAATAGGGGTTTGTGGCAGGATCCCACAGTTCGGGATGATACAGGCCTGTCATAGGCAGGTTTGTAAGAAGCATACCAAATGCAATAGGAAGCATGAGCAGAGGCTCATACTGCTTTACAATAGCAAGATAAAAGAGAACGAAAGATATCAGAATCATTATAATGTTCTGCCATCCCCCGTCTGCAATAAAGCCCATAAAACCGGATCCTTGCACAAGTCCGTTCAGGGTATCAACAAATATTTCCATATTTAAAAAAATCCTTTCTGTCGTGCTCAGAACGGGCGGGTATTTTCGCCGATGCCTGCAAGGCTCCATGCAGAACGTGTTCTGCTGTCCTTACGTCTGATGCTTCTGATCTCGTACTGCTTGCCGTCTGCCTCAGAGTACGCAGCAATAGCGGCGCTGATAACAGCGATGATCTCATCATCGTCAGCTACGACATCTTCTTCAGCAGCATCTTCTACAACCGCAACGGGTGCGACAGTCTTAACAGCTTCTGCTGCTTTTGCAGCCTCAGCCTTCTGTGCCTTGCGCTTGTCCATAGACTTGAAGAACTGTCCCATTCCCCAGAAGATGAAGATCAGGATACCAAGGATCAGAAAGACTACTAAAAGACCTGTTATGGTGATAATACCAACCGAACTCCAGTAGTCGGGGTCTGCAAGCTGCTGCTGTGCAATTGTCTGATCGGCATTTCCGACATAGCTCTGAAGCCTGTCGATTACGCCGGGTGCCTCCGCTTCGGCAGAGACAGTTGACAGAATGGAATGTAGATTCATATTATGTCTCCTTTTTTTCGGAAATCCTTTCCGAATAGTCGTGCAGATCCGCCATTCACAAAACGCCGCTTATACGACGCAGGTGATCGTCGGACCAATAAAAAAACATCATTTTTATTATACCAAATATTGCGTCAAAATTCAACAGATTATTTGAGAATTATTTGACAAAGTTTAAGAGTGCTTTATCGTCATTTTGTACAAAAAGCACTACGATACGCACTGCACTTCACACAAAACAACTTCGGCGTTAATAAAATCCGCCATCAACACCGAGTATCTGTCCTGTTATAAAGCGGTTTTCAGCAAGGCAACGCACAGCCTTTGCAACCTCGTCTGCCCTGCCCAGACGCATGAGCGGAGTTGCCTCGCAAAGCTCATTGAGCTCGTCCTCGGAGAGATGGGCAGAGTTCATAGGGCTGTCGATCACCCCCGGGGCTATGCAGTTCACTGTAATACCAGAAGCTCCCAGCTCCTTTGCCAGAGCCTTTGTCAAGCCGATCATTCCCGCTTTGGAGGCGGAATATGCGACCTCGCAGGATGCACCGTGTACTCCCCACACGGAGGAGATATTCACTATCGCACCACTTTTGCGGGAGATCATGGACTTCACCGCAGCCTGCGTGACATTGAAGCAGCCTGTCAGGTTTATCCCCATGATCCGCTCCCAGTCGGACTGAGTGGTGTCGGTGAACAGCTTTATCTGCGATATTCCTGCATTATTCACCAGGATATCAATGCGGCCGAAGCTTTTCAGCACCTCAGCCACAGTATTGTCAACGGAGCTTCTGTCCGAAACATCCATTTTAACTGCAGTACAGTGAAGCTCTTCACAAAGCTTCCGTGCTTCATCGGCACGTGAGTTATATGTGATGACAACATCATCCGTTGCCGCAAACTCGGCGGCGATGGCACTGCCGATCGCACCTGTTCCGCCTGTCACAAGTACAACGCTCATTTTGCAGCTACCTTTATCTCGTCATTCTCGGCTGTGACAGATATTTCCTTAAGCTCCCTGTCAGCGTTATCAATGATAGTTTCAGCTATCACATCCTCGATCTCGCTGCGTATAACCTTTCGGATATCTCTGCCGCCAAACTTTCCGCCGTGGGACTTCTTGGCTACGACTTTATATACCTCATCATCAATGGTAAGCCCGATGCGCTTTTCCTTGAGAGGATTGCGGAGCTCCTCCAGCATGAGGGAGGCAATTTTTGCGTAGTCCTCGACCGAAAGCGGTGCAAATGCCACTATCTCATCGATACGGGCAAGGAACTCGGGACGCAGGAAGTCACGCAGTCCCTTCATGGCGCGCTCCTTGCTGATGTCGCCCTCTGTCTTGCTGAATCCTATGCCGCCCGTGCTGTTGCCTGAACCTGCATTTGAAGTCATACAGATAACGGTATTTTCGAAGCTTACTGAACGTCCATGGGCATCATTTATCTTACCCTCGTCCAGTATCTGGAGCAGGATGTTCATAACATCGGGGTGAGCCTTTTCTATCTCGTCAAACAGAATAACGGAATACGGCTTTCTTCTTACACGCTCTGTAAGCTGTCCTGCCTCGTCATATCCCACATAGCCGGGAGGCGAGCCGATTATCTTGGAAACGCTGTGCTTTTCCATGTACTCCGACATATCAAGACGGATGAGAGGCTCTACCGTATCGAACATCTCCTTTGCAAGCACCTTTACAAGCTCGGTCTTGCCGACACCTGTCGGACCTACGAAGATGAAGGATGCAGGTCTGCGACGCTCAGTAAGCTGTACACGGGTACGCTTGATGCCCTTTGCTACAAGCTCGCACGCCTCGTCTTGTCCGATGACCTTTGCCTTAAGCTTCTCCTCAAGGTTAGCAATACGCTTGTACTCGGTCTCCTTTATCTTGTTTGCGGGAATACCCGTCCACATCTCAATGACCTTGGAGAGATCCTCCATCGTCACCTGTACATTTTCAGCCTTTTCTTTTATCTCAGCGGTGCGTGCTTCGTTCTTGGCAAGCTGAGTCTTTATCTCTGCGAGTCTTTCATAATTCGGCTCTTCTGTCGCAGACTCAAGCTCTTCCTTTTCAACAGTGAGCTTTTCTGCCTCCGCTTTTAGCTTCTCGTACTCGGTGATATCCTCATTGACAAGGCTTGCGCAGGCGCAGGACTCATCAAGCAGATCGATAGCCTTATCGGGCAGGAAGCGGTCGTTGATATATCTTTCGGAAAGCACCGCACACATCCTGATAAGCTCATGGGATACCTTTACCTTATGGTGATTCTCATAATATTCCTTTATGCCCTCAAGAAGCTCCACGGTTTCTTCAATTGTAGGCTCATTGATAGTCACGGGCTGGAAACGGCGCTCAAGAGCGCTGTCCTTTTCGATATGCTTGCGGTACTCGTTGAACGTAGTCGCACCGATCACCTGAAGCTCTCCTCGGGAAAGTGCAGGCTTGAACATATTGGCGGCGTTCATCGTTCCCTCGGAGTCGCCCGAGCCGACAAGGTTGTGCACCTCGTCGATGAACAGGATGATGTTGCCTGCATTCTTGACTTCATCAACAAGCGCCTTTACACGGCTCTCAAACTGACCACGGAACTGAGTGCCTGCGATAAGCGCAGTGAGATCAAGCAGGTACAGCTCCTTGCCCTGAAGTCTGAAAGGAACATCGCCGCTTACAAGTCGCAGTGCGATGCCCTCTGCAATAGCGGTCTTGCCGACGCCCGGCTCACCGATAAGGCAAGGATTGTTCTTGGAGCGTCTGGAGAGTATCTGTAAAACACGATATATCTCCTTGTCACGGCCGATAATACGGTCGATCTTACCCTCTTTTGCTCTGCGGGTAAGATTTGTACAATAGGTCTCAAGGGTTCTGCGCTTCTTGTCGGTCTTTTCCTTTTTCCTGGACTTCTTTTCGCCGTTATCCTCCTTGGAATCGCCTTCCTTTTTGTCGGAGCTGCCGCCAAAATCGCCGAACAGGTTCTTAAGAAAGCTGGGCATGGTATTTGCGCCGCCACGCTCAAAGGAGCTCTCCTCATCGGATGCTTCATCCTCAACGATGTCGCCATCTGTCTCTCCGAGCATATCACCGAAACCGAGGTGCTTCATAAGCTCCCCGTCAGGCATACCATTTTCATCGAAAACAGCGTCATACGCATTATCAAAGTCCTCCTGAGAAACGCCCATCTGATTGAGCGCCTCGGTTATCTGCGGAAGATTGAGCTCTTTTGCACACTTAAGGCACAGCCCCTCATTCTTACGCTCGTTGCCCTGCAAGGTCGTGATGAACATGACCGCAGGACGCTTATTGCATTTTGAACACATCATCATAGAAAATCACCTTAAAACTTTGCTCTGTCAGTTAATAAAATTTAAAAACTCAAAATTATAGAACACCTTGAACACATAGGTCGTTTCGATTGCGGAATTATTGAAGAACATTATGTTTCCACCGCTGAGTATCGTAACAAGTCGTACAAGCAGACAAACTATAAATACGACAAGCAGACCCTCGATTATTCCGACAAGACCGCCGCAGAAGGAATTAAGTCCACCGATAACAGGTATCTTGTTCACAAATTTCAGCAGCTTTGCAAGCATGTTGAGCACAATGGTAATCACCGAGAATATTATAATAAACGCAAGAGTCTGCACTGCAATGCGGACACAAGGCTCTACTATGCCATTTACCACTGCTTCGCTCGCTGTCACAGGCAAGTGCAGCATTATCACTACCACAGAACGAAGCTCGGCTATCCCACCGTTTGCAATATCCTCTGCCATTCCGCCGAAGAATATCGGTACAATATTGCCGACGGTTTCAGCAAACTCGGCAAAGCTCTTGAAAAGCTCTGTTCCCTGCATCTGTACCGAAATCACCTGCGCTGTAACAAGCTTGCCGAGTCCGTAACGCTCTATATCGGTTATGGTAAACTCAGCTATCTTACCGTTAAGATCGCTGAGGTCGTTCTCATCGGAAAATCCGAAAGCGGAAAGCTCCTCGGCAGTAATTCCCGTGCCTGTAAGATCTACGCTGGACAGATCGAACATAAGCTTGTTGGAGCCCGAATGATCCGGTGTGATATCCTCAATGGATACTCCGTTTATCCGCACACGGCTGAAATCAGCATCCGACACAGCGGTGAGCGTCATAGAGCTGAGAGTATCATCCATCACGCTAGACACAGCCTCATTCACAGGCTTTTCGACCAGATTGGTGTATACCGCATCGCTTATCGGCTGGCTTAAAGTAATGGCGCAGATAAATCCGACCGCTACTGCGGCAAGACTTACAACAGCGCTTGCGAAGCCCCTCTTGAAACCCGCAAACATCATTCCGATAAGCAGGGCTACTGTAATTATGTCATATATTATTGCAAACTGACTCCCCATATATCTCCTTTCGTGCGCCATTAAAGCGCTGTACGCTGAACAACATTATATCCCAGCAGGTATGCATACCCATCTATTATTATAACATCCGAATAAACATCGTCGAGCTCGTAATTCTTGACGAGCCTTAGCGAGCTGTCATAGCAGCTGAGGACAGAGCCTGCCAGTACGTACATCCTGCCTTTGTCCTCGCAGATGGAGGTAAGATCGCTGATGTACAGCGTCGCAGATGACTCCAGCGCATTATCGTATACCGTCAGGACATCGCCGCTGGAGGCAGGATCACTGAACACCACAGAAATAAGCTTATCACCACGGGGGATCTCAGACACCGACTTGCTGAATGAAGTCTCACACAGCACCTCACCGCTGTCCTTAGCAACCATAACGGCACCGCTGCCTGTTACTGCAAGAACATCGCTGCCTGCAAGGGTAAGATCATACGAAATATCGTTTCCGATATAGGTCTGCCACATCTGTGACTCGGCATTATCAAGATCAAAGCGGAACATATAAAGCTGAAGCTCTCCGCCCTCGGCTCCGAGCGCAGTGACAAAAATGCTCCTGTCATCCTCGGAAAACGTCACCTGCATTATCTTATAATCGGGAGAAGCCCAGCGGAAAATCTGCTTACCCTCGCCGTTATATACATAAAGATAATTTGAATAGCGTGTAGAAGTCGTCACAACGGCACAGCGCTCGTCATTTCCTATCTCGGCGAAAACTATGCTGTCCTCGAGAGTAAGCCCGTATTCCTCGCCTGTGCGTGAAAAGAACTTAAACGATTTTCCGTTCTTATCATATACAACGACACGTTTTTCATTCGCTTTGGACACTGCATTCTGAAAGCCGTGCTGAACATCGGTGATAAGTGCGCCGTCGCCCGTATAGGTATATATGTACGTATCGGTGAGCAGATAAAAGTTTTCACCCAGCTCATCAAGATAATATCCCGCACTTCCCGGAAGCTCTACGGGAAAACCTCCCTCGCCCACATCAAGCGCCGCATCCTTGAAAGGCGCTATTATCCTGCCCCAGTTTATGATGATGAGCACTATCGTCAGAACCACCAACAGGATCACGCCAAGACGGAGCAGCAGCTTGCGTATAGCACGCTTTTTACGGAATTGATTTATATTGTTACGTTCCTCCATAAAGCACCATCCTTGTTTATATCAATAAAACACCTTATTGAGATACAGTCCGCCGGGCGGCAGTGTTATACCGCTGAGCGCACGCTCACCTGTTTCAAGGGCGTCCAGTATATCCTTTTCGGTACGTCTGCCCTCGCTTATGTAGAGCAATGTACCTGTAACTATCCTTACCATATTGTACAGAAAACCGTTGCCGCTTATGCGCACCTCACACACTCCGTCGCTTTCTGTGACCGTAATGTCATAGATCGTGCGGACTGTAGTCTTCATCCTTGCTTTGCCCTCGGCACGGCAGAAACCGCCGAAATCATGCTCGCCGATAAGCAGCTTTGCGGCACGGTTCATCGCCTCGATATCAAGCTTATAGGGATAATGAAACGCCAGATTCTGCAGAAACACATCACGCTGTGGCTTGTTATTTATAAGATAGACATACTCCTTGCCCTTAGCACAGTATCGTGCGTGAAAATCGTCGTCCACTTCCTCACAGGAGAGTACTGCGATATCATCAGGGAGTAGTGTATTCATCCCCTTTACAAAGCCCTCGCAGGGGATCCTGTTGTCGATATGGACATTGAAGCAGAACTCACGTGCGTGCACGCCCGTATCTGTACGGGAACAACCGTAAATTACAGGCGCAGGTATCCTGAGCAGCTTTCCTATCGCTTTCTCGACTGTTTCCTGTATCGTGACGGCGTTGTCCTGCCGCTGAAACCCATGATAGGCAGCGCCGTTATAAGCTATAAATACTTTGAGATTTCTCATAACAATTTCTCCGTTTATGGGAGTATCGGGACAAAGTTGATCACTATCACTGCCGCAAGCAGAAGTATCATGATTGCAAGCGCAACATAATCCCTGAGTGCAGTTTTAAGCTGCTTAAGGCGTGTTCTGCCCTCGCCGCCCCGGTAACAACGGCACTCCATCGCTGTGGCAAGCTCGTTTGCACGCTTGAACGCCGACACAAAAAGAGGAATAAGCACAGGGATAAGCGCCTTTGCCTTCTTGATAAGACCACCGCTGTCAAGCTCTGCTCCCCTTGCTTTCTGGGCGGACATTATCTTGTCCGTCTCCTCAACAAGCGTAGGGATAAAGCGAAGTGCGATAGTCATCATCATTGATAGCTCATGCACAGGGAAATGCAGCTTTTTAAGCGGAGATAACAGACGCTCGATAGCGTCCGTAAGCATTATCGGCGAGGTGGTGTAGGTCAGCAGCGACATTCCCACGATAAGTGCAATAACACGGATGAGCATAAAGGTCGCCATACGGATACCCTCAGGATAAACTGTTATCACCCACCACTGAAACAGCGGAGTCTCACCCTTTATAAAGAACAGGTTTAGAATACCTGTAAAGATCATTAGCGGAAGTATCGGCTTGATGCTTTTCAATATCATCACAAGCTTTATCTCCGACAGGATGTAGCAGAAAACTATAAACAGCACCGCAAGCAGCAGTCCCGTATAGCTCTGTGCAGTGAAGATAACAACAAGATACAGAATATCCAGCAATATCTTCACACGGCTGTCCAGCCGATGTATGACAGAATTTCCGGGGAAATACTGTCCGATGGTTATATCCTTTATCATTTGTTCTGTCCCTTTATAAGGGCAAGCAGTCTTTCAGCCGCCCTGTCCGTTGTATATATATCATTTCCGATGTCGGTACCCATTTCTTTCAGGATATGCGACATACGGGTTATCTGCGGTACGTCAAGTCCTATCTTCGCAAGCTCGTCCGTGCGCTGGAAAACACTGTCGGTATCATCGTAGCAGAAAAGCTTTGCTTTATTCATTACAAGCACCTTGGTGGCGTACTTTACGATATCCTCCATCGAGTGCGATACAAGAAGTATAGTTTTGCCCGACTGCTCGTGGTAATGCTTTATCTGTCCCAGTATCTTGTCCCTGCCTTTAGGGTCAAGGCCTGCGGCAGGCTCGTCAAGGATAAGCACCTGAGGGTCCATCGCAAGCACTCCTGCGAGAGCGACCCTGCGCTGCTGTCCGCCAGACAGCTCAAATGGTGAACGGTCAAGCAGATGAGTGATGCCCATGCTCTCGGCAGCCGACTTCACACGGGCTTCTGTCTCCTCATCGGAGAGCCCCATGTTCTTCGGGCCGTAGGCGATATCCTTTGCAACAGTTTCCTCGAAAAGCTGATGCTCAGAATACTGGAACACTATTCCTACCTTGAAGCGTATATCACGGATGTTCACCTTTTTATCCCAGATGTTTATGCCGTCAGCGAACACCTCGCCTGAGGTGGGCTTAATTAGCCCGTTGAGATGCTGGATGAGCGTGGATTTTCCGCTGCCCGTGTGTCCGATTATACCAACAAACTCACCTTTTTTTATCGAAAGGCTGACATGGTCTACTGCGGTCTTTTCAAAAGGAGTGCCTACACTATACTTATATGTCAGACCCTTGGTTTCGATAATGCCGTCGACGTCCTTTACACGCTCGTCAAGCTCAACACGCTGCGGCAATCTTAATTCACCTTTTTTCGGGAGTGCTGCGATAGCCTCGGCGCACTCCTGCTCAAATATGAGTTCTGCCGAAATATCCACGCCACCCTTGCGCAGCTTATTGGCAAGCTCTGTCACCTGCGGAACATCAAGACCCACAGCCTCAAGCTCTTCCTCACGGGAGAACACCTTACGGGGCACATCGTCCATGATTATTCTGCCCTTATCCATTACAACAACTCGGTCAGCCTGTGCAGCCTCGTCCATGTAATGAGTTATAAGCACAACGGTGATTCCCTTATCCTTGTTAAGGTGTTTTATGGTCTTCATTACCTCACGTCTGCCCTTGGGGTCAAGCATGGCGGTTGGCTCGTCCATGACGATACAGCGTGGCTGCATGGCGATGACTCCCGCTATCGCAACACGCTGCTTCTGTCCGCCCGAAAGCTGATGCGGAGCGTGTTCACGGAACTCATACATATCCACCTGCTTAAGCGCATAGTCTACCCTCTCACGTATCTCTGCGGGAGGAACTCCGAGATTTTCGGGCGCAAAAGCAACATCCTCCTCAACAATGGTGGCAACAAGCTGATTATCGGGATTCTGGAATACCATGCCTACTGTCTGGCGCACATCGAAAAGACGCTCCTCGTCAGCGGTATCTATACCATCGACCAGCACCCTGCCCTCTGTGGGGGTAAGTATCGCATTGAAATGCTTTGCAAGAGTCGATTTTCCACAGCCGTTATGCCCGAGCACAGCAAGGAACTGTCCCTCGGGAACGGTGAGGTCTATGCCTTTCAGCACACTGTTGCGCTCTATCTCGTTGCCCTCTTCATCACGGGTGACGTAATCGAAGCTGAGCCCTTCTACTTCTATAATGTTCAATTGCTATAACCTCATAAAATCATTTTTTTGTAGGGACACAGCTCACCGTGTCCAAGAAAAAACGCCTTTTTTACGGACACGGCAAGCCGTGTCCCTACGAAATGATCATTTAAATCTTACTATCGCTGTACTTCCGCAGGGTAGCGCCATTCCTGTCTGCTTTACGGGAAGCCCTATCTCCTCTGAAAGCACCTCGATATCAAAGCGCTTGCCTACGGTCTGGTGCAGAAGATAGCTCATTACTGATGCTGAAAGACCTGTGGTATAGCTGTTAAGCAGGATAAACAGCGGCTTATCCGACATAAGCTGAGTTATCATCGTCATAAGGTCGTAGATGTTATCCTCTAATCTCCACATCTCGCCGTTGGTTCCTCTGCCGTAGCTGGGAGGGTCGAGGATTATTCCGTCATAGCGTGTGCCACGGCGTATCTCTCTGCCGATGAACTTCACCGCATCGTCAACTATCCAACGGATGGGCTTATCGGAAAGTCCCGAAAGCTTTGCGTTGGTCCTTGCCCAGTCAACCATGCCCTTTACGGCGTCGCAGTGGCATACCGAGGCTCCCGCCTTTGCGCAGGCGAGTGTAGCTCCGCCCGTATACGCAAACAGATTGAGCACGTTTATCGGACGGTCAGCCGCCTTTATCTCCTTCATGCAATAGTCCCAGTTTACCGCCTGCTCGGGAAAAAGTCCCGTGTGCTTGAAGCCTGTGGGCTTTACCATGAATGTGAGCTCGCCGTACTTTATCTGCCAGCTCTCAGGGAGCTTTCTGCGGTAATCCCAGCTTCCGCCGCCCGAAGAGGAGCGGTTATATTTTGCGTGGGCGCTGTGCCACTCGGGCGCCTCGCCCTCGCACTTCCAGATTATCTGCGGATCGGGACGGATAAGTGTCACATCGCCCCAACGCTCAAGGCGCTCTCCGTCGGAGGTGTCTATCAGGCAGTAGTCCTGCCACTTGTCGGAAATTCTCATTTTATTATCCTCTGTATTATTTATATCAGCACAGCGCAGCTCTTACCTCGTCTGCAATCTCGTTCGTAAGCCTGTTTACGAGCTCCTCATCGATGCCCTCAAGCATTACACGTACAAGCGGCTCTGTTCCGCTCTCACGCACCAGCACTCTGCCGCTGTCGCCAAGCTGTGCTTCCGCCTCGGCTATCTTAGCCATGATGGAGGGAGTCTCGCTCCACTTGCCCTTGCCCTGCTCGGTTATCTTTACGTTGACAAGAAGCTGAGGGTAGTCCTTAATATCCTTTACAAGCTGCGACAGCTTCATACCTGTTTCTTTCATCACTTTAAGGAGCATGGCTGCTGTGAGCTGTCCGTCACCTGTGGTGGCATAGTCCAGCAGGATGATGTGTCCCGACTGCTCGCCGCCGATGTTGTAGCCGTATTTCTGCATCTCCTCCAGCACATAGCGGTCGCCCACCTTTGCACACAGAGTATTTATTCCGTTCTGCTTCATGTAGTTATGGAAGCCGAGGTTGCTCATTACTGTAACAACTGCGGTATCGCCCTTGAGCTGTCCCTTATCCTTGAGGTACTTTGCGATAACTGCGATTATCCTGTCGCCGTCAACAACGTTTCCGTCCTCGTCCACTGCAAGGCAGCGGTCTGCATCGCCATCAAATGCGAAGCCTGCATCAAATCCGTTCTTTCTTACATAGCGGGCAAGCTTCTCGATGTGAGTAGAGCCGCACTTATCATTGATATTGGTGCCGTCAGGAGTATTTGCGATGTAGCCGCCGTTTACTCCCAGTCCCGAGAAAAGCTTCTCGGCAGTTGCTGCGGAGCTGCCGTTTGCGCAATCAAAGCCGATATCCATGCCCGAAAGGTCAACATCAGCGCATTTTGTGATGTAGTTTATGTAATCATCCGCAGCATTTGAACGGCGCATGATATTTCCTACCTCGGTCCCCTCACGGAGGATTATCTCCCCGGGACGGTCGAGGATAAGTGCCTCGATCTCTTCCTCGACGCTGTCGGGAAGCTTGAAGCCTTCGCCCGAGAACAGCTTGATACCGTTGTACTCAACACTGTTATGTGAAGCGGAGATCATTACGCCTGCATCCGCTCCGTAAGCCTTTACAAGATACGCCACAGCTGGAGTGGGAACTACGCCCAGAAGCTCTGCCTGTGCGCCCACCGAAGCAAGACCCGCCGACAGGGCCGCTTCAAGGATACGTGAGGATACACGGGTATCCATTCCCACAAGTATACGAGGATGCGCCTTTCCGCTCTCCTTTGTAAGCACATAGGCAGCAGCTCTGCCTATCTGCATCGCCATCTCACAGGTAAGCTCGGTGATGGCTACTCCACGTGCACCGTCTGTTCCGAAAATTCTTGCCATAATATTTCCCCCAGATACTTAATTTATTTTATTCTAATGTCTGCTGCCCATCCTTTAAGATACCTAAATGCTTATACGCAAGCGCTGTTGCGGTACGTCCACGGGGAGTCCTTGCAACAAAGCCCTGCTGCATGAGAAAAGGCTCGCATACCTCCTCAAGGGTAACGCTCTCCTCGCCAAGGGCGGAAGCAAGGGTTTCAAGTCCTACGGGGCCACCGTTGTAGCCCTTGATTATCATTTCAAGGAAGCGCTTGTCAAGGCTGTCAAGTCCAAGCTTATCGATCTCAAGGCGGTCAAGGGCGATATCCGCTATCTCACGGGTTATCTTACCGTCGCCAAGCACCTCGGCAAAGTCACGCACACGCTTTAAAAGGCGGTTCGCAATACGGGGTGTGCCTCTTGATCTGCGGGCTATCTCCATTGCGCCATCCCTTGTGCAGGGTATCGCAAGTATAACGGCCGAACGCTGCACGATATCACAAAGCTCCTCCGCATTGTAAAGCTCCAGTCGCTGTACGACGCCGAATCGGTCACGAAGCGGAGCCGAAAGCTGTCCCGAACGTGTCGTTGCGCCGATAAGCGTGAAATGCGGCAGATCGATACGTATAGAACGTGCCGAGGGTCCGTTTCCCATGATGATATCAAGCACATAGTCCTCCATCGCAGGATAGAGTATCTCCTCCACCTGACGGGAAAGACGGTGTATCTCATCGATAAACAGCACATCGTTAGGCTGCAGATTTGTCAGCAGTGCCGCAAGATCACCTGCCTTCTCGATCGCAGGGCCCGAGGTAACACGGATATTTACACCCATTTCGTTTGCGATAATGCAGGAGAGTGTTGTCTTACCGAGTCCGGGAGGTCCGTACAACAGCACATGGTCAAGGCACTCGCCACGCTTTTTGGCGGCCTCTATGTATACAGCCATGTTTTCCTTTACCTTTTCCTGTCCGATATACTCGGAAAGGACTTTCGGGCGCAGGCTGTATTCTATATCGGTATCTGCTGCATTATATTCAGGTTCTACGATCCTGCCACTCGGTGTTTCGAACAGACCGTCTGAATTATTCATTTCCAGCATCGCTATCATCCTTTTCTATATATCTGTAATACTCATGCGGCAGATCGTTGCCCGAACATTCATCGGCATTATTGAATTTGAATATGGCAGTTATCCTTGCAGAAAGCTGCGCAGGCTGCTCATACCCGCAGAGTATACTCTTTTCATAATTCTCACGGCACTTTTCTTCATTGCCTTCCATTGCGTATATCACAGCAAGCTCGGAAAAGACCAACGGGTGATTTTCCTGTATTCTCAGGAGCTGCTCAAGATGATCTATCGCCTTTTCCGTCTCGCCTCGCACCATGCAGATCTTTGCCAGACTGTAATACGAATATCCGTGATTCGGGTCGTACCGCAGCGCCTGTTCAAAGCAATATATCGCCTTGTCAAGCTTGCCGTCAACATAATAGGCGTGACCAAGCCTCGACTGTGTCTCGGGGCTGTCGGGAGCATAATCCACTGCCTTTCTGAAGCACCACAAAAGCTTTGCACTGTCGTCATACAGCTCATAAACACGTATCAGCCACTCGGTACAAAACAGCTGATTCTGACGTATATCGGAAAGGTTGAGTGCCTTAATGAAATACTCCTCGGCAACAGGATACTCTCCCTTTATAAAAGCACACACACCTTTATAGGCGATCCTTGCAACCTTGTCCTTCATGACAGCCTTCATACCGCCCCTGCCCATCGCCTTTATGGCGGTATGTCGCAGCTTTAATGTACTTATCAAAAAATACATGAAAACGCTGAGCAGCAGCACTGCAATAAAACAGACAAACGTCATCATAAGCGCAAGCCCGTCACGCTGCCAGTCGCCGCACGTGAATATCAGAAACGTAAGGCATACAAGCCCCACGGCAGAGATAATAACGCCTGAAACAAGCTCTTCTTTTTTCAACTGCTCCGCCCCCTATACAGGAAAATGTCAGTTTCCTAAATTCTTCAGCGCATATTTTATAATGTCCTCTACGGAAGCATCGGGACTTACCCCTGCGATAGCCGCCTGCGCCTGCGGCATTCCAAAGCCGAGGACACACAATGCCGTCAGTGCTTCTGACACATTATTCCCGCCTGCAACGGCAGCAGGCTGCGCAGCAAAATCCACTGCGGAAATATGCTGCTCCTTTGCCACCTTATCCTTAAGCTCAAGCACGATGCGCTGGGCGGTCTTTGCGCCTATTCCCTGACAGCGTGTAAGCGTCTTGCTGTCGCCTGTTGTTATGCACAGCGCAAGCTTTGACGGTGTAAGGTCAGACAGGATCGAAAGCGCCGCTTTCGGACCGACTCCCGAAACAGACAGAAGCTGTTTGAAGCAGGAAAGCTCCGCCGTATCGGCAAATCCGAACAGATCCACCGCATCCTCACGGACATGAAGATACGTAAAAAGCCTTGCTTCTCCGCTTGAGCCTATCTGCTTTAGCGTATTCATTGTAGTACGGCAGGCATAGCCTACACCCCCACATTCTATCACAGCCAGTGAAGGCTCGGTGTGGATTATCTCTCCTCTTACACTGTATATCATTGTTTCTTACCTTTCTCCATAGCGATTATCCGTGACAGCGCCGATCCGCTGGAATGTCCGTGGCATATTGCCAGCGCAACCGCATCGGCGGTATCATCAGGCCTGGGACACTCTTTAAGACGCAGTATGTTCTTTACCATCTCCTGCACCTGGTGCTTCTCCGCCCTGCCGTAGCCTACCACCGACTGCTTCACCTGAAGCGGTGTGTACTCGTATATCTCGATATTGCGCTGTGCTGCGGCAAGCATTATTACTCCCCTCGCCTGTGCAACGTCTATACCTGTTGTCTTGTTATTTGTAAAATACAGACGCTCTATCGACATACAATCGGGCTTGAACATATCAAGCAGGCTGCACATATCATCATATATCTCAGTAAGGCGCTTATCAAAGGGAACTCCTGCCTCAGTTGTTATCGCACCGTAGTTCACGACAGAAAACACACTTTTATCATAGTCCAGCACACCATAACCCACGATGGCGTAGCCTGGGTCGATACCTAAAATACGCATTATGTATAGCTCTCGTTATCGGTGATATAGTGCCGCACACGGAGTGGTATTCCCATGCTGTCGGCAAGCGACTGACAACGTGATATCTCGTCTTCGGATATGATATCCACCACAGTAAAAGCCACATTTCCGCAGACATTCTTCATCTCACGGGCAAAATCAAGCATGATGTCAAAAGACTTCTCGCCGAAAGAGGGACGTGTTACCTCATTATAACGGCAGGCATCGGGAGCGTTAAGGCTTATGGAAACACTGTCGATAAGCCCCTTTAATGAAGTGATGTCAAAATCGGGATGGATGAGCTTCACAAGTCCGTTTGAATTAAGACGGATACGCATATCGGAATTATCCTTGATGTACTGCGCCACACGCACCATCATATCCGCACGCACGGTAGGCTCGCCGTAACCGCAGAACACCGCATCAGTAATGCCGCTCTTGTCAAAAGCCTCATAAGCGGCGATTATCTCCTCGTACGACGGCTCATGCTCAAGCCACAGGCTGTCGTTATCCTTTATAGAGTCGCCATTGTCCCTTAAACAGAACACACAGCGGCAAGGACAGCCGTTGGTGATATTGATATACATTTTACCCTCAAATTTATAAAAAACTGTCATTGTACACACCTACCCAGTATATATTTAATCATTTTATTATATCACTATATTACGGATTTGTCAAATATTTTTACTTCAATATGTACAAATTTAACGAATTAATTTATTGTTCATAACAAAACAACAAAACAGCCGCCTTTGACCAGCGTCAAGGACGGCTATAATTCATTTTACGGTCTTTTTATATATTTCACGATACAGAACATCTCTTACAACATTATACTCAGCCTCGGAAAGCGTCTTGGGCGAGGACATTATCACAAGCGGCACCTCGCTCTCACCATCGGACATTGCTGGCTGCAGATAATCGAAGTCATTCAGTGCAAAGCCAAGCCGCTGATAAAACGCTATCCTGCGTGCGGCTATTGCGCTGTCACTGGGCGGCTCTGCCTCGAGCACCAGGCATTGCTCCCCGACGATATGCCTAAGCTCTGACATCAATCCTGCACCTATTCCCTGTCCACGAAGCTCGGGCGTCACAGCAAAATGCTCGATATATACAAATCCGTCAAGCTCCCAATAATTGATAAAGCCCTTAATTCCATCGGGACAATAGCATAAGCTGTGAAACCGGATGTCTTCAAACTCCTCAAGATGTTTTGCAAAGCTCCAATGCTCGCATTTCGGGAACGACATCTCAATAAGCTGATAATATTGCAAAAACAGCTCTTTGCTCAACTTTTTGCCGGTGTCGAATACTTTGATATCATTCATTTTATCAACTCCTGTTAATATAATATCACCTGGACAATCCAATATACAGTAATTTCGTACAGGCGCAAGCTAATAGAATTAGGTCGGGAGGGATATCGTATGTTCAACTTATTTCTACAACTGGCGCTTGAAAATATGCTCTTTCTTGGTCTTCATCTCGATGGGAGAAATATGTTCCCGAAACAGCTTTCCAAAAAGGAAGAGGAAGAAGTGATAAAGCTGATTGCAAACGGAGATACTGCTGCACGTGACAAGCTTATTGAACACAACCTGCGTCTTGTCGCTTATATCGTAAACAAAAATTACCCTGAATCCTATGAACAGGACGACCTTATTTCTATCGGTACGATAGGACTTATCCGTGCCGCTGAGACATTCGATTACAGCAAGGGACACCATTTTTCCACTTATGCTTCGAAGTGTATAGATAATCAGATAAAAATGTATTTCCGCAAGATAAAGCACCAGCTTACCGAGGTTTCCATCAGCGACCCGATAGATTCAGACGCTGAGGGCAACGCACTCACGCTTGCTGATATTTGCAGTTCTGACATCAACGTCGAAGAAGATGTCATGCTTAAGATAAACTCCGAGAAGCTGTATCGCTTCATTGAGGAGGAGCTTGACGACCGAGAGCGGGAGATAATTGCGAAACGCTACGGTATCCCAGACAAGGACGGTCGGGTATGCAAGCCGCTCACACAGCGTGAGATCGCCAAGGAGCTTAAAATTTCACGGTCGTACATCTCAAGGATAGAGAAACGGGCTCTTGAAAAACTTAAAGGAAGGTTTGAAGCATGACAAAAGTCGATAGCCACGAAATTACAAGTCAATTATAGCACTAACTTATACATAAGTCAATTTTCCGGAATTACCACAGAAATATGGCTTTATGTACATTACAATATAGTCAACAATTAAGCAGATACCTCATACTGAAGTATCTGCCTGTTGTTGACTATACAATATCTTTAACTCGACAGATTCTCAAAGCAACTCATCGTCATCATCAAATGCACCCTGGCTGCCCAACATTCCGCCTAAGAGCATCTGATCATCAAAGGAGAAATTGCCTGTTCCTGCCGCAATGCCTGCAGCCTTGTAAGGATCAGGCTTTCCGTTCTCATCCTTGCTGCACTCAATAATACCCTGCATAGTGATCGCTTTCAGCATTTCATCAAAAAATCCCATGTTATTCATCCTTTCAATTAATCAGTTCAGATATACGTCACACCTCAGTGCTGCCCTCAGGGATAAAAAGACATATTACTATCGAAATAAGATAGATAGGAAACATAATGATCATCAATGCGAATACTATCACCCCTAAGTCTTGTTCCAAACGACTGCCTTTCATAATCGATCCTCCTGAATTAAATCTGTTTGCCACCGGTTTCTTCGGTAGCTTTCTTTGTCTTGATTATATTTTATCATACTATATGGGCGGTTTTCAGGACAGTTATAGTGTTTTCGCAATTTGTTACGCTATTTTTGTACTTAATTTGTAGATTTCGAATAGATTCTCAAAGATCTGCCGCTTCATCCGCATCGTCCTCCCCTGCTACAGAAACAAAAAATGAGCTGTCTGATCACAGCTCATTTTTTTGCAATAATATCAGTTAATGGTACAGTGCACCTCCACAAAAAGCACTGCCTGCTTCGCATGGCGGCTTCTCTTTGTAAGTGGGTCCACAAAGCTTATAAAGGCTTCGTCTATCGTCAACAGGTCATTATCGTATAACGGTGCGATAACATTGCAAAGCTCTGCCGGAAAATGCCCTACATTGTCCCCCCTGGCATTCTCCATAGTGAAATTATTGGAATTGTACGGATTAGCTCTGTCACGAAGCACCGTTATCCTATCACCACACTGCATCTTTTCAATGTATTCGGTACGACCATCGTAACGGGTGCCTTTCGCCTCAAACCGCAGAGTTATCCTGCCTGTTTCGGGTTCATAAATTCCCTCGCTTTTATCGAGATACTCCATCATTCCCGGTTCGAAATAATCAGGTGTTACCGTTTTAGAAAGCTCATGCCTGTGATGGAGCTTTTCTATCTCTTTCATCAGATCATTAAAACGCTCATCCATCATCACAAGCCTCCGTTCTCGTCGATCTCACGGTAATAAAGCTCCTGATCCGCATAGAATCTCTGAAGCTCGCTGTCATAGAATATATCCGCATCACGTGTCTTGAACACCAGATCATATTTATCTATGATATCACAGCCGTATTCTTCTCTGAGCAGTGTGTCGAGGTCGTAAAGATCGATACTGCACTCACGCTTTACGATATCCGCAACAAAATCCTTATAGGTAATATCTTTTTTGCCCTTGTAGTATATCATCGTGCCCATCAGTTTCTTTCTTGAAAACCTGTTATCAGACAACAGCAGATTTCCACAGAAAAAATCGTCAAAGCCAATATCAAACATCTCGCTGTAATACCCTTTTTTCTTTAGTGACTGTATACTGAAGCATACTCCATCATCAACATTGTCATATACCTCATTGCAAAAATCCGATATCATGCCCTTGGTTATACCGAACTTTTCAAGGCGACCTATCGTTATCAGTTTATCCTGCTCGAATTCTACTATTTCAAGATCTTCCCTCAGTCGCAGATAAATACTGTAATAAGTTTCAAGAGTTGAATATCTATGCTTGAATGTGCTTATATCCGTTACTTCTTCATTTGTGAGAAGGTAAGTAAAATAATCTTCGGCCGAATCAAAATGCTGTATAACATATTTCGAATTCACAACAAATCCCATCTGCTTCAGATTATAGCTGTTTATCTCCTCTGCATCGGCATCAGGGAACTTTGTGAGATACTGCTCACGAAGTTCGTCAATGTAATAGAAATCCTCTGTGAACGCCTTTTTGAATGCCATACGGCGCTCAAAGCTCATTTCCTTCTGATCGATGGTGAACATTCCGTCGTGGTAATACACCATGATATGCTGAAGGTAATTAGGTATCATCTTCATATCATAGCCGTATTCTCTATGGATCAGCTCGCACAGGTCGTTCATGCTGATGGGTGCATTATCCACCATCATATCAAACATTGCACTGTCACGGTCGGGAGTACCAAAACGGATAGTCGGCATTTTTGAGAATTTCAGCTCGGGATAAATACCATAACTATCGCTTTCAAGCGCTTTTTTAAGCAGATTATGCAGCTCATAGCCATCTCTGATATCGTACTTTTCCATCAACTCGGGATACTCTTCAACGAATTTTACTGTTGACAGCTCCACATTCTTGTATGAGCCGAGATCAAACACCTCAAAAAGCTCTGTAAAGTCCTGACCATCTATATCATAGTACCTGAAACGCTCGCCCAGCTTCCACAGCAGGAAATGGCTTTCCTGAAACCTGTTCTTTCTTGTCGCAAGCACCTCATCCGTATAATACAGCTTTTCATCGAAGGGTATCCCCTCGCTGACCAGATAGTTATTGAAAATATCAACAAAATCAGTGAATGTGACTTCATCTGCACAGAATTTCTTAACTATGACAGGCTCAAGGTCAGTGCGGCGTTTTTCTATCCATTTACCGTCGATATAGATCCTGTTTCGGTTGATGAAATTCTTTATCCTTAAGCGAAGTCCAGCTTCAAGGTGACTTACATCCTTTATCGCTGCGTCAAGCGGCGTTGTGCCTTTCTTTACGCCTGCTATCTCAAAATAGTTCCATACCTCATCAGTTACACCAAGCCACCGGGAGCTTTCATCGTGGTCGAACCCGTATGTTTCGTAGAGATATCTATAATAATCCTCGTCAAACAGATCGTTGCCTGTTTCAGAGATATATTGCAGCCGTATTTTTTCAACGCTTTTTTTGGACAGCTGGCGAACTCGCTCTCTTGTGATGGATAACTCTGTGCCGATTTCATCAAGCGTAAGTCCCGCAAGACGACCTTTCACTATCTGCTTACTGCGGTCATCGATATCGCAGTCCACATAGTAATCGGCAAATCGGGTATAGGTCTTATAGCAGCGGTAGTCCACATATTCAAGAACGCCTTCTGCTACAAGCTGACCCAGTACCTTTTTCAGCCTGTCATGCGGAAGCTCAACAGTATCTTTCAGCCTTTCTGCAAGCTCGCTGACGCTTAATCCACCAAATCCCATTGTGCGATATACGTCAAGCACAAGATCTCTTATCTTTTTATCGGTGACAAGTACAGACGTGTCACCGTTTATGTACTGAATTATCCTTTCTCCGTGGGTATCAAGATAAAGCCTTATCATATTGCATACCTCATCAACAGAACCTGAACCAAGACCTCCGAGTTTATCTATCTCGTTTCTCGTCAGAAATATGATACTGCTCATTCTGCTGTATCCGTTGTTGATAAGTGCATTTCTCGGACGTGTGGACAGCCCCATATCCAGCACTGCGATATCATTTGCTCTCAAATATTTCAGTATCTCACTGCGATATGTCACATCACGCAGGATATCGGATATGGTAAGCGGCTTCTTTTTTGCGTCCGCTGATATCTGCTGCGCAAAATCCTCGATCATTTCCCTGTTCTCACGGATATAACGCTTGCAGGCTCTGACGATATCACGAGCCGAAGATTCGTCCATTCCTCTTATGCACATAAGCTCATCTTCGGTCATGAAAACAAACTTCTCCAGCCTGTCATAACCGCTGAACACCAGCATATTATATGCTCTTGCAGGAAGCAGCTCAAGTACCTCGGTCTTTACCTTGCTGGCTTTAAGATAGTCTATCACTTTCTGTGCATCATCAATATATGCTTCGTGAGCAGGTGCAACAGCAGGAGGAGCAGCATTAAGCTCATTATAATATGCGATCTTCTCCAGTATCTCAGAAACAGATTTCGAACCGAGATTGCGTATTCCGGAAAGGCTCTCTGCATCGTATTTCAGCATATCTCCGACAGTATGTACACCAATACGATGAAGCGCATTGCACGACCGTACCGACATTCCCGTTTCATCTATCGGAAGCAGTTTAACATCCATATCATTCACTCTCAGTCAGCATTTTTCTGAAGCCCTCTGCCATACGTGAGAGATCCTCAAGCTCTGCAACAAGATCACGCTTTTCATCCTCATCCAGCTTGCCGAACAATCTGGGATCTATGTCAGAAAGCAGGTTCTTGCACTTTGCAACGTTCTCAGATGGCTTATTTACCAGATTCTTTGTTCTCATACGCAGCAGACTACGCTCTATAGAAGCGTTCATATCATCTGCTAGCTCTGCGTTATCGGAAGCGAACTTATCAAGATCCGCCTTATTTTCAGGAGTAAGACTGCTGAAGTTTTCCGATATATGCTTTCCGATAGTATCCTGTTCCGCCAGGAAATCAGCCGCACCTTCATCATTAACAAGCTTTTTGATGTCACGGATGAACTTACGCTGATCGGGGCAGGCTTTCAGCAGAACATTATTGAATGCAAGCTGCATCAGACGCTGCTTGTCCTCGGCACTGCATTTCGAGAGCATAGGAAGAAGCTCGATAAACATACTGTATACCTGAAGATCTCTTGCGACATGATACTGTCCGGGAAGCTTTACATAATCAAGGAACTTACTGATAAGTGCTGCTGTTTCGATACGCTTTTTAACATCGGAAACAGATTCATTCGCACCCGCAGCATATTCTTCAGCCGTCAGAAGTCCTGTTACCACAACATCTCTGTATGTACCGACAGCATAGTCGATAAGGTCATAATCCACCTTTTTCTCCTCGCCGTGCTGGATAGCAAGCTCCAGAAGCTTTATCTGCTTTCTGTCCCTGTTCATGTCAACATTCATGATGACCGTTTCAAAGAACTGCGTTTCGCCGCTGTCACGCTGGATACGGCGCAGACAGGTAACTCGTCTGTTACCGTCAACTATTCTGCCATCAGCAAGGATAACACCCGGCTGCTGCTGACCGACAAGAGCAATATTCTTCTGTGTTCTTCTGATGGACTCGGGATTGCTCTCAAAAATAAAGTTTTCGATGACATCATTGTATTCATCACTGCCAAGTGTGCTTAAAGCTGATGCGCCATGCTCTGCACGATAGCTTGAGATCCATGTGGAGATTCTGTCATTCTGATCGTTATAATACAGTGCATCGATCCTTACTCTATACACGGGATAGAGCTCTGTTTTTCCTGCAAAGGTGATCTTCTTTGTTATCTTAGTCTTATATATCTTATTTGTACGGATAAGCGTCATAAGGTCCTCAACAGCGCCCTCACGCATATCCACCTCATCAACGAGAGTTTCCTCCAGCGGCATAGGTCCGCTTAAAGAGGAATCATCATCGCTGTCATCCTCTGAAAATCTTAGAGCATTGTACAGTTCTCTTATCTCCTGTGCTCCGTCCTCGTCTATCTTCTCGCAAAGGCGTGCCATTGTATCAAGATAACGTTCTGCATCAAGCTGCTCTATATCCTGTTGACCTATGTGAGCTACGATGTTGCGTATTCCCATAAGCTCATTGGCAAGAGTCTGCGCCTCCCTGTCAAGGGAATATCTGAACAGATCCTTCCACTGTCTCTGTACGAGTCTTACGCAATTCGCTATATCAAGTGAATCCACCAGGTCATTATACTCTCCGCCCGACGGAAGCTCATACTCGTGGTCATTCAATGTATACAGCACCATATCCCACCACTTATTCTTATATTGACGGTGCATTTCATTACCCACAAAGCCTGCAAGCAACGGATGAAGTATTCTCATACCCTTCTGGACATAATCGAAATATTCCTGCATAATCGTTCTCCTTTGCGTATTAAATCGACATTTAATTTATAACATATCCGCAGAGCGAAAGTTCGGTAAAACGGCGTAAACCATTATGTCTGCAACAGCAGACACGGGAGATGCTTCAATGAAAACAGCGCAATTGCTAAAAGCAATTGGTAAAAGCTGTTTTCATTATACCATGACCTCAAACACGAAGTGTTTGAAAGCTGCGTAAGCAGCACAGTCGCAAAGCGGTCAGGTCAGCCGTTCAATGAAAACAGCGCAATTGCCGAAAGCAATTGGTAAAAACTGTTTTCATTATACCATGACCTCAAACACGAAGTGTTTGAAAGCTGCGTAAGCAGCACAGTCGCAAAGCGGCCAGGTCAGCCGTTCAATGAAAACAGCGCAATTGCTGAAAGCAATTGGTAAAAGCTGTTTTCATTATACCATGACCTCAAACACGAAGTGTTTGAAAGCTGCGTAAGCAGCACAGTCGCAAAGCGGTCAGGTCAGCCGTTCAATGAAAACAGCGCAATTGCTGAAAGCAATTGGTAAAAGCTGTTTTCATTATACCACAAAACAGTATATAAAGTCAATAAAACAGACACGAAAACACCCTCTCAGCCGACACCGTGAGGGATGATATATGTTATCGGAATGAAATTCCGATATGACAGCGAAGCTGTCGATTGCGAAGCAACAAACATATATTTCAGGGTTCACACAGCCGTCCAAATCGGGCATGAAAGTTTATTTTTGTGACCCTTACTCACCTTGGCAGCGCAGTACTAATGAGAACACCAATGGTTTACTACGTCAGCTCTTTCCAAGGGGCACTTCATTTGCCGATATTACCGATGAGATGCTTGCAGAGGTTGTTGACCTTATTAACAATAGACCCAGAAAGCGCTTGGGTTATCTCTCACCTGCCGAGGTAATTCATAAATTTTTTCTTTAATATTGTTGCACTTGACTTGACAATCTATCAAGAAAACTTATGCAAAGCGACTAAGAGAAATCTTGGTCGCTTTTGTCATGCAACTTTGAGTCTGTACTCAACTGGTGACATACCATTAAGTTTAAGTTTGATGCTTTTTGTATTGTACCATTCTATGTATGAATGAAGTTCGTATATAAAATGTTCGACAGAAGCAAACTCCTGCAAATATAATAATTCAGTTTTCAGCAATCCGAAGAAATTTTCTGCGCAGGCATTGTCAAGACAATTTCCCTTTCGTGACATACTCTGTCTTATGCCTTTATCTTTGAGCATTGATTGATACTTTTTGTGTTGATATAGATTACGAATTATTGAAAGATACTATACACCTTGTTTATGCACCATTGTGTTTGCAAGTGATGTTACGTCTGTTACGATTTAAATATACATTCCCATACCGATTACGGCAACGCACGCTCCATGAGAGCCGCAGGAACCGCCGGAACAGCTTTTCTTTCAGTACTTTACCAATATCTATACCAACGCTTGCGTTGAAAAAGGCTTTCAAAAGCATTCATCACAACCACAATATGATGCTGCGCTCCGAACCATGTATTTGCAAAAATATGGTAGCATAACCCAAACATTCTTCTTTCATAACGACCTACTATAATAACTCAAATCTGTTTTTTTCAAACGTGATCAGTCCCTCGTCACGCATTTTACACAGCTCATTTGACATTGCACTTCTGTCAACGGAAAGAAAATCCGCAAGCTGCTGACGATTAAAAGGAATGGAAAACTCACTGCGGTTGTGTCGCTCTGCCTCCTCTGAGAGGTAGGCAAGCAGCTTCTCCCTCGTGGTGCGTTTGGACATATAACCCAACTTCTGTATGAGCCTTCTGTTCTTCTCGGATATTGCAAAAAACAAATTTTGCACAACCATAGAATGAAATCTGCAAGCAGCCGAACAAACGGTGATGATGCGCTTAACGTCGAAAAAAATGACTGCGCTGTCCTCAATTGCAAGCACATCGTTCGTCAGTGTGCCGCTTTCAGGAGCTACATAAGCTTCACCAAACATTTCACCAACACTTACCATGCTTATGATACTGCGGTTTCCCCAGTAATCGTCACGCTGAATGTGTAGCTTTCCACCCACAAGCACCAGGATTTTGTCGAGATGTTCGCCCTGTCGGAGAACATACTCACCTTTTTTATATGTGTAAAGCTGCGCCTGCAAGCAATTAAGCATTGCTCCGATTTCTTCCTCGCCCACTCCAGAAAACAGCTGGGTTCTTTTTAATACAGGGATATATTTCTTCATAAAAACCTCGTTTCCGTTGCAAATACAACCGACTTATCACAGATATTATAGTATAATATCAACAGAAAGTCAAGGAGGTGCGTGATGAAACCCAAAATCAAAATATCACTTATTGAAAAGAAAGGTGAATGTGAATGTCACAGAGGGCATAAAGTAGGCGATGCCTTTGATTATTACAGCGAACGAGGAAAGCTATGTCCTATGGCAATGCACGTTGCATTTCCATACATAGATATTCTTCGCTATGGCGGAACGCCGCCTAAATCAAAGAACGGAGATATACGCTTCTGCTGTCCCGATTGTGATGTGATAAATGTATTTAAAATAGAAGTGGAGGAACAACTATGATAAGAAAAATTATAAGAATTGATGAAGAAAAATGCAATGGCTGTGGTCTTTGCGCAGAGGCTTGTCACGAGGATGCGATCGAAATGATTAACGGAAAGGCAAGACTTACCCGTGAGGATTACTGCGACGGTCTGGGCGATTGTCTGCCAGCGTGTCCCACAAACGCTATCACCTTTGAGGAGCGTGAAGCACCTGCATACAATGAAGAAGCTGTTCTTGCGGCAAAGCAAAAGAAAGCGACAACACTTCCTTGTGGATGCCCGGGAACACAGTCAAAAGCTATAAAGCGTGAAGCGGTTTCATTTTCCGCACCTGTTTCAAGTCAGCTTTCACAGTGGCCTGTTCAGATCAAGCTTGTGCCGGTAAATGCGCCTTATTTCAATAATGCAAATCTTCTTGTTGCAGCAGACTGCACCGCCTTTGCATACGGAAATTTCCACAACGAATTTATCCGTAATCACATTACGCTTATCGGCTGTCCGAAGCTTGACGATGGTGATTATACTGAAAAGCTGACGCAGATCATCGCAAACAACAATATCAAAAGCGTCACTGTTGCAAGAATGGAAGTGCCTTGCTGCGGCGGCATTGAAAACGCTGTTAAGCGTGCTTTACAGTTAAGTGGTAAATTTATTCCGTGGAGAGTTGTAACAATTTCCACAGACGGAAGAATTATAGAGTGAGGATTTCAGGTTATGAGTAAAGATTATTACACACAGCTTATAAGTCTGCTTTCAAACAGATATGGAAGCGAACTTATTGAAATGCTTGACCGATATAATAAACACGGACTTAACGAAATAACAGAAGTAGAGGCAAAAGAGTATTATGAAAGCTTAATTGCCGTAAAATCAGAGCAGACAAATTGAAAGCAAGAAAAATTATATGAGCGATAAAATGTTTTGTTTTAGCCCACCTGGCCGCAGTAAGTAAATCCGAATCACTTGGATGCTTCAATAGCCCTCTTTTAAGGCAAATTCAGGATTTTCAACAAACTGAGCCTCTGCTTTACGGCAGAGGCTGTCAGAAATATTTTTATCAGGAATAAATATCGGGGAGTTCGTCCAGCGTTATTGCCTTTTCATCGTTGTAGACATTCTCCAGCACCTTGACGTTGTTGCCTGTGATATGATCTGTATGCCATATCATGAACCAGGACCACATTGCGCCGTAACGCTCGAATATCGGTATACGAGGAACATTTCCGCATTCATGAAATGTAAGCGGCTTGCCAGTTTCCATAGCGGAGAGCTTTTCCCAGGCCTTGACGTGTGTGGAGTTATCATAAGTATCAGAGCCTATGATATCACAGTAGTCGTTGCCAGGATACCAGCCATCCTTGACCTCGCCGCAATAACCGAGCACCCATATAAGATTGTTCAGACCGAACTCGTTTGTGTAACGGTCGTACATCATCTGCCAGAGTTTTACGAAGTTATCTCCGCCGCCCTTGCCCCACCAGAACCAGCCTCCGTCAAATTCGTGGAATGGACGCCACAGCACGGGAACGCCTGCATCACGAAGCTCCTGCAGAGCAACTGCCGCCTTGTCCCAGCTTTCTATCATCTCGTTGTACTCATCTGTACCCTCGGTAAGCAGCTTGTCAAAATCGGGAGTATCATCCTTTGATTCCTGATATCCGCTGCTTATCACACCTGTGTGCCAGCAAATCGTTACGATTCCGCCCTTTTCGTGCCATTCGATGGAACGCTGAACGACGCCGTCGAAATCGTTGTTCATGAAGTCAAGTCCACGTATAGCAGGGTACTTTCCTGTCTTTTCGAAAATATAATCCATCTCATAATCGGGCGAGCCCATCCATGTAGATTCCTGCTGACCCGTGATAATAGCAGTTCCGTATACATCGTTGATGTAGTCGTACAGCTTGCGTGCGTTTACATCGGCATTGGGGTTTGAGAGCTGATATCGGCTTTCGTATACCTCAACTTCAGGTTCAGAGGGGGCAGATTCAGTTGTAGTGGTCGTTGCTTCAGAATCCTGAATTACTGCCGATGTGGTGCTTTCAGAGGATGTTTCCTGTGTGCCGCCGCTGCAGGCTGTAGCCGATGTCAGCGTCACCAGCAGTGCGCAAATTAGTGATATTGTCTTTTTCATATTGTCTCCTTATCCGAACATCTTAGGCAGACCGTTATACATAACGTTCAGCACTGTGCTCTTATCGTGACCGCCGCCCTCGTGCAGGCAGTGATAGAAGTTTCCGTCAGCAAAATTGTCGCAGTAGACAAAAGTATCGCTGAGCTCTTTCATAGCCTCAACCTGAGGCTCAAGATTAGGCTTTGCCATATCGTTACCGCCGCAGCCTGTGAAAATGTAGAAATCCTCTGCTGTAAAACCGCTACTGTTCACAGCATCCGCAAGATGCTGCGCAGTAGCCGTGGGACGGCTTCCTCCTGCTGTACCGCCAAGCGCCCAGCAATCACCACTGACGGGCATATAGTAGGCGATGGAATCAAGCCTGTTCTCAAATGTCGCCCAAGTGGTGACCGCACCCATCGAGAAACCTCCGAATGCCCTGTGACGTCTTGACGCTCTGATGCCCTCAGGAGTGACATCCTCTGCATAAGTGTGATACTTGCTCTCAAACGCAGGTATAAGGTCATTCATCAGCTCGTGGTGGAAGTTAAGACAGTTCTGTGTATCATCTGAACGATATTCTGTGTAGTAAGATACGAAACAGATTATCGCAGGCTCCATATCACCATTGGCTATCAGATAGTCAAACATATATGAAAAGGGACTGGTCTTTCCCTCGCCGTTAAGGAACCATTCGGGTGAATCGCTGCCGCCATGCATAAAGTACATCACATTGTAGCGTGTTTCGGTATCATTTTCGTCATAACCTGCGGGGAGATATGCAAGTGCATACTTCTGATATACAGCATCTCCACCGCCGACATTATCCCTTGTATCATATATGAACCTGACTACTGTTCCATGTTCTGCTATCTCTGCTTTCTTATATGCCGGATCAAGTGTTTTGTATGTGTTGTCGGGGTATATCCTTTCGGGTTCTATCTCGACCGCCTCCTCTGTTACAGCTGACTCTGTGGTAGCTGATGTTGTTGATCCTATTGTCGATTCTGTTGCAGATGTCTGGTCTTTGATATCATCCGCAGCACTTTCCGTATTTCCTGTGCAGCCTGTCAGTAACAACATAGCTCCCAGAACAGATGTTATTATTTTGGTTTTCATGTGCATTACCTCCTGTTTATTGAATTATACACCCATGCTCATGCCTTTGGCAATGCAATATAATACTAAAATTATGATGTATCATATCGCAATTGCTGCAAAACGCTAAAATATCGCTGTTTGGGATTGCTTTTCAGATCAATGTATGATATCATATTAATGAGGTGACAGCTATGGCAAGAGGACGAATAGCGGTGCTTATGCCCGCTGTATACGACGAGCTAGACAAGGAGCTTCTTTCGGGAATATATACATCCGCCGCCGTGATCGGTTTCGACACACTGGTGTTTACAGCTGTATCAGCAGAAAATGATGCAGACTACACAAGGGGCGAGAATAACATTTATGACCTGCCGTTTCTGACAGATATAGACGGTATCATACTTGTGCCTGACCGTTTTAAGGATAAAGCACTAAAAAATGACATCGTAAAGCGCATCGAAAAGAGCAGACTGCCGTGCGTGGCAATTAAAGAAAATATAGGCAAGATACAAGGTGTGTTTTTAGACCAAAGCAAAAGCATATATGATATCACAGAACACCTTATAACTGTTCACGGGTATAGAGATATTCTCTGTCTTACAGGACCTCATAGCAACTCCGAAGCAGAAGAGCGTGCAGCCGGCTACATCAGAGCAATGAAACGCCATTGCTTGAACAGCATTGATGTTATATACGGCGATTTCTGGCGAAACAGTGCTTCAGAGCTTGCAAAGGAGATAGCTGAGGGCAAACGTCAATGCCCTGAAGCAGTAGTATGCACAAGCGATATCATGGCGGTAGTTTTATGTGAGAAATTGTCGGAATACGGCTTAAATGTTCCTGAAGATATTGCTGTAACAGGCTATGACGGAAGTGTATATACGCTACTTACAAGACCGCCTATAACCACAGTATGCGGAGGAGAAAAAACCATCGGAATGCTTGCTGTAAAAGCACTAGCCCCAAAGCTTGGTATAACCTTAGATATTGAATGCAATAAACAGTATATGAGAATATGCAGCAGCTGCGGCTGCCATGATATTGAAAAGGAAAAAGAGCACCTTCTTCAATATACTGAAAATATAGTCCGCAAACAGCTTGACCGAAAGACGTTCATGTATTCCAACTATATCGCAAAGATGTCCGATTGTGAGTCGATACCAAAATTCGCAGCGGTGCTGGACAGCCTGAGATATTTGCTGCCCGAGTGCAAAGCTATAAACGTATGCGTATGCGAGGACTGGCAGGTGGAGCATCCCGAATATCGCAAAAGCGGATTTTCAGAGAATATGCAGCTCATCTATTCCGAAGAACAGCCCGGTCAGCTTGATTTTCCACTGTATAAGCTGCTGCCTTGTCTTAATCTGCCACATGAGCCACAGTTCTGGGTCATCAGCTCTATTCACTATTCTGACAGGATAATCGGCTATATTGCAACATCTTACGACAAAGCAGAGCAGTTTGCGGCAGATGAGCATTACATCGGCTGGTGCGATGCAGTAGGAAACGGGCTCGATATAGTGATCAAAAAGAGCAATACCGAATACATCTGGCAGAAGCTTGAAGAAAAGAACATGTCGGATATCTATACCGGACTGCACAGCAGAAGGGGCTTTGTCTCAAAAATTAATGCCGGCGATACTATAATGCTGTTTTCGTTCCCGAAAAGATATACGAATACACCGTATTTTGTCCCTATCGTATCTGCGGTACTGCGCTCCGATGAAGCAGTCAGGGCAGCGGTATATCTCGGCGAAACAGTGTTTGCAGTAACATTTGAAAAACACGGCACAACAGACTTCACGAGAAAGCTGTGTCAGGCGGTCTCGGAATTGGGCATCTACACCTCGGAAGACGAAATATACAACATTTCCGATGAGATATCAGCAGATACAGATATGCGCTTAACAGAATTGTATTATCAGCTTATTGAAAGAGGGACTCCCAGAAGCAGTGAAGCATATTCTGAGATTTTCTCAAGCCTCCGCAAGGAGATGAAATACTCGCCGCAGAACGAATGGAACATAACAGATGCCGCACTTAGGACAGGATTGAGCGGAAGTCACTTCCAGAGACTGTACAAAAAGCATTTTGGAGTTTCGTTCAATGAAGAGCTGATAACCTTTCGTATGGACAGGGCTAAGTATCTGTTGAAAAACACCTCCATATCCGTTCAGAGGATTGCGGAAGAATGTGGATATACTAATGCCGCTCATTTTATGCGGCAATTCAAGGATCGTGAAAAAATGAGCGCAGGACAGTACAGAAAGGCGGCTAATAATGAGTGAGCTTATAATGACTATAAATGTAACGACTTATGAAGCACAAACGCTCGAAGGGCATTCAAGGGTTGTGATGATACCTTTCAGTGCAGAGGCGACGGGAAAGTATTTCAGCGGAAAGACTGTTGCAAATGGCATTGATACACAGACAACAACAAATGACGAATATTCCCTTTCTGCACGGTATATGCTTGAAGGAGCAGACCTCAGCGGTAAGAAATGCAGGATTTTCATTGAAAACAACGGAACATCATTGGATAATTGCAAGCCAAAGATATATACAGACAGTGAGGAGCTGGCTTTTCTCGAAAACGCAGAGCTTGCGGCTAAGGTGGAGTGCACAGAAAACGGATGTGTAGTGAGAATATTTATGTATGAATAACGAAAGTTAAAAGCTAAACAAAAATAAACATTCGGCAATTATCTTTATCTGATAGAAAAAATGGGAGTAGCTTCGCTTACTCCCATAAATATTTTCGTAAGCCACAATAACCAGCTTTAAAGTCCACTGCTGCAACCGTGTAGTTATTCACTGCTAATAGTACATCAAGGTACAGCGGTCCATCCCGGCACGCCTTGTTAAATCCGAAAATGTTCACAGTGTTCAGTATCTGCTCAGACTGTGCGAGAGTGAATTCCACACGACAGACCGTACACAATTACGCAAAGCACGATCACAACAACCATTCCAACAAGCATTAAACTTGCGAAAATATCACAAACAAAATAACAAGCACTCATAAATTTTTATTTTAAAATAATTTGTGACCGAATATTTGCTGTTTCTTAATTTAAAATATGCTATAATATTAAAAATACTGTTAAGGAGAGAGTAATGAAGAAGACTTCAGGTTACATAAAAGACACTCTGATAACGATCATTCTGCTCTGCATGGCTTTCGGTATAAGTCTGCTTTTTCAATATATTTTTGAGGTTCAGGAACACATTACCACCATTTTTGTATTTGCAGTCTTTCTTATCTCCCTGCTGACAAATGGATATGTTTACGGTATCCTGGCTTCCTTTTGCGGTACGATCGTTGTCAATTACGCATTCACTTTTCCTTTTTTTGCAGTCAATTTTTTGATCCCCATAAATCTCATTTCGGGTATCATTATGATCATTGTATCCGTTCTTACCAGCGCACTTACAACCAAATTGAAGCGACACGAGGCGATGAAAGCTGAAAGCGAAAAGGAATGCATGAGAGCCAATTTGTTACGTGCGGTATCACATGATCTACGCACACCGTTAACCACAATATACGGCTCAAGCACGACCCTTCTTGATAAATGCAGTGATATGACCGAAGCACAGAAAAACAAGATCGTTGAAGGTATCAAAGAGGATTCGGAATGGCTTATGCGTATGGTTGAGAATCTTCTTTCTATTACCCGTATCGACAGCGGCGAGGTCAAGATCATCAAGACACCTACGGTATTGGAAGAACTAATTGATTCCGTTGTTCTTAAATTCAAAAAGCGTTACCCGGGGCAGAAAGTTGAGATCGAAATTCCTGATGAAATGGTCATTGTTCCGATGGATGCCATTTTGATCGAACAGGTGATCGTAAATATTCTGGAAAACGCTGTGCAGCACGCCGAGGGAATGACAAGATTAACTCTTAGAGTTTTTACGCTTGGTAGTCAGGCGATCTTTGAGATCAAGGACAATGGCTGCGGCATTGACCCTAAACGCCTGGAGACGATTTTCAGCGGGTATTATGCCTCCAAAGACGACTTTACCGATAGTCAAAAAAGGAATGCCGGAATAGGCTTGTCGGTATGCGCAACTATTATTAAAGCACATTGCGGCGATATCAAAGCAGAAAACATTAAGACAGGAGGTGCCGTGTTCCGTTTTGCACTTGATACGGAAGGCAATATCAATGATCAAGAATAAGTATAAAATATTATTGGTAGAGGATGAATCAAACATCCGAAACCTTGTTGCTACAATGCTTGAGACGTCCGGCTATCAAGCTCTGATCGCAGAGTCTTGCTCCGCTGCAAAAACCGTATATAATTCCTATTTGCCTGATCTGATCATTCTGGATCTAGGTCTTCCGGATATGGATGGTATGCATTTTCTTGAATATGTCCGCAGGGATTCCCCGACTCCGATCATTGTCTTGTCAGCTAGATCTACCGAAAAAGACAAGGTGACTGCTCTTGATATGGGAGCAAATGATTATGTAACCAAACCTTTCAGCTCGGCAGAATTGCTTGCAAGAGTCCGATCTGTGCTACGCAGTAATCGATACAGTTCAGTGGAAGGAAGACTGCCGGGCGGCAGATTTACCCTTAGGGATCTGGAAATTGATTATGATGCAAGACAGGTGTTTATCAGCGGCGCTGAAATAAAGCTCACGCAGACCGAGTACAATATTATTGCACTATTATCCGAAAACTGTGGTAAAATGATGACTTATTCAGCCATAATCAAGGCAATATGGGGTGGATGCGCTCAGGATGGAAGTATAAAAAAACTCCAGGTCAATATGGCTAACATTCGCAAAAAATTCGGCGCAAAGCTCGGCGAGTCCAATTACATAATCAATGAGCTTGGAGTAGGTTATAGGATGAATGCAGAAAGAGAATGATCTTTATTCTTTGCTCACTCTTAACCGAGATGATGATAATATTAAATAAAATGGGGCAGTTTCGGAGCGTATTATATATCCCTGGCTTTATAGAGAAAATGTGTAGATATGTAAACTGAAAATGTTACTGTTTTAAATTATACAAGGCAACAAAAGGAAAAGGAGAAGCAAATATGTTATCACCGGAAGAAATAATGCAATTGATCCAAAGCCTGATATGGCTGCTTGCAGGCGTAGGCGTTTTTATCGTCGGCATGAACTTTATGGGAGACGCTTTGGAAAAAAGTGCCGGAATGGGAATGAAGAGACTACTGGAAAGAATAAGCAACAATCGCTTCTCAGGCGTTGGTATCGGAGCAGGAGTAACTGCGATAATTCAGAGCTCTTCCGCAACCTCAGTCATGGTCATCGGTCTTGTAAATGCAGGTGTTATGACGCTGATGCAGGCAACGCCTATCATCATGGGTGCCAATATCGGTACAACAATTACCGGTGTACTGGTGGCACTGAAAAACGATTACTTCAATATGGCAATGTATCTTCTTGCGTTTGCAGGCGTTATGATGGGCTTTGCAAACAAGGAGAAGATCAAGATAGCAGGAAGTCTGTGCAGCGGTTTAGGAATGATCTTCGTTGGCTTAAATATCATGAGCAGCGAACAGGCCTTTGGTAATCCTCTTGTTGAAAATCTGTTCACTGCGATCTTCCAAAAGATCGATTTTCCGCTTCTTTTAATACTGGTGGGCGTTATCTTTACAGCACTTATTCAGAGCTCGTCAGCATCAACCGGTGTAGTCATCACAATGGTTGGAGCAGAAGTGCTTCCTCTCGACCTTGCTTTGTTTATTGTTCTGGGCGCTAATATCGGTACTTGTGTAACTGCACTCCTTGCCTCTGTCGGAGCAAACGCAAACTCCAAGAGAGTTGCGCTTATACATTTCACTTTCAATGTTATCGGAACGGTATTGTTTACCGCTATAATATGGCTGTTCAGAGAGCCGGTCGTAAATCTTCTGGTATCTGTATTCCCTGGGGATGATCCCATGTCGTTACAGATGAGAGTGTCACTGTTCCACGTTATCTTTAATGTGACGACAACGTGTCTGCTGCTTCCGTTTGTAAAACAGCTCGTGAACTATTCCTGTGCATTGATCAAGGATAAGAAAGAAGCTGAGAACGAACTGACCTTCAGATTTGTCGACGAAAGACTTCTTTCCACTCCGCCTGTTGCTCTTATGCAGGTCAAGAAGGAGATCGATTATATGATCTCTTTGGTCGAGGAAAATGCACACCTTGCATTTGTGGCGATGGAAAAAGGATCTTCGGAACACAATGAGCTTATCCGTAAAAACGAGGAGATAATCAACTTCACAAACAGTGCTCTGACGAAATATCTTATCAGATTATCTGCGGATGTGGAAGAAAGCGACGAAGAAGTTATCGGTTCATATTTCCACGTTCTTAATGACCTTGAACGAATCGGTGATCATGCTGAAAACTTCCATGAGATAGGTCTTGAAATGATAGCCAGAAAGATATCCTTCAGTGAAAAGGCGCTTGGCGGAATTACAACTATGCGTGACACGGTAATGCAGATGTTTGCCATTTCCAAGGACGCATTTGAAAATCTGCACAGAGATAAGTTGCCCGAGCTTACTCAGTTAGAGGAAGGTGTTGACGGCATGAAAAAAGACCTTATTGCCGGACATTTTACCAGACTTGCTGAGGGCAACTGCAGTGTAGATGTCAGTCCATACTATTCATCCGTTATCGTTGGTCTAGAGCGTGTTGCGGATCATCTTATAAACGTTGGATATAGTATCGTGAACCCCACCGGTTCTCAAAAACAAGACAACTGATATTTGAGATGAACATATCTCCATACTGCAATCAACTTGATATCGGACAGTGTGATCCTTTAAACAGTCTTCAACAGTGGGATTCTTAGACTTCTGACCACTAAATCTTAAACATACAATTACGAGAGCAGTTTGCATCTGCTCCCGTAATTATTTTTGATATAATCATCTGAGCCACTCGACCATTCGCAGTATCACCCTAGTAATCCTGCTCGGCTCGGTTCTTTCCTTCCAGCTAGGTGCCCGCCGGATACTTATACTGCCGATCAATCATGGTTCTGTCTGAGATAAAAGGTCATGCAAGTTTGGATTGCATCACACGAGTAATTGAGATTACAGAATCCGAACGATATTCAGATGAAACGAAAGAAATGATCAGCTTTTCATTCAAGTAAAATTGATATTCTGCTTTTTCTAAGAGACCATAATTACTCGCATTTTGGCAAAACGACCGTAATAGCAGTACCCTTATTCTCCTCGCTCTGAATTGAAATTTTTCCACCGTGATACTGAACGGAATGTTTAACGATAGAAAGTCCGAGACCAGTTCCGCCTGTTGCGCTGTGTCGGGCGGCGTCCGTGCCGCCCTTTTGGCGCAACTGCGCAGACATCGTGTCTGCGCCCGACTTCTTTGAGTGGCTCTTATCCACACGATAAAAGCGTTCAAAAATTCTTGCGTGATGTTCGTGAGCGATACCTATTCCGTTATCCGAAACTGTGAGGGTTACTTCCCTTTCCGTTTCAGAAATATCCACCCCGACCTTGCCACCGTCGGGAGTATACTTGATACTGTTGTCGCAAAGATTGTAGATGACCTCGAAAAGCAGGTGCTTTACGCCGTAAACATTTCCGTTGTCGCCCGATACGGAAAGCGCAATATCCTTTTTATCTGCACTGTCACGGAGAACTCCGCATGCTTCGTTTGCTATGTCGTAAAGCGAAACATCTTCCCTCGGAAGCGCTGTCTGCTCGTCAAGCTGTGAAAGCCTGATGATATCCTCTACAAGCGTTACAAGCCGTGTTGCTTCCTCTCGGATATGACATACAAAGCGTGGCATATCTTCCTGTTTCACAAGTCCGTTTTCAATAAGCTCCGCACTGCCTGTGATAGTCTGAAGCGGAGTTTTAAGCTCGTGTGAAACATTCGCTGTAAATTCTCTGCGGAGCCTTTCAGCGTCAGCCTGCTCTGTTATATCAAACACAAGGATTACCGCACCGACTGTTTCCCCGTCCGTTTCAATACGGCTGATGTCAAACTGATATTCCTTTTCACCCGGCTTTGTACGGATTTCAGCGTGTCCGTCTGTAATCGCCTTTTCGATCGCAGATGTTATTTCGTGTCTGCGGTTTATCGTCAGGAACTCATTGCCAACACACTTTTCATCTGTACCGAAGATCGTCATTGCCGCTGGATTTATAGTCAGAATGTTTCTGCTTTTATCAAGCAGAACAAGTCCTTCTCGCATGTTCTTTGTGATAAGCTCGAACTCGTCTTTTCTGCGGTTAAGCTCTGCCGCCTTGCGCTCAATCTTCATATTCTGCTTGTGGATACGGCTTAAAAGCGGAGCTATCTCCTCATAAGCGTCATTCTCTGTCGGATTATCAAGATCAAGCTTATTCAGCGGTTCGATTATCCTTTTCGACATCTTATGCGCAAGAACTGCCGAAACAACAACTGCAATTATGATCACAATAACGACAGGATACATCATTCCTAACAGCAGGACAAATCCGCTTGCACGGTTTACCGAAATACGAAGCACTGTTCCGTCCGAAAGAAGTACCGCCTCATAAAGTGTCTTCTCAGTAAGGGTCGCAGAACGGCGTGAACTGCTTCCCTTTCCTGTTTCAAAAGCCTCTGCTATTTCCTCACGGTCAAGGTGATTATCCATTGTCGCTTTGTCAGCCTGGGAGTCGAAAAGCACTGTTCCGTCGCTGTCTACCCATGTCAGACGGAAGTTATCCGATCTCAGCTCTTTAAGATATTCTGCACCCGATCGTTCTGTTCCCACAGAAGCGATGGAAAGCTCATCTTTAATTTGATTTATCTGAATATTTGTGAAGTAATCATATAGAAAAGTCGTTATTATCGCAAGAGTTGCCAGAAGCACAATTAGCGAGGTAGAAAAAATAGAACGAAAGATCTTACTTGTCATAGCCGCCTCCGAACTTGTAACCAACGTGGCGAACAGTTTCGATCATTTCACCGTATTCGCCCAGCTTCTGACGCAATGTTCCTATGTGCATATCTACTGTCCTTGTTTCGCCTACATAATCTGCACCCCATATCTTCAGGTACAGAGCGTCCCTTGTGAACACCATTCCTATGTTCTTCATGAAAAGAGCAAGCAGCTCAAACTCCTTGTATGTAAGCGATATCCTTTTGCCGTCCACCGTCACGGTGCGCTCGTCAGGATTAAGTGAGAGTCCGCCTGTCTGTAAAATACGGTTTACCGTTTTCGGTTTACAGCGGCGCATTACCGCTTTTACTCTCGAGATCATTTCCATCATCCCGAAAGGCTTTACAAGGTAATCATCTGCCCCCAGGTCAAGTCCCTGCACCTTATCAAATTCAGCGCCCTTTGCAGTTGCCATAATAACGGGAATATCCACATATTCTGCCGTACTTTTGAGAGTTTTCAGCACCTCGATGCCGTCAGTTCCGGGTAGCATTACATCAAGGATCACAAGGTCAGGAAGCTCATTTTTCAGCGCAGACAGAAAGCTGTCACCGTCCTCAAAACCCTTTGCCTCAAACCCTGTTGACTGCAAGGCGTAGACCTCTATATCACGGATACTTGCGTCGTCCTCAACGCACCATATCATAAAATCAACTCCTTTATGAGTTTTTGTGTTCGCCTGTTACGGAAAAGATCACCCACTCGGCGATGTTCGTTGCGTGGTCGCCGATACGCTCAAAATACTTTGCAATCATCAGCAGGTCGAGAGCATATTCGCCGTTATCGGGATCCTCTGCGATCATTTTAATAAGGCTGCCCTTTATCCTGTCGAAATACTCGTCAACCTTGTCATCGTGGAAAATGACCGCTTTTGCAAGTTCTGTATCCTTTTTGACATAGGCGTCAACGCTGTCTGTTACCATTGAGATCGTTTCAGCCGCCATATCACGGATATGCACTGTTTCCTCGGCTGTTCTGCCCTCAAGATAGGTGATTATCTCTGCGATATCCTCCGCCTGGTCTCCGATACGCTCCATATCGGTTATCATTTTAAGTGCGGCGGAGATCTGCCTTAAATCCCTTGCAACAGGCTGCTGCTGTAAAAGTAGTTTCATGCAGCGTGCTTCGATATCACGCTCCTTGTGGTCGATGTCTGCTGAAATTGACGAAACGTTTTCAGCAAGCGAAACATCTCCCGTAGTAAGCGCCTTTGAAGCAAGAGCGATAGCCTCCTCGCAGAGTGCGCCCATTTCTATCATTTCAGTGTTAAGTATGCTTAACTGCTCATCAAATCTGCTTCTCATTATCCAAACCTTCCTGTAATATAGTCTTCGGTACGTTTATCTGTCGGCTGTGAAAACAGCTTTTCGGTCTCGCCGTATTCGATAAGCTCGCCCAGTAAAAAGAATGCCGTATTGTCGGAGATTCGGACTGCCTGTTGCATATTGTGAGTCACTATGACAATAGTATAACTCTTTTTCAGCTCGATTGCAAGCTCTTCTATCCTCGAAGTTGAGATAGGGTCAAGGGCAGATGTAGGTTCGTCCATGAGGAGTATTTTCGGCTTTACTGCAAGCGCTCTTGCAATGCACAATCTCTGCTGCTGACCGCCCGACATTCCGAGAGCGTTTTTCTTCAGTCTGTCTTTTACCTCGTCCCAGATAGCCGCATCGCGGAGGGACTGCTCAACTATCTCGTCAAGCTTTACCTTTGATTTTATTCCGTGTGTACGGGGACCGTAGGCTATGTTGTCGTAAATGCTCATAGGAAAGGGATTAGGCTTCTGAAACACCATTCCAATCTCACGGCGAAGCTCGTTTACATCAACGCTGCTGTCATAGATGTTCTGTCCGTTGTAGCAGACCTCGCCTGTTATCCTGACCGAGGGAATGAGGTCGTTCATACGGTTTAAGGTCTTGAGAAATGTGGATTTTCCGCAGCCTGACGGCCCGATAAATGCGGTTATGCTTTTTTCGGGTATTGTAATGTTTACGTTTTTGAGTGCCTGAGTCTGGTCATACCATAAATTAAGGTCTTTCGCTGTCATTATATCGCTCATTGTATCATTCCTTTCGGTCAAAGCTCACGCTTTTTTGCAAAATATCTGCTGACAAGAGTTGCAGAAAAATTTATAAGAAGCGTTAAGATCATAAGTATCGCAGCTATTGCGAAAGCAACTCCGAACTCGCCCTGTTCCTTTGCGTAGACATAAAGCGCAACGGTAAGAGAGGCACCAGGACTTGTAAGCCCCTCGAAAATTCCGTTCAGAGCGTGGGCAAAGCCTGCTGTAAAGAGCAGTGCCGCAGACTCGCCTAAAATTCGTCCTATGGACAGGATACAGCCTGTGATAACTCCGTCAACACAGCCCGGGAGTACGACAGTTCTTATTACTCTCCACTTACCTGCACCAAGTCCGAATGCGCCGTCACGATAGCTTTGCGGTACTGTTTTAAGGCTCTCCTGAGTGGTACGCATCACGGTAGGAAGATTCATGATCACAAGTGTCAATGAGCCTGCTAAAAGCGAGGTCTTGAAGCCAAGAAACTGACAGAAAAACAGCATTCCAACAAGTCCGTAAATTATAGACGGAATACCAGAAAGCGTTTCCGCCGCATATTCAATAATTCCTACAAGTCTTTTGTTCTTTGCGTATTCGGTAAGATATATCGCCGCACCTACTCCCAGCGGAATAACGAAAATCAATGTTGCAAGAACGATATAAAGTGTATTTAAAATATCGGGGAGAATACCTATTCTTCCGCTTATGTAGCTAGGCTTTGTGGACAAAAGCTCCCACGAGATATGCGGAACACCCTTGACAAAAACATACACCACAAGGAATATTACAAGCGCCGCAGTAAGTCCCGTAGAGATATACATTGCGGCTTTCATAGCGCCGATATAAAGCTTTCTTTTTTTACTAAGCATCAGTCTTTCTCCTTTTTCAAGAAAAAGTTAAGCGTTGCGTTTATCAGCATAATAAAGAGGAACAGCACAAGTGCTATCGAAAAAAGCGCCTGCTGCTGAAGTCCGCTTGAATAGGACATTTCGCTTGCAACTGCCGTTGTGAGGAAACGCACACTCTGGAAAAGCGACGGCATATTCGGCACATTTCCCGATACCATCATAACCGCCATAGCCTCGCCTATCGCACGTCCTACACCAAGCACCACAGCCGCCGCAATTCCGCTTTTTGCCGCAGGCACGGAAACCCTGAAATATGTTTCTACGGGAGTTGCACCTAGGGCAAGAGATGCGTCCTCGTATTCCTTCGGAACAGCTTCAAGGGCGGTCATAGACACTTTGATAATAGAAGGTAAGATCATAATTGCAAGAACGATGATAGCTGAAAACAGGCTTGCACCATCGGGAATATCAAATATCTCACGCACAGCAGGCACAAGCACCAGCATACCCACAAGACCATACACAACTGACGGGATTCCTGCAAGCAGGCTTACCGCTCCCTCCATAAAGGCTTTTACCTTTGGGGTTGCCATCTTTGAGAGATAGACCGCCGCAAAAAAACCTATGGGAACACCGATGAGGATCGCTCCTGCTGTTCCGTAAACGCTTGTAAGGATAAAGGGCAGTATGCCGTACTTTGGCTCTGTGGCGGTTGACGCCCACTCCGTTCCGAAAAGGAAGTCAAAAAGCCCTATCTCCGCTATTGCGGGAACGCCCGAAATTACGAGATATATCGTGATAAGCAGAACACAGCCAACCGTCAGCAGTCCAAGTATCAGAAATACGCCGTGAATGACTCTTTCTATCATTTTATTTTTCTTCATAGTTCGCTCCGTATATGACAGTATGCGGCAGGACAGCCCTGCCGCTACTGTAACCTATTTATATCAGTTTGCCGCAACAACACCTGCGGAGGAAATTGCTTCTCTTGCGTTTTCAGAGGTGATGTAATCAAAGAACTCCTGTGCGCTCTCTGAAAGCTCTGTATCAGCCTTTGTTACCAGTACAAATGGGCGCTGAACGATATAACTGCCGTCCTTGATTGTTTCTTCTGTGGGAGCAACACCGCCAACTGTAAGCATCTTGACGTTGTCCTTTACAGACGCTACCGAAGCGTAGCCGATAGCCGCAGGGTTGCCTGCAACAGTTGTGATAACATCGCCAGTGGAGGTAAGCTCCTGACGATACTTGCAGTTGTCCTCTGTGTCTGTGATAGACTCGAAGCCGTCACGGGTGCCGCTTCCTGCCTCACGTCCGATAAGCACGATCTCGCTGTCATTGCCGCCTATCTCGCTCCAGTTTGCGATCTCGCCTGTGTAGATCTTGGCAATAGTTTCAACATCAAGGTCAGAAACGGGATTTTCGGGGTTTACGATGATCGCAATTCCGTCATAAGCGAGAACTGTTGCTGTAAGTCCCTGTGCCTTTTCTTCGTCCTTGAGGTCACGGCTGGAAAGTCCGATGTCGCAGGTTCCTGCGGCTACCGCCTTGATGCCCGAGCCTGAGCCTGTGGGGTTATATGTAACTGTAATTCCTGTGTCCAGCTCAAAGGTCTCGCCGAGTACGCCTATTACCTTTTCCATTGAGGTCGAGCCGTCTGTTGCTACTGCTTCCTTTTCGGCGGAGCAGCCTGCAAGGGCACTGCACATAATAAGTGCTGCTGTTAAAAAACTGATGATCTTTTTCATTGTAGTTCTTCCTTTCTCATTTGGTTACGATATGATTATACCAACGCATTGTAAAATCACAAAGAGGCTGTTTGTAAAATCAATGTAAAATTATTTTCTCTTTTTGCCGCCATAACCAGCATCACTGAAGCCGCAGCTGCCAGAAGTGCAGTTGTGCTGCCTGATGATACTCCCGTATCGGGATTTTTTGTGTTTTCATCGGAGCTTATGTCAAGTTCCTCCACCGAATATGCCGCTACCGTGCCGCTTACTTCAAACGCCGCAAGCAGCAAGGGCGTACCTGTGGTGGAATGTTCAGTGGTTACAAAGCACAGCCCCTCGGGAGATATGTCATTTTCGAAGTGGGTATGCTCATCGGTAAGCTCCATTTCTTCGGAGAAATCACGGGTGTTGATGTAACCTGCAAATACTGTGCTTTCAGGAACGGTGATGTCATAAGCGGCAATACCGCCTATTCTTTCGAGTCCGACAAAGGTGAATGTTCTGTCACCGACAATGCCGATCGTCACGCTTTCAGGCTCAGGTCCTTTTTTCTGCGAGCGGCTGTCTGTTTCATTATCATCATTGGAGCAGTTGAAATATTCGGGCGCAAATTCGGCTGTGATAGTTTCAAGCTGACTTCCGCTGTCGAACACCTGTGCAAGTCCGTTCTCGTCTGCTCTGTATATTGAGAATGAACGACCGCCGTACAGTGATCTTCAGCACATCAATGAAATCTTCTGCCACAGATACGGTATACTCATTCACACGGACTATTTACACATAAAATGCGGGAGCATTTCTGCTCCCGCTATTTATTCATGTATATTACCAAAAGCCACTCGAAGGTCAAAGGTAAACCGCATAGTTCGCCACTGTCAGTATTTCATAAGTGCTGTATCAGATCTCAATTCTTTCGGTCGTGTTATGTACTACTTCCTTTATAAGGAGAGGAAGGAAAGGCTTGGTTATGAAGTCATCACAGCCAAGCGCTGCGAACTCGGATGCAGTGTCAAGATTTTTATCCGCTGTCATTATTACCACAGGAATATCATACTTTTCTCTTATATGTTGCAAGGTTTCTAAGCCACTCATTCCGTGCATATTTACATCAAGCATAATAAGATCAAACACTTCATTTTTGAGAAGCTCCAATTCCGCTTCGCCACTATCTACTGATTTAAGCTCATACATTGGCTCATCCTTCATGATATGTGCGAGTATCTTATTATTTATAGGCTCATCATCAACAGTTAATATTTTTCTTGTTAATTCCTCACCCTGACACATAGTATAATCTTTGTCCTCGTCAATCACATGAAGCATGATCTCTGCGATATCAGGGTCAAACTGAGTTCCCTTTCCCTTTTCTATTTCAGCCCTTACAACATCCTGAGGCAGCGCTTTACGATAGCTACGGTTACTTGTCATAGCGTCGTATGTATCGGCAACGGCAAGTATTCTCGCTGCCAGAGGTATCGTCTCTCCAACCAGGCCATTCGGGTAGCCTCTTCCGTCGTATCTTTCATGATGATACTTAGCAGCCAGTGCAATAAGATTATTTCCCGCTATTCCACGAAGAATATTGTAACCCGTTACAGGATGTATTTTTATTATATTGTACTCTTCATCGGTAAGCTTGCCGGCCTTGTTGATTATTTCTACAGGTATACGTATCTTTCCTATGTCGTGAAGAAGACCTGCACGATATATTTCCTCCTGCTCCTCCTCAGACATACCCATACGCTTTGCCAGCATACGTGCATACTCCGCAACACGTTTTGAGTGACCACTTGTGTAGCGATCCTTTGCATCCACCGCTTCACTAAGTGCAGTTACAGTCTGCACGAAAATCTTTTCTATCGCTTCCTGTTTTTTAATCAGTTCTGCATTCTGCGCTCTTACCGTTTGCTCAAGTTCGGTATTATTATCAGACAAATAGTTTATGTGCTTCCACTTGTAGGTATCCTCAACAAGCTCCAACATATAGCCGTATACCTTATCATTATAAAATCGCCTGTTAAAACGGCACTCGAAATGACGATCGCCAACGGTAACGGTAGTTATATATTCCTTGTTATCTTTGTTATCTTTCGGGTAGGCTTTTATGACATCCTCAAGCTCGGATATACCTTTAATCGGGTAGTCAATGTAGCATTTTTCAAGTTGAGTGAATACACTCTCTGCCGTTTTGTTGCAGCCAACATAATTAAAGGCTTCATCAAACATTATATATCCGTTATTCTGGTTTTTCTGAAGGACCTCCGCAACGCTTTCTTCAATATTGTAACACCTCAGCCTGTAATGGATCACCAGGAAAAACCATCCGTTGAACACATACAATGCAGGCATTACCTCAAAATCAGCATTGATGAGCCTGCCTATGAAAAACAAGCTGACATTCATAACCTCCAGACCGAACAAAAGAAAAAGATTCTTTCGTGATACGGAACGTTTCTTTATCGTGGAATGTATCAGCATGACCATCTGAACGATTATTGCGCCATAAAGGATAAGATAGAACATAGAATGTCCGATGCCGTACTCATTGACAAGTATGGTGGAATCCCACAGACTATCCAGATGGTATTCGGTATAGTAAAGGTCGTTATATCCTATTGTTAGTACCATGAAGTAAACGATTAAGCAGTACGCATATATACCTATTCTGAACCACTTTCCGAAATCATACTTACATATCGAACATATCAGGAGTATCATGAGCGGAGAAGTAAAACAGCCGCCGATATACGAAACCTTGGTAGCAAGCACCGCCTCCTGTACAGTCTCAGACAGACCTACCGCAAGATAGCCTGCGTTTGATATCGCCATGATCAGCATCAGCAGTATAAAATAGTAATTTATCTTTTTGTTATCAACGACAACGATAAGAGCAAAAAGATTAACTATGGCAAGCACTGTCGTTATAATATAATATTCTATCATAAATATTCACATCCTCAGTATTTCTTTTACTTCAAAAATCACAGATCATGTTATCCTTCTCTGATTAATAATGTTGCTACTTGTCTGATTGCTTCACTGATCCATCGACTTACAGATCTTTCTCAAAAGTATGTTCAGCAACAAAAATTATATCATATTTTTTAACAGGATACAAAATTTACTGAATGTCACTGATCATATAACAATGATAAAACATGATATAAATATTAGCTACAACTTACAAATGAGATCAGCAGGAATTACTGCTCATTTATCAAAAAATCCTGCAAATACCTCGTCTGCGTAGCCCACAGCGACCTTGGGATATGCAAAGCCCTTAAGCGCTGCCACTTCTTCTGCGGTATGCGCAAACAGGGATTTCGTTTCTGCGAGTGCAGCTATCATGTCTTCCCTGTCGTAATGTGCAAAGCACTTCGGAAGCGAAGTTTTTATGCTCTCATCTGCCCAGCGATCAAGAAGTCTTCCGTCATGCCATACATCGCTTTTATACTTATTTACGGCGTACATCTCCAGCATTATGAGCAGATGATTTTTGAGATATGCGTCAATGCACATCTTTGCCGTCCACAGCTCTCCACGAAGTATCTTTTTGCCTGCCCATACAACATGAAAGCAAAAATCATTCACAATGTTTTTGTACTCATCTTCTGTTAACTGAGAGTATTTTACCTCACGGCAGACATATTCATCCAACATCTCACCTATTCCCATTGTATCATACAATACTTTGTATCCTCTGTTGCACACCCAGCCTGCAACACCATCTCTCACAGCAGACACAAGCTGCTCAGGCGTGAATACTATCATATCCACATCAAGGGCGTTATTGTATAATACTCTGCGCTCCTTACCGCCACCAAGTGTCGGATCAACAAAGGATATCTTCACATCCCCCAGCCGCCCCGGAATATCCCCGTACAGCCATTTTTCCGTGTCCTCGGCAGCTATTATCAGATCAAGGTCGGAGTATTCGTCAGCCTTGACCTCGCTCCTTGTTGATGAGCCTATCGCAACAACTGCCTTTATCCCCTCGTCAGCCTCAGCGAGTTCAAGTATCCTCGATCTTATCTGTGCATATCTGTCCTGCATTTTATCACTGCCTTTCTTTTTGTGCTTGATAAGTATACCACATTATCGCAATTTTTGCAACATAAATAATAAGTACTTTGTACTGCAGGAACGACACTCCCCGACCTCGATGGTCGGGGAGTGTTACGTTATGGAATATAAAATCACAACGAATGACAAGCGGATCATATCAAATGTAATCAAACAGTGCGCAGATCTTTCCTCAAACAGCTGCGGTACAATACAAGTGTAACTGCGCACAGCACAACGCACGCACAGGCATTAAATATCAACAAGAATCCCTGCGGGATAACAGCAGCCGCAAACGCAAATACGATCATCACAAGTATTCCTCCAACTCCGCCTGCCATCGAAGATGCGCTCTGCTTTACTACCTCGACCTCGGTCTCCCACTGCAGCTTAGGCAGCTTGAGATTCATGAAAAGTCCGAACACGCAGGATAATACTGCACTGAATGCAGGGACGAGCACAAACCATATACGCTCCATGATGTCAAAATTCTGAGTAGCCATCACGACTATCTCCGACACCACATAAAACGGAGCAATTAGGCACAGGCTGAAAAGCAGCTTTCCGTTGATGATATCCCTGGCTGACAGTGGCAGGCTCATAACTATCCACCACTGCTTGCCCTCCAGTGAAACAGAGCAGGCGCTTGGATTCATCATACAAAGGACTGCGGAAAAAACGAACGGCAGTGCCGCATTGACATTGATCTCAACAGGTAGCTCGGGAAGCAGCGTATTCACATCGACGAATATCAGCGCAACACACATAGCTACTGCAAGTATCGGACCGATTATCGTGTTCGTAACATACGCACTGGAGGAGAAATAACGCTTAGCCTCACGCTGCACAAGTGCTTTAGTCAGTGAAGTCTGCTGCTGTGCCTGCATTCTGTAGCTGTGTTTAGCCGTAGTGCTGTGCAATCTTCGGCATATTCCACGGAAATTCACCGATACTATCAGCACCACTGCCGCAAAGGCAGCAACCGAGATCCCCACAAAAAGCATAAGGCTTATGACATCTCCGTTTACAGCAGCATTACCGAACATCACAGCAGGCGGATACACCTTTCCAAGAACGTCGGAAATGCTTCCCACAAGCTGCATCATCATTTCTTCGGTCATCACGCTCTCTGTTTCCGAAACCGAGGAAGACAGTGTGAATACTCCGAGGACAAGAATCACCGCAAGTACCGCTTCTGTTATCGCCTTGTGCTTCATGCGTGAAGCTATTCCGGTGATCAGAGCGCTTATCGCCGTAGCTATTGCAACGGGAACAAGCGGTGCAGAGATCATTCCGAACAGCACGCTTATGTAAAACATGGCATCAGTAGCGCACATGACCGCATATACGACTATCCCCGGAAGAATTATCAGTGAAGATATGATAAGGCTTTCAACATACAGCCTTAAAAACCTGCTGAACACCACTGCGCTGTCAGACAATGGTAGCGACGAAATGATATCAAAGCTGTTTTTGCGGAATATCACACCACTCGCTTTAAATACCGCCAGCATCAGCGACAGGATACATGACATCGTGATGAGGTATGAGGGCACAGCGTTTCCTGCGCCATAAGCTATCAGCACAAAGCTCAATGCTCCTGCATAAGACACTACAAACAACAGAAGCAATACAACAATTCCATATACCACAAGCTTTTTTCTACGCTCAACAGGGTCTTTGGTGTGCCTCAGGACATTGAATCCATAAAGATCACACAGCTCTGCTACTGCAAGTGCCTTAATCTGTTTCACCTACAAGCACCTCCATAAAGATATCCTCCAGTGAATCGCCGTTTTTCGTAAGCTCACTCATACTACCGCCTGCAATTATCCTTCCATCTTTGATTATCGTAACCTTATTACACAGTTTTTCTGCAACATCAAGCACATGGGTGGAGAAGAATATCGCTCCGCCATTGTCACAGATATCATGCATAACTCCTTTCAGCACTACTGCGGCCTTGGGGTCAAGGCCCACAAAAGGCTCGTCAAGGATAAGCAGCTTTGGCTCGTGCACAAGTGCAGAGATCAATGCAAGCTTCTGCTTCATTCCGTGGGAATAGCTTGAAATAAGATCGCCAAGCGATGCTGTTATCTCGAATTCACCGGCGTATTTCGCAATTATCTCACTGCGCTTTGCCGAGGGGACCTCAAAGACATCCGCAATAAAATTGAGGTACTGTATACCTGTCAGATACTCATAAAGGTCGGGATTGTCTGGGATATAGGCAAAGTTTCTCTTGCAGGCGATAGGCTCCTTACTTAGATCCTTGCCGTCTACAAGGATCTCTCCGCTGTCGAAGCCGTGTATTCCCGTAACGCATTTCAGTGTAGTGGTCTTTCCCGCACCGTTATGTCCGATAAATGCGTAGATATCGCCCTTTTCCACATGGATATTGATATCCTGTACACCCTTATCGCTGCCCTTGTATTTTTTGCAGAGGTTATTGATCTTAAGCATTTCAGTTCTCCTTTTTATGATATCCGCCCTCAGGCGATGCTTTTTTTATATGCATAATATGAGTATATCACAGCCACAGCAACCGCAACTGCCAGTATTCCGACCATTATGTACAGTGCTGTCATTCCTCGGAATATAAGCGCCTCTGCAATTATCATAACTCCTGCCACAAACAGCACTGCTCCGCCGAAACGGTTGCTGTTCTGCCACGCCTGTTCATTCTTTATGCTCCACCGTGTCCTTACACCAAGCACCGTACCGAGCCGTGCCTTGGGGATTATATTACCTATCACCGCATACAATATGCCGAGCATAACACAAATCGCTGAAGAAAGCTCAGCCGGCATTGCTCCACCGTTTTCCTCCCCCATAGAGATCAGATGCACCGTCATGACTGCCTGACCCAGAAGCACAAACGCCTCATAAGCAAGCAATATCACAAACAGCACTCTGCCGTTATTTTTCATGTGCGCTGCTGTCTTATCATCGGCGGTGCCGAGATTTTTCCCTCTTGCTATGGTATATATCTTCCAGACTATGGTTGCGATAACGGCGATCAGCGGAAACAAAAACAACCAGTATTTACTTCCTCTGTTGCCGACTTCACCAACGAAGTTATAATTTATCGGCACCTCGTCAGGCAGAAAGTTCATCGCCGCAGCCGCTGCAATAAGCGATACTGCTGCAATTATCGGCATTATTTTATTTCTCATCCTTACCGCCTCCAAACTGTCCGAACCACATCAGCATCTCATCAAAAACGCTGGTGTTAAGCTCGTAATAAACAAAATTTTTCTCCTTGTACTCCATAAGCATATCGGCTTTTTTCAGCAGCTTAAGATGATATGAAAGCGCCGCAGGAGTTATATTAAGCTTTTCCGCAATATCGCCCGCACTCATTCGCCCGACTCGGAGCATAACAAGTATCTCACGGCGCTGCGGGTCGGAGAGTATTTTAAATGTATCGGATATGCTCGTGTTACTCACCCTTTCGATCTATTTAAAAAATTCTTTAAATAGATTATAATGCATTATGATCGGGTTGTCAATAGTTATTTAAAAATTTTTTTAAATACTTGCAGACATCCATTGATATCATCTGACAGTTGGAACATCAGCAAAAATATGATATAATATAAAAAGCGATCGACTATCACGTTACGTCATAGTATTGAAGATAAACGAAGCACCCCCGACCATTTGACCGCTCCAATTTATGCAGATAGCACAAAACCGGAACGGTGCAGACAGATCGGGGGCGTTTTAGTTATAACGTTTATACAGCAGAAATTTTCTTATCTCTTTTTATAAATAACGATCTCGGGATCTTCGCCGTTTTCCCCATAGGTGCTTATAAGGATGAACTCCATATTTGCAGCAATACCGAAACATCTTTCCCCTCCGAATTCACATTCAAGCTGATTACCGAGATATGTAGCATTATCATCAAGAAGCTTTACGGTTCTTCCGCTTGGGAGTCTGTATTCAAGATTGATGTAACTTCCCACAAGTGCGTTAAGCTTCTCAAGTTTCGGCATACCCTCAATGTTAAGTGCATTTATTTCCGAAATAAGGTGCTTTTTGAACTCCTCAAAAGCTTTATTGCCGCCAAGCTCTTTGTATCGCTTCCAGTAATCCAGCTTAGGCAGTGATTCCTTAAGATATGAGCGCACCTCATCCTCAGTGTGCTCCTCACTCACCATATTTTTCACACAGACATCTATAAGATCATCCATATCACTGTACATATAGTTTCCGTCGGCATAGCACCATTTGCAGTAATCCTCGTTGAAGAAGCCGTCCTTTTCACGGCTGGTGCTGTGATCTTCAAGCGGCATACCACAGCACTGACATATAAGCTTTCTGGGTGCGCCCAGAAGCGTATTGATTGAAACATCAAACAGCTTTGACAAAAGCTTCAGGGTTTCCGTATTCGGAACGGTGTCTCCATTCTCCCAGCGTGAAACAGCCTGACGTGTCACAAACACTTTCCCGGCAAGCTCGTCCTGTGACAATCCGTTTTTCATGCGCAGTTCAAGTATTATGTCTTTAGTTTCCATATTTTCACCTCAATGAAAGTATAGCATGAATAAACCGAATTTTCAAGCAACCAACTGTTGCTTTGATCAAGACTCAACAAAACTACACGCTCCATTACCTTGATTTATTCAGAAAACATTAATACACGATCGTTATCTCAAGCGCATAGGATATAATCCTGTATGGCGTTAGTGTGCCACATTTCTGCGAAAAATTGCACGGAGAAGATAAATTGATCTGCGTACAATTTCCAAACAGCGTCTATTTATTTTATTCTCACAAAGCCTTGAACTTTTACGGAATATGAGATATAATTAACGTACAACAATTTCTGATACGGAGGTATTTTATGAGAAAGAACTTCGGCGCAAAGCCAATCCTTTACCCTATGCCAGTATTCATTATTGCCACTTATGATGAAAACGGAACACCCGATGCAATGAATGCTGCCTGGGGCGGCATCGGTGAAGAGGATCAGATCTTTATCTGTCTTGATCCATCACATAAGACAACCAAGAACATCCTCACAAGAAAGGCGTTTACAGTCAGCATGGCGGACGCAGCTCATGTTGTCGAGTGCGACTATGTAGGAATAGTCTCGGCAAACGAAGTTCCCGACAAGCTGGAGAAATGTGGCTTCCATACTACGAAAAGCGAGCTTGTGGACGCACCTGTTATCGACGAGCTGCCTATGTCCATCGAATGTGAGCTTATCAGCTATGACGAGGAGTCCTGCCATCTTTTTGGCAGAATTGTAAATGTAAGCGCTGATGAAAGCATACTGAATGAAGCCGGCAGGATAGACCCTGCAAAGCTCCGTCCTATCACCTACGACGCTGCCAACCACGAGTATCTTGAGCTTGGTGCCAAGGTCGGAAACGCCTTCAAGGACGGTGCAAGGCTGAAATGACAGTATAGTTGAGCATAAGTTTTGTGTACTGTCAGCATAATAAAACAGCCTCTCTGACCTTTTGGTCAGAGAGGCATATTGTTTGCAACAGATTTACCATCTTACCTTCCACCGCTCACGGAGCTTTTCTATGCTCTCTCCATGAGCGGATATTATTTTTTTGAGCTTTTTTCGTTTTTACAAAGCTCATTCAGGTGCTTTTCAAACAGCGCCTCATCAGTGGGGATGTCTGCCCAATCGTTCGTCCATGCTGATATGTATGCCGCATTAGAGATAGAAAGAGAATTAAGCCCCTCTTTTCCGTCGGCGATCATTTCAGTTCCTTTCAGGATGGACTGTGCAAATGCCTCAAGCACCTCGGGATGGCCCTCAGGCTCTGGTGCAGTGAATTCTTCATAGGTGGTCGAAGGTGTAGCAAATCCCTCCTTGGATGTGAAGCAGAATTCACGCTCGGGAGTTTCAAGCTTCCACCAGCTGAGCTTGCCGTGCTCGATCACGATCTTTCCTCTGTCGCCTGTTATCTCAAGGCGATTTGTTCCACAGGCATCACCTGTTGTTGTGATAAATGCAGCGGTCGCTCCGTTTTCATATTCGCCGAAAATAGTCACATCATCCTCTACGCCAATATTGTGATACTTGCCGAACTCGCAGAAGGCTCTGACTCTTTTCGGCATACCGAATATCCACTGCCAGAGATCGAGATTATGCGGCGCCTGATTCAGCAGCACACCGCCGCCCTCGCCGTTCCAGGTTGCACGCCAGCTGCCCGAGTCATAATAAGCCTGTGTACGATACCAGTTCGTGATTATCCACACCATTCTCTTAAGCTCGCCCAACTGACCGCTGCTGACAATTTCCCTTGCCTTTGCATACATGGGATTTGTACGCTGATTGAACATTATGCCAAACTTTACACCTGACTTTTCGGCTGCTTCGTTCATCTCACGCACCTGCCTTGCGTATACGCCTGCGGGCTTTTCGGTGAGAACATGGATACGGCGCTTAAAGCACTCCTTTGCTACCGTCGGGTGATCGTAATGCGGAACTGCTATCAGCACTGCGTCAACAAGTCCGCTGTCAAGCATTTCAATATAATCTGTAAAACACACTACTTCGGGGTGAGCATTTGCCTTTTCCATTTTATCAGCGATGATATCACAAACAGCTGTGACCTTGACCGACGGACATTTGCCGCCCATTACATTGTAAAAATGTCCGCTGCCCATGTTGCCTAAGCCGACGATACCAAGTCTTATCTTTTCCATAGCTATTCTCCTTATATCAGTTCCTTAAGTGCATTTACAGCAGCGTCAAATGCCGCTCTTGAGGATGGGTAGCAATATCCCATCTTTGTTTTTTCCTCTGCTTCCAGCTTGTCAAAGCCGTCAAACACTGACAGATGAGGTTCCAGTGTCAGAACGCTTCCCTTATATTGCTCCAGCAGATACGGCAGGTTGCCTGTTCCCTTTCCTGCCGGCACTACCGAGCCATCCGATGTTGCATCCTTTATATGCATATACTCGACATAAGCGGAAAGCTTTTCCCATGCTTCTTTTGTATCCTGACCGCACTGGATGAAGTTAGCAGGATCAAACACTGCCTTCAACTGCGGAAACTCCTTATGTATCTCCTCGCAGCGTGAAGCTATGTCGCCGTAGATACCCTTTTCATTTTCATGGCACAGTATTATTCCGCTGCCCTCTGCGGCACAGATGAACTGTTCAAGACGACTCATGACCACGTCACGGTAACGCTCTGCGTCGTCTGACGGAACGTAAAAGCTGAACATCCTGATATGCTTTGCACCAAGGACCTCAGCAAGCTCCAGACCATGCTTGAACTTACCAAGGTGCGCTGAAAAATCATCGCATATCCCTGTCTTTCCGTAAGGCGAACCTAGCGACCACACAGCAAGTCCTGCATCGTCAAGCTGCCTGCGGACTTCACGTGCCTTATCAAGCGAGATATCAGAGATATTCTCACCGTCAACACCTCTTATTTCAAGATAATCAACGCCGTTATCACGCATAGCCTTTATCTGCTCTGATATTCTGCCGTCTGCCTCATCTGCAAATGCTGCAAGCTTAAACCTCATAATGATACCTCCGTTTTATTTTATATCTATATTTTATCACGGATGTTTTTGCATTTCCATTGCATTTTTAAGCCAATAGTATTGCAAATCAGCGCATCTTATGTTAAAATAGCAATCAGAGGTGAGATATCATGCTTTGCGAATACAGCTTTGACAACATCTATATAAGACACGCCGTTGACGACTTCCCCAACGACAAGGATTTTACCATGCATATACACGAACAGTGCGAGATATATTTCCTCGTCGCAGGCGATGTGACCTATCTTGTAGAAGGCTCGGAATATCCACTGCGGGAAAACAGCCTGATGATAATGCGTCCCAGCGAGGCTCACAAGCCCAAAATAACAGCCTGCGGCAGATATGAACGCTACGCCGTAAATTTCCCTCTTACATTTGCAGACAGCATCGACCCTGAGAGACGTCTCTTCATTCCATTTACCGAACGCCAGCTGGGAAAAGATAATATGTTCTGCCCGACAGACGTTGATACGGCACTTGTACACAGACTCTTTAAGGAAATGTGCGAAAACAACAGTGATTACAACAGACGACTTACGGTAAATACTCACCTGCTTATGCTGCTCGACACTATTTCACGTGCCTTTTTCACCAAAGGCTCGACCGAACACACACCTAAAAGCACTGCGGAACGTATTGTTATATATGTAAACGAGCATCTGTTTGAAGAGATCACCATCCCTAGCCTTGCAGGTCACTTTTATCTCAGCCCATCACAGTTTACACGTATATTCAGGAAAGCAACAGGTGCTGCACCCTGGGAATACATAACCCAAAAACGACTGACTGCCGCAAAAAGCATCATCCGCAGCGGCTCTTCGGCACAACACGCTGCCGAAAGCTGCGGTTTCAAGGATTATTCTGTATTTTATAAGGCATATATCGGACATTTCGGGTGTGCACCCACACACGACAATTAAATTCGTATAAACTGAACGGAGCGGCAATGACCGCTCCGTTGATGTATTCACTTATTTTCCGTAAGGACTGTCAAACTCTGCCTCAGCCTTTTTCACAGCGTCCTCTAAAGTCATGCCTGTGAAATAGGGAGCATTGAGGTATCTGCCCGACTTCTTGTCGTCAACAAATGCGCCTACCACTATTCCCGGAATAGCGCTCTCGGGAGCATTTGGTGCGTGAGGACCTCCGAGGTCTGTTCTGCACCATCCGGGATCTGTGAGATTTATCATCACGTCAGTACCCTCTACCGTTGAGCCGAGGTCGATAGTTATCTTATCAAGTGCCGCCTTGCTTGCGGAATAACCAGCCTGCTGAGGCTCAAGTCTGATTCCGCTTGTAGTGTTGAGGATACGTCCAAAGCCACGCTCTATCATCTTTGGCATAAAGTGATAGCATATCATGGCAGGAGCGATAGTGTTTATCTTGAAGCTCTCTGTGTAGTCAGAAACGGGCGTGGTGAAATACTCGGTCCTGTATGCGATCTGCACCGCCGCATTATTAAGCACTATGTCAACCACAGTCCCCTTTTCATCGATCTCCTTAAGCATTGCAGCAACTGCATCAAGATCGGAAAGCTCTGCCGAAACGCAGTAGGCTTCAACTCCCAGCGCCTTTACCTCAGCGAGCACCTTTTCTGTGTGCTCAGGCTTTCTGCTGTGAAGGATAAGGTTACATCCCTGCTGTGCCATGAATATGGCAGAGAGGTATCCGATACCTCTGCTTGCGCCTGTGATGAGCGCCCATCTTCCCTTTACGTTTACCATAATGTTATCTTCCTTTCGTTATCCTTTAATTAAATTCTTTGCCTGTTCGAGTGCCGATATCACCTTATCGCACCACTCATCAAATTCTTTATCCTCAGTCTGGATCTCCTCATGTGCAAGCACGTTCTGAACAGCCATACGCACACCCTGATCAAATCGCACTGTTGCTGTAAAACCAGGCACTGCGTTTTTGAGCTTTGTATTGTCAAACACAACAGAGTTTGCCTTATCGCCGATAAGCGAGCCTTCAAAATCATAATCGCTTACGGCATTGAGAAAGTCTGACGGAACATAATACGGCTTAAGTTCTACGCCAAGCGCATCAGCAATGCTCTTATATATCTGGTTCCATGTAAGGCTCTCGTCAGATGTTATCTGGAAGCTTTCGCCGATGGCATGGATGTTACCCATAAGTCCGATGAAGGCCTTGGCAAAATCGCTATTATGGGTCATCGTCCACAAAGATGTACCGTCGCCGTGTATGATGACAGGCTTGCCCTCAAGCATACGCTTTGCCACCTGCCAGCTGCCCTTGTCACCGTGAACGCCGAGCGGTATAGAGCGCTCGTCATAGGTGTGACTGGGACGGATGATAGTCACGGGGAAGCCGTTTTCACGGTACTGCTTCATAAGGTATTCCTCGCAGGCTATCTTGTTACGGGAATACTCCCAATATGGATTTGCAAGAGGAGTACCCTCGGTTATACGATAGTCAGACAGCGGTTTCTGATATGCGGAAGCAGAGCTGATATACATGAACTGCTTTGTTCTGCCATTGAAAATACGATAGTCACGCTCAAGCTGCGATGGAACAAAGCCAATGAAATCACAGACTGTATCGAACTTCAGATCACCAAGCTTTTCAATGACATCCTGCTCATTATTGATATCAGCGTTTATGACCCTGATATTTTCAGGTAGCTCTGCGCTCCTTGTACCACGGTTTATGAGATACAGCTCCCAGCAGGGATCAGCGCTGAGCTGTTTTGTTATCGCCATACTGATAGTGCCTGTGCCGCCTATGAATAATGCTCTCATGACGTTATCCTCCCCGATGCTCAACTAAGCGATGCGTTTGCCGCAAGACTGTAAATATCAGCGCAATCCTGCGCAGTCAGCTGTCTGAAGCCCCAACGGACTCCATCTCCCACACCGAGCTTTTCTACAAGCAACGGTATATCCTCTTCCCTTGCACCAAGCTGTGCGAAGTTTATCGGCATACCGATATCGTGCAGGAACTGACGGAATGCACGTATACCCTTGAGCGCAGTGGACTTAGGATCCTCAAAGTTCATCTGTACGCCCCATACTCTGCTTGCCATCTGTGCAAAGCGCATAACATCGGTATCAACAACAAACTCCATCCATGCAGGCATAATCACTGCAAGACCTGCACCGTGGGCAACATCGTACAGTCCAGAAAGCTCATGCTCAAGGCCATGGCTGTTCCAGTCCTGCGAACGGCCTACGCCGCAGATATTGTTATGTGCTACCATACCTGCCCACATGATGTTTGCACGGGCGTCATAGTTTTTGGGATCTGCTATAACACGAGGAGTTTCCTTTATCATCGTGAGAAGCACCGCCTCACACAGACGGTCTGTTATCTCGACCTCCTTTGTGGTGGTGAAATATCTCTCAAAAACGTGTGCCATGATATCGGTAGCACCGCAGGCAGTCTGATACGCAGGCAGTGTAAAGGTAAGCTCAGGATCAAGCACGGAGAACTTGGGACGGAGCAGATCGGAGCCTGCGCCACGCTTTTCCATGCCGTCCTCTTTAGTTATAACGGTATCGGGCGAACCCTCGCTGCCTGCCGCTGCGATAGTCAATACAGTACCAACAGGGAGCGCCTTTTGTATCTTCGCCTTGCCGCAGTAGAAATCCCAGAAATCACCGTCGTAGCAAGCGCCAGCCGCAATAGCCTTTGAGCTGTCTATCGCTGAACCTCCGCCAACAGACAGGATGAAGTCGATATTTTCCTTTCTGCAAAGCGCTATTCCCTGTCTCACCAAACCGTCACGGGGATTCGGCTTTACGCCGCCAAGCTCGAAATATTCAACGCCCTCTGCCTTGAGCGAGTCAGTCACTCTGCCCAGCAGACCGGATCTTACCGCAGAGCCTGAGCCGTAATGCACCAGCACTCTTGTGCCGCCATGCTTTTTGACAAGCGCTCCGCAGCTGCTTTCTGTGCCTCGTCCGAACACGAATTCAGTAGGGCTGTAAAAATTAAAATTATCCATAGTATAGCTCCTTTCGGATAAAATGTTACATAATTATTATAACACACATCAAGCATTCTATAATATAATAATGCAACGCAAAAATAGTAAAAATCTATCATAAGCAGCAAGCGGTATCGGCTACTGCACCGATACCGCACATCGATATTATGTTGTGCCTGTCACTTGCTGTTAAACTCACCAGTCAAGCTCATCAAGCGTTATTACATATTCGCTGTCGTACACCTTTTGCAGAATATGCTTTTCGGTAAATTTCTCGCTGTAAGAGTTTCCATTCACCACAAAATCTCCACACCAGGTGTTGAACCATGCCCATTTTACATTGGCCTCAACTGCCTGATCTATATCGAACACACATCCGTTTTCGGTCAGCGCTATTATCTTATTGGAGTCAGTGTACTCAGTTGCCTGAACGAATCGTGCAGTCTGCGGCGAATATACACGCTCACCGGGATAGATGTCCTCGCCGATGATGTCGACATACTCATCGCCCGGGTACCATTCAGCGTTCTGCCCGTTGAACACCCAGATCAGATTGTTGCACTGATACTCGTAAGTAAGCTGCTCATACAGGTATATCCACAGCTTTTTGAACGCTTCAGCGCCCTGTGCACCCCACCAGAACCAACCTCCCGAAGCCTCGTGAAGTGGTCGCCACAGCACGGGAATATTCTCCTTTTCTAGCCGTTTAAGCTGCTTTGCTATCTCTGCTATGTCACGGTCGATCAGTTCTTTGCCTTCGGGGTCGCTTCCATTCATGACAGCAGATATGTCAAAGGTGCTGTTTCTTGTATAAAATCCGCCCCACCAGCGAGGATTTCCGTTATCGCTGTCATTGCCTGCCTTAAGGTACTCCGTAGGTGCATTCCAGTGCCAGCAGAAGCTGACTATTCCGCCTTTTTTGCCGAACTCTATCGCCGTATCGACTGCATGAGAGCGTGCGCCAAGCGCCGTGCGTGACGGTGCATAGTCCATCATGTCAAGACCGAGTATGGCAGGATACTTACCTGTGACATCATGTATGGCGGTAAACTCTCTTCCGTACAGGCCATCATCACACACCTGACCCGACAGAACATATTCGCCGTAACAATCACAAAGATAGCTGAAAAGCTCCTTTGTACGCTTGTCGGCATTTTCGTTGACCAGGCGGTCGCTCACGTTATATATCTCGTCGTCTATACCCTCGGACTGCTCCACTCTGATGCAATCAAGACGTATCCATCCCCATGACTTTGTTATACGCAGCTCATGATTGCCTTTCGAAAGGCTTACCGTCGGAATAACGCTGCTTGTAAGCTTTTCATTCTCGCTTGTAAACATTCCGATATGTGAACCGTCGATATAAGCATTGTTTTCCTTGTAAGAACCTATGCCCGAAGACACAAAGGTGATATCATACGCACCGCTTACAGGAATATCAATAGAGAATACTATCTGGTCAGAGTCATTGGCAAAATTCTCGACTGCCTTTCCTCCCGACCATGCGGAGTTGCTTGAAACAGTAAGTGCTCCTCTCAGCACAGCATCCTCCGCCTCGTATGTTTTTGAAGTAACAACAGGCTTGGGGTCATTTTCCTCAGGCACAGTTACAGATGTCGCAGGCGTTTCGGGAACAGGCGCTGTCTGCGGCGGTGTATCAGGTTCATCAGTGACAGGCGTAGTCTGCGGCGGCACTTCAGATTCATCAGTATCGACTGTCGGCTCATCGGGAACAGGTTCCGTCTGCGACGGCAGGTCTGTTTCGACCGTATCAGCCAAAGGCGTATCTGAGGACGGCACTTCAAACGAGACATCAACGTTTTCGGTCTCTGTGCTGACTTCAGGCATCGGAAGCACCGTGTCAGCAGTATCATCAGTGCCTGATGTAACGTCCGCAGTGATCATGCCAGATGACTGCAAGGTCTCCTCTGCGGCGGTCTCAGGCTCGGATGAGCTTTTCACATCGGATGTACAGCCCGAAGCAAGCAGCACAGCAGCACACATTATAGAAATCATACGTTTTTTGATAATAAACACCTCCATATTATACCATGACCGCAAACACGAAGTGTTTGCAGGCTGCGCAAGACGTTGTCTCAATTACGATCCACATGGCAATTTTTTCGGTTTCGCTCAGCGAAATCAACGGCGCTCCGCCGTTGAAGAAAAAATTGCAAGGTGGTTCGGTCGGCAATGCCGAGCGAAACACACTGCCGTTCAATAAATTGGCGCAAAAGCGAAGCTTTTGAAGCAAACCAAATTTATTATACCATGCTGATATTCAGCTTTAATGACAACTCAGGCAGCGGAACACGATATTTTTCCGCAAGCTGAGGTCCGCAGGAATTTGATCCCACTCCTGCCATGTAGCTATCCACGCAGATGACATTGTCATCGTATTTATGCAGCTCAAAGTTATGACGCTTCTCAGACAATTCCTCCTGCGTGTATTCCGAGGCATTGAACGAAAAATTCTTGTCTGATGTAAACTTCACCGAAACATCACCGTTTGTCAGCGTCATTTCCCTGCAATCCCAGTGCGAGGAATTTTCCTGCGGTCTTATGTAATCCTCATGCATATCGCTTATCCTGTGCTCAAATCTACCGATATGCGACGCCTGATGCTTGTCGATATAGCTCTCATAAGGACCATATCCGTAATACTCAACGGTATCAAAAGACTTGGGAACAAACAGCCTTACGCCAAATCTTGGCAGGAATGTGACCTTTTCCGAGGTCACAATATCACAGGCTATCTCAAGTCCTGATCCTGTTACAGTATATCTGACATCCGCCGTTGCAAAGGGATGATACATATTCCAGCCAAAGGACTGTTTTACAGATATCACAACGCCATTTTCAACGGCATCGACGCTTGTTGAATACACCTTGGTATCATAATCATGCAGATGCAGCCTGTACCAGTCGCCACGCATAACGTCATTGTCGACAGGGGCACGGAAAAAATTGAATTTCATTGGGCTTGTGATCACATCAACACCGTCATGCTGCATCTTATCAAAGGTCGCAGTACGTTTGTTGAACAGATAGAACGACTTTCCGCAGATAATGCTTACAACAAGCAGACTATCCTCAAAGGAAACGGCAGCCTTCGCACTGTCTTTCAACAAGCTCTTTTCGCTCAGCTGAAGCTGGTCAAAGCACACTTCGTATCCCTTATCACACCAGGGCGTTGATCGTTTTGACCTGAAAACAAATCGGATAAAGGCTTCGCCGCTGAATTTCCGTGCGGCATCCGTGATGGTCACAGTACACCTGTCCATAGGCTCGCAAAAAAAGTCGAAGCTTCCTGTTGCCACTGTTTTTCCGTCCTCTGTTATCTCGTATGTACCGTCAAGATGTTCGCCGATATTTTCAAACGCAAGGAGATTGCATAATACAAAGCTGCCGTCAGAGTCCCCTTTAGTTACACGCACGGGTCTGAATACCTGCTTTGCTTCCAGCAGCCCTGTATGCGGCGTTCTGTCGGGATAGCACAGAGCGTCCATGCAGAAATTGCCGTCATTGTGGCGCTCTCCGAAATCACCGCCATAGCCGTATTTTACCCTGCCTTCCTCAGTGACGCCAAGCGGAAGTGCATGATCCGCCCATTCCCAGATAAGACCGCCGCACAGCCTGTCGCTTGACATGAACACATGATGATAATCCTCAAGATCACCGGGACCATTGCCCATAGCGTGGCAGTATTCGCAGAGAATAAACGGGCGCTTTTCGTCCTCACGCAGCAGAAAACGCTTTATATCCTCAGGGGATGTATACATTTCAGAAACCACGTCAAGCACATCGTCAGAAGTATCGTCAAGCTTGTGTGTACTCTCATAATGCAGGATACGTGTGTTGTCAAATGACTTAATATACTCAGCTGCGGCTCTCAGGTTTGTGCCGTAGCCGCTCTCGTTGCCGAGCGACCAGAATATCACACACGGACGGTTGATGTCCCTTGAAACAAGCAGCCTTGCACGGTCAACGATAGCTTTTCTGAAACGTTCATCACTTGCAAGAAGCGCTATACCGTTGTAACCCTTCGTCCACTTAAAGTCGTTATAGGCGTCAACACAGCCGTGCATCTCAAGGTCGCCCTCGTCGATAACACAAAGTCCCAGCTCATCACAGAGCTTATAGAATACCGGAGAATTGGGATAGTGAGAGGTCCTTACAGCATTGATATTGTGTGCCTTCATAAGCAGCAGATCCTTTTTCATCTGCTCTTCCGTTGCATAATATCCGCTTTCGGGATAGCTGTCGTGCCTGTTCACGCCACGTATCTTGATATGTCTGCCGTTCACTTTCAGCACACCATCGTCTATGCACACCTCACGGAAGCCTACTCGCTCACCGATAAGCTCGGTTTCAGTTTCAAGCGTAAGCGAATACAGATATGGTCTTTCCGCATTCCACTGCACAACATCCGTAATCTCCGCTTCAAACGGTCTGTTTTCTGAGGCGTTTCCCTCGCAGATGAGTGTCTCGCCATCAAACAGCCTCACATGTGCGCTCTCGCCCTTTACAGAAACACTGAGTCTTCCGCAAGCGTCGGATATAATGCGGTAGTTTTCAAGTCTTTTCGCAGGACGTGACAGCATATACACATCTCGGAATATTCCAGACAGCCTGAACTTGTCCTGATCCTCAAGATAGGTACCGTCGCACCACTTTAAGACCGCAACGGTAATAAGATTTTCACCGTCAGAAAGCATATCGGTCACATCAAATTCGGCAGTGGCGTGCGATACCTGCGAATATCCCGCAAAGCTTCCGTTGATATACAGATAAAAGCAGCTGTCAACGCCCTCGAAGGTAAGTATCCTCCTGAGTCCGTCAGCATTGAATCGATAGCTCCTGTTGTAAATTCCGACAGGGATATCATCCGGGACATAGGGCGGATCAAACGGGATAGGATAGACCACATTTGTATACTGCGCCCTGTCATAACCGTGTAGCTGCCAGTTTGACGGAACGGGGATTGTTTTGTCAGCAGCAACGGTCGGGAAATCATCCTCAATATCGATTATGCTGTCAAAATAGCGGAAGCCCCAGTCACCGTTAAGGAGCTTGAAAAAGCAGGACTCCTCCCTGCTGCCAAACGGCTGCTGATCTTTACCGAACGGGATAAAGTAGCAATGCTCCTGAAGCGTGCCGATATGAAGAACATTGGGATCCTCATGCCAGACCATTTTACTTCTGGCAGAGCCTGCCTTGGATATCTCGTAAATATTCACGGTCATTCCTCCATGACATAATAATTGTTTGATAAATATATAATACGTCCGATTGACAGAAAAGTCAATATATGATATTATGAAAATATAACAATATGAACATCAAAGGTGAAAAAATGTATTTTTATGATTTTCCTATCATACGCAACGAAAGCGAGCTTCCCATATACCTTACAAGCATTGGACAGCACGAGTGTCAGCCGCACCTTATACGCAGCGAGGGATATGCCTATCCTCAGATACTATACTGTACAAAAGGAAGCGGAACACTAAAACTCGGTGAAAAGCTGATATTGATACCACCTATGACTGCCATATTCCTGCCTGCAAGGCTTCCGCACGAATACTATCCAAACGAGGATGTCTGGGACATACACTGGGTCGCACCATCAGGATTTGCAGCCGACAGGATATTGTCACAATTCGGGCTGACCGAAGCCGCTGTATTTCACCTTTCAGGCTCAGGGCTGCTGGAGCATTTCTTCAGGAGGATGCACGAGTCCATCATGGGCGACAGCATTTTCGGCAACTTCAGGGCATCGGGCTATCTGTACGATTTTCTCATCGAGTTTTACAGAATAATATCAGGAAAGGCGTCTGATACCTCGCAGAATTCTACGATAACAAAAGCAGTGGACTATATTAACAGCAACTATACCTCTGATATAACACTGGACGAGCTGTGTTCCACAGTCTGCGTTTCCAGGCAGCATCTTTGCAGACTGTTCCGCAGCGTACTGGGTTCACGCCCGATGGAATATATCGCAAAAAGACGCATACAAGCAGCAAAGGAGCTGCTGTCACATTCGTCCTTATCCATAGAGGAAATAGCGGAGCAGACGGGTTTCTGCTCGGGAAGCTACTTCTGCAAGCTGTTCAGGCGCTACGAGGGTATAACACCAACGCAGTTCAGAAGATCATGAACTAACGACAAAAGATCTATTTTTCAGGAACTATTGAAAAAACAACGATTTTATTGTATCATAATATCAAGCAAACCCGCTTAACTTATCATTGAAAGGAAAATTTATATGAACTCAATATCACAACCCTCATGGCTTGACAATGCAATATTTTACGAGATATATCCCCAGTCATTCTTCGACAGCAACGGCGATGGAATAGGCGATATCAACGGTATCACTGCAAAGCTGGATCATATCATGGAGCTTGGCTGTAATGCTATATGGATGAACCCCTGCTTCGCTTCGCCGTTCGGCGACGCAGGCTACGACATTTCGGACTACTATCAGGTTGCCCCGAGATATGGTACAAACGATGATATAAAACGCCTTTTTGACGAAGTTCACAAGCACAGTATGCACATCCTGCTCGACCTTGTACCGGGACATACCTCAGTGGAGCACGAGTGGTTCAAACGATCAATGAAAGCGGAGCTGAACGAATTTACCGACAGATATGTATGGACGGACAGCATCTGGGAAGAGCCTCAGGGCATGGGTTGTATAAGAGGGATCTCCGACAGAGACGGCTCATGCGCCGTAAATTTCTTTTCACATCAGCCTGCACTTAATTACGGCTTCTATGCTCCCGACCCTGACAAGAAATGGCAGCAATCAACTGACAGCGATGGCGCAAAGGCTACCCTTGAAGAACTAAAAAACATAATGCGTTTCTGGCTGAAAATGGGCTGCGACGGTTTCCGTGTGGATATGGCCGGCTCGCTTGTAAAAAACGATCCCGACGGCAAGGGCACTATAAAGCTGTGGCAGGATGTACGCAGATTTCTGGATGAAGAATTCCCTGACGCTGCCATGGTCTCGGAATGGGGCGAACCCGATAAGTCTCTGCAAGGCGGATTTCACATGGATTTTCTGCTGCATTTCGGTCCTTCACACTACAATGACCTGTTCCGCTGTGCTGAACCCTTTTTCTCGGACCGTGGTAAGGGCGATGTGTCCGAATTTGTCAGAAAATACATTGAAAGCTATGAAAGATCAGACCGCAAGGGACTCATCTGCATACCATCGGGCAATCATGACATGGACAGATTGGCACGCAGCATCCACGGTGATAACCTGAAAATAGCGTTTGCTTTTCTTTTATCTATGCCAGGTGCGCCTTTCATCTATTACGGTGATGAGATCGGAATGAGATATGTGGAAGGTCTGGTTTCGGTTGAAGGAGGATATGGAAGAACAGGCTCACGCTCGCCAATGCAATGGGATGACACCAAAAACGCCGGCTTTAGCACGGCAGCAGCGGATACACTTTATATCAGGCAGGACAGCAGCATAGACAGACCTACCGTAAAAGCTCAGAAAGCCGATCCAAGCTCGCTGTACAATGAAATAAAGAAGCTTATTTCAATAAGGCTCACACATTCCGCATTACAAAGCAAAGGTCGGATAGAATTCATTTATGCGCAAAAGAATGAATACCCACTCGCCTATCTGAGAACCGCCGAAAACGAGAAGATACTGGTCATAATCAACCCTGCCGACAGACATACTGAATTTGAATGTGAATATATCATAAACGACAAGGTTTATTCCATTGGCGGCGAGGCGAATGTAAACAATGGACGCATAACCGTACCCCCACGCTTTGCCGGATATTATACTATAAAATGAACCCGGCTCTACTATCTGCCGAAGAAACAACAACCTAGTTGTTTCTCTATTCTGTTATGCTAAGATATTCTCACAAAATTTATAAACGAGGTGCGCCATGAAAATTATACTTGTCCGCCACGGACATCCCGACTATGTGAAAGACTGCCTTACGCCGCTGGGTCACGAGCAGGCGGAAAAGGCTGCGCTGCGCCTTAAGGACGAGGGCATACAACAGATATTCTCCTCTCCTTACGGAAGAGCGCAGGAAACGGCACAGTATACCGCAAGAATACTCGATCTGGACATAACCACTCTGGATTTTATGAGGGAGATCAAATGGGGTTCGTCTGACGGAAAAGCGGTATACGCTGACGGACATCCCTGGGACACCTCGCTATATGCGATTTCTCTTGGACATTCCCTGATGGACGAAAGCTGGACAAAGCAAGCTCCATTCTGCAACAACATCGTTTTTCCCGAGATAGAGCGTGTTGCAGAACAGTCCGACGAATGGTTCAGGAGTCTCGGTTATGAGCGAGAGGGGGCAAACTATCGTGTGATCGGCGAAAATACCAACAGGACAATTGCACTGTTCAGCCACGGCGGCTCCTCCTCGGCACTGCTTTCTCATCTTCTTAACATCCCGTTCTTTTATCTGTGCAGGGCGATATGCCCCGATTTTACTGCTATAACAGTACTTAGTCTGTCAGATGAAACGGGGACACTTACTGCACCGATGATAGAGCTTGCCAATGATTCACGGCACATTAAAGGCAACGGCGTTACATATAAAATGTGATAAAACTTTCGGCCGATGATATGCACCCATATTCTTATATATTTTCCGACAACTGTCGGACACTATTACCAGAATAACGTATATTCCGTCGAAATTCTTATACCCTTATATTACCACCATAAAAAATGATTGATTTCATTAAAGAAGTATGGTATAATGAAATCAGCTCAAATCAATTGCTTTTGCAATTGCGCTGATTTCATTGAACGGCTGACCTTGCCGTTTTCAACGGCGCTGCTGTCGCAGCCTGTAAACACTTTGTGTTTACGGTCATGGTATAATGAAATAAGCTCAAATCAATTGCTTTGCAATTGCGCTGATTTCATTGAACGGCAGTGTGGTTTGGTGTTGCCTAACGAACCACCTTGCACACTTTTTCTTCACCGGATTTATCAATATACTTACAGGAGGATATTATGTTCATTTCTCAGGATATAAAATATTTAGGTGTAAACGACCACAAAACTGACCTTTTTGAGGGACAGTACATCATTCCTAACGGAATCTCTTACAATTCATACGCTATTATTGATGAAAAAATAGCCATCATGGATACCGTTGACGCAGCCTTCACCCACGAATGGCTGGACAACATCCAGAACGTTGTCGGCAGCAGAAAGCCCGACTATTTAATAATACAGCACATGGAGCCTGATCACTCCGCAAATATCATGAACTTTGCAAGGGCTTATCCCGAGGCGATCATAGTCTCCTCTGCAAAAGCGTTTGCAATGATGAAGAACTTCTTCGGTACAGATCTTGCCGAAAGGCAGATGGTAATAGGTGAAGGCGATACGCTCTCTTTAGGAAAGCATCAGCTTGCATTTGTTGCCGCACCAATGGTCCATTGGCCTGAGGTTATCGTAACATACGACAGCACTGACAAAGTATTGTTTTCCGCTGACGGCTTCGGAAAATTCGGTGCTCTTGATGTTGAAGAGGGCTGGGCTGACGAAGCAAGACGTTATTATATCGGCATCGTGGGCAAATACGGAGCACAGGTCCAGTCTCTCCTCAAAAAAGCAGCGGGTCTTGATATCCGGACTATATGCCCGCTCCACGGTCCCGTACTCGCCGATGACCTCGGATACTATATCGGTCTGTACAACACATGGTCAAGCTACCAGCCCGAGGAAGAAGGCATAGTTGTAGCATATACTTCAGTATACGGAAACACAAAAAAGGCAGTTACTCTGCTTGCCGAAAAGCTCAGGTCAAACGGCTGTCCGAATGTAACTATATATGACCTCGCACGCTGTGATATGTCCGAAGCAGTTGCAAGCGCTTTCCGTTACAGCAAGCTGGTACTTGCTACAACCACGTACAATGCAGAGATCTTCCCATTCATGCGTGAATTCATCGCTCATCTTACAGAACGGAATTTCAGCAACCGCACTGTTGCGTTTATCGAAAACGGAAGCTGGGCGCCGCTTGCAGCAAAGGTAATGAAGGGTATGTTTGAAAAAAGCAAAAACATCACCTACACCGATGCCAACGTAAAGATACTGTCAGCCCTCAACGATGAAAGCACTGCTCAGCTCGGCGCTCTGGCAGATGAGCTTTGCAGAGAGTATATCGCACAGCAGGGCTCAGCGGTTGATAAGAATGACCTTAGTGCATTATTCAACATCGGATACGGACTTTATGTCATCACCTCAAACGACGGTAAGAGAGACAACGGTCTGATAGTAAACACAGTGACACAGGTAACAAATTCCCCCAACAGGATCGCAGTTGCAATAAACAAAGAAAACTATTCTCACCATGTCATCAAACAAACGGGAATAATGAACATCAACTGCCTTACCACCGATGCTCCTTTTGCTGTATTTGAGAAATTCGGCTTCCACAGCGGAAGAAACACAGATAAATTTGCCGACTGCACACCGCTGCGCTCGGACAATGGCCTGGTGTTCCTGCCACGCAACATCAACTCGTTCATGTCGCTGAAGGTTGAGCAATATGTCGATCTTGATACGCACGGTATGTTCATCTGCTCTGTGACCGAAGCCAGGGTCATCTCAGACAAGGAGACAATGACCTACACCTATTATTTTGACAACGTAAAGCCCAAGCCTGATACTGAGGGCAAAAAAGGCTTTGTATGCAAGATCTGCGGCTATGTCTATGAAGGAGACACCTTGCCTGAGGACATCATCTGTCCTCTTTGCAAGCACGGTGCTGCGGACTTTGAAGAGATCGAATAAAATAAAGAGAAACGGAGTATCTGTATGATACTCCGTTATTTTTTATCTGTCTCCTCTTTCTGCGACGTCCTGCTCTATCTTTCTCTTCCAGCTTCTGCTGACAGGCATATCCCCTCTGAACATACATACTGCCTCGCTGACTGCCTCATAATTCAGCCTTGTTCCTCTGCTGTCGCTCTTGAACTGTGCGGTCCTGTCTTCGCTGATACCAAAGCTTCCGGCGACCGCAACCGCATCAATATTTGCACCCAGGAACAAGAACTCCCAGCCGTACTTTTCCTTTTGCCGCTCTATCATCTTCTTTACTTTAGGAAGCTGATAACAGTGACTTGAATTTTCCATGCCATCCGTTGTTATTACAAATATCGTTTTGGCTGGTACGTCCTCATTACGTGCGTATTTGTGGACGTTTCCTATATGGTGTACAGCTCCTCCGATCGCATCCAGAAGCGCAGTACAGCCGCCTACTGTATAGTCTTCCTCCGTCATAGGCCGGATATCGGAAAGACGCACACGATCGTGTATGACCTGCGAAGTATTGTCAAACAGAACCGTAGACACGATACATTCACCGTCCTGTTTTTTCTGCTTTTCGATCATTGAGTTGAAGCCACCGATAGTGTCGGCTTCAAGCCCGGACATCGAACCGCTCCTGTCAAGAATGAATACCAGCTCAGTAAGATCTTTTCTCATAAAAATATCCTCCTTAATGTCATTGTGTGTTTTGCCTTACAATCACATTATAGAGGATATCCGTACTTTTTTGGTCGCATCGGAAGCGACATTTTCATATCTGACTTCAGCCGCCAAGCAGGCTCTGGTCGAACGCAAACAGCGCCTCATTTATCTCGAAGATATTATATATACCTTTTGATATGAAATACTCTATTATCACATCGGCCTTATTGCTGTGCGACAAGGCATAGCCTGCTTTTTTCAGAAGCTCGGCAGTTTCGGAGATATCCAGTCCCAGCGAGATCGCAAATGCTATCGCAGTTGCCTTACTTGGTCTGTAAGCAACATCGCTGCGTATCTTTGAAAACAGCTTTCTGTCTACATTTGCTTTCTTATAGCACTGCACGTCCGTTATACCAAGCTCGTCGATCTTTCTCAGGAGCATCTGTGAAAAGCTCTCGTCAAGCTCCATAACACGCTTTTTCAGCTCTGACTCGTCAAAGCTGTTGCTGCTGCACTCCTCATAACACACAGGCTGTGACTGCATCATCGGACGTGGCGCCATTGCCTTTATACTGCCACACATACCACGGAACCTGTCAGTGTGTTCAGCCACGTAATTGTCATCTATATACTGCTCAATATCGTTATACAGTTTCTCTCCGATATCAAACGAAGCACGGTCGAAAACCGTGATATAGACATCCATATCATGGCTGTCAAGGAAAGCGCTGATGGTGTCTACCGCAACCTTTAACGCCTCCGCCTTAGGATAACCGTAAGCTCCCGAAGAAATAAGCGGAAAAGCTACGGTCTTACAGTCATACTGCTCTGCAAGCTGCAGCGAGGCACGATAGCAGGAGCTGAGCAGCTCCTGTTCGTTGCTGTTTCCGTCGTGCCAGACAGGTCCTACTGTATGTATGATATATCTGCACGGAAGCTTGTAGCCCTTTGTTATCTTAGCGCTGCCAACGCTGCAACCTCCAAGCGCCCTGCACTCCTCAAGAAGCTCCTTTCCCGCCGCACGATGGATGCACCCGTCAACGCCTCCGCCGCCGAGCAGACTTGCGTTTGCAGCATTTACTATCGCATCAGCATTCAGCTTTGTGATGTCCTGTCTTATAATAGTAAGCGGCATGTTCCGTACCCCCTAAAGCATTTATGAACGAATTTCAGTAAACCAATACCAATTTGTTTTAACTACTCCCCATACATCAGATATGGGGAGTAATACATATCAGAACCACGCACCGTTTTCCAAATCAAAACTTTGGACAGCTGGGTGGACCTTTAAATATATGTTCCAACAGCTTCACTGGCGTATCGCAATTTCATTCCGATATATCGGCGTAGCATACCACCAAGCGATTAGCATATATTATTAGTTAACCGTTGCACCATCCACTGCCAGTACTGCACCCGAAACATAGCTTGCCATATCGCTTGCAAGGAACAGGAACGCATTAGCTACCTCCTCCGGCTCGCCCACCCTGCCCATCGGGATACCTGCCGCAACACGTGCGACCATCTCCTCGGGAAGTGCTGCGACCATGTCTGTCCTCGTAACTCCGGGAGCTACCGCATTGACACGGATGTTGTACTTGCCAAGCTCACGTGCAAGGCTCTGCGTCATTCCGTTTACAGCGAATTTTGAAGCGGGATAGCCTACTCCGCTCTGCTGTCCGAATTTTGCAACCATGGAGCTGGTATTGATTATGCTTCCGCTGCCGTTTTCCTTCATCATCGGAACTACCGCCTTGCAGCCATTGAACACCGCTGTTACATTAAGATCCATGATATTTTTAAATGCGTCGGGTTCATACGCTTCGATAGGCTCCCGGGCGGATATACCTGCATTATTCACAAGGATGTCTATCTTGCCGAATCTCTCCTTCACCTGCGCAAATGCAGCTTCAACCGACGCATAATCCGTAAGGTCCGGATAAAGTCCCATTATCTCCCACTCGGCATCGACAGCAGCCAGCTTTTCAAGCGCTTTATCCACTGTTTCCTTACGAGAACCAAGCACAGCTACCTTTGCTCCGTTTTTAGCAAAAAGCTCTGCGATAGCAAAGCCGATCCCTCTTGTTCCACCTGTTATTACAGCAACCTTATTTTTCAGCATGATATGTTTTCTCCTTGATATTATTAGGCATGAGTACCTGTACTAATTATATTACAAAAAAATGCAGGTGTCAATAGCGACAGTATACACCAAAGGCGCAGCCATATACATGACTGCGCCTTTTTATTATGCGAAAACTTCAACGATCGCTTTGGTTACAGATATTATCCTTCCTTACAAAAGATCAATCGTATACCTTTTCCTTCTTTACAGTATATGCGCCCATCCGGTCGTATCTGATAAGGAATCTTCCGCCTACCTGAGGATCGATCATATATGTCGTTCCTGCACAGGTAAGCTCGTTCCACCAGTGAGGACCTCCCCTTGAAGTCTTACCCGAAACAAGCTTCACATCAAAGCCTATGTATTTCATCATAGCCTGATATGTTACAGCGAACTGATAGCACTGACCACGTCCTGCCGAAAGAATAGCCTCTATCGGATCAGATGGAATGCGGCTGTATGTGTACTCGTATATTGCAGCATTATGAACATAATCATAGATCGCTGCCGCCTTTTCTGCCTGTGACATATCATCAGTAATGCATTTTTTCAGTGCCGCCTTGATAAGCTTCTCATTGGAGGCGCTTACCGTCACGGTAGGCTTAAGCTTAAGTCCGTTAAGAAGAGACTCCGTACAGTCGGTAGTTACCTGATTGCTGAAAGCGCTGTAATACTTTTTACCGTTTATGGTCTTATATGCTCTTATTCTGTAAACATATATCTTGCTGCTCTTGATGGAATACGAATAGGACGTCTTAGAACCACCCTTAACGGTCGTCTTTTTCTTGAACAGGTCAGGGTCTATGCCATAAAGAGTAGAGCTTTCATAGCTCTGGTTATACTTGCTCAGCGAGCTTCCGCTGTCATCTTCATAGCCATACCACCACCAATAGTCGCCCCAGAATCCGCCGACGTCCTCATTTGGAGAAAGCGCCTTTACATATATCTCATAGCCTGCCGCCTTGCTCACCTTATCCCAGGAGAGCGTAGCCTTCTTGGCGGTAGCGCCAAGCTCCAGCTCGGGCGTCTCAAGCATGGTGTAGGTGGTCTTGGTAACATTGGATATGTATTCTTTCTTTCCGTCTACCATTTTAAAGAAGCGCATCCTGCACTTGTATTTTGTTATAGGCTTAAGCTTCTCAAAGGTAAATCTGGCTTCATATATCTCATGACCGCCCTTCCAGTCATAATAGCCGAAATACTCACTTGTTCCTGCGTTTATCCACTTTTTCAGCTTGAAGCTGTATTTCTGAAGATCATAGCCGTCAGCTTCCCAGCGCTCATCGATAGAAGCTGTCATAGTTATGCTGCTGCTTGTAGTCTCAATCGAAATAAGCTCAGGCTCTACAAGCGGATATGTGGTCTGCACATCAAGATTTGTGCTGCACAGCGGCTCGGTGCTGCTATCCGAATAGAAGTCTACATAGTAGGTGTAATCTGTGCCGGGCTCAAGTCCCTTGTCGGAAAGCTCTATAACATACAATGAATATCCATCGGACGCCGTTGTATCAGGAAACTTTTTATATTCACCTACCAGCACCTCATCTCCCCAGTATCCCTGCTTACGGGTAACCTTATAGGAGTCGGGACACCATCTCTCATCAAGAGTAACAGTGAACTTTACGCTCTTATCTCCTACGCTTACAGCTTCAGCTTTCGGCTTGTAATAAAAACCGCCGGAATTTCCTCCTGTATGCTTTGTGCTTACATCTCGTGTGGTAACAAGATCTGCGCCGTCATAATAGCAGAAGCGATAGTCGTATGCCTTGCCGTATAACGCCGTGTAATCACAATACTCTACATCTGCATTATTTTCATCATAATCCCAAAACAAGCCTTCGCCTAAGCTCTGCCAGGAACCGCCTTCACTCTTGCGAAGCACCTCGCATCTGTCAATGCCCCCATGGTCAAAAAGCTGGGAGTAGAGATACATATAGTCACTCTGTGAATATGCGTCAAGAAAGATATAATAACCGTCCTTGTAAAACTCTTCACTTGAAAAATACGAATCGTTGACATAAACATAATCGCCTTCAAAATCAGTCGTTTCGTATATTAGGACCTCATCCGTCTCATAAGCGCCTGCTACTGTACCGAGACACAACAAGCCCATCACCAAAACAAGCAGTGATAATAACTTTTTCAAAACACCAACCTCTTTTTCCTACATGATATTCGTAAATTGCAACAGATTTCGCTGCACGCAAAAAATGTCACAAATTAATATTACCACAATTATGAAGTCATGTCAAGAGTTATAAATATGCAGCCTTTTCTATCGCCGTTCAAGTATCACGATATTTTCAATGCATGGTATATATCATCGCCCTGTCTCAGCCTGCTGCACAGAAATTTCCTGCAACGGTTATAATTCTCAAAAGTACGCTGCGCCCTTGTGGTATCTCCGTACACCTTCCAATAACCGCACAGCTTGAAATTACAGCCGTTGTGCTTTATAAATCCCTCAACATCCTCAACCGGATAATCAAGAAATATACCGATCTCATGCGGAAAATCTCTGTTTTCGCCGATACGTACAGAAAGGCGTTCAAGACAGGCTTCCATATCCATACTGTCAGCATATCCGTAGATACGCAGTACGCCCCTGCACTCTTCTCTTGAAAGCTGCGCAGCAAGCTTATTCTCATTATATAAAAGCAGGAGTACCCGTTCCTCGCACATACAGAGTATTTTTATCCTTAATCCCTTTACTGCGGCACGGCAGTTGAAAAGCTCCAGGTACATTTCATCAAAACTATCTCTTGCGATCGACATAAGGCTGGCGCACTTTATACCAAGCAGAGACGGAGCTGTATGAAATGCAAGCTTTTGCTCAAATTCGAAATATCTATTGTTGCACATACTTATCCTCAGAATTTGTTAGTTTGGACTAACCGCACGTTTTATCTCTATTGACGGGAACAGAAACACAGGCGTGCATTAGTTATGGCTAACTCAATAAGAAGCAAGACCGACTTTTACTTTACAGCATACTCCGACAGTACAGCTTTCAACGCATTGACACTGGCGTTGTGTATCCTTACAACAGGAATATCCAACTTTTCTGATCGACGGTTTACACTGTTGACCATTTTATGAGAACAGGTGTTTGTAAATACTACCATGAGGTCAGGGCTGCCAAGCTTGTTATCAAAATCGGCGGGCATCTGTGTAAACACCTTCGCCTTGCAGCTATACGACCTGCATATTTCCTTATATCTTGTTACCATACGGTCATTACCGCCTATTACAACTACACTCATACTAACATGATCCTCCTTGAAACCATTTGGTTAGTTGTGCCTAACTCATATATTATGATAACATATTTTGAAACGGTTGTCAAGAGCTTTTTTAAACTTAAAACAAAAGCGGCCTCCGACCAAAATCGGAAGCCGCAGTGTTATAAAAATTCAGTTATCGGATATCAAGCGAAAAGAGCTGCGAGCTTTGCAGCAACAGCAATGTCACCAAAAGCGTAGAGTCTGCCGTCAGCGAGAGCGTCAGCTATTGTCAGCTTGCCATCGATGATAGCGAGAGCATTCTCAACTGCGATAGCAGCCTCGATATCCTTTTCGATGTAATCATAAGGAGCTACTGTCAGCTTGCCGTCCTTTACTTCGATATACATGTGAGCCTCAAAAGTACCGTACAGCTTGATATCAACAGCGCACTTGCGGTCAATAGCAGCAGCCTTCTTAGCGTCAAGCTTCTTAGCCAGCTTTGCAGCGATATCCTCTACTGTAATAGGCTTGGGAGCCTTCTTGGCAGCAGCCTTCTTAGCTGCCGGCTTTTTAGCGGCAGGCTTCTTTGCAGCAGCCTTTGTCTCTGTCTTCTTAGCAGCAGGCTTCTTTGCAACAGGCTTTACTTCTGCCTTGGGAGCAGCCTCAGTCTTAGGTGCTGCTACTGCTTTGGTTGCAGCCTCCTTCTTCACTTCAACGGGAGCAGCCTTTACTTCAGCTGCGGGGGCAACTGTCTTCTTTGTTCTTGCCATGATGAATAATTCCTTTCAAAATTATTTTTATGATCCCGCCGAAGCAGGGATTTACTTATACAATATTATTTTATCATACTTTTCCGAATTTTTCAACCTTTTTCAACATTTTTTTGAACATATTTTTAACAGATCACTCGACAGGTATCTCTCCGCCCTGAGGAGCATCAGTTGTCATTGGTGGCTCCGATGTATCCGATGTATCATCAGTCTCAGACGCTGATACACTTTCAGCAGTATCAGCGGTGTCAGCTGTATCTGCCGTTTCGGTGATATCGGTGGTTTCGGATGTTTCTGATGTTGAGGGGAGATCAGGCTCCTGAGTTTCTTCAGGTGGCTGAGTCTGCTCGCCGCCGCTATCGGGAACATCCTCACTGCCGTTGCCCGAGTAGTGAATATCACTGCGTGCAAAATACGTGTAAACGCCGTTTGCTATCGCTTCTGCGATCTTGCCCTGGTTTGCATCGTCAGCCATCACCATACACTCTCGCTCATTGGAGATGAAGCCCATCTCAACAAGCACAGAGGGGAAATCCTGCTGCAATGTCACCCAGTAATAGCTGTACTTATCACCACGGCTGCTTACCGTTCCATCAGCATATATCTGATTGTCGTACAGGGCGGAAAGCTCATTGTTTATCGCTTTTGCGAGAGGCTGCGAGAATGACGTGAAATAATACACCTCAACGCCGTGGGCGTCAAGATTTGTTGCCGAATTACAATGCAGTGAAATGAACATATCCGCACCGTAGGTCCTTGCTACATTCGGGCGCTCGGTAGTTATATAAAGGTCGCTCTCGGTATTGAGTCTGATAACGGTGGCACCAAGCGCTGTGAGCTTGTCTTCAAGCTTTTTGGCAACCGCAAGATTTACAGAGAACTCTGTGACGTTTCCGATAGCACCGGGGTCGAGCCAGTCAAGCGTCTTGCCGTAGCCGTGTCCCGGATCGATAACGATGACCTTACCCGAAAGCGTATTGGTAGGCACAGCAAAAGTCAGCATAAGATCGCCGTTGTCGTCATAATATGCACCGCAGCCGCTGAAAATTCCTGCCTGCGTAAGCGTGAGCGCAAGCCTGAACTTGGGCACTCCGTTCTCTGTAACCGTTTCCCATGTTCCGCTGCTGAAAAGCGAGCAGGCAGTGAAATCGGGAAGCTTTGTTACGCTTGTCACATTGTCAAAGGTTATATACACCTTGTCAGCGTCGTAATTCCGCACGCCGTAGGGTCCATCCAGCGCATCGTGATAAGTCACGGGAGCAACAACATTAAACGACGATTTATAATCAAGATGCAGCTTTATAAAGCTCTTTCCGCCGCTGTTTCCTATTGCCTTTACAAGCAGCTTGTTTTCACCGAGTCCGGTATCGGTAAATGTAGTCACATCGGACTCAGCAAAACGCTTACCCGAGGTGGTGGTGAAATATCCGCCCGACTGGCTCATTACATAGTCAAGCGTACCTGCGGGAAGCTGAGAGAACAAGGGAGACGGTATCTTACCTGTCGTCTTTGCATCATAAACAGTTGTGTAATTTCTCAGCACTTTTACATACTGCACATACTCGGTATCTGTGATGATAGGAGGCATCGTGCCGACGACCTCGCCTGTACCCACCGCACTCTGGTCGATAATGATCTCCGCAACGATGTCCTTCGGAGGCTCCGGCTTTGCCTGAATGGTGACGCTTCCGCCGGACATCTGCTCGCTGTATCCGCTGAAGCTTGCATAGTATACTATATCGCCGAGGTACTGTTCCTGTCCGATAAGCCCGTCACCGACGGTATAATATCCTACGAACTTCGCATAAGAGGAGTTTGCGTCAAGCTCCTCGCCGCTGTTTTCCTTTTCCTTGAGATTTATCGTCTGCCCTGCGATCGTTGCACTTACCTGAGAGCCGCTGTAAGCCACCGCAACAAGCGCTATCTGCGTTCCGCCCTCAACAATGACATCCTGATCCTCTACCGAGGTCATAACATCTACTCTGCGTTCGATAGAATAATTATAAGTCTTGCCCTTATGCTCTATCACAAAGCTGTTCCATCCGACCTGAAGCGGCTCCTGGAAATAGAAGTTTCCTGCCTCGTTCAGCTTTATCTTCTCTCCGTCAAAATAAACGTCAAAATTCTCATCAAACGTACCCATGAACTTCACGGAGGCATCGTATGTTACAAAGCTTAAGGAGGTGGGAGAGATCATCTCAAGATCCTCAAAGATCGTTTCAGTGTTTATCTGCTCAGCAAAGTATTTAAGAAGCGTGTCGGTAGTGCCGAGGGGATTTTTTTTCAGCGAAGCAAATGAATTGAAAGCGCTGCCGCCGATATTCTCATAATCCTCCAGTACGGTAAGCTGACGGAGAAGCTGATCCTCATACCAGCCGTTGTAGCTTCCGATGCGCTCGTTAAGGTGCAGCACATAGGTCTTGTCGCCGTTTGCTTCGGTAAGATCGTACCACCACTTTACAACATTGTCAAAATTCAGCGAATAATCTCCTGTCGTACCATAAGCCTTTACAAGCACAAAATCGGAGTAATTCTTTTCGATATACTTCTTTGTGTCTGAAAAGCCGTCATAAAGCGACTGCACAGTATCCTGAGTCTGGGAGCCTTGCTCATTCACACTGCTGTTCGCCCACATATCGCTGATGAGCAATCCCACCGCAACGGTGTTGTTGGTGCGGCGTATTATCTCGGAAATACTGCGGACTATGTATTCGTTGGTTTCGTACAGCCAGTTCTGATAGCCGATGCCCGAACCGCACTCCATATACTGCGAGAACATCTCCGGTGTATCGGATGTGTAGTAATTCGACAATATGATACCGTCGCAGGCGTATTTCATCACGAACTTGTGCATGGCAGCCGAAAAGCCGCTCTTTATACCTATTCCCTGCTGCGCAAGACGATCGATCATTGCGTTTACATCAAGTATCACAAAGGTCGAAAGCCCAGCTTCACGGAACCGCTGTATCGTAGTCCCCAGAACACAGGTGCCGGAATTGATATCAAGGTCGTAGTACGCATTTCCATCATAGTCCGAGTTGATAAGCACCGTATTCATGCCGTAGCCTGTCAGTTCCTCGACAAGCACGGGAAGCTCCGATGCGAGTGCGCTGTCGGAAGCGTCCTCCACGCAGTAATCGACCCCGGGAGTAACCGTGACCGCCCTCATTCCGCTGCGCATGAACACCCTGCTCTCCGTCGGGACAACAGGCTGTGCAAGCTCCTCGATTATCTCCTGCTGCGTGCCGCCATCAGCAGGCTCGGCATAAGCCGTAAGCGCCGAAAATGCCATACTGAGCGCCAACGAAGCGCACAATATCCGTTTCAGTATCTTTTTCATGTTTGATTTCCCCATTTTTAATTATCTGTATTTATTATCTGTTTATATTCCTCTATCTCTGCGCCGACCTGCGCTTTTACGCTGCTGTCTGCGCCGAAAATGCTCTTATAACTGTACAACGAAGCACCGCCGTAGCTTGTACACTCCATCGCCTCTGTAAGCTGGCGTGCAAGGATAGCGCTGTCGGTAAGCCACTCATTCCTGCCATCTCCTGCCCACTTATCCTCATAGCCTATTTTAGCGACGGTAAGACCTACTACAAGAGGGATACCGCCCTCTGACGCTAATGCCTCCCAGCGTGAAAGGCACTGTGAATACGGCTGAGTGGAATTATCAAAGCCGTAGTAGATCTGCGGCACGATATAATCCAGATATCCGCTCTCGGTACACCACTTTTCAACGTCAGCGTACATAAGATTATAGTTATTCTCTATGCTGCCCTGACAGCTCACGCTGAACAGTGCACGTGGATTTGATGCTTTCACTGCATCATATATGGACTCGACCAGTTTGTCGCAGTTGCTGAAGCGGAACTCAGACAGCACCGTAAAGCTGCTGTCATTAAATGCCGTACTATCAAAGGAAGCGTCGGTAGTGGGATAAAAATAATCGTCAATATGAAGCCCGTCCACATCATAGCTTGCCACGATCTCAGCTGCGCCGTCTGAAATAAGCTCTATAACATCATCGTAAGCGGGATTGAGATAATAATATCCGTTCACCTCAACAACACGCTCTCCGTCGTTCAATTCGGTTACGGGATAATCACCGTAGCTTACCATATCAGCCTTGCTGCAAAGGCGCAACGGATTTATCCACGCCTGCACCGAAATACCACGGCTGTGAGCCTCTTCTATAACGATCTCAAGCGGATCAAACGAAGGCGATGTATTAATTGCACCCGAAGCATACTTCGACCACGGGAAAAGCTTAGACTCATAATAAGCGTCGCCATGAGAACGCACATGAATATAAACTGTGTTAGATCCCAGCCCCGAAATATTGTCAAACGCCTGTGATATATTGCTCCTGAACACGCTCTCGCTTTTTCCCATAAGCATATCGGCAAGCTCAAGATAGGATATCCAGACGCCCTGGACCTCGGAATAGTTTATTGTTTCGTAGGTGTTAACGCCGAAATCGCCAGGGACTTCAACAGGCTCTTCCGTTTCCTGCTGCTCCGAAGACGAAATAGGCGCCTCGACAGTCGGCTCAGAAGACGTTGAAGGCGGTGTTGTGGAAGACGTTGTCGGCGGAGTAGTAACAGGCTCCTGCTGCTCCGGCTCTTCAGACGGTGCCGATACCGTTTCCTGATGTGTTTGCGATGATGACTGCGGAAGCGTTGCCTCTTCTGAATCCGCAGCAGGCGGTATCTCTTCCGTGATATGCTGTGTATCCGAGGTTTCTGTCACAGGCTCGCTTTCTTCTGACGAAGAGGAGCTTACAGTAGCAGATGTTTCGGGTGCAGAAGTATACCCTTCTGCATCAACTATATTTATATCGGACACGTCCGAAGTCTGCGCCGAGGAACAACCTGCAAGCAGCGCTGACGCCAGCAGAACAGACAGGACGCAACGTGATCTTTTCTTCATATTTCCCCCTTGCCGTTTTCCCCGACGGCAAATAAGCAAAACAACTTTATTATAATAAATATATTTATAGTTATAGATATTATAACAAATAACCCTTATCAAGTCAATATATAAACCATATTTTTTTACATTTATGAGTGATTTTCGGGACAATTTCCACACAATAGCTAACCCAAAAGCGCATTTTGTGTAAGATTTAATATATTATCGTGCTAAATCGCCTTTTTTTGAGAAAAACTATTGACATTGACAGGCTTTTCAACTAAACTATATGCTAGAGTACTTTGTGTATCTCTGCGGTCACGCATTTTTTACAAATAAGGAAGGGTTTTGCCAAAAATGGAGAACATCATCAGTCTGAGAAACATCGTCGTGGAATTCGACGGCGAGCAGATACTCAAGAATATCGACCTTGACATCAAGGACAAGGAGTTTGTAACGTTTCTCGGTCCGTCAGGCTGCGGAAAAACAACTACACTAAGAATAATCGGAGGCTTTCTTACCCCCAACAGCGGCGACGTAATGCTTGAGGGCAAGCGCATTAACGATCTGCCTCCCCATAAGAGGGATGTCAACACTGTGTTCCAGCGTTATGCACTGTTCCCTCACCTCAATGTATACGAGAATATCGCTTTTGGTCTGCGCATAAAAAAGCTCCCTGAAAAGGAGATAGTAAAGCGTGTCGGAGAGATGCTTGACCTTGTAAATCTTCGTGGCTATGAAAAGCGTACTGTACAGCGCCTTTCAGGCGGTCAGCAGCAGCGTGTCGCTATTGCGAGAGCACTTGTAAACCGTCCTAAGATCCTGCTTCTGGACGAGCCTCTCGGCGCACTTGACCTGAAGCTGAGAAAAGAGATGCAGATAGAGCTTCGCAAGATCCAGCAGGCACTGGAGCTTACATTCGTGTATGTAACGCACGATCAGGAGGAAGCGCTCACAATGAGCGACACCGTTGTGGTAATGAACAATGGTCACATCCAGCAGATAGGCTCTCCCACTGATATCTACAACGAACCTGTAAACGCTTTCGTTGCTGACTTTATCGGCGAAAGCAACATACTTAACGGCTCTATGCCACGTGACTGCCTTGTAGAATTCTGCGGCAAGCAGTTCGAGTGCGTGGATAAGGGCTTCTCTCCCAATGAAACTATCGATGTAGTTATCCGCCCCGAGGATATTAAAGTGATCCCTGCGGCTTCCGCAAAGCTGACAGGTATCGTTGAGTCCGTTGTGTTCAAGGGCGTACACTATGAGATGATCGTTGACGGCGTTGACCACAAGTGGATGATACACTCCACAAAGGCTGAGCCTGTCGGAAGCATGATAGGCATGACCTTTGATCCGTTTGATATCCATATCATGAAGAAGACCAAGGAGGAAAACTGAAATTGAAGAAGCTCAGATTTCTTGCCACTCCTTATCTTGTATGGATGGTGGTATTTATCGTTGTACCCCTGCTGATGGTTGCGTACTTCGCATTTACCGACAAGAACGGACAGTTCACCCTTGAAAACGTAGCAAACGCAGGTCAGTACACAAATATCTTTGTCAGATCGATATGGCTCGCTATCATCGCAACTATCGTCTGCCTTATCATCGCATATCCGCTGGCGTTCATGCTCTCCCGTATGAAAAAGCATCATCAGGGAACTATGCTTATGATAGTGATGCTGCCAATGTGGATGAACTTCCTGCTTCGTACCCGTGCTTGGGTGACTCTACTCGGAAACACAGGTGTTATCAACACCCTTCTCGGCTTTATCGGGCTTGAGCCTATAAAGATGCTTAACACTGAAGGGGCTGTCGTCCTCGGAATGGTGTATAACTACCTCCCCTATATGATACTCCCCCTCTACTCCGTCATGGTAAAGATCGACCAGTCGGTACTTGAGGCTGCAGATGACCTCGGCTGCAACTACATGACAAAGCTGTTCCGTGTTATCGTTCCGCTTAGTCTGCCGGGAATCACATCGGGAATTACTATGGTGTTCGTACCTGCCATCAGTACATTCATCATTTCAAGAATGCTGGGCGGCGGTTCCAACCTGCTCATCGGTGACCTTATCGAGATGCAGTTCCTCGGAAACGCCTACAACCCACAGCTCGGTGCGGCGATCTCGCTGGTGCTTATGGTCATAATCCTGCTTATTATGACGATCATGAACCAGTTCGACCCCGACGACCAGGTACTGATGTAAGGAGGTGCGATGATGAAAAAACTTGGAAAAATATATATCGCACTTGTGCTGATGTTTCTGTATATCCCTATTTTCGTGCTGATCGTATTCTCGTTCAACGAGTCCAAAAGCACGGTGTTCACCGGATTTACGCTTGAATGGTATGCAAAGCTGTTCAGAAATGACATGATCATTTCTTCACTGATAAACACTATACTCATTGCAGTTGCGGCAAGCATACTCTCCACCATTCTCGGAACACTTGCCGCTATCGGTATCCACACCATGCGAAAGGTCCCCAAGGCAGTGGTAATGAACATCACCAATATGCCTGTTATCAATCCCGAGATCGTAACGGGTGTTTCGCTGATGCTGCTGTTCGTGTTCTTTGCGGCACGTATGAACCTTGAGTTCGGTTTCTGGACGCTGCTTATTGCTCATATAACATTCAACGTTCCCTACGTTATTCTTAACGTAATGCCTAAGCTCAGACAGATGGACCCCAACCTGTTTGAAGCAGCTCAGGATCTCGGCTGCGGTCCATTCACAGCGTTCAGAAAGGTCATCCTTCCAGAAATAATGCCCGGCGTACTCAGCGGCTTCCTGATGTCCTTTACCTATTCACTGGACGATTTCGTAATAAGCTACTTCACCTGTGGACCTACCTCACAGACACTGCCCATCACTATCTACTCAATGGTGCGCAGAAAGGTATCTCCCGAGATCAACGCACTGTCTACCATTATTTTTGTAGTGGTAGTTGTAGTGCTTATCGTAAAAAATATCATTGAAAACCGTAAATATAAGAATACGGCTTCAGGAAAGGCGGATTATTGATGAGGATCAGAAGATACTTTGAAGCAGCCGCCTCCCTGCTGCTGACCGTTTCAATACTGTGCTCCTGCGCAGGCGGCGAAGCCTCTGACGAAAGCAGTGAAAGCGGCGAGGGCACCGAAGAAGCCTACGAGCAGACTCTCACCGTAGAGGATATGGAATACTATACCCGCTACAAGGATCAGGGCATATCGATAAATGTATACAACTGGGGCGAATATATCTCCACAGGTGCCGATGAGGGCACGCTCAACGTCAATGCGGAATTCACAAAGCTTACAGGCATCCAGGTGAACTACACCACCTATCCCTCAAACGAGGATCTGTACTCCAAGCTTAAGAATGGCGGAGCAAGCTACGATGTAGTCATCCCCTCCGACTACATGATCTCCAAAATGATAAACGAGAAGATGATACAGCCGATCGATCTTGATAATATCCCGAATTTCAAATATATCATGGATAATTTCAAGAACCCTGCATACGATCCCGAAAATCTCTACTCTGTTCCCTATACATGGGGCACTGTTGGTATCATCTACAATACAACTCAGATTGATGTTCCCGAAGAGGAGATAGACTGGGATATCCTGTGGGACGAGACTTACGCTGACCAGATACTGATGTTCGATAACCCTCGTGATGCCTTTGCTATCGCTGAGATAATGGAGGGCTTCTCCCTCAACACCGAGGATCATGACGAGCTGATAATCGCCTCCGAGCGCCTTAAGGAGCAGAAGTCCGTTGTACAGGCGTATGTAATGGACGAGATCTTCGACAAGATGGCGGCAGGTGATGCGTGGCTCGCCCCCTACTATGCAGGCGATGCGCTCACCATCCTTGAGGAGAATGAGGATCTTGCATTCGTAGTCCCCGCAAGCGGAACAAATCTGTTCGTAGACGCAATGTGTATCCCTGTCGGTGCCAAGCAGAAGGAAGCGGCAGAGATGTACATCAATTTTATGTGCGAGCCTGATATTGCATTTGCGAATATCGACTACATCTGCTACTCCACTCCCCATTCGGCGGCATTTGAGATGCTGGACGAGGAGACACAGAACGACCCTGTTTCCTATCCCTCTGACGAATATCTCGCAGAAAACACGACTGTATTTGTAAATCTCTCAGACGAAGCCAACGCACAGATGCAGACCCTCTGGACTGAAATGAAATCTGCACAGCCCGAAAACAGCAATCAATGGATCGTACCTGTTTTCCTGATACTCTGTGTTCTTGCTATGATAGGAATACTGATACGTCGATATATCAAAAACAAAAAGGATATATTCTGATAAAGCAAAACGGTATCGTATTATCTGCGATGCCGTTTTCCATTAGGCGAAATTCGGCTTGACAATGCGGTTCAAAACTGCGCAACCTATATTTTACACAAGGTCTAGCGATAGTTGGTGGTGTTTCCAGTGATATTGTTGTATACTGAGTTCACAACAACCGAAAGGAGAACTTTTCAATGAATATGACTTTAAATGTAGCAGGCTTTCTGGGGTTTGGATTGTTACTGGCACTTTCTGTCACAGCGGCAATAATAGTTGTGGTAGTTATTGTATCACGCAACAAAAAAGCAGATCCGCATAACGAACTATCAATGAACCCTATACCAACTGAGAATGGCATGGCAGACACACAACCCGAAAACACGGAAACGATCTGTGAGCAGCCACAGACTCTCGGAGAGATCATTAAAAGCCACCGTATACGCTGCAACATGACGCAGGAATATGTGGCGGAAGCACTGAACGTGACCCGTCAGGCAGTATCCAAATGGGAGACCGACAGCTCTGACCCCAGCACTTCTAATCTCCTGGCACTTGCAAAGCTGTATGGTATCTCTGCGGCAGAGCTTCTAAAAGACTGCGAATAAAGAAACAAGAAACACGTTCGCCATAATGCTTCTGATATGCACCTTGAAAAGTCAGACACTTTTGAAGGTGCATTTTTTTGCCAAAGTCACAAACATCGGAATTAAAGAAACGAGCCCGTTAAAGCAACGGACTCGGACTCAACCTATTTACTTTTGTACGTTTTTTTACCGACAACAAAACAACATCTATGATACCACGATCGTTGACCCTGAAAGCTGCTCTGAAGCGTAAATATAACTATCTTCGTCCACTCTAAGATTAACGAAGCTTTTACAGTTTTTCAGTGCCGTAAAATCCTCCGTTCCGCAACCAAGCAGCGTAAGAGTCGTTATATTTGTCTGTGCTATCTCCGCAGGAAGAGCTTTGATACGTGCATTATTGAACCCTGCAGTATCAAGCAGCTGCATATTTGATATTCCATCCATATCGCATAGGTTCGGCGTATCGAGAATAAGCCCCTCAAGCGCTGTCAGCCTGCTGATGACCGAAAACTCCGTCAGCGCATCACAGCCGCACAGCTCAAGCTCCTTAAGCCCTGTAAGGCTTCCTATCTTCTCAAGGGTCGGCGCTGTTACATTGCCTGCGATCAGATGCTCAAGCTGTAAAAACTCATCCACAAATGGCACATCATAGACCTCAGTGAAATTTATACACAGCTTTTCAAGCGGCTTTTCTCTGAGAGAACTGATATCACTGAGAGCCACACAACATGCAGCGTCCACGCTTTTCAGCCTGTCCAGCTCCTCAAGGCAGGATATATCGTTTATCTCATAATTTGAAGATATCCACAGGTACTCAAGCTCATGACATCCGGTAACCGACGATATATCGGACAGCTTGTTGTCGCATACACTCAGCGCCACAAGTCCATTGGGAAGATCATCGGGGAGCTCTGAAACCCCTTGCTTATCCAACGCAAGATACTTAAGGCCCGTAAGCAGACCGATATCATCCAGCGGCAGCTTCGGCTCTTCCGGAACATCCATTTCCGCATACTGATCGAACAGGTAAGTGTGTAAATTCTCCAGCTCATCCCAGCTGTCAAGCACACGATCTCCCGATAATAACAGATGATCTATCTTTGCAGCTTCGTCAAGATAGATCTTTTCGTTTTCGGATATGCCAAGCTGTCTGCGCACTTCCTGCTCTATCACGGGACTGACAAACACCGCCTCCCTGCGGAAGAAATGCGGCGCAACAAATACCGCAATGGCCACAAACGCTAAAGCAGCCGCAGAAAATGCTACGGCTTTAAAAACTTTGTTATTGATGCATTGTCTCAGCGCCCCACACATTTTACCTACACTCTGATACCTGTCTTTAGGATTGAACTCAATGCTTCTGTTGATTATCGCTTTCAATCGCTTCGGCATAACACCGTTACGGTCATAAGAGCCCGTGGATATATACAGAAGCAGCATACCCAGCACATAGACATCTGTACGGCAATCTGACTGCGCAAATCCAAACTGCTCGGGTGCTGCCATCTCCTTAGTTCCTATACACATGGCGTCATGATCGGCATTTTCATCATATTGCTTTGCCGAATCAAAATCGATTATTTTTATGCTTCCGTCATCAGCGATCAATATATTTGACGGATTGAGGTCACGACATATAATTGGCGGATTCAGCTTATGGAGCTTTTCAACTATTCCGCACAGAACCGAGATAATGCTGGCAGCCTCTTTCTCGCCGAAAACGCTTCCCGTCTCAACGATCATTTCAAGAGTACTGCCTTTTACATATTCACGAAGATAATATGATCTGTCATTTTCGGTGAAAAAATCTATCGGCTTCAATATAAAACCGCAATCCTTTTCTTTTAAAAGACGGCGTACTATTCTGTATTCATTTTCAAGCAAACATCCACTCTTGCCGTTTCCGCATTTAAGCAGAACATAAGCACCGTCAGAGATGCTTTTCAGTAGATATACGCTTCTTTCCTCGGTGTACTTGAGACAAGTGACGATATCATATTTTCCCCGTATCTTTTCGGGAACATCAAGCGTAAAATCGTACTCCTCCAAAAAGCTTTTGTTGATGTTTTTGATAATATCACCTCACCTATCCTGTTCTGATATAGCTCTGCTCATGTTTCAACAGGAAAATAAATAAAGTTCATAGCCTGTTCATAAGTATAGTGGTGTTCAAGAGCGAATACAACCTTTGCATCCTCTACATTTCTGACATACAGGCACTCTCTGCCACATATCTTTAGAAGCTGTTGCATCTGCTCTACGGTAATCCCGAGATAAAGTCCTATGAGTATGATCTGCTTTTTGGTGGGTATACGTGTTCCATTTAATATCTGATAGCCATAGGTGCGGTCAAAATTAAGGTGAAGTATAAGATCTGAGCGCTTCATATTACGCTCGCTAAGCAGCCTGTCTATCAAACGATAAAAGTCGGGAGCGGGATTTTGACGGATCAGCTCCTCGTCAAATCTATCAGCCTCACAAAGCTCCTTTTCAAGATCGATAGTCCTCATATTGTCTTCTCCTACCTTATCATTTTTAATTGATAATAATTATTATACATTATCGGAAAGATTAATAGGTGTGCAAATTTGCACAAATGCATCAGACCATTGCTCCGGACACAAGCCTTATTTACCGTAGCCTGATTTAAGTATATCACTCTTTTTCACGAAATGCAACGGTTTATAATGGCAAAACATTCACCAACACAAAACAATGAGGACTCCCGAGCTTTTCAGGAATACTCATTGTTCATGTCTGAATTCTTATATCCTGTTCTTTATCTTCTGAAGCGCACTTTTTTCCAGCCGTGATACCTGCGCCTGACTTATCCCTATCTCCTTAGCGACCTCTACCTGTGTTTTTCCGCTGAAAAACCTAAGTCCAAGTATGCGCTTTTCACGCTGGCCCAGCTGGTGCATAGCTTCCTTGAGCGATATCTCGTCAAGCCAGTTATCGTCGTCATTGTGGTCGCCCAGCTGATCGAGGACATAGATAGTGTCGCCCGACTCTGAAAACACAGGTTCGTAAAGCGATATAGGCTCGCTTATCGCCTCAAGCGCTATCACTACCTCCTGCCGTGAAACGCCTACTTCCTTTGCCACTGCCTCTATCGTAGGCTCTTTCCCATGCTTTTTCGTAAGCTGCTCCTTTGCCTGCATCGCACGATATGCAAGGTCACGTATAGACCTGCTTACTCTTACAGGAGCATTGTCACGAAGGTAGCGGCGAAGCTCACCCTGGATCATCGGAACAGCGTAGGTGCTGAACTTTACAGGCTGAGTAATATCAAAGTTATCTATCGCCTTGATAAGCCCGATACACCCCACCTGAAACAGATCGTCAGCGTTCTCACCTCTTCCCGAAAAGCGCTGGATAACGCTCAGAACAAGGCGCAGATTGCCGTTTATCAGATCCTCACGTGCCTGCATATCTCCCTGCTTGACCTTATGGAGCAGAGCCATTTTTTCTGCTTCCTTGAGGACTTTTAGCTTTGACGTATTTACACCGCTGATCTCGACTTTATTATAATACAAAAAACCACTCCCGGAACTTAAACTTGTCTGCACAAGTATTATTGTCCGTGAGTGGTTAAGTTATGCCTCAGGCTTTTTCTGTTTTATCAGGCAGCTTATTTTCTTCGGCAGGTTTTCCGACCTTGTCGATGATGACCGAAACAAGTATACCGCATATCAATGCCACAAAGCCGTATCCGGTCTCGAGATTGAATCCGAAGCCGACAGGCAATATCGCATACACCGAGCCTATTACAAGTCCCATGATAGCACTGTACATCATAAGGCCGTGCTTTTTAATAAGCGTGGACACTAGCCTTGCTCCAAGCACAACGCCCAGAAGCGCACCGATAGCGCATGGGATTATTATAAGGATATTAATATCCTTTATAGCTGCAATAACTGTCGAATAAACACCGAGCAGCATCATCACGAAGCTTCCCGATACGCCAGGGATGATCATCGCAACAGCTGCAACAAACAGTGCTCCCATCATAGTAAGGAAAAACAGCACATCCATAGAGTAGCTTAAATTGAGGGACATCTCCCCTGCCTCGCTGGGAAGCTCACCGTCATAGGTAAATGTATAGCTGCTGTCAGGCGGGATGACATCGCCATCAATACCTGTGAACATATTGGCAGCCATATCGGGAAGCTTCACCCCGAATATACTCTTGATCTTATCGAAAGTGGAATGATCGTGGACAGCGTCTGCGCCTGTTACCTTTCCATCAAGAGCGATGTTTTCATCACCGAACTCGATAGACCATTCCTCTACCGTCCTTGTGCTGTCATTATGGATAGTCACAGAGGTGATACCGTTGTTGACGGCGGTTTCAAGGCTATACGGCGTGGAAGCTCCGTTTTCGGCTACCGCAAGACCTATAACCAGTGCAAGTCCTATTATAAAAGGAACTGCGCAAAGAGGCTTTATCTTTTCTGTTGCCGTTGCGGTACGGACGATAAGGGGCACACTGCCGAGGATCAGACCAATAAAGAACATATTCGTCTGAACACCGAAATTGCTGAACAACCAAGTGATAATGAAGGCAAATCCCAGAATACCAAAACCCGCACCCGCTGCAAAGCTTATAAGGAAACCAATATTATTGATGATCCTCTTGACGCCCGAAATAGCCTCGGTAAGCTTATCATATATTCCGAATACCACGAGCATCGTGCCACCGCTTACGCCGGGGATCACATTGGCTATTCCGAAAGCCAGTCCGCTGATAAAAAACCTGAAATAAAGTCCTATCTTACTCATATTTTCTCCCAATCGCTTTGTTTATCTGAATTTTATAAGAGATCTTACGATCGCATAACCCACTGCAGGTATGATGCCCGTTATAATTGAAATAAACAGTGCAAGCATATCTATCGCCACAAGCCCGAACGCTGTATTTATCGCAGGGATATATGCAAGAATTATCGGAAGCGCCGCAAATAGCGCTGCACATATCATCTGCTGTCGGCTCGCACTGCGGATCGCTTTGAGCGGAGCCTCGTAAGAGAGACCCATTAGCGTGAACAGCGCATAGCTTATTCCCAGGGAAATAAAGGAGCTAGTCCTTGCGAACTCGGGGACAGCGCCCGTATACATGAACATATAGGAAGCCACCGAGACAGCGCCGCAGAGAAGTCCTATCATAAGCGAATGTCCCAAAAAGGAAAAGTTGATCTTTCTTGCTGCAACATAATCGGATCTTGGCATCTCACTGCCGATATCTCTTCTGTTGCTTACGTAAGCCAATGCCGCAAAAGGAAGCAGCACCATTGTCAGAAGTGCAAGCAGCGGCGGATTGAGCATAAGCAGCGTATCATCCACAAACAGATTCATTATCGTGAGTACCAGCAATGCCGCATAGCCTGATAACAACGCCGCAACGCCTCTCTTGATATTGCGGTGTATCTGTCTTGCCGACGATATCAGTGCTGCAATAGAGGAAAGGTTATCGTCGTTCATGATGATATCCGCAGCCTCATACGCGCTTCCTGCGGTATGCTGTGCAATGGTTATTCCGACGTCCGCAAGCTCCAGTGCCTCGGCGTCAGTGGTGCGTGTACCCGTCATAGCCACTACCTCGCCCTGCTTTTTCATGCGGTCAAGGATATATAGCTTCTGCTCGGGAGTGACTTTTGCATAGATATCAGCGTCAAAGGTGATATCAGCGCCGTACTTTACGGAATCCGATATCTGCTTGCCGGTAATGGTCTTTCCTTCAAGACCTATTGCCCTGGCGGTCGCTGCTGCAACATGAGGACTGTCCTCGGTGAGCATTACCACCTTTACGCCTGCCATTGCGCAGGTCTTGACAGCACCCACGACCGAATCCCTGAGCGGCGCCGCAAATGCTACAAAGCCCACAAAAGTATATGCAAAGCCTGCGGTCGAATCGCAATCACGCTCTATTGCGTCGGCACAGGCGACAGCCATCACACGATAACCTGCAGCATAATACTCACGCTGCTTCTTCTGGATATTGAACAGCTGATCACCCTTGAATTTACACAGTGGAAGTATCTGCTCAGGTACGCCCTTAATACAGTAAAGTCTTGATTCTCCGACCTCCCAGAGCGCTCCGCTCATGACGTTATTGCTTTCGGGGATCTTTTCTATAAACTTATTTTCGTTGTAGATATCCTTGATATTTTCATCAAAAAACGATGCCTTGACCAGCAGCGCACGCTCTGCCTCGTCTGTGGTGTTCTTGTCACAGGCAAGAACGCCGACCTTATACAGAAGCTCCTCGCTCTTGGTGAAGATGCTCTTCACCTCCAGATGGCTCTTTGAAATAGCGCCCTGCTTCTCAATGCACAGCACCGAGACTGAATTAAGGCGCTCCACATCAGCGAGCGATTTTACAACGGCGGAACGGGTTATCATATCAGTTGCGCCCTTGATGTAATAAAACCGCACTATCGCAGAAATCCCTGTAGGCACAAAGCACAGACCAACCGAAATACCACGTAGAGCCGCCTCGACAACATCATTTCCCGAGAGCGACCAGAACAGCAACGATACCAGCACAAGCGCCACTGCCACTGCGGAAGCGATCGGCACTATGCCCTGTATAGTGCGTTCCATACGGGTATAATAGGTGTGATTATCAGTCTTTTCGCCTATTTTCTGATAATATTTTGTATCTACTCCTGCCGCACTTACCTTACATATAGCAATACCGCTCAGGATAGTGGTGCCGCTGTATACAAAGGACTGGCTCAGCTCCGTCTTGGAGATAGCACCAGGATACTTTGCAATCGGCTTATTGGAGCCTGTAAATATACTTTCATCAGCGACAAGATCACGAGCTTCCTGTATGTATGCGTCAGCCGGAACACGCTCGCCAGCCTGAACAACAAGGATATCCTCTGGGACGATGAATTCTTTTTCAATAAGCTCCAGCTTACCGCCACGGATTACACGGAATTTCATCGCTGTTGTTGCCTTTATCTCAGCAAGCTTCTCATCGGACGCTGTGCCGAAATATATCTCCATGAACGCATAAGCCGCATCGATCAGCAGGATGAAAATGCCACCCAGCAGGTCAGCACCGAATAAGCTCAGCACGCCTGCTATAAACATCAGCAGAAAAGAGGGAGAAAGTATCACTCTCAACGGCGAAAAGCTCTCCGTTTTCTTTTCATTTCTGGTATATACATTGTAACCGTAAAGCTCGGTATTCTTTTCTATATCACTTTCGGTAAGACCGAAATAATCGCCTTTGAAATCAAAAAACTGTGCCATTTAATGCTACCTTTCGCAATTGTCATATTTTAACAAACAGTACATACATTATATATAATATTGTCGCACATTTTGCCTGAAAAATCAAGTGGTTTTTAACATTATTTAAGAATTAACCGAAAAAACTACCGCCATTCCAGTCGGAACAGCGGTTCTTATCTATATATTCATCAGATCACAGACCATTATGTATTCTTCCTCGTTTTCGTCAACGACAACAAAACCTGCTTTCTTATACATTCTCACTGCGTAGTTTGCTTTCTGCACTGCAAGTGAGGCTTTCTCACAGCCTATGCTCTTCAATTCCCTGAGCATTGCTGCCATAAGTCTTGTGCCTATGCCGAGATTGCGGTACTCCTTATACAGTGATATTGCAAAGGACGGAACGCCGTCTGCAATATGCCCGTAATCCTTCATATCACGCACCCAAACTGCGCCGATGACCTTCCCGTCAGCCTCAGCAACAAAGCAGATATCGTATTTTTCCTTTCCGAAATTCCTGATGTATACCTGCAGATCAGGCTGATCGATTATCGATCGTGGCGGCGGAGCTACACCATCGGGAATAAAGATCGCCTCGTACAGGAAATCATCCAGAAGCTTATATTCATCCTCACGGATCTTTCTGATATTATGTTCCATCCGAACCTCCTATACACCACATATTAACGGTACCATACTTCATCGGTGTATGATACTGCTATTCCTTTATGAATTTTCTGTCAGTTTCAGGAATACCTTTTTCATCAATTACATAACGTTCAACTTTCATACTCAGGCCATATTTTAAGCGCAGCTCAAGTATCCTGTTCATCATAGTCGATGCATGGTGCTGATCCAATGCCTCCTGATCCTGCCAGCAATCGATCAAAAGAACTGTCTCAGTATCATTCATCGGCAAAAAATATTCATATTTTATATTTCCTTTTTCAGCACGGATCTCCTCAACTATTCCGCTGTTTGTCATTTCTTCAGCGAATTTTCTTGCACTTCCGTTTTTACCGTAATAATAAATGTTTATTGCAATTGCCATTCTGACTCCTCTGTAATAATTCACGCTCCGCAGTTGTTTTTCCTGTAATTCAGAACTACGTTTCCATTTATACTATCAGCCCTGACAAGCCCAAACGCCGAAAATGTGCCATCCGTGAAAAGCGGCTTGTCATCCTTATCCGCAACAACGGGAGCGACTACAAGGCTCAGCTCGTCGATAGCATCCGCACGCTGAAATGCGCCATTTATAACACTTCCGCCCTCAAGCAGCAGCCTTTCACAGCCGATGACGCTTTTCAGCTTGAACAGCGCCTGCTGTACATCTATCTCTGTTTTTCCTGCGAATATATATGGTATCTTCATTGCTTCAAGATAACCGAGATATCGCTCGTCCGCCTGTTCTGTGAGGACCTCTATTATCTGTGCGCCGTCATATCCCGGATCACCGTCAGGGTCGATTATCTTATTTGACTTCCAACCTAGTCTTCCCTTAGGATCAAAGGCAACAGCGTAAAATCCTGACATAGCGTCAGGTATAAAGTCCTTTTTTAAACCGTCATCGTAACATATAGGGTCATATTCCGAAAGATCGGGATAATATCCACCTGTGAAGCTCCCCTCCATCGTGATGCGTCCGCAGATAAATCCATCTGACCTCAGCCTCCTGTTTATATCATAATAAAGCTCAGTCGCACCTGCACATTCGGGACTGAACAGAAAATCTCCTGTAACCTTCCCGTCAACTGAAGTCACCATGTGACAAATTATGTATGGTCTGTTCATATATCTCAAACCCTCTCTCCAATTCAATATTATACATTATACAATATATTAAACCAAAATGCAATGCCTTGAAAACTTTAGAAAGAACGTCGGTATCGATATTACACGAAATACGATGCATATCTCGTGTTGACATTTCACTTTACAGATGATAAAATAAGGTAATTGATATAATCGGTGGTGATCAGATCATGGATAAAGCTTGTAGCAACTGCTTTTCAGCAATAGATTTTAATGAAAATGTCTGCCCTTACTGCGGCTTTGACTGCTCGGAAGCAGAATATCATTCCTATGCTATCGCAGGAGGAACACTGCTTAAGGAGCGTTACGTAATTGGCAGAGTGATCGGCACAGGTGGCTTTGGAATCACATATCTCGGCTATGATACGCAATGCGAAAAGGTCATAGCTATAAAAGAATACTATCCGCATGGAGTTGCTGTGCGTTCCGACGACAACCTTACTCTGGAACCACTCGGCTCATGCAACACTGAATTCTTTCGCAAAGGTATAGAGCGGTTTCTCTGCGAGGGCAAATATATCGCAATGTTTGAAACGGCCTCAGAGATAATGGGCGTCTACGACGTATTTGAGCAAAACGGCACAGCATATTATGTAATGGAATATTTTAACGGAATCACCTTAAAAGCCTACCTTGACAAATACGGCAGGATATCCGCTCAACAAGCAGTATTGATAGCGTATCATATTTCAGAGGCCTTCAGCGTTATACACAAGGGTGGTATCATACACCGTGATGTCTCGCCCGACAACATCATGCTGTGCAGAAACGGCAATGTAAAACTGATCGATTTTGGTGCAGCCAGATCGTTTGCAGACGACGACAACGGACTTTCGGTATTGCTCAAGCAGGGCTTCACTCCACTGGAACAGTATCAGCGAAACGGAAAACAAGGTGCATGGACTGACATTTATTCGCTTGGAGCTTCACTGTATTATGCGCTTACATTGTGTATGCCCGATGACCCTATGTCCCGTTTCGAAGATGACAGTGCATTTAAAGAGCAGCTCTCACAGTATCCCGATAAGCTCGTTCAACTTATCAGCCGTGCCTGTGAAGTACGTGCAAATGAGCGCTACCAGACAGCTGAGGAGCTTCAACAGGCACTTACAGAATGTGGTATAGTATCCTGCGGCTTTGAGGAAAAAAGATTACGTCGCAACAGGATATATCCTCCTCGTACCGAACTTACCTATCTCAGAAAAAGCAAAGTACAGCAAGTAAGGATTGCGGGCGAAATGATGCCTATCGATCTGGTAGAGCTTGACCTCTCCGACAGGCAACTCACAAATGCACAGATACAAAATCTCAGGCATCTAAAAAAGCTTGAAAAGCTTGACTTAAAAAACAATTTTATTACCGATCTTTCCTGCCTGAGCGGACTCACAGAGTTGAAAAACATCTGCTTTAACAACAACAATGTGCAGGATATTGAATTCGCAAGGGACATGATATCGCTTCAGCACATCTCAGGTGAAAACAGCGGAGTTACTGATATTTCGCCTCTTAAAGGAAAAACAGAGCTTGTAAGCGTTTTCTTCGGCGATGCGGGAGTAACTGATATCTCACCGATAAAGGATTGCCAGAAGCTTGTTATGGTAGGATTCAACGAAGCTCAGATAGGTGACATTGAAGCGCTGCGCAACAAGCCTCTTCTGGAGATGGTATGCCTTTCGGGATGCGGACTACGGGACATCTCGCCTCTGGAAGGCTGCCCTAATCTTAACGAGGTGTTTGTAGGAAGGAACAAGCTTACTGATCTTTCCCCACTGAAAGGAAAAAAGCTTTCAAATCTTTTCTTCGACAACAACATGATGTCGCAGGGCATCGATACTCTTGAGGGGATCTCAGCAAAGTGGACAGTCGCAGCCGAACACAATGGCTTTACCATGGAGCAGGCGGTGCGTGTATCGGAAATAATCGGATATGGCACTTTGTATTTTGAACAGGCACTGGGTGGAATATGGAAGAACAATAAACAATCATAAAAACTGCCCCTTTTCCGCAAACGGAGAGGGGCAGCGCCTATTTATTGGTCTCCACATAGGAAAGCGGCTCTCCGTGAATGGAGAGCCGCCGTTCTGTATCAGAGCGGTCGCATCAGGTGCTCCAATAGTTTATTCATAAAGTTGTACCGTAAACCGTTCCCGAAGCCGTCTTCCATGCGCCGTTGACGAACGCCTTAACTCGGAATGCGTACTTTGTTCCGTTTGTGAGTCCAGTAAAGGTGTAGCTCGTGCTTGTTACAGCGTTAGACTTGCATACGTAAGCACCGTTTTCGAGCATATAAACTGCGTACTTTGTAGCGCCTGTTACTGCATCCCAGCTCATTGTTACTGTGCCGTTGCCGCCTGTTGTTTTGATATTCTCAGGGATGACGGATACAGATGTGCTTGCAGGAGTTCCGTAAACCGTTCCCGAAGCTGTCTTCCATGCACCGTTGACAAACGCCTTAACTCGGAATGCATATTTAGTTCCGTTTGTGAGTCCTGTGAACGTATAGGATGTTTCTGTAACGGCATTGGACTTGCAGGCAAATGCACCGTTTTCAAGCATATATACAGCGTACTTGGTTGCACCTGCAACTGCATCCCAGCTCATTGTAACCGTGCCGTTACCACCTGTTGTTTTGATGTTCTCGGGGATAACGGATGCGGAAGGATCTGCAGGGATCGCATAAATGATCGGACTTGCAACGCTCCATGCACCATCATAAGCCTTAAGCTTAAATCCGTATTTTTTACCGTTGGTGAGATCGGACACTGTGTAGCTTGTATCTATTATCTCGGTATCAAGGCAGGTGTACTTGTTGTTTTCATAGATGTACACAGCGTATTTTTCAGCGTCCTCAACCGCATCCCAGCTGAGGGTCACCTTTGAGTCACCTGCTTCAGCCTTTATATTCTGAGGATAAGTTATCTGTTCCTTCGCTATGTAGATCATATCGCTGACAGCATTACCGAATTCTGTTACTTTCTGATTGGTTTCGTCGCCGTATACAATCCAGCCTGCACTGCCTGAAGGCAGCTCAGGAGCGATTATCTCATCCCCGATATTGTATACCGCAGATGTAAGCTCATTTCCTTCGCTGTCAAGGAAGCTTATTATCGCATACGCAATATCTCCGTCTATCTCCCTTATGTACTGGTCGATAGTATTGTTAAAGGTGTAGTATTCCTCTGATTCTGTGGTTATCTCGACTGTTATGATGCCTGTTTCCTCGCCTGCACCCAGAAGCTCACTTATATCAAACAGCTCCTGATGAGTGTTCTTACCATTGATGTTTGCAACAGGTACACGCTTAAGCTTGTTACCATCCTCATCAGTCAGAAGCAGCGTGCAGCCTGCAGGCACATAGCTTTCGTTATGTATATCTACCACCAGATAAGCATTGTTGCCGCCTATCACCTCTCTGGAGGTCACTGACAGCTCTGTCCTGCCTAATGTAAGCTTTGCGCTGTCGTTTGATGTATTCTGATCATTGTCAGCAGATATAGTAACAGTGTACTCGGTTTTGTCTACCTTTTCAACAGGCATCTGCACTACTATTTCTGCCAGCTCGCCCATCTCTATAACAGTACTTACTGTTGTATCAAGAACAGTGCCGCTGCTATCGGTTATTCTTACTGCGATCTCGCTTATGGGAGTTGTACCCTTGTTTTCGACAGTCAGTGTCACAGGAAGATCGCCGCCGACTGTGATATCCTCGTAGTTGAAATCTGTCTGTAAAATTGCCACATCGGTGTATTCACTGTACAGGAAATACTTCATTACAGAGCTGTCCGACAACTCGTCGTCACCTGCTGTGATAAGTGTATCCATGAATACTGCCATATCCTCGCATGCAGTGAAAGCAGAGATCTCGTTATCCGACGTGTATATCACCACAGGTGCACTCCATCCGCTGCCATTGTAGCTTGTCATATATATGCAGCCCTTGTTCTCTGCATTCACGCCATAATACAGGACGCTGCTGCCTGCTACCACATATCTGTTGGTGATACCGAGGTCCTCGCTGAGCGTTTCTGTTTCGGATCCACCGAAATAGCTGAGTGTTCCGCTCTCGTGCCAATATATAACATCGCCGCTTACAGAGGGTAATTCACCTATATGCAGACCCGAAATTGCTCCGACCGAAGCTTCCTGTCCTTCTGCATACAGTGTTATATCATCAGTTGTGGAGAAATCATTGTCGCCGTCTGTCATGTACACTATCTGCATCTCACCGTCAACATCGCCTATTGCAAGTCCAGTGACTGTGTTCAGACCGCTTGTATATGTAACAGGCTCACTCCATACACCCTGCTGACAAAGGCTATACATGATGCTGTTGGTAGTGTTAAGGCCAAAGAAGTCTGTATCCTCATTGTTTACCCATACCGCCGCAGGCTCGCCGTTTACTAAGCCCATAGCTGCGGAATGATTGTAACCATCACTGCCGGATACAGCCACAGGCTCAGTGAAGCTGCCGATCTCAACATCAAAACGTGCAGCCTTTATCACAAAGGACTCAGCCAGTTCGTCTGTTGTAACGGTATCCGAAAATGTATCCGCTGCATCCTGATAGATCGCCCATATCTCGCCGTTTATCTCATAGATATCTGCACCCCAGTCAACGGTGCCGTTGCTGTCAAGCTGCTTAGGCTCGCTCCATGTTCCGTCTTTGTACACCATGTATTTAAGAACGGTCTGGTTTGCAGTTCCCCTCTCAACGTCAGAGTCGAGGTAAATCAGGACCATATCCTCTCCATTCGTCGCAAGCTTTGGTGCTGCTGCAAGATATGCGTCCTCTATCAGTGCAGCAGGCAGTGTATCTGCTGTAGCTGCTGCTCCAAGGAATTCAGACTTATATTCGCTCGCTGAAAGCTCGACATAAGAGCTGCTGTTGTACAGCGGAGCCAGAGCAGATTTATATTCAAGCGCTGCCGCTGCGGTACTGCTTCTGGAATACAGGTTCCATGTTTTCTCGGCAATTTTATGCTCATACTTGAACGGACCCAGGTAAGCTTTGATGCCTATTCCTGCGGTGAGATCTACTGCATCAACGCCTGACGGCTCGGATGTGGACACAAGCACGATATCTATTGCAAGCTCGCCCTTGCCTGTTACGCCTAAGCCTAAAAGTTTATCGACACCCACACCAACAAATGGTTCAATAGCTACTTCTATGTTAAGATCAGCATCGCCATACACTTCCATAGCCTCATAATCAAGTCCGAATTGTATATCTAGAGTTCCCTTTGCGGAAAAATCAAAATCAACTACCACTGGAATGAAGCCTAACACAAAAGTCTTACAGCAGTTATTACCATAATCTAATGTTCCAATAATATGAATGTTTGCTTTAGCAACTTCACCATTGGTTATCTGAGTCTCTCCATAACCTGCAATAGTAAGATCGCATTTTTGATCTTTGTCAACTAATCGTACTTTGTTGACAGGAGTCGTTAACCACGACTTCAATGATTTTATCTTATATTTTCCAAGCAGTTTGTTGTATTGATTTATTAACTTAGCATCTTCAAACTCCTTTTTAAAGTCAAAAAACTTATCTTTGTCATCCAATACATCTTTTTTTACATTAACCCCAAATCTAACTGTTCCATCTGATGATACAGAAATCTCAACAGGCAATTTCAGAGCATCACAGGCAATTGTCATATTGCCAATTATTTCATTGTTAAACTTAAATTCAAACCCATCAGAACCGCCCAATTTTATTTCTGAAGCTTCAAAAAAGGGGCTTTCTTCCACTTCTAGCATAAGCGGCGTTTTAGCATAAGTTCCATCATGAGCAGTAACAACCACATAATAATCCTTGCCTGCCGTCAGTTCGCTCATTTTCAGATCGAACAAACCATCATCAGTAGTCTTTATTAGCTTGGTGCCACAATACAAAGAGTAATCGCTAACTTTATCTTCATCCCCCTTGGTGGAGCAGGCAATCGTGAATGTTGTAGATATATCCAAAGCTACAACATCACCAAATGTTATCTTATGATGCTCTTTCAATAGATCTTTTGTTAACGACCCAGCAGTATATACAGCACTTTCAAGAGTATGCTTGGACGGTTCTGCAAAGCTTGGCAGTCCTGTTGAAATATTATTATCAGCGTCAGCAGTGTTGTTGTTTGTGCTTGTGGCACCATCTACATGGTTATAATGGATGGTAGCACTTGTGAGATATTCATTATCATCACCAATATCTATCTCCGCCCACTCCGCTTCTATACCCGTATAATATACGTTTGTTAACTGAGAACAATAGGCGAAAGCAAAATCATTGATTTTTATAATATTACTGGGAATTGTTATATCCCTTAAGCTTTTACACCCTAAAAACTGAGCACTACTTATATAAGCAACACATGGTAATTTTATACTTGTTAGGCTACTACACATACGAAACGCACCTTGGCCTATAGAGGTGACACTATTCGGTAATTCCATACAAGCCAAATTAGTACAATTGAAAAAAGCTTCTTCGCTTATACAAGTAACGCTTTTCGGAATCTTTACGTCTGTTAAACATACACAATCTTGGAATGCGCTTGCTCTGATTGTTGTAACATGATTTGGTATATCATAGTATTCATTTTTTTTGCCAGCCGGATAACGTACTAATGCAGTTCCATCCTTACTGAAAAGAACACCATCTATGCATTTAAAATATGGATTATCAACATCAACAAATATACTTAACAAATTAGTACAGTCATAGAATGCATAAGGACTGATAAAAGAAACGTTTTTGGGAATAGTAATGCTAGTCAAACCGTTGCAATGTCCAAACGCAAATGTTTCAATTGATTTAAGATTAGGAGACAAAGATATATTGGTTAGGTATACACAATACATAAAAGCATCATACCCTATATCAGTAACGCTATTTGGAATAATATAATTTGCATCCACTTTTCCTGCTGGATAACACAGTAGTTTTGATACATTGATATCAAAAAGGACGCCATCTATACTTTTATAATACAAATTATTATCATCTATATTTATATTTGTTAGATTAATACAACCTCTAAACACAATACTACCAATATTAGTAACACTAGCTGGAATCATAACATACGTTATTCCAGTACAATCTTGAAACGCTCCCTGTTTAATAGAATTGACCCCATCTGGTATTATTACACTGGTTATACTCTTGCAATTTAAAAAAGCATAAGAATCAATACTTGACACCTTATACCCATCTATCTCAGACGGAATACTAAGATCGGACGCAAAGCCTGTATAATCTGCAATTTCAATAGTCCCATCATCAAGCAGATTATATTTGTAATCCCCCGAGGTAATGGCGCTATTGAACTCTTCCGCGCTGACCGCAGGCTGTTCCAACGTATCCGTAACGTACTCTGCGGCTGTGGTCAGCGGCAGAGCGCTCGCCGTCAGGACGACCGCAGTCAGTGCCGCAGCTATCCGTCTGAAAATGTTAGTTTTCATATCACTTTTCTCCTTTTTCAGCATCCGAAAATGCCTATAATATTACAGATTAATTATAGCACCTTTTGATCCTTTATGCAAGTATTTTACAGTATTTTACCCTGAATCTGTAAAACTCCAGATCATTTTTGAAAATACTTAACTTTATAAATCAGCACATAAAAAACACACAACGAAATATTTGTCGAAACAATGAATAAATTCCCGCCCTGCGGTAACAATATCTGTGCAGACATAAAAACAACTTTTTCTATGAAAGGAATTGTGATATATGAAAGCTACAGGAATCGTCCGCAGGATCGATGACCTCGGACGTATCGTTATCCCTAAGGAGATACGCAGGACTATGCGCATCCGTGAGGGCGACCCCTCCCTGAACACATTGTTACAGTCTGAAGCTCTGGCTCTGTCGCTGGCCGAAACCGCTGGTGGTGCGGGTTCAGAGGATGTCTGAACACATAGCAATGCGGCTCTCCGTTGGTGGAGAGCCGCTCTCTTTATGCTTTTGTGATCTTCTCGATAATGCAGGAGTGACCCTTGCTTTCGTCATAGCTGATACCTACAAGAAGTATCTCACCGCTGAATGCTGTCAGTTTTTCAGTGTAGTTCTTTTCCTTTATCTGCTGAAGTGCAGACTCTGCGGTCTTGTTATATTTTAGCTCTATTACCATCGCAGGTGAATCCACTCCCCTGCGCGGAATAAACGTCAGGTCAGCATAACCCTTGCCGCTGGGAAGCTCCCTGAACATCTCATAATCATTCCTTGCAGAATAATACGCAAGAGCATACTGTACCTGAAAACAGGTCAGCTGTTCAACTCCAGCATATTATCCGTGCGCAGCTTTTTAAGGCTCCTTGAAAGCACTGTTCCCACTGTACTCTCGTTCATGTCAAGCAGATCAGCTATCTGTCGGTTGCTGTACCCTTCAAAGTATTTATAGTAAATGACCAGCCTCTCCTTCTCCTTAAGCAGAGAAAGCTCCTTGAATATCACCTTTCTTCTGTCAGAGTTTATCTGCTTCAGCTGGGCTTCCACATCAGCTATCGACGCCACATCAGCATCCTCGTATGAAACGCACATGACCTTTTTCTGGCGGTAATGGTCAGTAAGAGTGTTTTTGGCTATATTGTATATCCATGTTGCGAAGTTCGCCCTGTCCGGATCAAAGGAACGGGCATTCTTTGCGACCTTAAGAAAAATATCGCTGACGATATCCTCTGTGTCCTCACGTGACAGGATACGATAAAAAATATAATTATAGATCTTCGGGAAATACTCGTGGTACATATCCTCGAATACCTGTTCGCTCAGAAGGTCATATTCCAAAGCCGTCCCTCCCTCTTCATCCGTAATTAGTAAGCAGACGCAATTACTTTTTATACGATTATACTAAATCAAGTGCAACAAAAGTACAACAACGGCTATCGATTCCTTATATTTCCAGTATAATTATTGAAAAATCGGCACCTCTGACATACATCAAAGGTGCCATCTGATATTTCAGGAAAAAACCATTATGAACGTTCCATCAGCCTGTAGTATCAAAGCAGGCTGTTGATATAATCGGTCAGTGCTTCTCTGTCGTAGAAGCTTTCAACCTTAATAAGCGGAATATCAGGCGTCACACCGCCGTCGATATCGCTGTAAGCGCCGTTGAATACAGTGCTGAGCCTCATATTGCTGGAGTAGCTGAACAGTGTACCGTCAGCGGTAGAGCCCTGATTTACAGTGCAGGCACCGCCGCCCGATGGCTGTCCGATAAGTGTAACTCTGCCCGAGTTCTTGAACACAGCAGGCACAAGATTACCGCAGGAGAAGCTGTTGGGCGAGATCATGCAGTAGAGATTCTTTGAGGAAACGGTGTCAGAATCATCGAACTGACGGTCAAGGTCTACATCCACCCTGTACTGAACTGAGCTTTGTCCGCCATTGATGGTGTCAACGAAGTTCATATTGCAGTTTCCGAGGAACCAGCCGATGACATAGATCGCCGCATCAGCCTGTCCGCCGCTGTTGTTGGAAAGATCGATGACCACATTTTCTATGGGGCTGTTCTCACGCATTATCTGTGAATGTGCATAGCTTACAAGACCCATGGTATCCGTCGCATCTGCCGTTGCAGGCTCGCTGTAATAATCGCTCTGGTTGACAAGGAATGCGTCAAAGGTAATGTAAGCGGTATTTCCTATCTCCTCGTATCCCGGCACGCCCTCCGGATAAGCCTCCATACGTGCAACAGCATAACGAGGCTTATTTGTCATTGCCGCATCAATAAGGTCAAGAGAATATCCGCCCTGTGTCAATGTACTTACAGACGCTTCTGCGCCGACATAATGGGACAGTGCCCTCGGAGATGTATGTCCGTCTGCAAGATATCCTAAGGATATCTTATACAAAGCCTGTGAATATACGATGGGATCAGTGCTTACAAGCTCCTCGTAAAGACCCGATTCAAGGAACATCTCATTGAAGCTGGTAATATCGTGCTGTTCGGCAAGGCCGTAGAAAAGATCGAGCATAAGGCACATCTCATTGTAATTAAAGACAGCCATATCCTCGCTTCTCATACCAGGCTCCACCGAATAATAGAGATCAGACAGCGCACCGAAGCCTGAACCGATCGTAAGGAAAACATCCTTCTGATTATAGACCAGGCTGTACGCATTGGAGATCATGAACAGATCATTCATCGTCTGAAGCGGAACATATCCCTTTCCGTCACGATACAGCATCGGCAGAAAACGCCTGTCCATATCGATCATGACAGCTCGGCCTGTGCGCTCGAACACGTTGCCCGTCCTCTGGAAGTACGCAGGCTGACCCTCGCTGTCAAAGCCGTCTGACGACAGGATGTCGATTCCTGCGCTTCTGAAAGGAAGCTTATTGAAAAGATTAAGATCATCAAAATAGATAGAGTTTTCCACGAAGTCAAATATCGCTCTGCTGCCGTTGTCACGGGTAAGTGTTATGACTCCCTCGCTGTTATCAGCTGTCAGAGTGTATTCGCTGTCCATTGATCCGTAAAGCGACAACATTACATTTTCAACGAAATATTCAAGATCGACGAACGGAACATCCTCATATATGTCCACAAATGCAAGCTCTATGTCCTCATTCACCTCGGGAATAATATAATATGCGGTAGCGGTAGTTGGGGTAACTGACGCACCTTCAAGCTCTGCCTTCCACTCCTTCAGAAGCTCTGCCTGCTGCTTGTCGTATTCAGCTGTCAGACGATCCTGCAGCGAGCCAACGGGAGCGGACTCCTCTGGGGCAGCTGTCGTTGACGATGATGTAGATGTGCTCACCTCTGATGGTGATGCGTCCGACGAGCCTCCTGCAGGCTCTGAAGGTGTGCTGCAGCCTGTCATCAGCATGACAAAGGACAGCACAAGCGCAATTCGTTTTGTATATCTCATTTACATCTCTCCCTTACCTGAAAAAAATTCATTTATACGGATGTAGCCCGTATTATCTGTCAGCTTAAGCTTCAGGCATCGTTCAGATCGGCTTTATCCTGCTGTTGATAGCTGCCGATTCGAATTCCGCCCAGCTGTAATTCGCCATAAATTCACCGTTGTAGCTGTTGATGACTTTTGCGTCACCCGCAAGAAAGGAATAATAATCACAGTCGATCTTACCCGTGTCTATCGCAAGACTGTTATAGGATTTCAGTATTATAGCCTCCACCCCTGCTTTTTTTAATGACCTTCTCATATCTGCCACGATAGTCTGGAAATAGCTCTTTTTCGTGTGGTCGTAGGCGCTGTCCTCAAACAAAACGGAATATGCCTCACGTGTTGTGACTGCTGCGCCCTTTCGGTCAACGAGATATGCGAAAAGCTCCTTTGACTTCTGTCGTCCGAAGTTCAGTATCTCGCCGTCCACCCACACCTCGAAATTGCCGAAGGTCTGCACTCTGACACGCTTTCTTTCCATCCTGTCCTCGCCGTAGACAAAGGTCAGCTCACGCTTCAGCTGTTCCTTTTGCACGGGCTTCAGAAGATATCCTGTTGCATGTATGGAAAACGCATCCACCGCATACTGTGCAAAGCTGGTAACGAAAATGATATGTATCTGCGGATGCATGTCCTTAAGCTGCTTTGCGAGCATTATACCGTTTGACGTACCAAGCTCTATATCAAGAAACGCAACATCAGGTGCTTCCTTTTCGGCTATCCGCAGCGCTTCCCTTGCCTTAGTGCAGGTGAACACCTCGCAATCAGGCATTATATCCTTTATCAGCGCCGCTTCCTCATTCAGTATCACACGCACATCGTCAACTACGAGAAATCTCACTCTTCCTCAACTCCCTTTTGGCATTGATATACAGACGGTCGTTCCCTTTCCCTGTACGCTTCTGATATCAAGAGTACCTCCGCAAAGGACTTCAAGCCGCTTTCTGACATTTTTTATTCCGATATGTCCGCTCTCCGTGAGGATACCTGTATCAAAGCCTGTTCCGTCATCAGAAACAACTATCCTGTAATGCTGCTCTGTTTCCTCAGTTCGGATAACAACTGTTCCTCCGCCCTCTTTCTTTCGTATGCCCTTCTGCACTGCATTTCCACCAAGGGCTGAAGCGACAGTGCAGGAACACAGAAATACGTCGTCCCGATATCATACTCCACATTGAGATTGCTGTCAGAAAGATACTGCTCCAGATTGAGATAGCTCCTGACATGGCGAAGCTCCTGTTCAAACGGGATAGGTCGGTCGTTTGTAAGAGAATCCATATTTACTCTCAGAAACAGCGACAGATCATTTATAGCCTCTTTTGCCCTCGCAGGGTCGGTCTCGCACATTCCACGTATCGCTGCAAGAGTATTATAGAGAAAATGCGGCTGTATCTGGCTTAGCATGACCCTGATGTTTGCTTCTGTAAGCTCCTGCTTGTCCTTTTCATGCTGTATATCACGATCCAGCTGGATATTGAAAAAGATGAACAGAACAGACAGCGTTATAGCAGGATTGAGCGTTGCGACTCCACGAAACAGGAACTGTATACCCTGCCCAAGCAAAGGGATCCATACATAGCTGAGCAGCGCTATGACGATACGTGGCTTCAGCACCTTACGATATCTTATACACATCAATGTTGTCAGGGTATACACAGCAACAGGAAGCACACTCGCAAGTAATACAAGCTCACCACGTTTATAGATGTTTTCATCGGTTATGGTATAATACAGACCCGTAAAGGGTGTTACAAAACAGCCTGTCAGATGGAGGACTGCTATCACCTGAGCAATGCGCATATACATCCTCGACACCTGCGTATATCGGCTGAGATATTCTGTAACATACATCAGCAGCGTAAGCACCAGCGGAGCGCACACCGTGTAATATACGAACTGTCCGACATGCAGCGCCACAGGGTACCACGGCTGCTCCGTTCCGTTACAGCACCAGTCACTGAGATCGCCAAGGATAAACAGCAGATTCAGGACACATATCCATATAAAGCAATAGTTCTCCTTGGTCCTGTTTCTTCGGCTTATCAGATAACTGCCGATCATGATAGTGATAAACGCACTGAACACATCCAGCGCTATGTTTATATCATTATAATTTCCCATATCGTATCCGAGCGTTCCTTTTCGTTGATATTATCCTTTCAACACAAAGACATATTACTTGTTATCCAATCGTTTTTCAGACAGCGTGAGTTCATCTGTAGTTCCCGCCGCATCCGGACACTCACGGATGTCATCTGGTGCACCGAAATACCTGCATCTGATGCTGTCAAGCAGCGCATGCTGTAGACGGCTGTCACAGGAAAAATCCAGCTCATAGTTATCAGACGGAGGCTTATTATGCAATTTCATGATAAATCTCCTTTTATTTTGCACGAGCATTTCACGTCGTGCCGATTCATTGCCGGGAATGGTCTTCCCGTTTTCAGATCATTCTGCAACGATATCGTTCATCGTAATTGATTTTCCGTCGAAATAAACGGAAGCCATAGCCGAATAATGAAGATCGTCATAAATGTCTAAAATATAGGGCATATACTGATACTTTCCCTCCACAAGCTTTCGGACAGAGAGCAATGCATCCTCTCCCCACACAGCAGTCCCCTCGATACAGGTATGAGGTTCATCTGATGCAGGATCGGTATACACCACAGCGATCTCATCTCCGTTTTTCAGCTCATGGATACGTGATGCGTCCTCGTCCATCAGGTAGTAACCGTCCACCGACAGACTGCCTGACTGACCGAAATACGCAAACACCAGATAAGCAAGCTCCCCGTTCACCATTACAGGCGCTGAAAATATAGTATAGCTGTCCTTTTCCTCGATCACATTCGTATGAAGCAGCATATCACCGAGAAACGCCCAGCCGCCATCAAATTCAACGGTAAATGTATTGCCGCTTGCAGTTACATCGTTATCTGTGCCGATACAGTATATCTTCTGCGCTTCAGGATCGACTGTAAAAAGTGCATACCCCACCGATCTCACATATTGAAGCGAGGTATCGGACAGGGTCATGAAATACTGACCGTCATCGTTTATGCCTATCTCGGAAAAAACTACAGGCTCATCGGGTGTGTAGCTGAAATAATCGTACAGGAACTCGGTGTAGTCCTCGTCCTGACTGACCTTTGCATATTCGTCCACAAGCTCCTCACAGTCGGTCGGAAAATACAGTGTCATTCCTGTGGCTTCCTCATGCGCAGAGCCGTTTACCGAAGTAATGAAGTCGGAAAGTCCGTGCTCAATTCCCAGATTATCGGCGAGCTGTCCCAGATCGTAAAGCGATGTTCCGCCGCTGTTCAAGTCCTTGCTGCCGAATTCCTTGCTCCCGGAGAGCGCAGGTCCCACATTGGACAGATCAAAGTTTATATGGTGAGTTATCTTCTGCACCACATCCTTTGCGGAGGATAGCTTTGACAGATCAGCTGCGGAGAGCGTGTAGGTCGCCTTTTTGGAGTGCTTTGCCGCATAGCCGTTCAGCACGTCGACGCAGAAGCTGTCCTTGCCAAGGGACGAAACAAGCGTTTTATAGTCCCATCCCGATGACGGCTCAAGCTCCTCCGATGCAATCATATAGTCCGCAAAAGGCTCCAAAACACACGCCATATCGTAGGTAGCCATCAGGCATGCGTCAAAGCCGACAAAGTCGTATTTCCTTCCGCTTGCCGCAAAGACCTCTTCAAATGCAGTTTTAAGCTCGGGCAGGGTAAGCGAGTCGCCCGAGAATTGCTGATCGCTGCAAACGCCCCTCATGCTGCCGCCGCCGTGATCCCACAGGATGACTCCACGCTTTTCGGCAGGATAGTTCTCCTCGCCCCACATCAGGAAATCGCTCAGCGAGGACGGCTCGCCCATATTCACAGGAGAGCCTTGCTCTATCAGGCAAAGCTCACCGTCCTTTATCTCGTAGCGGCTGCTGTGAGCGGAGGAGATATCGTATTTTCGCCATTTGTCGGCGCCGCCAGTCTGGATGATCACCCTTGTGGATTCGGGCAGCTCTGCCGAAAGCATCTCGGTGATGTTCTTTGTCGCATAGCCCGATCTTGTTTCAAGGCTGCTGCCGCACATGTAGATCATCAGTGTGTATGAACCGTCGTCATAATTTATGATCGGCTCGGGAGCCGATGGCTGTGCAGCGCTGCTTTCGGACAGCACCGTGCTTTCTGCCGCACTCTGCGCCGTATCATGAGAGGATGATATCTCCGCAGAGCCGCACCCTGCAAGAGCCGTCACAAACAGCACCGCCGCAGCCATAAGCAATAAGTTTTTTTTCATAGATATCTGTTTATCAGCTAAGATTGAAAATAAGCAAGGAATTAGGATGCTTGTATTCAAGATGATAGATTTCCGAACCTACTATAAAGAAAGACTCGGCATATCGGCCAAGTGCGGCAAGCATATTATTATGTGTAATTGTTCCGTTTAGGTCGATAGTGTCGCTGATCCAATAGTAGGTGTATTTTGTAGTAAAATATTTTTTGGAAAGCTTTTCGTAATCGCCTACCTCGACCTCTTCACCTACATTGAACCAAGATGAGTCTTCATGTTTCCATTGGATCTTAAGCTGTATTTTTTCATTAAGTGGGATCGGTTGTTTTGAAGGCGCTGACGTTAAAACTATACCGTTCTTAAAAGCTTCGGGCATAATAGCACGGGTGACAAGATAGTCACCAAAGGTTTCTGTTCCTTGAGTACCTAAAATACTTTTACTCTTCAGCATTTCATATCTGCGTATCATAAGAGCCACTTCGGTTTCTGTCATGAATTTACCGGTCGAAGGGAAAACAATGGGATTCGCCCAGGTCCGGTTAGCAGATACGCAGCTGGAAATGACTTTTCCGTCATTAATAGTGTTATATGGAAATACTTCCGTGCAGGACAGATCTTTTCCGGCTATATAGCAGTAATTATCGTTATGCTCACCGTCATTTACAGACAGCTCGTTAATAGCCAGAGCAACAGCATTTGCCACAATATCCTTCTGTGCTGCGGGATAAAAAGTATATGCAAGCGTTGCAATGGCGGAACCCTTAAACAGTGTATCCTTAAGCCAGGTGCGGATTATTGATATATCTTCCTTTGCCTCAGAATAGAAATTGTAGAAATAATACATCATCTGGTAGTAATAATCAAGCGGCTTTACCGCAGATTTCGGAACAGATGAACCTGCATTATATCCTGCAAGAGCGTTACAGAAATTCACAAAATCATTGATGATATTGTCCTTACCCACTTCATTCAAAGCGTACATTGCCGCATCCATCTGCACCGCAGCGAAATAATCATCATCGGAAATGTCTTCCACAGGCTCTCCGTCAATATCGATAAGGGATATATCCGACGCAGTGATATCCTCCCAGTAGCCCTCGTAAAGCTTGTCCTTGTTTTTCAATATCTTTGACTTGACATCGGAAAGCTCTGCACTGAGCAAGCATTCCACCTCTTTTACGATCTTCACGCCATCAACGGAATATCCCGTCATAGAGCCCGGGAGAGTGACCTTACCGTTTTCATCGATGTATACCGTTACACAGTGTGATACTCCTGACCTGTTCACATAATCATGAATGTATTCGTTATACTTACTGTTGTAGGAGTTCATTATCTTTGTAAGAGGTGCGGCGTAGTCATTAAGGAAGTTGTTCCAACCGAGAGAAGTAGTGTTGAATGCTGTACCGTGTACAGCTGTGATCACATCTGCTCCATTTGCCGATATGGCAGCTCCAAGTGAGTCCATCTTTTTGTCCAGGTTACCCAAAGATGTCAGTATCTCTCTGCTCACCCTTTCGATCTTTGCATCGGTATTTTCTATAACTCCGCAGATACCAAGTATTGTCTGTACACCCGATATGACAGAGCCCACTGCCCCAACACCCTGTGCAAATGACCAAGCATCCTTTAAGGATTGATAGTTTGTACCGTTCAAATTTAAAAGCGCATCTCTATAGCTGGGATAAGGAAGCTCCAGAGTCTGAAAATCACTACTGGTGCCGGGCAGATCTTCAGGATCACGATCGGAGACAGGGAGATAGCAGAGCTGTATATATTCGCTGTCGCCGCTGCTGCCCCACTCATTCTTCATATTGTCGTGGGCAACTGTGATATCACCGTCAAACGTTGTTTCTTCAAGATCAGCGCCGATGTATACAAAGTCGAATGTTACAGTATACGAATCGCCATCCTTTTCAAGCTCTATATTCGTCGCATCTGCAAAATCTCCGCCGAAGCTCAGATCGTCAGCCGTAAGCTCACCCCACTCGCCGTTCTTTACATAAAGAACTGCTGTCGCGGTGAAGGTATCCTCAGCCTCAGCCTCATCGACATAATCCAGATATCCGCCGATAGAAGCCTCTACAGCATGCAGCATAACGATATGCTCGCTCTGTGAGCCTGTCATTGCCGCAGGTATCACCAGCGCCTTGTTATCTATCATGTCTATCGCTGTATCAATGTCCTCTGCACCTGCTGCGACAGCGAGAGTCACGGTGAGCTTATCCGCCGACACAGCCTTTACTGTATAGGTGATATCATCGCATACTATCTCCTCGCCTGCTGCTGCGGTAAATGTGTCATTGTCGAATGCGACATCAAAGCTAAGCTCGCCACTTGCAAAAGCAAAGCTGTCATGAACGAGATATCCGCTGCGTACCGCAATGACGATCTCAGCGGAAAGCTCCTCGCCTGCCGTTGTTGCGCCTGCGGAAAGCGTTACTCCGCCGTAGCAGGAATCGCCGTCCTCAACCGTACCCGAGGTGCTGATGACTATCGTGCCATCCTCGCCCTTTACATCTGTTATCTCCAATCCGCTGAACCTGTCCGTCAGCGTAAGCATATCCTTTGTAAGCCCTGCAGAAGGTGCTGCGCCGTTCAGCTTAACAGTTATGACGGGGTCCTTTTCATATTCTGATATCGCTCCGCCGATATTCGCAGAATACACGGGAGCCACATCATAGGAGCTGTCGCTCCAGTATGCTTCGGCATATTTGCCGCTTTCCATCACATTCTTATGTACTCCGACATGTATCGCCTCGTAGTTTGCAGAGGAATCAAAGCTAAGCTTAAGCTCGCTCTCTGATACCTTTTCAACATCAAATACTGTGATATCCTCGCTCACCAGCACAGCGCCTTCGCTTTCAGGACCGTATGACAACGCCTTTATCATTACCGAACCCTTTGCCACCTCTTCAGCAAAACGTTCTGTTCCTGCGGACAGAGTAACGATGTAGCGCCCGCCATCCTTTGCGGCAGAAGCGTCGATCGATACCCAGTCCTTTTCATCGGATTCCCAGCTGAGCTGAACGCTGTCGGTCTTGTTGTCCGCACAGCCTGACGACGTCAGAAGTATAGATGCTGCGACCAGTACGCTAAGTGACCTTTTCCAAATTTGTCTTTTCATAAGCTCCTCCTTATATTTTTCGCAGTCGGAACATGGGCAGCTGTTTCAGCACAGGCCTGCCATCCCTGCGGTGTTTGCTGTAATGATTATACAAGACGGTCATGTCTTTGTCAATCATTTACAGACGGTTTTGCACTACAGACATCATTCAGCTGCTCCATCAGCCATGATCTTATTGATACAGTGGCATGAACAGCTCCGATCTCCTTGTGCTTCATCAATATATACGAATAAGCTCAAAAAGTATCTCATTTTCTGTCAATTTTTTTAAACCGCCCTGTACTAGTGCGGGTTCGGAGCATATCTGACAACATAGGAAAGCGGCTCTCCGTTGATATGCACCCCAAAAGTGTCTAACTTTCAGAGTGCATATCACAGAGAGCCGTTTTATTTTTATCCGCAAAGCTGTTTCAGCAGCTCGATAACAGGCTTTTCTACCAGCTTTTTATACTCCCTTTCAGCAAAATTGCGGAAGGTGCGTGCAAGCTCATTCAGGTCTTTTTCGAGGGTAGTGTTGACCTCGTGGCTGCCTTTGGAATAGTATTTCGTGACCTCTTTAAAGTCCCATTCACGAAACAATTTCGGCTTAAGCTCGCCTATCTCCTCGATATCAGGTATGTTCTGAAAATAGTCCAGCTTGTAGAGGGAGTAATAATCGCCCTCGTTCATCTCCTCGTTGTAGACATCAAGCAGCTTCCTGTAACAATCGCAGAGCTTTTCAAGCTGTCCGAGTAGCGATGCTTTGTCGCCTGTACAGAGGCTGTCAAGCTGAGCTTTGTTGTCATCCAGAGCCTTTCGAAGGCTGTCGCTGTAATGACTCGCCATCTCCTTTGCAAGGCTCTTGCCGCTGCTTGTGTCAAGGTATTTTGCGGCTTACTCGTACACCGCCGCAAAAACGCCTTGTAATCGACACCGTTGACGAGGATGCAGATGTATATATCAGAGTAGTAGAACCATCAGTGATTGAATATGCTGTTGCAGACGGTGTTGATGCGTTGCAAAATGAAAACTATATCTGTGCACCTAAGAAAGTGGATCTTGCAATATAAATATCGTCAATCAAAAATAGTATTCTTATCAAAATCGATTATATATTATCTCCATGTAGCTATATAAGCTACCCGATCAATTATCGGATCATAGAACGTTCCCCTGAGCTTCGGCTCAGGGGATTTTTCTGTTTCAAGGAGGAAATCATGGCACAAAAATTCAACAATCAGCATTACTGTACCAAAGGAATTTCAGAGCGACTTCCAATCATGACGCAGGTTATCCTGTGGGAACTCATCGACAGTATGGAAGTCGAGGAGCAGGATTATTTACAGGTGTTCATGCTTTCTGTTGAAGATGGACAGCAGAAGATAATTCACGAGCAGGAATGCCCTGAATACTCAAAGGAGCATCTGTTTTCTAGTACAAACCCCATCACAGGCAAGATATTCGTCATTGACGATGAAACTCACTCAACCATGCTTTTTGCTGAAGAATACTGATAGGAGGATTACAAAATGCAAAACGATATTATTTTCTGCGACCGCTGCGGATGCGAGCTTACAAGCGACTCGGCACACTATTTTGATGATGAATATTACTGTTCTGAATGCTTTGAAGAAGAAACTATTGTCTGCTCTTACTGTGGTGATCGTATATTAAGGGACGATAACGCTGGCACCATGAGCATGCCGCTGTGCGATCGTTGCTACGACAACCACTACACCTCTTGTGAGGATTGTGGTCGTATCATTCATCAGGACTATGCCAACTACTACGATGATGACAACTGTCCTTACTGCGACAACTGTTTCAGCCACCGCAACGAAGGTCCTATCCGAGATTACAGCTACAAACCCGATCCCGAGTTCTTCGGTGAGGGAGATCGATATTTCGGTGTTGAGCTTGAAATCGATGAAGGCGGTAAAATTGGAGACAACGCTCAGGCACTCATCGACCTTGCGAATGTGCTGTCGGAGCACATCTACATCAAATCGGACGGCAGTCTCAACGATGGTATGGAGATAGTAACTCACCCGATGGCACTGGACTATCATCGTTCTACTATGCCGTGGGAGAGGCTCTGCGGCAAGGCTATTCATCTCCGCTACAAGAGCCACAAAACGACTACATGTGGACTTCATGTTCACGTTAATCGAACAGCCTTTGGCGAGACCCGAGAGGAGCAGGATGAAGCTATCTCTCGGGTTCTTTATTTCGTGGAACATCACTTGGCTGAACTCCTCAAATTCAGCCGCCGCACCGAGTACGCAATGAACAAATGGGCGGCTCGCTATGGCTACAAGCACGACCCGAAAGAAATCATGGAGAACGCCAAGAAGGGCGGCAACGGTAGATACGCCTGCGTAAACATCACCAACTGGAACACCATCGAATTCAGAATGTTCCGCGGCACTCTCAAAGCAAATACTATAATCGCCACTCTGGAGCTGGTTGATAAGGTGTGTGACCTCGCTCTGTACCTTACCGACAAAGAGATTGCCAATGTCAGCTGGACGACCTTTGTCAAGACGCTCGATGCTACAAAGCATAAGGAACTGATAGCTTATCTCAAGGAGCGTCAGTTGTATGTAAATGAGCCTGTTGATTTTATGGAGGATGATTAATTATGTGCGCTATATTCGGTTTGATTGATTACAGAAACTATTTCACGAAGCACCAACGCGAAAAAGTCTTAAAGGTGCTATCAAAGGAATGCGAGGTCAGAGGCACTGACGCTACTGGTTTCGCATACATCCACGAAAACAGGCTGTCTGTTTACAAAAGACCGCTTGCCGCCCATAAGATGAGGCTCCGCCTGCCGTTTGAGAGCAACATCGTCATGGGGCACACTCGCATGGCTACCCAGGGCAACAAGTTCGAGAACTACAACAATCACCCGTTTTCAGGAAGATGCGGTATGACAGACTTTGCCCTTGCTCATAACGGAGTTCTTCATAATGACGAAAAACTCCGCAAAGACCTCAAGTTACCTGGGACTAAAATAGCGATTGACAGCTACATAGCTGTTCAATTGCTTGAACAGAAAGACATCCTCGACTTCACGACCATTGCAGAAATGGTGGAACAGCTCGAGGGGTCTTTTACTATTACGGTGCTGGATGTGGCTAAGAACCTCTACTTTGTCAAGGGCGACAATCCGCTTGCGCTGTATCACTTTGAGAAGGAGGGGTTCTACATCTACGCGAGCACTGCCGCTATTCTGGATTGTGCATTGATAACACTCGGATTGGTGACTAAGTTCTACACCGAAATTGATGCTAAGTGCGGAGATATCCTGAGGGTATCACCTGATGGTGAGCTTACATCTGCAAGATTCAATACAGCGAAACTGAATGCCCTGGATTACTATTACAGCTACCGCCCGTACTGGTGGACACATGCTGAGCCTGAGGATTATGCCGAATGGTTTGAGAGCGCCGCTGTCAAGGAGCTGAAGCAGTTCGCAAGCTATATAGGAGTATCTGAAAAGGATATCGACCTGCTGTTGGAGTACGGCTACACGGTCGATGATGTGGAAGATCTTCTCTATATTCCTGAGGGTGTGGAAACCGCGGTTCAGGAAATACTCTGCGAGTATGCTTACTGCGGAGGTGAGTGGTAATGCGGAACTTCGTGTTCGGTTACGCCAGAGTCTCCACAGAACAGCAGAATCTCGACCGTCAGATAGATATGCTCGAAAAGTACGGTGTTGACCACATCTACAACGAGAAGATGACTGGTACCAAACGCAACCGTCCCGAGCTTGAAAAGCTACTGGAACGCCTGACTGAGGGGGACACTGTAGTCATTGAGTCCCTCTCCCGTCTGGGGAGGAGCACGAAAGACCTCATCTGGTTGATGGAGACATTCAACGGTCGTGGTGTCAATCTTGTTTCACTCAAGGAATCCATTGACACCACGAGCAGTACGGGTAAGCTCTTATTTACACTGATGTCTGCACTGGCTCAGTTTGAACGTGATGTCCTCGCTGATAGGACAAAAGAAGGTCTTGCCGCTGCTAGAGCGAGAGGACGCAAGGGTGGGAGACCTTCCATTGACAAAGATGCAGTAAAAAGAGCTATGAGGCTTTACAAAACTAAGGAATACTCCGTAAAAGAGATAACCGAGCTTACAGGGGTAAAGGCATCTACCCTGTACAAAAATCTCCGTTCTTCATAAAACGGTGGTTTTTCGCACATAGATTTTCGCAGAAGTTTTCGCACAAATTCACCCCTGAAATCTCGCTAATTTCAGGGGTGAATTTTTTGTTTGAAAAACGTTCGTTTTTCAAACACATCTTCTCCAAACAGCTAATCCATACCATACACAAATATAGACAAAACACCATGTTATGTTTATTTCTATAAACATTATCGACATTTATCAACCGTAAAATATTAAAGAGACCTCTATAATGTTTATAACACCTAAACATAACAGTAAAAACTGAAAGGAGGCTCTGAATATGTTTGAGGACTATAATGATATGGTGACTGTCGAGGAACTATGTTATATGCTTCGTATTGGCAGGAACAAAGCTTACGATCTGCTTCGGAGCGGTAGGATAAAGGCTTTCCGCGATGGCAGACTATGGATGATACCTAAAATAGCAGTGATTGAATACATCACAGATCACCGATAAAAAAGCAGTGTCTGATAGCTTGACCGCTATCAGACATTTTGCTGCCAAAACAACTAAGTGGTTTCAAGTTCTTCCTTCATTACAAATTGCATCGCAAGGTATCTGGAATACACATACACTGTACAATCGTTTGACAGAAGCCTTGCTCTGCCAATTGCCTGTTCCAGCTGACTTTCTATCATATAGAGCTGTATCTCTCTAAGAAGCTCGTTTTTATAGGTCATCATGCAGAGTGACAGTCCATTACGCACTATCCGCCTTGTGGTAAATTTGTCATTTGTTTTTTCACATCCAAGCGCTCTTGCAGTCAGCTTTATTACAGAGTCCGACAAGTGAGGTGTTCCGATTACTGCAATATCTTGTCCCTCAAAGCGATTTGTGCCCAGTGCCGCTCCAAAGTGCATTTTCCTATGAGACGGAAGCTGAATATTGCTCTCATATTTCATAAACGTTATTGCGGCGCAATCAGGATGGTTTTCCATTATATCCGCAAACTTTTCGTCAGTATCGTCCTGAAAATAGGTCCTGCTGTAGCATTCATCAAAATCCTGTATAACTGCACCAAGATACTTAACCTGTGGGATATCAACGAAATTCAACGCTCCAAAGAGACTGCGACATACTGTTTCATTAGCTGTGACTGATAACATTATGAGCTTACGGAAAGACTGGTGCGATCAAAAAGGTAAACCCAGCTCCCCTGTTATTCTGGTTGACAGAAAGATCAACCGGAACGGCTGCGTCTATCTTTTTGATGAAACATTGGCATATATGTGTAAAAAGCTTGGGATAAAGCCATTTTCAATGAAGAAAAAACTCAACGATGCCAATATGCTGAACAACAGCAATCGCCTAGTAACCACTGTCAATGTTAACGACACTACCTCGTCGGCAATCTCTATAAAGCTGAACAGACTGATACCGCCCGGGATGATATATCTGCAAACCGACAAATTCCACGAGAACAGACCGCAACTAATGATCCCGCTGGGAGTAAACAACGAAACGACTACAATATACCACGCTATCCTGCCGGAAAAGAACGCACACTGTCTTGTAGAGGGTAACTCCGGCAGCGGCAAATCGGTACTGCTGGCTCAATATGCCAGAGGTGCAGCTTCACAGGGCTGCGAGGTCGTTTTCATCTCCTCAGAGGACTCTGTAAACACTAATCTCTCTGACAGCGAGGTGTTCACTGATATTCTGCTTGAACGACCGCCTGAAACCTTTACAGTATCATACATTGCAAGGAAGATAAGCGGTAAACTGACAGAAAGGGAGAACAGACATGTTGATGAATGGCTGCTTGGCGGCAAGCCAAAGGAATTCTACCATATCGAAGAATGTGTTGACTATATGCTGCAATCCCTTGAGGAAAGTGAAGAAACCTCACGCATCAGAACCACACTTGAAGACACAAAGACCGACGGCAATATCACAGGTAAGATCTGCTGGGATATGTCCTGTGCGAGCGGATTAATATCCAGAATCGCAGTACCTTCCGATGAGATCGAAAGGATAGACGATATTGTCAGAGAGCTGTATAATTACAAGCTCAAACACAGCAACAAACACTGTATTGTAATTCTGGACGAGTTTCAGGATATGAACATGGAGGAGAAAGCTCCTATCATCAGCCTGCTGATGAAAAAAGGCCGCAAGCTGAACATCTCAGTTGTGCTCGCTACGCAGTTTATCACCGCAGGAATAGCACAGAATATCCATTCCGCCGTAAATCTATGCCCACAGAAGATATCATTCTCTCCCGCAAACAGGAACAATACCATTACTCGAATGGGACTGGCAGAGGATGAGCGAACTCTGCTTTCCGACCTCGGCGTCGGTGAGTGCATTGCAAAGGGCTGTGATTTTGCAACAGACAAGGATTTCTGCAGAGATGCAGTAAAGATGAAGGTCTTCTACAAGGAGCAATAATTCCCCGTAGTACAGCAAATTACAATGATATATTATTGTAATGACCGCGTATCATCAGCCGTCTTACGGAAATAATATCCATGATATGCGGCCGCTGTCTATGAATCAGACTATCTTTTCGGAGAAGCTGAACACTCGGCAATACCGCACAAAGACCACTTATGAGTTTTGTACACATCTTGCTTGCATATTTTCCGTCATGCAGCACAATTCGTCCTAGCAAGGCGACAGCCTTGCGTCGTTCTCTTTGTACTACCTGACGTAAAATCTGACTTCGCAATCTGCGCACAATCTCTGTGCAGTATTGCCATATTTATCGCACCGCAAAAAGGTGCTTCGACATCATGCCTACCGTCAAGGGTCAGCACGGGATATTGTGCTGTCGGCAAATACATAACGAAAGGAGGGCGCCGACGTGAGAGTTGATGTCAATGAGAGTAAGAAGATAGTATTGCTGTGGAAGTCCACAGCGGAAGCAGATACACCCGTTACCGAGGAGATTCAGGAGCAGCTTGACAGTTACAGGAGCAGGAAGTTCCGCATAATCGTCATGCGTTCGGGCAATGAAGATCTGTTTGAACCCACGCTGGCGCTTTTACTGAAGAATAGAATGAAAAAGGCAATGGAAGAAGCGACGGCGGAGTACAAGGCGGCTAAGGAGGCTGTCTGACTCCATCACTATCTATCATGCGAACGAGAAAGTGCCAGATACTAGGAAAGCACCGAACAGCTAGGCTTTGTGTCTGCTGTTTGATGGTTGACGACGCAGATGGTGCTTTATCGTTCGCATGATTATTTTTTCTCTTGATTTATTGGGATATCTATGATACAATGTTATCAGATATTACATCAATATAAAGGAGTTGCTTTATGTATACAGAAAAAGAGGAAAAGTATTATTGCAGCTTGAATCAGAAAAAGCTTATGAAACTGTCAGACAAGGAACTGGTTAAGGCTGTCCATATCAGAAAAGAGATAGAAGCCGTAAAGCAGATGAAAGCAGATGTCGGCTATGATGAGATCCGCAGGCAGAGATCCGACCCTGAAATGACAGTTGATGCTGTGTATTATTTTTATTCCTCGGTTATCGAGCATCCAAAGCTCGACATAGAGGAGCTTGGTATGTATTACTTATTAGCAGGTTACACGAGAGAATACTATGTCCCCTATCTGAGCGATTCTCTCACAAATATAAAAGCTGATGAATACAAGGCGGTATTCGACAACTTTATCCGCAACAACAATATAGATGTCAATGATCTGTCACGATTCCCCAAAGAGACAGATTTCGATTTTTACAAAAAAGCAAAGGATTTTGATTTCTCTGCCACAGATGAAAAGCTGCGCAGTATGACGGGACTTATCGAGCTGCTCGCGCAATATATACGGGAGAACATTGCCTGCTTTGCGGAAGAAGCAGCTCCTGCAAAACCGAAAAAGCCGAGTATTATAGAAACGCAGAAAAAGAAAACACTCATCAGAGATTTGCTGAAGCAGGTACTGACAGCCCTGCATGAAAAGCGATTTGAGGATGTTGTAGCTCTTGTGACGGAAAGCACTCTGAACGCCGATGATATTGAGGAATGTGTACAGGGAACCGTAGTGGACAACGAGTTTAACACCATAGATAAATACATAGCCAAAAATGTTGAGGAGCTTTATGTAGAAGGAAACCGCACTTGCATTGGTTACTACCTCACTGCTGACGGCAATAATGATCTTCCTATGTATCTGACAATTGATCTTATAGAAAATGATGATGGGACGATGAGCTCAATCCTTGATATTGAGCCGGACTAAATCTCAATTGAAATTTGTCGAAACAATGAATAAATTCCCGTCTTACGGTAACAATATCTGTGCAGACATAAAAACAACTTTTTCTATGAAAGGAATTGTGATATATGAAAGCTACAGGAATCGTCCGCAGGATCGATGACCTCGGACGTATCGTTATCCCTAAGGAGATACGCAGAACTATGCGCATCCGTGAGGGCGACCCTCTTGAGATATACACCAGCCCTGACGGAGAGGTGATCTTCCGTAAATATTCACCCGTTGGCGAGATATCAGGAACTGCATCGCAATATGCCGATGTTCTGTCAAAGGTCGGCGGATGTCCTGCTGTCATCTGTGACAGAGACCATGTTATCGCAGTATCAGGTATGTCGAAAAAAGAGGTCATAGAACGCCGTGTTTCAGGCTCACTCGAGGATCTTATCGAACAGCGAAAGACTCACATCTACAAAAGCCGTGAGGACAAGCGCCTCAATCCTATTGAAGGCATCGACAGATATGCGATCGCCTGTGCGCCTATCCTCTCACAGGGAGATGTGAACGGCGCCGTAATAATGCTGTCAGCCGACAACAATGAGTTCGCAACAGGCGAACAAAGCGCCCTTGTGCAGGCGGCTGCTATGTATTTCGGAAAGCAGATGGAAGAATAAAAATACTCCTCAGGCAACCTGTCCTGAGGAGTATCTTCTTGCATTGCTTATCTCGACCACTGCGTATTCAACCAGCTTATCCTGCCCTTGACAAACGCAACGATATCCATGGCGCTATCAATTCTCCAGGTCTCAGCACCGATATCGTTTCTCAGACCCTGCGCCGTGTTACGCACATTTAGTATAGTATCTTTAAGTGCGTCACCGTTTCCAAGCTCCGCCCACTTATCCTTCAGCATCTCTCTGAACCAGTCAGCCTGCATGATGACCGTCAACCATGCGTTGCTGCGGTCGTACATATCGTGCACAGGCTTCTGGAATGCACCTGCATAGTACCTGCCATGTGTTTCCTCGCTGTATGCCCAGTTAAAATCCCACGGTGCAAGAAATGTCAGACGCTCGTATTTACTCTGCTCACTGAAGTCCACCGCCATGTAAAAGCTTCCTGCGCCTACATCATAATTATGCACAAGCTCCTGCAGTATCATAGTATTTACAACAGAGTCAAGATCCATCACCGCTTCAACCGCCTGCTTGGGGGTATCGTATACTCCCTCTGCCGAAACAACATTATAATCACTATCGAACATCATCACAGCTTGGTTTTCCACTGCCTCGTACATTATCTTAAATACTCCCGCAAGGTACTTGGCAGCGAAATCCTTCTGCTGCTCACAGTTGATCTCGCTCTTTATTGAAAAATCATCAGCAGAAAACACCTGCGTCTTACCCTCAATATCGGTGAACTCTTTACCCTCATAATCCAATGTGAAAAAGGGATCCTCGTCAGCGTTGGCATAGTTGTCCATTTCAAGGAAATAGCCTATATTTGTATGGATCTCGTCTTTTTTAGGCTCGTATACCTCTACCCTACCCTCTGTCGCCTGATTCTGCTCACAAAGAAGATATAAGCCCATATAACGCTCGTTTATATAAACATTCACAAAAGTGCAATCGGAGCTGTAATATTTTCCGTCAAATATGGTTTCGGCAAGAGAAAATCCCATGTAATCTGATATTACGTTCCACTGTGAACGAAGCAGCACCCAGCTTTTGAATTTCATTCCATCATGAAGTCCCAGCATATTCTGCTTTTTGTCGAACTTGATGCGATACGGCTTTTCACTGCCGCTTGCGGTAGAGTTTCCTCTTACCCTTACGCCACCCTGCGCTGTAAGCTGATATTCCTCGCCGCAATTGAACACATCTATTACAGACTCTACATATTCTTCTTTGGACAATATACGCTGATTATTGTAAGTGGTAATATGTATCGACGGCAATGTCATCTGCTTTTCTATCTTTGCGGTAAACTCTGCAAGCTTCGCCTGCTTGTCGTTATACTGTTGGATCAGCTCCTGCACCTCGGGCGAAGCATCTGCCGGTGCCGTCATCGGAGTTATCGGCGCAGGCTCAGGTTCAGGCTCGGGCTGAGTCACGGACACCGGTGTGGTTGTTGAGGGCTTAGTAGATGGCGTGGTAGTTGTAGAGGGAGTAGTGGATGGCGTGGTTGCAGGAGTGGTCTGCGGCTTATCTTCGGGAGCAGAGGTGACAGACGTCTGCTGAGAGGATACGGGAGCCTCAACAGTGTCAGCACTCTCGACATCATTCTCCTCGCTTTCCACGGAAACCAACTGCGTTTCTTCAGTCTCAGCAGGAGCCTCAGACTCCACAGGGACTGACGTTGTCTGTGCAGGGACGGGCGTTGTTACATCGGGCTCTTCCGTTATATTCTCTTCACCCGAAGCTGACGCCTCTGCGGAAGCTGACGGACTTTCATCTGTAACAATTGCGCTCTCACTTTCCGCACAGCCCGCCGAAAGTGCCATGACGCCGCACAACAATATACATAACAATGATCTTTTATACATAAGCACCTCTCGAACATCATACCAAAAAGGCTTTATAGGTCTGTAAAACCGCTCCGGATTGATCGTTTTCAGGAGCGGTCTTTTTTTAATAATAACTTTCGGTAAGCTTCTCGACCTCAAAATTGAGTATCTGTGATCTTGTAAGATCAATCAACGCCTGCTTTTCTTCGGGAAAAGCATATCCGTCAAGGCGGCGTGAAAGCTCGTCAAGTGCGTCAACATCCATATCGGATGCTGCGGCACGTATACCTGCGAATATCTCCTCTATTTCTGAGAGATTATCTGCAGCGTCTTTCTGTGGAGCATCGTTTTTTGTGAACTCTGACAGCAACAGCGAATAACTGAGCCACCGCTCAGCAAAAACAGGATGCAGAGCCGTTATCACTGCCCTGCTTTCAGAGCGTGCCGCCTTTTCAAGCTCCATTGCCATACCCGCAAGCTGCACTATTCCTATCATCGCAGCACTGCTCTTCATACTATGGACCTTGACACGGTAGCTGATAAGTGCCTGACCGTCATCGATATTTTCATAATATCCGTTAAGCTCTTCTATATCGCTCTTTATCGCTGATGTAAACATCCTGACGGTACTGAGCAAGGCGCTCTCATCATTGAAATGCAGCTTTGCATAGCCCCAATCCACTCCCTCTATAACAGGAAGCTCGACCGTCGACGCCTGTACAGTGGACAGCGTTTTCTTTTCTGCGGACCTGACAAGCGACTTATCAAGCACAGAATATACCATACGCTCAAGCCTCTGCGGATCGACAGGCTTTGTAAGAAAATCGTCGAAGCCTATCTGCATATATTGCTCTCTTGCGCCTGCTACTGCGTTTGCGGTAAGCACTATGATCGGCACATCCCTGCACAGATTGTCAGCATCTGCACGTATCGCCTTGAAAGTATCTACGCCATCCATTTCGGGCATCATATGATCCATAAAGATGATATCGTATCTGTTAGCCGATGTGAGCTCCAGGCACTGCCTGCCGCCGCTTGCCTCGCTGATCTGCACCCTGGTTGCTTTAAGCAGATTTGCAAACACCGCTCTGTTCATCTCGTTGTCATCTACCACAAGTATACGGGCGTCAGGAGCCTCAAATGCAACGCTGTATTCTGCCTCATGTCTCTCATGCGAAACAAGATCAAGCTCGCCTATCGGAGTGCGGTCGATTATATCGGTGCACAATGTGAAATAGAACTCTGAGCCTTTTCCGTATTCACTTTTTACCTTAAGCTCGCTGTCCATCAGCAACAGCAGAGAGGATGTTATGTTAAGTCCAAGACCTGTTCCCTCAATGCCGTGATTTCGCACCTCGTCCATACGTGCAAAAGCTGCAAACAGCGTCTCCATATCCTCTTCCCTGATGCCGATACCTGTATCCTTTACCGAGAAACGGATAGCCTGATCGTCTACAAAGCGGACGTCAAGCGTTATAGTACCCTCACGGGTGTATTTTACGGCGTTGCTCAGCAGGTTTACAAGTACCTCCTTTATCCTTAAGTCATCGCCCTTGACCAACGCAGGAAGAGAGCTGTCTACCGTGACCTCAAAGCGAAGCCCCTTGTCCTCAGCCTTGAAACGCACCATATTGTAAAGGTCTATGATCATATCGGCAAGATTGAATTCAACAGGGACGATATTCAGCTTTCCTGCCTCTATCTTTGTGATATCTAGTATATCGTTGATTATTCCCAGCAGCGATCGTGCGGCAGACTTTGCGTCTGACGCATAGCTGCGTATCTGCTCCTCATTACTTTCACGCAGTATCATCTCGTTCATGCCCATCACGGCATTTATGGGAGTCCTTATCTCATGAGACATATGCGCAAGAAACCTGGATTTACTTTGTGTGGCTGCTCTGGCTTCGTCACACTTTACCTCAAGCACCTTAAGCAGGTCGTCAAGACTGCGCTCCTGCTCTATACTCTTCCTGTTCTGAAAGGTGATGATATTTGTCATGCTGACGATCACCCAGTTTATGACGATCATAACTACCACGCCGAACGTAAACGCCATCATCGTCTGCTGAGAGCCTGTATACACGCTGATAAACCCTGCGACAACGATAATGATACCCATTGACAGGAACATCTGAAAACGTGCTAGCTTTACATCCAGAAATATAAAGCTGACGATGGAGCTGAAGCACATGGCATAAACAAATACCTGCGCAGAATCAAACGTGATAGACGCAAATACGTTCGCTATTACAAAAGCAACACACTGCAAACGCATATACAGCTTCTCTTTTAGCTTGTGCTTTCTGTTGCCACGATAGAAAAGTATCATAGTAGCTGCGTAAAGCGCCGCAAAAGAAATAAGGGCAGGCAACGGCAGCCTTTGCATGACAAGGCTTATCACCATTACAACTATACATTCAATGGAATAGAAAACAAGACTGCAACGATAGCCGACCATAAAATTTGTATTCATTCTGCCCTCACCCCCTTGGGAACAACAAGCTTCAGTCCCTTATGTACGATCTGAATGTTACATTCGGTCACGTTACGGATAAGGTCACCGTCCTGATTGATGTTGAAAGGAGAACCGTCGGCACGGCGTATAAGAACACTGCTGCAATCTCCGCAGCGCATATACTTATCAAATTTTTCATACTTCTTGCCTGTCACAGCAAGCAACGCAGGCAGGAGAGGAAAGCCACGCCTGTTGCCGACAAGGCGGTATATCGCCTTACCATCGTTGACACAGGTAGTATCGGCAAAGTTCATGTTTCCGCCGAACTTACAGCCGTTGCCGATAAATATTTCCGCAAACTTGTCCGAATACACCTTGCCGTCCAGCACTACCTCATAAGCATAAGTGTTTGACACGAAGATAGAATACAGCGTTGATATGGTATAAGGAAGATCCTCATTCATAAGTCGGAGGATGCGGAAATCATTCATTTTAAGCAGGCAGTTACTGTCAAGACCTGTTGAAACAGTGTTAAGCGAGATACCATGCTCTGTCCTGATGTAATCCACATCAATAACATCGCCATAGATCAGCTCTTCTATATGGTGAAAGCGATGCTCCTCGCTGCCGAAAACCTTTAAAAAGTCGTTGGTAAGTCCGCAGGGGAAAAAAGCGACCTCCACCTTGGATATATCATCAAAGCCGTTGAGCATATTACGCATAGTACCGGAACCACCACAGCAATAAAAGCGGAGCTGCTCGCCCTCAAAGATATGCTGTATCTTCTGCACAAGCTCCGTTTCATATCCTGCATATCTTGTGTTGAACACAAAGTAATTCAGGTTTTTTATCGATGCAAGCTTTGTTCTCAGATCATCCGCAAAGGTCTTGTGACCTGCAAACGGATTGATAATGAAAATATGTAACATTCAGCACCTCTGTAAATACGCAGAGCTTATTCTCCGCTAAGTACCTTTTCGATCTTGGCAACCATCTTTTCCTTGCTGGGAGGCTTGAGAAGATAGCCGTCGGGATTGAGTGCAAGAAGTCTTGTAACTACATCTCTGTCGGCGGAGCCTGTAAAAAAGATAACAGGGATGTGCTTTGTATCCGATCTTTCACGAAGTCTTACAAGAACTCCCTCTCCGTCGATTATCGGCATCTCGTAATCCAGCAGGATTATATCGGGAATGTTCTTCTCGATAGCCGCAAAAGCCTGTGTGCATGATGTTGCGATCGATACGTTGTAATTTGTGCTTAGCATCTCTTTGACAGTTCTGAGAAGTATAGCATTATCATCTATCACAAGAACACTGACCATTTTATTACCCAATTTTCATTCCTCCCAAATATATACAATTTAAACTAATCATAACTTTACATAATATATTCTATCACATAATCATCATAATTGCAAGAGGAAAAACAAATTTGACTTTACTGCAACAATATGATATACTGGATTATATATTTTAACGATAAAGGATGACTTTCCAAATGAAAAGAACCATCGGATCCTTATTATCTGTCATCATCATGCTGTCGCTCACTGCATGCGCTGACACCCCCTCAAGCAATACACTGCCGACCGAAGAGACATCAGTAACCGTCGATGCCGATACTCATGACTCGCCGACAACCGAGGCTGAAAGCGCTGCCACTGAAACAGTGCAGACATCCGAAACAGAAGCTTCCGACACTGCAGAAACGCTTGTTAACACAACTGAGACCATAAACGTCACATCTGAAAGCTCAGAGACCGAAGAAGCACCTGTGGAATACAGTGCTTCACTGCTTACGGTCAGTGCAGTCACCAAAAACGGACGCTCTTTGAATTATACGATCAATGAAGATGGCGGATACGCTTATGCTTCTGCAACTTACAGCAGCGGATATATCCCCGACAGCGAGCTTTACGCCGCTACCCTGTCCGCCGAAGCCGAAAACGGAACCTGCTCATTTTCAGGCGGAACGCAGGCAGATCTGACACAAACGCAGTATCTCACCGTCACCGACACGAACGGCGTACAAAAAACTTACACCGTCATGACCGAACGCACCGAAGGAAAGCTGCCTATCGTCAACATTTACCTTGACTCGGGCAAGGGTGTTTCCGATATCGACCGAAACGACTCTATCGGCATGACCATCTCGATCGATTGCAGCAAAGCACCCGAATATCCCGAAAGCCTGTCCACTGTCAGCGGAACGATAAGAGGCAGAGGAAACTCCACATGGAAATGGGAAAAGAAGCCCTACAAGATAAAGCTGGACGAAAAAGCCGAGGTGCTGGGGCTTCCTGCAAACCGTGACTGGATACTGCTTGCAAATTATGCGGACAAATCACTGATGCGATGCTCCGTTGCATACGACATGGGCAGAGTTATGGACAACCTTGACTGGACTCCCACTCAATACCCCGTAGACCTTTTCATAAACGGCAGATATCAGGGAGTTTATTCCATAGGCGAGCACATGGAGACCGCAAAGGACAGGGTCAATGTAACGAAGCAGTCCGAGGACAGCGAGGAATGTGGATACCTGCTTGAAGTGGGCGGAGTAGACAGCAAGGTGACAACAAAGAACGTGGATTATTTCAACGTAAAATCCGGAATGCTTATGTTCATCGCATTCGAATATCCCACGCCCGACAACATCACCGACGCACAGAAAAAGGAAATAAAAAAGTGGTTCAACAATGCGGATGAAGCCATAGTCTCGGGAGGCGATATCGGTGAATATATCGACATCGACAGTTTCTGCGACTGGGTAATAATACAGGAGCTTACCAACAACACTGACAGCGCATTCCGCAGAAGCTGCTTTTTCACAAAGGATGTAGGTGGTAAGATCAAAATGGGTCCGATATGGGATTTCGACCTCGCATTCGGAAACCTGGTGGTTGACAACCAGTCCTATAACACCTGGACCATAATCGGCTCGGACGCAGAGGGTGCGTATGTAACCCCCTCCTGGGGAAACTACCTCATGAAAAACGAGCAGTTCAGGTCACGTCTCAGAGAGCGCTGGCACGAAGTGCGTGACGAGCTTCTCGCTACCGCTATGGCAAGCATCGATATGTACGCCGAAAAGATATATCCGTCACAGGTCGAGAACTTCAAGGTCTGGCAGATATGGGATGAAAAACCCGGATATTCCTCATGGGCAAACTACAACGCAAACACCTACGAGCTTCAGATACAGTATATGAAGGATTTTCTGACCAAAAGAGCTGCATGGATAGATAATAATATATAAATTTTTTCACCGCACGATGTTCCACAGTGCGGTGAATTTTTATGGAAAATATAATATTATGCACCTATTGCAATTATGTCAGTTTTGTGCTATTATATCATTATTAAATAACTATGTAACACGGAGGTGTTACCATGAATGATATGTGGCTGAATTACTTCACAAAGGATGACAGTTTTCCTTTTTTTATACAATACGGATGGCATGAGGATACTATGTTCATGCACGGGCACATGGATTTTTCGGAGCTTGTTGTAGTGCTTGACGGAACTGCCGACCATGTGGTGGAAAACGAGCGTTTCCCTGTCAAAAAAGGCGATGTCTTTGTTATGGGCAAAGATATAAGGCACGGCTATGTCAATGCAAAGAATTTTCATATATGCAATATAATGTTCCGTCCCGAGGCGCTTCTTGACGCCGACTATGACATAAAACAGCACCCGGGATTTCATGCGCTGTTTCTGCTTGAGGCACAGGTGAACACTGCACAGGGCTTCCGCAGCAGGTTCAAGCTTGCACCATCCGATTTTGCACAGCTGGGACATCTGATAGATACCGCTATCGATGAATACTCCGCTGACCGTCCCGGAAAGAAAACACTGCTGCTGGCTTACTTCATGCAGATAGCAACGCTGCTTTCAAGGCTGTATGACACTCCCGCCAAAACAAGAGAGATCAGCGGAATGGCAGAAGCCGCCGCATTTATGGAAAACCACTACATGGAGGACATCACGATAGAACAGGTGCTGGAGATATCGCACTACTCACAGCGGCATTTTATCCGTCTGTTTTCTGCAGCATACAACACGACTCCGCAGAAATATCTGATGGGAATACGGATACGCCGTGCCTGTGCGCTGCTCAGAGAAAGCGGTCTGCCTATAACCGAAATAGCGATGAGATGCGGCTTCGGGGACTCGAATTACTTCAGCCGTGCTTTCAGAAAGGAAGTAGGCATGACGCCATCACAATACAGAAGCGGCTGCAACGGACAGAATTATATTTAAAGCATTACAATATTCAACAGAATATGCCTGCATGGCTGTGACGATCGTTGCAGCCGTGTTTTTTTTATCTTCTGCGACAGGATATTACAGGAAATCCCCACAGGATATTACAGGCTTCGCCCGCATATAATGTTACAATATAAGACACGACCGACAAGCGGGGTGATAGTATGACTGTGTATGTCGATGTTCTTCTGGCTGTAAATCTGTACATAAACTATTTTCTGATAAAAGGCGCTGCAAAGCTTATGCGAAGAAAGATATCGCCAAAGCGCTGCCTTTTTGCGGCGGCTGTCGGCGCAGCATTTTCGCTGTGCATACTGCTTCCCGAGTTGCCTTTCCTCGTAAATGCACTGATAAAGACCTTAAGCTGTATCGCAGTAGTGCTTGCCGCTTTCGGCAGACAAAAACGAACAGAGCTGATAATATCATCGCTGTGTTTTCTTGCAATAAGCTTCATGTATGCGGGTCTTATGCTGGCTTTGTGGGTATTTGCCGCACCGATGGGGATGTTTTGCAGAAACGGCGCTGTCTATTTCGATATACCGATCATAGCTGTCACGATATTCACTGTGATCGCTTATGGCATAGTTTCGCTGCTGCGGTATATTTCAGACAAAAACGGGAGGTTTATTGAAAGCGCACAGGTGAGGATAACGCTCAACGGGATCTCAGTTAAGCTTACAGGGCTTACTGATACGGGCAACGGTCTCTGCGACCCGTTCAGCGGCAGGTCTGTTGTTATCTGCGAGCGCAGAATGATATCTCAGCTGATCCCTGACAATGTGACGAAATACCTGAACAGCGACACAAGCGGCATTGAGGGGCTGCGGCTCGCCCCATGCAACACCATAAGCGGTAGCACGCTGATACCGCTGTTCAACGCTGATATCGAAATAAACGGCAAAGCCTGCGACGCCATAGTGGGCGTCACCGACAAGCCGCTTGGGGCAGAATGTATCTTCAATCCAAGACTTATAACACTATGACGGAGGTAATAAGATGAAAAAATATTTCAAGCAGATACTGTATGAGGGACTGTACGCATTTCTGCACTATTTCACTAAGGCGAGCAAGGAATACGTCCATTACATAAACGGACCCGATACGCTTCCGCCGCCCCTCACTCACGACGAGGAGGAAGAAATGTTCAGGCTTATGGAGACGGATTTTGAGGCGGCACGTGATACGCTTATCGTACACAATCTGCGGCTTGTGGTATACATAGCAAAAAAGTTTGAAAGCACGGGAATAGGTCTTGAGGATCTTGTTTCCATCGGGACGATAGGACTTATCAAAGCGGTAAACACTTTCAGCGTCCATAAGAACATAAAGCTTGCGACATACGCTTCACGCTGTATCGAAAACGAGATACTGATGTATCTGCGTAAATCAAGCCACCACAAAAATGAGATATCGATAGACGAGCCTTTAAACATCGACTGGGACGGCAACGAGCTTCTTCTCTCTGATGTACTGGGCACGGACAACGACTGTGTAAACGCCCATCTGGACGGCGAGGTGGAAAAGAAGCTGCTTTACGACGCAATCGGCAAGCTTACAGACAGGGAACGCCTTATAATGGAGATGCGTTTCGGACTTAACGGCCGCAAGGAAAAGACCCAGAAGGAGGTCGCCGATGAGATAGGGATATCACAAAGCTATATCTCACGTCTTGAAAAACGCATAATAAAACAGCTCCGTGAGGAGCTGGAAAGGGTATGCAACTAAAAAAATGGTCTGCCGTATAAAATAACGGCAGACCACTTTTGTTATTTTTTCTTTTTACGTTTAGTGAACACAGGCTCGTCAAGGCGGCTCTTCTCCGCACTTTTTTCACGAAGCGCCGCTTCTCTCGCCGCTGCAAGCTCCTCAGCCTTCTGCTTGCTCTTCTCAGCCATATCGATAAGCATAAGCTTGTTATTGAAAGAGGGCTTGTCAAGCACGATCTCAAACAGCACGTTGATAAGCTCCTCTGCCTCTTTGTCAGTCCTGACAAGTCGGCGGTCGATCAGCTCACGCTTTGTCACAGCAAGCTGGCTTATATCATAGCACTCGCCTGTTGCTATTATCTCGTTGAGGTCGGCGAGACTTGCTCTGAGTCTCGCTACATCCTCGGTCTCCACCTCGGTCTTTTTCGCACGGTTATCTGCGATCTCACACTGGAGCAGACTCTGAAGATCGGGAGCGCCCAGGTTCCTTATCAGCTCCTTAAGCCCCTTTCTGTCCTCGGGTATCTTTGCATCGTGATGGTAGATGAGCCAGCTTATCTCGTCCGCAAGCCTGCGGTCGAAATCAAGGCGGCGCATTATACCCTCGGCAAGAAGACGACTGCGCTCACCGTGACCCTTGAAGTGCCCCTGTCCCTTGCTGTCGATATAGCAGCAATCCGGCTTTCCGATATCATGAAACAGCATTGCAAAGCGTATAGGAAGCTCGGGTATGGCAAAGCCGACAGAACGTGCAATGTGAGTCCACACGGGAAAATCGTGATATCTTGAATGCTGATCGAAATCTATGCAGGGCTCTATCTCTGGGATAACGTGCTTGAAGATGTCCGCATAGCTTTCCAGAACCTTGGTCGCATATTTTCCCATAACGATACGTGAAAGCTCCTTGAACACCTTGTCAGCCTCGGCATACTCAAAGCAGCTTACGTTCTGGCGCATGGCTGCACGTGTGGCGTCATCGATAACGAACTCACGCTCGGCGCAATAGCGTATCGCACGGAGGATACGGGAGGGATCGGTGGTAAAGCTGCGCGACATATCATAGTAAGACTCGGTAACAGGCTTGCCCTTTTCATCCTTTACGGTGCGTGTGATGTTCTCGCCGATCGCAACGACACGCTTTTCCTCGCCTGTAAGGCAGGACTTGCCGCCGTAAAGATCGATAAGTCCTTCACGTGGAGAATATGCCATAGCGTCCATCGTGAAGCCACGACGGAAAAGGTCTGTTTCAAGATCCTGTGCGTACATTACACGGTTTCCGATCACTTCACGGCGATAGGGCGAAACGCTGATTATCATTCCCACGACAGTTACCAGTATCTCACCACGCTTTATGCCCTCGTCCGAGATGCGGTAATCTCTGAATGCAAACATGATATCGTTTATTTCCGCATTTGTCACTATGTCATAATCCTGTGGACTGTTGCCCATAATAAGCTCGCGCACGCAGCTTCCCACTATATATGCGTCATGACCTGCGTTTTCAAGAACTGTTATAGCTTCGGTGACCTGGGCAGGCAGAATTATCATAGCATCACTTCCTTACTCTGTATTTAAGTATTTCAAACGCCGCTTCGGTAGCAAAGCTTTCGTGTGTGCCGAAGTAGCTGTAAACTCTGTTGCTGTCACGCTGTGAGGTCTTGTAATAATACGGCGTCATCATGAACAAAGCGTTCAGCGTTTCCTGCGAGGTAAGCTCCAGTGTGAAGCTTATCTCATCCTTTCCGAGAAACTCGAAGCCGTCTATCTCATAAGGCTTTACCTCATTAAGCCGTGGCTCGTCGTAAAGCACCGACTTCAGACCGAAAAGGTGCTTTTCGGCGGGGATAGCAGTTATCACAGTGCCGCCGTTTTTCAGGATACGCCGAAGCTCCTCTGTCTGAAAGGGTGCGAATATCACCGCAGCCATATCGACGGAATCCGACCTTATCGGCATACGGAAAACGCTTGCAACGGCGGTGCTTATGCTCCTGCCTGCAAAACGAGGCTTTGCCGCTGCCAGTGCGTTTTTGGAGATATCGATACCGAACACATCGGGCTGCTTGCCGCTGCTCTTAAGCGCATCGTGAAGCGCCGCTGTATAGTAGCCCTCGCCACAGCCGCAGTCAGCGATAACGGGTGCGGGAATATCGCTACACAGCTCTCTTGCTGCCGCACAAAGTCCGTCCATCAGCGGCTTATATGCGCCGCTGTTAAGGAAATCCCTGCGTGCTGCGACCATCTCCTTGCTGTCGCCGGGGTCTTTTACATTCTTCTGCTGCGACAAAAGCAGGTTTATGTACCCTTTCGCCGCAACATCAAAGCTGTGTCCGCACGGGCATTTCATAGAACTTCCCTCTGCGGTGAGGATGGGAGCTTTGTCAAGCCCCTGCTTATCTCCGCAGACAGGACAGGTGAATATGTTCAAGGTAAGATCTCCTTACATAAATTTATCAGAATTCCAGACCCAGTCTGTATGCAGCTTCAAGGTGCTGCGGCTTCATACGCTGCAAAAGTGCCTCGTCATAGTGGCTTATCCCGTCAAGGAACACCATCTGCTTACTCTTTGCACGCTGATTGATACGGTCGCCAAGCATTACTGTCTCCATGGCAAGCTTGTTGCCTGTTTCCTCAAGACTTTGCAGGGTCTTGCCTGTGCAGGCGATGAAGAGTGCCTTATCAAGCGGCTTCATGGTGCAATCGGCATAGGCGTAGCCCGCTGTCCACACCCTGTCGAACCAACCCACAAGCTTTGCGGGAGCCTCTGTCCAGAACACGGGATACACAAAAGCGATGCTGTCAGCACGTTCTATCTTGTCCTGCTCCGCCTTTACATCGGCAGGCACGGGCAGATCGGAACGGTAATGAGTTTCACGGAGATACTCCTCCTCTGTAAGGTCGGTACGGAAATCCATCCCGTAGAGGTCGGATATCTCGATCTCATGACCTGCATCGGAAAGCCCCCTCGTGAAGCTTCTGAGCACCTCGTAAGTGAAGCTTGTGCGGCTTGGGTGGCAGTAAACTACAAGTATCCTCATTCCGCAGCTTTTCCCTTGATCCTGAAGCCGTATATCCTGTAAAATCCCGAGCCGAAGCCACCCATGAAGGTAAATCTCGCCTTGTATGCGCCCTCAAGCTTGTCGATATAGCGCTTAAGGATTATGCTCTTGTTGATAACGCACTTTGCGCCCTTTACACGCTCCTCAAGCACGGCGGGATCGCTCATGGAGAAATCTATCTTAGCATCAACGGCATTGATGGGATTCTTGAATTTAGAAAGCTTCGCCGCCGCATTGGAATATGCGTCAAACAGGAACGCCGTCTTTTCAAACCGCTCTTTGAAAGCCTCCATCAGGGAGACCATCTCGTCAGCGGTGAGGTACATTGAAAGCCCCTCGGCAATAACAAGCACTGCCTCTCCGTTATATTCTATCTTATCCAGCCATGAAAGATCGGTCACGGAAGAGCCGATCATGCGGTAGGCTTCATTCTCGGTGAAATACTTTTTCCTCATCTCGATGACCTTGGGGAAGTCGATATCATACCAACGCTTTGCACCGACCTTTATACGGCGGCAGCGGCTGTCAAGTCCGCATCCGAGATGGATGACGATACTCTCGGGCTGCTTTTCGATAAATCGCTCGGTGAGCTGATCGTACTGCATGGCACGCATCGCCATATAGATAGCAAGCTTTTCGGACTTGTCAACATCCTCAAAGTCCCAGCCGCAGGTATCTACTATCTCCTCGGCGGTCTTGTCCTCAAAGAAGCCCTTTCGGCTCATCATTGCCTTTCCGTAAAGGGGGATGAAAAGTGTTTTGCTCTCGTTTGTCATAGGTACCTCCTTGTCAGGTATAATATATTACGCTGTCATATATGTTGAAAAATCAATATCCCTTGTAAAAAGCTCTTCGATCTCATCAAGGCACTTCTGCTGTGCGACAGTATCACCGCCGAGCTTCTTAAGCATATAAACGCTGTCCCACCACAACGGTTTAAGGCAGCGATACAGCATAAGCGCCGCCTGCTTTTCGATATCTGAAAAGTGATAGTATCCGCTTACAAGCTTCAATCTGCACAGTATCTCGTTCAGCTCTGCACTGAACGCGCTGCACCTTGTTTCACGCATAAGATAATTCAGAAATACCTCTCTGCCGCACAGGTTGAAATCACACACTCCGACAAAATTGCCGTCGTCGTCCACCAGCAGATTGGTAGAGTTGAGGTCAGCCTGCAGGACGGTTGTGGGGAGCTTACGGTAAAGCGGCTCAAGGGCGGCTCTGTTATCGCACCATAGCTTCCATATCCGCTCAATCTGTGGCTGAAATTCCACAGGAAGTGTCTCTGCGTAATTTTTCCAGTCAAGAGCGACATCTAAAACCTCATCGTTCTTGTCGCTTGGGCAGAATTTTTCAAACAGACAATAACCCGACGGAAAATCAGCGTAGGACAGATATTCGGACGCTATCCTCGCTGTCATTACCCATGCGTCGTCCACATATTTCTCGGGAGTTGAGATATCATCTGAGTCGGTAATGTTATGCCTTTCATCTGCAAGACGATATGCTGAGTATTCCTCGGCATAGGCTACGCAGTTGCGCCCCTTATACCGCACTGTCGGAAATCCGCCTGTTTTATCGGCAAATATCCTCGGACAGTAATAACCAAGCCTGCGATATTCCTCGACCGTCCTCTGCCAGACAGCTATCCTGTGAGGGTCTGTGAAGTCATTGTCGGAAAGCTTTACAACTGCCTTGTCGCCGTTTTCCAGCTCTGCGATGATGACCTCCCTGAAGTCCGTATCGCTGCGACTCGTATCTATTATCTGATATGTGGCAGGCAGACTATCGAAAAAAAGCACGAATATATCAGATACTGCCTGTTTTTCAACTATGTCCTCACTCATATATGTCTCCTTTTGTGTGCTTCACTGAGTATTATTCCTCACATTATATTATATACTATTACTATGTCATATTCAAGCGGTATTTCAAAAAATGCTTTTGTTTATTTTTCACAAAAGACGGTTTAACATTTGTACACCCGACGTCAAAAAAACTCCACAAAAACAGTTGCAATTTATGTAAATTTACTATATAATATACACAAGACATTTTCCAAGGGGATCAGTATTTTAGTTAATATATACAATATATGCTTTTGGTTAATTCTTAAATTAATTGTTCGGAGGTTACCCCATGAAAACATTCAAAGCTGACAGTATCAGAAACGTTGTCCTCGCCGGTCACGGTGAAAGCGGTAAGACAGCCCTTGCGGAAGCAATGCTGTTCAAGAGCGGTCTGACCGACAGAATGGGCAACACAGCCGACGGCAATACTGTATGCGACTTTGACGCAGAAGAGATCAAGAGAAAGATTTCCATCAATTCCGCTGTTGTAAACGCAGTATGGAAGGATACAAAGATAAATGTTATCGACGCTCCCGGTCAGTTTGATTTCGTGGGCGGTATGTACGAGGGTATGCGTGCGGCTGAGTCCGTTATCATCACAGTTAACGGCAAGGACAGCGTCTGCCCCGGTACTATCAAGGCGTATAACCTCGCCTGCAAGCAGAACAAGGCAAGAATGATCGCCGTAACCTGCATGGAGGTCGAGAACTCCGATTTCTATAAGGTACATACCGATCTTAAGATCGCATTCGGTCCCTCTATCTGTCCTATCGTTGTTCCCTACGACAAGCACGGTCCTGTTGAAGCATACATGAACCTGCTGACGATGAAGGCATACAAGTACGACAAGAACGGTGTTCCCACCGAGGTTGAGATCCCCGCTTCCGAAAACCGTATCGCAGGTCTGCGTGCGGCGATGGCAGAGGCTGTTGCGGAGACCAATGAGGAGTTTATGGAGAAGTTCTTCGAGGGTGAGGATTTCACACAGGAGGAGCTTGTAAAGGGTATCCATGACGGTATCGCAAGCGGTGCTATCACTCCCGTTGTGTGCTGCGCTAACGATACTCTTTCTGGTGTTGATATGCTGCTGGACGCTGTTGTTTCCATGCTTCCCTCCCCCAACGAGAGAAAGCTTGAAGAAGCTGACGGAGAAATTCTGGACTACGACGAGAACAAGCCACTCAAGGCATTCGTATTCAAGACCATCGCCGATCCGTTCGTTGGTAAGATAAGCTGCCTTAAGATCGTTCAGGGCAAGATCACAGGCAAGACCGAGCCTGTAAATGCTACCACAGGCGAAACCGTCAAGTTTGGTAAGCTGGTTTCCGTTTGCGGCAAGAAGCAGGATGAGATCGCAGAGGCTTATGCAGGCGATATCGTTGCTGTTACAAAGCTTGACGCCAACACAGGCGATACACTGTGCGACCCTGCCGATGTAAAGGCACTCGCTTCCATTGAGTTCCCCAAGCCCTGCTACTACATGGCTGTAAAGCTTGCAGGAAACGGCGACGAGGGCAAGCTCTCCACTGCTATCCGCCGTCTGCTTGAAGAGGATAAGACACTCGAATACGTACATAATCACGAGACCCACGAGCGTATCATCGGTGGTCTGGGCGAGCAGCACCTTGATGTAGCAGCAGCTAAGCTCAAGGCTAAGTTCGGCATGGAAGTTGCTCTCTCCGCTCCCAAGATTGCTTATCGTGAGGCTATCCGCAAGCCCGTTACCATCGAAAGCAAGTACAAGAAGCAGTCGGGCGGTCACGGTCAGTACGGTCACGTTAAGATCGAATTCGCTCCCTACGACGGCGACGAGCTGCTGTTCGAGGAGAAGATCTTCGGCGGCTCTGTTCCCAAGAACTTCTTCCCCGCTGTTGAAAAGGGCTTACAGGAAGCAGCAGAGCATGGCTCTATCGGTGGCTTCCCCGTTGTACGCCTCAAGGCTACACTCATCGATGGCTCCTACCACCCCGTAGACAGCTCTGAAATGGCGTTCAAGACAGCCGCTTCGATGGCGTTCAAGGACTGCATGAAGGAGGCTCAGCCCTATCTGCTGGAGCCGCTGCAGAGCCTTACCGTCCTCGTTCCCGATGACAAGCAGGGCGACGTTATGAGCGTTCTCTCCAAGCGCCGTGGCAGCGTTCTCGGTATGAACTCCCTCGGCGATGGCATGACCGAGCTTACCGCAGAGGCTCCCGAGTCCGAGATCGTTGACTTTGCACTGGTGCTCCGTCAGATCACACAGGGTCTCGGCGAGTTTACAGCAGAGTTCGCAAGATACGAGATGCTCCCTGCAGGCGCCGAAGTAAAGGCATAATTCAAGCATGATTAAAAGCCGCTTTTGAGTGCTCTCAAAGGCGGCTTGATTTTATTCGTTTATAACACATCCCCCACAAACGTTGAAGCTGTGGGGGATATTCTTATAAATGATCAGATCATACTGTTGCTTTGTGGAATACCTTCTTACCCTTGCGGATGATGACCTCTGTTTCGATAGCGATCTGTGCTGTGGGATCCTCGATGACCACATCGTCAACTGCGATACCCTTGCCAGCAATAAGGTTTCTTGCCTCACGCTTGGAGGGAACGAGCTTTGTAGCCACCAGCAGATCGAGTATGCCGATCTTGCCGTCTGTAAGCTCTACCTTAGTTGTGGGCATATTCTCTGTGTTGCCCTTGCCGCCGAAGAGGTTCTTTGCCGCTTCGAGAGCCTTGTTTGCTTCTTCCTCGCCATGAACGAGCTTTGTAAGCTCATAAGCCAGGATCTCCTTAGCCTTGTTGAGCTCGCTGCCCTCCCATGCGTCCATCTTCTCGATCTCCTCGAGAGGCAGGAATGTGAGCATACGGATGCACTTCATAACGTCGGCATCAGCAACGTTTCTCCAGTACTGGAAGAACTCGAAGGGAGATGTCTTTTCGGGATCCAGCCAAACAGCGCCCTTTTCGGTCTTGCCCATCTTCTTGCCCTCGGAGTTGAGCAGCAGTGTGATGGTCATAGCATGAGCGTCCTTGCCCAGCTTCTTTCTGATAAGCTCGGTACCGCCCAGCATATTAGCCCACTGGTCGTCGCCGCCGAACTGCATATTACAGCCGTAATCCTGGAACAGCTTGTAGAAGTCGTAGCTCTGCATTATCATGTAGTTGAACTCAAGGAATGTAAGTCCACGCTCCATGCGCTGCTTGTAGCACTCGAATGTCAGCATCTTGTTTACACTGAAGCAAGCGCCTACCTCACGCAGAACGTCGATGTAGTTGAGGTTCATCAGCCAGTCTGCGTTGTTTACCATGATCGCCTTGTCATCGGAGAAATCGATGAAGCGGCTCATCTGCTTGCGGAAGCACTCGATATTATGCTCGATATCTTCCTTTGTAAGCATCTTTCTCATATCGGACTTGCCCGAAGGGTCTCCGATCATACCTGTACCGCCGCCGAGAAGTGCGATAGGCTTGTTGCCTGCCATCTGTAATCTCTTCATAAGGCATAGCGCCATGAAGTGTCCAACGTGCAGGGAATCTGCTGTGGGGTCAAAGCCGATGTAGAATGTAGCCTTGCCCTCGTTGATCATCTTTCTGATCTCATCTTCATCTGTCACCTGTGCGATAAGTCCACGGGCAACGAGTTCGTCATAAATCTGCATTGTTTTATTCTCCTTTGTTTTATTGTTTTTGATATGATTTAATGCCGCATCTTCTGCGTAATTAAAAACCCTTAGTCTCGTTGATGAAGCCACAGAGCTTCACCATCGGATGCTCGTCAAGCATCGCCTTGTATTTTTCGGGATGATTTGTAGGTAGATCCTTTTCAATATTAAGCTCCCTGCGGAACATTACGCTTCCCGATCTTGTTTTTATCTTAAGAATAAGCCTGTAATAGAAATTTCCGACTCTGTCCGCCGTGCTTTCTACGTCATATACGGCAGCGGTTATTTCCTCCATCGGGATATCTCGGCTGAGAAAGGAATAATCTATCCTTACTGCCTGGGTATTTGCAATAAGTCTGCCCTTTCCAAGCTTTAGCTTAATAATCAGAGCCGCTATTCCTATAGCTAAAAACAAGATAGCCAGTACCGACCACGGCAACTCCCGCACATCTAAGCATAACATCACACTAAGTACCAGCACGGATATTACCATTGCACCTGTAAGTATATCGTGTATACCCTCTGTACAGTCAAATTCACATTCAGCTGCACACTTGCCGGTATGCTCCATAATGTCACCTCCGCTATAACTTAAGCTCCAGCCTTATCGTCTTCGGCTTCATCCCCATGCTCTCATAGAAGCTCAAAGCTTCGGAATTGCCAGCCGCTGCGCCAAGCTGTATAAGATCGCAGCCGTTTTCCTCTGCATAGCCTTTCAGGAACTCAAACAGCCTTGTACCGCAGCCATGACGTCTGAACTCCTCACCGACTGTGAAATGCTCGATGTAGAGTATCTTTGCGTATGTGCGCTCGGCACGCTCACGCTCGAATATGTTCACCACCGAATATGCGGTGATCTCTCCGTCAAGCTCCTCAAGGAAAACGCTCGTTTTTTCATCCTCAAGGAACGACTGCATCTCAAGTGTGAAATAGCCCTCAAAGGGCATTTTGTGCGACTCGGGCGCTATTTTTATGTGATGCATGTGAAGCTGTCTGAACAGTGCTGCAAGCGGCTTCACGTCAGCTTTTGCTGCTTTTCTTATCATCCTGTTACTCCTTTCAAACTAAATTCGGGAGCAACCTCTGTAAACGATGGAATTTATCTTAAATTCCACGGATATCACGACCTTTCGATCATATTATGTCACCACGGGCATATTCCGTTGATGACTTTATTGTAATCCTCCAAAAGACGCGGCTTCTGCCAGTCATAAAGAGGGCGGCTGTTCTCAATATCGCGTTTTACAGCGGGAGCGAGCCTGTTCAGCTCTTCCTCCATGCCGAGCTTTTTCAGCTCCAGCAGATGTATGATGCGGAAATCAAGCTCCGCAAGCTTATAAAGTTTGTTCTCCTTGCTGTTCATGAAACCAACGGTCTGCTCTAGCGCACGCTGATATCTGCCGTTTGCGCAATCTGTATATATCATAGTCAGATAAAGCATGTGGCTGTTCATGGCATAATTAGGCTTTCCTACGAAACTATTGATAAACTGCTGGTGAGTCGCCCACACCCTGTCTGCCAGTGCAGGATCACCGCTTTTCAGCGCAGCCATCGTATACAGAAAGAAATATGCAGTTTTAGCAAACAGATTATTTTCCGATACACTGACAGTATCAAGATATCTCATAGCTGAAACTGGATCGCCTGCATTGACAAATATCTCCGCATAGACCATAGCTGTATTCTCATTGAAAGGCTTGCCTATGATATGCTTGCGCTCATACGCTTCAAGGTACTCTCTGCTGAATCCCGTCCTGTTGAAGATGCTCATGACCTTGAAATCCTTAAGCATTAGTATCAGGACAAACACCGACAGGATAACCAGCATCAGTGTGCCACGGTCCAGCAACCGTATAACAAAATCCAACACCTTGAAGCCCTCAGACGTACCGGTCATCCCGATCGAGGCAGAAATCAATGCGGCAACGAGTATTATGAGCCAGCTATTTTTAAGTGTCAGCACCATCAGGTGTTTCCAATAACGGAAGCCAAAAGCCATACAATACCCCTTTCATACAAAAACGCCCTCCTGCATACAGCAAGAGGGCGAATATATCACGGTACCACCTCAATTTACGGCATAAAACGCCGCCTTTGGACAGCTTTAACGGGCTTACCCGTGCCGCACTACAACAAACGCTTCGCACAGCCGCTCGGGGAGGTAATTCGTCTGCCGCTCTCCTGCCGATTTGCACCATACATCGGCTCTCTGAAAGGAGTTTACGTAGCTACTGGGTTCCCCTCAACGCTTTGAATATTCATCTGAAAATAATTATAGCATACAAAAATTATAATGTCAAGAGGGCAGAAGAACTCTGCCCTCATAGTTATTAAAGAAGATCAGCGATATCAAGCACAAGTCTTTCGGACTTCTCCCAGCCGAGGCAGGGGTCGGTAATGGACTTGCCATAGCAGCCCTCGTCCACCTTCTGTGCGCCGTCCTCAATGTAGCTCTCGATCATCAGACCCTTTACCATGCTCTTGATCTCATCGGAGTGACGCATGCTGTGCAGTATTTCCTTGGAAATACGCACCTGCTCCAGATACTTCTTACCGCTGTTTGCGTGGTTTGTATCAACAACGCAGGCGATATTCTGAAGATTCATCTGGCTGTACATATCGTAAAGCATCTTCAGATCCTCATAATGATAGTTGGGCAGGCTCTGGTCATGCTTGTTCTGGAAGCCACGAAGAATAGCGTGCGCCATGGGATTTCCGTCAGTAGTTACCTCCCATCCACGGTAGATGAAGGTATGCTGTGCCTGTGCCGCACGGATAGCATTCAGCATGATGGAAAGCGTGCCGCCTGTGGGATTCTTCATACCTACAGGGCACTCCATGCCGCTGGCTGTAAGACGGTGCTCCTGATCCTCAACGGAACGTGCTCCTACTGCAACGTAGCTCAGCAGGTCGGAAAGATAACGATAGTTGCTGGGGTACAGCATCTCATCAGCGCATACGAGCTTTGTTTCCTGAATGGCACGTGTATGAAGCTCACGTACCTTTATGATACCCTCAAGCATATCCTCACCCTTTGTGGGGTCAGGCTGGTGCACCATACCCTTGTAACCCTCGCCTGTTGTACGGGGCTTATTTGTATATATTCTGGGAATAATAATGATCTTATCCTTTACCTGCTCCTGCAGTCTTGCAAGTCTGCCGACATAATCCATCACAGACTCTTCGTTGTCAGCGGAGCACGGACCGATGATCAGCAGGAACTTATCAGACTTTCCTGTAAACACGTCAGCGATCTGGGCGTCACGCTCAGCCTTTACTCGCTTTATCTCCTCACTGAGAGGGTACATCTCCTTGACTTCCTTAGGAACGGGAAGCTTTCTTTTAAAATTCATGGACATAGCAGTATCTCCTTTTCTTTTTCTAAATCCTTTTATATTATATCACTAAATTGCTAAAGTGTCAATACGATTTGATGCATTAAAACATAAAATCGATAAATTTTTTTGTTTTCATAAAAAAGCGGCGGATAAATATCCGCCGCTTTATTATGTATATGTATGACCGTGATTATTATACGCAGCCCTGAGCCTTCATAGCCTCAGCAACCTTAATGAAGCCTGCGATGTTAGCGCCTGCTACCAGGTCATCACCGAGACCGTACTTGTTAGCAGCCTCAACAGAGGAGTTGAAGATGTTCTTCATGATCATCTTGAGCTTCTCGTCAACCTCTTCAGCTGTCCAGCTGTAACGCATGGAGTTCTGGCTCATCTCGAGACCGGAAACTGCTACGCCACCGGCATTAACTGCCTTGGAGGGAGCAACGATAACGCCCTTGCTCTTGAGATATGCAACAGCCTCGTTTGTTGTGGGCATATTGGAGACCTCAACGTAGTACTTAACGCCGTTAGCAACGATCTTCTCAGCCTCAGCCATGCCAACCTCGTTCTGAGTAGCGCAGGGCATGATGATGTCGGCCTTAACGCCCCAGGGCTTCTCGCCTGCATGGAACTCAACACCGAACTTGTCAGCGTAATCCTGAACCCTGTTACGGCAGGAATCACGCATCTCGAGCATGTAGTTTACCTTCTCCTCGGTGGAAACTCCATCGGGATCGTAAACATAACCGTCGGGACCGGAAAGTGTAACTACCTTACCGCCCAGCTCGTTGATCTTCTTAACTGTTCCCCAAGCTACGTTACCGAAGCCGGAGATAGCAAATGTCTTGCCCTTGATAGTGTCGCCGAAGTGCTCAAGCATATTTGTGGTGTAGTAAACTGCACCAAAGCCTGTTGCCTCGGGACGGATGAGAGAGCCGCCGTACTGAATGCCCTTACCTGTCAGAACGCCTGTGAACTCGTTTCTGAGTCTCTTGTACTGACCGAACATATAGCCGATCTCACGAGCGCCTACGCCGAGGTCGCCTGCAGGAACGTCAAGGTTGGGACCGATGTGTCTGGAAAGCTCTGTCATGAAGCTCTGGCAGAAACGCATAACCTCTGCGTCAGACTTACCCTGAGGATCGAAGTCTGCACCACCCTTGCCGCCGCCCATAGGGAGGGATGTAAGGGAGTTCTTGAAGGTCTGCTCAAAGCCGAGGAACTTGATGATACCGCTGTATACGTTGGGAGCGAATCTGATACCGCCCTTGTAGGGACCGATAGCGGAGTTGAACTGTACACGGAAGCCACGGTTTACGTGGTGCTTACCATTGTCGTCAACCCAGGGAACACGGAAGAATATCTGTCTCTCGGGCTCAACGATGCGCTCGAGTACGCCTGCCTCTACGAGGTCGGGACGCTGCTCTACTACGGGCTCGATGCTCTCGAGGACCTCTGTTACTGTCTGAATGAACTCAGGCTCGCCTGCGTTTCTCTTCTGAACTCTTTCGAGAAGGTCGATAAGATACTGGTTCTTTAATGCCATTGGTGGTGTCCTCCTAAAAAAATCATAAAGCTGAAGCACAATAAAAAATATGTACTTCTTACCTCATTTATTATACAACATCATATCGGATTTTGCAAGATTATTTTGACATTTTTTCATCCCAAACTTGCATTTTGTTGATTTTCAACATTTAATTTCAACTTATCAGATATTCTGTAATGCACTTTTCACCTGATTGCTGTAATTTCAAAAGCATTAACTTTCATTTTTGTGTAAGCTCGTGTCGTTGAGATCACTTCTTGAGTCTTTCTGGCAGCAGCACTAAAAACACCGCCGCTGTCACTGCAAGCAGCAACGAAACAAGCCGCCAGATATCACCGCAATAGAACTCCGCAATACCACACAGCCGTTCAATATCACCAAACAATGAAATTCCGACAGCAACTGCTGCAAAAGCGGCGATAAGCACTGCTGCCGCTGCACAATCCTTGCAACGCCGTATATTATCGTCCTGCTGCGTGCTCACCTTATCAGCCAGCCTCTCTATCGAAGTGTTTACAGCCTCAAGCGCAGGAACCAGCCCTGTTGTCAGCAGCAGCACAGCCCACTCGGCACGTGTAAGCTCGTAAAAACTGGCGGCGAAGAAAATTACGAACGCTGCTGCACAGATATGGAAGCGGAAATTACGTTCCGTAAAGGCGCAGCATATTCCTCTGCCTGCGTACAGAAAGCTTTTAAGAAACTTTTTCATCAGCTTTCACGTGTTATGCCGAGCTTTTGGAGCACCTTATCCTGCTTGCCGAACATCAGCTTTTCGTCCTCGTCGCTGTCCACATGGTCATATCCCAGAAGGTGGAACAGCGAATGTGTGATAAGGAATGCCACCTCACGTCGGAAGCTGTGTCCGAATTCCTTAGCCTGTTCATCGGCACGTTCGAGAGAGATAACGATATCCCCGAGGAGTATAGCTCCTGTTTCAGGGTCGGTATCGAAGCTGTCATCATCACCGAGTGGGAACGAAAGAACATCCGTTGCCTTATCGATATCACGGTGCTCCCTGTTTATCTCACGGATAGACTCGTTATCAACAAGAGTGACAGAGACCTGCGCATCGTCATCGATCCCCTCTTCCTCAAGTGCCGCACGTGTACACTGTTCAATAAGCTGTTCAATATCCTCGGGGGGAATCAGCTTATCCTGTTCGTTGCTGTAAAATATCTCTATATTCATGGTCAGTTCTTCCTGTCATTTTCTTTTCTGGGAGCGCTCTGGCTTCCGTAATTCTCATACGCCTTTACGATATCCTGTACAAGTCTGTGGCGCACCACGTCCTTGTCGCTGAAACGGTTCTGCGCAATGTCATCAACATTCTTCAATACACGAAGCGCCTCGATAAGTCCCGACTTTTTTGTCTCGGGGAGGTCTATCTGTGTGATATCGCCTGTTATGACCATCTTGCTGTTGAAGCCGAGTCGTGTAAGGAACATCTTCATCTGCTCACGGGTGGTATTCTGTGCCTCGTCAAGGATAATGAAGCTGTCATCCAGCGTGCGTCCTCTCATATAAGCGAGCGGAGCTACTTCAATGGAACCACGCTCCACATGACGATTGAACGCCTCCTGCCCGAACATTTCAAACAAAGCGTCGTACAAGGGTCGGAGATAAGGGTCCACCTTATTCTGAAGATCGCCGGGGAGGAAGCCCAGCTTCTCTCCCGCCTCAACGGCAGGGCGTGTCAGGATGATACGCTGTATTTCGTGCGCCTTGAATGCGCTTACAGCAAGCGCCACCGCCAGAAAAGTCTTGCCTGTTCCTGCGGGACCAACACCAAAGGTGATGGTATTCTTGCGTATCATATCGCAATATTTCTTCTGTCCCAGCGTTTTTGGTTTTATCGGCTTACCCGAATAGCTGACGCAAACACAATCGGAGGACATATTCTCTACCTCACTCTCAGTGCCCTCGTTCACCATTGAGATGACGTAACGCACCGATTGCTCGTTTATAGTCTCACCCTTGAAGTGCAGCTTTGAAAGCGAGTGCATAGCCTTCTCCGCACGTGCGACAGCGGCGTCGCTCTCGCCTGTTATCCTGATATCGCTGCCTCTGCTGAATATCGTGACCCCGAAAGCCTTCTGAATAAGATTTACATTGCAGTCGAAATCTCCGAATACCGCATGAAGCTGCTCCATGCTTTCCATATTGACCGTTGATTCTGCCATCAGTGTTCCTTTCTGTGCGGACGGGTATCTCACCGCCCTGCGAATAACGTGTATTACCATATTATTATATCATTGACCATGATAGTTGTCAATAATTCACATCAGCATTTATTCGGGATAAAAATGCTGTTGGTTTTCACACAATTTTCATAAAAACGAGCTTAATTTTACCCGTATTTGAATAAATGTCACAAAAAGCATAACTTTAGTGTAACAAAACAGTAAAATTTGTTGACAAAACGATAAGATTACATTATAATTGAATTATAAAAAATTTTGGTATGGAGGTTCACTACTATGCTTAAGAACAGAAATGTTGCGCTCGTTGTTGTATTCACCATCATCTCCTTCGGTATCTACGGTATCTACTGGAACTGGGTAACACTGAAGGCTCTTGATGAAGAAGGCCAGAGCAGCCAGATCCCCTCTATCGCTACTTTCCTTCTCTGCCTGTTTGTTGGCAGCGTTGGTTACGCTCTGTTCGGCTACACAGCTGACGCTAACATGAACGCAATCAGAGCTAAGAAGGGTCTGCCCGCTGCTGATAACAAGATCCTGTGGCTGGTTCTCGGTCTGCTGGTTCCCATCGTATTTGTTATCCTTCTCCAGCTCGCTATCAACGAAGTAGCTGACAACTAATAAACAACTACATACGAACAGAAAGCTGCCATAACGGCAGCTTTTTTGTTATGCATAACAATATATCTTTCTCCTGCATATATTGAAGCAGGGCAGTTTGCCCACATATCATAAAGGAGGAAAATATGGCAACATTCACAAATCAGGCAACATTGACCTATAACGATATCACCACAAACTCGAACATCGTAACGGGAGAGATAATCGAAGTGCTGTCAGCTGCCAAAACTGCGGTAACAGACTCATATTCTGTCGGAGATTCTGTAACCTACGTCATCAGTATCGTAAACACAGGCGCTGTACCTGTCAACAGTGTGAGCATCACCGACGATCTGGGCGCTTATGATTTTGGTACAGGCACCTTAACTCCGCTCACCTATGTTGACGGCTCGGTAAGATACTTCGCAGACGGCGTGCTTCAGGCAGCGCCCACAGTTTCGGCAGGCGAAACACTCGTCATAACGGGAATCACTGTTCCTGCTAACTCAAACGCTGTGATAGTCTACGAAACACTCACAAATGAATTTGCGCCGCCTGCGGTCGGCTCAACGATCACCAACACTGCTGTCATAACAGGTACAGGCATCACAACCCCCATCACAGTCGAAGAAACTATTACAGCCGCCGACTCTGCCGATCTCACCATCACAAAGTAGCTTACGCCTGAAACAGTAACCGAAAACGGCACACTCACCTACACCTTCACGATCGCCAACACCGGTAACGAAGCTGTTGTAGCAACTGACAACGCAACCGTGACCGACACTTTTGATCCTATCCTGAGCAACATCAGCGTGACGTATAACGGAGCAGCATGGACAACTCCTGCCAACTACACTTATAACGAAGCAACAGGTGTGTTTGCTACTGTTCCCGGGCAGATCGTCGTTCCTGCGGCAAGCTATGTGCAGGATACTGTAACAGGAGCATGGAGAACTATCCCTGCGACTGTAACGCTGCGTGTAACGGGAGTTGTATAGATCGCTGTATCCTGTCGCTCCACGTCCTGTTCCGTCGAAAAATTGCCAGTAATAAAATGCCGTCCACTGCACAATATATGAGCATCCGATAAAAAAGCGAGGGATAGCATGAACCTGATAAATTGCAGCGAAAGCTGCCGCTGGCAGACAGACGGCATGTGTACACTTCAGGACATCACCAGAGTTACAGCAAGCAATAACCGCTGCTGTCACTTTGAACAGAGATAACAAGAGCCGCACCTATAGACAACAAAAAGACCCGAGAGAACTCGGGTCTTTATCTTTTCATATCAAGGAATTAGCCCTTAGCCATAGCCTCAACCTCAGCTGCGAAGTCATCAGCCTTCTTCTCGATACCCTCGCCACGCTCGAAACGAACGAAGCTGTCAATAGCGATGGAAGCACCTGTTGCCTTAGCAACGGACTCAACGTACTGAGCGATATTCATGGAGTCATCCTTGAAGTACTTCTGATCGAGGAGGCAAACTTCCTCAAAGTACTTTCTCATACGACCCTCAACGATCTTATCAAGAACGTTCTCGGGCTTGGGCTTCTTGGACTCCTCATTTTCCTTCTTAACGAGGCTTGTCTGAACTTCCTTCTCCTCTGCGAGCTTGTCAGCAGGGATGCAGTGCTGGCATACGAACTGAGCGTTAAGAGCTGTAACCTGAAGAGCTACGTTCTTACCGCAAGTGAGGATCTCCTCATTGTCAGCCTTATCGGTGTCGAGCTTAACCATTGTACCGATTCTGCCGCCATCGTGCATGTAAGGAACAAGTGTACCCTCCATCTTTACGAAACGACGGATGTTCATGTTCTCACCGATAGTAGCGATCTTCTCTGTCATGTAATCAGCAACTGTCTGTGTTGTGCCTACAACTGTGCAGTTCTTGAGAGCCTCAACGTCAGCAGCGTCATTAGCGAGAATTGTATCAGCGATAGTCTCAACGAGGTCGAGGAACTTGTCTGTCTTAGCGCAGAAGTCGGACTCGCAGTTGATCTCAACGAGAACGCCTGCGTTGCCGCTAACCTTAGCCTTAACGATACCCTCGGCAGCGATTCTGCCTGCCTTCTTGGCAGCCTTTGCAAGACCCTTCTCACGGAGGATCTTAACAGCCTCATCTCTGTTGCCGTCAGCCTCTACCAGTGCTCTCTTGCAATCCATCATGCCGCAGCCTGTCATCTCACGCAGCTCTGCAACGTCCTTTGCTGTAATATTAGCCATTGTTTTTTTCTCCTTTACAACTATTTTTAAGTCTAAAGTCTATTCTAACGAATTATTCAGCAGCTTCCTCTGCCTCAGCAACAGCAACCTCTGCTGTGCCCTGGTTAGCGGAGATGATAGCGTCAGCCATAGCGCCTGCGATCAGCTTAACTGCTCTGATAGCGTCATCGTTGCCGGGGATCACATAATCGATCTCATCGGGATCGCAGTTTGTGTCAACGATAGCAACAACAGGGATACCGAGCTTCTTAGCCTCTGCAACAGCGATCTTCTCCTTGCGGGGATCTACGATGAAGAGAGCGCCGGGGAGCTTCTTCATGTTCTTGATACCGCCGAGGAACTTCTCAAGCTTCTCGATCTCGAGGTTGAGCTTGATAACTTCCTTCTTGGGAAGCAGATCGAATGTGCCGTCTGTCTCCATTGTGTGGAGCTGCTCAAGTCTAGCGATTCTTCTCTGGATTGTCTTGTAGTTTGTCATCATACCGCCGAGCCATCTAGCGTTAACAAAGTGAGCGCCTGCGCGGAGAGCCTCTTCCTTGATGGAATCAGCAGCCTGCTTCTTTGTACCAACGAAAAGAACCTCGCCGCCGTTTGCTGCAACCTCGTGAATGAAGTTGTAAGCCTCGTCAAGCTTCTTTACTGTCTTCTGCAGGTCGATGATGTAGATGCCGTTTCTCTCTGTGAAAATGTAGGGAGCCATTTTGGGGTTCCATCTTCTGGTCTGGTGACCGAAGTGAACGCCTGCTTCGAGAAGCTGCTTCATAGATACTACTGCCATTTGTGTTTTCCTCCTGAATTTTGGTTTAATAAAATTTTCCGCCACGGAAAAACACCGAACCTGACGCGTGAGCGCACCAAAGGCGGCTATTCCGTGTGTGTATTTGTGCTTATGATTGCACATTTACTGAAATATTATACCACAAACAGCCAAAGAATGCAAGCACAAATTTACTGTCATTTAAACAATTTTCCGAACAATCCATGCCGCCCTTTTGTCAAATTTGACGGACACTCGCAGGAAACCAGGATGGTATCCTCACCGATGACCTCGATATCGCACCACTTCACACTGATATCCTCTTCCCTGCCGAACAACCCGAAGCACTTCGGTCTGCCGAATATCGTCAGCCTGCATATCTTTGCGGTGCAGCTGTCGAACTCTATATCATCGGGATATCCGAGTCTGCACCCGTTTTTGATATTGACTATCTCCTTACATCTGATGTCATTAAAGCTGTAAACCATATAATCACCTGCCTGTGGGACAATATATGCGCTTTTTCTGCGATAAATTCCCACACGACAGGTGATCACTGTTATAATAACTTATTTTAATGATAATATCCTGCTGTCAAGCTCCTGTGACGGCTGTGCCGTGGAGTCTTTCACAAGAGCTGCCACTTGCTTTTCCGAAAGGTGTTTGTGTATAGTCACAGTGCCATCGGCATTGGTTATGCGCCTGCTTCGTGTTACTACAACAACCGCTGTTACCACAGCCATCAGCACGCATGCCGCACATATTATCCATGGCGTCGGGTCGGGTCGGGCCATGAGCGTCACCGCATGGACGCCCTCCACAATATTGATCGCATCGCCGTATCTTTCGGTACAGTCTTTCATAAATTCTTCGGTTGCAGGGTTTATAGCCTCGAAATCGATACCGACCTCAACACAGTTTTCCCACACATCAACACCGAGGCTGAGCATTGCTATCTCGTCCGAAAAACCCCAAGTAAGTTCAAGCTCCTCCTGTATCGAACACAGATAATTATAGGAGTATTTCTGCTCGGTGAACGTCACTGTCGAAACATCCTCAACAAGATACAGTATCTCGTCCTTGACCGCATCCGTGTCGCAGCTTTCAACAATGCCGAATGTCAGATGCTCTCTGCCTCCGTTTGTGCTCCACACACCTGTGATGTAATCGGGGTAGCCATGTCTGTCCCACGCCGAAAACAGCTCATAAGCGTCCTTATACGGATAGGATGTTTCCGCCACTGCACTTATTGATAATACAACAATCATAATTGCCGCAGCGACTAATATCATGATCTTTCTCATGGATGACCTCCGTTCAGTTCCTTGCGCAGCGCCTTTATCGCACTGCGGTATCTTCTGTATACCGAGGAAAGCGTGCTTCCTGTTATGTTTGATATCTCCGAAAAGGTAAAGCCCGCATTAAGATGCAAGGACAGCACCTCCCGCTGCTCCTGTGAAAGCATGGCTATCGCACGCTCGATATCCAGCTTCTCGGCGGACGTATCAGGACAGGTACAAGCCTCCGTCGTGTTCTTCTCCTCACAGCAATGCTTTCTGATATAGTCGATAGCGAGATTACGTGCCGAGGCAAATACCCACGCCCTGCAATTATTGACGGTACTGTCAGGCGGCGAGGAATACAACCTCATAAAAAGCTCCTGCATTATATCGTCCGCTGTTTCACGATTATTCACGATACGGAGTATCAGCGTATACAACGGCACTCTGAGTGACCGATAGATATCCGCAAAAGCCTCTTTGTCTCCGTTTCTCAGGCGAGAAAACATTTCTTCGATATCCATGCCGCACCTCCCTCTTACAAATTTGATGCATCTATATAATATGACGTATGAGAAACTGATTTTTTTCGGGTGCAGTAAAATTTTATCATATTTTTTTCGTTTTGTACATCCTTATCTGTTAAACAGCAGACCGCCGCACAGACGATATACACCTGTGCAGCGGTCAACTGCTATTTATTTAAGGAGTGGGAAATCACTTCATGAAAACAAATTCCTTCAGAGCAAAGAGCTGTCTGCCCTTCATAGAGTCGGCGAACCAGCCCTCGTAGCCTGCCTCGGCTACAAAGTAAAGTGCGTGCCTGCCTGTCACTGCTTTTACCTTGCCGCCGATAATGCCGTCGCCCTCGCCGAAAGGAACTGCGCCGATCTCCTCGCCATCCTCACTGTCAAGACGCACATGGACAACTCCCCTGCTGCCGAAGCCACGTATCTTCATGCGCAGCTGCATGGTCTTTGAGGAATAGTCCTCACCGAAATCGAAATACTTCCAGCCCATGACAGCGCCGTTTGTAACATTTGTAACAACACGGTCGAATACGTCAAGCTCAGTAATGAAACAGCCATTCTTCAGCACACAGGCTGTTTCACCTGCCGTTACCTTATAAGGATTGAGGTACTCCTCAAAGCCGAGCGAAGTCATCTCCACCTGAGGTATAGTACCATCGGGGAGTATCTCTATCCTCTCGACACAGCCACGGCGTGACATGATAGAACCGTTGGTCATACGGTGATAGAAGATATACCACTGTCCGTTGATATTGCAGATAGAGCCGTGATTGTTTCCGCCTGGGTAGTCAACACCATTGTCAACGATAGTGCCACGATACTCGAAAGGTCCTGTCGGAGACTTGGAGGTTGCATAGTCAAGACGGCTTCCGATCTGAGGAGAGTAGATCATATAATAAGTATCGCCGACCTTGCGGGGGGAACACGCCTCAAAGAAACGATGCGGCTCCTCCACAGGGATGATATCGGGCTGATATGTGCCGTCCACCATCTCGTACATATTGGCTTTAAGCTCGCACATATAGCTGCCCTGATAGCCGCAGTAGCAGTACACCCTGCCGTCATCATCCACAAGCACTCCGGGATCGATGAACGTTCCGTCATCGTAGTGGTTTTCTACATTATATACATATTTTGAAAGAAGCTTAAACGGGCCCTCGGGCTTATCACTTACACCGACACAGCCTTTTGCTCCCACTATGTAAGCATAGAGATAATATTTACCCTCACGTTCCACCACATCGGGCGCAAAAAGAAGGTTCTGCGTCCAGTCCACATCTGAAGGTGCATCCTCGCCATCGTTTGTGCGGAAGATGTCGCCGTGGCAGGTCCACTCATTCAGGTTGGAAAGCGGTGCTGACCATACCTTAAGCTTGTAATCGCAGAAATCAATGGAGTCTACTCTGTCGTGGGAGCCGTAAACATACACTCTGTCGCCGAAGACTCTGGGCTCGCCGTCGGGGATATATTCCCAGGTAGGAAGATAAGGATTAGCCATAATGTCACCTCATAAATCACTTGTTCTTATATATTGATTTTACCACCCGAAGCGTAATATTGCAACTACAAAACCGCCATCAATCAGCACAATAGTGACTTTCACCGAAGGATTAAGTAATTAACTAATTCTATTTTTGTGTAAACTGCTCAACAAGCGGTTGACATATTAAAAAAAATGTGCTAGAATATGTAAAGAACGTATTGTAATCGTTCTCAAAACTATGGATAATTCATATTTAGGAGGAATATCAACCAATGCTTCGTACAAAGAAGATACTTGCAGGCGTTCTGGCTGTCGCTGCGGCACTCAGCATCACTGCCTGCGATTCCGAACCCGTAAGCACACCTAACGGAAATTCAGGTGTAAACAGCAACGGCACACCCAATGCCCCCAGCACCTCTTCCACTACCCCTGCTACAACCATCGACCCTGATGAGCTTGCCGCTACCGACGCAGAAAACAAGGATGTCAACAGCGACTTCTTCACACCAGACGGAAACTCGGGCAAGATCGTATGGCTGGGCTACTACGATCTTATGACCGACGGAAGCGCATCTGAGCAGTATAAGGTATTCACAAGCGATGTTTACGGCGGCGAGATCGAATACGTATCCTCTCCCAGCAACGAGGGCTATTTTGAAAAGCTTGGTACACTGATCGCTTCCGACGATTCTCCCGATATCGTTAGATATGAGTGGCTGTCCTACCCCATGGGTATGAGCAAGAATATGTATGAGTCCGTTGACGGTCTCATTGATTTCACAACGCCCCTGTGGTCCGATATGAGCGATATCATCGAAGACTTTGCATACAAGGGCAAGCACTACTACCTCCCCTACCGTATCACTACAAACTTCGCACTCAACTATAACCGCCGTGCCGTTGTTGACGCAGGTCTTACCGATCCTTATGATCTGTACCTCACCAACAACTGGACATGGGATACCTTCAGAGAGCTTCTTATCGAGTGGTGCAACCTTGACGATCAGAACATCGGCTACTGCGGCACAGGCGGTATGAGCTTCATCGCAACAACAGGTACTCCCCTTATTGACGTACAGGCAGACGGCACCATCCTCAACAACGTAAGCAACGCAAACATAACACGTGCAATGGAGTTCTGCTCCGGTCTGTACCGTGACGGTCTTACATATCAGAAAGAGCTTGGCGACTGGGTTGACCCCACTCTCTGGGCAAAGAACTCCGAGCAGATCCTGTTCCTCGGCATGAACCCCGAGTGGACTTACTCCGCAGCAGCAGGCGCTATCCAGAATCCCACAGGCGTTGAGAACGATATCTGCAACACTCCCTCCGACTTTGCATTCGTTCCCTTCCCCAGAGATCCCTCAGCTGACGAGTACTGCATCGCTTACGACAGCTTCGGCTACATGATCCCCAAGGGCGCAAAGAACATCAAGGGCGCTGTTGACTGGATCCAGCTCAACAGAGTGTTCCAGACAGACGAGGCTCTGCACGCAACCGCACGTGAGGACGCTATCAACCCCGAGCCTGTATACTACACAGCAGGTAAGTACGAGGGCATGCAGAAGTGGGCTCTTGTATGGGATGAGCGTGTATACGATGTATGGCAGGATATGATGGATCCCACAAAGTTCAGCTATGTATTTGACGACTGCTATGGCTTCAACGCAGAGCTGACCACCATCGCTGATACAGTACTCGATACTCCCTTGTTTGATGGTGCTTCCTTCTCTCAGATCAGCGCTGAGAATGCTCCGCTGATGGATGCAATAATTGACGAGTACAGATAAGACATTATCCGTACACCACTAACAAGCAATAACAAAGCCGCTTTTGACGCAGAGTCAGAAGCGGCTTCTTTTGTATGCCGGCGCAGAGCTTAATACACAGGCAAAGACTACTATACTGCGCTTTCACCGCACACAATCTACTGATCTGCATAAAATATCTCAGGGTAAAGATCCACAGCCGTGCCGAGGGTGGCGGCGCTCCGTCGTCTTAAACGGCAGGCTAAGGGCGACCGCCCGTGAATAGCCGTAGGCGCTCAGCGGCTGTTTGAATATACCCTCGGGATACACCCGGGCAGTCCCGCCGCAGCGATACAAGCTCGTCATGCGGCGGATTGACTGCAACCGAACTGCACAAAAAAATCCAGCCCCCTGAAAAGGAGGCTGGACCTGTTATTTGTTGATCAGTTTCGTTTTAACGAATTACTTTCTCTTCTTGGAGAGGAGAACAGCACCGCCAGCAACGATAGCGAGACCTGCAACAGCAGCTACGCCCTCAACGCCTGTGTCAGGAGACTGCTTGTCAGTTGTAGGAGCGTTTACATCGCCTGCAGCGTCAGAACCGCCCTCAGAGCCGGAAGCGTCTTCGCCGCCTGTTGCACCGCCGCCGAGACCCTCAACTGTGAACTCAACAGAGAGAGAATCTGTGGGGTATGCACCCTCATACTTGGGGCAATCTGTGTTGTAGATATTTACACAGTTAACAACGAGGTTGTTGTTAGCATCCTTCTCAACGGGAGGATTCTCAACAGTAGCCTGAGCAACGCCGTCAACATAAACAGTAGCGGTTGTTACAAAAGCTGTGGGTGTGCCTGTGGGATCAAAAGCGTCGAAAGGAACGTCTGTGGAAACCTGAATGAAGTTCCAGGAATCGCAGTTGTCCTGTGCCCAGTCGATACCGTCAGCAGTTACTGTATAAGTACCGTCGCCATCGAATGTTGCGTCTGTGTAAGTAGCATCGAAAACATAACCGTTGATATCCCAGTCAAAGTTGTCGATCTTGTCGGGCCATGTCTCCTCGGAGTTGCCGCCCCACATGATCACCTTGTCGCCCCAGTAAGCTGCATAAGCAGTATCGGACATACCGTTACGGAAAGAGTAAACGGTGTTCTGGAAAGAGATAGCTGCCTGATATGCACTAGCGGTAGCTGCGAGAGAAGCAGCAGCCATAGCAGCAGCAGCAACTGTTGTAAGAACTCTTCTTAACTTCATTGTAAAAACCTCCATATAAAATGAAATGATAAATATTCGCCGAACTACTCAGCGTAATATTACATCTTTAATTATATTACTTTATGGAAGAAAAATCAAGCTGTAATACTGCACAAATCGGACTTGTTCTTTCTGTGCAACTTATCCTACATATACGTGAGTTTAAGGTGGTTTTTGCACCAAAATGTAGAAAGATGTCGCTTTTATGTGCTTAGCTCAGCAAATAATTACTTAAAAGCTGCCGAAAAAAACTGTCACTACTATACCTGCAACCAGCCACGCAGTGAGATCGGCGGTCAGAGCAGCCGGAACAGCGTGTCGTGTTTTACGGACCCTGACTGCCGAAAAGTAGACCGCTATCGTATAGAACGTGGTCTCGGAACTACCGAGAAGCACAGCTGCTACTCTGCCTGCAAAGCTGTCAACGCCTGAATCCGATGCAATCTCATTGTAAACAGCTATCGCTCCACTGCCCGAAAAAGGACGGAGCAGCACCATCGGCATACATTCTGCCGGGAAACCGACAGCACTGCATAACGGCTCGAGCATTTCTGTCAGCGACTCTATTGCACCGCTTGCTCTCAGCATACCGATAAAAGTCAGCAGCAACACAAGCGCAGGCAGTATATCAGCGCAGGTACGGAGCCCTTCGGATGCACCCTCACAGAACACCGAGAAGACATCTACTCTCTTAATCAGACCATACAGCAGAATAAAAGCAACGATGCAAGGTACCACAAGATCAGTTATTGCCATTGCGTTTCCTCCGCCGTCCTATGTATGAGAGCAGCTTTGCCGCTGCAACTGCAACCACTACCGCATACACCGACACTATCCATACGCATGGCAGTATCTCCATCGGTCTTTGTGCACCCAACGACGCCCTCAGCGCTGCAGCAGTTGTCGGTATTATCTGCAGGCTTGCAGTGTTTAGTACGGTAAGCATTACCATATTATCAGTAGCGGTGTCGCCTGCGTTTTCTGATGTAGAAAGCTCCTGCATCGCCGAAATTCCCAGCGGAGTGCTTGCGTTTCCGAGACCGAGCAGATTTGCCGTGAGGTTCATGGCGATCAGCTGTGCCGCTCTGCTGCCTTTGCCTACGCCCTTGAACAGTAAGCTGATTACAGGAGAGAGCAGCCGTGAGAGCTTATCGACAAGTCCCGCCTGCTCCGCAACCTTCATAAGTCCGCTCCACAGACACATAACTCCACACAGTGACAACGCAAGCGTTACCGCATCTGTTGCGCTGTCGAGCACCGCTGCCGACATTTCGGACGATTTACCGTTAATTATTCCGAAAATCACCGCCACAAACGGTATAACACCTAAAACATACTTCATAATCCACCTTTTCCCAAAATATTTACCAAAAACCGTTGTCGAATTTGGCTAATAATCTGCAATCCGATCATTTATATCGATTAAAATTCTACAATAAATCTGTTTTTTCCTTGTATTTATTACATCTCTGCTTTTATTTAAATAAAATGACACTTTTGTTAACCTTTAAACGCTATTATTTTACGATTATATCCACTTTTTTTCGCTAACTAAAATTGACATTTCATGTTTGGTGTGTTATAATCGATACAGAAACAAAAAAAGCCAAAAAACATGGCATTATGACAATATCAGGAGGGAAATGTTATGGTTAAGTCCACAGGCATAGTAAGAAAAGTTGATGAACTGGGAAGGATCGTTATTCCGATCGAACTTAGAAGAACACTGGATATCGGTGTGAAAGACAGCCTTGAGATCTATGTCGAAGACGATCAGATCATCCTCAAGAAATATATGCCAGCTTGCGCTTTCTGCGCAAATGCAAGCAGCATCACTGTGTTCAAAGGAAAGAACGTGTGTGCAGAGTGCCTTAACGACCTGCGCAAAATGGGTTAATATTAAGAAGTGCTGCGTATGCGGCACTTTTTTACTTTATATACTATATTAGAATTTCATCGCTAATATAACATAAACCTCCCAATAAACGAAGAACTGCACTGAAAATTTAGTGCAGTTCTTTGTTTTGCAAAATGTCAATGTGAAAATACGAGTCTCACAGTCCATCCCAGAGATATTTCTCGAGATCTACTGTTCCGTTATCACGAAGCTCTACCCCGTCGGCACGGAGCAGCTCCGCCTGTCTTTCTGCACCACCGAACGCAAACGCCGAAGAAAGTCCGCCCATACGGTTAACCACACGATAACACGGGATATTTTCAGGGTCCGGATTTGCATGGAGCGCATACCCCACCACCCTTGCCCAGCGCCTGTTTCCTGCAAGCGTGGCTATCTGACCGTAGGTCGCTACCTTTCCGCAGGGTATCTTCCTGACCTGCTCGTAGATCTTTTCAAAAACGCTCATTTTTCCTCCTGCAATAATATACGAAACGGCAGACATCACTGTCTGCCGTCTGCTTTTCAAAAAGCTATATTTCAAGGCGAACGAGAAAGTACCAGATGCTAGAAGCCTGCACTATGACTAGGCTTTGTGCCTGTCATAGTGTGGAGCGACGACGCAGATGGCACTTTATCGACAGCCTGACGGCAGACATCACTGTCTGCCGTCATTTCATGCCTTTGCTGTCTTTTTTGCGGGCTTTTTGCTCTTTTCAATGACAGGCTCGCCTGTACCCTCTACGCAATCCGCTGTAATTGTGATCTTTGTGATCGTCGGATCGCTGGGAGCAGTGAACATCACCTCTCTGAGCGTGCTTTCAACGATAGAACGCAGTCCTCTTGCGCCTGTCTTGCGCTCGATAGACTTCTTTGCGATGGCACGCTTTGCGCCCTCGTCGAATTCAAGCTCTATCTCGTCAGCCTCGAACAGCAGCTTGAACTGCTTTATCAGTGCGTTCTTAGGCTCCTCAAGGATACGCATGAGAGCGTCCTCATCAAGATCGTCAAGCACTGTAACAACAGGCAGACGTCCGATAAGCTCAGGGATGATACCGAACTTAACAAGATCCTCCTGGCTGACATTATGCAGCATTGCAGAGCTTTCCTTGTCCTTTTTGGAGGTAACCTCAGCGCCGAAGCCCATAGCAGAGGAGGCAACTCTTGAAGCGATCATCTTCTCAAGACCCTCAAATGCGCCGCCGCAGATGAACAGGATGTTCTTTGTGTTGATCTGTATGAAATCCTGGTGGGGATGCTTTCTTCCACCCTGGGGAGGGACATTGGACACTGTACCCTCGACTATCTTCAGCAGTGCCTGCTGTACGCCCTCACCGCTTACATCACGGGTGATGGACGTGTTCTCGCTGCGACGGGATATCTTATCGATCTCGTCGATGTAGATTATGCCACGCTCAGCTGCCTCGATATCGTAATCTGCTGCCTGAATAAGGCGGAGCAGAACATTCTCAACGTCCTCGCCTACGTAACCTGCCTGCGTGAGTGTCGTAGCGTCAGCGATGGCAAAGGGAACATTGAGAAGCTTAGCGAGAGTCTGTGCAAGCATAGTCTTACCTACGCCGGTCGGACCAAGCAGAAGCACGTTACTCTTCTGAAGCTCCACATCCTCATCCTCGTTTTCCTCGTTGAGGAAGGTGCGTTTATAGTGATTGTAAACCGATACACTGAGTATCTTCTTTGCCTCGTCCTGTCCTACGATGTACTCATCAAGAAATGCCTTGATCTCCTGAGGCTTCATAAGATCGTCCCTGCTTGCGATAAAGCTGCTTTCGCCGTCCTCGCCGCCAACGTTGTCGGGAACGCTCTTTGCATATCTGCCCTTAACATCGCCGCTTTCGACCAGCATATTATAGGATGCAAGGATGCACTCGTTACAGATGATTGCAGACTCTGTTCCGCCGTAAAGGATGCGCCTTACCTGATTTTCGTTTTTTCCGCAAAAGGAGCAAACCATCATTTTGCTGTTCCTCCTGTTAATTACTTGATGTCAGAACGGTTATTGTAGACCTTGTCGATCAGACCGTACTCCAGTGCCTCCTGAGCTGTCATAAAGTTGTCACGCTCTGTGTCACGGCAGATGGTCTCATAATCCTTGCCTGTGTTCTGAGCAAGGATACGGTTGAGGTTCTCCTTGGTCTTGAGCAGGTTATCAGCACGGATCTGGATGTCCGTTACCTGACCTGAGATACCGCCGCCTGCAATGAGAGGCTGATGTATCATGATCTGGCTGTTGGGGAGAGCAATTCTCTTGCCCTTTGTGCCTGCGGAAAGCAGGAATGCGCCCATAGAAGCCGCCATGCCCATGCAGATGGTGGAAACATCGCACTTAATGTACTGCATGGTGTCATAGATAGCCATGCCGTCATACACGGAGCCGCCCGGGCTGTTGATGTAGAGGTAGATATCCTTATCGGGATCCTGACCCTCAAGATAGAGGAGCTGTGCCACAACAACGCTTGCCGTAGCGGAATTCACCTCGTCATGGAGCAGGATGATCCTGTCGTTGAGGAGTCTGGAAAAAATGTCATAGGAGCGTTCGCCGTGGCTGCTCTGCTCGACAACATAAGGGATATATGCCATAAATGCCGTCCTTTCTCCGCACTTGCGGAACGTGTCGTAAATTGCCGACTGTGATTTAAACCGAAAAGCCGCATACTATACGGTATGCGGGCTTCGGTAAAAGTAATGATTATTCGGTTACTTCTTCGATCTTAGCGTTGTCACGTACAACTTCGAGAGCCTTCTCGATTCTGATGTCGCCCTTGATAGCGTCCTCGGGAAGTGCTGTCTTTACGTTCTCAACGTCCATCTTGTACTGCTCAGCAAGCTCAGCGTACTCCTTCTCGATATCCTCTGCTGTAACCTCGATGTTCTCAGCGTCAGCGATAGCCTCGAGAGCCAGACGCAGATCAACCTGCTTCTTAGCGATATCCTTGAAGCTAGCTCTGAACTGCTCCATTGTGATACCTGTGTACTTGAGGTAATCCTCAACCTTGATCCTGTTGCGTGTGCTCCACTCACGTGCGATGTCGTTGATACGACGCTCGTACATTACCTCGGGAACCTCAGCCTCAAGCTTCTCGATGATAGCGTCAACCAGAGCGTTGTCTACTTCCTGCTCAGCGTTGTCAGCAGCAGCCTTCTCAAGCTTTGTCTTGAGGTCAGCCTTAAGCTCGTCAACTGTATCGAACTCGCTTACGTCCTTAACGAACTCGTCATCGAGCTCGGGCATATCCTTGCCCTTGATCTCGTGCAGCTTGCACTTGAAAACAACAGCCTTGCCCTTGAGGTTCTCAGCCTGGTAGTTCTCGGGGAATGTAACGTTTACGTCGAACTCCTCGCCGATGTTCTTGCCAACTACCTGATCCTCAAAGCCGGGGATGAATGTGTTGCTGCCGAGCTCCAGGGGGAACTTCTCGCCCTTGCCGCCCTCGAATGCCTCGCCGTCGAGGTAACCGTCAAAGTCGATAACTGCTGTATCGCCGAGCTGTGTAGCTCTGTCCTCAACGGAGATGATTCTTGCATTTCTGCTTCTCATCTTGTCGATCTCAGCGTTTACTGCGTCATCATCTATATTCTTGACAGTCTTCTTAACTTCTAATCCCTTGTAATCGGAAACCTTTACCTCAGGCTTAACGATAATGGTTGCCTTGAACTGAACGCCTGTTTCCTTGTTTACGTCAACTACCTGTGTGTCAGCGATATCAACAACGTCAAGACCTGTCTTTTCAACAACGTCAACGATGTTTGTGTTGTAGAGGTGGTTAACAGCGTCCTCATAGAAAACGCCTTCGCCGTAGTGAGCCTCGATCATCTTGCGGGTAGCCTTGCCCTTACGGAAGCCGGGGATAGCGATGCTCTTCTTTCTCTTGTTGAATGCAGTGTTTACAGCAGCCTCAAATTCCTCTGCGCTGAATGTAAACTCGATCTCATAAGTATTTGTTGCGGTGTTGTTCTGGGAAATGATCTCCATTTGCTTAATTCCTTCCTGTCCGTCGGACATTGTATTTTTTTAAATTCCGGAACGTTTTTAACATTCCCGATTAATTTTTACCGGAGTAAAATCCACGCCGTCAGCGGATACCAGCGTATACTCTATGCCGTTATGCACGCCGTTGAGTGCGCCCTTTATGCTGCCGCCGTGAAGATGCGCATAATAGCAGCGCTTCACGCCGTATTTCTGCAGCACATCGGTGATATATACATTTTCCTCTGCACGGTAGACGGGAGGATAATGTATGAAGGCAACGGGCTCTCCACCGAGCTTTGCAGCCTCTTTCAGCGACATTTCAAGCCGCCCCGCCTCACGGTTAAGAACCTTAAGATCGGGCTGCTCTCCATTCTCACGTATCCAGCCTCTGGTGCCGCATATTGCGATACCGTCCACAAGAAACGCATTATTGAACAGAAAGCTTATCGAAGTAAAGCCGTTGCTTTGGATGTAATTATTCAGCTTGTTCATGGTGCTCCACCACAGATCGTGGTTGCCCTTGACAAGTATCTTTTTGCCGTTCAGCCGTGAATGGATGAACTCAAGGTCCTTGTAGGCATCCTCAAGCTTCAGCGCCCAGGAATGATCCCCGAGAAGCACCACGGTGTCCTCATCGGTGATGATGCTGTTCCAGTTTGCTTCAAGCCGCTCAAGGTAATTCGTCCAGCCCTTGAAGATATCCATCGGCTTGTCACAGCCGAGTGAAAGATGAAGGTCGCCTATTGTGTAAAGCACATTCAGCCTCCCCTCTTAGTTTCAGGATTTGAGAAAATCAAGCACCACGCCGGGCATCTCCTGCTTTTCAACAGAGCCTATGAAGCGGATCTCCTTATCCTTTGTCGCTGCGAGAGGTGCGGGCATCTTTGTGTTGGTGTTCTTCTCCAGACGGTCGATGATCTCGAACTCGTCATCGGTGTCGATCACACCGCCGACAGCCTCGTAAACTGCGCCGCTGAACTTGTAGGGGTTAGCGGTGGAGGCGATGACTGTCTTGGTCTCGTCGCCCGTTGCCTTGCGGTAATCCTCGTATACCTTGACTGCAACTGCAGTGTGGGTATCCAGCAGGTAGGAGTACTTTTCGAATGTCTCCTTGATGGTGGACTTTGTAGCCTCATCGTCGCAGCAGCCTGCGTAGAACAGGTCTGTTACCTTAGCCTTTACATCCTCGGAGATCTCATATCTGCCGTCAGTCTTGAGCTTGCCGAACCAGTCGTTAATAACCGCATCGTTATCGCCCGAGAGGTGATACAGCAGACGCTCAAGGTTGGAGGATATGAGGATATCCATAGAGGGAGAAACAGTTGTGAAGAACTTTCTGTTTCTGTCGTAAACACCTGTGTTTATGAAATCGGTCAGAACATTATTGCTGTTGGATGCGCAGATAAGCTTGTTCACGGGGATGCCCATGAGCTTTGCGTAGTAAGCAGCAAGGATGTTGCCGAAATTTCCTGTGGGAACAACTATGTTGATCTTCTCACCGAACTCGATCTCCTTGTTCTTTACGAGCTCGATATAGGTGGATACATAGTAAACGATCTGGGGAGCGAGTCTGCCCCAGTTGATGGAGTTTGCACTGGACAGCAGGATATTGTTTGCAGCGAGCTTATCAGCGAACTCGTTATCGGTGAAGATAGCCTTTACGCCGTTCTGGCAGTCGTCAAAGTTGCCCTTTACTGCGCAGACATGGACGTTCTTGCCCTCCTGTGTGGTCATCTGACGCTTCTGCATACGGCTTACGCCGTCCTCGGGATAGAAAACGGTGATGCTTGTGCCGTCAACGTCCTTGAAGCCCTCGAGAGCAGCCTTTCCAGTGTCGCCCGAAGTAGCAACGAGGATAGCGATCTCCTTGCCATCAACCGTCTTCTTGGCGGAAGTGGTAAGCAGATAGGGCAGGATCTGAAGTGCCATATCCTTGAATGCGCAGGTGGGACCGTGCCACAGCTCAAGAATATATGTACCTGTCAGCAGGTGGGATATCTCTGCGATATTGTTTGTATCGAAGTTCTTGTCATTGTATGCGGAGTCAACGCAGTGGCGTACCTCCTCAGGTGTGAAATCTGTCAACAGTCTGCTGAAGATGTCATAAGCACGGTCAGCGTAGCTCTTGTCGCACATGGCAAGGAACTCGTCCTTGGTGAACTGGGGGATGCACTCGGGCACAAACAGACCGCCCTCATCGGACAGACCCTTTGTGATAGCGTGAGCGCTTGTCACTTTAAGAGCAGAATTTCTGGTGCTTCTGTAATTCATAGAAATGTCTTCCTTTCATCACGGGCTAATATAATGTATATATTCCGTCCGCCGTAAAAGCGTCCTCGATGATATCCATGCGGACAACGGCGGGGGCATCTCCCCGTGTAATCGTAACCTCTGCTATGTCATACCGTGGCTGAAGGCATTTGTTGTTCAGCCCGGGATATACGTTGCACAGATAAAAATCGGCAGTCAGTATGATCTTCTTTCGTTTTGAAGCGGTCACCGCCTCAACGCCTGATACCATGCTGTTCCTCTGCCGTGTTTTCACCTCGGTGAAAACTATCGTGTTCCCGATCTGTGAGATTATATCTATCTCGCCGAAAGGCTTGCGAAAGTTGCGTCCGATTATCCTGTGACCTCGATTCACAAGCTCGTTGCAGACAAATTCCTCTCCGAGATCGCCTTTATGCTTCTTATCCATTTTTCTGAGCGTAATACTTCTTGAAGAATGAGGGTCGGTGGACGGGACACAGCCCGTACCTGTCAACAGCCTCATAATGCGCCTTGGTACCGTAGCCCTTGTGCTTTTCAAAGCCGTACTCGGGGTACTGTGCCGCAAGCTCATCCATGTACCTGTCACGGGCTACCTTCGCAAGAATAGACGCCGCTGCAATACTTGCGGATGTGGCGTCGCCCTTTACTACGGTGCGTACATTTCCATCTATCGGTGGCAGCTTGTTTCCGTCAACAAGGATCATATCGGACTTCATTCCAAGCCCCTCATAGGCACGCTTCATGGCAAGCATCGCCGCATTGAGAATGTTTATCTCCTCTATCTCGGCAATGGAAGCTGTAGCTATACAATAAGCCTTTGCCTTTTCGCATATCTCGTCGAAAAGCAGTTCACGTTTTTTCTCCGTAAGCTTCTTGCTGTCGTTTATGCCCTCTATCACCGTACCCTCGTCGAAGATTACGGCGGCGGCATAGACATCGCCCGCCAATGGACCTCTGCCTGCCTCGTCGATGCCGCATACGGCACCGTACTGCGCACGGATATCGGAATCGTATCCGAAAAGTCCGCCCTTTGAGAGGTCATTCAGCGTAAGCTGTTCCTCAGGTGGGAATATGTTCGATCGTGATCTTGCCAATCTTACCACCTCTGTACTCGTCAAGAAGTGTTGCGGCAGCACGCTCTGTGTCAGGCTCGCCGCCCGATACCAGCATTCCACGTGCCTTTGCTATCTCTGTCAGGACATCACCCTCACCCGCTATCTTGTAGCGAGCCTTGATGAGTGCGGGATACTCCTGTAAAAGGAACTCTCCCAGCGCCCTTGCAAGCGCCTCCACATCCATGACATCGTCTTTTATTGCGCCCGTGAACGCAAGCCTTTGCGCTGCGATCTGGTCATCAAATTTCGGCCAGAGTATACCGGGCATATCAAGCAGCTCCACGTCCTTGTCGATAGACACCCACTGCTTTCCACGGGTGACGCCGGGACGGTCGCCTACCTTTGTCTTTTTCGTTTTTGCCATTCTGTTTATGAATGAGCTTTTTCCCACGTTGGGGATACCGACCACCATCAGTCGTAATGCCTTGCCTACCATTCCACGCTTTTTGCGGCGCTCGATAAGCTCTGAAAGCAACATCTTAACCGAAGGCAGGAAGCGGTTTATTCCCTTGCCGCTGCGGCAGTCGCAGACGATGACCATTATTCCCTGCTTCTCGTAATGACGCTTCCATACACTTGTGGCATTGTCGTCAGCGTAGTCGCATTTATTCATTATCATGATGCGTGGCTTATCCTTGACAAGCTCATCCAGGATAGGATTTCTGCTTGACTCGGGTATGCGCGCGTCTGTGATCTCCACAACGGCGTCTACCATCTTAAGATCCGCTTCTATAAGGCGGCGGGTCTTGGTCATGTGCCCCGGGAACCACTGGATATTGCCTACTTCACTCATAATAGACCCATTTTATCAAAGGGTGCAAAGCGGAATATCGCTTTACCCATAATCAGATCTGTATCAACCATGCCGACACGGAAATCCCTGCTGTCAGTGGAATTGTTGCGGTTGTCGCCCATAACGAAGACATAACCCTCGGGGACAACATAATCCGTACCACTGACACGATTTTCTGGTCTGAGCGTTGGCTCAAGGATATAATCCTCCTTGATAGCCTCGCCATTAAGATAAACGATGCCGTTCTCGAAATCAAACCTGATAGTATCTCCCTCAACTGCGATAACACGCTTTATGATAGGCTCACCGTAAAGGGAGTTGACAGTAGGACGGAGCCTGTCTGCCTGTATCACGACGATATCTCCACGGGAAGGTGTATAGAACAGATTTGTTGCAATAACACGATCCTTATCGAGAAGTGTGTTCATCATCGACTCGCCGTCTACCGTTATGGATCTGAACACGAAAAGGTTCAGCAGCAGCATAAACAGCACTGCAAACACAAGGCTTGCGACCCAGTCATAGGCATCGGCAAACGGCTTTTTAGGCTCAGCTGACGTCTTTTCACCTGCGCTGTCGGCTTCTGCGATCATATCGAAATCTTTGTTTTCGGGCATAGTACAAATCTCTTTCTCATCTTATCCCAGCTTCAGCCCCGCCGAAAGCGGGGCTTTGTAGCTTGGATGGGGGTGTTTAAGCCGCTGTCAGCGGATTAAACCTTGGACTTAACCTTGGCAGCCTTACCAACTCTGTCTCTGAGGTAGTACAGCTTAGCTCTGCGAACCTTACCGTGTCTGATAACCTCAACCTTTTCAACAGAGGGGCAGTGGAGAGGGAATACTCTCTCAACGCCGCAGCCGTGAGCTACACGTCTTACTGTGAAGGTCTCGTTGATGCCGCCGTGCTTCTTAGCGATAACAGTACCCTCGAATACCTGGATACGGAACTTATCGCCCTCCTTGATCTTTACGCCAACCTTTACCAGGTCGCCGACCTCAACTACGGGGGCCTCTGCCTTCATGCTGCTCTGTTCGATGATCTTTAATGCGTCCATTTTTTCCTCCTAGACTTTTCGGATATTCTTGAGACCGACCTGTTCGAGCGCAAGCGCCAAGGGCTATGTAACCTTGATCTCAGCGGACTATCCGTTATTAATGTTTGGCTTTTTGCCTCGCATTAACTCACATTGTATGCCGATTTTCAGCAAATGGGCATAGCAACGGATACTAAATGCTTTTCTATTATACCACTTCTATTGAAAAAAATCAAGTGTTTTTTCTCGATATTTCATACAAATTTACCTAAAACGTAAGATTTGTTATGTATAAATCGTCAAAATCCTCGCTGAGAGCCTCTGTTATATCCTCGGCCGACATGATGAGCGTTTCAAGCTCCTCCCTGAAGCTTTCATCCTCAAGGCAGCGTATCACGCCCTGAATCGATGCGCCGACGCCGAAATGCGCCTTTTCTGCCACAACTTCTGGGAACACCGAAAGCTGTGTCAGACGTTCCATTCCGTTTGAGAAGAACACCTCGCCCGTGAGATACAGCTTCTCGGGCATACCATATTTATTAAAAATGCTTTGCAGCGCCGCAGCTGCTCCTGCCTTGTCAGACTGCACCTTACGGACATCGCTCTGTGAGATGAAATAATCCTCGCCTATGAAGAACATATCCCTGTCTGTCATGATACCATCGTTGTCAAGCACACCTGAGCCGAGCATCAACGTCACCGCATCCAGTGCCGCCGAAGGAGCTATTCCGCAACTGTCCTCATCTCCGATAACACTGTAACAAAGCGTGCCGTACTCGTCACGGTTCACCTGATCAATAGCGCCGAACTCCGCAGCCATTCCGCTTTCAAGTCCGCTGCCGTCAAAAGCCCCCGACAATCTGAACGAAGCAAGGCAAAGCCTGCCGCCTGTAAAATATCCGATATTGAGCGTGCTTCCAAGCTCTGCCGCCATCACGCCCTCGGAGAATGGGACAGTAGCAAGGAACGAGGAAAATCTTCCGTCCGCATAAGCGCTGACGAACGGTATCACATCGACCTTTGTATCAGGTCGCAGAAACATATCCGTAGGGTCAAGCTGCTCCTCCAGCGCACCCGAAATATCAATAGGCGCACAGCAACCTATGCTTCGCACAGCCGCCGCAGGAATATTATGCTCTCTTGCTGACAAGAAAACAAGCTTTGCAAGCGCAGCAGCGGCATTCTCACAATCCGTCTCCTGGCCTGCCGCTATCGACTTTGCAATCCTGCGCTTAAGGGAGAGGTCGTAAAACACGACGCTTATCATCTTCGGAGTTATATCGCAGGCTACTGCGACATTCATGCTGAACTCTTCACGGTATTTTTCATGGTGAATATATGGCGTCATTACAGGTACTCCTTGTATTAAGGTTTTATATAGTATGATCTATCGCAGAGCGTAGCTCTGAAAACGGCGACAGCCGTTGTCTGCAAAGCAGACCTTTCTGCCGTTCAATAAATTCGGCGCAAAAGCGGAGCTTTTGGAACAAGCCGAATTATTATACCAAGAAAGCAAACACGAAGTGTTTGTAAACGGCGACAGCCGTTGTCTGCAAAGCAGACCTTTCTGCCGTTCAATAAATTCGGCGCAAAAGCGATAGCTTTTGGAACAAGTCGAATTTATTATAACATATTTTTGCAGGAATTTGAACACTTTAGAAATAAATTTACAAAACTCCTTGAAAAGCGACATAGGTTTTGGTATAATAATATGTAGTTTTAATATAAGAAAGGTGAGCAGCTTGAACCAGAAATACAATCATCTTATCGATACGGAGGATTACTCCGTACATCAGTGGAACTCGATGGTGCGCCTTGCGCAGGACATCATGCGCCGCCCCGAAAGCTATGCGGACAAATGCCGTGGAAAGATAATGGCGACCCTCTTTTACGAGCCATCCACAAGAACACAGATGAGCTTCCAGACAGCTATGATACGCCTCGGCGGAAGCATCATCGGCTTCGATAACCCAGGAAACTCCTCCGTGGCAAAGGGTGAAAACCTCAAGGATACTATAAAGATCGTCAGCAACTATGCGGACATCCTTGTTATGCGACACTCGCAGGAAGGCTCTGCAAAGGCTGCGGCGCTCAACGCCGAGTGCCCCGTAATAAACGCAGGCGACGGAGGTCATCTCCATCCCACACAGACTCTTACCGACCTTCTTACACTGAAGAACGAGATAGGAAGGCTGGACAACCTCACGATAGGACTTTGCGGCGACCTTAAAAACGGTCGTACCGTACACTCGCTTGTAAAGACCCTCTCATGCTATCCCAACAACAGATTTATACTGATCTCTACGCCGCACCTTGCACTACCATCATATATAAAAGATATACTTTCCGCAAGAGGCTGCGAATTCCGTGAGGCAGCCACCATCGAAGAAGCTATCGGCGAGGTGGATATGCTTTATATGACAAGAATACAGCGTGAACGCTTCGACAGCGCAGAGGAATACGAAAAGCAAAAGGACGTCTACCGACTTACGAAGAAGAAAATGTCCCTCGCAAAAAGCGACATGATCGTAATGCATCCCCTGCCCCGTGTTAACGAGATCGACATTGAAGTGGACGATGATCCTCGTGCCGCATATTTCAGGCAGGCAAACTGCGGAATGTACGTCAGAATGGCGCTTATCCTCTCAACGCTCAATAACGAGCTCAAGCCAAATCCCCTGCTCTCCGGAACACTGCACAACGACGTTTGCTGCTGCAATCCCAAATGCGTGACACGCACCGAGCATTATCTGCCGCACAGCTACAAGAAATTCGGAGATCTCCTCATCTGCGAATACTGCGACGAGCGTCAGCTCATGAGATAACATGACCCCGTGGATCAATGGTCCACGGGGCTTTCAAATTTATTAAACTATTCCGCTGATGCTTTGCCGCAGATCTGATAGATGATAAGTTTCAAAGCACAGCCGCACCTGAGCGCCTCGTTCCTCACGCCTGATCTCTGACAGGAGCTGCCGAGCGCAGCGTGAGGTATCTGGCGATGAATGACAGCATCTGCTGCTGCAACAGCCTGCTTTCCTGATCGGGAAAGAACACCGAAAGGCTCTGCGCCTGCCCTTTTATAGTGGCGGCACGATATGCGTCGCTATGACGGCGGCGAAGCCTGCAAAGCTCCTCATAACGGTAGTCTGCCGCTTGCTTAGAGATACCGCACAGCCGTGCGATCTCAGCCGCCGAAGAAACTCCGCAGAAATGTAGTACCGACAGCGGTGCAAGCAACTGAGCCGCAAGTCTGTCTGCCTCGTTCTCCGTCTGCCCCGAATACTCCTGATGTACGCCACTGACATGACCAAGCAAAACATGTGCAAGCTCATGTGCAAGAGTCCAGCGGCGACGCCTTTTTCCACACGCCTTTTCGTTGATGGCACAGACATACCTTCCCTCGGCCATGAAACTGAAGCCATAAGGGCTGATTCTGCGGTATATCTCCGCAATGTCAATATTGTAACACTCCGCACAGCTCTCATAATCAACTATCTTGATATCGTTGCTCTCCGCAATCCTTTTAAGGTCAACGGGGAGCGTTGTTATGCCTGCATTCAGCAATATCTTTGCTGCATTCATCATCTTCCTCCGTCATAATCAGGCATATCCAATATACTGCGTGCGCCCTCACGCCTTTTTAGCGTTATCCTGCGTGGTGCGCCTCCGTTTCTTGCGGCTATCATCATTTCCTCCTCGTGGCAGCGGCGGTATTCCAACTCTGTGCAGGTCTCAACAAGCTCCTTACCGTGACCGTCAAGCGCACGATACTGCATAAGCAGCTGTTCTTCCTCGCCGCTTACAGTGAAATAATCGGCAAACAGCTCGTTAGGCTGACAGCTCAGCGCCTCAAAAAGGCGGTACAGCACCTCTTCTCGGGGATGGCTGACATCACGCTCGTAGTTACCTACCGCAGAGGGCGTCACACCTATTTTCGCAGCCAGCTGCTCCTGTGTTATGCAGGCACGCTCCCTCAACGTCCTTATTCTTTTTCCTATTCCCATAATTCCTCCTGTCAAATGAAGCTCCAAATCGATCTTTCAGCTTGTCCAGTGCGCTTTTACGCAGAAGATATACCCTGCGGTCGCTCATGTACATCTTGTCCGCTATCTGCTCCCACGTCATCGCCAGGATAAAATAGCGCTCTATCACGCCACGCTCTTCTCCGCTCAGCACGCTTATGTATTCCAGCGCCTGAAGCTTTGCGTCCACCGTGCGGTCTATATGAGCATTTATCTCCCGTTCCAGCACCGACAGCTTTTCAAGTATGCTCTCGGAATACGCCGAGCTTTCCCTTGCCCTTGCAGCTATACGGTGCAGTCTTTCAATATGGTCAAGCTGTGCCGCTACCTCAAGCTCATAACATCTGGCACGCTCCAGCACAGCCATAACATCAGCCATATCACCACTCCTTCCATTATCGTTCACACAGTTTGTTTTTATATGAACATTTTAGCAAAGAAACTTGTATTTGTCAAGAGGTAATCCGATATTTTGCAGTTTTTTGCAGAATTTTTTATTTTTTTTGAAAAAACACTTGACAAAAATGTGTATAGGTGATATATTGTATATATCGGATATACACATTAAGCACAAACACCACTTTCCAAACCGAAACGAGGTACCTATGAATATTATTATAACCAACTCCGCAGGTACGCCGATCTACGAGCAGATAGCCTCGCAGATAAAGGCGCAGATAATGGGCGGACAGCTTAAAGAGGGGGATGCGCTGCCATCGATGCGAAACCTTGCGCAGGACCTGCGTGTCAGCGTAATAACCACCAAGCGTGCATACGAGATACTTGAGACCGAGGGAATGATAGAGTCTTTCACGGGCAAGGGAAGCTTTGTAGCGGCACAGAATCCCGAGCTTCTGCGTGAACAGAACCTGCGTGAGATAGAAAAGCACCTTATCGCCGCCGCTGACATTGCAAAGCGCAGCAGGATACCGCTCTCCGACGTCGCCGAGATGCTCTCTCTCGTGTTTGAGGAATAAACATCCGCATAACAAAGCGGAGAGCTTTAATTTGTTATTTCTATATTTTATATAATTTGTAAATTTACGGAGGAATTATTATGGAAAACTGTATCGAGATCAAGGGCTTAAACAAGAAATATCCCCAGTTCGCACTTAAGGACGTAAACCTCACTGTTCCCGCAGGAAGCGTTATGGGCTTCATAGGTGAGAACGGCGCAGGTAAAAGCACCACCATCAAGGCGATCCTCGGGCTTATGAAGGCTGACAGCGGCGAGATAACCGTACTCGGCGACAAGGCTCCCGACCTCAGGGTTGAGACTAAAGAGCAGATAGGCGTTGTGTTCGACGGACTTGCGTTCCCTCCCGCACTGAACGCTGTGAAGCTCGACAAGGTGATGTCGGGCATCTACAAGACCTGGAGCAGCGAGACCTTCTTCGGCTACATAAACCGCTTCGGTCTGCCGCTCAAAAAGAAATTCAAGACCTTTTCCCGTGGCATGGAGATGAGACTTTCCATCGCAACCGCACTGTCCCACAACCCCTCCCTGCTGGTTCTCGACGAGCCTACAAGCGGACTTGACCCTGTTATGAGAAGCGAGATACTGGATATCTTCCTTGAGTTCATGCAGGACGAAACGCACTCCATACTGCTCTCCACCCACATCACGAGCGACCTTGAGCATATCGCAGACTACATCACATTTATCCACAAGGGCGAGGTCATCTTCACCGAGGAGCGCAACGAGATGCACGACAAGTACCGTGTCCTGAAATGTACTGAGGCGCAGTTTGACTCCATCGACAAGGCTGACATCATCGGCATGAGAAAGACACGCTTCAGCTGTGACGTGCTCACCACTGCGGCAGAGAAGTATCCCGATATCACTGCCGATATCCCCTCGATAGACGACATCATGGTATTCTACGTAAAGGAGGCGTAAAGCATGAAGGGCATCTTCTACTCCTATTTCACGCTCAACAAGTCATACTGGATAACTACCGCAAGCTTTTTTGCAGGTGTGACAGCGCTGACTATGTTGTTTGCTTCCCTGTCGAAGGAACTGGAGGCACAGGGCGACTATACGCTTTTCGGTCTTATAGCGACTATGGCTATGCTTGTTCCATTCATACCTGCAATAATCCTGCTGGAGCCTTCGGCACGTGACCTTGAAAAGGCGATGGCAACACGCTACGCAAACCACATCCTTGCCGCAGGCGTTTCAAAGCCGCAGTTCGTGATGTGCGAGCTGATAAAAAACATCGGAGCCTGTGCTATCGGCTACGGTCTTGGCTGCCTGACGATACTTATAACAGAGCTTGTTGCACCGCACTCCACAAGCCCCCAGCTGTACGGATTTCACCTTATTATAATTCTGCTGGCAGGTGCTGTCGAATGGATATGTATTCCGCTGACGCTTAAGATAAAAAGCTCCGAAAAGGCAGGACTTATCGTGGGCATCGCGCTTGGCGTAGGTATATGTATCGCCTCGGGCTGCGTTTCAATAATGACCGACGGCGAGTTCTGGGGAGAGACCACCGATGTTCTCAACACCATCGTATCCCCGACAGGTCTGCTGATAGCCGCAGGCGGTGCAGCCGCAATATACGCAGTGGTATATCTTATCACGCTTAAAATGGTAAAGAGAGGTGATCTTTGTTGAAAGGACTGATATTAAAGGATATCTATGGCATACGCTTTCAGTTCATCGTCGGTCTGTTGATAATGCTGTTCCCGAATATTATGTTCTTCCTTGTAGGCGGAGGCTTGAATATAGGAACAGAGGGCACAGCGGATAATATTATCGGTATCATGATGTACGGTATCATGAATATAATGAACATCATGCTGTTCTCCTCGTCCATACTCAACACACTCAAGGATGACGCAGCAAACGGCTGGGCAAAGTATCAGCTCACCATGCCCGTAACCAAGGAGCAGATAGTTACCGCAAAGCTTGTTTCCACGCTTATCAACATCGGAGTGCTGGTACTGCTCTCCATGATATTCAACCTTATTGCGGTGTTCCTGTTCAAAATGCCGCTGGAGCTGATGCTCACCATGCCGATATGTATAGGTGTTATTCAGCTTATCGCACTGCTTCCTGCTTTCCCCATCTCCATGAGGCTGAGTCCCAATGTGGCGAATGTGCTGTACACCTGCTTTATGTGCATCGTGCTTATAGCTGCCATAGTTGTTGTTACGCTGATGCTTGACAGCACACTGCCTATGTTTATCATGAGGATAGTATTCTATGCAGTGATCCCCGTTATCGCAGTTGTTGTAGGTCTGTTTTCACACAGATGGGCGTCAAAGCTCATTAACGGCGACAATTATATCTGATCACCACACTCCATACCATACCAAGACCCCTAAGAAGCCTCCCCGGGAGCCAAAAGCCCTCGGGGAGCGCTGTTTTTTGGGCATAACAAAAGACCCGTGGAGCGTTATCCACGGGTCAATTATTCATTGAAATATCAGCGTCTGCGTCGCTTGCTCTCCTGCTTGCAGAGGTACATATACTTGTCCGCCTCGCATATAACCTCGTTGATATCCGTAAGCTCCGATATGCGCTTTATACTGAAGCCTACACTCGCCGAGATCTCATACGGCTTGTTAGCGGAGCGGTTAATATCCCCGATGATGCGGCGGTAATTGCTTATCTTGTCGATAAGTGTCTTTTCGGTGCAGTACGCACCTACACCTATCAGATAGAATTCGTCACCGCCTGCACGGATGGATATCTCGTGATTGTCAGTGACCTTTGCCACAGCGGAAGCGACAGAGGTTATCGCAAAATCGCCCTCGGTGTGACCGAAATTATCGTTGATATATTTAAGACCGTCAAGATCGAACACAATCGCATAGAAGAGATCAGACTTGTTTGCGTTCTGGAACAGCTCTTTAAGTCCGTTCTCCATGCCACGGCGATTCTTAAGTCCCGTCATTTTGTCTATCTCTGAAAAATCCTGAAGCCTGTGGTTCACACGGGTCATCTGCAGGGCATTGTAAACGTTTCGCATCCAGTTGCGAAGCACGCCTGTCGGCTTTACGCCACGTGCGGTCTCGCACTGGAGCACGGCAAATCCAAGCGTGTTGTTCTGGAAATGCACGGGCAGGAAGTAATAGACATAAGGCTTATTGTGATACCTGTGAAGCTCATGCAGCATCAGCTTTGTATCAAAGCGTTCTCTGTCGTCGTCACAGTGATAGTTCTCGGGATTTACGTGCTGTCCGTCTATCATGGCGTATCGGATGTTGGTGCGTACCGTCGCAGGATATCCGTCCGTAAGCACCGTATCGGTATCCAGCCAGTTCTCCCTCAGACAAAGGTAAAAGCTGTCAAAGGGTCTTATCAGGTAGGTCTGGCTGCCGATGCTGCCAAGACACTCCTCGGGACTTTTGGTCTCTGTCAGCGCCTCAAGCATATAGCTCTCTGTAAGACGGTAAAGATCCTCGTTATCGTGTATAGTCTCGTCGCCAAAGTCACGGTTAAGCTTATACAGTGAGCGGCTGAGCGTATGTATAAGATGCTTGTGATCCACGGGACATCCGCAGCTTAAGCCGATAAACATTCCCTCTGCGGGATTGCGGTCCACAACGGCGAGAGGCTTGTCAGGCTCCAGTATCTCTCTGATCCTGTCGATAGCCCTTTCAGCCATGCTTACATTGTCTGGGGTATAGGTAGTGACGCTGACCTCGTTCACGATGGCCTCCTGCGTTGCGTCATAGCCTGTGACGATCACCTGATCAGGCACAGAGATACCTGCTGCGACAAGGGCGTTTGTAAGCCCTATCGCCATGTGATCGCTTCCACAGATCACTGCGTCGGGCAGTTCAAGCTCGCCCGAGATCATCCTGTTTGCAAGCGCAGCGCCCGAGGTGTACCAGAAATCGCCGAAGAATATCTTGTTCTCGTCCACAGGAAGCCCACGACGTGCCATCTCATCTTTGAAGCCTTTAAGACGCTGATCCACAATGCCGTCGCTCTGAGAGCCTGCAAGGAAATAGATATTCTTACAGCCATGCACATCCAGCACATGGCTTGTGATCGCAGCAAAGGATGTTGCATCATCGGTATATATCGTTTCATAGTCTGCTATCGGAAGATCGAGACAGATGACAGGCTTTTTGCAGCGGCGTTTAAGAAGATCCCTGACCCGTTCAAACGAAGAGCTGTCGCCCATGCCAACAAGCGGAAGAGATACCACCACAACTGCATCCAGAAGCTCAAAATTCATAAGCTCCAGTATATTGAACTCGGCATGGAGAAAATCCTTGTAGAAGTGTACGCTGTTTACCAGCGGACAGAATGCCGCCAGATCGTAGCCGTACATCTCGCACCTTGCGAGAAGTCCGTCAAGTATACGCTGCTGATATATATTTTCGGGACAGTTGATAATACAACCGATAAGCCTGCGTTTTTCCATTGCCGACGCCCCTTTCCGAAACATACTATATTTTTATTTTAACACATAATTCCACCGTTGTCAATAAGTTAGCAGCTCTAAAAGCAAAAACGGCGACAGAAAAAACTGCCGCCGTCCGATGTGTTATTTACCGTTAAGCATATCTCTGATCTTATCGAAGAAAGAGACCTGCTTTTCGTAGTTCTTGGAATCAAGCGTATCTTCAAACGCCTTGAGAGCATCTTTCTGCTTCTTGTTGAGGTTTCTCGGTATCTCTACAAACACCTTTACTATCTGGTCGCCTCTGCCCTCACGCTGCAGCTTCTGTACGCCCTTGCCACGGAGTCTGAACATGGTGCCCGACTGAGTTCCTGCAGGTATGTTGTAGGTGACGTTTCCGTCGATTGTGGGAACCTCGATCTCCGCACCGAGTGTTGCCTGCATGAACGTTATCGGAACCTCTATCCAGATATCGTAATCCTTGCGTTCAAACACCGGATCCTTGCGAACGTTGATGCGCACGTTAAGGTCGCCTCTCGACCCGCCGTTGGTGCCCATGTTGCCCTGTCCACGCACAGCAAGAGTCATACCGTCATTGATACCTGCGGGAATATTGACGGAGATGGTCTTTTTCTTCTGCATACGGCCGCTGCCCGAGCACTTGGGACAGGGATTTTCAATGATCTTACCCTTGCCCTGACATTTTGTACAAGGTCTTGTGCTTGCCATATTGCCGAACATAGTGCGCTGCTGGAAGCTGACCTTACCCGAGCCGTGGCAATCGGGACAGGTCTTGGTGTTGGTGCCCTTCTTTGCGCCTGTGCCGCCGCACTCCTCGCACTCCTCTACACGGTTGACCTCAATATCGTGGGTGAGTCCCTTGCACGCCTCCATGAAGCTTATGCTGAGGGACACAGCAATATCCGAGCCCTTACGGGGCGCATTTGGATTGGAGCGTGTTCCGCCGCCGCCAAATCCACCGCCGAAGATATTGTCAAAGATATCGCCGAGGTCTATGCCGCCGTCGAAGCCGCCACCGAAGCCGCCAAATCCACCGAAGCCGCCCTGTCCCGCAGCGTAGTTGGGATCAACTCCCGCAAAACCGAACTGATCGTACTTTGCACGCTTATCGGGGTCGGAGAGGACATCGTTTGCCTCGTTCACTTCCTTGAATTTTGCCTCAGCCTCGGGGTTATCGGGGTTGAGGTCGGGGTGATACTGCTTTGCAAGCTTGCGGTATGCTTTTTTTATCTCCGCATCTGAAGCGCCTTTCTGGAGTCCCAGCACCTCATAATAATCTCTTTTGTCCATATCATCGATCCTTTTCGGAAATTAACCTATACAAGGCAACGCCCTGCGGCATAAGCCTCAAGGCGTCCACCTCTATGTGTTATTAGTTCTCTTTGAAATCAGCGTCGATAACGTCGCCGTCTACGGGGCCGTTATCCTCGGGAGCTGCCTGTGCTGCCTGCGCTGCCTCTGCAGCAGCAGCGTCGCCGCCCTGTGCCTGATATACCTTGCCTGCGATCTCATAGAATGCATTCTGGAGCTCATCCTTAGCTGTCTTTACAGCCTCGATATCTGTGCCCTTGAGTGCTTCCTTGAGTGCGTCCAGCTTGGGCTGTACCTTTGCCTTGTCGTCCTCGGTGATCTTGTCGCCGAAGTCCTTCATGGACTTCTCGATCTGATATACCATCTGGTCAGCCTCGTTTCTGAGGTCTACCTCTTCCTTGCGCTTCTTGTCCTCAGCTGCGAAAGCCTCAGCTTCCTTTACAGCCTTGTCGATGTCATCCTTGCTCATGTTGGTGGAAGCAGTGATGGAGATGTGCTGCTCCTTACCTGTGCCGAGGTCCTTGGCGGTTACGTTTACGATACCGTTTGCGTCGATATCGAAAGTAACCTCGATCTGGGGTACTCCACGGGGAGCGGGAGCAATTCCGTCAAGGTGGAAGGTACCGATAGACTTGTTGTCCTTTGCGAACTCACGCTCACCCTGCAGAACGTTGATCTCAACGCTGGGCTGGTTGTCGGAGTAGGTGG
>JAFTXQ010000012.1 GCA_017461565.1 Oscillospiraceae bacterium
GCTCCAGTTGGATGTTGCCTTGTCATATACGCTGTACATCAGCACGGTCTGGTTATCTGCTCCTCTTTCGAGGTCAGATGCGAGGTATGTCATAAGCACGATGTCCTCTGTTTCGATGATCGCAGGCATCGAGGACAGGAACGCATCGCTTATGAGCGTCTGTGCTGCGCTCTCATCGTAGGGGAGTGCAAGGAATATCTGTCCGTATTCCACGGTCGAGGCTACGTCGTCAAGACCGGCTTCAAAATCGGGACCCGAATAGTAGACCGCAGCGGGTGCCAGGTAGGCTGCCACTACTTCTCCACGGTCATAAATATACCAGGGACCGCCTTCTGCAATAGGCCACTTACCTTCAAGTCCGAGCAATACGCCCTTTGCACCTAATGCACCTTCCAGTTTTACAGTTTTTAAACCGACAGGATTGTTTTTGGTGTCAGAGGAAAGTGCAACAACGTCTACTGAAAGTGTAAGCTCACCATAGACACCAAGACCTGCAACATCTGCGCCGATCAGTGCGCTGCCTTCTACACCTGCTTCCAGATTAAGATCCAGGTTTGCACTGTCAAAGCAGTTGTTTCTGATATCATACGATATGTATGCATCTGCCTGCACCCCACCGGTTATTTCTACGGTAAATGTTACAGGGATCACCCAGATTATTACGGTGGTTCCCAACTCAGCGCCTGCTTCGACCGCTAAGGAAACGCCTACATTGATCTTAGCGATACCACGTCTGTCAAATTCACCCTCGCCGTAACCGCACAAAGCTATCTCAAAGTTTGTTTTGCTGCTGGCTTCTCCAAAATTGAAGAAACTATTCTTGCCCGTAGGATCGCTATCTGCCATGAACTGCTTGATCTTGTCAACGTCGCCACCCTTGGCTGTAATAGCATCTTTGTCAATTACATCATCGTATCTGTGTAGCATCTCGTCGTATGCAGATACAAAACTTCCTAATTTTTGTTTGTCTTCAAGAGTTTCTTCGGCAATATTGACGCCGACACGAACCTTGCTGCCTTCAACATGCACATTCACGGGGCAGCTTATTTCGCTTAAAGTGAATTCCTTGCCGCCGATTACAGGAACATTTTCGGGGAATGTTATGCCGATATCATCACCGAGATCAAACTCAAAGGGGAAGAACTCAAACTCCTCTTCCTCAACTTCAAGAAGCAGCTTTGTTTTTGATGAGGATCCCGAAGCATGGGTAACAAGAACATAAAAATCAGTTCCACCGGGAAGCTCCTTACCCTGGAATGTAAATTCACCTGTAGTATTGGATGTCTGACCGTCTACTGCAACGATGCTTGTGCCATACATCAGAGAATATCTTACATCATTTCTTCCTGTATCACATATCAGCTTAAACAGTGTTTCGTTATTGGAATTCAATATTCTGTAACCAGTAGTACGGATATCTACACCGCTGGAATATGCGCCGGAATAATAAGGCAATTGATATTTAAGTACTGCCTTTGTCAGCTTAAGCTCAAGGCTACCCGAAGATACCGTAGTGGGATTGCCATCCTTCTGTGTGATGGTAACCTTACCAGGGTTATCTGTGGTCAGATCAGCAAGCTGTGCACCTACGCTGTTTACGTTTGCGAGAAGCGGATCGTTATTGTTTTCTACGGTCACTTTCTTCCACTGTGCGTCAGTGCCCATGTATATAACCTGGGACAGCAACTTACAATCAGCGAATGCGCCATAACCGATCTTTGTAAGCGTCTCAGGTATAACTACGCTTACCAGATTGGGCGAGTTTGTCAACAGCCAGGATTCTATCGTTGTAACCTTTGAAGGAAGCCACAGATTCTGCAGACCTGTCATGTCACGCAGTGCCTGATTAGGCATTACGGTCATCTGGGTATTCTGCAGGTTGATAACTTTCAGCAGCTTACAACAGGAAAAGGCACTTGCACCTATTGTTTTAAGTGTTGTGGGGAAATTAAGCTCAGGGAGCGTATCGCAACAATAGAAAGCCCAGTCGCCGATAGCTTCAAGTCCCTCGGGCACAACTACACTTTTCAGCTTCCGGCAGTAGTTGAACGCCCTTGTGCCTATCGTCTTAAGAGTCTTAGGCAGGGTAACGCTTACAAGGCTTGAGTTGTCGAATATATATGCAGGCAGCACTGCAATTCCCTCGGGGACAGAGAATGTCACAAAGCTATTGCAGCTGCGGAAAATACTCTGTCCACAGGTAGTAAGCCCTGTGGGATATCCAAAGGACTTCAGTGCTGTACAGCCTGCGAAAGCACTGCTATTGATAGTGGTAACACTGTTGGGGAGCTTGATGGAAACAAGCGCAGTGTTGTTTGCAAAAGCATTCTCGCCGATAGTCTTCAGAGTAGAAGGCAGATTGAATGTTTCTATCGCAGAGTAGCGGAATGTCTTTGCGGGAATGGTGGTAACACCTGCGGGCACCGTCATGGTGATGAGCTTGGGGCAGGCGCCGAATGTCTTGTCACCGCCGACCGAGGTAAGGCTCTTGGGGAAGTTAACGCTGCTGAGAACATCACAGCCATAGAATGCCGATGTACCGAGCGTTGTAACGGAGTCGGGCAGTGTTATGCTCTGCAGCTTGTCGCAGTCGAAGAAAGCATAGTTGCCGACAGTTTTAAGAGTAGAGGGCAGGTTGAACTTCACTACCATGGACTCACGGAAAACGGAGGCAGGAACGGCAGTAATGCCCTCGGGAATGGTGACAGTAGTGAGCTTTTCACAGCCCTTGAACACCTTGCTTCCCGACTTGAGGGAGGTGGGGTAATCAAAGCTTGCAAGACTTGTGCAGTATGCAAATGTATAATCACCCAGTGTCTCAAGAGAATCGGGGATGTTGATGGTAGTGAGCGCAGTACAGTTGCTGAACGCCTCGCTGCCAATGGATTTGATAGTGGAGGGCAGCTTTACCGTCTTAAGTGTGGGAGCACCTCTGAACAGATTTGCGGGGATAGTCGTAACGCCCTCGGGGATGGTGATAGCCGCAAATGATGTACAGCCGCCGAATACAGGATAATATGTACCGGAGATAGCTACATTTGTCATACCGACAGGATATGTAACGCTTGCAAGGCTGGTACAGTTTTCAAACGCAGCTTCGCCGATAGTCGTAATACTGTCAGCAAGATCTGCTGTTACAAGTGCGGTACAGCCTGCAAAAGCATACGGTTCTATGGTAGTCATGCCCTCAGGGAAATTGATATTCTGGAGTGCAGTACAACCACGGAACGAAGATTCGCCTATCGTTTTGATGGTGGTGGGGAGCTTTACCGTCTTAAGCGCGGGAGCATCCCTAAACAGATTTGCGGGGATAGTCGTAACACCCTCGGGGATGGTGATAGCCGCAAATGATGTACAACCACCGAATACAGGCGAGTATGTACCCAAGATATATACCTCTGTTATTCCTGCAGGGTACGTAACATTTGCGAGGCTGGTACAATTCTCAAACGCACCTTCATCAATACTTGTGATGCTTGCAGCGAGATCTGCTGTTTCAAGCGCAGTACAGCCTGCGAAGGCAAAAGAATCGATAGCTGTCATCCCCTCGGGGAAGTTTATGGTGACAAGCGCATTGCTGTCTCTGAAAGCAGAGTCTCCTATCTCCTTAAGACCTGCAGGGAGCGTTATCTCAACAAGGGCGTCACAATTGCGCAGAGCAGAATTGCCGATCCTTGTAAGAGTAGAAGGAAGGTTTACTGTCTTGAGTGCGGGAGCACTCTCCAGAAAGCTTGCCTGAAGCTCCGTAACACCCTTGGGGACTGTTATCTCTTCAAAAGAAGTACATCCACCGAATACAGGCGAGTATGTACCCAAGATATATACCTCTGTTATTCCTGCAGGGTACGTAACATTTGCGAGGCTGGTACAATTCTCAAACGCACCTTCGTCAATACTTGTGATGCTTGCAGCGAGATCTGCTGTTTCAAGCGCAGTGCAGCCTGCGAAGGCGAAAGAATCGATAGCTGTCATGCCCTCGGGACATTCTATAGAGGCAAGTGCATTGCTGTCTCTGAAAGCAGAATCTCCTATCTCCTTAAGGCCTGCAGGGAGTGTGATCTCAACAAGAGAATCACAATTGCGCAGTGCAGAATTACCGATCCTTGTAAGAGTAGAAGGAAGGTTTACTGTCTTGAGTGCGGGAGCACCCTCCAGAAAGCTTGCCTGAAGCTCCGTAACGCCGTTGGGGACTGTTATCTCTTCAAAAGAAGTACATCCACCGAATACAGGCGAGTATGCACCCACGATATATACCTCTGTTATTCCTACGGGGTACGTAACATTTGCGAGGCTGGTACAATTATCAAACGCACCTTCATCAATGCTTGTGATGCTTGCAGCGAGATCTGCTGTTTCAAGCGCGGTACAGCCTGAAAAAGCCCAGGAATCGATAGCTGTCATGCCCTCGGGGAAGTTTATGTTCTCGAGTGCTGTACAATTACGGAACGAACTATCGCCTATTGTTTTAAGTGTAGATGGAAGCGAAACAGTCTTAAGAGCAGGAGCACTGTTGAACAAATTCACTGCTATAGTATCTACACCCTCGGGAACTGTTATCTCCTCAAGAGATGTACAGCCGCCGAACACAGGAGATAAGCTACCTAAGAAAGTTATTGTTGCTTTTTCAGGATATGTCACACCGGTAAGGCTCGTACAGTTTTCAAATGCACCTTCGCCCAGTATGGTAACATTTTCTGAAAACGTAGCTGTTTCCAGTGCGGAACAGCCGCTAAACATAAAGGAGCTGATCTCTGTCACACCGTCAGGTATCGCTACAGACTCAAGCAGTGCGGAATCCGCAAATGCATAGGAATCGATCTCCGTAACAGATGTGGGGATGCTTACCGATGTGAAGTCGCAATAGGACAAAGCACGGTATCCGATAGATTTCAGCGTGGACGGAAGACTGATGCTTGTGATATCAGACTTATAGAATAACCAATCAGGGATATCAGTAACTCCCTCGGGCACAGTTATGCTTTTAAGCGAGGTACAGCCCTCAAACGGACCTTCTACACTACCGAATGCAGATACCGAGGTCAGGTTCTTGGGGTAGTTGAAGCGTGAAAGCGCAGTACAATTCCTGAATGCGCTCTCGTTGATGGTGGTCAGGGTATCGGGCAGAGTGACCGAGGTGATGGTCTCGTTTCCTCTGAACGAATTGGAACCGATCTTTGTAACAGTGTAACCGTCGATGGAAGACGGCACTGATACGCTTGTGCTGTCACCGTTGTACTTGTCGATACATATCGTACCGTCGTCCATTACGGTGTACTCGTAGGTCGGCAGTACTTCTTCTTCACCCGAATCAGTCTCAGCCGATGCCTGTATCGGTATGCAGGCGAGCAGCGAAGCAGCAGCTACCGTAAACAGCAGCTTTTTCAGACTTTGCATATAATTACTTTCCTTTCTCCATTTATACATAATAATTGGTAATACTTATTATACCATAACATTTTATCGCAGTCAAGCGCTAATTAAAGATAAGGCGATCGGATAGCAGATGCCGCAAAAGCAAATGCGGCAGGATGACTGTACATCCCACCGCAGCAATAGTCCGTCAATATTCAATTCTTACATCATATTCTCTCATCCAGCGATCGATCTGGAGGAAGTATGCAAAGGTCTGAGGGACCGTCATAAGCTGACCGTACCAGTTCTTCCCGAAGCCTGCACCGCCGTCCGCAAGCATTGCCCTTAACTTGTCAGCCGATATTATCTCTGTAACACGGCAATCCTTGTCATCAAGCAGATTTGTAAGCTTTTTGGTCAGCAGTGCCATATAATCAGGATTATGAGTCTTGGGGTATGGGCTTTTCTTTCTCCAAAGCACATCCTCGGGGAGGATACTGCTCATCGCATGGCGCACAAGCCCCTTTTCCCGTCCGTTATAGGCTTTCATCGCCCACGGGATATTATAGGCGTATTCCACGATACGGTAATCGCAGAACGGCACACGCACCTCAAGTCCGTTCGCCATGCTCATGCGGTCCTTGCGGTCGAGAAGCGTCGCCATAAAGTATTCCAGATTAAGCAGGTACATCTCACGCATGCGGCGTTCCTCTGCACTGTCACCGTCGAGATACTGCGTATGGGAAAGCGTTTCGTTATATGCAGTGCGGACGAACTCCTCAGCTTGTGAGGCGGTTATCTTCATGCGCATAAGCGATGCACGCTCGGGTACTGCCGTGCTCCACGGGAAGCCATTGTAAAACAGCACCTCCTTACGATGATACCACGGATATCCGCCGAATATCTCGTCTGCGCACTCGCCTGAAAGCGCAACCGGAAACCGCTTTTTTATCTCCTTGCAGAACAGGTACAGTGAGCTGTCCACATCAGCCATTCCTGGCAGGTCACGGGCTAGCACCGCATCATCCAGTGCGTCCGTTATCTCGGGAGTATCCAGCACCACATCGGTATGGTACGAGCCTATATACTCCGCCATCTTAACGATCCACGGAGCGTCCTCATCAGGCTGGAAGGAGCTTGCCCTGAAGTTTCGGTGATTGTCTTTGTAGTCGATCGACCATGTGGCGAGCTGCTCACCACGTGCCGCAAACTCCTTTGCCGCTATCGCAGAGATAACGCTGCTGTCAAGCCCTCCCGAAAGGAAGCAGCACAGCGGAACATCGCTGACGAGCTGACGCTTCACAGCGTCTGTAATAAGCTCACGGACGTGCGCCGAGGTCTCTTCAAAGCTTTCGGTATGTGGCTCAGCTTCAAGCGACCAATAGCGGGACATGGCAAATCCATCCCCATCATACCACGCATAATGCGCAGGCGGTATCTCGCTGATATCACGGAAAACCCCGCCGCCAACACGTTTTGCAGGTCCCATCAGCATTATGTCCATAACTCCCTGCGAGGTTATAACAGGCTTTACATCAGGGTGTTTCAGCAGTGCCTTTATCTCGCTTGCAAACAGCAGCCCTCCGCTTGCAAAGGAATAAAACAACGGCTTTACTCCTATCCTGTCACGGCACAGGAACAGCCGACGCTTTGCGCTGTCCCATACAGCAAAGGCAAAGATGCCGTTGAACATCTGTGCGCAATCCTCGCCGTACTGAATGAACGCTTTCAGTACAACCTCGGTATCAGAGTGCCCGTTGAACTCCACCCCCTTTGCGGCAAGGTCACGACGTATGTCCTCGGTGTTGTAAAGCTCGCCGTTATACACGATGGTATATCTCCCCGATGTCATCGGCTGCTTTCCGTTTTCGGGATCGACTACTATAAGCCGCCGATGTACAAGATACGCAGCCTCATCGCAGTATTCCCCGTGCGCATCGGGACCTCTTGGCGCAAGGACGGCACTCATACGTGCCATGACCTCGCTCTGCTTTCTCATATCACGGTCAAAACCTATCTGTCCTGCAATTCCGCACATAAAAATGCTCCTTTCATAAAGCTTTTGCATTATTATATGCCGCAGAACAGTTTTTGATAATTCTCACTTTCCCCCTTGTAAAATCTGTGATCATGTGCTATACTTATAGAGTATATGTAAAAACATTCCGCTATGCGGAACAACAGAGAAAGGATGTATAAATATGAAGATCGAAACAAAATGCTTACACGAGGGCTACACCCCCAAGAACGGCGAACCCAGAGTAATGCCTATCGTACAGAGCACCACCTATGTTTATGACTCCACCGATGATGTGGCAGCCGTATTTGACGACCCCACCAAGAGCCTTATCTACTCCCGCTTTGAGAACCCCACCACCGACTGCGTAGAAAAGAAGATCGCAGCGCTTGAGGGCGGCGTTGCGGCTATGTGTACCTCCAGCGGTCAGGCTGCCTCCCTTATCTCTATCCTCAATATATGCGAGGCTGGCGACAGCTTTATCGCTTCCTCCTCCATCTACGGCGGAACCATCAACCTGTTCGCAGTGACACTCAAGAGAATGGGCATCGAGTGCATCTTCGTTGAGCACGACGCTACCGAGGAAGAGCTTGCAGCAGCATTCAAGGAGAACACCAAGGCAGTATTCGGCGAGACCCTCGCAAACCCCGCTATCACAGTTCTTGATATCGAGATGTGGGCAAAGGTGGCTCACGCTCACGGTGTACCGCTGATAATCGACAACACATTCGCTACACCTATCCTCTGCCGTCCTATCGAGTGGGGCGCAGATATCGTTGTACACTCCACCTCCAAGTACATGGACGGCCATGCTGTACAGGTAGGCGGCGTCATCGTTGACAGCGGCAAGTTCGACTGGACCAGCGGCAAGTTCCCCTGCATGACAGAGCCCGACGAGAGCTACCACGGCACAGTATACACAAGAGATTACGCATTCGCACCCTACATCGTTAAGGCGAGAATGCAGCTTATGAGAGATTTCGGCTGCTATCCCGCAGCACACTCCTCTTTCCTGCTTAATCTCGGTCTTGAGACCCTCGCAGTAAGAATGGAGCGTTACTGTGCAAATGCTATCAAGGTTGCGGAGTATATCGAAAACAGCGGCAAGGCTGAGTTCGTTACCTACCCCGCACTCAAGAGCAGCAAGCAGCACGAGCTTGCACAGAAGTACCTGCCCCTCGGCACAAGCGGCGTTATCTCCTTCTCCATCAAGGGCGGCAGAAGCACCGCTGTCAGATTTATGGACAGCCTGAAGCTTGCCTCCAACGAGGTACACGTTGCAGATATCCGCACCTGCGTGCTGCATCCCGCTTCCGCTACACACAGACAGCTTACAGATGAGCAGCTCGTTGCAGCTGGCATCGACGGCGGCCTCATCCGCTTCTCTGTTGGCCTTGAGAATGTTGACGATATCATCGCAGACATCGAGCAGGCGTTTGCAAAACTTTGATTTTAAACATATAACTGGCATTTGTTATTTATCGGGCACGGCACGCCGTGCCCCTACAACATAATAATTAGATATTTAAAGGAGAACAACAAATTGATCACAGTTTCCAATCTTAGCATCAGCTTCGGCGGACAGCTTCTGTTCAAGGATGTTGAGCTTAAATTCACTCCCGGCAACTGCTACGGCGTTATCGGCGCAAACGGTGCGGGCAAGTCCACGTTCCTCAGAGCGCTGTGCGGCGAGCTGGAGCCTACAAAAGGCAGTGTATCCATGCCCGAGGAGCTGCGTATGAGCGTCCTCAAGCAGGACCACTACGCTTATGACGAATACACCGTGCAGGACACCGTTATCATGGGCAACAAACGCCTGTATGACATCATCCAGGAAAAGGACGCACTCTACGCCAAGGAAGATTTCTCCGAGGAGGACGGCGACAAGGCTGCACAGCTTGAAGCAGAGTTCGCAGAGCTTAACGGCTGGGAGGCAGAGTCTGACGCTTCCAAGCTCATCCAGGGCTTAGGCCTGCCCGAGGAGATACTCTACCAGAAGATGGAGAGCCTTACAGGTAACGAAAAGGTAAAGGTGCTGCTTGCACAGTGCCTGTTCGGAAATCCCGACATCATCCTCATGGACGAGCCTACAAACCATCTGGATATCGATGCGGTGTCATGGCTTGAGGACTTCCTCGCCGAATACTTCGGTACAGTTATCGTCGTATCCCATGACCGTCACTTCCTCAATAACGTTTGTACCCACATCGTTGATATCGACTACGGCAAGATCAAGATGTATGTCGGCAACTACGAGTTCTGGTACGAGTCCTCTCAGCTTATCCAGCGCATGATAAAGCAGCAGAACAAGCGTGCCGAGGAAAAGATCAAGGAGCTGCAGAACTTCATTGCCCGCTTCTCCGCAAACAAATCCAAGTCCAAGCAGGCTACCTCCAGGCGTAAGCTTATCGACAAGCTGACCGTTGAGGAGCTGCCCGCATCCAGCAGAAAGTACCCCTACATCGGCTTTGATATCGAGCGTGAGGTGGGTAAGGATATACTTCAGGTCTCGGGACTTTCCAAGACCGTTGACGGCGTAAAGGTGCTGAATGATATCAGCTTCACCGTAGGCAAGAACGACAAGATCGCATTCATCGGAAATAACGAGATCGCAGTTACCACACTGTTCAAGATACTCATGGGCGAGCTTGAGCCTGACGAGGGCAGCTTCAAGTGGGGCAGCACCACATCCGTAAGCTACTTCCCCAACGACAACAGCGCATTCTTCAACGACTGCCAGCTCTCCATCCTCGATTGGATGCGCCAGTATTCCAAGGATGAAACAGAAAGCTATCTGCGTGGCTTCCTGGGACGTATGCTGTTCAGCGGCGACGATGTTTTCAAGCCTGTAAACGTACTTTCCGGTGGCGAAAAGGTCCGCTGTATGTTCTCCAGAATGATGCTGTTCCAGAGCAACGTGCTCATCCTCGACCGTCCCACCAACCACCTTGACCTCGAAAGTATCACCGCCGTAAACAACGGCCTTTCCGAGTACAAGGGCAACATCCTGTTCGCATCCCACGACCACGAGATACTCCAGACTGCGGCAAACCGCATCATAGAGATCACCGAGAACGGCTGCTACGACAGAATGGGCACATACGACGAGTTTGTAGAATGGCGTAAGGAAGCTGTCGGCGGCAAATTAATGCTCTGATTTAAGGATCGTGAACCGAATGAATTATATAATCCTGGATCTTGAATGGAACCAGGCGTCCGACCGCTCAAAGGTGGTACAGTCGCCTGTTATGCTCCGTGGCGAGATCATACAGATAGGCGCAGTAAAGACGGATGAACGCTTTGATCTGATAGATACGCTGAAGATCAATGTTTCTCCGAAATACTACAAGAAGATGAATCGTCATGTAGAAAAGATCACCGGCATCACCAACGCACAGCTCGCAAAAGGCGAAAAATTTCCCGAGGCATTCGCCCGATTCAAGGAGTGGTGTGGCGATGATTTCCGCTTCATAACATGGGGCTTTGACGATGTGTCGATGCTATCCGACAATATGGCAGTACATGGATTTGACCCCTCATGGGGAAGCGATTATATCAATTTACAGCTTATCTACAAGAACCAGATAGATAACGAACGTACACAATGGGCACTGTCCGATGCGGTAGAGCGCCTGCAGATACCCATGGACGCCCAGGCACACGACGCAATGAACGATGCGTGGTTCACCTACCAGGTATGCCGTCGCCTTGATATGCAGAAGGGACTTGCAGAGTATTCGTGCATGGCAGCAGGCATAAGGATAGCTTTGCGCCGTGATGTCATCAAGAACCTGAGGGACTATCGTGGAGTGCTGTCCGACGAAAGGGTGCGGGATATCCCCTGCCCAAGCTGCGGCGCAGTACTTGATTCAGCTGAATGGCTGTCCTTCGGCGGTGGAAGAAAATCCACGATCTCCGAGTGCGAGCAGCACGGAAAATTCCTTGTAAAGCTCAGCTGCAAGAAGATGTCGGAGAGCGTATGGACCGCAACAAGGACAATATACAGAGCAGACGACAAGGCGCTGGAATCCTATCAGAAAAAGCTACAGAAGCAGCATGAAGCGATCGCAAGGCGCAAATCGGAAAGGAAATCACATGATAACAACGGTAATGTTTGATCTTGACGGAACACTGCTTCCGTTTAAGCAGGAGGATTTCGTAAAAGCATATTTCGGAGAGCTTTGCAAAAAGCTCGCTCCTCTCGGCTATGAGCCAAAGCACACCGTGGACTCTATCTGGGCAGGCACACGTGCCATGATAAAGAACGATGGAAGCAGGCTTAACGCCGACGTGTTCTGGGATGTGTTCCGCTCAATGAACGAAGGAATTCCTGATGCAAAGCCACTTTGCGATGAGTTTTACACAAACGAGTTCAACAGAGCACGTTCAATATTGCAGTATGAGGTGGACAGACGTCCTGTTATAGAGGCGCTGAAAAGCAAAGGACTCCGCATAGTTCTGGCAACAAACCCCATGTTTCCACGTGACGGAATGGTTTCCCGTATGGGATGGGCAGGACTAGGTCCCGATGATTTCGAGCATGTCACAGACTACGAAAACAGCCGCTTCTGCAAGCCCGATCCCCGCTATTTCCTTGCAATAACCGAAAAGCTTGGCGTGACTCCCGAGGAGTGTGTGATGATAGGAAACAACGTCCCCGAAGATATGCAGGCAGCAAGCAAGGCAGGCTTCCGTTCCGTGTTCCTGCTGCCCGAGTTTATCGAAAATCCTCAGAACGAGGACTACTCAATGTATCCACAGGGTACTCTGGATAACGCAGTGGAATACATAATAAAGCTTCTGGAAAAGTAAAAAAGATAAGACCCGATGGTTCAATGCAGCAAGAACCATTGGGTCTGTATTTATTTATAACACATCATCTGTCTGCCATATCAGTATAGCCTCTTTCGGGGATGACGCTTACATACTGCGGACGGATTATCTTGCCCGCATTCTGTATCTCCTCAACTCTGTGAGCGCTCCAGCCTGAAATTCTCGCCACTGCGAAGATAGGCGTAAACAGCTCGCAAGGAAGTCCCAGCATCCTGTAAATAAGTCCCGAATAGAAATCCACATTGGCGCTTACGCCCTTGTACATCTTACGTCTGTCGGAGATTATCTCGGGTGCCATTGTCGCTACCTTTTCGTACAGCGCAAATTCCTCCTCAAAGCCCTTTTCAATGGCGAGATCCTTTGCACAGCCCTTGAGGATATCACTTCTGGGGTCGGACTTGGAATAGATCGCATGACCCATACCGTAGATAAGTCCTGCCCTGTCAAATGCGTCCTTGTCGAGCAGGCGCACAAGATAATCACGTATAGCACCCTCGTCCTTTGTATCGATGCTGCTCTTCATATCCTCGAACATACGCACTACCTTGATGTTAGCGCCGCCGTGACGGGGTCCCTTGAGAGAGCCGAGCGCCGCAGCAACAGAAGAATATGTATCAGTGCCCGAGGATGTGACCACGTGTGTTGTAAATGTGGAATTATTACCACCTCCATGCTCTGCATGAAGCACGAGCGCAAGGTCGAGTATCTTTGCCTCAAGAGGAGTGTACTCACCGTTTTCTCTCAACAGGCTGAGGATGGTCTCGGCAGTGGAAAGCTCAGGCTTCGGCTGGTGGATAAACAGGCTCTTTCCAAGATGATAGTGCTGATAGGAATGATAGCTGTACACAGCCAGCAGCGGGAACATGGAGATGAGCTGCAGACTCTGACGCAGCACGTTTGCGACGGAAATATCATCAGGGGTCTCGTCGTAAGAATAAAGCGCAAGAACGCTACGGGAAAGTATGTTCATCATGTCCTTTCCGGGCGCTTTGAGTATCATGTCTCTTACAAAGGATGGAGGCAGTGTGCGGTAGCCTGCAAGGCATTTTTTGAAATCCTCAAGCTGCTGCGCTGTGGGAAGCTCGGAAAACAGCAGCAGATAGGTGATCTCCTCAAAGCCGAATCTGTCATCCTTTCTGAAGCCCGCAACTATGTCACGGACGTTTATTCCACGATAATACAGCTGACCGTCGCAGGTGATCTCGTTGCCATCTGCATCGTGATCCTTCGCCTTTATACGTGATATCTCGGTAAGACCTGTAACAACGCCGTTTCCGTTGATGTCACGCAGTCCACGGAAAACATTGTGCTTTGGATAAAGATCGGGGGTGATATGGTTATTGGCGCTTGATATTTTTGCAAGCTCCTCGATATATGGTGTGATCTCTGAATAATTCATGTGTGTAATTCTCCTTTCACGGCGATTTCGCACAGAAATACGATAAAGCATTTTAAATATATAGTGTCATTTTAGGGTATATAAATTCATTATACACTAATTTTAAAGAAAAATCAACACCTGACAGATTATTTTGTGAAATAACACACGCCAAGGCCTCTTCCTGTATTTGCCATTGGCTTGTTGATCGATCAGTATTACACCTTTGCGTGATCTGTTACAAATCAGTTACGAAAAAGCTTCAAGATATTACAGTTTGGAAACATTCGGTTACAGTTTCGTAATAATTATTGAAATCCTGATTCCTATGTGATATCATAAGCACAACAAAGTTGATCGCAAGGGGGAATATATATGAAAAGAAAGCTTGCGCTGTTTTTTTGCCTTGCAATGCTTACAGGCTGTGCCGACGGAGCCTCTGCGCCTGCCGAGCCTACCACCGAAGCACAGACCCACGAAAGCTCCGATACACAGGGATCGCCCGATACCACCGAAGAAGCCGTGACCGATACCCAGCATGGCGGTACGCCTGTCGTACAGCCCGAAACGGAAAAGAAGCCGACCTCGCTTTACGAGTGTTGCTACACGGATCTTACAAGATTTGATCCGGATATCGAAGAAAACGGGCAGCTACTGGTGGACATCGACGGAACAGTGCTGGACGAGATGCACTATATAGCCTCCTACGACAGCATGGTATTCGACTGCGACACGGTGGGTACCTATGTGCGTAGCAGCTGTCGTGCGCTTAAAAGCAGCGCAGCAGAGCTTGAGGCTATGATCTCGACCGAGCACTACGACAACTCCAAGTATTACGCAGACACCGCTTATGATATCAAATGGCGTGATCCCGTGCTGTATTTTGATTTTACCGACGGAGTAACGGCACACTCGTGGAGGTTCAGCTACAATATATACGACGGCTTTTCTTTAAATGCGTTTATCAAAAAGACCGATGCGGGATATCATGTTATCATCGACCCTGCATATATGTACGGTCTGCCCGTGTTTTCAAACCTCACTGAAAGAATGACATATAACATCAACGGTAATGTGATCTATGCCGATACCATGGACTTTATATACCAGCCCGCAAGACAAGATGCATGGCTTCAGGACGAGATAGGCGAGGATGGATATGTCTACGCAAGAATAGACATCGGAGGCGTCAATGTGGTATACGATACCGCCGAGGGATATCTCAGCAGTGCTGACATCGACTCCGCCGAGATACTTTCCACCGACACCGATACAGTCATCGGCGGCACATACCTGTTTGAGGGCGAGGGCAAGGACCCCGAAATGACAGAGGTGTACAACGCCATCATCAGCGGACTCGACGAATTTCACACCGAAGATACTGTCGGCATATCCTTGCTGGATCTTGATTTTGACGGCACTCCCGAGCTGCTTGTCAGCACCCCTGAAGACATCCCCGACGACAACAACTACTGGCTTGACAGATACGGATGCGAGGTGGATATCTACCGCATAGAGGACAGCAAACTGAAATTCATCGACACCATCAACACCGTACAGACTTTCGGCGGCGGAAACAGTGGACATAACCTCGGCATAAAGACGCTGGAGGACGGCAGTAAGGCATGGTTCGGAATATCCTCCATCGACCGAAGCACGGAAAAGCGCTTCACCACAGCCTACCTCTACACACTCAATGGCGATACGCTGAAAAGCACAGAGGTATTCAGCCACCGTGACGACGGCTATTATTACATGGGCGAGAAGATGGTGTTCTCCGAGATCAAGAACGAAAACTTTGATCCCGAGGCAGACTATTATGATTCGGAATATCTGACCGTCTGGGGCGATTACAGTAGCACATTGGGCGGAATGCACATCTATGACTCAGTGAGGTCTGATTTCTGCTATGATATAGAGCAGATATACACCCTGTACACCGACTGGCTGTCAACAGCGGCGAATAATCAATATCATTCACCTGCGACATGGGAGCAGTACGACCTTACAGACCGTGAGCTTTCCTACAATATCGCATATCTTGTGGACAGCTTCTATCTGGGTCATTACGATTCCGAACTTCTCGATTACAGATATCATTTCGACGGCGGCTACGCAAAGCCTGTCATCTACCTATATCCCGAGAAGACCACCGAGGTAAGCGTTGAAGTCGGCTTCACAAGCGGCGGCAGGCTCACCTGCACCTATCCCGAATACGATAGCGGCTGGAGCGTCACCGCACATCCCGACGGTACGCTTTTCACCAATGACGGAAACGAGTACTACTGCCTGTACTGGGAGGGCGAAGGCAGTGCAAGCTATGACATGAGCAGAGGCTGGTGTGTGGCAGGCGAGGACACCGCAGACTTCCTGAGAGAAAAGCTGATTTATATAGGGCTTACCCCGAGAGAAGCCAACGAGTTTATCATCTACTGGCTGCCCATCATGCAGGAGAACAAGTACAATGTGATAAGCTTCCATACTGACGAGTATGTTAACGAAGTTCCCCTCACCGTCTCTCCTGCTCCCGATACGCAGATACGTGTGTTCATGACATACGCAGCCTCTGATACAGCGATAGAAATACAGCCCCAGGAGCTGCCGCAGTATCAGCGCAACGGCTTCACGCTTGTGGAATGGGGCGGAGGAGCGGCTGGATAAACTCACCCGACCAATATAAAAACGACCTGAAAGCATTGATCTTTCAGGTCGTCTTGTTATTGTGGGAATAAAGCTCGGAAGAGCTTTAAAAAAAAACATCTGACTTACTTTTTTGTAAACAAAGCGCAGAGAGCATTAAATACTCCCTGCGCTTTTTCAAAAATTATCAGACGCCTGTCATTCATCCTTGAACTTAAGCTCTCCCGGCTCCATCGCAGGAGCAACCACAAGCCTTGCAAAAAGCTCGTTATAACGAGGCGTACTGTTAGTCAGCAGCACAGCCCCTGCTCTCAGATATACAGGTATCTCGATGCCATCATGCTCTATAGCCTCACCGTTATGGGAAAGTATCTTCTGCGCCAGAGCCTCCACCTCTGTTTTTTCGGAAAGTCCTGTCACCAGCACAAATTCATCGCCGCCTACACGGAACATCACCATACCGTCACCACACTGCGCATCTATGCGGTGCAGGCTTTCCAATATAACCTTGTCACCTGCGGAAGTGCCGTATACGGCATTCACCTCGTTAAGGCGTGAGACATCAAAGCTGATGATATATGTTCCCTGCATTTCACGGATGTAATCGTAAAGCTCGGAAATATCAAATTTATTCGTCATAACTATTTCTCCTTCATGCATCTGTTGTGTTGGGATACCAAGCCTCGGACATATTCCCGAAAAATGCCACTCTCTGCGGTAAGCCGTGGGAGTCATTCCCCAAAGCCTGGAAAATGCACGGGTGAACGCTTCAGCAGAACCATAACCGTACTTTACAGCTATCTCCAGCACCGAAAGCTCACGGCGCTGAAGCTCCTGCGCAGCCTTGGAAAGCCTGCGTCGGGTGATGTAATCTCCCACGCTCATGTGGAATATGTATCGGAACATCTTCTGAAGTCCCGAAAGCGAGCAGCAGGCAGCTTTTGCACATTCCTCCTGCGTTATATCATCGCTCAGTCTGCTCTCGATATATTCCAGCGCATCGGTAAGCGTTCTTATCTTATTGGCATCCATAGTATCCCCCTGTTCGGATAGTGTAACGTTACAATCATATTATAGCCTGTTTTTTGGGTTTTGTCTTGATTATTTGAGCAAATCGATCAACATAAGATCATCCCTGTATATAAAAACGACCTGAAAGCATTGATCTTTCAGGTCGTCTTGTTATTGTGGGAATAAAGCTCGGAAAAGCCTTACGCCATTATGCGAAAGGATTCTCGGAGGGGTACAGCATACCTGCGGGCTGGTTGAAGCCGATGTCCTCTACGCCGAGGTATCTGAACAGGTTGAACAGAGCCTTGCCGTGGTGACCGAATGCAACAGCACCGTGGTGAGGATAGTTCTTCTCGATGAGAACGTGACGATAGAAGCGTCCCATCTCGGGGATAGCGAATACGCCGATACCGCCGAAGCTCTTTGTAGCAACAGGAAGAACCTCGCCCTGTGCAACGTAAGCACGGATCTGTGCGTCAGCAGTGGACTGCAGTCTGAAGAATGTGATGTCGCCGGGAACGATGTCGCCCTCGAGAGTACCCATTGTAACCTCCTCAGGCAGGCTTCTTGCCATGATCATCTGGTTCTTCATTGTGCCCTTAACAAGCTTGCTGCTGCAGGTGTTGCCGCAGTGGAAGCCCATGAATGTGTCGGTGTGCTTGTAGTTGAACTTGCCCTTGATGGACTCCTCGTACATATCTGCGGGTACGGAGTTGTTGATGTCCAGCAGAGTAACTGTGTCCTGTGTGATGCAGGTACCGATGTACTCAGACAGTGTGCCGTAGATATCAACCTCGCAGGAAACAGGGATGCCACGTCCTGTGAGTCTGGAGTTTACATAGCAGGGTACAAAGCCGAACATTGTCTGGAATGCAGGCCAGCACTTTGTTGTAACAGTAACGTACTTTCTGTAACCCTTGTGAGCCTCGATCCAGTCAAGCAGTGTGATCTCGTACTGAGCGAGTTTGGGCAGGATGTCGGGCATCTTATTGCCGTCGCCCAGCTCCTTGGCCATATCGGCAGCAACCTCTGCGAGTCTGGGGTCGTCTGCGTGCTTGAGATAGGACTCGTACAGATCAAGCTCGGAGTTCTCCTCGATCTCAACACCGAGGTTGTAAAGCTGCTTGATAGGAGCGTTACAAGCAAGGAAGTTGAGGGGACGGGGACCAAAGCTGATGATCTTGAGGTCAGAAAGACCAACAAGTGTTCTTGCAACAGGCAGGAACTCGTGGATCATGTCAGCAACCTCTGCTGCTGTGCCTACGGGGTACTCGGGTATGTAAGCTCTGATGTTGCGGAGCTTCAGGTTGTAGGAAGCGTTCAGCATACCGCAGTAAGCATCGCCTCTGCCCTGGATAAGGGAGGTGTTGCTGTCTTCCTCGGCAGCTGCTGCAAACATAACAGGACCGTCAAAGTGCTTTGCAAGCAGTGTCTCAGAGATCTCGGGACCGAAGTTACCGAGGTATACGCACAGAGCGTTACAGCCTGCCTTCTTGATATCCTCAAGAGCCTGTACCATGTGGATCTCGCTCTCAACGATGCAGATAGGGCATTCGTAGATCTCAGCAGCGCCGTACTTTTCTGTGTAAGCATTGATGAGCGCCTTTCTTCTGTTTACGGAAAGGGACTCAGGGAAGCAGTCACGGGAAACAGCAACTACGCCCAGTTTAATTTCAGGAATGTTGTTCATTGGTTTGGATTCCTTTCAGATTTTTTAAAAATTCAGCGGCGGGCATCACTGTTTCCGCAGTCCGTTAAAACGTTTTCACGGAAAGTTAAGTTAATGCCTAACGCTACTTATATATAGAATAACATAAAACACAGAATTTGTCTAGTAGTTTTTTGTCAAAAATGCAGACCGTCAGATACAGGCAGACTTTAACGTACTGATACCGCTTCAAGCAGGGCTGCAACACCACAGCTGAAAAAACAAAGAAATTATTACAAACCTATTGACAAATACAGTAATATGGAGTAAACTGTATATATCGGATATGAACACCCGTTTTATCCAAATATTACAGAAAGGACATAATACAATTGGTAAGCATAAGAAATCTGCAAAAGAAATACGGTGCTTTCCCCGTTCTGCGGGGACTTAATATGGAAGTCCATAAGGGTGATATCTATGGCTTCCTCGGACGCAACGGCTGTGGTAAAAGCACCACTATGAACATAATAACAAATATCATCCCAAAAGACAGCGGCGATGTCATCCTCGGCGAGGGCAAGCCGATCACTGTCGGCTACCTCCCCGAAAGCCCCATGATCTACGGCTACATGACAGCAAGAGAGTACCTTGAATACATTGCCTACTGCTGCAAGTACAGCGGCGACATCAAGACACGTGTAAACGAGGTTCTGGATATCGTAGGACTGACACAGGCAGCAGACAGACGTTCAAAGGGTTATTCCAGAGGCATGACCCAGCGTCTCGGAATGGGTGCCGCTATCCTCGGAAATCCCGAGCTGCTGCTGTTTGACGAGCCCACATCCGCCCTCGACCCTCAGGGACGTTCCGAGGTCATCGAAATAATCACCCGCCTGAAAGAGATGGGAGCCACGATCATACTGTCCACACACATCCTCCCCGATGTTGAGCGTGTAGCAAACCGTATTGGAATAATGAACAACGGAACGCTTGCTGAAGAGGGCTACATCGGCGATCTTCTGAAAAAACACGGCTCCGACAGAGTTACCCTTTCCCTGCGTGGTCTCGACGACGAAAAGAAGCTTAAGCTTCTTGCAGTGGATTTTGCCCGTGCGGAGTTCAATAACGATAACAATAAATTCATGTTCTACTCCGAGGATACAGAGGATTGCGCTGCAAAGCTCGTGCGTGTCATGGCGGACAACAGCATGATCCCCGAAAGCTTCTCCATCGGCTCTGCTTCGCTGGAGGATCTTTTCAGAAAGGTGGTGGGCGAAAATGCTTAAATACGGCTTCAAAAAGGAATGGATGCACTTCTCCCGTACCTTCCGTTTCGGCGGTGTGCTTATCGCAATGATCTCAATGGCTCTCGCAAATCCGCTCATGTATAAGTTTCTTGCATGGATGATGGAATTCACAGGCGAGCTTATGCAGGATCCTGCTATGCAGGGCACAGGACTTGAGGACACCAACATCGGCGCCCTTGCTATGGTCTACAACGACGCCGCTCTTGTTTTCGGCGGAACCCTGCTGGAGCTTTGCGGAACCTCGCTGCTTGTTATAATGCTTGTTCTCATGTCGCCGTTCGGAGGCGAGCAGAAGAAGCGTGCAACGATAATCCCTGCGTGCAGCGGTCTCGACAACAAGCAGTATCTGCTTCCAAAATTCATCCTTTATCCTGCGGTTATTTTTGTCGCAAACTATATCTGCGCAGTCATTGCAGGCTTCCTGTGCAACGCACTGTTCGATGTGAACACTGTCGAGATCGCCGACATATTCCTCGGCGCACTGCTGTGCTCGATCTATCTTGTGTTCGCTGTATGCATCTACATGGCACTCGGTCTTTGCACCAACCGCCCCGGAATCATGGTGGTGGTGATATACTTCGGTCAGAATATAATCCAGCTGATACTTGCAAGCCTCGATCTCAACCGCTTCAATCCCTTCACACTGCTGGGTCTTATTTCGGGCGGTATGTTCTCGCCTAACTTCTCGCTTGAAGAGGAAGCAGGCAGCATCATCGTTGGCTCGGTACTCAGCATCGTCATAGCAGCACTGATGTATGTGCTGACTCTTGCGGTACTCAACGCAAAAAAGATAAACAATCAGGAAAACAAACCCGAATTCTGATATTACACATAATAAACTCAGCCGCTCACGGTACGCTACGTGGGCGGCTGCTTTTATATAAGCGTGTTATCTTTTAAGTATCCTCATGGAATTGAATACGGCAATAAGCGCCACTCCGACATCCCCGAAAACGGCCTCCCACATTCCTGCAAGGCCAAGTGCGCCAAGTGCAAGGAACACTCCCTTGATCGACAACGCTATAACTATATTCTGCACGACTATACGCTTTGTTGCCTTAGCTACCTCTACCGCCTCAGCGAGCTTCTTCGGTTCGTCTGTCATCAGCACTACGTCAGCCGCTTCTATCGCCGCATCCGAGCCGATACCGCCCATAGCAATGCCGATATCCGCACGTGCAAGCACAGGGGCGTCATTGATCCCGTCGCCCACAAATACGAGCTTGCTGCCGCTGCGCTTTTCGCTGTCAAGCCTTTCCAGTATCTCCACCTTATCCTGCGGCAGCAGCTGTGCATAGTATCCGTCAAGCGAAAGCTCCTCTGCCACCTCACGGGCGATATGCTCATCATCGCCTGTAAGCATGACTGTCTTTTCCACGCCAAGCCCTCTCAGTGCAGATAAAGCCTCCCTGCTGTCAGGCTTTATCTCGTCGCTTATCAGGATACATCCGACATAAACGCCGTCCGCCGCAGCATAAACCTTTGTCCCTGCTTTTTCACAAGGAATATATGCAATATCTTCAGATTCCATCAGCTTTGCGCTGCCTGCAAGCACTTTTTTTCCGCCTACTGTCGCCGCAACGCCCAGACCCGTAAGCTCTTTGTATTCTTCCGCCTTCTCGATCTCGCCGCTGTAAGCAGAAAGAACCGACCTTGCGGCAGGATGGTTTGAAAGCTGCTCGGCAGACGCTGCAACGCTCAGCACCTCGCCCTCGGTAAAGCCATCGGCGGGCACTATATCAGCCACCTTGAACACGCCCTTCGTAAGGGTTCCTGTCTTGTCAAACACCACTGTGCCGACCTTGCTGAGTGCTTCAAGATAATTTCCGCCTTTAACAAGCACGCCATGTTTTGAGGCTGCACCTATACCACCGAAAAACGCCAGCGGAACAGATATTACCAGCGCACACGGACAGGAGACCACGAGGAAAACGCAGCCTCTGCGAAGCCACTCAGACCACTCGCCGCCAAAGAGCAGCGGAGGAAGCACTGCCAGGATCATAGCAAGCACTACCACTATCGGTGTGTAGAATTCCGCAAAAGAAGTGATGAAATTCTCGGCAGGCGCTTTTCTGGCGGAAGCATTCTCCACAAGATCTATCATCCTGACGGCAGTGGACTCGCTGAAAGGCTTAGTCACACGTATCTCAAGCACACCGTCAGTGCTGATACATCCCGAAAGAACATCGTCGCCCGCCTTCACGCTTCTCGGCACGGATTCGCCGGTAAGCGACCTCGTATCAAGCAGGGCGTTTCCGTCTGTGACAACACCGTCAAGCGGTATCCTTTCGCCCGGCCTCACAACTATTATCTCGTCCACTTCCACATCCACAGGAGACACTGCTAAAACCTCGCCGTTACGCTTTACGCAGGCGCTGTCGGGACGGATATCCATAAGCGAAGCTATCGACCTCCTTGAACGCCTTACCGCAAGACTCTGGCAGAATTCACCTATCTGATAGAAAAGCATCACCGCAACAGCCTCGGGATATTCGCCTATGGCAAAGGCGCATATAGACGAAAGGCTCATGAGGAAATTTTCGTCGAAAACACGTCCTTTTACTATATTTTTTATCGCCTTGTACACCACATCCCAGCCAAGGATAAAGTACGCTGCGATCAACACGACCAGTGTGACAGGCAATGGTGCTCCCATGCCAATAGTTACTACTCCTGCAACGAAGACAAACGCCCCTATGGAAAGCCGTGCTATCATCTTCTTAACATCAGAATTATCAGCGGGCTTATCTTTTTCGGAAGCTGTATATTCACTGACCTCAACTTCAGGCTCGTGCTCATTAACGATACGCTGAACCTTTTGTAAAAGCTCAGCAGCGCTACCCTCATATTTCACAGTCAGCGTCTGCTTCATAAGCTCGACCGAGGCGCTCTCGACGCCATCCAGCTTTGCTGTTTCTCTTTCTATTACCCCTGCGCAGTGAGGGCAATCCAACCCTTTCAATATAAATACCTTTTCCATAAGTGCCTCCATCATATTGTCCAGTTGTTCAATCATTCAACTTTACTTTCAAAAAAACAGCAGGAACACCTGCTATTTTTTATTCGTTGATATGCTCAAGTCCCATTTCAATGATCAACTTTACATGATCGTCAGCAAGGGAATAATACACTATCTGCCCATCCCTGCGGAACTTCACGAGGTTTGATAGCCTCAGTGCTTTCAGCTGGTGGGATACTGCGGATTTTGTCACACCAAGCAGCACAGCAAGGTCGCACACGCACATCTCTCTTTGAGACAGCGCATGAAGCAGCTGCATCCTGGTTGCGTCTCCGAAAAGCTTATAAAGCGAAGCAAGACCGATATATTCATCCTTGCTGAGAAGCTGAGAACGCACCTCATTCACTGCCTCCTCATGGATGACCTCGCAATCACAGGAATAATTCTTTTCCATCTGTTTCACCTCTTTGTTGAACGATTGTTCAACTGTATTATAGCAGAAACAAAAGCTTTTGTCAATAGCTTTTCTGAAAAAACTCAATAATACAGAATACTCGACGCACCATAATAAAATGCCATCAAGAAAACTGACGTTTTCACGGTCTTGTTTGTGAAACATTGATATTGACATTCAAACTAAACAGGCGTATACTGTTTAATGCGGATGACAAAAGCAAATTCCGCACGTGTGCGGAAAGGAGATATATACAAAATGTCTGATAAAAAATACGAAATAGATATGTGCAGCGGCGCTATTCTGCCAAAGCTGCTGCGGCTTACCCTGCCGCTGATGCTGTCGAGCGTGCTTCAGCTGCTGTTCAACGCTGCCGATATAATCGTCGTGGGTAACTTTGCAAGCGACAACTCACTGGCAGCAGTGGGCTCCACCTCATCTCTTGTAAATCTTATCACCAATCTGTTTCTCGGACTTTCCACAGGCGCAAATGTAATGGCCTCACGTTACATGGGAGCAAAGGATAACGAGCGTGTAAGCCGTACCGTGCATACCTCGATATTTCTCAGTATAGTCAGCGGACTTATTCTCACCGTCATCGGCGTGCTGTTTGCGGACAAGATGCTGGCAATGATGCAGACCCCTGCCGAGGTGCTGGAGCTTTCAGCAGTGTATCTGCGCATCTATTTCTGCGGAATGATCGCTATGATGGTGTACAACTTCGGCAGCTCCATCCTGCGCTCCAAGGGCGACACAAAGCGTCCTCTCTATTACCTCACCTTTGCAGGAGTTATAAACGTCGTTCTTAATCTGATATTCGTAATATTCCTCAGGATGGACGTTGCAGGCGTTGCGCTTGCCACTGTCATATCCCAGTGCATCTCGGCACTCCTTGTTATACGCTGCCTTATGAAGGAAACAGACGCCTTCCGTTTCAGCTTCGGAAAGCTCCGTCCCGATAGAATTATAACAGGCAAGATACTGGGCATCGGTATCCCCGCAGGCTTTCAGGGCGTGGTATTTTCGCTGTCAAATGTAGTCATACAGTCCTCTATCAACGGCTTTGGTCCGATAGTTATGGCAGGAAGCGCTGCAGCGGCAAGCATCGAGGGCTTTGTCTGGGTATCGATGAACGCATTCTCGCAGGGTGCGTTAACCTTTATGGGACAGAATATCGGTGCGGCAAAATACAGCCGTATAAACCGCATTGCAGTGATATCCTGCGCCTGCGCCGCAGTCACGGGACTTATCCTTGGAAACCTGGCATACATATTCGGAGCGCCGCTACTGGGGATTTATGATCCACGTCCCGAGATAATCCAGCCGGGACTTACACGAATGAGTCTTGTCTGTGTATTCTACTTCACCTGCGGTCTTATGGACTGCATCGTGGGAGTCATAAGAGGCATGGGCTACGCTGTTGCACCTACGATAGTATCGTTGCTGGGCGCCTGCGGTCTCAGGATACTGTGGATATTCACCGTATTCACTATCCCCGAGTATCATACAGAGTTCATGCTGTTTTTGTCCTACCCGTTATCATGGACGATAACCTTTGCAGCACACTTCATCTGCTACATATTCATGCGCAGGAAGTATCCCAAGCATGATCTGATACCTGAAAGCACATAATATATCCAGCGTCCGTGGATTTTATACACGGACGCTTTTTTAACAACGGCATATATTGACATAATTTTACACCTGTGATATAATAACCACACGCCGTAGCCAAAATCAGAGATTTTGACGGCTGAGTGTTTATTGAATGGCTGACCTTGCTGTTTTCAACGGCGCTGCTGACGCAGCCTGCAAACACTTCGTGTTTGCGGTCATGATATAATATCTGCAAGTTTGTGTTCGGACCAGACTTTTTTAAAATTATGATATTCGGAGAAAACCATGAACAGACTGGATGATGTAAAATACAACTTTAAAAGCCTTTCGGTCCCCGGCGGCGGATTTGTAACAGGCTTTTTGTTCCACCATGCTCGCAGGGATATATTGTACTGTCGCACCGACATCGGCGGAATATACAGATTTGAGTTCGGCAATCGCAGATGGAAGTATCTCGGCGGCCGTTTTACTGAATACGACCATCATCTGACCCAGCCGCTTTCGCTTGCTATAGATGAACAGCACCCCGACAAGCTTTACGCAATATGTGGAGACAGCAGAAAGGGAATTGCAGGCGGTAAGGCTTCACTGCTTATTTCAGACGACTGCGGCGACAGCTTTATCGAAAAGGCTGTTCCGTTCTGCTGCAACGGAAATTCCCCTGCACGCTCCTGTGCGGAAAGGCTCGCCTATAAAAACGGTCGTCTTTTCTTCGGCTCTAAGGGCGAGGGGCTCTGGTGCTCAGCCAACGAGGGCGACAGCTGGGAAAAGCTTTCGCTTTGCGAGGAAAACATCGTTTTTGTATATTTTCCTCACAACACCGGGATAATGATAGTTTCCTGCACCGGAGAGACCTCGGCCGAAGGCAGCAACAGAGGGCACACACTGTACGTGAGCTACGATCTCGGAGCAAGCTTTGAAAAGCTTGCGACGCCTGACCCTCTTGGCGACAGCAGATGCTCTCATAACGGATTTGTTGCAGGTGGTGTCGCAGAAAGCGGCAGTAATGTCTACATAACATTCACACATTCGTTCATGGAAAACCGCTGGGGCGGATGGAACGACTTCGCCTGCGACAACGGTGGCGGCTTTGACGGCAGACTGTACCGCTATGTCATCACGAACGGCAGGTTAGCTTTTGACAAGGATATCACGCCTTTCATAGACAGCTTTTCCGACGGAAATGCAATGCGCAGGCTTCCGTTCGGTCTTGGAGGCGTCGACGCTGACGGAGATATCATAGCTGTATGCTCGATAGGCGGACACGGCGACGCTGTTTTTATATCAAAGGACGGCGGAAGCTCATACACCACTATAACAAGCACCGATCTTGAACGCTTTTCTATCGATGTGCCTTACCTGAAGCCGCAGTATAACGGTGGCAGGATACCACTGCACTGGATGAGCTGTCTGCGCATTGATCCGTTCAACACCGACCTCGCTGTCATCAACACGGGAACAGGTGTTTTCGCACTTGAAGCGCTCACCTCCGATAAGCCTTATATATCCACGCTTTGCAACGGTATCGAAGAGACCGTTCACATGAATATCTACGGCATACCGAAAGGAAAGAACCATGTCATCGATCTTGTAGGAGATCTTGGCGGCTTCGCTTTCAGCAAGCTTGACGAGCCTTGTGAAAACTCCTTTGCGGACGCTGACGGACATCGTTATATCACCTGCCTTAACGCAGACTATGTACAGTCAGCCCCCGACACCTTCATAGCCACAGCAAGAGGAAACTGGACAGGTCACACCCACGGGGGAGTCATCCTCACCCATGACGGTGGCGACAATTTTTCACACATCGGGTATCCTAACAATATATCAGACAGGCTGGACGAAACGATACAGACGCTTAAGCGCCCCAACACCAACAGCGGATGGGCGGCGATCACTGCCGATGCAAGCGCTGTATTATGGACGCTGGCGCATCAGTGGGGTATGCTCCCCTGCTTTGCGGCAGTAAGATACGACATAGCATCGCAAAGCTTTTCAAAAATAAGGATATACGACTTATACGGAAAAGACATCTCCGACAGCGATGTGCATATAAAAATATTCACCGACCGTATAAGCAGCAGCCATGCCTACGGCTTTGGCGAGAACGGACAGCTGTATATCAGCACAGACGGCGGCAGTAGCTTCCGTCAGGCTTCGGTCAGCGGCGGGCTTCCTCTTTGCAGGATGTCGGGCATAGACGGCGCAAAGGGCTGCGAGATACGCTTTTTGCCGACGCAGGTGGGCGTATGCTATGCCGCACTTATCTCAAACGGTCTGTGGCGGCTGAAGTTCGGGGAAAACGCTGTAAGCGCAGAGCGCATCACAGGCAATGGCGATCTTGTAAAGACCGTCGGCTTTGGCAAGGGACTTTCCGAGGATACGCCTGCGCTTTACATAAGCGGCAATATAATGGGCGAATATGGCTTCTGGAGAAGCTTTGACAGCGGCGAAAGCTGGGCGAAGATAAATACAGATACGCAGATGTACGGAAATATCGTCTCAATGGACGGAGATATGCGAAAAATGGGCAGAGTATATATCGCAACAGCCACGCACGGCGGACTTTACGGGGAACCCTATGACAAGGAGAAACAGAATGGCACACACTTATGATCTGACAAACGGGAAAATATCACGGATCGTATTGTCATTTTATTTTCCCATGCTCTTCACAAATCTGCTCCAGCAGATATATACCATTGCAGATACTGCGATAGTCGGCAAGGGTCTTGGTGACAATGCCGTTGCCGCAGTAGGTAATATGGGTTCTCTCACATTCCTCATCGTTGGATTTTCCGTGGGACTCACCAATGGCTTTTCGGTATCGGTAGCGCAGAGCTATGGAAGAAAAGATATGGATGAGCTAAAAAAATGTATAGCTTCATCAATAGTTCTTGCAGGTTTCATCACCGCCGCGCTGACAGCATTGAGCATAATATTCCTCGATGAGCTTCTGCTGATCCTGGATACGTCGGAAGACATTATGAGCGACAGCCTGCTGTACGGATACATCATATTCGGCGGACTTATATGTACTATATTCTACAATATGTGTGCCGCCATCCTCAGGGCGCTGGGAGACAGCAAAACGCCCCTTATCGCAATCATAGTGTCATCAGTGGCAAATGTCGTACTTAACTGCGTCACCATCTTCCTTATGGATATGGGCGTTGACGGCCCCGCCTATGCAACGATAATATCACAGCTGATATCTGCGCTGATATGCTTCGCACGTCTAAGGAAAATAGAAATCATAAAGCTTTGCAGAAACGATTTTTCAGCGGACATCGGTATGTACTGGGAGCTGATAAAAAACGGAATCGCAATGGCGCTGATGAACTCTGTTACAGCTGTCGGAAGTATGGTGGTACAGTTCTTTGTAAACGGACTGGGGCTTGCCTATACCTCGGCATTTTCGGTGTGCATGAGATATCTCAACCTGTTCATCGACCCCGCCTGCACAGCGGGATTCACAATGTCGGCATTTACCAGCCAGAACTACGGTGCGGAAAAATACGGCCGCATCAGAGAAGGACTGCGTGTTTGTCTGATGATAGCGTTCGTCTTCTATGTCGTTTGCGGAACGGTCCTGGTATTCTTCCCCGAAACGATAGCAGGCTTTATGCTCAACGAGGCAGATACTATCGCACTCGCAGCAGAATACCTGCCGCCATGCGGAATAATGCTGTTTGCTGTGGATTTCCTGTTCGTTTTCAGGAGCGGAGTACAGGGAATGGGATATCCGCTGGTGCCGATGCTGTCAGGAGTCGCCGAAATGGTCATGCGCATTTCGATAGTATCGCTTTTTGTAGGCAGCATGGGGTTCGTTGCTACTGCTTATGCAGGTATAGCGGCATGGATCGCCGCCCTGCTGATGAATATGGCAGCGTTTTATTTCATCCTCGGCAAAAAGCAGAAGCAAGCCGGGCTGTAAAATCACTTCGCAATATGATCTAGCCACAGATGCAAAAACGCCCGCAGACTTGCACCTGCGGGCGTAATTTATGATAACATGACAAATGGAGCATTATTCTCCGAATTCAGCTGCAACACAATCAAGTGCTGCGGCGATCACCTTATCCATATCGTAATACTTGTACTGACCGAGACGGCCGCCGAAGATGACATCGGTACGCTGCTTTGCCAGCTTCTCGTATTCCTGATAAAGCGAGTTGTTACGCTCGTTATTGATCGGATAATAGGGTTCGTCGCCCTGCTTCCACTCGGAGGAGTATTCTCTTGAGATAACGGTCTTAGGCTGCTTGCCGAACTCAAAGTGCTTGTGCTCGATGATTCGGGTATAAGGAACCTCACGTTCTGTATAATTAACAACGGCATTTCCCTGATAGTTTTCAGTGTCCATGACCTCAGTCTCAAAACGCACGCTGCGGTACTCGAGAACGCCAAGCTTATACTCAAAGAACTCGTCTATCTGTCCGGTAAATACAGTCTTTTCGGCGATATCAGGCTCCTGCTTTATAAGCTCGAAATAATCCACGCCTGTGCGCACCTCAATACCGTCCAGCATCTTCTCGATGATAGGGGTGTAACCGCCTATCGGAATACCCTGATAGCGATCGTTGAAGTAGTTGTTGTCGTATGTAAATCTTAAAGGCAGACGCTTGATGATGAAAGAAGGCAGCTCTGTGCAGCTTCTTGCCCACTGCTTCTCGGTATATCCCTTTACAAGCTTTTCGTAAACATCTCTGCCCACAAGAGAAAGCGCCTGCTCCTCAAGGTTCTTAGGCTCGGAAATATCAAGCTCTGCGATCTGCTCAGCAATTTTCGCCTTAGCTTCTGACGGGGTTTTTATTCCCCACATCTTGCTGAAGGTGTTCATGTTGAAGGGCAGGTTGTAAAGCTCGTCCTTATATATAGCGACAGGAGAATTGATATAGTTGTTGAACTCCGCAAAGTTGTTGACATAATCCCATATTTTCTTATCAGATGTGTGGAAGATATGAGCACCATACTTATGCACGTTTATTCCTTCGATATTCTCACAATAGATATTGCCGCCGATGTGATCTCTTTTATCGATCACCAGACAAGTTTTTCCCCTCTTCCTGGCTTCATACGCAAATACGCAGCCGAAAAGACCTGCGCCAACAATAAGATAGTCAAATTTCATATCTATACTCCTTGATCAATAATTTGATTTTTGCTGTTCCGTACAGCACTGATCATATTCATTATATCTCAATACAGCAATTTTGTCAATCCTTGCAGCTGTATGCAAACGCACACTCCGAAGTCACCGGATGTCAGCGCAAGCCTTTTGGCTATTGACAACGACCTGCGTTGGATGTATAATTATTAATTAGTATCATAACGATATGTAACTATACTTTACAGATCGCATAAAAAACGATTTGCCTCTTTTGATTTCGGATCAGACAATGATCTTCGCTCCAAAGTCAACTGAGCATAATTGGCACAAAAACGACACAGCTCTCAGAGGAGGTGTAACCATGGTATTGCAGCAGCTGTTATTTCCCGAAAAAGATATAGGATGCCCGTCGATGTATATCAGAGGTGGAAAAATAAACGGCAGCATTTTATCGATCGGCAAACAGGAAGCCCTTTCCTTTGATACCTACTTCAACAGCTTTTCTTACACAAAATACCGTGATCACACTATCGTGGATACCGTGGAATTCACATTGAACTTCAGCGGCAGCATAACGCTCAGTCTATGCGTCTATAACGGCGAAGAACATACGATATGCAAAACATCCTCATCTGACGGAACGGTAGCCTTACAGGTGCAGCTTTCCGCACTGCCGGCAGACGGCTTTCTTTACCCCGTGATAACAGCAGATGCACCAACAGAAATATACAGCGGCACATATTCGGCAAATTGTACTCCGCACGATATAAATGTCTGTGCAGCTATCTGCACGTTCCGCAGAGAAGAGTATGTGCTGGATAACATCAAAAAACTGAAAGCCTATAACTTCAGCTATATCAACAGAGTATTCGTAATAGACAACGGACGGACGCTTGACAAAGAAAAGCTGTCGGACGGGATCGTGCAGATCATACCCAACAAGAATTACGGAGGAAGCGGAGGGTTCACAAGGGGCCTTATTGAAGGCTTTGACGGCGGTTATTCACATATAATCCTGATGGACGACGATATACGCTTCCATCCTCAGACGTTGGAACGGATGACCGTATTTATGTCGCTGCTGACCGAACGTGATAAGGACAGCTGGTTCAGCGCCGCTATGCTGCCCATTTCACAGGAAGCCCCATATATCCAGTATGAAATGGGAGCAAGCTGGACTGGCAGATTGATAAAAAACAGCAAAAACGGTGCGGATGTCAGAAAACGTTCCGTACTGCTGGACAACCTGAACAATCCTGATATACAGTACGGCGCCTGGTGGTGTCTGTGTATGCCATTGACAATAGTGGAACATAATGGTCTGCCTTATCCGTTCTTTATAAAATTCGACGATGTGGAATACGGACTGCGCAAGCCCGATGGCACCAAAGTCATCACTGCCAACGGTATAGCAGTATATCACGAAGCATTTGATAAAAAGCTGAGCATGATGCTTGAGTATTATATGCTACGCAATGAGCTTACAGTAAATGCGATATACGGTTACGGTGTTTTTACCGCACTGCGTATATTCATCTATGAGGCAGGCAAGAACCTGATACTTTACAGGTATGATAATATGCCGATAGTCCTCCGTGCGGTAAAGGATTTCCTGAAGGGCGTCGATTTCTTTAAGGAATGTGACGAGGAGCAGCTCAATGCCATGCTGATAAGGAGCGCTCCTACACTCAGCGCATTGCATGATATTCCCGGCTGGAGCGAAGCGCTTCGCTGCGACGACCATCTGCCCAGCAAAAAGCTTACCGCAGCTACACTGCTCACCCTGGGCGGACATCTGATACCTGCCTTTATGCTGAAAAAAGAAATATGTGCTTTCCCCCTTTCACGCTGCGGAGTAAACGAATGCTTCGGGAAAAGGGCTGTAATACAGTATCAGCTTGACGGAAGCACAGGTATTCTGACACAACGGAGCTTTCTCAAATTCCTGAAATACGGATTTGCAACGCTGTCATGTGCAATAATGCTGCTTTTCGGCTTCGGACGCATGAAAAAACAATATGCAGCAAGAAAACATGAATTAACAGAAATGTCATTCTGGCGAAAGCACCTGGGGATATAGTCCTTTTTTGAGACAAATTCCCACCGCCGAATAAACCACGTCTTTTTTACATTGTTTTTGATAATTTGTTTTATACAACACGTTTTTGCCAAGGCAATTCTTATTATGTCAACTATTGACAAACTCCGACAAAAGGAGTATAATTATTTCCGGTATATAAAGTAATATTTGCGGAGGACAATCATCTATGATAATACAAAATCTGCTGTTCCCATCCTTTGAGACCTGCATGGAACAGGAAATGTATTTCAGGCTTGCTGAAGAAACTGAATTTTTCCCTGACGAAAAGATAATTACTTTCACAGAGGACGGATACGCTTATTTTGATACATACTTCAACAGCCTTTCGATTGAAAAATGGACAAAATACACCAACGTCAAGAACGTTTCTCTTTCAATAGCTTTCTCAGGCCGCTTCACCATAAAGGTAGTAAGAAAAGAGAAGCTTATGGATAGGATCGCAGTAGAGATACTGCACGAAGAGATCATCTCCACCGAAGAAGGAGAAAAAGGAACCTTTTCTTTTGAGACAGATATCACAAATATGCGTGGCATGCTCTGCTTTGAGCTGTTTGCCCTTGAAGACGGCTCCGAATATTATGGCGGAAGCTATAATACCGATATCCCCGACAGCGATCTCAACAAGGTAAAGCTCGCTATCGACATCTGCACATATCGCCGTGAACAGTTCGTTGAAAACAACCTGAAGCTTATCAGCAGCAGTTTCCTTAACAACAATGATTCGTTCCTTAAGGACAAGCTTGAGGTGTTCATTTCCGATAACGCCAAAACGCTGGATATAGACAGACTGTCTGACACTAACATACATATCGTTCAGAACAAGAATGCAGGCGGCGCAGGCGGATTTACAAGAGGAATGATCGAGATCTTCAATGCTAAAGAAAAGCTCGGTATCACTCATATACTTGTAATGGACGACGATATCGTTATCGAGCCCGAGTCGATATATCGCACCTGCGTTATGTTTGCCCTTGCAAAGGAAGCATATAAAGACGCCTTTATCGGCGGTGCTATGCTGCGCCTTGATGACCGCTACCGTCAGACCGAATCCGGAGCGACATGGAACAGCGGTTATCTTGTATCTCTCAAGGGTGGACTGGATCTGCGCACTATGGATGCCTGCCTGTTCAACGAGATAGAGGAAACCCCTCAGTTCAATGCCTGGTGGTATTGTGCATTCCCCGTAGATGTGGTCACCGAAAGCAATCTGCCTATGCCCATCTTCATCCGTGGCGATGATGTTGAATACGGACTGCGCAATATGAAGCACCTGATCCTTATGAACGGCATCTGCGTATGGCATGAGCCTTTCGAGAACAAGTATTCATCCTTCCTCAGCTACTACATTCTCAGAAACCGCCTTATTGACAACTCTCTTCACAATATGACTATTCCTGTCAAGGAATTCCTTCGCCTGATGTATTGCTCCGTTCACGATGAAGTCCGCCTTTATCGTTACAAGAACGCACATCTGCTCATGCAGGGCGTTGAGGACTTCCTGAAGGGCGTTGACTGGCTCAAGCAGCAGGACGGCGAAAAGCTTCACCAGCAGATCATGCAACAGGGCTACAAGATGCAGTATATCGAGGATATCGAGCCAAGAGTGACATTCGTTTATCCGCTTTATGAGCAGTCGCTCAGAGACGGTCCCGACACCTCTCTCAAAGCAAGAATAGTTAACAAGCTGACAACAAATGCACACTGCTTATCGGCAAAAAGAGGATATAATATCGTACCTACTGTGGGCGCACAGCAGACCTCAGTACGCCGTACCGATCTTATCCTTAACTATGATTTCAGCAGCCGCAAGGGATTTTTAACACCAAGAGATCCCAAAGAAGCAAAGGTGTGCCTCAAGAGACTGGCAAAGCTCAACAAGCTGGTTAAAAAGAATTACTATAAAGCTATCAAAGACTATGCCGAAAACTCATCGGAGCTCAGATCTCTTGATTATTGGAAGAGATATCTCGACATCTGATAAATCTCATACAAAATCCCCCCGAAAGCTTTCGGGGGGATTTATTATGTATCAGTAGTAAAGCGGATTTGCCTGAACTATCTCCTGCTTTATCTCAGCGTTTATCGCCGAAACAGGCTCGGGAGTGGGTCTTCCTGTGTAATAGCCCTGAATGAGATCTACACCAAGGTCGATGACAGTGTGCAGCTCATTCGAGGTCTCAACACCCTCGGCAAGCACCATGATGTTGTTTATCCTTGCAAATTCAATAGTGCTGCGCACAAAAAGCTGCTTGTTCTGATTTTTATGGATATCAGTCACAAGGAAGCGGTCGATCTTAATTATCTTTGGCGCATAACGCATAAGATTAACTATATTAGAGTGACCTGCGCCGTAATCGTCGATGGCAACATGGCTCGTGCTGTTGTCAGCACTGAGACGACGTATCGCTTCAAGCTCCTCGTCTTCAACGACATCCTGCTCGGTAAGCTCGAACACACAGTTACCCATGTGTGCGCCGTATTTGTCGATCAGCAATTCGGTATCCTCGTCGTTCAGGAAATGACCGGGTATGGTGTTGATGAACACCTTTGCATCGCCGAATTTCTCCTTTTCCGTAGAAAAACGCTCCATAACATTGAACAGCGTAGCTTTTTCTATATCGTAAAGACGGTTGTATTCCTTTGCGGCGTCAAGCACCTCAAGAGGATTCATACCAATACTGCTGTCTGTACGCATCAGCGCCTCATAACCATATATCTCGCCGTTCTTAGCGCTTACGATAGGCTGGAAGTGATAGCTGAACAGGTTCTTTTCTATCAGCAGATCAAAAGCCTTGTAGTGAGCCTTGGGTGCAGCCTCTTCCTTTACGGCAGAGCCCATACCACTCTTCAGGCGGTTCATGTACATCTCACTGTTTGCAAACTTGATAAAGCCCTCAAGCTCGCCTGACCAGCCTGTTGAAGCAACGGTACAGCCGCAGTTTACCTCGATGAAATACGGCTTGCCGCTCTCCTTGTTATAACTTTCGATGACACTGTAAAATACAGCAGTCGCATTCTCGATCGTGGGTCCTATGTCCATCGGGTCGTCATAATAATTGATGACAACGAACTCGTCCTCAGCAATATGTCCTACAAGACAGTTCTTGGTGTTTGCAAGCTTCAGCGTTTCCGCTACAAGGCGCAGAGCCTCTTCCATGTTTGCGATGCCGTAATTCTCAAATATGTAGGTATATTTCGGCAGACCGTATACGGAAATGGATATAGCCTTGCTGTGATTTTCTTCAACAGCAGAAAACTCCTTGAACCACTTGACAGCGCCCTTGAGGTTAGGCAGACCTGTTATCGGATTTACACGGGACGCTTTTTCAATGCTAAGACGCATATTTGCCTGCTTGAAATAGTTTATGACAATGTTGAAGCCGACATTTATCGTCTTAAGCACACGCTTTATCTTGTTTCGGCATCCCATGATATGGTCAGTGCTTACGGCGTAATAGCCGCAGACCTCTGAGCCGACATGGATGGTGTTCAATATATAAGAGTGATCGTTATTCGCCCATTCCTCCAGTGTAGGAAGGAGCTGTGAGCCGGGCATACTCGTTATCTTTTCTGCCCCTCCTGAATATTTTGAAGGGATAACGATATATTCATCGTCACGTCCTGCGCTGTTCATATCCTGTACCGTACCCATTGCGAATGCAACGAAGTCATTCTTCAGACACACATAGGAGTCCTCCATCATGCTTCCTGCAACAGCGACATACAGGCTGTTCATATCATGTATCTCAAGCGCATGATCTATCTGCGAGAACATAAAGTCCTCATGCAGGCACATTTCGTCATAATCGTGATATATTACAGACGCAACAGCACGATAATCTATATTCGTGAACTTATGGCATCCGCAGGACTCAGCGATAAGCGGAGAGAACTCGGTCCTGAATACCGTTTCCTTGCTGCCCGAAAGCGCAGCGTCAACTGCGGCGATCGTAACCCTCGCAACGGATTCAACATTCTCCTTGCAGGTAGTTATCGCAGGCGTAAAGTATGTTGCGGCAGGTACGCCGTCGAAGCCTGTAACGATAACGTCCTCAGGCACTCTGTATCCATACTCGCCAAGCTCCTCGCAAGCAGCGATAGCCATATAGTCATTGGCACAGATTATAGCCTCGGGGGGCTTTTTGCCGTCTGCTACAAGGCTGCGTATGATCTCCTGCGTAGGCACTTCCCAGTAATTGCCATAGGCAACCTTATTTTCGTCAAAAACAAGGCCATTCTCTTCAAGAGCCTTTTTATAGCAGCGCAGACGTCTGTCTGAAATAGCCTCATTTTCATTTCCTGCGATGAAGAATGTATCGGTGACACCATGCTCTTTTAAAACATGATCTATAACGCTCTTATAAGCCTCGTCATAATCGCCGATAACAGAAATACAACCGTCGTTTTCTCCATTAAGAAGGATGACTGGTACGTTTCTTTCCGCTGCACCGCTGATTATATGGTCTATCAGGGTCTTGTCATGGAAGCTTTCATCGTGGATAACAACAGCGTCAACTATATTGTAGTCGATCAGATCATATACAGCTCTTGAGCCTTTATCGAAAGCGTCATTTCTGTAAAAATCCACAAAGCTGTTGTATATTATAAGCTTATACCCCTGCTTCAGCGCACGATAATGCAGACGATTGAGATAATCCGCACGTCCTGTGGATTGCATCTTTGTGATACATACCGCAATAACACGCCTGTTGTTTATCATGAATCCTTCACCACCTTGCCGACGCCGATAACTGCGCCCTTTTTTAAAAAGAGTAATTATACATATTTATAATATCATATAAAGAAGTATTTGTCAAGACATGGCATTGCTTGACAAGCTCCTGCGGCGATGTTATAATAAAAAAGGAAAGTGCTATTTATGCTACTACCGAACCAACTGCTTTGAAGCCCTGAAAAACACCGTTTTGACAGCAGTAACAGACGTTGGCGATCACAATTGCTTTTATAGTATATCAAAAAGCACTAAACAGCAGAAAAGGAGGTATCCCTGATGATCGGAATGATAACAGGAAGCATACAAAGCTATGTTTCACAGAATATGTCTCAGCACGATATCTCGGAGAAGCTTTACAGCCGTCCCGAAAAAAAGCTGTTCGACCCAAAACAGCGCAGCGATATCCCCCAATGGCTGGAGCAGATGAAAGAGCAAAGCGAAAGATCCGCTGACACCTCACGCATCGCCTCAATATCGGCAAAGCTTGACCAGGGCGATGATCTTACCGAGGAGGAGCTTTCTTATCTGCGTAAAAACTCGCCCGAGCTTCACAGCAAGGCGATCGCTGCCAGATATCACAAGCTCTGCATTAAAAAGAAGCTGCTCAGCTGCCGCAACAAAGAGGATGTGCGTAGGGTCGGTCTTGCCGCCGCAACCCTTACAGTGTCACAGATACGTAGCGCAAACGACTCGTCAGGTCAAGGGAGCACCAACACCTGGATAGCCGCAGCGGTCAACAAGGAATACAACAGCTTCTTTTCAACAAGGGAATACGCAAAGCTGCCCACAGAGGACGAAAAGGACAAACATCATTTTGACAAAAAGGCATAACATACACCACGGAGGAAAAATGAAAAAGCTTAAAAAAATACTTTGCACAGTTCTCGCTTCAGGTTTGCTGCTGACAGGCTGCGCACAGAACACATCATCCACGGACAGCGGCTCCGATACCGTTTCGGACAGCTCTTCTCAGAGCAGCACCGATCAGGGCACTGACAGCAATCCGCAGGACACAGACACAAAAGAGGATATAAACATCTACATAGAGGGCGACAAGTTCATGCTTCAGGGCGAGGAGGTCTGGCTTACCGGTATGAACGCTCCCTGGCAGGCATGGGACGATTTCGGCGGAAGCTATGACCCAGAATACTGGAGCGATGTTTTCTCAATGATGCATGAGGACGGCTTCAACTCCTGCCGTATCTGGATAAACTGCAGCGGAAATAACGGTGTAGAGATAGACGAGGACGGATATGTTTCTGGCGCCACCGCAGAGCACTGGGAGGATCTTGACTCCCTGTTTGCCCTTGCCGCCGAAAACGAGATATATGTCATGGCAACACTCATGTCGTTCGATCACTTCAAGGACAGCAACTGGAAGCACACTCGCTGGCGTGAAATGCTCAAGGATACCGAAAAGATAGACAGCTATGTCGAAAACTACATAATCCCTTTCTGTAAGCGATATGACGACAACGACTATGTGTGGAGCATCGACCTTATCAACGAGCCTGACTGGGTATTTGAGAATGCAGAGTGCGGTCAGATATCCTGGGACAATATCGGCGACTACTTCGCACGCGCCTGTGCCGCCATCCATGAGAACACCGATGATATGCTGGTAACGATAGGCTTTGCGATAATCAAATACAACAGCCCGAAATATGAGGGCGATTTCGGATCGGACGAGTTCTTAAAGAGCCGCTACGATAACGAAAACGCATATATCGACTTTACATCTGTGCATTACTACGACTGGCAGGCGGCATGGTTCAGCTGTCCGTTTGTAGTGAGCGCAGAGGAGTTCGGCATAGATATGACAAAACCACGTGTCATCGGCGAGTGCTCGCACACAGGCATAAAAGCGCTCAAGCAGATAAAGCCTATCGAGGACTGCTATGAGTGGGCATACAACAACGGCTGGAACGGTGTTCTTGCCTGGACGGACCGTGACCTGCTTAACGGCGACGGCGTGCCGCAGTACGCTTGTGTAAAGCTTGCGGGACAGAGAATGCAGGCCATCCTTGACGGCACCTACATCCCCGAGGCCGAAAGCGCCGATATAGCATAAAACAGGAGGAGAAAAACATGATAAAGCACATCGTAATGTGGAGATTCAAAGAGGGCGAGCATGAAAATATGCTGCTGTTCCGTGACAGACTGCTTGCACTTAAGGGACAGATACCCGAGATACGTGCTATGGAAGTGGGAATAAACATCAACCCTTCCGACCGCAGTTATGACGCAGTGCTGGTGTCGGAGTTCGACAGCATGGAGGCTCTTAAGTCATACAGCGTAAATCCGCTGCACGTTGCGGTTTCTGACTTCTGCAAGTCTATCCGCACCGAGTCCGCCAGCTGCGACTATGAGTTCTGAAAGAGTATCCCATGAGTTTCCGCCTGTTTTTGACGAAAACTCAAAGGTGCTGATACTGGGCAGTATACCCTCTCCTAAATCAAGAGAACAAGGCTTCTATTATATGCATCCGCAGAACAGGTTCTGGAAGATGCTGTGCAATGTTCTTGGCGAGGACATACCCGCCGATACAGACGGGCGTAGAAAGCTTTGTCTGTCCCACGGCATAGCGTTGTGGGATGTACTGGAAAGCTGCGATATCAGCGGCGCATCCGATTCCTCAATAAAGAACGCCGTGCCTAACGACCTTGATAGGATCTTCCGCACTGCGGATATCCGTGCGGTATTCACAACAGGAAAAACGGCACATAAGCTTTATCAGCGTTTTTTCGAGGGAAACGGACACGAGGCAGTATGCCTGCCGTCCACAAGCCCTGCAAACCGCACCATAACCGAGGAAGCTATGCTGACGGAATATCGCAGGATAGGCGAATATCTTAACAAGTGAATAAACCAAGCGGCTGCTGATATCATATCAACAGCCGCTTTTGATTTTATGTAGCTCCGAAATCCATCACTCCTGCAAGGGGAGCGTCACGGTGAATTCAGTTCCATTATTCCGTGTGCTGTGTACGCTTATCCTGCCACCGCACAGATCCAGTATCCGTTTTGTCAGCGAAAGCCCAAGTCCGTTGCCCTTTGTGCCACGTGACGAGTCAGCCTGATAGAATTTGTCAAAGATATACGGCAGCGATTCCTCAGGGATACCGCAGCCCGTATCGGTCACACGTACTGTTATTACACCGCCGCCTTTTTTGCAGCTTACGCTTATCCGGCCCTCACAGGGCGTGAATTTAACAGCATTGTCAAAAAGATTATGCCATACATGGGCAAGCATCTGCTCATTCCAGTAGAAATCCACCTCATCAAGCTCCATGTCTATCTCTATATTTTTTTCCGACCAGAGTGGCTCAAGACGGAGCATACAGTTTCTTAACTGCTCATCCAGAGGAAAGCTTGTCTTCTCGGATATTATATCACGGTTTTCAAGGCTTGTCAGCAGAAGTGTATTTGCAGACATTGCCGAAAGATACTCCGCCTCGTCAAGGATTATCTTTGCAAATTCCTTTTGCTGCTCGGGTGCAAGTCCGCCGTCATGAAGCTGACGTGCAAATCCGCATATCGATACCAGAGGCGTCTTGAATTCATGGGAAAACCCTGCAATAAAATCCTTTCGGAACATCTCGGTATTGGAAAGCTCATTTGTCATTTCATTGAACATGGAGATAAGCTGATTAAGCTCCGCTACAGTGTGCTTCTCGTTCCAGCCCAACTCAAGATGAGCGGTGTAGTCGCCATCGATGACTTTTTTGGTAGCCTTTATAAGCTCATTCAGAGGGTGCAGGATTATGTTGCCTGCGATTATCGACAACAGACCGCCGATGATTATGCTTGCCACTACCGAAGCAATAACATCCACAGTGTCATTCGTGCCGCCCGTCACCATTCCGATAACGATGGTGGTGGTAAAGGTCAGCACTTCGGCAATAGCGATAAGTATAAGCACCATAAGAGTCAGCTTAAATGTAAGCCGAGTGGTATAGCGCTTGTTTTTGCTTTTTTTGTCCGTCTTCTTTGACTCCATATCAGACCGCCTTTGTCTTGTGGACTGCCTTGTAGCCCAGTCCCCTCACCGTGACTATCTCAAAATCCTCGTTGTCACGGAAGCGCTCACGCAGACGATTGATATGCACATCCACCGTGCGGACCTCACTGTCGCTGTCCATCGACCAGAACTCGTCCATTATGTTTGCACGGGTAAAGGTCTTACCGGGGAAAGAAAGGAGTTTGAAAAGTATCTGGAACTCTTTTTTCGGAAGAATTGCAGACTCTCCGCCGCATCGCACCTCAAGCGAATCATATACAAGCTCGGTATCACCTACCACTATCTTTTTTTCCTCCGATATCTTGGCACGGCGCATAAGCGCCTTGATTCGCAGAAGCATCTCTATCTCGTCTACGGGCTTGACCATAAAATCATCCGTGCCGAGTGTAAAAGCCCTGCGCACATCCTCCGCACCGTCACGTGCAGTTATCACAAGTACCGGTATCTCACTGCCGCCTTCCCTCAGGGTACGCAAAAAAGTATATCCGTCCATTTCCGGCATCATGATATCCAGCACTATGAGATCTATATGATGTTTTTCAAGAATCTCAAGCGCTTCTCTGCCATTGGATGCAGTACACGGCTTGTATCCGTTCTTTTCAAGGGTGTACTCATAAAGACGGCGGATATGTACATGATCATCCACCACCAGGATATTAAACATCGTCGACCTCCGTTAATAGGACAGTGTGCGTTTAAGCGGGATCACTCTGCCCTCTTTCAGCATGCGTCTGTAATCCTCATGAGAGTTTATAGGCTCGGGCACGGAGATGCCGCTTCCGAAAAGCTTGTCAAGGTGGTGGCTGTCCGAGCCGCCGGTCTTGAGCAATCCGTACATATCGGCATATAGATTTGCACGCTCGTTGTACATATTGCGTGGATCGTGGCTGCCGTTGATAACCTCTACTGCGTCCACGTCAAAGGGATACAGGCTGATATGATGGATATACGGATCGCTGCGGAACGGATGAGCGTGTATAACAAGTCCGCCCATCTCCCTTACGGTCTTGAACAGCAGACGTTCATCCTCGTGCATGAGGAGCTGTTCGTTTGCCTTCATCCATTCCTTGTCGATCCCGTAAATAAGGAAGTCCGAGCTATACTTGCAGTATTCGATTCCGAAGAACACCTTCAGACCTATCTCGTCACCGACCTTTTTAGCTATCTCGTAGCCGCTGCAGTAGCGGTCAATACGCTCCTCCCACGGGAGATCACGGGGCACGGAGGTGTTTCCGTTGAAAAAGTGGTTGGTAACGAAAATACCATCGTAACCAAGCTCCTTGTGCGCCCTTGCCATATCCTCCGCAGCAGCACTCGAGCAGGCGCTGCCCTCACGGGTGTGGAGGTGAGTTTCATACTTATACATAAGAACTAATGTTCCTTTCCTGAAATATTATACATGATAATTCTATCATATCCCCGTGTTTTTTTCAAGTAGATATATCACGCCGTTTAAACTTATTTTCAGGGTGATGTTGACTTTTAAGGGATATTGTTTTATAATTAATAGCAGTGATATTAATACTTCAGGAGGTACTACATGAAGATAAAGAACGGCTTTATGCTGCGCAAGGTCGGCGCACAGAACGTTGTTGTAGCAGTGGGCGAGGCCAGCCGCAGCTTCAACGGCATCATCCGTCTGAATGACAGCGGAAGATATCTGTGGGAGAAGCTTCAGCAGGAAACAACAGAACAGCAGCTTCTTTCCGATATGCTGGGCGATTACAATATAGACGAGGCTACCGCAAGAGCTGATATCGAAAGATTCGTCCAGTCGTTGAAAGGTGCGGGACTCCTTGAATGAGCAGACGCAGTTCGCACTGAGCGAATACGACGAGACTATACGTGCCGTACTTGACAGCGGCGGAGAATTCCGCATCTATCCGAAAGGCACCAGTATGCTGCCTCTGCTGCGGCAGGGAGTGGATTCCGTGGTGCTGGAAAAGCCTAAAGGCGCACTTAAATGTGGAGACATTGCATTTTATCTGCGTGACGGCGGAGGCTATGTACTTCACCGTGTGATGAGATCCGAAAGCGGAAAATACACGATGTGCGGCGACAACCAGCTCAGATTGGAAGAAGGCATACTCGACCGTCATATCATCGGTGTGGTAACGAGATTTTACCGCAGCGACAGATGCGTGGAGCTTAGCAGCCTGAGATACAGGATATTTGTGTTCCTGTGGAGATCGTTCTTTCTGCGCAGGGTATATTTCAAGCTGAGAAATATTAAAAACCGTGGAAAATAGGAGTCAGGGTGGAACTATGACAGAACTCAACACAGAAAAATATCTCATCTCGCTGCTGAAAAGCACGATCAACAACGAAGCAGCGCCCCCTCTCCCCGAGGATATGGACTGCACCGCACTGCTTAAGCTTGCGAAGCATCACAGCGTGGCAAATACAGCGTACTATGCGCTGGAGCAGCTTGATGTACTGTCAACTGAGCAGAAAAAAGAATGGTCGCAGCTGAGGGATATGGAAATAATGCGTGACATCCACCAGCAGACCGAATATGATATACTATGCGAAGCGTTTTCGCAGGAGAAGATACGCTTTCTTCCCCTCAAGGGAATACTCATAAAATCACTTTATCCGCAGAGCGACTTCCGCACGATGTCTGATATCGACCTGCTTATAGATGAAGCGAACGCCGAAAAGGTAAAGGAAGTTATGCTCTCTCTTGGATATGAGGTCGACAGCATGGAGTTCGGCGTACATGACGTATATCACAAGAAGCCTGCGGTCAGCATTGAGGTGCATCGAGAGCTTTTCGGCGACGAGGGACAGGAGTTTGCTCCGCTATTCAGCGATCCGTGGAGCAAATGCGAAAAACGCTCCGATACGCTGTACGAGTTCACACAGCAGTATTTCTTCGCATATCTGCTGGCGCACGGAATAAAACACTATCAGCAGGGCGGCACAGGTATACGCACCTTTATGGATATAGAAATATACCGCAGGCATTTCGGGCAGCAGCTGGATATGGATAAGCTGTACGATATGTTTGAAAAAGCAGGTCAGCGAAAGCTGTGCGAGGACTTTATAAGGCTCTCTGAGCTTTGGTTCGGTGCTGCGGAGGACGACGGCACACTTGATAACATAGCACGCTACATAATAAGCGGCGGCACCTACGGCACCTTTGAAAATCAGGTGCAGTATGAGCTTCAGAGCAAGAGCAAGGGACAGTATATAATGTCAAAGCTGTTTCCGAATCTTCAGCACATGAAGCAGCAGTATCCCGTGCTAAAAAAAGCACCCGTGCTGCTCCCTGTGATGTGGCTGGTAAGGCTCGTCACAAAGCCGTTCATCAACCGAAAGGAAAATGCCGAGAAGCTTAAAGCACTGAGCAAAAACAAATAAACAACGATATCCCCGAGGGCACTCATAATGAGCCTCGGGGATATTTTCATTATACAGGAGTTATCTCAACGCTGTCAACAACACGTTCAAAAATATATCTGTCTACACCAAGATCTGCAATAAAATGCATTGAGATGTTGTATCCATTCCTGCTTACAATGTACCTGTAAGCGTCATATCTGCCGTCAGGGGAGTATTTCTCGGGTAAGGAGTCGTATATCATGAATGAAAAGCCATCCGTCTCCGTGTAGGGTATGACGGTCTGATGTACGGTCTGTCTTGCACCACTGTCAGAATAGCTGTCAAACTCAGGCTGCTCATCCTTAGGATACGGCGAAGCTATCTCAAACAGCTTATTTCCATCAAGCTGTGCTATGTTGCTTTCATAATCCCACTCGGCAGGAAGCGAAAACGAAACCTTTATCTTCTGTGCGTTTACACCATAGGTAAAGCTGTCATTTTCCTCATCGTAGTGACACAGAGGAGCAACAAAAGAATAGCTCTGCATCTCAACATCCTGAACAGGCGACATCTTTATGTTCTTGAGCAGACCCTCAAAGCTCTCCCTGCTTATACCCATATCCGAAGCAAAGAACACGTTGAGGTTATATCCGCCGCTGCTTATTACGTAATTATAATCATCTATGCTTTTATCGGCGGCGTATTCAGACGGAACGGATGTGTGGATATAATACAGATAAGGGTCATCGGAGCTACCATACCGTTCCTCATGTACTGTTATATCATAACCGTGTGCAGCGTCTGTTTTAAACTGCCCGGGATCAAAGCCCTCAGCCTCGGGATAAGGAACTCCAATGCCGAATATACGCTCATTTGCCAGAAACGCATTCTGGTGTTCAAGCACCCATCCCTCGGGCAGCTCAAAGCTTATATTCACCTGCGGATGTCCCGCTGTATCAGGCGTAAACCCGACATTTGCATCGACATAGTGGTATTCATCCAGCGCAAGCGAATGATGTATCAGTCTTGTGCTCTCGTTTATGCTGTCGATAACTTTACCGCTGAGGACATCACTCACATACTCTAGTATCTTGTCACGGTCAAGTCCGTGCTCCGTGAAGCTTTCAAAGGTGTGCACTGCGACGGAGCTGTACCCCTGAGTAAGACGTATCTTTTCCTTGAGATACTGCTCCTGCGTTATCTCCGAATGTTCCCCTGCGTTTATGTCGGTATTTACCGCCCAGAACATCTCCTTTCCGTCCTGCTCTGAGTGTATCAGCGAAGCAAGCCACTGCATTTCGCCACCGCTTATATCATAATATGTCTCCTCGATACGTGCAGTATCAGCGCATGTGCAGACAAGCAGCAGCCCGCTACCGTTCTGCATAAGCTCCACACTGTCCGCTGTCACATGATCAAGCGCATTAAAACGTCCGTTTCTGATAAGATATGTCACAACCCCGTTGGAATCATGCCTGGGCTGCGCAAGGAACAGCACACGTCCGCCATCGATCTCGGTGCAATAGCCGCTTATCTCTTCCTGTGAACCGATCGTATCCCATTTTTCAAGGTAATCATCGGTCACACGCTCTGCTATGCCCTCCTCCGAGGGAGTTATATTCACCGATCTCGCTATTGCAGCGTGGAGCTCGTGGTCAAGCTCCTCCTTATTTATAGACATCTGGATATATACGCAAAGCTCGTCATTATGGGCGAGAATTCCGTACCCGCCCATTCCCTCGAAGCGCTCATCCGTCAATATCTGACAGGTTGCGGAACAGGTTCCGTCTTTTTGCTTCACGACATTGAAATTATAGTCCCATGTTACCATTGAACCCATCATGAGCTGATTGTAAACCATACGATAATAGTTATCTATCTCATGTGTCATACCCTCGTATATCTCGTAGGTATTGAAATCAACGCTTCCTATGGTCTCTCCATTTTCATCCTTCAGAGTGAGAGGCGAGAATACAGCCGTTTTTTCCTCGGGCTCTTCAAAATGCCAGCCCTCGGGCAGGGATATATCCAGCTTGAACGGTGCCGCAGAGAATACGATGCTGTGATTATACTCATTCACCATATCGTAATAGGCAGGGAATGTCACGGAGGTCGGAACAAGCCCGAAGTGCTCGTCGTATGGCACTAGCTGAAGCTCGGGACATATAGTAAGCGCCTGATTACGATAAGCCATCATCGCATCCTCGTAGCTGACATTACCGAGAATGTATTCCTCAAACGCACTGTTGAACGCAGCGAAAAGACGGTTGCGCTCACGGTATCTTTCCGTATCGGGAATGTCTGTCTTTATGCTCTTCGCACATTCCGAGTACACGCCAAACGGATTCTGACCACCAAAGTGCTCCGCACTGTGATCGGATACGGCTAGCTCATCCATCGCCGCAATATTATTTGCAAGCACACGATACTCCGGATCGGTGGATATTGCCTGCGCTGTTTCCTCGTTGCAGCATAACGCACGCAGGAATTCCGTCACCGCCTCAGGGCTGTTTGTGTCCCTTGCCGCTGCCAGCCACTGTCCAATCTCACTGTAACCACTCTGAGGTCCCATGCACACGGCAAGATCGCCTGTGTCACCCATCTCGCGCGGCACGCTCCACTCAGCAACAGTGGAAACCGCAAAGCCGCCGAACACCTTATTATCTTTAAGATCATCAGCCCATTCGCTCGTCCACATACCGTTCCCTGTGAAACAGTCGTTATCCTGCAGCAGTTTGCATATCTCAGCCCATTTCACCGCACCATCGTCAGCACAAATCATATCATCAGAGTTTATCCAGCCGTCGGTGCAGAACAGCTCATAAAGCTGATCGCAATCAGATATCATACAGTAGCCCTGATCCTTTAGCTTAAGCGCTGCATCGGTGAAGCTGTCCCAATCGGAAAGAAGCTTCTGTATCTCCTCGGGTTCGGAAGTACCGAATACCTGCTCTGCAATAGAACGCCTATAATAGAACACATACGGTGCCGCTTCCCATGCGAGAGCATAAAGCTCGCCATTTTCACCGCCTGCCTGCTTCAGAGTGTAATCATACATCTGCAAGGTATCCTCGGAAGTAAGCCCGATACTATACAGATCTTCTGTATATCCGCTGCCCATAAGGTCGTAGAGCACAGATTCGTCATTTACGTAGATAAGATCGGCACGCTCCTCGGGCGGAAGCAAAGTATCGTCGATATAGTCCCTTACCCCAATCCCGTAATCACCCTCTACATTCGGGCCATACAGCGGAACCCATCTTATAGTGATGTCACCCAATGTGCCTGTGTTGTCGCCGTTATCGGTATAATCGGGACAGAACCGCTCCACTACATCCACTATCGGCTGAGCCATTTCATAAACAAGGATGTTCACCGTTTTATCCTCGGGAGCGACAGGCTCGGCGATATCAACAGTCTCAGATGTTTCTGCTGTGTGCAATGTCTCTTCCGTAGCACCGGAAGCAGGGTCTAATGGACTTTGACCCAAAAGCGAAACGCCTCCCCACACGCCAAGTCCCACCACAGCCGCAGCAGCACTGATACCGACGGCAGTCTTCCACGGACTACGCTTTTTCGGCTCTATTATCATCACATTGGATGCGTGCTGATCCTCATAATCATCAGAATTCAACGCATCCTGCTTATCCTCATAGCAGGAAACGAGCTTTTTCTTTGCCTCCGCCTTGAATCCGTCGGAAAGCTTTATCTTGCCGTATGCGGCTTTGAATTCATGCTTATTCATATCGCTTCCCCCTCCAGATCTATCTTCAGTGCGTTCCTGCCACGCTGCAGACGCTTGTAAACAGTGTTCTCGCTGATACCTAGAACAGACGCTATCTGCGCCGCCGACATATCCTCATAATAATACATATACACCGTGGTCCTGAGTTTTTTAGGCAGGCGCATCACCATATCCAGAAGCTCGTGCTCCGCCTCGTTCAGTCCACCGCTCAGAGTACCCGAGAGCATCTCATCAAGTGGCTGAGTCCGCCTCACCCGTGCCGACCTCACCACATTGATAGACTTGTTTTCGGCGGTGCGTATCAGCCACGCTTTGATATGTCCGTCATCGTTGAAGCTGTCCTGCTTCATAAGTGCCATGAACGTATCCATTACGATATCCTGCGCCTCTTCGCAGTTGCGCACGATGTTGAGCGATATCCTGTACACCATATCGGAGTATCTGTCAAAAAGCTCCTCTATGCTGTCCTTTGAGATAACGATCATATAACCAACCCCTTTCCCCAAGGATAATTGCCTTGTGTATAATATAACATATCAGCAGTGAATAATCTGACTTTTTTCTGCCATAAAATTTTCTTGTACAGTATACACAAAAATGCAGCCGCTTTTTAGTATATACTCCGCAAATCAATAAATTATTATCGAAAAACAATAAAAATCTATTGACAAAAAATAAACTTCGTGTTATCATAAGCTCACAACAGATATTCGGAAAGCTGATCAGGTTTCCATTTATCCGGCTGACTAAATAACATTGACGGAGGTATTATTTATGTGGAACAAGAACAGATCGCTGATGCTGTCCTCGGCATTGGTAAAGGTGGTATATGTACTGGCAGCGGTTTGCTGCGTTATGGCACCCTTTATGGTGGAGTATTACGACAAGGCAGTGATCGCAAGCGGTCAGCCCTCGGTATATGTGCCGCTGCTGATAACGCTGTACAGTGCAGTTCCTGCTGCGATAATTGCGCTTGTGTGCCTTGATATTCTGCTGCGCAACATCAGAAAGGAAAAACCGTTTATCACACAGAACGTAAAGCTGCTGCGCATCATCTCCTACTGCTGCTTTGCAGAGGCGCTGGTGTTCGTGTACTTTGCAACGCTTAAGGTGTTTGTGTTGGTTGTAGTGATCGCCTGTGCGTTTATGGGTCTTATCCTGAGAGTTGTGAAGAATGTCTTTGAGCAGGCAGTAGCCCTGCGTGAAGAGAACGACTTCACGATATAAGGAGGTGGATATTATGCCGATAATAATTAACCTAGATGTAATGATGGCAAAGCGCAAGATCTCCTCTAACGAGCTTGCCGACAGGGTAGGCATAACCCCTGCAAATCTCTCGGTGCTTAAAACAGGAAAAGCAAAAGCAGTGCGCTTTTCCACTCTTGAAAAAATATGCGAGGTGCTTGACTGCCAGCCCGGAGATATCCTCGAATACGACAAAACGGAGAACTGATCATGGACAACAACATCATACCGCAGGAAAATGCGGCGTATATGGAGCCGAACTATGCACCTGTTCAGTCTGAGTCACGACGAACCCTGACCTTATCGGATGCCGTGACGAGCCTTGTGTGCCTTGGTCTGGGATTTGTGTTCACTCACTTTGTCTGCGGATATGCAGGCGGTCTGTGGGGCGGAATAATGTGGCTGCTGTTCGGTACGACAGCAGCAGTGTATGTAAAAATAAAGCATCTGCCCGTTACAAGGGCACATATCGCAGTATTCGGTATCGCAATGGCTTTCTGCTTCGTGCCGCTGTTCAGTGCAAACAGCTTCATCAACACCCTGGCTGCGTGGTTCACGTTTCTGCTGATGTTCTATCTGGGCACATCGCTCAGCGGAGCGGAGCTTTTCGGAGAGCATTTCGCACGTGATATCACTGAAGCCGTTTTCGCCCGTCCCCTGTCACGATACGGAGACGGTGCACGCTCTCTCGGTGTGCTGTTCAGAAACCGCACCGCAGGTAAAAACATAGGTCTTGTGCTTCTGGGACTTGTTGCGGCTGTGCCGCTTACGCTCGTTGTGCTTGCTCTGCTTATGAGCAGCGACGATATATTCAGCAATACAATGGAAGGCTTCATCGGCTCTTTGCCGAAGATGAACGGAACGGTTATCCTCCATGCAATAATGGCGGTACCCGTATCACTGTATCTGTTCGGTATGCTGTCCGCCTCCTGCGATAAGCAAAATCCATACAGTGATGCGCTCCCTTCTTACAGGATAGTTCCGACAGTGCTTGGATGCACGATGGTCACACCTATTTGCCTGTTCTATCTTGTATATATAATAACACAATTCAGTTATATAACCGCCGCCTTCGGCGGAACGCTCCCCGAAAATTACAGTTACAGTGAATATGCAAGGCGTGGCTTCTTTGAACTGTGCGTGATAGCTGTGATAAACCTTGTCACGATAGTGCTTATGCAGTGCTTTATGAAGCGTGACGACTATGACAGAAAGACCGCCCCACTAAAAGTATACACCACTGTAATTGCCTCTTTCACGCTTATGCTGATAGCCTCTGCAATAAGCAAGATGTTGCTGTATATCAGCGAGCTTGGCATGACGCCGCTGAGGATCTATACATCCTGGTTCATGGCAGTGCTTGCGATAATATTCGTGCTGGTGATCATCATGCAGTTCGTACAGCTCCCTGCATGGAAAGTGCTGTTCTGCTCATTCACTGTCATGATGGCGCTGCTTTGCTTCTCGAATGTGGACGGTATGATAGCAGACTACAACGTTTCCGCATATCAGAGCGGTACGCTGGAGCGTGTTGATATCGACCTTCTTGAGGAACTCGGCGACGCTGCGGTAGTCCATGTAGAGCGGCTTACCTCAGACAGCGACAGGTATGTTTCGGAGAGGGCACAGAACGCTTATGAGAGAATGATTACCGCCCGTGACAGCAGAGACGGATTTGCATATTTCAGCTTCCCTCGGGTGATGTAAAGGAGATGCAACATGAAAAAAGCATTGATAATAATTTTTGTAGTTTTTCTTCTGTTGGGCGGAATCGCCGCCGTGACGATATGGGGCCTGGTTGACTATATGGAAAAAGTCCCTGTTATTACCCCGAAAACCAACATATACGCCGAGGCAGGCACCACGCTGTCCATAAGTGATCTGGCCGACATCGAAAAAGCGACCACAACGAAGATATTCCTGCAAACGATATCTGACGATGTTGAAAAAACAGCAACTGTAAGCGCCGATAGGCAAACTCTTTTCGTAGGATATAATACAGGTCCGATAGAGGTGCTGATACTCGCCACGGGCGAAAACGCCGAATCCCGTGAGGATACAGTCACAGTGAATGTATATGTAAACTAAAGATCAAACGACCCGAAACAGCGATTTCGGGTCGTTTGGTTTCTTATTTACTTGACCAGTTCAAGCTTAAAGGAAGTACCTATGTAGCTGCGTCTTGCACTGGCAGGTACCACGCCATACGTCTCAAGATCTGCAAAGATATCTCTTTCCTTGTTTCCGATAAGATTAAACAGCTTTTTCACGCAGACTTCATCACATATTATCTCAGTGGTAAGAATACCTTTCTTGAAATTTGCCGCCGCCTGCTTGACAAGCGCCTCATAAGCTTCATTCACGTTCGTGTAAAGGGTAGTTCCCGTAGCTTCAAAATAACTGTATTCGGTAGCAGTACAGTCGGGCACGGAGAAGGGGTTATCCAGCTTGTGATCCTTAAGTATCTGCTCGGTAGTTATGCAGAAATAAGTATGCTCGCAGGCGGTGATGTTTGTGGGATCATCAAAGGTCACATCCATCTGATACCATTCGCCGTCAAGCTTTACTATATTCCACATGTGATCTCCGCCGGATTTGCCGCTTATGCATACCGCCTCGATTCCGATGCTCTGACAAAGATAAGCAAATGTCTTTGCGTAACCCTCGCACAGGGCTTCGCCGTTAAGCAGCGGTCCGTTGACGCCTCTGATATGGTTTTCACCGTCGGAGATGTATTTTGTCATGTTGACGATGGTATCATGGATATACAGCACACGCTCAAAAAGGTCATCTTTTTTAAGCGCCTCGTTGATGATCTTCTGAGCCGCCTTCTCTACATCCTTAGTTATTGAAGCAGCCTTGCTTTTTGTGTAAAGATAGGCAGGAGAAACGGATCTCAAAGTTTTTCCAAGAAGCGAATAATCACACTCAGTCTTGAGCCAGAAGAACTGCGGATTGTCAAATGCAACTGCATAGAACACCACCCGGATGTCGTCTTCGGAGCATCCCAGATCGTAAACATCGATCTTTTCATCAAGCTCTGACACGCCGTCATATACCGCCTTATACAGCTTTTTCTGCTTTGCTGTAAGAGTGTTGTAGGCGTACTTTTCAGTATAGTCCTCAAGGATACTTTCAGCTTCGATAACAGACTGCTCTATGGTATAGCTCTTTGTGACATACCTTGTGGTCCATCCGCTCTTTGAGGTGCGAATGCGCAGCTTGCAGCTCTCATCTATCACGATGCCCTTGGCAGGGTCGTACACCGACGACTTTGTAGTGGGCTTGCTGCCATCAAGAGTGTAATAGAACTTTACGCCCGAAACACCGGATTTGAGCTTTACGATCTGTGTTCCCTCATATTTGCCTGCATTTGGCGTAATAGTGAATTTGGGTGTAAGCTTATATGTGCGGCTCACCACCTTGCTCTTTATACCGTTCTTAACAGCATAGAACTTGATCGTAGTATTCTTGGATATGCTTATCGTCTTGGAATACAGCTTGTAGCTCTTGCCGCCATTGGTGCTGTAATAGATCTTGGCACCGCTTGTCTTGCAGGACAGCTTTATTCCGAGCTTTCCCGATACAGTATAGGTTCCCGATGCTTTATTGGCAGTGGGAGTCTTTACCGAGGTTGCCGCTTGTGCAGTGACGTATGCGCCGATGGATTGCTGCACAGGTGTGCTGAAAGCTGAAACAGAAACAAACACCGCAGCAAGCAGCGCAAGTATTTTGTTCTTCATAACAATACCTCCCATATTATCAACTGGCTTTACTTGATTATTATAAACTATTTGCCGTATTGTTGTCAACAATACGGCAAAACTTTGTGCAATTGCAACAAAACGGATGAGGGGGATTATCCGAACTGTCCCTTCTGAAGAACATTGGTGTACACCTTTGTATCATCGGCAGATATTTCTATACCCTTTTCGTTGAACAGCTCAGTTACCGTAACAAAGCGGTAGCCCTGCGCCTTAAGCTCGGGAATGATGGTATCCAGCGCCTCAACGGTAAGGTCGTTGCCCTCAGCATCATGAAGCAGTATCACATCGCCGTCCTTAGCCTGTTTGAGTATCATCTTTGCACGACGGTCGGCAGGAACTTTGGGATCCCAGTCGTTACAGCCGATACCTGCAATGAACGGAACATCGATATTGTCCAGCATATCCTGGCTTACTGCAATATAAGGCGGACGGAAAAATCCTGTATGCTCGCCTGTTATCTCAAACACCTTGTTGTCGGTATACTGGAACTCTGCGATTATCTCATCCACCGACATCTCATTCATATAAGGATGGGACTTTGAGTGGTTGTGTATCTCGCAGCCCATGTCATAAGCACGCTTTACCACCTCTGCAGAGGCGTCGGTGATGTTGTTTCCGATAAGGAAGAACGAAGCGGTGATATCGTATTTCTCCAGCACGTCAAGCACCTGCGGCGTTGTTGTGGTATTGGGGCCGTCGTCAAAGGTCAGGGCAATGAGCTTTTCTTCCATGGGTACCTCCTCGGGGGTCTGCTGTTCGGTTGTAGTAGTGGTCGTTGCTGCTGTGGTAGTGGTAGCACTCGTCTGCACAGGGGCTTCCTCGCTCTCTGCGGGTGCTTGTACGCTCTCGACAGTCACACTGTCAGCAGGGGTCTCCTCACTCTCATCGGCTGGTGCGGACTCCTCTTCGGTAGGAAGTGCAGGAGCAGGTGTAGTGGTGGTCTGCGATGAAGTTGTAGTGCTTTGTGCAGAACCCTCGGCGGACTCCTGATTTTCAGTAGTGGATGAAGCCTCAGCAGTCACTGCGCTGTCTGACGAGGATGCAGACGGGGTATCCGAAGCGCAGCCCGTCAGCATTGCACCTGCCAGCAGCAGTGCAAGCAGCTTTGTAATATTTCTTTTCATGTCATTCTCCTTGAAGCAAAGCGCAGCCCGATGTGAACTGCGCTTTTGATGTTATTATTTCACTACGATGTTCACAAGCTTGTTGGGAACTGCGATCTTCTTAACGATGGTCTTGCCGTCGGTGATCTTTGTTACCTCGGGAAGCTCGAATGCCATCTTCTCCAGTGTTTCTCTGTCGGAGTTCAGGGGAGCGTCGAAGTGCGCCTTTACCTTGCCGTTGATCTGTACTACTATCTCAACTGTGTTGTCAACGCAGAGAGCCTCGTCGTACTCTACCCACTTCTGCTCGTTCAGCACGCCGCCGAAGCCCATTGTTTCGTACAGCTCCTCGGTGATATGGGGAGCAAAGGGGTTGAGCATGATGAGCAGATCCCTGTACTCTGCCTTTGTGAGAGAGCCGATCTCGTCTATCTGGTTCAGCAGACCCATCATAGCTGCGATAGCGGTGTTGAAGCGCAGGTTCTCGATATCCTCTGACACCTTCTTGATGGTCTTGTGCATGGAGGAGCGCAGCTTGTCGCTGTACTCGTTGCCGTCAACCACCTTCTCCTGCAGCTTCCATACTCTGTCGAGGAAGCGCTTGCAGCCCTTCATGCTGCTCTCGCTCCAGGGAGCTGCCTGCTCGTAGTCGCCCATGAACAGTACATACAGGCGGAGCGTATCTGCACCGTACTCTGCAACAACGTCGTTGGGGTCAACTACGTTGCCTCTGGACTTACTCATCTTCTGTCCGTCGGGGCCGAGGATAAGGCCCTGGGCGGTACGCTTTGCGTAAGGCTCGGAGGTGGTCACCTCGCCGATATCGTACAGGAATTTATGCCAGAAACGGCTGTATATCAGGTGGCGTGTAACGTGCTCCATACCGCCGTTGTACCAGTCAACGGGCATCCAGTAGTCCAGTGCTTCCCTGGATGCGAGGCAGTCGTTGTTCTTGTTGTCGCAGTAGCGCAGGAAGTACCAGGAGGAGCCTGCCCACTGGGGCATTGTATCGGTCTCACGCTTTGCATCCTTTCCGCACTTGGGGCACTTGCAGTTTACAAAGCTGTCGATCTTTGCGAGGGGGGATTCGCCATCGCTGCCGGGCTGGAAGTTATCCACGGGGGGCAGTCTGAGGGGCAGCTCCTCATAGGGAACGGCTACCATGCCGCAGTCTGCGCAGTGAACGATCGGGATGGGCTCGCCCCAGTATCTCTGGCGGTTGAATGCCCAGTCCTTCATCTTGAACTGTACGCCCTTCTCGCCGATACCCTTTTCGCCGAGGAATGCGAGCATCTTTTCGATAGCGTCCTTCTTGTTTGTGATACCGTTCAGAACACCGCTGTTCACCATCTCGCCGTCGCCTGTGTAGGCCTCGACGGAGATGTCGCCGCCCTTGATGACCTCGATGATATCGATGCCGAACTTCTTTGCAAAGTCGTAGTCACGGGTATCGTGAGCGGGAACCGCCATGATAGCGCCTGTGCCGTAGCCCATCATTACATAGTCCGCAACGTATACGGGTATCTCCTTTTCGGTGATGGGGTTGATTGCAGTAAGACCTTCGATCTTAACTCCTGTCTTGTCCTTTACGAGCTGAGTTCTCTCGAACTCAGACTTCTTCGCACACTCTGCCTTGTAAGCGTCGAGGGCGTCTATATTTGCGATCTGATCACGGTACTTTTCGATGATGGGGTGCTCGGGAGCGATTACCATGAATGTAACGCCGTACAGTGTATCGGGACGTGTGGTGTAGATGCGGAGCTGCTCGTCCTGCTCCTTGATGGAGAAGTTCACGAAAGCGCCTGTGGACTTACCGATCCAGTTTTCCTGCTGGAGTCTGATATTGGGAAGGTAATCCACCTCGTCCAGACCCTGGAGCAGCTTGTCTGCGTACTCTGTGATGCGGAGATACCATACCTCTTTATCCTTCTGCACGATATCGCTGTGGCAGATATCGCACTTGCCGCCCTGGGAGTCCTCGTTGGAGAGGACAACCTTACAGCTGGGGCAGTAGTTTACGAGCGTCTTGTCACGGAACACCAGTCCGTTCTCGAACATCTTGAGGAATATCCACTGCGTCCACTTATAGTAGTCCTCCTCAGTGGTGTCTACAACTCGGTCCCAGTCAAAGGAGAAGCCTACACGCTTGAGCTGGCTTGTGAACTTTGTGATATTGTTGTCTGTTACCTGTCTGGGGTGTACGCCTGTCTTGATGGCGGTGTTCTCTGTGGGCAGACCGTATGCGTCAAAGCCGATGGGGAACAGAACGTTATAGCCCTGGAGTCTGCGCTTTCTGCTGACCACCTCAAGACCCGAATACGCCTTGATATGTCCAACGTGCATACCTGCACCGGAGGGGTAGGGGAACTCTACCAGTGCATAGAACTTTTTCTTGTTGTGATCCTCGGAGGCATGGAAAGTGCCATGCTCATCCCAGTACTTCTGCCATTTGCTTTCAACGGCACTGAAATCGTACTTCATTGTTTTGTCGTCCTTTCAAGATGATTTGATATCATACCTCTATATATTATAAGAACCACACGCCGTTTTCCAAATCAAAGATTTGGACGGCTGAGGTATAATGATGTCGCTTCGCTCCGATGTTCGTTCTCGCCGACGGTGGGTCGGCGTTTTCCTTTGGAAAACCGAACGAACTCAAAACCTTTGAATATATGTTTCGTCGCTTCGCAACTGTCGGCTATGCCGACTTATGGCAACAAGTTGCCATAACATATATTATACTACACCCCGCCGATGTTGTCAATATTTTTTGACTTTCGGCGGGGCTTGCATATCTGATCAGATTCAATTAAGCTTCTTTACGCTCTCACGGCGGACAAGCTTTCCTGTCACAAGAGTCCTTCCACGCTTGAAGCTTCCGTCACGTATCTTATGCAGGATGATGTCCACAGCCTCCGCCGACATCGCACGACTGTTTACGTCAATGGTGGTGATGCGGGGATTGCTGATGGTAGAATATATGTGATTGTCGTAGCCTACTACCGAGATATCCTCAGGGATGGAGTAGCCTGCTGCCTTCAGCTGGTTCACAAGCTTGTATGCCGCCTCATCGCAGTTGCAGACAAATGCCGTGGGCATATCGGCAGGCAGCGTGAACTCGGGGAATATATCGCTCTCGTTGCTGCGGTCGCTTATTATCCAGTCCTGTCGCAGCGGTATCCTGTTTTCCAGCAGAGTCTTGTAGTAGCCGAGATATCTGTCCTGAATGCTTGATGTAGAACTTATACTGCCGAGGAAGCCTATCTTTCTGTGTCCGTTTGCGATAAGATGACTTGTCAGCATATATGCGCCGTAGAAGTTATCTGAGAGCACTGCCTCGGTGTCCTCTCTGCTTCCGTAAAAATCAAGGAACACTGTCGGAATATCACACTGCATCAGCCTGTCAACATAGCTGTCGCTGAACTGACCCAGCACGATAAGCCCGTCGACTTTCTTGTCAAGAACGGAGTTAGGTATCTCGCTTAGCTCACCCTCAATGTCGTTTACTACTTCCAGCATACCATAGAAGTTCTGCGCCTGCAGCATCTCAACGATATGACGGTACACCACCCAGTAATAGGAGCTTGCATCGCTGATAAAGTGCCTTGCTACAACTATTCCTATATTGTAGCTGAGACCATCGTGCGTACCTCTGCCGCCAGTGTGCATACGGTAGCCCATCTCGGTAGCTTTCTGCTTTATGCGCTCACGCAGCTCCTCGCTCACACCCTCACGGTCGCCCAGTGCCTTGGATACCGTAACGGTGCTGACATTCATCACCTTTGCGATATCGCTCATTGTTACTGCCTTTTTAACCATGATACACTTTTTCCTTTCATTGAACGGTTTTCGTCAACTTTTCTCTAATTAATATTTTAAGTAAAATCATCGGATTTGTAAAGTAATATTTTTAACGAAATTGTACTGATTTTTTTGTGCAAAAAAGCAAAACAAGAGCTGATGAACGTAATAAAAAGTCAGCATATCCCAGAAGTATCCGATCAATATACATCTGTTGGGATTAAATATCCCTTTATCATGTAACTTCATTTATATGTTAAGATAACCTCAAAAAGATTACCCACGAAGATATTTCTTCGTGGGTATCCGAATATTAACACTTATGCGACCAATTCACCTGTATTTCCCTGACTGCCTGAAATCACATTATCAAAGACGCCCGTCTCTATTCCGCTCGGTCCGTCTCCGCAGACTCCTTCCGAAGCCGTAACGCTATTTACACAGACGCCGTCCGCATAAATACTATATATCTGACCTATGGTTATATCGTCGTAAGAAAAAATAACGGAAGAGCAGTCAGAAACCATGACTGTTTCAAACACAATGCTGTTGGTGCTATCCTTTATCGTGAGAAGCTCGCCTTTTGTCAGATCCGCCATAACTGATATACAGGAGCTTGAAACGATGCTTGGCGCTTTAGTCAGAACATCAGAGCCAAAAGCGGCCAGCGTTCCGCCGCTTAGCACGAAGCTTCCGCTGTAATCAAGCGAAGCAAATCCAGACTCATTGCCCGAAAACACCAGTACATCTCCGCCGCTTATCGCTGCTGTTCCTGCGGAATCTATACCATCACCACCTGCCTTAATGCAGACCTTACCGCCAGAGATGCTGATATATTTTTCGGCGCTGTCAGCAGCACCCGAGGAGATCATATTATTGCCACCCGCCACATTTATTCCATCGTAATAAGAAATCAACGCAACGTCTCCGCCTTTTATAGCGACAGAAAGCCCTTCAAGTGCAATATAACTGTCATCTATCCTTATACATCCATCATAAACAGTGATCCTGTTGTCGCAATGCATACCGTCATCTCCGGAACACACCTTCAACGTACCGCCTGAGACATCAATATCACTATGAGCCGAAATACTGTCATCGGCAGAATCTATCACTACATCGCCTCCGCTTATCTCAACAATGCCATCAGTGCTTATGCCTTTCTTGGATTCCACCTTGCTTCCGTCGCCTGAAGTCAGATCATCAAAATCAAAATCAGCGCTTCCATCTGTTGTGAATCCTCCATGCTTACCTTTCGGATATATCTTATTACGCCCAAAGTGCAGCACTGCGCCACTTCCACCGCCGCTTCGTATATCAACGCTTCCGTTCGAAACGAAGACCGCATCGGATGCACAGATACCATCCTCATAGGAATTGATCTCCAGCTTGCCGCCGATGATATTCATATATCCCTGCGATCTTTCATTCCGGATATTCACTCCTTTGCCGCCGCTGCGGATGTTCAGGCTTCCCTCAGCCATTACAACATATTCCGTACTCTTTATTCCATCTTTTTCCGAAACCACGCTGACATCAGCGCCGCACAGCTTCAAAGCCGCACAGCTTATAGCTGTACTGCCTCCTATATCAAGCCTTCCGCTGCCGTTAACGATTATACTACTGCCACTGCTTATACCACTGCCCATAGCATCGCCTGAAAGCCTGTTATCTGTATCCGACGGCACTGTTATTTTAAGCTGCGCAGCACCTATACAAGCAATACTTTGTATATTCAAACCATCAAGGATCAACGACACAGGGTCGTCACAATCCACCACTACTCGTCCGCCGTCCATAGTCCCCGTGACCCTGTATACGCCGCCCTGCCTGATAACAGCAGCATAACCCTGCCGCTCAACATACGGAGACACAAAGCTGATCTCATCATCTGCGAACACTATAACATCATCCTCCGATGAAGCAGGCTTAAAATCCTCCGTTTCGGCCTTTTCGGGTACAAGAGCCGCTTCGGTATCGCTATGAGGATACATCGGTGAGACCCCATTTATATCGGGAGCAGAGTCAATGTCGATCCTATGACATCCGCTTGCCAAAGATACCGCCACAGAGCACAATGCGGCCAGTGTCTTTATATTCATGCCCATATCTAACCTCTCATATTAATAACGCATACTGCATAAACATTTTATATTATAATACCCTAACATTGTGACAGCAATATGAAAAAAAGATACTTTTTTCAGAAATATCTCAGAGAGATCGAATTTCCTGATCTTATTTATTTTCCGATCAGTATTCCCTTTTTCATCAGTCAGCCTGATGATCTATCACATTCTATTTCATGATACGGTTATAGATAGAATTAGCATGGCGCAAATTATTATTTCTTCCAACTCATTAATTCGATTTTATATATCATAGAAAAAAACAAATCCGAACACAATACGATTAACGAAAGTGTTCGGATTATGCGTTATTGGCTCCCCCGACTGGACTTGAACCAGTGACACCCTGATTAACAGTCAGGTGCTACTACCGACTGAGCTACGGAGGAATAGATAGGCTCAGTAAACACCAGTCTACTGAGCCTATTAAGTGTCGGCGCCTATCTATCTTCCCGGGCAGTTGCCCGCCAAGTATTGTCGACGCAAGTGAGCTTAACTACTGTGTTCGGAATGGGAACAGGTGGACCCTCACCGCC
>JAFTXQ010000013.1 GCA_017461565.1 Oscillospiraceae bacterium
AACGTTGATCTCAACGCTGGGCTGGTTGTCGGAGTATGTGGATAACACCTGAGATTTCTTGGTGGGGATAGTTGTGTTACGCTCGATCATTCTTGTGCAGATGCCGCCTGCGGTCTCGATACCGAGGGACAGGGGTGTAACGTCGAGCAGCAGGAGGCCTGTTACCTCCTTGTTCAGTACGCCACCCTGGATGCACGCACCGATGGATACGCACTCATCGGGGTTGATGCCCTTGAAGGGCTCCTTGCCGAGGAAGCTCTTTACAGCCTCCTGAACAGCGGGGATTCTTGTGGAGCCGCCTACCAGCAGGATCTTGTCGATCTCGCTTGTGGACAGACCGGAATCGGAGATAGCCTGCTTCAGGGGACCCATTGTAGCCTCTACAAGGTCAGCGGTAAGCTCGTTGAACTTTGCTCTGGAGAGAGTTACGTTCAGGTGCTTGGGGCCTGTTGCGTCTGCTGTGATATAGGGGATATTTACATTTACTGTTGTGGAGTTGGAAAGGGCGATCTTAGCCTTTTCAGCTTCGTCCTTAAGTCTCTGCATAGCGAACTTGTCGTTTGCAAGGTCGATTCCGTCGGACTTCTTGAACTCATCTCTCAGGAAGTCGATAACTCTCTGGTCGAAGTCGTCGCCGCCGAGACGGTTGTTACCTGCTGTTGCAAGAACCTCCTGTACGCCGTCGCCGATCTCGATAACGGATACGTCGAATGTACCGCCGCCGAGGTCATATACAACGATCTTCTGGTCGTCCTCCTTGTCGATACCGTAAGCGAGAGCTGCCGCTGTGGGCTCGTTGATGATTCTCTTTACGGTAAGACCTGCGATCTGGCCTGCGTCCTTTGTAGCCTGACGCTGGGAGTCTGTAAAGTATGCGGGAACTGTGATAACAGCCTCTGTTACTGTCTCGCCGAGGTAAGCCTCTGCGTCAGCCTTCAGCTTCTGCAGGATCATTGCGGAGATCTCCTGGGGAGTGTACTTCTTGCCGTCAATGTCTACCTTGTAGTCTGTACCCATGTGACGCTTGATGGAGATAACTGTCTTGTCGGGGTTTGTAACAGCCTGGTTCTTTGCAAGCTGGCCTACAAGACGCTCGCCGTCCTTTGTGAATGCCACTACAGAGGGAGTTGTTCTGTTACCCTCGGGGTTGGTGATAACTACAGGCTCGCCGCCCTCGATAACGGATACGCAGGAGTTTGTAGTACCTAAGTCAATACCAATGATCTTTGCCATAATATATTCCTCCATTCTTTTGTATGGCAGCCGTCACAAAAACACCGGCTTGCGCCTTTTCGTTTTTTACGGTTGCATTGATTTACTATTGATTATCGTGCGGACACCTCCGCGGGGATGTGTTATCAGTTAACGACTGCGACCATCGCAAATCGGATAACTCTGTCGCCTATCCTGTAGCCCTTTGCAAAGGTTGTGGCTACCATGCCGCTTTCAAGCTCGTCGCTCTCTACACGCTGAACTGCCTGGTGCATGGACGGATCGAACATAACGCCGTCACTTTCGATCTCCTCAACGCCCAGCTTTGTGAGTATCTCAAGGAAGCTGTCGTCTATCATCTGTACGCCCTGCTTGTAGGCGGCGTCGGTACACTCGGCTTCAAGCGCCCTTGTGAGATTGTCCATCACGGGCAGGAACTCCTTTACCACGTCGGTGATTATCACGGGACGAAGCTCCAGCTTTTCCTTTGCGGCACGCTTACGGAAGTTGTCGTACTCTGCCACTGTACGCAGGAGCTGATCCTTTACGGAAGCGAGCTCTGCTGTCAGCTTTTCCTCGTTGGAGGGCTCTGTAACGACTTCGGCCTCGGGAGCGGTCTCCTCAGCGGTGACTTCTTCCTCGGTCCTGATCTCCTCGTTCATCTCCTCGTTATTCATCGCCATTCTGTTCTACCTCTCTTTCTATCTGTGCAAGCTGTCTGTCCTCGTCGTCCTCGGAGAGAAGCTGCGTCACTTTATTGCTGAAATATTCTATATATGGGATTATCCTGCGGTAATCCAGCCTCATAGGTCCTATTACGCCCAGCGTTCCTGCGGGCTTTCCGTCCTTGTAGTAGCTTGCGCTTACAAAGGTCGAGTTAGTTATCGCAAAGGTGCCCTCCTCTGCGCCGAACTTTATGTTGATGCCTGAGAATGCGCTGTCCAGCAGCATCGAAAGCTCGTTCTTCTGCTCAAGGAACCTCATGACGTCCATCATGGGGAACTCCTGACAGGCGAGGAGATTTGACTCTCCCTTTACATCGATGCTGTCACGCATCATCTCGCCCGTAAGCTCATACACTGCGTACAGCAGCGGTGAAAGGCTCATCATATAGCTGCCGAGAGCCTGTGCGAGGGTGCTCACGTACTCATCTGTCATGTTTGCAAGATTAACGCCCTGCAGGTGCGAATTGAGGAAGCGTGTGAAGAACTCCATCTGCTCGTTGGACAGGTCGAACTCCATGCGGCACACTCTGTTCTTTACCTCGCCGTTGGAGGTTATCAGCAGCAGCACGTACATCCGCCTGCCTGTGGGGATAACGTCCACCTTGGTTATCACAGAGAACTGCGAAACGTGGTTTGTTGAGAACGTAGCGCACTTTGTTATCTCTGCGAGGGCGGCGGAGGCGTTCTTTATGATATCCTCCTCCGTTACTGCGTCACCGAAGATACGCTCGTCAAAATCTGCGAGGGCGTCATGGTTTATCGGCTCGGGGCTCATCAGGTTGTCGATGTAGAAGCGGTAGCCCTTGAATGTAGGCACACGACCTGCCGAGGTGTGCGGATGGTCGAGATAGCCCTCCTGCTCCAGTGCGGCCATGGTATTGCGTATCGTTGCCGAGGATACATTGATATCCGGCTTCTGCGCAAGCGCCTTGGAGCCTACCGGCTCTCCGGTCTTTATATACTCGTCAACGATGGCGGCGAGTATCTTCATTCCTCTAGCGTCCACAGCCTACCTGCCTTTCAAAGGGATGTTGTTACCTGTTTAGCACTCTCTTCTCAAAAGTGTTAGCACTCTTTCTCTCTGAGTGCTAAATATAATTTATCATGTTTTCTCCGAATTGTCAAGTGGTTTTTGAAAAAAACTGCACAAATTTGCAGATTTTTTTATTAAATCTATCGCACGAGTTTTAGATTTTCGCATAACAGCACAGTTTTTCGGCTTTTTTTAGTATTGCTCGCACTTCCTTTTTTATAATAGTTCATATAAAAAAAGACCGCTCCCGCACCTTGGTGCGAAAGCGGCTGAGTTGTTATTCGAAATTCACTGCTACATCCTTAAGATACTTTATTATCTCCAGATGCTGGGGGCAGTGACCCTCGCACTGACCGCAGGCGATGCACTCCGATGCCCTGCCATGGCCCGAAGCGATATCCTCGTAGCTTTCAGTGGGAGTCATATCCTCCTGCTTGTCGGCGTTGTACAGTGCAAAATAGTCGGGTATCGGGATGTTCATGGGGCAACCCTCGACGCAATAACGGCAAGCGGTACAAGGGATGGATACAGCGGAGTTTATGATATCCGCCGCCCTGAACACAAGCTTCTGCTCCTCACTGCTGAGCGGCTTGAAATCAGCCATGTAGCCTGTGTTGTCCGTAAGCTGCTGCATATTGCTCATACCGCTGAGTACGCAGATGACTCCCTCAAGGCCTGCCGCAAATCTGATAGCCCAGGAGGGCACAGACATATCGGGTGCGCTGTCCTTAAACAGCTTTGCAGCCTTTTCGGGGACATTGGCAAGGGTGCCGCCCTTTACGGGCTCCATTACGATAACATCCTTGCCGTGCTTTCTTGCCACCTCGTAGCAGAGACGGGACTGCACGTTCTTGTCCTCCCAGTCGAGGTAGTTTATCTGAAGCTGCACGAACTCCATTTCGGGGTGTGCGGTGAGTATCTCGTCCAGGAGCTGTGCGTTGTCGTGATAGGAGAAGCCTATCCTGCGCACAAGTCCTTCCTTCTTTTTCTGCATAACGAAATCAAACGCACCTAAGCGTGTGGAGATCTCATAGTTCTCCTTATTAAGACAGTGCAGGAGATAATAGTCAAAATAGCCTGCGCCTGTTCTTTCAAGCTGGGTGCTGAACATATTCTCCATGTCCTCTTTTTCCTTGAGGAACATCGTGGGGAGCTTTGTTGCAACCAGGAAGCTGCCACGGGGATGGCGCTCAACAAGCGCCTCCTTCAGCATACACTCGCTTGCGCCGTCATGGTACATATACGCTGTGTCAAAATAAGTAAAGCCCTGCTCAAGGAAACTGTCCACCATGCCGTTTATCTGCGCCTTGTCGAAGCTTTTCTGGTCGTTTCCGTCAAGGAGGGGAAGTCTCATAAAACCGAAGCCGAGTTTTTTCAAAAAGATCATCCTTTCAGAATTAAATATTATTTATATGATACCATTAAATTCCTTTAAGTGCAAGAGGTTTTTAAAAATTTTTGAACAGGTAAATATTTCTGTGATTTCTGCCTATAATTACTATACGGATATTACGAAACGGAGTGATTAAAAGTGATCTCATTCAACGGATTTACCGACAAAGCCGCAGTTGCGCTCAACGCTGCCATTGCGGCGGCGATGGGCTTCGGGCACACCTATATCGGGAGCGAGCATATCCTGTACGGTCTCACCGCCGACGAGGGCAGCCCATCAGCGCTGGTGCTTAAAAAGTACGGCATCGGCAGGCGTGAGGTGCTTGCAAAGCTTGAGTCGCTCGTAGGAAAGGGCACTCCAACACGGCTTGGAGCGTCGGATCTCACGCCACGTAGCAAGCGGCTGATGGAGAGTGCAGTAAACCTCGCACGTGCCGAGGGCTCAAAGACCGCCGGCACAGAACATCTGCTGCGTGCGATCGTACTGGACAGGGATTGCTACGGCTGCGTTATACTCTCAGAGCTTGGAGCAAACATCGAACGCATTGCCGCCGAAAGCACGGCACGTAAATATGTGGAGCCGTCCTTTGACAATGAAAAAGAGCGGCGCACAAAAACACCTAACCTCGCAAAGTACGCAAAGGAGCTGACAGCGCTTGCCGCATCGGGACAGCTTGATCCCGTACTCGGACGTGAAAACGAGATAGAAGCGCTGACACGTGTGCTTCTTCGCCGCTGCAAGAACAACCCATGCCTTATCGGCGAGGCAGGCGTAGGAAAGACAGCTGTCGTAGAGGGCTTTGCACAGAGGATCGCAAGCCGTGAGGTGCCGCCCGAGCTTTGCGGCAGGCGTGTATTCTCGCTGGATCTGACCGCCATGCTCGCAGGCGCAAAATACCGTGGAGATTTTGAAGAGCGCCTGAAAGGAGTGCTTGAGGAGGCAACAGCTTCAAGCGGAGTGATACTATTCATCGATGAGATACACGGCATAGTCGGGACAGGAGCCGCAGAGGGCGCTATCGACGCCGCAAACATTCTCAAGCCAAAGCTTGCAAGGGGCGAAATATGCGTCATCGGAGCAACTACAACAGAGGAATACCGCAGGTTTATCGAAAAGGACAGCGCACTTGAGCGGCGTTTTCAGTCAATAAAAGTAGAGGCTCCCGACGAAGCCGCCACATTAAAGATACTAAAAGGTCTGAGAAGCCGTTACGAAGCGCACCATCACGCTGTCATCACCGATGATGCGCTTGAAGCTTCCATCAGGCTTTCGGTCAGATATATCAACGACCGCAATCTGCCCGATAAAGCGATAGATCTGCTTGACGAGTCTGCTGCGAGGGCAAGGCTGGGATATACGGAGAACTCAGTCACTGCACGCATTGAGGAGATACGTGCTGAAATGGCAAGGATGATATCCGAAAAGAAATTTGACAGGATACCTGCACTGCGTGAGCAGGAAATGCGGCTGATCGGCGAAAAAGCTCAGCCCTCACCTTCCAGAGTCATCGTTGACGGCAGCGCTGTTGCACAGACGGTATCAATCATGACAGGTATACCCGCAGCGCAGCTCACCGCTGATGAGAGCAGACGGCTCAGCGAGATCGAAACTCTCCTGAAAGAACGGATAATCGGGCAGGATAACGCCGTCGAACAAGTTGCCGCAGCAATACGCCGTGGTCGCAGCGGTCTCAAGGACCCCAGGCGTCCCGTATGCTCCTTTATGTTTCTGGGACAGACCGGCGTAGGAAAGACGGAGCTTTCCAAAGCTGTGGCAGAGGTCGTATTCGGGGACGAGAGTCGACTCATCCGCTTCGATATGTCGGAATTTATGGAGCGGCACTCAGTATCAAAGCTTATAGGCTCGCCTCCCGGATATGTCGGCTACGAGCAGGAAGGGCAGCTTATCAAGCGCATACGAAGCTCCCCATATTCGGTAGTATTGTTTGACGAGGCCGAAAAGGCGCATCCCGAAGTGCTTAATCTGTTGCTTCAGATAATGGAAGACGGCACGCTTACCGCCGCAGACGGCAGGAAAGCGGACTTCAGAAACGCTATAATCATACTGACAGGCAACATCGGAGCAGAGACGCTCAGCAAGACCTCGCTGGGCTTCGGTGAAAGCAAAGCAGGAAAGAGCGACGTGATGCGTGAGCTGAAAAACCGCTTCAAGCCGGAATTTCTCAACCGCATCGACAGTATCGTGGTGTTCGAGAGCCTAGGAGATCCCCAGTTACAGCACATCTGCACACTGATGCTGAGATCGCTGTCGGAGCGTGCCGCCGCCTGCGGCATAAGCATCACCTTTGCTCCAAGCGCCATAAAGCAGCTGTGCGCCGACGCCATGCTTTCGGAGAGCGGTGCGGAAAAAATGGGGGCAAGACCACTGCGCAGGGTGATAACCTCAAAGGTCGAGGATATGCTGTCCAGCAAAATGATAAGCGGGGAGCTGAAAAGCGGCAGCTGTGCCGAGGTATGCGCCGATGGCACTGTGATAACCGTTCAGCCTATACTTGTAAATTCAAAGCAATAAAACAAATGCACTTTCAGCGATATCTGCGGAAAGTGCATCTTTATTATTTAATTGCTTTTTAACAGGGAAACAAGGATCAGCGCAGGCGGCACTGCTATGAGGATATCGCCAAGCGTAAAGCTTCCGCCTATCAGCGTGAAGATCATAGACACAGCGCACAATGCGATCATTGCCCCCGAGCTTATCAATGCACGCCTGTCGTTCTTACCGAGTCCGAAAAGACCCGCTGCACCAAAGCCTGCAACAGTAAGAAGCACACCGAAGATATTTCCGATCATCCCGAGGAAATTACCACCCTCTACCACACGGAAAAGAGCAATTCCCACAAACCAACCCTTTGCGCCGCTTGCGAAAAACGCAAAGATCACACTTGCCGCCGCTACTGCAAGGCACAACAAAGAACCGATCTTTCTCATTTTACGTCCTCCCTTTCATGCTAAAGAAAAACCGCTGATCCATCAAGATCAGCGGAACACTGGTGCCGGTAGTGGGGGTCGAACCCACACGGTATCGCTACCAACGGATTTTGAGTCCGCCTCGTCTGCCAATTCCAACATACCGGCGTATTATGTTACCGTAATATTTTAACATAATTCAGCGTCGTTGTCAATACCTATTGGTCATTTATGGTATTTTGAATTGTTCAGTATGGAGTATGCCCTGTACACCTGTTCAAACAGCATCACCCTTGCAAGGCTGTGCGGAAAGGTCATCGGTGACATCGACATACGGAGATCCGCCGAACTTTTAAGCCCCTCGGAAAGCCCGAATGAGCTTCCGACAACAAAATTGACAGTACTTATCCCCCTGTTTGCGATATCGGCAAGCTTATCGGCAAGCTGCTCACTTGAAAGCTGCTTCCCCTCGATACACATGGCAACAGTAAAGGATGACGGCTTTATATTCTCACGGATGCGCTGCGCCTCCTGCTCAAGCGCCTTTTCTATCTGCGTCCTGTTAGGGTCCTGCGGAAGATCCACCGGCGACGGCTCGTAGACCTTTGCTGCCGCAAAAGCACCCAGACGCTTGAGATACTCTGCGCACGCCTCACGGTAATAGCTCTCCTTAAGCTTGCCCATAGCAATAAAATTAACGTTCATCATCTTCTCCTGATGTTCTTCTTTTTCTGCGGTGCCATGCCTATCTTGCGGCGGCGCTGCATCTCCGCCACACGGCGGTTGTGACTGTTTCTGATACTGCTTGTGATGATAAACAGGATGATAAGCACTACGAGCAGTATTACTATTGCGACAAACTGCGGAGTTTCGATAACGTTCATTATCTTTTCCTTGTAGTATTCTGCCATATCAAGATCGATGTGCTTTTCTGTGACAAGCTTCATCTTTGTAAGTGTTTCGCCGTTGAGTCTCAGCTCCAGCATACCCATCTCAGCGCCCTTTTCTACAGGGGCTTCAAGCTCCTCGGCATTTTTTGTGCATATCTTCTGGATGGTGGATGTGTCAAGCGATTTCGGCAGCAGCGTGTAAAAATTCTCAGTGACGATCAGTCCCACTTTATCGGCATTCTTGCCCTTGTCAACTTCGATCTGAGATATCTGCTCGTTCTTATTTATCACAAGAGCGTACTCAAACTCGTTGAAGGCCCAGTCATAAAGATTTATGTGGTCGGTAAAGGAAAGCAGCGTCTCAGTACTGGTTCCGTCGGGATTGCAGTAAGGAGCGCCCATCGAAACTATGATATAATGGAAGCCGTCCTTTTCCGCCGTGGTGACAAGCGCACGGCTGCCGTATTCAACATTGTCGTAATTAAAAGTGCCGTCCTCGTTCTTGTAGTAGTATCTGTCGATGCTTCCGGTCTTGATGCCGTGAACGCCCTCGTAATAGTACTCACTGGTGGGCTGCATCATCTTGTTTGTGTGCGCTATGAGATAGCCATCGGGATTGTTCTCATTCGGGGGCATCTCATAGGAATAGGTATCGCAGATATCCATGAAGCGGGGATAATTGTCGATAGCGTACTTTGTTATCAGGTACATATCGTAGGGAGTGGTGTAATTATTCTCGTCGAAAAGGCCGTGGGGATTTGAGAAATGAGTGTTCCTACAGCCGATGGCGGCAGCCTTTTCGTTCATCATCCTCACAAAATTCTCAATACTCTCGCCACCGACGTTGTAAGCAATGATATTCGCCGCCTCGCACGCAGAACGTACCATCAGCGCATACAGTGCATCCATGTAGGTAAGGTTGTTCTGGAGCGGCTGGATATCGGCGTTTGAAACACCACCGCCAAAGTTAGGGTTGCTGCCGCTGAACTCATTATAGGCAGCGTAAGGGCAATATACATAAGCATTGAAATCCTTGACCTCTTCCAGTGCCACAAGGCAGGTCATTATCTTAGTGGTAGATGCAGGATACATCTTCTTGTCGGCATTTTTCGACACCACAACTATATCAGTGTCGGTATTCACCATATATACACCCTCGCTGTGGAGTGTAAACTTCGGCTTAAATGCCGCAGAAGCGCTTAAACTCCCTGCAAAAACAGTATATAGTAAAATTATCGACAGAATTAACGCAATTTTTTTAACTTTTCGCATATAGACAAATCTCCTGTTATGAGTTATTATATTATATGGATGTTTATTTCGATCCATTGCAGTTTCGTATTTTTATTATATCAAATTTCATGTCTCATTGTAAAGGCTTTTTGCGAAATTGTAACCGAATTGAAATAATTTCCGATAACATTCAAGGACGGATACCGGATGATATATATTACAGGTGATATTCACGGGGATTTTTCCCGCTTCAAGGACCCTGCGCTTAGAAAGCTGAAAAAGAACGACGCACTTATTATCTGCGGTGACTTCGGCTTTATCTGGGACGGCAGCGAAAACGAAAAAAAGCTGCTGAAAAAGATAGGACGCAGACGCTATAATGTGCTGTTCGTTGAAGGCTCGCATGAAAACTACGACCTGCTGGAAAAATACGAGGTCAGCGAATGGTGCGGTGGCAAGACACGTCTGATAAGCGGCAAGCTGCGCCAGCTCATGCGTGGGCAGGTATATGAGATCGCAGAAAAAACAGTGTTCGCTTTCGGCGGAGGTCAGAGCGACGACTCAATGGAGCTTATCCAGGGGCAGAACTGGTGGCCAAGGGAAATACCCGATGAAAGCGAGCTTGCCGAGGGACTGAAAAACCTCGAGAAATCAGACAACAAGGTGGACTTCATCGTGACATACGAGCCGCCCGCAAAGCTTCACGACTTCATCGACCACAAGAGCGGCGATGTAAACCACATCAATACATATCTTAACGATATCTATGAAAAGACCACGTTTGCAAAATGGTTTTTCGGCAAGCTTCATCTCAACAAGCTCATTCCGCCGAAATACCACGCAGTTTACGACGGCATAGTCATTGCCGACGAAACTAAGATAAAAAAGAAAAAAGAGCCAAAGCCCGCAAAAGCTTCGGCAAAAAACAAGAAAGCAGAGGAAATTTAAAATGGCTGAGATCAAATACGAGATCACAAAGGAGCTTGGCGTAATCTCCGAAAACGCTAAAGGCTGGACAAAGGAGCTTAACATGGTAAGCTGGAATGACCACGAGCCTAAGTACGACATCCGTGACTGGTCCCCCGACCACACCAGAATGAGCAAGGGTGTGTCACTCACAGAGGAAGAGATGCAGCAGCTTGTTGAGCTGTTCAACGCACGTGACGAAGAAGACAGCTTTGAATGATCCTTATTGAACTTAAGATGATCGCCCCCGAAGGAACAGCCTTCGGGGGCAAAGCTTTTATATAGCATAACAACACTTACAGCTGTCACATCAGACCGGAAGTGTACTTCTCGCTGCACATTTTAACAGACTGCGATGTGACATCGGAGTCATTAATGCGCTCCGTCAGCTGCGGTCAAGGTGCTTTTTGTATATCTGTTCCTGCTCCTCAACGAAGATCACACCCTTTTTCACTGTAACGAACTTTCCACGACAAGGGTTTATCTTACCCTTTCCCGAAAGCAGTATCTCCTCGGTCATGTTTATACGCAGGCTGCTTGGCTCGATGCCGCCCTGCATAAGTATCGTGCGTATCGCACGGGTGCGGATAGGACGTGGCAGCGTACAAAGCGCATCGACTGAATATCCGCAGCCGCTTTTCGCAGCCTCAAGCGACTGTGCCGCCATGCTTTCAAGAAGCTCGCTGTCCTCGCAGAGATTGCGCCGCACACGCTCCGCTGTATCCAGAAACGAGCCGTTTATCTTCTGCATCTCCGGCAGCAGTATGTGCCGCACCTTGTTGCGTGTGTAGTCTGTGGAAAGATTTGTCTTGTCCGTGACGTATGAAAGTCCGTTTTCGGCGCAGTATTCCTCCACCTCGGCACGGGTGCAGTAAAGCAGCGGACGGATGATATTCCCCCTCACAGGCGGAATGCCACACAGCCCCTTGAGTCCTGTCCCCCTCATTAGATTGAGCAGCATAGTCTCAGTGCTGTCATTGCTGTTGTGCGCAGTGGCAAGCCTTGCGCCCTCCGATACACGGGCAAAGAAATCGTACCTCACACGGCGAGCGGTCTCCTCAATGCTCTCGTGCTTTTTCTGAAATGAGCGCACATCGGTGTCCAGTACCTCAAGCTCTACGCCAAGCCTGCCGCAAAGCTCCTGACAAAAGCGCATATCGCCGTCCGATTCCTCGCCCCGCAGGCCGTGATTTACATGGCACGCACCTACTGTAAAGCAAAGCTCCTCTGAAATCTCTTTAAGCACAAACAGCAGCGATACGCTGTCCGCACCGCCCGACAAAGCGACCACTGCCCTGTCGCCGCTGCGAAGCATATCATACTGCTTTATCGTATTTTTTACAGTTTCTGAAAAATTTGATGTACTCATACATTACCTGCTGAAATTTTTGCCCCGTTGCATTATGCGGCGGGGCAATTATCGTTGATGGTGTTATTCTGTCGGCATGACAGCAGCATTCGTGAATCTTGTGTACTGACCATCCCAGCCAAGCGGCACCGTGCCAGGCTCGCCGTGACGGTTCTTAGCCACGATGCACTCACAGGCGTTTGTGTTGGGGTCGGTCTTGTCGTAATAGGCGTTACGGTACAGGAACATAACGATGTCCGCATCCTGCTCGATAGAGCCTGACTCACGCAGGTCTGACAGCAGCGGACGCTTGTCGGGACGCTGCTCGGGGCCACGTGCAAGCTGTGACAGGCATATAACCGGAACATCCAGCTCCTTAGCCATGATCTTCAGGTTACGTGTGATGTCCGAGATCTCAACAACTCGGTTTCCGCCGTAGTTCTTGGTGGAGGACATCAGCTGAAGATAGTCTATCACCACAAGGCCCAGATTCTTCACACGGCGCAGCTTGGACTTTATTCCCGCTACGTTTACACCTGCGGTATCATCTATGTAGATATTGAGACGGGACAGGATATCAGCCGCTCTGCCAACGTCACGCCACTTCTCTTTGGTAAGTCTGCCTGTCCTCATCTCGTCGGAGCTGAGCGAAGCCTCTGAGCATATCATACGGCTGACTATCTGCTCCTTGGACATTTCCAGGCTGAACACGGCTATCGCCTTGTCGATGTGCTTTTTGCCCACATTCGTTGCGATATTCATTGCAAACGAGGTCTTACCCATACCGGGACGTGCCGCAAGTATGATAAGGTCGGACTTGTTAAGTCCGTGGATACGCTTGTCAAGATCCTTGTACAATGTGGAAAGACCGGTCATGGCAGGCTCGCCGTTCTCGCTTGCGGTGCGGTAAAGCTCGTCAAGGGCGTGTACTCTGTCAAGCACAACGCCGCTGATGTGCGTAAGACCCTTGACCTCGTTGCCGCTGCGGATATCGAAAATCTTCTGCTCTGCAAAGTCGATAAGCGTGTCGGCACTCTCGCCGCCTGCGTTTGCCGTATCGATTATCTCCTTTGAAGCGTATATAAGACTGCGCACCATGTACTTTTCGGAAACGATGTTAGCATACTTTCCGACGGAAGATATACTGGGCACAGCCGTAGTAAGCCGTGCGAGATACTCCTTCGCCTGCTCTGCCGTCTCAAAGATACCCTGCTGCATCACCTTATCGAGAACAGTAACGATATCTATCCTCTCACCCGAAAGGAACATCTGTAGCATAACCGCATAAATGTCCCTGTGCAATGACACATGGAAATACTCGGGCTGGAGGATGGTGGCGATCTCTGCCATAGCGTCGCCGTCCATGAGCACGGCACCCAGTACGGATTGCTCTGCGTCAAGGTTTACGGGCAGATTTACGCCCGTGAGATCATACTCAGCCATATCAGCCCTCTACAACGCTTACTGTGAACTTTGCGGTAACGCCTGCATAAAGTCTTGCCTCTGCGGAGAAGTCACCGAAGCCCTCTATCTTCATGGAAATGTTGATCTTTTTCTTATCGACCTCACAGCCGAGGCTCTGCTTGATGGCAGCGGACACCTCCTTGGAGGTGACTGTGCCGAACAGTCTGCCGTTTGCACCTGCCTTTGCCTTTACAACGATCTTCTGGTCGTTCAGCTTTTCTGCGATAGCCTTTGCATTTGCGGTGTCAACATCGATCTTATGCTGTGCGTGATCCTTCTGACCCTGAAGCAGATTGAGGTTCTTTGCGTTTGCCTCCTGTGCAAGACCCTTCTTGATAAGGCAGTTGATGGCATAGCCGTCCTTAACCTCGTGGATCTCGCCCTTCTTGCCTGTGCCCTTAACATCCTGTAAAAGAATTACTTTCATTTTTTTATCCTCCTTGGGAGATCATAAATTTATTAAGTCTATTTCTGCGAAAGATTGTCGTAATAGCCGTCTATGGCTTCATACAGCTTCTGTATCGCCTCGGATGCGGTAAGCTCGTAGAGCTGTGCGCCTGCCATCGTCTGATGACCGCCGCCGTCGTCCTTTTTGTTTCCCAGGCTCTCCATAACAAGCTGTACGTTTATCTTGCCGAGCGACCTTGCACTGAAGCTCCAGCCGTTGTCGCCCGTGGGATACATCGTAAAGGAAGCATCAACGCCGCTGATGTACAGCATCTCGTCCGCCGCCTGCGAGCATATAACCCTGACATCGGGGAATACCTCATCAACAACGGAGATGGCGCAGCTTCTGTATATCTCGGCGGAGGCTACTATCTCCGCCTTTCTGGATTTACTCTGCATTGTGGTAGCAAACAGGCTCTTTACGGATACGGTGTCCGCACCCATCTTCTTAAGGAATGCTGCCGCCTCGAATGTGGAAACGCCCGCACGCATAACAAAATCCTTTGTGTCCAGCGTTATACCTGCAAGAAGAGCCTCCGCCTCAAGCGGTGCGAGGATAGGATTGACTCCGAAATACTGGATAAGCTCCGTAACAAGCTCTGCCGAAGAAGAAGCGTTGGGATCCTGCCACATTATGCCTGCGTCCTCGATTGCGCCTGCGCTGAGGCGATGATGGTCGATAACTACGATGTGATCGGGGTCCGCCATGGCAAAAAGCTCCTTGTCGTCAAGCTTCTTGATGATGTGCGTGTCAACGATGATAAGCAGCGAGTTCTTTGTAAAACCGAGCTTTGCTACATCGGGGTTTATCACGACGGGAGTTTCATAGCTGTCAAAGCGTTCAATAAGCTGCTTGGAAGCGTTCAGCTCCTTGTTCACCACCGCATAAGCGGTTACGCCGAGCTTTCTGATAGCGCATGCAAGACCGATAGCCGTGCCAACACTGTCGAAGTCACCATAGCTGTGTCCCATTATGTACACATTGTCTGCGGTGCGCACAACCATTTTGATATCGTCCGCCATGATACGGGTCTTTACCTTGCTGTAACGGCCTGTACCCTGAGTAACTGCGCCGTAGAAGTGGAAGCCGGACTCTGTCTTTATCGCACACTGGTCGCCGCCACGTCCGAGCGCCATGGAAAGCGCCTGACGTGCATAATCCTCGCTCTCGGCGAGCGTAGGCGCAGTGCGTCCTATACCGATGGAGAGCGTCACAGAGGTCCTGTCTGTTACCTTTATCTCACGTGCGAGGTCAAGAAGCCTTATCTTGTCATGGACCATATCCATCACATACCGCTCCTCGATGACCACGAGGAAGCGGTCCGCAGAAAGCTTTTGCAGCACTGCCTTCTTTTCGCTGAAGTATTCCTCCAGCAGACGGTCGATCTGGATGGTGACATAAGCCTTTTCGCTCTCCTTGCTGTCGTTGAGAAGCTCCTCATAGTTGTCTACCATCAGTATCATTACCATCGGGCGTGACTTCCTGTGTTCCTCCTGGAGCGACTTGAAGTCAGTGATATCCTCAAAGAACAGCATGGTTATCTGATTGATGCTCTCCAGCACCTCAACGCCTTTTCTGGCATTTTCGTTTTCATCGGGAGTGAACTGCGGCACACGTGCGTAAACACGGTATGTCCTGCCCTCGTACTCTATCTCTCTGCCCTCGCCGATAAACATTTCCATCGGCTCGTCAGTCACAAAGTCAAGGGTATTGTCGTCCTCGTCAGGCTTGAAAAAGCTGCTGTTGAAGCTCTCGTTGCTCCATACTATCAGCCTGCTCTCATTCACCAGCGCCACGGGCAGCGGAAAGCTGCAAAGGGCCACCCGGTTGGAGCTGTCTATCGTGCCGTTGAGCTGCTCAAAATAGCTGTACTCGTTGCGGCGTATCTGGATGAGCTTGCCTATCGCAAGCCCTGAAACCAGTACCAGCAGTGGAAGCGTACCCCAGAAAAGATACGGCTCATCAGCAAACAGCATACCGTCCAGCACCAGCAGGCACGCTACCAGCGCACCCACAAGTATCAGCAGCGTATTGCTTTTATAAAAATTCTTCAAATCGTGTCCTCCGTTTATGTCGGAATGAAGTGTGGCTTACGCCTCAGACCTCCATGATTATCGGGAGTATCATGGGACTGCGCTTTGTCTTTGAATAGATATAGTCGCTGAGTGCGTCACGCATAGCGGACTTTATGTTGCCCCACTCTCTTATGTTGCGCTCCTGACAGTTGTTCATCACGTTCTTCATCAGCGCCTTTGCCTCATCCATCAGCGCCTCGCTCTCACGGACATACACAAAGCCTCGTGATACGATATCGGGACCTGCAAGCACTCTGCCCGTCTCCCTTTCGATGGTAGCGACGATTATCATCATGCCGTCCTCTGCAAGGTGCTTTCTGTCACGCAGTACGACGGAGCCTACATCGCCAACGCCGTAGCCATCTACCATCACCCCGCCTGCGGGAACGGTGCCTGCGAATTTCATCTCGTTTCCGTCGGTCTCTATCACCTGACCGATGTCCGCAATAAAGATATTCTCCTCGGGTACGCCCATGCCGACCGCAAGTCTGCTGTGCTTTTTAAGATGCTTGTACTCGCCGTGGATGGGAACAAAGAATTTCGGCTTGGTAAGGGATATCATCAGCTTAAGCTCATCCTGGCAGGCGTGTCCCGAAACGTGCACCTCGTACATTGACTCGTACACTACCTCTGCACCCTGCTTCATCAGCTCGTTCACTACCTTTGTGACAAGCTTCTCGTTGCCGGGGATGGGTGTAGCGGAAATTATGATGAAATCCTGTGGAGTTATAGTAACCTGTCTGTGGTCGCCGCTGGACATTCTGGACAGCGCCGACATCGGCTCGCCCTGTGAGCCTGTGGTACATATTACAAGGCGCTCTGGCGGATACTTGTTGACATCGTCGATGTCGATGAGCGTGCCCTCGGGAACCTTGATATAGTTAAGCTCCGCAGCCTTTGCGATAACATTCACCATGCTCCTGCCCGATACCGCCACCTTGCGGTCGTGCTGTACAGCATGATCGATTATCTGCTGTATCCTGTGGATGTTGCTGGAGAACGTAGCGATGATGATACGCTTGCCCTCAGCTGTGTTGAACAGACCTCTGAAGCTCTCTCCGACATGGCGCTCCGACCTTGTGTAACCGGGGCGCTCGGCGTTGGTGCTTTCGGACATCAGCGCAAGCACACCGTTATTTCCAAGCTCGCCGAAGCGTGCAAGGTCGATTATTCCGCCCTCAATCGGGGTGTAGTCCACCTTAAAGTCACCCGTGTGGATGATAACACCTGCGGGTGTGTGTATAGCAAGTGCGCAGGCATCGGGGATAGAGTGGTTTACACGAATAAACTCCACCGACATACAGCCAAGCTTTACCTGCTGACGTGGAGCAACGACGTTGAGAGACGCCTGCGAAAGCAGATTATGCTCCTTGAGCTTTCCCTCGACAAGTCCCAGCGTAAGACGTGTGCCGTATATCGGCACATTCACCTTTTTGAGCAGATAGGCAAGAGAGCCGATATGGTCCTCATGACCATGTGTTATGACTATTCCACGGAAGCGCTCCTTGTTCTTCTCAAGATAAGTGAAATCCGGCACAACAAGATCAACGCCCGGCATATCGTCATCGGGGAACGCAAGACCGCAGTCAACGATCAGCAGATCGTTTCCGCACTCGTAAACGTAAAGGTTCTTTCCTATCTCGTTAAGACCGCCCAGTGCGACAAAGCGCACAGGAGGACAGGGCGCACCCTGTCTGCCGCTGTTATCCTTGACCGCAGGCGAATACTTTGACCTGAATTTCTTTACAGAAAAACCTGTCTTAGAATTTTTCTGCACGGGCGCCTTTGAAGCGTCAGTATTCTTTCCCTGCTTTGCGGGGCCGACAGCCTTTCCCTGCTTTGCAACACCTGTCCTCGCAGGTGCTTTTGCGCTGTTTTTCGAAGCCTTATTCGCCTTGGCAACTGTCTTTGCGCCCTTTGGCGAGATGTTTTCTGTTTCTGTCAATAATTTGTTGTTGGTGAGTAGACCCATTTTAATTCCTTTCTTCATAAAGCTATGGCACAAAATGCCGATATGTACAGCGGACGGTCGGCTTTCCGATGCCACGACTCTGCCGCTGTTATGCAGACTGTCTGCAAGATGCTTATTGTTTTTATAAAAAGCGATAACTGCCGTGATATTTACGGACACCGACAGCCGCCTGAATACAATAATACGCCATGGTACAATCATAATATATTATACTCCCAAAACGCCGAAATGTCAAGCATTGCACTTTCCTGGCATAATGGCACAGCGTTTATGCGGTAATAATTTCTTCGGGAATTCATTGTTAAGTATGCCCATCCGAAAGTCGCAAAATGCCGCACACGAGAAATTTTCAGCATTAAGCGGCGCATGATTTTCCTATGATAATTCACCCTTTTCTGCAAATAGTAAAAAAGCAAGTCAGAAAGAAAGGCGGTAGCTCAGAAATGGGCATGATATAAAATATGGAAAAAACAGCAAAGCTCCTGTCAAGGCTGCTGTGCGGTGTTATCACGCTTACAGCGGCGGTGATCGGCTGCCTTTACGTGCTGCTCCCGTCAGCGGTCAGCACCGAAGCAGGCGCACCTTACAGCGGCAGCTTCTGCGGAGCAAGGATAAAACAAAACGGGCAGGGCGCAGGATATTATCTCGGTGCAATACCGATAAAGCCCGTCAGCGCCGAAAGCAAGCAGCGCCCGATGCTCGTGCCGTGCGGGACGCCCTTCGGTATAAAACTGCGCACGGACGGCGTTATCGCAGTTTCGGTAAACGAGGACTCCCCTGCCGATGATTGCGGTATCCGTGAGGGTGACCTTATACTCGCCGTCAACGGCAAAGAGGTCAGCTCCAACAGCGAGATATGCTCCGCAATACAGCTAAGCCCCGATGAGTGCAGGATAATACTCCGCCGTGGCGACAGCGAAAAGCTGATGACCGCAGTTCCATACGAGGACTGCGGCATATATAAGATAGGTATATGGGTAAGGGACAGTGCGGCAGGCATCGGCACGATGACGTATTACGACCCTGCCAACGGCAGCTACGGCGGTCTGGGACATCCCGTCAGCGATGTCACCACAGGTACGCTTATGCCGCTTGCAAGCGGCGAGATAACTGCCGCAGACATCGGCGGAGTTACCGCAAGCATCCCGGGTGAACCGGGAGAGCTTTGCGGCACTCTGAGGACAAGCAGCACGATAGGCACGATAGACCTCAACACACAGTGCGGTATCTTCGGCACTACAAGCTCTCAGCCTGTAAGCGGCAGCACTGTCCCCATGGCATTCCGACAGGAGGTGCACACAGGCTCCGCAACGCTGCTGGCAACGGTAGACGGCAGCACTCCGCAGGAGTACGACATTGAGATAGAGCATATCAACATCTGCGACATGGACAGCAGCAAAAGCATGGTCATACGCATCACAGACGAAAAGCTTCTTGATATCACAGGCGGGATCGTCTGTGGCATGAGCGGCAGTCCCATCCTCCAGGACGGCAGGCTTGTCGGCGCAGTCACCCACGTTTTCCTCAACGATCCCCAGCGTGGCTACGCCGTATTCTGCGAAACGATGCTGGAGCATGGGAAATAAAAAGTCAGATTATTTAAGAGTAAATGGATCGGCTGATTTTCGTTCGACCCCACAATATTTATGTAGGGTCACCACCTCTCGTATCCGTTGATTCAACATCCTTTATCTACGGGCACGGCACGCCGTGCCCCTACTTTATATGATTCCTGTCAAATTTCTCTCTGCCTGTTTTCACCGTTTGAATTACTCTGCATAAAATATCGTATGGGATGAAACATCCCTTAATAACCAAAAAGGAGCGATCAGATGGACAGCTTTTATATAAATATGCAGAGTGCCACACAGGCACAAAAGGCACGGGCAGTGCTGGCACGCAACGGAATCCGCAGCACGGCAGAACGTTATCACAGCCGAGGCAAGGGGTGCAGCTTCAGGCTCAGAGTATATGCGGACAGAGGCAAGGTATGCCTGCTGCTCGCCAAGGCAGGTATCCCCTGTGATATATCTTGACAACGCCGCTACCACCTATCCCAAGCCACCACAAGTCTATCGTGTATGGGCGGACGCAATGCGCACCTACGGAGCAAACCCGGGACGTGCAGGCTATGACTTTTCCTCTGCTACCTCAGAGGCAGTGTATACCGCACGTGAGTCCTGCGCCTCGCTTTTCGGTGCGCAGCCCGAAAACACGATATTCACCCTCAACTGCACCCATGCACTTAACCTTGCGATAAAAGGGATAGCAGGCAAAAAGTCACACTATGTGATAAGCGATCTTGAGCACAATGCAGTGCTAAGGCCTGTACATTCGGCGACGTTGAAAAACGGCGGAAGTTACAGCGTATTTGAAGTGTCAACAGACGACAAAGTGACGTTAGCCCGTGCGGAGCGTGCGATACGCCGTGACACCGCAGCTGTGATATGCACTGCCGCAAGCAACGTGACAGGCAGACGGCTTCCTGTAAAAGGGCTCGCCGAGATATGCAGGCGGCACGGAGTCTGCTTTGTCGTAGACGGCGCACAGGGTGCAGGAGCACTACCCTTGCAGCTGAGCGACGGAATAAACATCCTTTGTGCTGCAGGACACAAGGGGCTTTACGGACCGATGGGCACAGGGCTTCTCGTCACAGATGGAAAGTATCCGCTTGACACGCTGATGGAGGGCGGTACGGGCAGTGCCTCGGAAAGTCCGCTGCAGCCTGAGTTTACTCCCGACCGCTTTGAAAGCGGAACGATAAACACCGCAGGTGTGATAGCCCTCGGTGCAGGCGCACAATTCGTCCGCACAAAGACTCCCTCTGCGATACTGAAGCACGAGCTGGAGTTGTGCCGCCACTTCTGCGAGGAGGCAAGGAAGATAAAGGGGCTGGTGCTTTACAACGACATCACACAGCAGAACTATCACAGCTATGCTCCCGTGGTGTCATTCAATCTGATAGGCAGACATTCTTCCGAGGTGTCGGATGAGCTTGGAAAACGTGGCTTCTGCCTGAGGGGAGGACTTCACTGCGCACCGCTTGCGCATCGCAAGCTTGGTACGCTTGATATCGGAACGGTGAGGTTTTCGCCCTCGGTATTCACGACCCACGCCGAAGTGTTGGCGCTGCTTCGTGAGCTTTACCGCATGGCGTCCGCTCATAAGGCTTGACGGATATAAAAACTCCGCTTCTTGCAAAACGCAGGAAGCGGAGCTGTTTATATTCAGTTGTTCACGAGCTTTGCGTAACGCTCAAGGGCGGGCAGCCATTTTTCATGACCGTCAGGCTCATAGGAAACTGTAAGTCCCGAGCTTATGATTATCTCACGTGCTCTGGAAAGGCTCTCTATCTCGCCCGAAGCCACAAGCGTACAGATACCGTTGCCAAGGGCGGTAGCCTCAACAGGGCCTGCGACTGCTGTGAGTCCCGTAGCCTGTGCTGTAAGACGGCAGAGCAGCTTATCCTTTGTGCCGCCACCGATCATGTGTACGCACTTGTAGTCGAAGCCCGTAAGCCTTGATATCTTTTTAAGGGTCAGCGCAAACTCGCAGGCAAGGCTCTGATAGATGCAGCGCATTATCTCGCCTGCTGTTTTGGGCACGGGCTGGGATGTCCTGCGGCAGAACTCCTGAATCTTCAGCGGCATATCCTCGGGGGATGCGAACAGCGGATCGTTGGGATCGATGAAGCTTACAAAAGGCTCGCACTCCTCTGCCATGCGCTCAAGGTCGGCGAAGCTGTATTCCTCGCCCTGCTTTTTGTAGTAGCGGCGTGTTTCCTGGATAAGCCACAGACCCATGATGTTTTTCAGAAGTGTTGTAGTGCCGCCGTAGCCGCCCTCGTTGGTGAGACCTGTTTCAAGCGCCTCCTCGGTGACTACTGCGTGGCGCAGCTCCGTTCCGAAAAGCGTCCATGTGCCGCAGCTGAGGAAAGCGAAATGCTCGTCGGTCGTGGGCACAGCCATTACTGCCGAAGCGGTGTCGTGGGAGCAGCAGGCATACACGGGAACAGGCTCGATGCGGAATTCCTCGCAGAGCTCGGGCTTCAGCGTGCCGTATACCTCGCCTGGCTGTATGATGGGGCAGAAGATGCGCTTCGGAAGCTCCAGTGCCTCGATAAGCTTTACGTTCCAGCCCCTTGCCTTGCAGTCGATAAGCTGGCTGGTGGTAGCCTCGGTGTACTCGTTCCTTGCCTCGCCTGTCAGCAGGTATGCGAACAGATCTGGCATCATCAGCAGCTTTTCCGCACGGAAGATGGAATTCTTCTCGTGCTGTGCGAGGTAATGCAGCTGGAATATCGTGTTGATGTTCATGGGCTGTATGCCGCTGAGCATGAAAAGCTCCTTTGCGGAAAACTTTTCGTACACCTCCTCGGGCATACCCTCGGTGCGCTCGTCACGGTAGTGGACGGGCTTTTCGAGAAGCTCGCCGTCCTTGCCGATAAGTCCGAAATCCACGCCCCATGTGTCGATGCTGATGGCGTCGAAGCCGCCGTTGAACACGCCGAAGCTGATGCCTATCTTCATCTGCTCCCAGAGCTCGTCGATATCCCAGCGCAGGTGTCCGTTCTCGGTTATGGGACGGTTCTCAAAGCGGTGTATCTCTTCAAGTGAGATCCTTTCGCCGTCGTATTTGCAGAGCATTGCCCTTGCGCTGGAAGCGCCGAAGTCGAATACAAGTATCGTTTTTGACATGGGGTGGTTCCTTTCAGAATGAATCAGGAGTTAGGAATTAGGAATGAGGAATTATTGTGCGCCTGCGGCGCAGATTATCAGTGATATTTTCTATATCCCGGATGTCTTATGGGGAAGCTCTTGCCGATCTCGCAGCACTCCTCGATCTTGTCCATGGGCAGATCCTTTGCGCCGCCCAGCTGACGTGCCACAAGGCTCACCTTTGCAAAGTGCTCCAGTGTCTCCATACGGTAGTATGCCTGGGTGATATCGATACCGACGGTGAGTGCGCCGTGGTTCTCCAGCAGGATGGTGTCGTGGTTTGCGAGGAACGGAATAATGCTGTCCGCAACCCCCTGGGAACCGGGAGTGTCATAGGGTGCGATCGGCACACAGCCGAGGAAGATGATAGCCTCGGGCATGGTGTAGTCGTCCAGCGGGATATGTGCGATGGCAAAGCCTGTTGCGGTCGGGGGATGTGCGTGAACAACGGCATTTACCTCGGGGCGTGCCTCGTAGCAGCGCAGATGTACCTTGAACTCGGAGGTGGGCTTGTAGCCTGGAGCTTCCTCAACTACCTCGTTGTTGGCGTTCATCTTGATTATCATCTCGGGTGTGAGGCTTGCCTTGCTGGTGCCTGTGGGCGTAACAAGAAAGTTTCCGTCAGGAAGTCTTACCGAGATGTTTCCGTCATTTGCAGCGACCATACCAAGCTGCCAAAGCTTGTGTCCTACATCGCAGATTGCCTGTTTTAATTCTAATTCTGTCATTTGTTTATAGTCCTTTCGTATTAAGAAATATGAATTACAGATTAATTGTATCATTTATTTCGCAAAAAGTAAAGCATATCACGATGGTTTTCTTTTGTGCAATTTTACCAAAAATACACCCGATTATTTCTAATCGCATGGACGCTCCACTCTCTTGTAAAATCTGACGGTTTGTTGTATAATAGTATCATAGATTGTAATGGGTGAAGTATACTCTTTTTTAAAGATACCCTACATTCATATATTAACCGTTTAACGGAGGTGCGCTTAGTGAGTGAAAACAGCTTAAAATGGATCCCTCTGGGCGGAATGGAACTTTCCGCAGCCAACCTTGCCGCCGCTGAAAAGCTGCGTAAGTTCGGCTTCTCGCTGATGTTCAGCGAGTTCGGCTCGGAGAAGCTGACAAAGGCGGGGCTTTGTATATATGATGTCCTCGCAGAAAAAGAAAAACCGAACATCCTTCTGATAACATCCACATCCGAGCTTTACGGATGGTACAGGATACTTATGACAGGCATCGGCGCTGATTTCAAGATATTCAGCGGCGCTTCAAATGCCATCACCTTCTTCTCCGAAAACTGTCCCAATCTCTGTCTGATGTCGTCCGAGGCGCTTGCAAAGCAGAGCGGCATAAAGGCAAAGGCAGACAAGGATTTCGTGTGGGATCTCATCGTTATCGATGAGGAGCAGAGCAGCAAGGTCCCCGACTATGCTTTCTATAAGGAACAGATCCCGTGGAAGGCTGAAAAGCTGCTTATCACTGCACCCTTCCCCGCAAAGAAGGGCGAAAACAAGGAGGCTCTTGCCGACCTTATAAAGAGCGTTCTGGCTGACCCCGCACTTGCTGCCGAGGCTGACAGCCTTATGTTCAACAGCGATATGTCAAAGCTTGACGCAGACATACCTGCAATGAGATACTTCGATCAGCGTGTTTACAACGGCAGTATGAAGCGCAATATTCTCTTCCGTGAATATGAGATGGACGAGGCAAAGCTCACAGGTCTGCGCAGAAGAATGGATCTCCGCTCGGGTCTGCCTGTTTACAAATACGGCGGAAATGTGTTCGAGGACTACGACTGCGAAATGTACAGGGCTACATACTTCAAGGCTTCCTATACACGTTCGGATGTCGAGGAGCTGAGAGCTTTCGACAAAAAGCTTGACAGCTTCATCTGTCTGATGGACGACATCATGGCTGAGGGCAAGCGCTCCATCGTTTACTGCTGCGACAAGAACACGATAGATTTCCTCAGAAAGGTGATCTCCTGCCTGTACGGAAAGAACGTTGTAAAGGTTGCAAAGGGCGAGCTTTTCACAAAGGGCGACATCCTCAGAAAGCTGAATGTGGATGACTCCACCGTGTATCCCGCTGTTGTGCTCGGCGTTGATAGTCTGGGCGCTGTAGGAGACGCACTCGACCGCATCGATTACATAATAAACTATGAGCTGCCTACGTCCGCAGCACTGCTGGAAAGACGTATGACACGCCACGGCACAAAGAACGAGGCCGAAAGAAAATTCATCATCTTCTCAGACAAGAACAAACTGTTTGACGCACGTGTGCTTGACAAGGCGCTTTACGGAAGCATCGTATCGGGCTTCTGCGGTGCGCTTCCCACCAGAAACATCCTGCTGGATATCGACAGCAAGGGCGATCACCTCTGCAACGTATTCGATGACCTTAAGTACGTTGTAAGCTACGCAAATGAGGTAGACAACTGCTTCGACCTCATCAAGAAGTTCAAGGGCGACTACACAGGCTACAACACCGAGAAGATAAGCAGCGCAAAGCAGCTGGCAGAGTTTGCAGATAAGCTTCTTACACGTATCTGCAACGCTTTCGGGCTTACCAAGGACTCCACGCACGACGATATCAAGGCTGCGATAGATGCGCTCTCGGGTCTGTGCGTGATTAACGACGGCAGACTTGAAAAGGTATCCGACGCTGAGCTTTCCGCTATGAGCGCAAGCTTCAATGACGAGTCCTGGAAGCAGCTCCCCTTTGCCACAGAAGCTGTAAACGGCGTCGCTGACGCAAAGAAGCATATCGACGAGCTTCACAGCGGCGAGAACTTCCACCTCAATATAAAGACGGAGCTTTCCGAGCTTGGTGACAGCATCCAGTATCCCGTACTGTTCGGTATCTGGAGATACAGAGTGCGTGAGCAGGACTCCACAAGATCTTTCAGAGAATACATCAAGATCCACAACGAAGGTATATGACCTCGTAGAATAAAGACCCATCGGCTGGCCGCACGGGGCGGTGGGTAAAAATCATACAGTGCGGAGAAACGGGGCGTAAATATGAGCGAAAACTACGAGGTTGTTGAAAAGCTCCTTGGTGACTTTTTTGAGCATCATACCGCTGGCGACAAAGCCGCCATGTCCGAGGTGCTTCAGAAGCTTCAGATGATGCTTTATTCGGGAGATGTTGACAGCACCCCCTTCAAGGACTATTTCAACAGCATGTACACCGGCAGAAGCGCAATAAACTTTACGGGAATGATGCACGACTACCCTCGTGAATCCATCATCCGTGAGCTTCTGCAGAACGTTTTCGGCTGTGATTACGAAGAAAATGATATCAAGGTAATGATCGAGTTCCTTGATGAAGGTCAGGTAAAGCTGACATACAACGAGACAGGATTTACACTGGAGCAGGTGTTCTATTACCTCTCCGTCGGCAGAAACGACGGCAACACCGAGCGTGAAGGCCGTTTCGGTCTGGGTGCCAAGAGCGTATTTGCGAACGTTGACTGGTTCAAGATGCGCTCCAACAACTACTCTCTGCGTGTTGTAAACGACGGCGGTACTCTCAAGGTGCGTGAGCTGGAGCTTAACGGCCCCAAGTTCAACCACACCGAGATCGTATTCGGCCTTGACGAGGAGAGCCAGAAGAAGCTTCACAGCAACCTTGTTTCCATGTGCGCCGAAAAGGGCGACTACATGAACATGGTGGATCTGTGCTTTGCGTTCATCCGTAAGAAGCATCTCAAGGCTTCCGATCCCGATGTTACACTCTCACGTACATTCAACATTGCCATCATCAGCTTCGGCAAGCCCGAGGTGGTATACAAGATCCAGGAGTTCCGCAAGGACGAGAACGACCTGCCCAAGATCCGCTTCTTTGAGAACGGCAAGAGCGTTGCTGACTTCATACACATGGAGAACGACGGCTTTGTATACCTCATTCCCTTTGCTATCTCAGGCGCAAGACGTGAAGCCGCAAAGGTGCTGATGCAGAAGTACAACTACTTCTCCACATACGAGCTTACGGGTCTTGTAAAGGCTACCAGCCAGCAGTTCTTACAGGAGCAGCTTTCTGCGTTCTTCGTAAGCGTACCCAACAAGTACATCACAAATAACCGTGCGGGCATCCGTCACGATTGCATTGAAGAGGTTTCGGGCGAGATCGAAAAGGATATCGTCGAGATCGTAGAACGTTACAAGAAGCTGTTCGTTCTGGAGCTTGTACAGCGTCCCGACAACGCTTCCCGCTATATGATGCGCCCGAGACAGTATGTTTTCGAGTTCTTCTACAACTACATCCACACCAGCTCCCTTGTAAAGGGACTTAAGGAGCAGTTCTGCGACAACATCTCGCTGAAGCTGCCCAATATCGAGGAGCCTGTTACATTCACAGAGCTTAAGCAGAACGGCTTCTTTACCGAGCACAGCGGCATCTCCAAGGAGGAGCATGACGACGGAACAGCTATGCAGCTTCTGTATAACGACCTCGATCAGATGGAAGCCTGGTTCAAGGGCGAGGAGAACCACGTTCTGTTCGCAAAGTACAACTGGCACGAGCAGGCTACCGATGAGAGCGGCAGCGAGTATGTATATGCGTTCCACGAGAACGATGAGGTATACCTCATGTCCTCGGATAAGAACAGACAGATCCGTGACTACGATCTGTACGACGGCTTCAAGAACATCATCAGCCTTAAGCTCAATAACTGTGTTGTTGATGGTGCCGTTGCGGATGAAAATGCCCTCGCTGAGGCGTTTGAGGTCATTGACGAGATGTTCGGCGAAAGCTACCGCATCTCCATGAAGTACTTCCAGTTTGTCATCACCTCAGGCGGAACCACCATCCAGTTTGAGGTATCCAAGATCAACATCGGCAACCTCAAGAAGGCGATGGATGTTATTTCGGCTCACGAGATGCGTTTCGAGAACCATCAGGTATACAACTCCGTTGTAACGCTGATAATGAACAGCTTCACAAACGGCAAGGATACCATGGACTTCCTGCGTGAGATAAAGAGCCAGGGCGGCGAGGTAACTCTCGCACTGGATATCAACAAGCGTTACCGTTTTGCTGCATACGGAAAGCAGTTCATGATCCCGCCGAACGTAACCAACGCAGACCTGCTTGAAGTGATCGGTGATGTTTATGTGCTTATCGACAGCGGTATGTTCAACAACCGTGTGTTCGACTTCCCGTTCTCTGCAGGAAGATACAGCTTTGATACCGATGAGATAGTTGCAGCACTGCCTGAGTGCGGTACGGCAGCAGATGTTGAGGAGATGCTCTCCAAGATCTATGTGTGCGACCTTGCACTTGACAAGATCGCTCTGCTCGACGCTAACAACAAGCTGCTGAAGATCGTTGATATCGTTGAGCCTATCGCAGACGCAGACAAGGCTAAGACCGCAAAGTACGTTGTTCTGCGTGAGGCAGCAGGAAAGCCGCAGTTCGCAAAGTTTGTAGAGTTCCTGCTGACAGGCAAGAACCAGCAGGTGCTTGCAGCGCTGTACTCCAGCACTGAGGAGCCTAATGTAGTTCTGCTTGACCAGATCCCCTATTACTACAAGCCCGTTCCTACCATCCGCAAGGATGAGTTCGGCTTCCTGCGCGGCGAGGTTCGCCGTATCTCGGGAATCAAGAACCCCAGAGTTTACAAGAACTACTTCGCACGTGACATCAATGCAAAGCTTTACGGCTACGGCGGTATCTGCCAGTGCTGCGGTCACGAGTCCGATGTTATCAACGGCTTTACGCTCAAGAGCTTCTCTATCGGTCTTCTGAACGGTGAGAAGGAGCAGAAGTTCAACTTCTCGCTGTACCTGTGCGCTAACGACAGCTACAATGCAGGCGGCTGGATAATCGACGATGTTTCCATCGGCGGAATGAGTCCGTTCCTGTGGCTGGATGAGATCGCTATGATTGACTATATCCCGCCGGAGTTCCTGTACTGCCGCATCAAGTACCGTCCTCAGGTGACTTATGATATATGCGAGGCTACAGCGGAGTCCGAGAACGCAGTTGCAGAGAATATCTACGACGGCGCTCAGGAGACGCTCGACATCATCCTTTCTCCGATGATGGCTGCAAAATGGGTAGAGGACAACAGAAAGTGATAAGCTTCTGTCATATATACCGCATATAAGTATAAAACGGCTAAACCGCTTCTGATCGTTCAGAGGCGGTTTATTGTTTATTCAAGTTATACATAAAAAGACCCGTGAATTCTCTTCACGGGTCTCGGTTTTAAATGTTATACTCAGAAAAATATCAGCCGTTGTTCTGTGCTGCTCTCTTAGCCTCGATATCAGCAAGAGCGTCCTTGCGGGAAAGGTTGATCCTACCCTGCTGGTCGATCTCCATTACCTTAACGATGATCTCGTCACCGATGGAAACAACGTCCTCAACCTTTTCAACACGGCGGTTCTCCAGCTTGGAGATGTGCACCATACCGTCCTTACCGGGAGCGATCTCAACAAATGCGCCGAAGTTCATGATGCGAACGACCTTGCCCTTGTAGATAGCACCGATCTCGGGAGGATTAACGATAGTGCCGATGACCTGGATACAAGCCTTAGCCTTCTCCATATCGAGACCGCAGATGAATACGTTGCCGTCATCATCGATGTCGATCTTGCACTCAAAGTCAGCGCAAAGCTTCTGGATGACCTTGCCACCCTTACCGATGACCTCGCTGATCTTATCAGCAGGAACCTTAGTGGTAAGCATCTTGGGAGCGTACTTGCCGACCTCCTTGCGGGGCTCGGGGATAGCCTTGAGCATGATCTCGTCAAGGATGTAGTTACGTGCTGTATGAGTTGTCTCGATAGCCTGACGGATGATCTCGGGTGTAAGGCCGTCGATCTTGAGGTCCATCTGGATAGCTGTGATACCATCGTGTGTACCTGCTACCTTGAAGTCCATATCGCCGAAGAAGTCCTCAACGCCCTGGATATCGATCATTGTATCCCATCTGTCACCCTCTGTGATAAGACCGCAGGAGATGCCTGCAACTGGCTTCTTGATCGGAACACCTGCATCCATCAGAGCCAGTGTGGAGCCGCAGATGGAGCCCTGAGAAGTGGAACCGTTGGAGGAAAGCACCTCGGAAACAAGACGGATAGCATAGGGGAACTCCTCGATAGAGGGGATAACGGGAACAAGAGCACGCTCAGCCAGTGCGCCGTGACCGATCTCACGTCTGCCGGGACCACGGCTTGCCTTTGTCTCACCTACGGAGTATGCGGGGAAGTTATAGTGGTGCATATAACGCTTGCCCTCTTCCTCGTCAAGACCCTCAAGCTTCTGAGAATCACTTACGGGGCCGAGTGTAGCGATAGTCATTACCTGTGTCTGACCTCTTGTGAACAGACCGGAGCCGTGCACTCTGGGGAGAACGCCTACCTCGGCAGCGAGAGGACGGATCTGATCCATTCTTCTGCCGTCAACACGCTTGCCCTCGTCAAGCAGCCAGCGACGAACTACGAACTTCTGCAGCTTGTAGATGCACTCGTCGATCATAGCGATCTTCTCGGGATATACCTCGTCGAACTTTGCGTGGATATCGTCAACGATGGGCGCAAGGCGCTCCTCACGGATGTTCTTGTCGTCTGTGTCAAGAGCGAACTTAACACGGTCGATAGCGAACTCGGAGATAGCGTCGAACATATCGTGGTCAACTTCCTGGGACTCGAAAGCAAACTTGGGCTTGCCGATCTGAGCCTGGATGTCCTTGATAAAGGGAATAAGGCTTGTGGTGATCTCCTTGTGACCTGCCATGATAGCCTCGATCATCTTCTCATCGGGAACCTCGTTAGCGCCTGCCTCGATCATAACTACCTTATGCTCGGAAGAAGCAACTGTCAGTGTGAGGTCTGTCTTGGCACGCTGCTCCAGTGTGGGCATCATAACGATCTCGCCGTCAACAAGGCCAACGGAAACGCCGCCGATAGGACCGTTCCAGGGAATATCAGAGATAGATACTGCGATGGATGCGCCGATCATACCGAGGATCTCGGGGGAAGCGTCGGGATCAACAGCAAGAACTGTCATTGTGATAGCAACGTCATTTCTCATATCCTTGGGGAACAGAGGACGCATAGGACGGTCTACTACACGGGAAGTAAGGATAGCCTTCTCGGAGGGACGGCCCTCTCTCTTGAGGAAGCCGCCGGGGATCTTACCAACGGAGTAGAGTCTCTCCTCGTAGTCAACTGCCAAGGGGAAGAAATCTACGCCCTCACGGGGCTTTGCAGAAGCTGTTACGTTTACCATAACTACGGTCTCGCCATACTTTACCCAGCAGGAGCCGTTTGCAAGTCCGCAGACCTTACCTGTCTCAACGGTGAGCTCTCTGCCTGCGAACATGGTCTTGAATATCTTGTGATTTTCAAACATTTCTTTTATTTCCTTTCGTAATTGATATCCTCAAAGGCACAGTTTAGCAATAAACTCAACTGCGGAAACCTCCGCCGCTCAGTTTAATGCTAACACCTGTACCCTTGTTTCAGAAATAGCAAAAGGGGCAGAACTGTACTGATAAAGCCCAGTGCTGCCCATTTAATGCACTTAAGATTACTTACGGATGCCGAGCTTAGCGATGATAGCTCTGTAACGCTCGATGTCCTTCTTCTGGAGGTAGTTCAGAAGGTTTCTTCTGCGACCTACCATCTTAAGGAGACCACGTCTGGAGTGGTGATCCTTCTGGTGAACCTTGATGTGCTCTGTCAGGTCGTTGATTCTCTTGGTGAGGATAGCGATCTGTACCTCGGGGGAACCTGTGTCGTTTGCAGACAGACGGTTAGCCTCGATAACTGCGGTTTTCTCTTCTTTTCTTAACATAATAACACCTCATAAAAATTTATTCCGTGATCATAGCAGTGGGAAAGGTGTTGCTCCGCACTCCATGAAAACGGTATGGCTATGCATTTTTGCATAACACAGGTATTATATCATAAAAAAAACGATTTGTAAATAGTTTTTTCAAAATATTTTAATTTATTTCGGATATTTTTGCATAATGAAACTAAAACACAAAGCTCCACACGCATATCAGCGCATCATAGACCCCATGGGCTATTATAAGCGACAGCAACGTGCAGTGCTTCACCTTTTCACGGCACACATACAATATCCCGCCGATAACGGATGTGAAGATCACCTGCACTGCATTTCCGCCGAAGATGTGAAACAATCCGAACATCACCGATGATACTATCCCCGCAAACAGACTGCTGTCCTTTATCTGCCTCAGCTTATGTACGAAGTAACCACGGAATATAAACTCCTCAGTGACCCCGACCGCCCCGATACAGTATATGAATTCGTAAGCAAACTGCCACCACTCCGTGTAATTTTTGCCGGAACTCACCCAGTCGCCGAAGCCAAGCAAAGTCGGAACCAGCGTAAGCGTAAGTGACATCGTCACTCCCACTCCGATACCAACGAGTATCTGTGCAGGGAGATTATCCTTTGTAAATCCAAGTTCCGCAGGCTTAACGTGCGAAATAAACACAAATATTACAGGCACAGCCATGATAAGCCAATATATAAAGATCATGACTACCATTCTTATGCCAAGCGGAAGCGCCATCAGCAGATACTTCTGAAAGCATATCACACCGAATAGGCTCGCCCATACCCCCACTATACATATCAACAGGTGTAAGAGTGCCGTCCTTTTTATTCTGTCCATGTACACCTCTCTGTATCAGAAGAACGCCTTGGCTATCTCAGCCGCCCATTTAAGCCATGACGGCACAAAAGTGTCGATGTTTTGCAGGATATGTGAATAAAAAGTAGTTATACGTTCACCCGAATAACTGAACTCCCCGTAAGCCTCGGTGTATCCTATGGCTATCTGCGCCCGTGCGCTGTCGCCTACCGCAAGATAATGCGCTACCGCCGCACCTCCCGCCGAAACAAGACCTATAGCAGCACCGCCTATCGCAAGCACGCCGACTGCCGCACCTCCGACAGCTATGATGCCAAGTGCCAGCGCTCCCAGTGCGATAAGTCCTGCCGCAAGCGATCCGAAAGCAAGCACACCAAGACTAAGCACGCCGCAGGAGAACACTCCCAACGAAAACAATCCGCAGGCGAACACTCCACGTGCCGCCAGTCCCAATGCAAAGATGCCCTTTGCGCTTCTTCCGAGGCCTATATTGATATGCCACAGCGGAACGCCGTGTACCATACGCTCGCTCTTACGCTCGTAATACAGATCGGACAGACGCAGCGCACCCGACGGAGCGACAGGCTCGGCTGCCTGCTTATCCTTTATAAGGTAGTCAAGTGAACAGCCGTACATATCGCTCAGCTTTATCAGCTTGTCCGTCTCGGGATAGGCAAGGTCGCTCTCCCACTTGCTGACAGCCTGCCGGGATACCCCCAGAAGCTCCGCAAGCTGCTCCTGTGTATAGTTATTCTGCTTTCTGTACATTGACAGTTTTTCGCCAAGTGTCATGATAGGTTCCTCCTTGTATTTGGTGAGTACATCATAACATTTACGTCAGAAAAGCTCCACCAATTTTGCATTTCTTTATGTAAGCTTTGGGTTGCATTGGCTTAACCATGCGGTTTAATAGTTATCAAACAGCAACGAGAGATACCCCCACACCGTTTCTATCCACGGCATAAGGCTCTGAAGCACGTTGATATGAAAATATCCCCACGACCATATTCCTACGCCTGCAAAGCACAACGCAAGCAGTCCCGCCGACAAAACTCCCACCGATATGAACCCCACTGACATCAGACCGATCGCAACGATGCCCCTCGCCCTGAAGCCTATGGCGAATACAGCCTCGGCATAGTCGAGAGGGTCAAAGCAGATGTGCCACAGCGGAAGTGCGCCGAGCTTCACCTTGCTCTCACGGCTGAAGCCTTTAGGCAGCGGCTTTATATTCTCCTCGTAAGGCAGCAGCCTTTCATAGTCGCACCCTAATATCTCGCACAGCTTTCTCAGCTGCGTTTCATCGGGATGCTCAAGCCCTGCCTCCCACCTGTCGATAGTGAGCGGAGACAGCTCCATAAGCTCTCCGAGCTGTTCTAATGTCAAGACGTTCTTAAGACGACGTTTTCGTATCTTCTCGCCTGTTGTCACGGAAAATCACCACCCAGAAAAAGTATAGCACAAAATACACCGCCATGCAACCGATTTCTGTCAGAAAAGGTGTTGAAATATTCTGCGGAATATGATAGAATTGTAATGATACACTAAGCTAATTTTAAAAGGACATCTTATGTTGAAAAAAATACAAACAAACCCGTTTGCCAGTGTAATATGGATATTGCTGTCCTGCGTGATACATTTCGTTTTATTGAGTCCAAAAATCAATCCCGGTTATGAGGTATGGCAGAGAATACTTTCTTTGATAATAGCCGTGTGTCTTACTCTTCCCGTACACGAATTACTGCACTTCGTATTTATGAAGATGTTTTGCAAGGGCAGCGTAAAGATCAGAATAATAAAAAGCCCGATAGGGCTACCTACTCTTGGCACAACAGCGCAGGGGGAATTCAAGAAATGGCAGATGGTGATTTTTTATCTTGCACCATTTGTTTTTCTGACTTTACTGCCTGATGTCATCTTCTTGTTTTGTACACAAATAGAATTATTGTTTTTCATCATTCCGATATGCAATTCTGCAGGATGCTTTTATGATATTTTAGAAACACTGATAATAACTACGCATAAGGACTAATACTATTTCACGAAAAAATCAAAATCAATAATATCAACAACAAAAGGAGAAAAAACATGATCGCAAAAACACCGCCTATGGGCTGGAACAGCTGGGACTGCTACGGCCCCGCAGTGACCGAAACAACAGTACGTGCAAACGCCGACTTCATGGCTAAGCACCTTAAGCAGTACGGCTGGGAATACATCGTTGTAGACATCCAGTGGAGCCAGCCTACCGCTACGAATCACGAATACCACCCCTTTACCGAGCTTTGCATGGACGAGTATTCCCGTCTTATCCCTGCCGAGAACCGCTTCCCCTCTTCCGCAGGCGGAAAGGGCTTTGCTCCTCTCGCAGAGTATGTACACTCCCTCGGTCTTAAGTTCGGCATACATATCATGCGTGGCATCCCCCGTCAGGCGGTACACCGCAACACTCCCATCAAGGGTACCGACAAGACCGCAAGACAGATCGCAAAGACCTCCTCGATCTGCGCCTGGAACACCGATATGTACGGCGTAGACACCGAAAAGGAGGGCGGCAGAGAATACTACGACAGCCTGTTCGAGCTTTACGCTTCCTGGGGTGTTGACTTCATCAAGATAGACGACATCTGCCGTGAGCTTCCCCACGAGGAAAAGGAGCTTGTTACAGTAAGCGAATCCATCCGCTCCTGCGGCAGAGATATGGTACTCAGCCTTTCCCCCGGCCCTGCTCTTCTTGAAAAAGCAGAGCTTTACAAGGATCTCGCTAATATGTGGCGCATCACAGACGATTTCTGGGACAAGTGGGAGCTTCTCTACAATATGTTTGACCGTGCAGAAAAGTGGTGTATCCACGCAGGCGCAGGACACTGGCCCGACTGCGATATGCTCCCCATCGGTGCGATACTTCAGGACTATGATGCAAATATCCGCACCAAGTTCACAGAGGACGAGCAGATAACCATGATGACACTGTGGAGCGTAATGCGCTCTCCCCTCATCATCGGCGGCGAGATGACAAAGTTCGACGACTTCACCATGAGCCTGCTGACAAACTCCGAGCTTATCGAGATACTGAACAACACCCATTCCGCACATCCCCTTTTCAGAAAAACAGTGGACGGAAACGAGCAGATCGCCTGGATAACCTCTCACAACGACGGCAAGAGCTTCTATATCGCACTGTTCAACGCAGGCGAAGCAGAGTGCGACATCACCGCCGAAATGCCTTTCACATCGGACTTTACCGTTTCCGATGTATGGAGCGGCAAGGTGTGCGGCATGACCACAGCAACCGTAACAGCGGCTGTCAAGCCTCACGGTGCAAGGCTGTTCAAGGTGACAAGAAAGTGATATAAATCTTGCAGGAGCTGCTTCCGACAGCATTTGCGCAACATTCAACACTGAGGTAAGGATGTAATGGGATTTTTTGATAAGATCTTTCGCAGGAAGGATAAACCTGTGACAATAACGGCCGAGAGCAAGAATGCGCCCGTTATCGGCAACAAGTTCGGTATAATGGCAGAAAATCAGGATCGCCGCATTCCTGCTGAGCTTAACGCTGCAATGTATATGCTGGATGAGGCGTTTGAAAACAACGAGCAGTTTCTTACCCTTTCGTTGGAAAAACCGCTGTACGACGGAGTTTATTTCGTCCAGGCAGCACGCATCCCTGACGGTTCAATAAGCGTTCAGGTCGGAATAGAAACGGAAAACGGTACAAGGCTTGTGGAAAAAACAATGGACGAGGTTTCCTGTGCAAAGATCATGATACATTTTCTTGAAACTGCCAGTGTCGGGGACATTGATAGCTACACCCTTGTAAAGATGTGCAGTGTCTGACAGGAGGCGAATTTCAATTACTGTTAAAGGAATAGATATCGGGGAGGCGCTTCACTCGCTTAAGACCGCCGAGGGCAGAAAGCAATTCTTTTCAAAGCACCGTGAAATAATCACGTATATCTTCTTCGGCGTATGTACCACGATGATCTCGTTTGTCACATACTATCTGTTCAGGTGGATATTCCCCGATGAAAACAGCGTACCTCAGTGGCTTTCATGGATATACAACATAACCGCAGTTTTCGGCGCTGAAAGCAGCACCGCACTGCCTGTCATACTTTCCTGGATAGCCTCGGTTACGTTTGCATTCGTCACAAACAGGCTGTTTGTATTTCAAAGCGAGGCTAAACGTGCAGGCGTGCTGCGTGAATGTGCGATGTTCTACCTTTCCAGAGTATTCACGCTGATCGTCGATCTTGTGATAATGTTCCTGCTGGTAGACCTCACAGGTATACAGAACGGTCTGTATGAGTTCTGCGCAAAGGTGTTTTCAAACATCATAGTGCTTGTACTTAACTATGTGCTGAGCAAGCTGCTGGTCTTCAGGAAAAAGAAACACTAAAGCACGCACTTTAAACAATATAATAAAGCTGCTTCTGATAACGATATCAAAAGCAGCTTTTTGTTTCAACATTTTAACATAAGACTACTATCAGTCTATTATCAATTGCTCCATCGACTTTCTGCGAGTGACAGCTTCGCCAAGATCATTTGCCCATTTTTCAGTGAAAAACGAAAAATAGGATAGCTGCCCCTCTCTCCTCTTTTTGCCGCATACAGGCAGAAATCCCCACAGGGTGGACGGAATGCCTATGACAATAAGATAAAGCGGACCAAGCAGCAGCGACTGGATGGTATGCCCGTATTCGTGCACCAACAGCCTGTCGGAAAGCTCCTGCATAGTGTATTCATCCTTCAGTTTTTCGTAAAAGTACGGCTCTTCGGTGACAAAAACGAACAAACCAAGCGATACGCTCGACTTGTCCTTCCACTCTGTCACCACAGCTCCGTGATATAAATAGTGCTTGTCAGAAATATGGCATAAGAAAACAAATGCCCCTAACAAGGTCTGTAATATCCCCCATGTGCACTGCCACAGACAATATAAAAAAGCTTTCATGTTTCACCTCAAACTAACAGCCGCTTCCGATGCAACAGAAGCGGCTGTTCTTATTTCTTAAATATCACGAATCAGCGTTATTATACGATATCGTTGGCGTCGAAGCTGTCGCCGCACTCGGGACAGAACTTGGGAGGATTCTTGGGATCCGCAGGCTCCCAGCCGCACTTGTCGCACTTGTAGAGAGGTGCACCTGCAGGCTTGGGCTTGCCGCACTCCGTGCAGAACTTACCCTTATTCTGGGCGCCGCAGTCGCATCCCCAGAAACCTGTATCCGCAGGCTTGGGAGAACCACACTGCTGACAGAACTTGCTGGTATTTTCAGCGCCGCAGCTGCACTTCCATGTAGCTGCCGCAGGAGCTGCGGGAGCTGGAGCAGCCTGCTGCTGTGCCTGCTGCTGAGCCATAGCCTGCTGTTGCTGCTGCATCTGGAACATATTCTGCGCATTGAAACCGCCTGCCTGCTGAGCCATGTTCATGCCCATAAAGCCCATCATAGCGCCGCCCTGGTTGCCTGCTGCGATCTTCATAGCATCGCCCTGGGACTCAACGAGGTGGGCCATGCCCATGTCAGCGTTGCGATAAACCGCCTTGCGCTGAAGATCGGTGATCATAGCCTGATCTTCCTTGGTGAGGGTGGGAGGATTGATATTGAAGGACTCCATGTGCATACCACGCAGATCGCCCCACTTCTTGCACAGGATCTCGTTGAGTGCGTCGCAGATCTCCATAGCGTAGTTGGAGATACCGCTGGGACGCACGCCCTTGTCGGAGATCTTACCGAGAGCAGGCTGCAGTGCCATCAGCACCTCTGCCTTGAGCATGGAATCCATTGTAGAGCGTGAGTAAACATCTGTAACATTGCCGCATACGTTTGTATAGAACAGTACAGGGTTTGTTATACGGTAGGAATAGGTACCGTTGCAGCGCAGCTGTACATCTACATCAAGACCGATATTGTTGTCAACAACACGGAAAGGAATGGGATTTACCGTACCGAAACGGTTGTCCATGATCTCCTTGATATTGATGTAGTAAACTCTGACATCAAGGCCTGCCTCGCCTCCATAAGTGATACGTGCGCCGATATCCTTGATGGTGTTCATGATAGAGTCGCCAAGCTCGCCCTCGAAGATGGAGGGAGCGAGATCGGACTTGAACTCGAACACGCCTGCCTCAGCTGCTACCTCGTTTACCTTACCGTTTACAACGATGAGGGCACACTGACCCTCGTTTACCGCAATGGCAGAGCCGTCTGTGATGATATTGTCAGAGCCCTTGTTAGTGCCCTTGCTGCCGACACGCTTGTGTCCTCTTACTGCGAGAACGTCCGAGGACATGGAATCACAGTAGATATATTCCTTATACTGATCCGCAAGATTACCTGTAACTGCGTTTATAGCTGCTTTAATTAAACCCATAATATTTCTCCTTTCAAAATTACAAGGTCAATATTATTTTACAGCAAAAACGCACAAATGTCAATATCTGATCCTGTGATTATTTGTTAAAATTTGCATCTTAAAATTTTACACCTCTACGGGTTGACAAAAACAGATATTTATAGTATAATATTATAGCTAACGGGGTGTGGCGCAGTTGGTAGCGCGCGAAGTTTGGGACTTCGATGCCGCAGGTTCGAGCCCTGTCACTCCGACCAACGTTCCGCTGGATCTTATCAGAATGAGGTTCAGCGGAATTTTTATGTTAATAAACGATCTATTTAAAAATAATACTGTTGGATAGCATAAAGCCGGATGCAATGATGTTCTTTCGGTTATGTCTTCAGTAAGGAGTATGGTTATGAATATATTTGTTATTCATTCCGGCGCAGACACAGAAGTTGTAGAAAAACACATCGGCGAACTCAAAAAACTGTCTTATAGCTTAAATCCCCTTGTACTGCGAAACGGTAATGTCTTCTGGAAGCATGAAGCTGCCCAAAAGATCAAAAAATGTCAGATAGCCATATTTTTTGTCGGCGAGAACTCCCACGCAAGTCCCAACATAGAATGGGAGATACACACCGCAATGAAATACGGCAAGCCAATATACACGGTCAAGCTTGATGAAAGCTTCAGATCTCATCCGTCGTTGATCGTGCGTGACGCTTATTCAGGCTTACCGGTCTCCTATGACAAGGAAGTTACTTTTGATATGATCGCAAAGCTTATCAGCGATCACGAAAAAGGCGATTATAAAATATTCAATCAGGATATAGATAAGATCAATTCTTCTGTTCTGCTTGAACAGTACAAGGCCTTTCTTCAGACCTCGGAAGACCTTGTCTCAAGAAGACAGAATGTCAACAGCTTTTATATTTCTGTCAATTCCGCATTGGTTGCTATCTTCAGCTTCATTTCCGCACTGGAAATGGAACCGTTATACAAGCTGTCAACAAGCGTCATCCTCACAATGGTAGGCATAATCCTTTCGGTTTCCTGGATAAAGACACTTATATCATACGGCGATCTTAACAGCAGCAAAATGAAGATCATAAGCTGTATAGAAAAACAGCTTCCCGCTTCCCTGTATGACGCAGAATGGGCTGCGCTTTCCGATAAGCTCAACAAAAGGAAATATGTCTCATTTACCAACAACGAAAAGAACATCCCTCTTTTATTCATCGTAATTTATATTTGTGTATTCATACTGTATGTTATATTTATTTTAAAAGGATTATTCTAAGTACCTTTTCAAAAAGAGAAACCTGTTCATTTTAAATGAACAGGTTCTTTTTTATACAGTTTTTTCGGTAAAACGCAGTCAAAAATTATTCGCTGTATTTCTCCGCAAACTCTGCCACGGGCATCGGCTTTGCGTAAAAATATCCCTGGATAAGATCACATTCCTGCGCTGTCAGGAACTCTACCTGATCCTTGCTCTCGATGCCCTCCGCAACGATCTTCATGTTAAGCTTCTTTGCAAGGTCGATGACCTCGGACACGATCAGCAGACCTCTCTCTTCCACATCCGCACCACGGAAGAAATCCGCATCGATCTTCAACACATCGATCTGCAGCTCCTTCAGGGAATTCAGCGACGAATATCCCGCACCGAAGTCGTCCATCGATACACGGAAACCTGACGCACGCAGCTTCTGTACCGTATTAAGGAGCACCTTTTTATCGTCAAAGAAAGCACTTTCCGTAAGCTCCAGCTCGATAACATCATGCGGCACATTATATTTATCTACAATGGCACAGATGTGCTCTGCCAGATCTTCTCTGGTGAAATGCGCTCTGGATACATTTACCGATATAGGAACCAGCTTACGTCCCTGCGCAAGCCACTCCGCCTGTACTTTAGCGATCTCCTCCAGCATATAGTCATCCAGCTTTAATATGAAGCCGTTCTTCTCGAAGATGGGGATAAAACGATTGGGCGGAATAAAGCCCTCTGTGGGATGTATCCAGCGGACCAGCGCTTCCGCACCGCCCAGCACCTCTTCCGATGTGCTGATCTTAGGCTGCAGGTATACCTGGAACTCCCTGTTTGCCAGCGCACGGTCCATATCATCCTCCACCTTGCGCTCCCACAGCTTACGGTTATTCATCTCAACATCAAAATAAGCGATCTTGTTCTCTGATTCTTCGCCCAACATCTCGCAGGCGATCATGGCGTTATTGTAAAGCTGCTCAATATCATTCTCGCCCTGCCCGATCAGATATACGCCTACACCGAAATACGTTTTAATTCCCGGTAAGGCTTCGCTCAGCATACTCTCTATTTTACGGATACGCTCTTCAAGCTGTGCCGCATCTGTATATTCCAGCAAAAGTCCGAATGCTGCATTCTCATGATGCGCTGTCACTTCGTTGCGCTGTATCTCATTCTTCAGTGTGGCATAAAACTTCTCGATCAGTTCCTGGCCCTTATTGACGCCGAAGCAGGTACAAAAGCTGCGGTATTTGCGCATCTTCAGATGAAGCACGGCGTAGTTACACCTGGCTTTTTTATTCTTCTTCAGCAGACTTGTTCCCTTTTTGATAAACATCAGCCAGTTATCTCCGCCTGTGACCATATCGGTGTAGATGATCTTTGTGGTCTTATGCATACTACGGAACATGCTTATCATAGAGATCACATAATAAATTACAAAAACAGCGATCAGTATCGAACAAAGTATTATACAAACACCCATCATCAGCAGATCGGTATAATATACAGGGACATTATTGAGGACCAGGACCTCCAGACCGTTTACGGGAATGACGAGCCATAGCTTCATCCTTGCTGTGGGCATATCATCATAGCCCATATATTCGATATCTTCTTCAACACCCGATGCCATCAGGAACTCTATTATGACATCTTCGTTGATACCGATCTCGCCGTTATCAACGGTAAATATCTGTCCGCCTTCATCAGCAATAATGATCCCGATCTCTTTCTCGGATAGCTGAGGCATGATGTCCCATTTTATTAACTCATCCATCACGGGATACTCGCCGCTGCTGGACCAGACCGGCTTTCTGTCCGCATCAACTACCGATACAGCGTCGACTACCTCCAGCGCTTCGATATAAGTCAGCACCTTCTGTTCGATCTCGTCCTTCGTACCTGCATTATAATCTTCAAAAAGATCCGAAACTGTAACAGATTTACTGCTGCTGTCCATCCATTTTCTCTGCAAGATATCGGCAACAGCCAAATCAAACGCCAATACCATAACCAGAATGAATATAAGAAGGATCAAGATCAGTCCCACTATCGAAGGCCAGATGTGCTTTTTCCTGAACTTCTTTATTCTTTTCTCTTTTGATCTGCTCATAAGTTATTTCCTTTCTGTCAGAGTATAGGTAAAATTTATAAATGCCTGCTGCTTTGAATTCAGGCATAGATCAGAAGACGTCACATTAAAATGCAAAGCCGCTTTTAAATTATATCACATAAACATATTATTTGCAACACAAATTAGTAATGCCGCAACAGATATTAAACGAAAGAAGAAAGATTGACGAACAAGTTATTTAAGCTTCATTGTCCAAAATGAACGACAGGCTTATAATTGCTTCTCTAACGTCATCGCATAAAAATCGCCTTGACAAAAACGGAAAAATATGTTACACTTAAACTAATAAAATGCAAGGAGGCGTTTATATGGAACAATCAATTGCAGCTATGGCAACAGGTATGGCGATGTCCAATCTGCAGAATTCCGTTTCTATCAGCATGATGAAAAAGACCATGGAAGCTTCCGAGGCTTCGATGGAAGGCATCGTTGAGATGATGAACAATATGCCCTCCCCCGACGGAAGAGGCACATTGCTTGACATCCGTGTTTGATCCGGTAGCATGACCCCAATGCCGAGGCTTATGTCTCGGCATAACTTTTGCAAAAAAGTCGAATAATTTTCAAAAAACACTTGACAAATCGTTTTCGATGTGTTATACTGTTTATGCTGTTCTAAAGACAGCAGGTTGCCGCAAGGCTATAATGGTTAGTCCGCCTGCCGAGGAATGGGAATTGAAATCAGATTTCTGCGTTCCTTTCTGTCTTTGTTCAGAGAGGGATTTTTTATTTTCCGTGCTTTGAAACAGCGTAAATTTAGAAAAAGGAGTGAATTTAATGCCTAGTAAAAGCATACTTGAACAGAAGCAGGCTTACGTTGCTGATCTGGCTGAAAAGCTGAAGGGTGCCGCTGGCGGTGTACTCGTTGATTACAAGGGTATCTCCGTAGAGGACGACACCAAGCTCCGTAAGGAACTTCGTGAAGCAGGTGTTGACTACTTCGTAGTTAAGAACACACTTCTGAAGCGTGCAGCTGAGATCGCAGGTATCAACGGACTTGAGCCCGCTCTTTCCGGCACAACAGCGATCGCACTTCACACAGAAGATATCATCGTTGCTCCCAAGCTTCTGAACAAGAAGGCTGAGGCTTCCGATGGCAAGTTCGCTATCAAGCTCGGCTTTGTTGACGGTCAGGTTATCTCTAAGGAAGAGGTTGAAAAGTACGCAAAGCTTCCTTCCAAGGAAACACTGCTGTCCCAGCTCGTGTTCATGCTGCAGTCTCCCATTCAGCGTGTTGCTATCGCTATCAACGAGATCGCAAAGAAGAACGAAGAGCAGTCCGCTTAATCTTCGGACAAACACCCTTGCGGCATAGAGCGCAGGGAAAACTTACTACTGCGGCTTAACGCAGAATAACATTAACAAACATATTTAGGAGGAAATTTAAAATGGCTTCTGAGAAGATTTTAGCTATGATTGAAGAAGTTAAGGCTCTGTCCGTACTGGAGCTTAACGAACTGGTAAAGGCTCTTGAGGAAGAGTTCGGCGTATCCGCAGCTGCTGTTGCAGCTGCTCCCGCTGCTGGCGCTGGTGCTGCTGCAGCTGCTGAGGAGAAGACTGAGTTTGACGTAATCCTCGCTTCCTTCGGTGAGAAGAAGATGGACGTTATCAAGGCTGTTAAGGATATCTGCGCACTTGGTCTTAAGGAGGCTAAGGAGCTGGTTGAGTCTGCTCCCAAGGCTCTCAAGGAAGGCGCTTCCAAGGCTGAGGCTGAGGAGCTCAAGGCTAAGCTCGAGGCAGTTGGCGCAACAATCGAGCTCAAGTAATTTTAATTACTGCTTTAAAACCCCGTACTTCGGTACGGGGTTTTTGTTTTGTATAAAAGGACGGGATGTGAAAACTCAATTTCCACATCCCGTCAAATCATTTATTGCCTGATATAGATCCCCTGCTCCTCGATGTAATCCTCAAGCTCCTGCTTCATGTCATCCACCCAGGTGTGCTCCCAGGTTTCAGGCTTGTCCTCGGTCTGTGCAGGGATATTCTTTTCCTTTTCGTCCATCATTTTCTCCTTGTCCGTCCGTCAGGCGTTTTCCTGACGGCTGTTTATCAGCTGCGAATAGAAGCCGCCCTTTGCCATAAGCTCTGTGTGATTGCCCTGCTCCACAATGTGACCCGACTTCATGACAAGTATGCAGTCAGCCTCACGTATAGTGGAAAGGCGGTGCGCTACAACAAAGCTCGTCCTGCCCTTCATCATCCTGTCAAAAGCGCTCTGGATACGCATTTCGGTACGGGTATCGATACTCGATGTAGCCTCGTCCAGTATCAGCATGGGAGGCAGCGTAAGCATTACCCTTGCGATACTCAGAAGCTGCTTCTGACCCTGCGAAAGATCGCCGCCGTCTGAGATCACCGTATCATATCCCTGAGGCAATCTTCTGATAAAGCTGTGAGCGTGCGCCGCCTTTGCCGCCTCGATGACATCCTCAAGCGGTGCATCGGGTCTGCCATAGGCAATGTTCTCACGTACTGTACCCTTGAACAGCCATGTCTCCTGCAAAACTATACCGAAATTACTGCGCAGGCTGTTTCGTGTGAGCGACTTTATAGGGTGTCCGCTCACTTTTATCTCACCGCCGACTACGTCATAAAAGCGCATAAGCAGATTTATGAGCGTTGTCTTTCCGCAGCCTGTGGGACCTACGATAGCGATGTGCTGTCCGCTCTCCACAAGCAGGTTGAGGTTTTCGATAAGCGGCTTTTCGGGAATATAAGAGAACGAAACGTCATGAAGCTCCACCTTTCCGTCACAGGAGGTGAGCACATAGTTGTCCGAGTCGTCCGACTCCGCCTTTTCGTCGATAAGCTCGAATATCCGTCCTGCCGAAGCGATAGCATTCTGAAGCTCCGTCACAACGCCCGATATCTCATTGAACGGCTTTGTGTACTGGTTTGCATACTGCAAAAAGCAGGACAATGCGCCGACAGTGAATGCTCCGCCCGAGGATACTACCCTAAGTGCGCCGAAAACTCCAACGCCCGCATACACAAGCGAGTTCACAAATCTTGTACAGGGATTTGTAAGCGCAGAATAGAACTGTGCACGTCTGCCGCAGACATTAAGGCGCTCGTTTATATCGTCAAACTGCTCCTGGGCGCTGTCCTCATAGCCGAATGCCTTTACAAGCTTCTGACCGCCGATATGCTCGTCGATATAGCCTGTAAGCTCGCCTTTGAGCTGTGACTGCTCACGGAATTTGTTGAAGCACAGCTTTGATATCACAGCAGCAACCGCAAAGGATAACGGAGTTATCAGCACCACCACAAGCGTGATCTCTATATTCAGCGAAAGCATGAAGCACAGCGTACCGACTATCGTAACTATACCTGTAAAGAGCTGTTGAAAGCCCTGAAGAAGTCCGTCAGACACAGCGTCAACATCATTCACGACACGACTGATGATGTCGCCGTGGGCATTCACGTCGATGTAAGACAGCGGTATCTTCTGCACCTGTGCGAATGCGTCGGTACGCAGCATCTTTACCGTCTTATGAGTGATAGCATTGGTGCAGAAATACATCAGCCACTGGAATATCATGACAAGCGGGATTATTACCGCAATCTGTATAAGGATAGGCGTCATCGCCACAAAATCCGCACCGCTATCAGTGATACAGTCTACTGCATCGCCGATAAGCACCGTTGTATACAGCGACAGCAGCACGCTTGCCGCCGCACAGATAAGTGCGATGACTACAAGCCACATCTGCGGCTTAACATATTTAAGGATACGCAGCAGCGCACCTTTTTTTGCTTTTTTCGCCACTGTTTACCCCTCCTTTTCCTGTTCAAGCAGCTCCTGCTCGGTATACTGTGTAAGACAGATCTCACGATACACCTCGCACTCCCTGAGAAGCTGCGCATGGGTGCCTATCCCCTCTACCATACCATCGTCAAGCACGATTATCTTATCCGCATGGCGTATGCTGTTTGCACGCTGCGATACTATGACGCAGGTCATGGAAAGCTTCCTGAGTGCCTTTCTGAGCGCTGCGTCGGTAGCATAGTCAAGTGCGCTGGAGCTGTCGTCAAGTATAAGTATCTCAGGCGATTGTGCGATCGCACGGGCTATTGCAAGCCTCTGCTTCTGACCACCCGAGAAGTTCTTGCCTCCCTGAAGGATACGTGCATCAAGTCCGTCCTCAAGGTTATCGGTGAACTCCTTTGCCTGTGCGGTCTCAAGTGCGGCATATATCCGCTCGTCAGTGATATCTGCCCTGCCCATAGTCATGTTCTCACGTATAGTGCCGCTGAGAAGCTCGGTCTTCTGCGGTACTATGCCGATGATACGGCGAAGCTCCTTATCGGGGAAGCTCTTCACATCTGCGCCGTTTATCAGTACACTGCCCTGTGTGGCGTCATAGAAACGTGCAAGCAGATTGACAAGCGTGGATTTACCTGAGCCTGTGCCGCCAATTATTCCAAGTACCTCGCCCTTGCCGAGCGAGAATGTCACATTTTCGAGTGACTTTTCAGCATCCTCGCCGTCAAGATAGGAGAAGCTTACATCCCTGAACTCCACCGCAGGAGCATTTTCATCAGTTTCGGGAATGGAGTCGGCACCCACAACGCTCGGTTTAGTATCGAACACCTCGTTGATACGCTGCGAGGAAGCCGCTGCCTTTGTGAAGATAGTCACCAGATTTGCAACCACCACAAGTGCAAGAGATATCTGCGTCATGTAGTTTACAAGGGCTATGACCTGTCCCTGTGTAAGTCCGTCAACAGAGACCATGCTTCCGCCAAAGTATACGATAAGGAGATATGCCACGTTCACCACAACAAAGATAGCAGGATTTAAAAGTGCGTTTATCCTGCCTGCCTTAAGAGCAAACTTGCGGTACTCCTCAGCTGTCTCCTCAAAGCGCTGCTTTTCGTACTCCTGCCGTGAAAAGGCACGTACCACCCTCACGCCCGAAAGGTTCTCACGGGTTATGCGTGAGATGCCGTCAAGGCTCTTCTGCTGACGCTTGAAGAGCTTTACGGTTATCACCATGATGGGATACATTATCGCAACAATGGCTATCATACAGCCGAAGAATATCAGCGAAAGCTTAAGGTCGATGGTCATAGCCATCACGGTTGCGCCGATAACAAGGAACGGTGCTCTGATAACAAGTCGTATCAGCATCGCAACGGCGGTCTGCACCTGATTTACATCGTTTGCGATACGTGTGACCAGCGCAGGGGTACCAAGCCTGTCTATCTCCCTGTATGAGAGTGTATTGATGTGCGCATAAAGGTCACGGCGCAGCAGTGTTCCCACTCCCTGCGAAGCAACGGAAGCCAGATACTGGCACACCAGTGTGAACGAAAGTCCGCACACGGCAAAGATGATGAGTTTTAATCCACCCTGCCAGATGATATTTTCATCGCCCGTGGCTATGCCGTTATCGATTATATCCGCCATAACAAGCGGTACGATAAGCTCAAATATCGCCTCGATAAGCTTGCACGCAGGTCCGAGGGAAACGTGCAGCTTAAAGTGCTTAAGATATCTTGCAAGTCTAAGCAAAATAAAGTCCTCCAAAAGTTTGTTAATTCAGTAAGAATGATCTGATTCCGCTCATAAAATTCCGATACTGCTTCCCTGTCTTCCTTTGCTGATATATATCCTGCGGTCGGGGAATCGGTTCTGTATCTCCTTTACATGGGATACTATTCCAACCATTCTGTTCTGCGATGAGATCTTGTTTATCACCTCCAGCGCAAGCTCAAAGGTGTTCTCGTCAAGCGCACTGAAGCCCTCATCAATGAACAGCACATCCGAACGGCGTGCGCCGCCCTGCTCCAGTGCAAAATCCGAAAGTCCTATCGCCAGCGCAAAGGACGCAAGGAACCTCTCACCGCCTGATAGCGTGGAAACATCACGGACTCCGTTTGCACCTGCGTTATTGTCGATGATGTTTATATCAAGTCCCGCTGTGGAGCGGCCGTTATCGTTGAGGATACGCCTGTCAAAGCGATATCTGCCATCGCTCATGACATACAGCCTGTCGTTGGCTCTGTCCAATACACGGTCGAAAAGCTGACCCTGGATATAGCGCTCCAGGCTTATCTTTTCAGCTCCCTGTCCCGATACCGCACGGTATAGCTTTGCCATATCCGCTGCGAGCTTCGCCTTATCTGCACTGTCAGCAATAAGCTTGCCCAGCCGCAAAAGCTTATCCGAGATACGCCTGCACTCTGCAAGCGCCGTGCTCTCCTGAGTGCGATACACACTGCGCTCCTTGTCCAGCGCTTCGCTCTGCTCATGAAGCATTGCGGTATCCTTTTTTTGCGCACCCTCAGGCAGCTTGTCCGAGAGTGCCGAAAGCGTAGCCTCCGCTGCCGCAAGTGAAGCGTCATAGCTGCTTATCTCATCCGAAATTGCTTCTCTATGCTCCCTGTCCGAAAAGCTTGCACGAAGCTCCGCTTCATCTTCAAATCCATGCTGTGACATCGACTTTTCAAAAGCAGCCGCAGCCGCTTCAAGCTCCCGCTCCGTTTTGGAAAGCCTTGTCATCATCGAAATCTTTTCAGCCTGTGCCGCCGCAAGGACCTTTTCGGCACGAGCAAGCCCTAGCTCCGCCGCTTCAATACTGCGCAGCATCTCACTGCGCTCCTTCGAAAGCGAGCTTATCTCATTTTCCGTATCCGAAAGCGTTCTTCCTCCGAGCGAAGCCTTCTTCTCCTGTGCCACCGCAAGCCTTGCCGAATAGTCAGTATTGAGTCTCACAATCAGCTGCGAAAGCTTGTCGTTTTCTTCCGAAAGCTGCTTTTGTTTGTGTGCAGCCTCTTCAGCTTTTTGTGTAAGCGCTGTCACAGACTCACAGGCGCTCTTCACACGGGAAAGCTCCTCTGCTGCCTCTGACAAAAGCCGCTGCTTTTCAGCCTTCAGCTCAGTCAAACGGCTTCGCACGCCGGTATCAGGTAGTTTTTCACTTAACAGTGTCGAATATTTATCCTCTGCCCTGCTCAGCGCCGCCTGATATGCTGCCTCTGCTCCTGCAAGCTGCTTATCTGCCGTCGAAAGCTGCTTCTGCTTTTTTCTCCACAGCTTTTCAGCCGCTTCAAGCGCCTTCTGGTCGGGGGCGTTTTCCGGGAACTCGGCAGGTGCGGGATGGTGTTGTGAACCGCACACAGGACACGCCTGCCCCTCACAGAGCTTTTGCGCAAGCACCGCTGCCGCATTAAGATGATACAGCGCCGCCGTGCTGTGATACTCACGCTCTGCAATGTCACATTCTGCAACAGCACTGTGCTGAGCTTCGCAAGCCGCTTCAAGCAAGGTCTTCGCCTTCTCCAGCTCTGTTACTGAGGCTTCAAGGCTGTCAACCTCGTCTGACGACCGCTGCGCCGAAAGCTGCCGCTCCTGCGCCGCCGAAAGCTGCGCCGCTGTCCGTTGTGCATCTGAAAGCTGCTGTGAAATCACGTCCGAAAGCGCCTTGTTCTTCTCCATATCAGCATTACAGCTCTGCTGCCGCTTTCTGGCTTTTTCTATCTCCGGGATCAGCTTGTCTGCTTCATTGTGTGCCGCCTGTGCCTGCTCAAACTTCGGTATCATAGATTCAAGTATGGCGAGCTTGCGGGATATTTCCTCCGCACCTGGCTTAAGGGAGTCACACTGCTGCTTTTCCAGCAGTGCGGAGCCTCTTTCCGCCTCTGCCTCAACAAGGTCTGTTTCTGCCGCCTCAAGTGAAGCGCAGGCCTCCGTCACAGCAGAAGAAAGCTCCGTCCTGCGGTCGTACAACGGACGCACCTCTGCTGCACGGCGCTGCCTTTCAAGCAGCGCTCTTTTCCTGTCTACCACATCTTTTTGCAGTGCGAGAGTCTCAAGCTGCTTAGCTGCCCTTTCACGGTCGTCTATATCTCTGTTAAGGCTCTCCGCCTCCGCTGTCTCTGCGGCAAGGCGTGATATAGCTGTATCAAGCTCCTTTATTTTCAGTGCGGCAGCCTCTGCCTGTGAAGAAATCTGCTGCCTTTTCTGCCCAAGTGCGGCAAGCACGCTGTCAGCAAGCTCAATAGAACGCTGCTCCTCGGGAAGCTCCTCACCGTCAAGCTCTTTTTCAAAGTCACGCTTAAGCTCGCTCAGCTGCGCTGCACAAAGGTCGTTCCTCTGCTTCAGGAGCGCTGTAAAGCGCTCGTATTTTTCGGTGGAAAAAAGCTTTCTCAGCGTGACCTCACGCTCGCTTGATTTAAGGCGAAGAAACTTGTCAAATTCGCCCTGTGCAAGCATAGAAACACGACAGAACGACTCATAGTCAAAGCCTGTCACCTCTGTTATCTTGGCCGCTATCTCACGGTCATTCTCCCAGTATCCACCCTTGTCGTCCGACAGCCTGTGGTCGGACTTCTTCTTGTTTTCGGTCGCACGGTAAACGGTGTAGGTGCTTGCCCCGGCGGTGAACACAAGCTCTGCATAGCTTTTCGCATCAGGAGCGGCGTGCTGGCTCCTGAGGGTCTTTTTCCCCCTCACCGAGCCGCTGGTCTCCCCGAAAAGCGCAAAGGTGATACCATCGAATATCGTTGTCTTGCCTGCACCCGTGTCTCCCGTGATAAGGAACACCTTGCCCATGTAAGGGGTAAAATCAACTGTTTCAACGCCTGCATACGGTCCGAAAGCCGAAAGCGTCAGCCTTTCAACTACCATGGCTATCCCCCTTTTCCGATTCGCCAAACAGCTCCCGTGCCTTTTCAAGAAGCTTCTCGTCTATATCCTCGCCCATCGCAAGGCGATAAAAGCCGCTGAAAAGCTCTCCGAACTCCATCTCGGAATACTCACGCTCCTGCGTCCGCTGCACCGCCTGCCGCTCATAGCTTATTTTCACACAATAGGGGAATTTTGTCTGCAAAAGGCGTGCCGCATCACTTTCGGCGTTTCCTCCCATCACCGTGATGAACATATAGTCCTCACAAGCAGCGTATCTGTCTGACATCAGCGCCTCAAAGCTATCCTCCGCAATGCTCACCTTGCGCAGTGGCTGTATAGGATGATTGGTCACCTCTATATCACCATTGCTGTCGATATCTATGATGTCGATATATTTCTGCGGACTTTTTGCCTCCTTCGAGGAAAAGCACAGCGGTGAGCCACAGTAGCGCACCCTCGGTCCGCCGATATTCTTCGGCGTGTGAAAATGACCCAGCGCAGTATAAGCGAACCTGTCAAACACATGATAGTCCGCTGTTTCAATGCTGCCTATCGCATCTGACACCGAACCTGCCACTGCCTGATGTGCTACCAGAATGCAGGGTCTGCCCTCTCTCGGAAGCTCCGCACGGTCGAATATCACCTGAAGCGCATTGTCGATGCTGTCTGGCACGTCGTCGGGAAAGCAGCGTGCAGCTGCCTCCGCCGAGACATACGGCAGCAGTGCGATATCGATATCCCCGAAAGGTATAACGCTGATGGTGTGCTCCGCCGAAATAGGCTCTGACAGATACACTCCGCTGTTCCTGAACAGCTCCCTTCCATAGCTTATGCGCTGAGCGCTGTCATGATTGCCGCTGATGGCAAAAACGGGGAGCGAAAGCTCCGCAGCACGGGACAGGAACTCGTCAAACAACGATATACACTCCGCCGACGGAGACGACTTATCATAAACATCCCCTGCGATAATAAGCCCATCGGGTCTGAACTGCTCGTAAGCGCTTCCAAGCACCTGTCCGAATAACACATAGCGCATATCCTCACTGAGGTCCATACCGCCCAGCTGCTTTCCGAGGTGCAGGTCACTTATATGAAAAAATCTCATTTATTTCACTCTTTTTAAAGTATTTATACATACCGAAATCCTGCGGTGCACCCGCAGGATCCTGGTATAGTCTGTAAATTATTATGCATTCTCAGCCGTATCCACAAGCGCCTTGATATATGTGGGATACGCCCATTCCAGCGTAGATCTTTTTATGAGTCCGTACTTCTCGCCGCCTGTTCCGAAAGCGTTGTTATCCCACAGGAAAACAGGAATACCGTATCTTCCGAACACCTCGGGGAAGCACTTCGCCCAGTTTATACGCTGCTGAAGATTTCCTTTGTCGGTAGCGCCGCACTCTCCTATGATCGCACCTACGCCCTTGCTGATACACTCGTCATACAGCAGCTTAGCCATCCATTCAAGCTCATTCACCTGACCTGCATTGTCGGCGCTGAAGTTGTTTGTAGCGCCTCCGCCAGTGTTCATGGCGAAGTTATAGGGCGAATATGCGTGTATGGAAACAATAAGATGCTCGTCATCAGGAAGCTCCAGCCCCTTTCGGAATGCGTCAATATTTGCCGCATAGGAGGGTATCATAAGGCAACGCTGTGAATTATTGCCGCCTGTGGCTCTTACAGTTTCAACGAATGTCTCGTTGAAAGCGTTCACCACGTCCCAGCCCTCTTGATTGCCGCCGTTCCATTCCCACTGTGTGTTTCTCATTCTCGGCTCGTTCATGCCCTCAAATATAAGACGCTCATCATAATCCCTGAAGCGCTCGGCGATCTGCGTCCAAAGCTTCTTTACTATCTTCTCGGCGTTCGCCTGATTGCTGTAATACGGGTCGTTCCAGTTCTCGTGATGAGCATTGAGGATAACATACATCTCGTTGTCATAGGCATAATCCACGACCTCCTGAACTCTGTCCATCCATGCAGCGTCGATATTATGATCCTTGTCGCAGTGGTTATACCATGTGGTAGGAACTCTCACAGCATTGAAGCCTGCGTCCTTTACCGCAAGGATAAGCTCCTCTGTGGTTTTAGGACATCCCCAGCTGGTCTCGGAAGAAAGGCCGTAGCCTCCCGTTGCGTCAAGAGTGTTTCCCAGATTCCAGCCTATCGTGATATCCTCACACAGCTCTATCGGCGAGATACCCATGCTGCTTTCGCTATCGCCCGAGGAGGTTCCTATCCCCGCAAGCTCCTTAAGGTCGTCAAGCTTTACGCCCGTACCCGATGCCAGCACTGTAAGCGCCGTCAGCAGCGCAGTGAGCTTTGAAAGAAATCCGCCCATTATTTCACACCTGCACCTTTCATTATACCGTCTACCACGTCGGGGTATCTCCACTCACAGGTGGAGCGCTTTATAAGTCCGAAGGTCTCTCCACTTAAGAAAGCTCCGTTGTCCCACCAGAAGCAGGGTACACCGATCTCCTTAAACTTTCCGAAATAATACTCCGCCCATGCGCTGCGGAACTCATCATTTACCTTGGTTATCGTTTCAGCCTCGGCTGTACCATCAACAGTGGTCTCTACCTTCTTGACATAATATCTTCCCATTGCGCCCGTCTCGCCGATTATCACCGCAGTGCCCTTGCTGATGAAAAGTCTGTCCAGCACCTCCGCAAGAGTATCGATATCGCTGACGCAGCCCGATTTATCTGCCACCCACATGTGTGTTCCGTGCTCTGCAAGTGCAAATGTATAGGGAATATATGCGTGTACCGAAACTATAAGCCTGTCGTCATCAGGAAGCTGAAGCGCTGAAAGTGCGCTCTCGCTGCAATTAGCTGCATAGGGACATACCATAAGGAAGCGATGCTCGTTATTGCCGCCTGTTGCTCTTACAGCGTCCACAAAAACGCCGTTAAGGTAGTTTACGACCTCTCTGCCTTCTTCGTTTCCTCCGTTCCATTCCCACTCGGTATTCTTCCAGCGTGGCTCGTTCATGCCCTCGAAGATAAGACGCTCGTCATAACCGATGAACTCATTTGCGATCTGCGTCCATGCAGTCTTTAGCTTTGCGGCACAGGCATCCTTATTGTCGTTGGAGGGATAGTGCCACTCCTCGTGATGCATATTGAGGATGACATACATATCGAGATCGTATGCGTAGTCTACCACTTCCTTTACACGTGTCATCCACTCAAGGTCGATATTACCGCTTTCGTCCATGTGCGGCTCCCATGTAGTAGGAATACGCACCGCATTGAAGCCTGCGTCCTTTACCGCCTTGATAAGCTCGGGGGTGGTTTTGGGATTTCCCCAGCTGGTCTCAGTGGAAAGGCCTGTGCCGCCGTTTGCGTCAAGCGTATTTCCAAGGTTCCATCCCACCTTTATGCCTGCTGTAAATTCAAGCGGAGTGAGTGTGGTGTCTATCTCATCGATAACGGTATCCGCAACCGCAGGGGGCGCTTCCGATGTGTCAGGAGCGCTTGTCTGCTGCGAGGATGTACCGCCGCCGCAGCCTGCAAGCACAGCCGTACACGTCACCGCAGCGAGTATCACAGAAATAAGTCTTTTCATCTTCATACTTAACTCTCCTTTTAGAAAGATCAATACTTTATTTATATTATATATTAGAACATCGCCGCCGTCAAGTGCAAAAACAGAATTTGAAACGCAAAGCATTCATAATTCAGGAGTATATTTTTTCATCCTTGGGAAACATTACATAAAGATGAAAGAAGGAGCGTTGAAATGTCAGATCAGAATATCCACACCAATCTCCCTGCCGACACGCAGATAGACGTAAGCCTTGAAAAAAACATCAAAAATCTCAGGCTGATGACAGGCAATTCCACTGATGTCATCATAAAACAGGGACGTGTCTGCGGCAACGACATCGCTGTGATACTGAGCGAGGGCATGATAAGCACGCCAAACCTCGCCGCACTGATATACGAAAAGCTGAACGACATCCAGAACAAAGGTACCCTCACACCGTCAGAGCTTGTAGACAACTTTTTCGGTGTGTACCTCATCGCCGCAGAGCAACTGGAGATAAAGGACCTCGGCGATCTGTGCCTGAAGCTGGAGTCAGGCTTTGCGATACTGATGACAAACGGCTGTACAAGATGTATTGCCATCGGCGTACAGGGTTTTCAGTCACGCAGCGTAGATCAGCCGTCCACCGAAAACAACGTGCGTGGCTCACGTGAGGGGTTTGTTGAGGTCATCCGCTTCAATATCGGAATGATACGCCGTCGTATAAAGTCGCCTACGCTTGTTTTTGAGATGTCGCAGCTTGGCGACCGCTCAAAGACAGATGTATGCATCTGCTACATCAGCGACAAAGTGTCGCCAAAGGTCCTTGAAAAGGTAAAGAAGCAGCTTAAGTCCGTAGATCTCAGCATGATACTGGAAAGCGGCTATATACAGCCCTACCTTGAGGGTAAGGGTGGCTGGTTCTTCTCGGAATGCGGCGTGTGCGAACGCCCTGACTCCTTTGCCGCAAAGCTGTACGAAGGCAGAGTAGGTATACTTGTGGACGGTACGCCGTTTGCGCTTGTTGTTCCATACCTGTTTATAGAAAGCTTTCAGACCCTGGACGACTACACCCAGAAGCCGTTTTATACCACCTTTATAAGGGCGGTGCGGCTGTGTGCTTATTTCATCACGCTGTTTCTGCCGGGCGCCTACGTTGCAATAGCCTCGCACAGCCCCGAGATGCTGCCGTCGGCACTGCTGCTCAACCTTGCGGCAGCAGAACAGACTGCGCCGTTTTCGCTGATGCTTGAGTGCCTTGTCATACACTTCATGTACGAGATACTTCGTGAAGCAGGTATACGTCTGCCACGCCCCATCGGTCATGCCATAGGAGTTGTTGGCGGTCTCGTTATAGGCGACCTCACCGTTTCCGCAGGACTTGTCGGCGCTCCGATGGTGCTTGTGGTAGCATTGTCGGGACTGTGCAGCTTTGTGGTACCTGCACTGTACGAGCGCACAGTGATACTGAGGTTCATCTATATCATCGCAGGCGGCATATTCGGACTTTACGGTCTGTTTCTTGCCGCAGGAGCTGTGATAATGAAGATGTGCTCGCTGAACACCTACGGCATCCCGTATATGGCGCCGATCTCCCCGTTCACCCCACGTGCTTCAAGAGATATGTTTGTGCGTGCAGGCTGGCGCAGGCTCGCTAAGGGAGATATGACTGTACAGGAGCTTAATGGTTCTGACAAAAACTGATAAGGAGTTATTATGATAAGCAGATATCAGCTTTTTTGTATCATGCTCATATCACGCATTTCGTCCGTGATAGTCTGCCCGTCAACAGGCGGCTTCGGATTTGGCGATATCGCCGCAGCAGCGACAGCGGAGCTTATCTGGCTGCTCCTCTCACTGCCTGTGCTGATATATTCGTACAACGGCAGCTCTTTCTTCGCCGCCGCAAAGAAAAAGCTTCGGTTTCTCGGATATATCATCGCATTTGCGGCAGCTTTTGCCATGTCGTATATCGCAATGCGGAATATAATATTCACAGGCGAATTCGCACAGCGCACCGTAATGGGCGGAATGTCGGGAGCAGTGCTCTCGGTGCTGCTGGGAGCATTTGCAGTATATGCCGCTTTCAAGGGCAGTGAAGCGATAGCACGCTCCGCCACGCTTTTCTCAGCGGCGGCAGCGATAGTGACTGTCGTCATAATCATTGCCGATATCCCAAGCATACGCCTGCGTGATATCCCAGCCGCACAGTTTAACAAAAACTTCCTTGACGATGTATGGGAGCATTTTCAGCGTGGCGGCGAATATCTTATATTTGCAGCACTGCTGCCATACGCCAAAAAGTGTACTGGCAGCACTGCTCTTGTATATGCCGCTTCATCTGTCATAGGGATAGCACTGATATCACTGTTTGGAATGTCAGTGCTCGGCGAATTCAGCAGCATCACCGAGTATCCCTTTGCTTCGGCGGCACAGCTTGCGGATATCGCATTGTTCAAACGGCTGGACGGTCTTTGCGCTGCGATCTGGTCACTAGCCTCAGGGCTGAAATCAGCGGCGCTTCTGTTTTCTTCATACGCAGGAATAAGCGCCGCCCTGCCCTCAAAAGACGCCAACGCAGAAAGGAGCACAGCATGAAAAAGCTTTTACCTATACTCCTGATGCTGCTGATATTCACAGGTTGCTCCGACACTACGGAGCTTGGTGACAGAGCGATAATCCAGCTTGCAGCGATAGACCACACCGACGGCGGGTTTCAGATAAGCGCACTGCTGTTCAGCGCTGGCGGCAGCGGCGGAACTATCGATGTGAAGGAGTCAAATGTCATAAAGGTCACAGGCAGAGGCAGCACCGTCAGCGAGGCGATAAGCGACCTCTCCCTTATCGACGGCAAGGAAATATATATGAGCGAGGCAAAGCTGCTGGTCCTCGGCAGCGGCTTTGAACAGGAAGACATCCCATCAGTCCTGACCATGCTGTACCGTGATATGAGATGCAGCCTTAATATGCCTGTCTGCTGTGCAGACAGCGCCGAAATGCTGACAGACATGGAGTTCACCGAGGGCATCACAGCCGCCGAAAAGCCTTACAGTATGATAATCAACGGAAACCTTTCGGGAGCTTCCCCAAAGACCACCCTGCTGGATATCCTATCCGACAACGAGGGCGGAAGAGCAACGCTGATCCCGATGTTTTCGGAAAGCGCAAACGGCAGCGGCATGACTAAAAGCAAGGACGGAAAGACAGCCGTGCTGAGCGGCTCCCGACTGGTTGCAGGCGGCAGGCTGACATACACCGCAGACATGGATGAGACCGCAGGCTATATGCTGCTATCAGGACTTTCCGACAGCACATCGCTCAGCATAACGGACAACACGGGAGAGACCTCATGCGAAGCCTATGGAATTGAGGTACAATGGAAAAACGATGCCGCAAAAATAACAGCGCATTTCCGCAGCCGCTCGGGTAGTCCGCTGTCGGAAGCACAGGAGCAGCTTGCACACAAACGACTATGCAATATCATAAGCGCAGGTATCGGACTATACAAGCATTCTCTAGGCTCAGATCTGTCATAAAAAATAAGCCGCTCCCGTATCGCACGGAAGCGGCTTTGATCTATTCGGTCACTGCGTTATTCTGTCTTAAATCGGCTTACAGCGTCGCTGAGAGATACAGCCAGTGCGGAAAGCTCCTCGCTTGCTGCGGCACTCTGCTCTGCTGTTGCAGTCGTGTTATGGATAGCTGCGTTCACGTTCTCCATACCTGCGGAGATCTGCTCAACTGCGGCATTCTGCTCCGCATTTGCGTCGGCAATTCCCGTCATTACCTCGGATATCTCGGATACACCGCTTACGATGCTGTCAAGCGCCTCGGATGTGGTGTCAGCGAGCTCTGTGCCACGTGTAACGGCAGCGATGGAGCGTCCGATAAGCTCGCCTGTCTGCTGCGCAGCCTCGGCACTCTTGCCTGCAAGGTTTCTTACCTCATCGGCAACCACTGCAAAGCCCTTGCCTGCGTCACCTGCCCTTGCAGCCTCGATAGCGGCATTGAGAGCCAGGATGTTTGTCTGGAATGCGATATCATCGATAGCCTTCATGATCTGCTCGATCTCCTTTGCGGAGGATTCGATCTCATTTATAGCCTCAAGCATCTCGCTCATGCTGCGTGCGCCTTCCTGTGCACGTTCGTTTGTATGCTGAACTGTTTCAAGAGCCTTGGAAACATTTTCGCTGTTAGCCTCAGTCTTTCTTGCGATATCCATAACAGTAGATGTGATCTCATCCACTGCGGCAGCCTGTGTAACTGCGTTCTGCGAAAGCTGTGTGGAGCCTTCTGCAAGCTGCTCTGCGCCATCTCTAACCTCAGAGGAGGAACGTCCAACCTCGCTCATTGTCTGGTTGAGAGAGTCACGGATAAGGTCAAGCGAGTTCTTGATCTCGCCAAATTCGCCCTTGTATTCTGCATCGGTAGTGACAGTAAAATCACCGTCTGCCATAGAAGTAAGCACACGTTTAATGTCGCCTATACAGCTTTCCATCGTAACTATCATATCACCAAGAGCATTGGTCATATACTGGATTTCTCCGCCCATATCGGACTTTGGCGCAGGGCTGGAAATATCACCATCCGAGAAAGCCATAAGGCGCTCAGCGGTATCACTGATAGGTCTGGATATCTTTCTAATGGGAAATCTAAGTACGACAATAACGACTATCACCGCAATAAGAGCCATTATTACAATCTGAATTGCAGAACCGTTTATCGTATCAACAACAGGCTTCCAGGTAGTCGCTACTGCGATAGCCCAACCATCTGTACCCTCTACAGGAGCATAACCGATAAAATACTTCTCACCGCAGATATCAGCATGACAGGAGCCACTCTCCTTTGCAAGCATTTTTGCAGCAAGCCCTTTAAGATCGGCATAGTCAGCCACAAGATTTTCCGTATCAGCAAGGTTTGTATGTGTCGGAATGATATCCTCACTGCTGGTAGCTATAATCTGTCCGTCCTTGTCAACGATGAAGCACAGACCCTTTTCTCCAAAGTGCACCTTTTCTATAACCTTATTGATCATATCAGTAGGAAGTCCGCTACTAACGATATTTTCAGTGCTTGCCGCATAAGACTCAGCCAGTGCAAGTGCCTCATCAGCATATACGGTGTTATAGGACACAGTAGTTGCTGCAATAGCAAGTGCAGTAACAACGATGCCAACTACAAGTGTAGGTATAACAGCCAATCTTGTCAGACGAGTAAGCAAACTGCCCTTAAGATTTTTCTTCTCTTTTTTTATCTTTGCCATAAATATACCTCCGAAACAAATTGATAATACCAATAATATTATACTAAAAATTATACCATGTTCACAATAGTTAGTCAACACCAAAAACACCTGCCCTATAACGAATATAAGGCAGGTGTATTTGTGCACTTTAAACAAATGTCAATAATTATTTTGGGATTTAATATATGTTTTAATGTGAAAAAAAGTTGCTTTCTCACCCTTTTCGGAGAGCATCACAAGCAGACTCTCAAGGAGTTCCGAGGTCTCGGGATGGATGATACGAGTTCCTTTTGCTTTGAGAAAATAAGCGAGAGGTTCACTATCGGAATAGTTCTTTCCGAGGTATATCTTGCTCGCCGCTACACGGTCACAGAACATCTCTATCACATATTTCAGCGGCATTTTTACAGGCTCGTTCCGCTTTGTTGCGGGGTTGTAGTCAAACCAATACTCGAAATGATGGCGGTTTCTGCCCTTGTGGTGCAGCCACGCCTTTGAGTAGCCATAAAGCTCACGCTCCGCCTCATTCGGAGAGCGTGTACCCTGATAGTGCCTTGCGCCTGCAAGGAACTCAGTCGGCGAATACTTGGAAAGATCGTGGAACAAGCCCTGCCAGCCTATACCCGCCTTGAAACAATGCGATATCACCTTATGGCGATGCTTTGTGATAGTTCTGAAATGCCCGAAGGCTCCCTTAAGCGACATTTTTACCTCCGATAAGCTGCTTAGCCCTCGCTTCTGTATATACTGTTGAACACAGGGCGCAGCCGTTTATAGAGCGGTACCGAAATAAGCGCCGCTACAAGTCCCTTTAACATTGTAAAGGGCATATTGAACATAACGAGCACATCAAGAAGCCCATTTATATTTCCGTCAAGCACAGGGATAAGCCCCTTGTACATACTCACCAGCACGTCTATCTCCGTATGGAATGCAGCCGCATAAACGGGATACACGATAAAGTAGTTTGAAGCGATGCTGACCACTCCGCTCAATACCGCACCCAGGATACAACCCACAATAACATGGGAATACTTGTGGAATTTATGCGCAGCTATTCCGGCAGGGAGCACAAGGCAGGCGCTGAGTATGAAATTCGACAACTCTCCCACACCGCCTGTGGCGGTAGACATAAGTCCCTGCAGATTTTTAAGCAGACATACCAGCACACCCGAAACAGGTCCCATGGTAAGAGAGGCGAGCATAGCGGGCATATCGGAAAAATCGAAGCTGATAAATCCCGGCATGAAAGGCACCTTGAAGCTGGTAAGTTCAGAAAGCACTATTGACAGTGCCGCCATAAGTGCAGTAAATACCAGTTTACGCACATCTACACGCTTTTGTGTTTTGGTTGTTGTGTTGTTCATCGTTTCCTCCAATTCCTCGGGAAAACAGAAAGCCCGACACAGAATATCTCTTGTGTCGGGGCGCAAAAATGTTCTTTTTGAGAGACAAATTTGTTCTGATTCTTTCATCCGGACTATACCGTCGGTATGGGAATCTCACCCATTCAACCATAAAGGCTCGCGGACTATACCGCCGGTGGGGAATCGCACCCCGCCCCGAATCTTTTTTGTGTCCATTGTTTCATTTCGCCTGCATTATACTTTTCAGCTATATCACCGCCTACTGCGTTAAAGCTCCTTGACGGGCACAAAGCCCGCCTGCGTCGCTTTGCCTTGTATGCGATGATCTATCTTAAAAAGTCTAACGCAGCCTCAATGAACCACTGTCCACTGAAATATAATAAATTATGACCTTATAGCCACTGCTACATTATATACCTATCTCTGTATTTTGTCAATAGAATATTTTACTCAATATTCTGTATCTGTTCACGGATCTTTTCTATCTCGCTCTTCTGGTCCACTACTATCCTTGTTACCTCGATATCCTGTACCTTGCTGCCGATGGTATTGGTCTCACGGTTCATTTCCTGCACAAGGAAGTCCAGCTTTCTGCCTATCGCCTCGCTGCCGTCAAGCATGGTGCGGAACTGTGCGATATGGCTGCGCAGTCTTACCGTTTCCTCATCAACGGCGGTCTTTTCGGAGAATATGCCCGCCTCAAGCAGGATACGGCTCTCGTCGATATTTGCGTTGTTCAGCACCTCGCACATCTTGTCATACAGCTTCTTGCGATAGTCCTCAACGATAACTGGAGCACGCTCCTCCACGATGCCGACCCAGCCCTCGATAGTGGAAAGCCTCGAGAGGATGTCCGCCTTCATACGCTCACCCTCGGTTTCACGCATGGCAATGAACTTATCAAGCGCAGTTTCAGCCACGGACTTAACATCAGCCCATATCTGCTCCTCGTCCGCCTCGGTCTTTACAACAGTGAACGCATCGGGGATACGCATAACATGGGAAAGTGAAAGATCATCGTTCAGGCTGAACTCATCCTTCACTGAGCGCAACGCTTCTATGTAGTCCTTCACAACTTCCTTATTGATGGAGATCTTCTCATCGGGGGCGTCAACATTGTAAACAAGCACCGAAACCTCCACCTTGCCACGGTTTATCTTACCGTTGAGCAGCGTCTTGAGCTTCTCCTCAAGGAATCCCAGACTGCGTGGGATACGGCAGCCAAACTCGTAGTATCGGTGGTTTACGGCACGTATCTCAACAGTGATATCACGTCCGTTAAGTATCTCGTGGCCTCTGCCGAAGCCTGTCATGCTTCTGATCATAATTATGCGATCCTTTCAAAAATCTGAAGTTATTTTATAAGTCCCTTATCCATCATGGACTGTGCTGCAAGCATCACACCTGCCTTGCCGGTGGGGAATGTAAGCCCTCCCTGGAGCCATACCGCATACGGCTCTCTCAAAGGAGCGTCCGCAGAAAGCTCCAGCGAGCTTCCCATAGTAAATGCGCCTGCTGCCATGATGACCTTACTCTCATAGCCGGGCATATCCCACGGCTCGGGGGCTGCGAAGCTGTCCACAGGCGAGCCGCCCTGTATTCCCTGACAGAATGCGATAAGCTGCTCCTCACCGCCAAGCTTCAGCGAGGTAATGATATCCGTGCGTAGCTCGTTGTAACGTGGGAAGCACTCATATCCGAGTATCTCGAACAGTGCCGAAGCAAACACCGCAGTTTTAAGCGCTCCGCAGATAGCCTCGGGCGCATGGAATATACCGAGGTACATACCACGCAGCTGGTCAAGGCTTGCGCCCACCTCCTTGCCGGTGCCGGGAGTGGTCAGCCTGTAAGCGCACTGCTCAACATAGTCGGCACGTCCTGCGATATAGCCTCCTGTTTCCGCAATACCTCCGCCGAGGTTCTTGATAAGGCTGCCGATAATAAGGTCAGCACCCACCGCCAGAGGCTCATGCTCCTCTACAAGCTCGCCGTAGCAGTTATCCACCATGATACAGCAATCCTTATTTACGCTGCGCACAGCCTCAACTATCTTACCGATAACATCGATCGTAAATGAAGGGCGCAGCGAATATCCTCTTGAACGCTGGATATAAGCCACCTTACAGCCTGCCGCCTTAGCTTTGATAGCCTCGTAATCGGGGGTACCGTCGGCAAGCAGATCCACCTGATCGTATTTAACGCCGAAATCCTTGAGCGAGCCTATACCGTCGCCGTTTATCACGCCCTGAATGGTATCGTAAGGCTCGCCAGTCAGCGCAAGCAGCGTGTCGCCTGTGCGAAGCACACCGAACAAAGCTGTGGTGATAGCGTGTGTGCCGTTCACAAAATTATGTCGCACCAGTGCGTCCTCAGCACCCAGTATCTGCGCAAAAACTGCGTCCAGCTTGTCCCTGCCGTCATCACCGTAGCCGTAGCCGTTAGTACCCTTCATGTGGATATCGCTGATACGGTTGTCGATAAAGGCCTTAAGCACCTTCTGTCCATTGTGATCCGCAAGCCTGTCAAGTCTTGCAAACTGTTCTGCACAAAGCTCCAGCGCCTTTGCCTCTGCCGCTTTCAGGGCAGGAGAAAACTCAAACATATCTGATAATTCCATTTTTATGACCTTTCTATTTTACGGACGTACCGTCCGAAATAATATCTGAAATGTACAATACACTCTAATATATAATGATACACTTTTTTTCACGAACTGTCAACTGTTTTACATGATACGACAAAAAAATCGGAGATAGGACACAAAGCTCCGTCACCAAATATCATCATCGGCATAATATGTACTATGAAACGGAAGCTTCAACGGGAAGCCGAGGTTTCTGAAAGAAATTTTCTAAGGAGGACATCATTATGTCATGCTTCAACTTTGGTGGTAACAACTGCTGCTGGATCATCATCCTCATTCTCCTGTTCTGCTGCTGCGGTAACGGCAACAACAGCGGCTGCGACAATGGCTGCGGCAACAACGGCTGCAATCCCTGCTGCTGATACCTAATCCGAAACAAACAACGGCAGGCCTCCCCATTCGGGGAGGCTTTTGCTTTTTTCGTCAGTACCACAAATCACCGAAAACAAAAAAATGTCATAATCTCTTGACTAATTATATTATTATATGTTATAATAAAACAGCTTTTGTTTCAATTGCTGTCGCAATTGCGCTGTTTTATTGAAAAATATCCTCCGTCTGCTCACGCAGACAACGGCTATGCCGTTTCGCAGAGCATCCGCTCTGCGGATATATTATAATAAGCGAAATCATAAAATGGGGCTTTATGGGTAAGTTCCGGAAAGAAAGGTAGAAAAAACATGAAAAAGTTACTTAAATCAATTGCAGCTGCCGCTATGCTGGTAGTTATGTGCGCAGGTTGCAGCGGCGTTAAGCCCAACGAGGTATTCACAAAGGATGACCTTGCAAACAAGATCATCGGCGTACAGCTCGGTACAACAGGCGATATCTTCGCAGAGGATGTAGAGGGCGCTCAGATCGAAAGATACAAGGCAGGCGCAGACGCTGTACAGGCTCTCAAGCAGGGCAAGGTAGACGCTGTTATCATCGATAACGAGCCTGCACAGGTATTCGTATCCAAGAATAACGATCTCACTATCCTCGAGGAGGAATTCATCACAGAGGAATACGCTATCGCTATCAAGAAGGGCAACACAGAGCTTACAGATGCTATCAACGGCGCTCTTGCACAGATCAGAGAAAATGGCACACTTGAGTCCATCAAGGCAAACTGGATCGGTGAGGAAGCAGGCGAGCATCCCTATGTTACCCCCGAGGGCACAGAGTATCCCAACGGCAAGCTGGTAATGGCAACAAACGCAAAGTTCCCTCCCTATGAGCTGGTAGAAGGCGGCGCTGTTGTAGGCTTTGACGTTGATATGATGAGAGCTGTATGCGACATCATCGGCTACGACCTGGAGATCACCGATATGGATTTCGACTCCATCATCGCCGCTGTTGATTCCGGCAAGGCTGACGTTGGCGTTGCAGGCATGACTGTAACAGAGGACAGACTCAAGAACGTTGACTTCTCCGAGTCCTACACCACCTCCAAGCAGGTGATCATCGTAAGAGGCAAGTAATTGAAAACACCTCAGCCGTGCCGAACAGAAGTGCATTCCGGCACGGCAAAGTTTTATTCATTTAGAAACGGAGTGAAAAAATGACGCTGACAGCTTTGATGTCCGCAGCCACGGAAACGATCGAAACCGCTGAGACAGGCGGTTTTATGGACGGCATCGCATCATTCTTTACAGACCTCGGTGATTCATTCTATGAAAACTTTATCGCAGAGGATCGCTGGATGTACCTTGTAAACGGTCTTAAAAACACACTGCTCATCACGATACTCGCCATCATCATCGGACTTGTTCTGGGATTTCTGGTGGCTGTTGTGAGATCCACCCACGACAAGACAGGCAAGATGAAGTTTCTCAACTTCCTATGCAACGTTTACCTCACTGTCATACGAGGCACGCCTGTCGTAGTACAGCTCCTGATAATCTATTTCGTTATCTTCGCCTCCGTCAATATTGACAAGACCTTTGTTGCGGTGGTCGCTTTCGGACTTAACTCGGGCGCTTATGTCGCAGAGATAGTCCGCTCGGGTATCATGTCGATCGATAACGGTCAGTTTGAGGCAGGCTCAAGCCTCGGTCTCAGCTACTCTCAGACCATGATAAGCATAATACTTCCTCAGGCGTTCAAAAACGTTCTCCCTGCCCTTGCAAACGAGTTCATCGTGCTGCTTAAGGAGACCTCCGTTGCAGGCTACATAGCTATCGAGGATCTCACAAAGGGCGGCGACATCATCCGCAGCCAGACATACGAGCCGTTCCTGCCGCTTGTCGCAGTGGCTTTGATCTATCTTGTCATCGTAATGCTGCTGACACGCCTTGTGGCAAAGCTTGAAAGGAGACTTGCAAAGAATGATAAGCGTTAAAAATCTTAACAAGTCCTTCGGCGAACTTCACATTTTAAAGGACATCAACGAGGAGATCAAAAAAGGTGAAAAGGTCGTTATCATCGGTCCCTCCGGCTCGGGAAAAAGTACGTTTCTCCGCTGCCTTAACCTGCTTGAAACTCCCACCTCGGGCGAGATTTATTTCGAGGACATAGACATAACCAAGACATCTCAGTCAGAAGTAAACAGGCTCCGCCAGAAGATGGGAATGGTGTTCCAGCACTTTCACCTGTTCCCTCACCTTACAATACGCAGAAACATTACGCTCGCTCCCGTAAAGCTTAAGCTGATGTCACAGGAAGAGGCAGACACAACAGCGGACGAGCTGCTGAGAAAGGTCGGTCTGTTTGAAAAAGCAGACGCTTACCCCAATCAGCTTTCAGGCGGCCAGAAGCAGCGTATCGCTATCGCCCGCTCTCTCGCTATGAACCCTGATGTGATGCTGTTTGACGAACCCACCTCGGCACTTGATCCCGAAATGGTTGGCGAGGTACTGAACCTTATGAAGCAGCTTGCCGAGGACGGCATGACGATGGTCGTGGTGACGCATGAGATGGGCTTTGCCCGTGAAGTCGCTTCCCGTGTAATGTTTATGGACGACGGCAGGATAGTTGAGAGTGCAGAGCCTGAGAAGTTCTTCACAAACCCAGAAAACCCCAGACTCCGTGAGTTCCTCTCAAAGGTGCTGTAATGGATATTAAAGTAACTATATCAAAAGCCGCCTCACAGCGTGAAGCGGCTTTTACAGTAAGATACGCCGTATTCGTAAAAGAACAGGGCTTTGTAGACAAGCTTGACGACATAGACGCAACTGCATACCACGCCGTTGCATACGACGGCGACAGAGCGATAGGCTGCGGCAGATTTTTCGGCGAGGGCGAGGTATATCACGTCGGCAGGATAGCCGTACTCCCCAAGTACAGAGGCAAAGGCATCGGCACCCTTATCATGCAGGAGATAGAGAGCTTCTCCAGAGGGATAGGTGTGCGCAGACTGGAGCTTTCCGCCCAGCGCAGAGCAAAGTGCTTTTATGACAAGCTTTGCTACACTGCCGTAAGCGACGAGTACCTTGAAGAAGGGTATCCTCACACAGCAATGGCAAAAAACATCTGAATAATTGATATCCGCTTCCGAAATATCAGGAGCGGATATTTTCTCGACAAATAAAAACACCGCATCAGGAATTACCCGATGCGGTGTCTTACTATCGTATCATATCAGAAAAGCTCTTTTGCAAGCCATACATACGCTGTATCCAGCGCCTCATAAAGGCTTGACATCTCGCCCTTTCTGATCTTGGTAAGGTCAACTGCCTCTGTGCCCGTGGGAACAAGCTGCACCATTACCTTTGTGGGGATATCTACATCCTGAAACTTCTCGCTCTCTCGGATCGTCAGCTTAGTTACGAATTTGTCGCCCATGCTTCCGTAGTACATCTCATTGCCGCTGCGAACAAGCGGGAAGCCCCTGTAATAGAAAAAATTGCTTTCAGCCATGTGAATACCTCCGTATATGATTAATTTATTTTTGGCGGAACCTATCCGCCGGGATATAATCCTGCCTTACCAGTCAAGCCTGATATCACCGCCATTAAGCAGTGCTTCAATATTCTCAAGCAAACGCTCCGTATACACCTGACGCACCTTGAACAGCACCTTGCCGTTTACACGGATAATGTTCTTTCGGTCGTCCGAGCGGAAATACTCAAGAGTATCGCTGTCCGTGCCGTAAAGCTCGTGATACTCCTCACGATAATTGAACTTTACAGTTATATAAGGCTCATAGTCGCCCTCCGTCAGATAAAGCTCGTCTCCCACCGCCGTAATAAGGTGCTGATAGAGCTGCCTGAACTTATCGCCGTCAAGCTCCTGACCATCAATAGTGAAGCTGTTATCCTTTGCGTCGCCCTGAACGATAAACTTGTACTCCTTATCGGGAGTGGTGATAACAAGCGTATCGACAGTGTAGATATACGGCGAAACAGGACGTCGTGAAACAATGTCCTGAAGCTGTACCGTATACCACGGAACAGAATCGGTAGCAAACGCATATACAGCGTTGCTGCCCTCTATCATGCCATAATAGCCGGTAACAGTGGTGAGAGTTGGCGTACTCTCATCATCGCTTTCCGTCTCGGTAATGATCTTGTTTCCGAAACGGATCACCTTACGGTCGCCACCGTATTTGAATGTGATGGTACAGAACGGGTCGGAAAGTCCCGTTTCCTCAAGCTGTGCGTCAGTTGCGTCAACATAGACGCAGGAAGCCGCCGACAGACCATATAAGCCATAGCATACCGTTCTTCCCTTTGTGGAGTCCACCTCTGCAACAAGAGGACTTGTAACACGGTGAGAATTGAATGTGGTGATGACCGAGTCCTCATCCTCAGCCTCCTCCTGAATATCGTACATAAACGATATTTCAATATTCTCCTCAAGATCCTTGCGCTCGATGATAAAATAATTAAGCTCCTGAGGATCGTTTGCATCGTATGCTTTGGTGAAAGTAAGATTAACAAAGTCGGATATCGCATTGTATACGTTTGCTACAGAATAGTAGCTGCTGAGATAAACCGTGCTGCTGCCCTCTGTCCTGCAATAAACGTCGCTTGTGTCAGCAGGATTGCGGATACCGAAATGAACTACCGCTGAGGTGCCGTCCTCAAAAGTCACTTTAGCCGTGGCTACGGGGTTCTCAAGCCCGTACTTGTCAAGCTCCTGCGCATCCTCCTCAACAGTGTCGGAAGCGTCAATGCTTGCAAGGCAGTTCATAAACGCTTTTATCGTAGTATCATTAGGGGTCACGCCTGCAAGGTCGTCGCTCTTCCAGTAGAATTCATCCGTGGAAATAACGTTTCCCTCTTCATCCGTTCGGGATACAGTGCGCTTGTCACGGGTAAAGGTGTAGCTGCCGTGCTCGTTTGTGATCTCGGCTGTGATGATATCGATGCCCTCTTTATCGGTTATGGACACCGATGCACCTGTCGAAGAGCTGCTGTCGGGAGTTGAGCTGCTTCCCTCCTCCTTTGGCTCTGTGAGCATAAGGACGAGAAACACTATACCCAGCACCAGCAGCACCGCAGCCGCAATAATAACAGTGCGTGTTGATCTTGAAAGCTTTGACATTTATCTGTGCCTCCTGCGTACCCAAATTACGATACCTGCTGCAATTACAAGAACAGGGATAACGATACAAAGCACGATCGCAAGTGTGTCTGCCTGCTGTGCGGTCATATCGAAGCCGGTAGTCGTGAAGGTCTTGGGAGTGATGGTGATTCCCTCCTCCTTACCGCAGATGTGATTGAACATATTGATAAGGAACTTGCTGTTATTGCCGTTTGTAAGACCCATGAAATAGCTGTTTGCCAGCATATCCGAACCGAATACCGCAAGACGTGTGATCTCCTGGGTCTTGCTGTGTACCTTGTAAGCCATAACAGCGTCGTTATAGACGCCCTTTTCGGCAGACTCAAGGTTGAAGTCGTTGTCCTCAGTAAGCGGATACAGGAATGCGCCGTCATAAGACTTCATCAGTATCTCCTGGCTGATATTACCCTGTGCACCCTCGTTCCACAGCTGGATAACAGGACGCATATATGCACCGTAGGTGTATTTGCCGTCGCCATAAGCACTGCCTGCATACTTTGTATCACAGATCTGCTGGAGATGCGAATGGGGGATATACATGGAAGCCTCATCGTAAACGTAATAGTAGTTGCTGTCGCTCTGCATTACTACCGAGTAATCAACAGACAGTCCCCACTCGTTGAGGAAGCTCTCGATATTGGGAGTCTGAGGCTGTGTTTCGGATGCAAAATAAATCAGATTCTTGCCGAATGCACCGCCGTTGTCAAGGTACTTGTCAAGCTTTGTGAGATTGTCGTTATCTACGTCCACCTTAGGCGCAAACATCACTACGAAATCAATCTCAGGGTCGATCTCAGTGACCTGCATCAGGTTGATAGTCTCCACCTGATAGCCGTTATCGGAAAGAAGCTCCTGAAGCGCACTGCTGTCGATCTCCTCGTAGCCCTCAGTGAAAGCCACACGGACAAGCTCGTCGTTTGTGCAGTACATCAGTGCAGAGATAACATCCTGCTCGATGTTGGAGTAGACATAATCGTAAGCATTAAGGCTCTCGCCCGCATAATAGGCTGCCATATATGCCTCGTAGTAGGAATCGAAATCAAAAGTGATATAACCCTCGCTCTCGCTTCCGTAATTCATCGCCTGAGCGAGATCGTCCTTCAGCACCTTACGTCTGTTCATAGACTCGCACTCTACAACGATATAATTTGCAGCCACCTCGCCTGTGGCAAACTTGCTTGCGTACTCAGGGTTCTGGTTGAGCACCTTGTACTCCACCCTGATCTGCGGATTTGCAAGCTGCATCTTCTTAAGGATCTCATTTACCTGCTTGTAGGGATCGCCAAGAGCCTCATAATTGCTCTCGGAATTGAGTACGGTGATGGTTATGTCCTTTTCAACGCCCCTGAGGTATTCCTCAGTGACCTCTTCAAGCGTGTATACACCCGAAGTTGTAAGGTCGACATTGGTATCAAATCTGTCCGAAACGATACCGACAATGACGTTGAATACCACCACAGCAGCGATGAACACTATCGTCAGCACAACTGACATAGTGCCATGCTTAAGGTTTCTTGTGTTGATCCTGAAGCCGCCCTTTTTATCGGACTTAGGCTCAGCTTTTTCGGCGGCGGTCTGCGCTGCCTGTTCCTGCTCTGCAACTGCTTCGGCAAGGTCAACGGCTCCGACAGTATCCCGCTCTTGTGCTGCCTCTATCGGCTTTTTAGCAGCTTCGGGTTTATTATTGTTCTTTTTGCTCATTTTCTGCGCCTCCTTTCTCAGCTCCAGCGACGGCGCTCAAGCACACGCATCGTCAGGAAGTTGAATACAACAACGAGGCTCAGGAAGAACACAACGTTTTTAAGGCTGAATATGCCATAGGTGAACTCCTGATACTTGTAGAAAACAGAAAGGGAAAGTATCAGCTCCTGCAGCCAGTCAATAGTGACATAGTTTGCAAGGATATCAAAAAGGCATATAACGATATTAGCACCGATACTGCCGATAGCAGCGATCATCTGGTTTTCCGTAAGGCTGGAAATGAAGATGCCTACGGAGATGAATACAGCGCCGACAAGCGATATGCCGACAAGGTTTCCGAATACCGAAGCCCAGCCGAAAGTGCTTTCAACGCCCGAAGCCGCAGCAGTGGAGGAGACCGCACCTGCGATAAACAGTGCGTAAACAAGAAGCACTGCAACGCCGATAAGGAAGATGAAGAACGCTGCAAGGAACTTTCCTGTCACAAGCCCGAACAGGCTTATCGGTGAGGTCAGCGTAAGCTGATCTGTCTTGAGTCGCTTGTCGTCCGCCATGGTCCTCATGGTCAGCACGGGAATAAGTATCATCATGATAAAGAACATCCACAGGAATGTGCCCGACATATCAGCCGAGCCTGTGGAAAAACACAGCATCCACAGGAAAAGTCCTGAAAAGCCGTAGAATACAGCCAGAAAAACATATCCCAGCGGCGATGTAAAATAGGATGCGAATTCACGTTTCATAATTGCAATCATTTATCCGCACCTCCGTTTTCTGTGTTGCCGTAAAAATCGCCGGTAGTAAGCTTAAGGAAGATCTCCTCCAGCGTAAGCTCGGAGGAACGCATAAGCAGTATGGGATAGCTTCTCTCCGCCATGCGCTTGAAGACCTCACGGCGCACGTCTGCACCCTCTCTGGCGTTGAGGGAGTACTCTGTAACAGTCTTATCCACCTGACGGTTTATATGGACCTCTACCATATCGGGTATGTTCTCAAGCAGGGTCTTTACCTCCTTGGAGGGACCCTCTATCTGTACCGTCAGCTTGTGGTCTGCGGAAAGGTTGTGAGAAAGATTTTCGGTAGTATCGTTTGCAACAAGCTTGCCCTTGTCGATAACAACGATACGGTCGCATACCGCCTGCACCTCAGACAGAATGTGCGAGGACAGGATAACGGTGTGATTTTTACCAAGCTTCTTGATAAGCGTCCTTATCTCGATTATCTGCTTCGGGTCAAGACCTACCGTTGGCTCGTCAAGGATAAGCACCTTGGGATTTCCGACCAGCGCCTGTGCAAGACCAACACGCTGCTTGTATCCCTTTGACAGGTTACGTATAACACGTTTACTTACATCAGTGATCTTTACAAGACCGCATATCTCCGCAAGATGGGAGCGGCGGGGCAGCTTGCACTTCTTAAGATCGTATACGAAGTTGAGGTACTCCATAACGGTCATGTCAAGATAAAGAGGCGGCAGCTCGGGAAGATATCCGATGTCCTTTTTCGCCGCAACGGGATCCTCAAGGATGTCGATACCGTTTATCAGCGCCTGTCCGCTTGTGGAGGACAGGTAGCCTGTAAGTATGTTCATCGTGGTGGATTTTCCTGCGCCGTTAGGACCGAGAAAACCGAGTATCTCGCTTTCGTTTGCGGTGAAGCTTATGTTATCCACCGCAAGCTTGCTGCCGTAGCTCTTGCATAGATTTTTTACTTCGATCATAAAGCCTCCGAATCAATTGAATGGGCATAATATACCAGAATCAGTATAATGCTCAATAGTGATAACTGTGTGAATTATTAATGAAAGTAATTATCAGCCAAGCGCCTTTTCAAGCAGCTCTATACCCTTCTTGATTCTGGCTACCGTTTCATCCTTACCGAGGATGACTGCAAGCTCTACACCGCCGCCGGGAGTAACAAGCTTGCCGCTTACTGCGATACGCAGCGGCCACAGCATATAACCGTTCTTTACGCCCTCTGTTTCGATCAGCTTGAACAGTGCGTCGTGTACGCTGTCATGAGAGAAATCGGAAAGGCCCTCGAAAACGGGAAGTATCTTCCTGAGTGCAACCAGTGCGGTCTCGGGATTTGTCTTCATCTTCTTGCTGGTGTAAAGCTCAAGATCGTACTCGGGAAGCTCGTCAATAAAGTCAAGCTGTGCGGGGATGTCTGTGAAAAGCTCTGCACGGGGCTGGAGCATAGCGCACAGCACCTCCATGTCGATATCCTCACGCTTGCAGCCCTGACGTACATAGGGTGCAGCATACTCGATGAACTTCTCAAGCGGCAGCGCACGTACATACTGCGCATTGATCGCCTTGAGCTTCAGTGCATCGAAAATAGCGGGAGATTTGGAAATACCGCTGAGATCAAAAGCTTCGATCATCTCGTCAAGGGAATATATCTCCTGCTCGCCCTTGGGCGCCCAGCCGAGAAGCAGGATGTAGTTGAGGACAGCCTCTTTCAGGTATCCCTTGTCGATAAGATCCTGGAAGGATGCGTCACCGTCACGCTTAGCAAGCTTGTGCTGAGCGTCCTTCATGATGTGCTCAACGTGGATATATACGGGAGGCTCCCAGCCGAATGCGGAATAAAGCAGGTTGTACTTGGGAGTGGAGGAAAGATACTCATTTCCTCTTACAACGTGTGTGATAGCCATTGTGTGGTCGTCAACAACGTTTGCGAAATTGTATGTGGGCATTCCGTCCGACTTAAGCAGCACCTGATCGTCAAGGTCTGCATTCTCAACAGTGATGTCACCGTAGATCTCATCGTGGAATGTGGTAGTTCCCTCTGTGGGGATACGCTGACGGATGACGCAGGGAACGCCTGCCTCACGCTTTGCCCTTGCCTCCTCGCAGGAGAGATCACGGCAGCCGCAACGGTTCATGGAAGCAACACCGAGAGGCTTGTCCTCGCCGTCTGCGTCGTCATCGGACTTATCGCAGAAGCAGTAGTAGGCCTCGCCCTTTTCAACGAGCTGCTCTGCGTACTCCTTGAACATACCCATACGCTCGCTCTGGATGTAGGGACCGTAGTCGCCGCCGATATCGGGACCCTCGTCCCAGTTGAGTCCGCAGGTGCGCAGCGTCTTGTAGATAACATCCGTAGCGCCCTCAACAAGGCGTCCACGGTCGGTATCCTCAATGCGCAGGATAAATGTTCCGTTGTTCTTCTTGGCGATAAGATAAGTATAAAGCGCCGTTCTGAGGTTTCCTATGTGCATATAACCCGTAGGAGAGGGCGCAAATCTGGTTCTTACGTTTGCCATTTATTTTTCAGTTCCTTTCTGAGTTTCATTTCATGGATATAAGCTTATCCTCGGCTATCTGCTCTTTAAGCTCCTCCAGGGAGGAAAACTCCCTCTCGGGACGTATGAAGCCTGTAAGCGACACGGATATATTCTGTCCGTAAAGGTCGCCGTCAAAGCCGATGATATGTGTTTCCATCACCGCACCGCTGCCGTCGCCACGGTTTTTAACGGTAGGCTTTACGCCGATGTTGGTGATCCCACGGTAGTTGCGGCCGTCAAGGGAAACAAAGCTTTTGTATACACCGTATTTCGGTATGATGTTCGTCTTTGGTATCACCTGGTTTATTGTCGGAAATTCAAGAGTTCTGCCGATCTTGTTGCCCTCGATAACAGGGAGCCTGTACCACAGGTCATAGCCCAGCAGCTTGTTTGCCTCCTCTATCTTTCCGTTTCTGATAAGCTCACGGATATAGGTAGAGCTGATAGGCACGCCCTCGTGGCATACATCATCAACTATCTGCACCTTTATGCCGTGCTGTGCGCCGAGCTCTTCAAGCATCTGCGGATCGCCGCAGCCGCCCATTCCGAAGCGGAAGCTCTTTCCGCAGCAGGCAAAGCCCGCATTGAGCCGTTTTACCAGTATCTCGCTGACAAACTGTTCCGCCGTATGTGCGCACACCTCTGCAAAGTCGGGAGCGAAAAGATACTCCACACCTATCTTCTGCATCAGCTCGCACTTGTTCTCAAAGGATATGATATCCTCTGGATTGCGGAATTTCGGCAGCGTGGTATCACAATTGAATGTGAACACCGCAGGCTTCATGTCTTTCTGCATGAGCGCCGCTGTTATGACTCCGACGTGTCCGAGATGAAGCCCGTCGAAATATCCCAGCGCCACCGCTGTTTTTTCGGCAGGTACACCCCCGCCGTAAGTTATATCGATCAATTCAATACCACCATTCAGTGATCTAAGGTATTATAGCAATTATATTATTCTATGGGAAAACGCTTGAGTGACTCAAGCTCGGCGTCTTCGTTCACCTTTGCAAGTCCGAAAAACACGCCGTTTCCGTAGATACGAAGCGGCTCGCCGATATCAGGCTTTACAGACAGCCTGCCTGCGTCAAGACGCACTCCGTTAAGATACAGACGTTGCTGCACCTCGTCAAGGTCTACACGACGGTAAGGTGAGAACACCTCGTCCACAGCAAGCAGCCTGCTTTGCAGCGTATCCCTGTCCGCTTCGCGTATCTCGTCTATCGTATAGCACTGCGAAAGCGAAAAGCCGCACGCCCTTGTCCTGCACAGGCTCGTCATTACAGCGCCCGTGCCGAGGGCTTCGCCGATATCGTGTATCAGCGTGCGGATATAGGTTCCCGAGGAGCAATCCACCTCGAGGATGCCGTCTGTGCCGTCAAATTCAACCACCTCAAGCCGTGAAACGGTTATCGGACGAGGCTCACGCTCTATCTCTATCCCCTTTCGGGCGAGGTCGCACAGCTTCTGCCCGTTGACCTTGAGTGCCGAATACATCGGCGGTACCTGCATGATATTTCCACGGAAATGTGAAAGAGCTTCATTAAGCTCGTCTGCAGAAGCGAAGCTCCTGCCCTGCTGCTTAAGCGCTCCCCATATATCCTGCGTATCGGATGTGAGTCCCAGCCTGAAGCCGCCCCGATAGCTCTTGTCGCTGTCGGGAATTATATCCACCGCTTTGGTAGCGCCCCCCACAAACACGGGAAGAACTCCCGTCGCCATAGGGTCAAGCGTACCGCCGTGACCTACCTTTTTCGTCCCGAAGCAGCGGCGCATTATCGCCACCACATCAAACGACGTGAAGTCCTGCGGCTTGTTAATACAAATTATTCCTGTCATATAATGCCTGCCTGTTTAAGCGCCTCGCACGCAGCGGCAACTATCTGCTTCTCTGCGTCCTCATAAGAGCAATAGAAAGAGCAGCCTGCTGCCCTTGCGTGACCGCCACCGCCGAAACCGCCTGCGATGTCCGCAACATTGATGCGCTCGCTTGAACGGAGCGAAGCCTTGAAATAGCCCTGCTTCTTCTCCTTTATCGAGATGCCGATGTCCACGCCGTCTATCTGACGAGGGATGGAAGCCATGGCTCCCACATCATCGCTGTCAACATCAGGAAGCTTTGCAAGAGTATCCAGCATAACGCTCACAACAGCAACGTGACCGTCGCCATAGAAGCGCATATTGCTCAGCACCTCCTGCTCAAGCTTTATCCTGCCCTGGGTCTTCAGCTCGAACATGGCATAGTTTATCGGAGCTATCTCTGCGCCGCACTCCATCAGCTTAGCCGCTGTGATGTGCGTCTGCGGCTTGGTATTGCTGAATTTGAAGCAGCCTGTATCGGTCGCAACTCCTGTATAAAGGCAGTTTGCGATTATCCTGTCGATATCTGCACCGAGAGCGACAAGCACCTCGTACATAAGCTCGCAGGCGGAAGCGTAATGTTCCCTTAACAGCAGCCTTTTTGCGTAGTCCTTGTTGGACTCGTGATGGTCTATGCAAAGATCAGCCATATCGCCGAGCTCTTTCATATCACCGAGAAGCTTGCTGTCCGCCACGTCAACTGCAACGATGGTCCTGTATTCAAACTCCTGCTGCTTCACGCCCTCACTGAGATAATCGAAGCGATGAGGTATCTCATCGGGGCATACAGCCTTTGCATTCTTGCCCATCCTCTGAAGAGCCGTACAAAGAGCGTTGCCGCAACCCAGCGTGTCACCGTCGGGACTTGCGTGCATAAGGATCAGATAGTCGTCATTCTGGCGAAAGAACTCGGCAGCCTCGTTTATCTCAATCCTCATCCTCTTCCTCCTCGGTCACTTCATCCTCTGTCTGTACGGGCTTCGGGAGCTTTGAAAGTATATCCTCGATATGCGCCGCATACTCAAGAGAATTGTCAGGCAGGAATATAAGCTCGGGGATCTTTCTTACACGTATCGCAGATGCGATGCGTTTCTTGAAGTATCCCGAAGCGGCAGTCATACCCTCTACTGCCTTTGATGTCCTTCCCTCGCCGCCCAGACACGCAATATGCACCTTGCAGTAGGAAAGATCGTTTGTTACCTCGCAATGGGTCACCGTCACGAAATTCTTCGCAACACGGGGATCCTTCACGCCGCCGACAGCAGCGGAGATCTCACGCTTGATGTCCTCATTGAGTCTTTTTATATTAAAGTTAGCCATATTATAAAGCCTCCTTTACCTTGTGATGACCCCGTGCCGTCATGCAGCACAGGGATCATCGGAAAAATTCATCAGTCACGGTATTCTTCCATTATATATGCTTCAAAGATATCGCCCTCACGGATATCGGTGAACTTCTCAAGGCTTACGCCGCACTCATAACCTGCGGTTACTTCCTTGACGGAGTCCTTGAAGCGCTGCAGACCTGCGATATGATCGTCGCCGACGATGATACCGTCACGCACGATACGTACCTGACCGTTTCTTGCTACCTTACCGTCAAGCACATAAGAGCCTGCTACGATACCAACGTTTGTGATCTTGAACACCTGACGTACTTCAACACGTCCGAGCTCGACCTCACGGAACTTGGGTGAAAGCATACCCTTCATAGCTGTTGTGATATCCTCGATAGCGTCGTAGATCACACGGTACAGACGAACCTCTACGCCGTCACGCTTTGCGTTCTCGGCTGCGGAGGGATGAGGTCTTACGTTGAAGCCTACGATGATAGCGCCCGAAGCCATAGCCAGCATTACGTCGCTCTCGCTTACAGCGCCAACTGCGCCGTGGATAACTCTTACACGTACCTCTTCATTTGTGATCTTCTCAAGGGACTGCTTTACAGCCTCAACAGAGCCCTGTACGTCAGCCTTTACGATGATGGGAAGCTCCTTGACGGTACCGCTTTCGATGGAGGAGAACAGATTATCAAGTGTAACCTTCTGATATGCCTTGAACTGCTCTTCCTTGGCGTCGTGCTTACGCTTCTCAACAAGCTCACGAGCCAGCTTCTCATCCTCTACCGCTGCGAATGTGTCACCTGCGGAGGGAACCTCGGCAAGACCCATGATCTCAACGGGAACGGAGGGACCTGCTTCCTTTACAGTTCTGCCCTGGTCGTCACGCATCACACGTACACGACCTACTGCTGTACCTGCGATGATGACATCGCCTGTGTGAAGTGTACCGTTCTGTACAAGCACAGTAGCGATAGGACCTCTGTTCTTGTCAAGACGTGCCTCGATAACAGCTCCCTTAGCAAGTCTGTTGGGGTTAGCCTTAAGCTCAAGCACATCTGCAACGAGACCTACCATCTCAAGCAGTGTATCCATGCCCTGACCTGTCTTGGCGGAAACGGGAACGCAGATAACATCACCACCCCAGTCCTCGCATACCAGGTCGTACTTTGTCAGCTCTTCCTTTACACGATCGGGGTTCGCAGCCTCCTTATCCATCTTGTTGATGGCAACGATGATGGAAACGCCTGCTGCCTTTGCATGGTTGATAGCCTCGACTGTCTGGGGCATGATGCCGTCGTCAGCCGCTACTACCAGGATAGCGATATCTGTGAGGTTTGCACCTCTTGCTCTCATTGTTGTAAACGCTTCATGTCCGGGTGTATCAAGGAATGTGATCTCTCTGTCCTCGAGAGCGACCTTGTAAGCACCGATATGCTGTGTGATACCGCCTGCCTCAGTGGTAGTAACGCTTGCTTTTCTGATATAGTCAAGCAGCGAGGTCTTACCGTGGTCAACGTGACCCATTACAACAACTACGGGAGAGCGTGGCTCAAGGTTCTCTGCGGTATCCTCTACCTCTTCAAACAGACGTTCCTCGATAGTTACCACAACTTCCTTCTCAACCTTTGCACCCAGCTCCTCAGCTACGATGCAGGCTGTATCAAAGTCGATAGTTTCGTTGAGGTTTGCCATTACGCCAAGGTTGAACAGCTTCTTGATGACCTCGGTAGCTGTAACCTTAAGACGTGTTGCAAGCTCGGATACCACGATCTCATCGGGGATCTGTACCTTGAGCTGCTGCTTTCTTGCTCTCTCAAGCTCAAGACGCTTAAGCTTCTGCGCTTCAGTCTCACGCTTATTGTTATATCCGCCCTTATTCTTGTTCTGGGACTTCTGATTGATCTTCTGCTTACGCTGGAAGTTATCGTTGTTGTGGCGGGATGCGGGAGCGATGGTCTCATAACGCTCGTTGTACTTGTCAAGCTCAACATAGGAGCCTCTGGTGTCTACCATCTTAGTCACCTGCTCGCCACGCTGAACAGCCTCACCCTTCTGCTTCTGCATACTGGGAGGTGTGTTTACCTTGATCTTGGAAGAATCGATAGCGGGAGCGTTGGGCGCAGGCTTAGCAGCAGGTGCGGGAGTATTTCTGTTTCTGTCGTTTCTGTTATCCCTGTTGTCACGGTTGAAGCCGCCCTGACGGTTGTCACGGTTGTTGTCGAAGCGCTTTTCGCCACCCTGACGATTGTCACGATTATTATCGAAACGCTTTTCACCACCCTGACGGTTGTCACGATTATTATCGAAGCGCTTTTCACCGCCCTGACGGTTGTCACGGTTAAAAGCAGGTCTGTCGCCGTTCTGACGATTGTCACGGTTCTCCTGACGTGCAGGTCTTTCCGCAGGCTTTGCAGGCTCAGGCTTAGGCTCGGGCTTCTTCTCCTCCGCCTTTACCTCGGGCTTTTCAGGCTCTGCCTTGACCTCAGGCTTCTTCTCCTCTGCCTTTACCTCGGGCTTTTCAGGCTCCGCCTTGACTTCAGGCTTCTTCTCCTCTGCCTTTACTTCAGCCTTTGCAGGCTCTGCCTTAGGCGCAGGCTTCTTCTCTTCTGTTTTGGGAGCTGCCTTCTTTTCCTCAGCCTTAGCCTCGGTCGCTGCTTCCTCCGCCTTGGGAGCCGCCTTCTTCTTTGCAGGCTTCTTCTCCTCCGCCTTGGGCTTTTCTGTTTTTATTGTCGCAGTCTTTGCGAAATATTCGTTAAAATCCTTTACCTCGTGCTTATCGGAATACTTGGCAAGGACATAGCTTATCTCCTGAGGAGTAAGCGCTGTCTGCGCCTTCTTGGAAGTGCCGCCGAAGGTCTTGTCGAGAAGCTCGATGATCTCGGAGCGGTCGACGCCCATATCCTTTGCGATGTCCTGAACACGATATTTATTACTGGTCGTTGGCAATGTAAAATCCTCCAATACTGGTTTGTAAATTCATTATATGTTATTCTTGATAGAGCCGTAGAGTCCCTTGTCGAGTATGAGAAACACCCCGACACGCTTACCGACAGCGTCCTTCGCCTCGTCCATCGTGAACGGTGCAGCGGCGACCTCGCAGCCGTATTTCTCTGCGGCAAAGCGGATCTCCTTTTCGGTCTTTTGCGAAACATCCGCTGCCAGAACTATTCCTGCCGCCTTTGATCTCGGTGCGGCAAGCTCCTGCACTACCGCATCGAAGCCCAATGCAAGCTTCCCTGCACGGCGGCAAAGACATATTGTCGAAAGTGCCTTATTGATCAGAACTCAGCTCCTTTTCAATGATATCGTATATTTCATCGGGAACAGCACATTTCAGCGCTTTTTCAAGGCGGTGAGCCTTCCTCACCATTGCGAAGCACTCTGCGTCGTGGCAGATATAAGCTCCACGGCCTGCCTTTTTTCCCGTAAGGTCGAGAGATATCTCACCCTCCTTGCTGCGTACTATCCTCACGGCGCCTTTTTTGCCTATCATCTCGCCGCAGCCCAGACATTTACGAAGCGGTATGCGCTTTTCCTGCATAGAAATCTCTCCTTATTCTTCGGTAGCAACAGCCTCAGCGTCTTCATCGTACTCAGGCTCGGGGAGCTCGATCACCTCAAGATCCTCGGGAGTAACCTTGCTCTCAGCCTTGATGTCGATCTTGAAGCCTGTCAGCTTAGCCGCAAGCCATGCATTCTGACCCTTGTTGCCGATAGCAAGCGAGAGCTGATTATCGGGAACGATAGCCTTGCAGGCACGCACTGCGGGATTGTTGATAACTACCTGTGTTACCTCTGCGGGCTTGAGGGCCTGCTTGATGAACTCCTCGGGATCCTCACTGTAAAGAACGACATCGATCTTCTCACCCTTGATCTCCTTTGTCACAGCAGTGATACGGCTCTTCTGGGGACCGATGCAGGTACCGACAGCGTCAACATTGGGATCGTTGCTGATAACAGCGATCTTGGAGCGTGAGCCGGGCGCACGGCTGATGGACTTGATCTCAACAGTGCCGTCATAGATCTCGGGGCACTCAAGCTCGAACAGGCGCTTGATAAGACCCTTATCGGTTCTTGTGATCCTGAGGGACTGCTTCTTTGCGCCCTCCTTATATTCTCTGGAAACACCTGTGATATATACCTTTATTACCTGACCCTCTACCAGTGTCTCACCGGGGATCTGGTCGTTTCTCATCAGAAGCGTTTCGTTCTTGTTCACTTCAATAGTTGCATGGCCTGTCTTAGGCTCTACACGGGTAACAAGTGCGGATACCGCCTCGTTCTCGTACATTCCCCACATCTCGGAGAGCTGCTGGCGCTCTACATCACGGAAGCCCTGCTTGATAAGGTCCTTTGCGTTCTTTGCGGCAATTCTCTTGAACTCGTGAGTGTCGATGGGGCAGCGGACGAAATCGCCCACCTGGAGAGTAGGATCGATCTTTCTGGCCTCCTCCAGAACGATCTCGGTCTCGGGATCGTAAAGCGTATCGACCACCTCGATTATCTCCTTGAGGACGCTTACATCGAATATCTGCTTTTCAAGGTCGATATTTACCTGAACCGCATCGCTCTCCTTGTCCTCGATATGGAGATTGGTCTTAAGGCTCTTTTCAATAGCGCTCTTGATCTTCGTAACGAACACATCGGGGTCGATGCCCTTTTCCGCCGCAAGATCAGCCAGTGCGTTGAAAAACTCGCCTATCTCGTTTTCCTTTGGTGCTACCTTTTTCTTAGCCATTTTCTGTTACTCCTTCTTTATTAAATATCATAGTTATCAAAATCATCATAATTTATTCCCGAGATATCGGTTACAGCCAGTGCGACCTCTCCGAAATCACCGTTCACAGTGATATTGTTGCCGTCAAAATCTGCAAGCACACCGCTGAAAGCCTTGGAGGGCGCCCCCTCGACAAGCTTGTAGGTCTTGACCTTCACCTTTTTACCGACAGAAAGCGTAAGCTGCGCAAGACGGCGTATAGGTCTTTCAAGACCTGCCGAGCCGATCTCAACATAATCCACCTTATCGATGAAATCCTGCTTGTCGATCACCTCGTTGATAAGTCCGTCAATGGACTCGCAGTCATCAATGGAGATACCCTCCGCTCTGTCAATGAATACCCTGAGATACCACTTTGCGCCCTCTTTAACGAACCACACATCCCATAAAACAAAGCCGTGTGACTCGACAATAGGACGTACAGCAGCCTCTGCCGCAGCCTCTACCGTGCTGAAGCCCTTTGCTAAAGCCATTGAATAACCCCTTTCACTGATTTTTTCAGGCGTTTTTTCCCAATTAAAACTTAAAGACCGGAGCAAGCCCCAGTCTTTAGTCTAATCTATTGTATGTATTATAACACTATTTAAAAATAAAATCAAGTAGTTTTTTAAAAAAAGTTGAATTTTATTAGATGTTATGATAAATTATAATTATAAGCGCAAAAGCATAATTAGCATTACACAAGGGTCAATTGTATCAATAATGACAAATAAACGAAAACAAATCTTTCAAAAACAAACCGTGGATGTCACATATCGGAGCGTTATACAATACAATATAATCAAGGAATGAACTTCATCAGCAAAGGAGTGATTCAAATGTTCAGCAACCGAACACCAGACGGCAGGAACAACATATGTGGCGTTAAGGTCGCTAAGCTGCGCAAAAACCTTAAGATATCCCAGCGTGAGCTTGCGGACAGGCTGCAGCTGATCGAGCTTGACATCGACAAGAACGCTGTACAGCGCATTGAATCCGGACAGAGATTCGTAACAGACATCGAGCTTATCTCACTTGCTAAGGTGTTTTCCGTAAGTATCGAAGAGCTGCTCAACAGGGATTGAGTCTACTCTTTTTATGAAAACTGATCAAACACACGAAAACGGCGGTTATAATGACCGCCGTTTTAGTTATTTGAATTTTTGAGTGAAATTGATAAATAATCCTACCAGTACAGACAACCCGAGACTCAGCACCAGAGGAAACCATACATTAGCCAGAGGCAGACCGCCTGCATTCTCGTTGATATTCATTCCGTAGAAGCTAAACACTATCGTCGGCACTGCAATTATTATCGTAAATGTCGTCATGCGCTTCATGACGATGTTGAGATTGTTTGAAATGATGCTTGCAGTAGTATCCATCGTACTTTTCAGGATGTTTGTATAGATACTTGTCATCTCTATCGCCTGCTTTACCTCGATGATAACATCGTCCAGAAGATCCTGATCCTCTTCATACAGCTTCAGATATCTTCCCCTCATCAGCTTATTGAGGATTGTCTCATTGGATTTCAGCGAGGTGGAAAAATAGACAAGCGACTTTTCAAGTCCATGCAGCTGCAACAGTCCCTTATTCTGCATCGATTTGTACAGCTTGCCCTCAACGAAATTGGACAGCTTGTCTATCTGCTTTAAGTATTGCAGATATCGTGCTGCGATCCTCAGCAGGATAGTAAACACAAATCTGGTCTTGAAATGCGGGCATACGCCCTTGACTACTCCCTTTGAAATATCATCTATGATAGGGTTTTCCTTGGCACTTACCGTCACGACATTATCAGAAGTCACAATAATGCCCATAGGCGTTGTGAAATACTGAAGCGTATGATCCGGGCTGTTATCGATATTATCGGCAACAGGATAGTCCACAACTATCAATGTGACACCGTCATCCGACTCGATACGTGAAGGCTCCTCCTCATCCAGTGCGGCACGAATATAGTCACGGTCTATACCAAGATCCTCTTCAAGGGCCGATATCTCTGTTTCAGTAGGGTTGACCACTGATATCCAGCTTCCCTGCTCTGCCGTTTCTATCTCACACAGGCGGTTTTCAATATTTTTGTAATATCTGATCAAAAAAATCACTCCTTGCTTTTTTACGCAAAGAAGCTCACTGCGAAGAACATGAATCCATCCACAGAAGCTTCGTATGCAAATTTCACTGACAGTCTACTTCGTGCCTGCCCGGGGTCTGCATTCATGTTCTCACCACCCTTTTCTCAGATAATAATACATTATTATTTTATCACACTGTTCACGAAAAAACAAGCGTTTTTATCGAAATATTACAATATTTTTTGCTGCAGTTATACCAGAACGGCATAAAATAAAAATTCCGCTGAACCTCATTCCGATAAGGTTCAGCGGAACACTGGCGGAGACGGCGAGATTCGAACTCGCGGGGGATCGCTCCCTAACTGATTTCGAGTCAGCCCCGTTATGACCACTTCGATACGTCTCCAGATCAACAAGATATATTATATAGCATTTCTACTATTTTGTCAAGTATAAGTCAAAGAAAAACCACATACTGCATATAAAAAAATAATCTTTTTTCAAAAAAACACTTGACAAAGCAAAACCCTTGTGATATAATATATGAGTGCTTAAGAGCAACATGCGCCAGTAGCTCAGCTGGATAGAGTACTTGGCTACGAACCAAGGGGTCAGGGGTTCGAATCCCTTCTGGCGTGCCATGAAAAACCGCTTAACCATCAGGGTTAAGCGGTTTTTTGTTTTATATAGGAATTTTCGAAACGCCCGTTTTGGGTACAATTCGGGTACACTTATCAGTTTTTTTTATATTTATTATTAATATTGTATTGAATAATTCAGGTATTAACTCTGAAATTATCAGTATTCTTATTTATATATTATCTCCATGTAGCTATATAAGCTACCCGATTAATTATCGGATCATAGAACGTTCCCCTGGGTTTAACGGCTCAGGGGATTTTTCTGTTTATGGAGGTAAACGACATGGCACAAAAAATCAACAATCAGCACTACTGTACCAAAGGCATCTCAGAGCGACTCCCTATCATGACGCAGGTTATTTTGTGGGAGCTTATTCAGTCCATGGAAGTCGAGGAGCAGGATTACTTGCAGGTATTCACGCTCTCTGTCGAGAACGGACAGCAGAAGATCCTGCACGAACAGGAGTTCCCCGAATACTCAAAGGAGCATCTGTTTCCCAGCACTGATCCTATTACAGGCAAGATATTCGTCATTGACGAAGAGACCCATTCCACCATGCTTTTTGCTGAAGAATATTAAGGAGGTACTACTATGCAAAACGATATCATTTTCTGCGACCGCTGCGGATGCGAACTCACAAGAGATTCTGTTCACTATTTTGAGGATGAATACTTTTGCTCGGAATGTCTTGACGATGCAACGGTCATCTGTAACCACTGCGGCGAAAGAATCTGGGATGACGATAATAACGGTACGGACTCATTTCCGCTCTGTCAGAGATGCTACGATAATCATTACACCACTTGCGAAGATTGTGGCAGAGTAATTCACTATGATGACTGCAATTATCTTTATGACGATGATGACATCGCCTACTGTTATGATTGCTACAATCGTCATAACAACGGACCTATCCGCGACTACAGCTATAAACCCGATCCCGAGTTCTACGGCGAGGGCGATCGCTATTTCGGTGTGGAGCTTGAGGTCGATGAGGGCGGTAAGATCGGAGACAACGCGCAGGCGCTCATTGACCTTGCAAATGTGCTGTCTGAGCACATCTACATTAAGTCCGATGGTAGTCTGAACGACGGCATGGAGATTGTTACACATCCCATGACACTTGATTACCATAGGACAACTATGCCGTGGGAGCGGCTCTGTGGCAAAGCAATTCATCTTCGCTACAAGAGCCATAAGACAACAACCTGCGGTTTGCATATTCATGTCAACCGCACCGCATTTGGCGAGACCCGAGAGGAGCAGGATGAAGCTATCTCTCGGGTTTTGTATTTTGTGGAGCATCATTGGGCGGAGCTTCTGAAATTCAGCCGCCGCACCGAGTACGCAATGAACAAATGGGCGGCTCGATACGGCTACAAGCACGACCCGAAAGAGATTATGGAGAACGCTAAAAAGGGCGGCAACGGAAGATACGCTTGTGTAAACATCACAAACTGGAACACGATTGAATTTCGTATGTTCCGTGGCACGCTAAAAGCGAATACCATCATTGCAACTCTCGAGCTTGTTGACAAGGTGTGCGACCTTGCTCTGTACTTGACCGACAAAGAGATTGCCAACGTCAGCTGGACGACCTTTGTCAAGACGCTCGACGCTACAAAGCATAAGGAGCTGATAGCTTATCTCAAAGAACGCCAGCTGTATGTCAACGACCCAATCGACTTTATGGAGGATGATTAATTATGTGCGCTATATTTGGACTTATCGACTACCGAAACTATTTCACCAAGCACCAACGCGAAAAGGTCTTAAAGGTGCTTTCAAAGGAATGCGAGGTCAGAGGTACTGACGCTACTGGCTTTGCATATATCCACGACAACAAGCTCTCCATTTTCAAGAGACCTCTTGCCGCTCATAAAATGAGGCTCCGTCTACCCTTTGAGAGCAACATCGTTATGGGACACACTCGCATGGCTACCCAGGGCAACAAGTTTGAGAACTACAATAACCACCCGTTTTCGGGGTGTTGCGGTATGACAGACTTTGCCCTTGCTCACAACGGAGTGCTTCACAATGACGAGAAACTCCGCAAGGAGTTGAATCTTCCTGCCACAAAGATAGCGACCGACAGCTACATTGCAGTTCAGTTGCTTGAACAGAAAGACACCCTCGACTTCACAACCATTGCAGAAATGGCTGAACAGCTCGAGGGGTCTTTTACTATTACGGTGTTAGACATAGCTCGCAATATGTATTTCATAAAGGGTGACAATCCGCTTGCGCTGTATCATTTCGAGAAGGAAGGTTTCTATATCTACGCAAGCACCGCCGCTATCCTGGATTGTGCGCTTATAACACTCGGGCTTGTGACGAAATTCTACACCGAGATCGATGCTAAATGCGGAGATATCCTGCGAATCTCTCCTGATGGCGAGCTTACTTCAGCCAAGTTCAATACCGCCAAACTGGAAGCCCTTGACTATTATTACAGCTACCGACCGTATTGGTGGACACACGCTGAACCTGAGGACTACGCTGAGTGGTTCGAGAGCGCTGCTGTAAAAGAGCTTAAGCAGTTTGCGAGCTACATCGGCATTGCTGAGAAAGACATAGACCTGCTCCTTGAATACGGCTACACCGTCGATGATGTCGAGGATTTGCTTTACATCCCCGAGGGTGTGGAAACAGCCGTCGAGGAAATACTTTGCGAATATGCTTACTGCGGAGGTGAATGGTAATGCGAAACTTCGTGTTCGGGTATGCGCGAGTCTCGACGGAACAGCAGAATCTTGACCGTCAGATTGATATGCTCAAAAAGTACGGCGTTGACCACATCTACAACGAGAAGATGACTGGCACAAAGCGCAATCGACCTGAGCTTGAAAAGCTCCTGGAGCGCCTGATTGAGGGGGACACCGTAGTAGTGGAGTCCCTCTCCCGTCTGGGAAGAAGCACAAAAGACCTCATCTGGCTGATGGAGACATTCAACGGTCGTGGTGTCAATCTGGTTTCGCTGAAAGAGTCCATTGACACTACTTCTAGCACTGGAAAACTACTATTCACACTGATGTCAGCTCTGGCGCAGTTCGAGCGTGATGTCCTTGCCGATAGAACAAAAGAAGGGCTTGCCGCTGCGAGAGCAAGAGGGCGCAAAGGCGGGAGACCTGCTGCTGATAAAGAAGCAGTCCGAAAGGCTGTAAGACTTTACAAGACTGGAGAATATACTGTTAAGGAGATTGCGGAGCTAACAGGTGTCAGAAAAACTACGCTGTACAAGAATCTATGATTATAATGCAGAGCTGCTTTGTGCGGCTCTGCTATTATTTTTTGCAAATTATCTTATGTTTTTTGTTGAAATAGTACGCAAAATATGTTATAATATTTATGTATGCCTTTTTTCTAAATATGTGAACGGAGAATAGAAATGAGTTTAACATCCAATATCAACGAAAAAGCCGCTCTTATATGGGCGATTGCAGATAAATTAACAGGTGTATATAAGCCTCATGAATACGGAGAAGTCATTCTTCCTCTCACTGTTATCCGCCGTTTTGACTGCATTCTTGCGGATACAAAGGACGCTGTACTGGAAAAGTACGAATCCGTTAAGACGCTTCCTATGCGTGATGTGCTGCTGCGTAATGCCGCTGGCGGTCTTGCATTTTATAATACAAGCAAGTTCACATTTGAAAAGCTTCTGGACGATCCTGACAACATCGAGGCGAACTTCCGTGACTATCTGAACGGATTCTCCGAGAATGTCCAGAACATTATCGAGAAATTCAAGTTTGACAGTCACATCACAACAATGGCAAACAAGGGTATTCTCTACATTGTTATCAAGGAATTTACATCACCTAAAGCCAATCTGCACCCTGATGTGATCTCTAATCTTGAGATGGGTTATATCTTTGAGGAGATCATCCGTAGATTTTCCGAGTCGCACAACGAGGATGCAGGACAGCACTACACTCCCCGTGAGGTTATTCGCCTTATGGTAAATATCCTGTTTTATGATGATAACGATATTCTTTCTGGTAGCAATGTCGCAAAGACAATCTATGACCCTGCCTGCGGTACGGGCGGTATGCTCTCTGTTGCAGAGGAATATCTCCATGAATTGAACAATGCTACTGAGCTTCTTGCATTCGGACAGGAACTGAACGATCAGACATTTGCTATCTGCAAGGCAGATATGCTTATTAAGGGCAACAATGCTGACTTTATCAAGGATGGCAATACTCTTTCTGATGATCAGTTCGAGGGACAGACCTTTGATTACATCATTTCCAATCCCCCGTTCGGACGTGAGTGGAAGAACGAAAAAGCCAAGGTGGAAGCCGAAGCCAAGCGTGGATTTGCTGGCAGATTCGGTGCTGGACTTCCTGCCGCTTCTGACGGACAAATGCTGTTTTTGATGACTGCTATCGCAAAAATGAAAGAACCTGCACAGGGCGGTAGCCGTATTGCAATCATTCACAACGGTTCTCCGCTGTTTACAGGAGATGCCGGCAGCGGTCCGAGCGAGATTCGCAAGTACATACTGGAGAACGACCTACTGGAAGCAATCATCGCTCTGCCTAATGATATTTTCTACAATACTGGCATTGCCACTTACATCTGGGTGCTGTCCAATAAAAAAGCTGGCACAAAGCGTGAGGGCAAGGTGCAGCTTATCAACGCAAACGGACTCTTTGAGAAACGCAGAAAGGCACTCGGTAACAAGCGTAACGACATCCCCGAAAGTGCCATTGCGGAAATCACCCGTCTTTATGGTGATTTCAGAGAAAGTGATATCAGCAAGATTTTCGATAATGAGGACTTCGGTTATACCAAAATTACGGTAGAGCGTCCGCTGTGTGATGAAAACGGCGAGCTGATTCTGAAAAAGGGCAAGAAACAGCCCGATCCCTCTTTGCGTGATACGGAGAGCGTACCGCTGAAGGAGGATATTGACGAATATTTCAGCCGTGAGGTGTTGCCCTTTGCATCTGATGCGTGGATAGATAAAAAGAAATCCACCGTGGGCTATGAGATCCCGTTCACACGCTATTTCTACAAGTATGAAGCCCCGAAGCCGTCCGCAGAGATCATGGCGGAGATTTTAGAGCTGGAAAAGGAACTTGATGGCAGTCTGGCGGAGGTTTTTAATGAAGAACAAACTTGAAGTCACTCAACATATTGTTGCATTTATTGATATTTTGGGTTCCTCTGATGCTATAAAGAACAATTCTCAATCATCACTCGAGGTGATGCATTCGGCTTATCAATCTGCATTGGATTTATTTAATAGGTTTTTTGATAATAAAAACATTCAACCTAAAATCAAGATTTTTTCTGACAATATATCAATAGCAGTTCCATGTGATATAGGTTTTGAAAAGCCTTGTTTCCTAGCTGTCGCAATGATGAGTGGTATCATTCAAATGGAATTTTTAAAGAGAAACTACTTAACACGTGGCGGTATTGTAATTGGTGACTACTTTTGTGATGATGTTATGGTATGGGGGAACGCTCTTGTAAAAGCTTATGAGCTTGAAAGTAAAGTAGCATTTTACCCAAGAGTGATTATTGATCCTGAATTAGTCGGCAAATTAAATCTTACTTCTGAAGATAAAAAGAGTCGGTGTGGAACATGGATAAACCAAGATGAAGACTTTCTTTTTTGTGTTGATTATGTAAATGAATGTTTAAAGGATCAGTTGGTTTTTGTTCTGGGTACTATGAATATGGTTGAAACGAAAATTGTTAAATATAATAGCAATATTAAAGTATGTCAAAAGTGGTTGTGGTTGCAAAAATATCTTGCTAAGAAACTATACTGTAACTCAGATGAGGGAGATGAAAAGACAGATGTGTGAAATGAAAGACAGCGGGATTGAATGGATTGGGGAGATCCCTGTTGGGTGGGAAGTTTGCCGTATAAAAGAGCTGTTTCACGAGGTAAATGAAAGATGTGAAAACGGTAATGATTATACTTTGCTTTCTGTATCAGAGTATTACGGAGTTTCACCTAAATCGCAGAGAATAAGCGATGACGATATGCTCACACATGCTGAAACTTTGGATGGCTATAAAGTGTGCCATGAAAATGACATTGTAATGAATATTATGTTGGCATGGAAACGGGCTTTAGGTGTTAGTCAGTATGAAGGTATTGTAAGTCCAGCTTATTGTGTCTATCGTACCAATAAAGACCTTGATTCAAAGTATTTTCACTATCTCTACAGAACAGATATGTACGCAAATTTGTTCAAACAATTCTCCACAGGTATTATAGATTCTCGTTTGCGTCTGTATCCCGATAAATTTTTGAGTCTTAAATGTCAGGTTCCCCCATTAGAAGAACAACACCGCATCTCCACCTACCTCGACACCAAATGCGAAAAGATCGACAGCATCATTGCACGGCAGCAGGAGGTCATCGAAAAGCTGAAAACCTATAAGCTCTCCGTCATTACCGAGGCAGTCACAAAGGGGCTGAATCCTGATGTGAGGATGAAGGATAGCGGGGTTGAGTGGATTGGGGTGATTCCTCAAGATAGTATTCTTGTCAGATTAAAGAATTTGGTTGGCGTATCTGATGGTACGCATGATACGCCACAATATGTTGATGAATCCGAAAATTCGCATCCCTTAGTAACATCAAAATGCATTTCCGATGGTTTCATAATAGAATCGCTTGCTAACCATATAAGTGAAGCTGATTATTGTGAAATTAATAAACGTTCAAAAGTAAGTAGATTTGATGTATTAATGCCAATGATAGGAACTGTAGGAAATCCTGCTTTAGTACAAGCAGAACCAAATTTTGCAATAAAAAATGTCGCATTGTTGCGAACAAATTCAAATGAAATACTTGGAAAATATGTTGTGTACATTCTATCAAGTCAATTAGCAATAATTCAATTTGATAGTCTTAACAGAGGCGGCGTTCAGAATTTTATCTCACAGGAAAAACTTAAAAATTTGCTGTTTGTTAAGCATTCTGATATTAGAAGTATAGTAAATTATCTCGACAAAAAATGCTCCGCAATTGACTCAGCCATCGCCAAAAAACAGGCGATCATTGAAAAACTCACCGCATATAAAAAATCCCTCATTTATGAGGTTGTAACGGGAAAGAGAGAGGTGAATCCTAAAAAAGAGGCGATTACAGTAATTTGTCCTGTCGGTATTCCAACCAATGAAGAGGAATATGCAAGAATTCTTCTTTTTCAAAAAATCATTACTATGTGTGGTAATCATCTAAAAGGTCGTACTCATCTAATGAAGATACTTCATGCAATAGAGCTTGGAATAGGTTTTTCCTTTAATACTGAATATACTCGACACTATCATGGTCCTTATGACAAACATATCGAGAATTACGAGAACGCCCTTGTGCGTAAAGGTTGGATAAAGCTAAAAAAAGGAAAAAATATAGAATACATAGTTACCAATTCAACAGCATATAAGTCTGATTACAAACGGATTTTCGGTAAATACAACAAAGAAATTGAACGAATTATAGATTTCTTTAAGTCCATGAAAAGAACTTCTAAAGCGGAAAAGGTTGCAACCTTATTAGCTTCTTGGAATGATTTCTTAATTGATGGGATAGCTGCTCCTGATGATCATATGATTATTTCAGATGTAATGAACAACTGGACGGAAAACAAGAGCCATATTGACTATGCGACATGGCAAGAGATCTTAAATCAGATGAAAAAGGAAAATATCATTCCACATGGGTACTGTAATCATACTATAAAAGCGGAGGATTGACAATGCCAGACTTCGACTACAAAGAAAAACGCTTTGAACAGGACATCGAGGAATTTCTCACCACCCACGGTGGCTACATAAAAGGCGACCCGAAAGCCTTTGACCGCAAGCTTGCCCTTGATGTGCAGACCTTTGTTTCCTTCATCAAGACAAGCCAGCCGAAAGCGTGGGAGCGTTTCGAGAAAATCTACGGCGGCGACAGCGAAAAACAGATCGTGGAGCGTTTCTGCCGTGAAGTAAAAATGGTGGGACTGCTGAAAGTGTTACGACAGGGCTTCACTGACAGGGGCATCAAGTTCCGTGCCGTATTCTGGAAGCCTGAAACCTCCATCAACGAAACCAGCCGTATGCAGTACGAGAGCAATGTCCTCCACTGCACAAGACAGCTTCATTATTCCCTGCAAAACGAAAACAGTATTGATATTGTGCTGTTCATAAATGGTATTCCTGTAGTATCTATGGAGTTGAAATGCCAGTTCACAGGGCAGGATACCTCCAATGCAATCAATCAGTATAAGTTCGACCGAGCAAGCAAGGACGCTATTTTCGAGTTCAAGAACAGAGTACTGGTACATTTTGCTGTTGACCTTTCCAATGTGTATATGACAACACGCTTGGAGGGTGCGTCAACCTATTTCCTGCCGTTCAATCAGGGCAGCAATGGTGCGGGCAATGTCGGCGGCAAGGGCAATCCGATCAATGAAAATGGCTATGATACAGCGTATCTCTGGGAACAGGTGCTTGTCAAGGACAGATTACTGGAGATCCTCCACAAGTATCTGCATTTGCAGGTGGAGCGTGATGACAAGGGCAATGTGAAATCTGAGCGAATGATTTTCCCCCGTTATCATCAGCTTGATGTGGTGACAAAACTGCTTGCCGATGTCAAGGAAAACGGCTCTGGCAGGAATTATTTGATTCAGCATAGCGCAGGTTCGGGCAAGTCCAATTCTATCGCATGGCTTGCACATCGCCTGTCGGGACTGCATGACAACAAAGACGAGAAGATTTTCCAGTCGGTGATCATTGTCACGGACAGACGAGTGCTTGATAGCCAGCTCCAGAATACAGTGTATCAGTTCGATCATGTTGAAGGCGTTGTGCAGAAAATCGACAAGAATGCGAAACAGCTTCAGGAAGCGATTGAAGCAGGTACGGGCATTATCATCACGACTTTGCAGAAATTCCCTGTGATTTACAAGGAGGTTAATTCTGCGAATAAGCGTTTTGCGGTGATCATTGACGAGGCACATTCTTCGCAGACAGGCGATGCCGCAAAGAAACTGAAACGAGCACTTGCTGATACAGAAAAGGCTCTGGAAGAAATGGCAGAGCTGGAATACGAGGAAGAAACCAAGCGTAAGGATGATGAGGACAAGCTTCTTGACGAACTTGCATCACAGGGCATTCACGATAATCTGTCGTTCTTTGCATTCACAGCCACGCCCAAGGATAAAACCTTGCAGATGTTCGGACAGCGTGACGCAAGTGGAAAATATCACCCGTTCCATATCTATTCCATGCGACAGGCGATTGAGGAGCATTTTATTCTGGATGTGCTGCAAAATTATATGACATATAAGATGTACTATAAGATTGCAAAGACCATTCCCGATGATCCGGAGCTTGATACAGTGGCAGGTGTCAAGGCAATCCGCAACTATGAAACCCTGCACCCGCATAATATTTCGCAGAAAACAGCGATCATGCTGGAGCATTTTCTTAACATCACACGGCATAAAATTGGTGGCAGAGCAAAGGCTATGATTGTCACACCGTCCCGACTTCACGCTGTAAGATATGTTCTGGAATTCAAAAAGCAAATTGAGGAGAAAGGCTATTCCAATCTGGATGTGCTTGTGGCATTTTCAGGTGAGGTGGAGGATAACGGCGAGAGTTATACCGAGGAGAAGATCAATAAGACTAAGGATGGAGAACCCATCAAGGAAAAGGCACTTCCAGCGGCATTCCATACAGATGATTTCGGTATGCTGATCGTTGCGGAGAAGTATCAGACAGGCTTTGACGAACCGCTGCTGCATACAATGTTCGTGGATAAGCAACTGTCTGGTGTTAAGGCAGTACAGACGCTTTCAAGACTCAATCGTACCTGTCGTGGTAAACTGGATACATTCGTGTTGGATTTTGTCAACAGCGCAGATGACATCAAGAAATCCTTTGATCCGTATTACGAGGAGACGGTGCTCGAAAAGGAAACCGACCCAAATGTTGTATATGATCTAAAGAATACGCTTGATGAATACAGAGTTTATCAGCAGATTGAGATCAACAGTTTTGCGGATGTGTGGTATTCTTCATCTAGTCAAGAGTATGGTGATATGGGCAAGCTAAAAGCAAAAATGCAGCCTGCGCTCGATAGATATATGGCTCTTGACGATGAGAAGAAGGATATATTCAAATCCACACTTGCAAGATTCAATCGTATCTATTCGTTTGTTACTCAGGTGTGCCGTTTGTTTGATAAGGAACTGCATAAATTCAGTATCTATGCGAAATTCCTTGCAACTATGCTTCCGAAAGGTAGTTCTGAGTATGTCTACGTGGATGATAAGGTACTGCTGGAATATTACAAGCTGCAAAAGGATTTCGATGGTGCTATAGAATTGCAGGCAACGGAGGAAGGTTTCACTCCCATCACTGGAGAAGCTGGCAGGTGCGAGAAGAAGAAAGATCCTCTCACTGTAATTATTGACAAAATCAATGAGAAATACGGTACTGCATTCACCGAGATGGACAAAGTGCTTCTTCAAATAGAAAACGACTATGCAACACAGGATAAATGGCAGAGTTACGCTCAAAACAATGATTTCAAAACCTTTATGCTTCTATTTGAAAAGGATTTTCCTGAAATGGCAGCAGCTCGTTATGAACAGAACGAGGAGTTTTTTGTCAAGATGTTTGCTGATCCCGATATGATGAAACAGGTTATTGATTCCATTGGTAATGTTGTATACGAGCGATTAAAAAGCAAGAGACAATAATTAGCATCCATAAAACGCTCCTTTTCCGAACATAGATTTATGAACGGGTTTCCGAACGAAAAATCCCCTGAAATCGCCTTGATTTCAGGGGATAAATTTTTGTCCGTAAAACGTTCGTTTTTTGAACAACACAGCCCCTTGAATCATCAAGGGGCAAGTTTATTCTTTAGTCATCTTTAAGCAGCTTATACGGAGGTATGTCCAGCACCTTTGCTATATCGAACAGTGTATCCAGAGAAACTGTCCTGTCTACATTTGGAGCTTCGACTGCACCGATGAAGGCAAGGTTCTTATCCAGCTTTTCAGCAAGCTGTTCCTGTGTCAGACCTTTCAGCTTACGATAGTAGCTGATCTTCAGACCTAACTTGCGATACTGCTCTCTGTGTTCCTGCTTCATAGTGCCACCTCTTTCTATGCTTATACTATAATTTTACCAAAATACCTTGACAATTAGAATTTGATGTTGTACAATATCTATTGTATATAATACAATAATATCGATATTGGAGATGATATTATGAAATGTATTAAGTGTATGTCCATTATCCCTGATGATAGCGAATTCTGTCCAAAATGTGGCCACAAAATAGATTTGTATGATTTGAGGTTTTGCAGAAAATGCGGTAAAGAAATCGAATTGGACAGCGGATTTTGTCGCCACTGCGGTGAGGCTACAATGCATTCAAATGTTGACATACCTGTGCAGGTTTGCGAAACCTGCCAAAAACCGATGAAGCCGGAATGGGATAAATGTCCGAATTGCAGTACAATAAAATTATCAAATACTATCGACAATACGTCTAAAGATAAGCTTACTAACGAAACCCATAGAGAAGCCAGAAAAAAACTTACTAAAAAAATTATCGGCATCGCCTCAGCGTTTGTAGCTACAGCAGCAATCGCGTCAATATTAATTGTTCCGCAATATTATTCGGATTTTGAGGTGTCAAATCTTGAAGATGGTACACTAGCAATAAGTGGGTATCATGGGGACGGAGGAGATATTGTAATTCCAGAGAAGCTGCACTTCAAAACAGTAACGGCAATAGATGCTGACGCATTTAATAACAATGACAATATTACCGAAGTAGTTTTACCTAATACAATAAAATCAATTGATACATCAGCTTTTTTTGATTGCGATAAACTGTTTCGAGTTGTGATGACAAATAGCGTGGATTACATAGGAAAGACTGCCTTTGCTAATTGTGACAATCTTGTAACGATAACAGGCTATGGCGGAAACGATGGTATCACGCCTACCAAAACGGATATCAGTGTAACAACTATCGACGACGGTTGCTTTTCTGACTGCCGCAAACTCACTGATATTGTGCAGGCAGATAATATAGGTGTCGGAGCATACGGTAACTGCACCAATTTAAAAGGACGGCTAAAAATAAACGCTGTGAAAATAGGAACAGCGGCATTCTCAAGCTGCACAGGGATAAGAGCACTTGAGATCATTGCCGATGAAATTGATTCCGCTGCTTTTGAATTCTGCAATAAGTTAATAGATACAAAAATAGAGCCTCGTTTCGCTTCTCAGCCACAAGTAGCATCAGATGCATTTGTGGGATGCAGTATAAAAGATGGATTGCATTGGATCACCGATTCATCTATAGATATATCAGTTCAAACTATAGAGGATAGTAGAAATTTACAGAATTCGTTAGGCAGATCTGCTATTGAAATAATAGATAAAACAAAAAACGAAGCGTTTGAATACCTTATTGACAATTACTCCAAACAAAACTGTGAATGGGGAGGTAGAATGTATTATAGTAAAGAAAGTAATATTGCATTTATTCAAAGCAGTTATACTGGTGTAATTGATAAGGTTATTGTATACGGCGGAGTATACTATAAAGGATACATCCATGGGGATATATCTCCAAACATGACATATCGTGAACTTTTTGAAGTGCTTGGTGAACAAACGATTATTCCGGATGACATAGGTAAATATGGCTTTGCGTGTAAATATGGCAATTGCATATTATCTTTTGTAGGTTCTTCAGATTCATTGGATTCGTCTCCTGAAATATGCTATATTTGTCTGGCGTAAAAAATAACGGAGGTAATTATTATGTTTTGCAGAAAATGTGGGACTCAGCTCCCTGACGATAGTGAATTTTGCTTGAAATGCGGTGCTACCACAAGTAACTCACCATTGCCTAGCCAAAATAACTCTATCACTTCGCCATTATTCAAATCAAACGCAAATAGTATGATATGTAAAAATTGCGGAAAGCCACTTACAACCAAATGGAAACATTGCCCATATTGCAATATCACAAACCCATTTTACATATCAGCTGAACCAAAGGAAGCTAACCCTGTGCAATCACAGCCACAAGTTATTATACAAGAACGTGAGGTTATAAAGCCTGAAGAGCCGGGCTGTGCAACTTATATCGGTCGATTTGTTATTGGTATTTTTGTTTTATCAGTAATATGTAGTATGTTGTCTCAATGTGGCGCTTAAAAGGAGGATCATTATGTATTGTAACAAATGTGGAAATCAACTGCCGGACGATTCATGCTTTTGCAACAAGTGTGGTAATCAACTTCAACCGATGTGTAGCACCTTGGAACAACCGGAAGAAATCAATGTATATGATGTAATATTAACCTTTCCTGGCATACACAAGGAAGAAGTAATAAGATTTATAAAAAGCAATAAAAATATAACATTGCAGGAAGCACAAAGTATAGCCAACAACACACCTGTGTTGATTTCAGGCAAACTTGACTATGCTGAAGCAGAGCTGTTGCGTTCGACATTAGAGAAACTAGGTGCAAAGGCAGACGTCTCTGTAACGCCAGCAGAAAGGTTTTACTATCAGGATGAATTCAATCGATTGGTTCAGGATTATAGTAACCTGACCCCTGATTGCATTGCTTCGCTGGAAAAAAGAAATCAGTTTATAAGTATTATAATTGAATGTAATAAAGCATTATATACCGGTGGAGCATTATCTTCACTTGCAAACATAGCATTTATGAAAAAAACAAAAGACAGGTACAAAGAGATCGCTCCGCAGGCGGATGCTGAAATAGAAAGATCCCAAAAAGAATTGGAAAAAGCAGTTTCAGAGCTTAACAAAAAATATGGCAATATGTATTTTGTTCACTCGCCTACTGAGGTTGCCAAAGAAATGGCTACGAATATTTATAAATATGTCAATAGCTTTACAAAGATTGGTAAGATGCTTTAACTAAATAACTAATTTTATCATATCATTAAGTTGCTGCTAAACCACATCAACGGTGTATAATACTGCAAAGCATAATCCCCCTAAACATAACAGTAAAAACCTAAAGGAGGTAATGCTATGCTTGACAGCAACGACATATTACAGATCATCAATGAATATGGAGAGCTGACCCTGGTGCAAAGGAGATGTCCTGATTGTATCTTCACAAAAGCACGCTTGCAGCAGCTTGAAGAAACGATGCACTCACCTGAATTCAAGGCACTTGTCAGAGTTGACGCTGATGATATCATTCAGATGTTCAGGGATAATTTACAATAAGGGGGATAACTATGTTTGAGGATTACAATGATATGATAACTGTTGAGGAGCTTTGCTATATGCTCCGTATCGGTAGGAACAAGGCTTATGAGCTTTTGCGCAGCGGCAGGATAGGAGCCTTTCGTGACGGACGGCTATGGATGATACCAAAGGTGGCTGTTATCGAGTACATCACCACATCGAGAAAAAGAGCATAAAACTATGGAGCAGGCTTCAGAACCTGCTCCATAATCTTTTGCGATACAATTCATTTAAGATGTAACGACTGAAGATTGCCAATTATTTTTTTGGATTTTTCAGAAAAAAATTCAAAAAAATAGTTCTCTGGAAATACATAAATGTGTGTGATATAATTAAATTACGGTTAAGTTAGGTGGCCACTCTAAATGAAACCGATACTTTTTATTAGGAGGTATCCGATATGGAGGATATAACCACTACTCAAACACCATTACCATTTGGTATCCCTGACGGCGACAAGGTAAACTATTTGGTGAAGATAAAAGACGGCAACGATACTAACTATGCTGTTTATACAAAATCATCAGATGGTAGATCTTCTCCATTTTTAGTTCCACATGATTCTTATGAAGAAGCTCTTGCAACAGTATTGCCACTATCAAAAGAAGTAAGCACACCAATTGAACCTATAGAACAACCCACGCAACCGCCAAATATACAATGTTGTACCAGTCAATCGACACCAATACAACAATCTTCCTTAGCTCTTGCGGTTAAGCCAAACGAACCACCCCATGCTACTGCAACACCAGTCGTGACGCAATGCGAGACAGATCCGCCCAGGATAGGGGTTAAACAGGAATTGATCCCCACAAACGGCAATGCAAATAACTCCCCACAACAAGCTGTTATCATCGAAAAGAAAAAAGAGGAAATATCGAGCTTCGATGTATCTTCCGATATAGTGGATAAACTTCCATTTAAAATAGTTGATAAAGAACTCTACTGTTTTAATGGATGCTATTATTCTATTGTGGACAGCTATGATGTCAATTTCTTGATAATGGAATTATGTCCAGATGAAGTACGAGCAAAGGGATATCCAAGATTTGTCAAGGATATCCAAGAGTTCATACGGATGCGTCCTGAACTTGTATTTAACAAATCCATTCAAAACAGCTTCCCACACTGTTTGGCATTCAACAATGGAGTGTTAGATTTGCAGAATTGGATCTTGGTTCCCCATTCACCGGATATTTTTTTGACATACAAGGTCTGTACAGATTTCTATTCTACCGCAAATCTTGATACACCTATATTTGATAGATATTTAATGCAGACCTTTAACGGAGAGCCTCAGCTTATTGAGAGAATGTGGGAAAGTCTGGGTTACCTGATCACAAACGATCACAACGGAAAGGTTTTCTTCGTACTTCAAGGCGTTGGCGACAGCGGCAAGAGTATGTTGATACACTTCATTGAAAGCCTTTTCCCCGAATCCCTTATCTGTCCTGCACAGCTATCGGATTTCGGTGAACGCTTTGGTATGAGCATTATGAACGGCAAGAAGCTGTGCATTTGTGCAGACCTACCAAAAAAGCCGATCAACGAACAGGCGGCAGGCATGATAAAGGCTATGACAGGCGGAGATGTAATAGCTTGTGAAGGCAAATATGAGGCTAAAAAGACCTTCAAAAATACCGCAAAGCTTATCTGCGCCACGAACCATCCTGTTACGCTTGCATCTGAAGATGAAGCTTTTATGCGTAGGATGATAATCATTCCTTTTATGTACAGTATCCCCAAAGAGCAACAAGACCATATGCTTATCGAGAAGCTCAAAGATGAGAAACAAGCTATAGTCATCAAGGCTCTCCAGGCATACTGTAGATTGAGAGACAGGAATTACGTTTTTTCAGGGAGCAACCTGGTAAATGCCCTTCGATTGAATGCAGCACCAGTTGTTGTTTCCACCGAATCCCTTATTGAGGAGTTAGTCAACCTTCATTGTAAATTTGTATCAGAGGAACAGTTCACATCCACAGATGACCTTTGTACGGCATATAATCAATTCACATCACAAAGGGGTCTGCCGATGATGGACAAGACCGACTTCTCTAAAAGGTTAAAGGAGAAGTATTCCCCCAGAATAACCGATGACCGAGTAACGGTAAGCGGCAAAAAGACCAGAGGCTACAGAGGAATCATTCTGGTTGAAGCACAGACCGAGACCACGGACCAACAATAATTATTTTTATAGCAAACTAATCTTGCAATGCGACCGGGACCGGAGACCGGTGATAAATATCGGCTTTATTACGCTGAAAAGCCTCTTGTAAAGAGTTTTTCAGTGGTCTGTGGTCCTGGGCTGTTGCGATGTTTGGGAAATCTCCCATTTTCGATAATATATTATATATCTGAACTACAATATACCGAAAGGAGTATTAATTATGGCAAAAACAATTAACCCATCCGTACCCGAAACGGTGATCATCTCCCCGATTCCGCTGTTATCCGAACAGGACAGCCCTAAGATGGTCAACACTATCGGAGAAACCGCCCGCTACTGCCGTATGATGAACATTGGTGTCAGCGAGAGCACTATCCGCTTTCTGTGCAAGAGCGGAGCTATCCCCTGCATAAGAGTTGGCAGTAAGATATTGCTGAACTGGGAGATATTTATGGATTATCTGAAATCGGGAGGCAGCCGTTCCGCTCCGCCCGTCCAGCAACCGACTACCGGAATACATGCAATACCCGAAAAGCTTAAAGTGTGAAAGGGAGCATGGTAAATGGCACATATCGAAAAGCGAGGCAATAAATATCGGATACGGATATCCGATGGCTTCGACCCTTTGACAGGAAAGCGGCGCTTCAAGAATATGACCTGGACTCCTGAAGCAGGAATGACCGAGCGGCAGATCGAAAAGGAGCTTGAGCGGCAAGCAGTCCTCTTTGAGGAGAAGAACAGCCGCAACATGATACCGGATGACAGAACTACATTATCTGAATTTGTGGAGATCTGGCTGAAGGATTACGCCGAGCCAAATCTTAAAAAGACTACTCTCGCACAGTATAAAACATTACTTGTGAGGATACTGGAGGGTCTTGGACATCTCAGGATGTCCAAGATATCCCCTGCTCACATAAACATCTTCTACGCTAACCTTCGTGAAAACGGCATCCGTGTTGACGGTAAGTATATCTGCATAACGGATTTCAGAAAATTCCTTAAGGATAACAATATCTCCAGACAAAAGCTATCAGACTATTCAAGAGTATCTATGAGTACGATAGAAGCTATCGTTAACGGCACAAGAGTCAGCAAGGCGACCGCCAGAAAGCTTTGTGATACAATGAATATCAGCATAGACCTTCTGTTTGAGCCTGAACACATTGACAAGCCTCTTGCCCCCAAAACTCTTTCACACTATCACAAGCTGCTGAAATCCATATTTGCTAAAGCAGTCAAGTGGAATGTTATCTATGACAACCCTTGTGAACGAGTAGACCCGCCAAAGCTCCAGCGGAAAGAGGCGGAATACCTGTCCGAGACCGAGACCAGGCAGCTGATGGACGCATTGGACGACGCCCCGATACAGTACAGGGTAATGGTATATATGATGGTCTACCTCGGAGCAAGACGAGGCGAGATATGCGGTCTTGAATGGAATGACATCGACTGGGAAAATAACCGCATCCATATTCAAAGGAATCTTCTCTATCTTCCCGAGGTAGGTACTTATGAAGATACTCCAAAGACCGAGACCTCCAACAGGATAGTGGTCATTCCAAACCGCATAACAGATATGCTTCGTGAGCTTCTGGAGTGTCAGAACCAACAGCGTGACCAGCTGCTGGACCACTGGGTAGAAAGCGGCAAGATATTCACTCAATTTAATGGCAGCCCTATACATCCATCCACCATTACCAAATGGCTCAACAAATTCTGCAAGACCAAAGGTCTGCCACATATTTATCCACACATGTTGAGACACACATCAGCTACAATGCTTCTTATGCAGGGCTTGCCGCTGAAAGCGGTATCAAAGCGGCTCGGACATGCTCAGGCAAGTACCACAAGTGACATATATGGACATAGCCTTCTGTCTGTTGACGAGATAGCTGCCGAAGCACTTGATAATATGCTTGACCCCGCAAGTAAGTTGAAAGGAACTAACGACACAAACTGACATAGCTATCCGCAGACAGAGCGTATCTGTCTGCGGTGGGTTATTTTTTGTATGTGTCCCGCTTGAATTATTATCATTAATATGCTATACTATAAATATATGACATCGAAAGGGGCTGATAAAATGGCAAAGAAATTCAATATCAACGGTACCTGTCTGCCCGAAAAGCATTATATGGTAAACCTCGATACTCGTCTGAAAAAGATACGCAGTATGGTTGAGGATGGCGAGTATTTTGTTATAAACAGAGCCAGACAGTACGGCAAGACCACTACTCTGTGGGCAATAAACCGTGAGCTTAAGAATGATTATCTTGTTATCCTGCTTGACTTTCAGTGCCTTTCCAACTCCGCTTACGAAAACGAGAATGCCTTTTCTACAGCCTTTGCCGCATTGTTCGTTGAAGCTGCATCAAATTCGGGTGTAAATACCGATGCCCTTGACGATTTCAGAAGCAGCACAGCAGATGATATAAAACTGCCTAAGCTGTTCACTGCACTTAACCAGCTTATAAGTAATGAGGATAAAGAGATCGTTCTTATAATAGATGAAGTAGACAGTGCTTCAAATAATGTCGTATTTCTTGACTTCCTTGCACAGCTAAGAGCTGCATACCTGAGCCGTAACATCAGAAAGACCTTCCAGTCCGTTATTCTGGCAGGAGTATATGACATACGCAATCTCAAGCTGAAGCTCCGCCCTGACGAGCAGCATCAGTACAACAGCCCCTGGAATATTGCCGCTCCGTTTGATGTGGATATGAGCTTCTCCGCCGCTGACATAGCGGGTATGCTTACTGATTATGAATCTGACCATTCCACAGGTATGGATATTGCGGCTATCTCACAGGAAATCTATAATTACACCTCGGGGTATCCGTTCCTTGTTTCAAGGATATGTAAGCTGATCGATGAGCAGCCTCTCTCCTGGGATATTGACGGAGTTGAAAGAGCAGTAAAGCTGATACTCAACGAAAAGAATACGCTTTTTGATGACCTATTCAAGAAGCTTCACGAATACAGCTCACTGCTAGATATCCTCAGAAGGATGCTTTTCAGCGGCATCAGTTATTCCTATAATCTCTATGACCCTGCCATTGATCTCGGAACGATGTTCGGTATCCTTGCCAATAACAACGGCTCTCTGTGTGTTACTAACCGTATATTTGAGACTATGCTGTATAACTACTTCCTTTTTGAAGAGCAGAACAGCAAGACCTACAGCGCAGGTGCACTGAACAAGAATCAGTTTGTCGAAAACGGCGAGCTGAATATGGATCTTGTGATGCAGAAGTTCGTGGAGCATTTCACAGAGGTGTACAGGGATAACGACAGTACATTCGTTGAGGAGAACGGAAGAAAGCTGTTCTTACTGTACCTTAAGCCTATCATTAACGGTACAGGAAACTACTATATCGAAGCCGCAACAAGAGATATGAAACGTACCGATATCGTCATAGACTACCTCGGAAAGCAGTTCATAATCGAAATGAAGATATGGCACGGCGACGAGTACAACAAGCGAGGCGAAAAGCAACTCGCAGAATATCTTGACTCCTACAAGCAGGATAAGGGCTGGCTCCTCAGCTTTAATTTCAACAAGAATAAAAAGGTGGGTATAACCACCATAGAATGCGACGGCAAGACGATTGTTGAGGCTGTTGTTTAAATAATCAAAGCCGATAGCACATCTGTACTGTCGGCTTTTGCTGTAAATATTCAGAAACGGAGGATGTATTATGGAAGAACGCAACATTTCCGAGGATAAGGAGTTTATTGAAAAGCTTGATAAAGCGGTTGACAAGCAGATGTCAGGAAAAAGCAACGATAACAACAGCTTTGATCTGATCGACTATGTTTATAGTGCGATTAAGGACTACTATATAGGTATTGAAACTGATAGTTCCAAAGAACAACAAACATCTCCCTGCTTCGGAGACAAGGATTTCGGAAATGATTTCTTTGAGATGATAAAGCAGGATATATGTCTTGAACTGCTTTATAGAAGGATGACAAAGCCACTTGAGGATATATGCTCTGAAATGGAAGATGGCAAGCCATACAATCTAATTTCAACATTGCAGGATAAGTATGATCCTATGCTGTTTGAGTATCCTACGTTTTCTTTTTATGTGGATATTTATGGCAAGTTGAGCGATGAAACGATAAAGACTGTTCCAAATATGTATAGATCAAATCATAAGTTCCACACAATCAATGACTTAATATCATTACATGATTATCTGCGTACTTCATCACAGAAATATATTGCTACCAAAGAAGATTACTCAATAATGCAAGCAGTAAACGAATGCTATATGGAGCGTACCTATAATTTCTTTATTAAGCAACATTTATATCTTTATTTTTCTAGTACGCTTAAGGAAATAATCAAGGACAAGATTGCACCATATAATGTTTTCGCAAAGCTTGGCAAAGATGGAATTATTGGATATAAAGAGAAAAGCCAATCAGCGGGTGTTACATTAAGAAAAATAGATGAAACAATAGATGCATCAAAAGAAAAAGCTATCAATGTATTGATATACGGTTTTATCAAAAAAGATGATTTCCCATTTTGGGCAAATATTACCTTTAAAGAATTGCAGGTTCATTTTCCTTACCTTTCAGATGAGTTTTATAATTTATTTTGCAAAGCAATAAAACGATATAAACTTGGAAAGTATTTCAAAAAGAAAGATAAAAATCCGTTACTTCCGTTAGCAGGATATCCTCGTTTTATCGTTAATCTAGTGGATTACATCGTTACAGCCATAAGTGATGATATTCTCATAATTGGTTGTGGTGATAACAGAGCAATTTTTAGTAACATGGACAACAGACTGGCTGTTACCATACAATACCAGAATATTTTGCAAAAAATAATAAAACTCAAACTGTCCACCGATAATGATAATAAATTCTCAGACGAAGAGAAAAAATTTTTATTTTGTTTTGCTAACACAGAAATTCCGAAGATTTCAGCAAGTGATATAAAGCACCATATTACATATATTGAATATCTTAATATGTTTGATAAAGCTATTGATCAATGCCTAAATACTGTTAGTGACGAAAATATTTCAGTTCCACAGAACATAAATAATTATATCCGTATATTTACAAAAGCTGTTACTGATTCTCTTAATTATTACCTCGATGAAATAAAAACACAAAAAAGGCTATTACAGCATAGCCAAATACAGACAATACAGGACCTTAATCGATATATCAACTCATACAACACATATTCCGAAAGTATGGAATTCGCTCAACAGTGTGCAACATATGAATTTGTCATTACACGTTCATATTTCTTTAAAAAATATATGGACGAAAAATACGCGATAAGTTTTATAACTAACACCAATTATATCAAAAGCGCAGGACTGATGATGGCTACGGTTAATAAAATTTATAGCAGCACATTAGAAGTTATTGTAAAATACGCAAAAAAATACAAAATAAGTCTTGACGAAGAATATCTAAAAGATCGCTCATATAATCTTATCTCAATTGTTGATATATCTGAAGATGAAACCAGTAATACGGAAGACAAAACAGATAATACGGAAGATGAGACCAAAAATGTAGATTTTGTTCCTCTGCACATCCAGAATTTGATTGTTTATGATATAACAACTAAACCAAGACCATACTTTATACCTTTCTTTAGTAAGGACCATAGCGAACCGACCGCAATTCTGGGTACACCTTTGGGTACACCTGTACCCGAAACACTGTGAAAATCACCTGTTTTACTAAAAAACACAAAATGACAAATGGCTTTGTTATGCGGTTTTTTCAAAACTAAACGTTAAGAAAAATGTAGGATTTCTCCTACGAACCAAGGGGTCAGGGGTTCGAATCCCTTCTGGCGTGCCACTAAAAACCGCTTAACCAATAGGGTTAAGCGGTTTTTTGTTTTTAGCGTGACCTTTGGTCACCACTGAAATGGTCACAGCGTGGTCACATTTACTGGTTTTTTTGCCCTGCAACCAACAGAAAATCGGAGCATGAAAGATGCTCCGATCAACTTTATTGAGCAATATTATCTCTGTCACGATACATAAGCACCATTGATATATCAAGCTCCATAAAGGAACAGCCGTAGTATTCGCATATCTCATCAATCTCTTGTTCTGATGATAAACCTAAATCTACTCCAACTTCCATTTTGGGCGACAAACTATTATTTCCGTCTTCATGAGCATCTATCATCATATCAAAGCACCTGTCAACAAACAACATCGCAGGCACACCTAAACGCTCAGCCATGTTGATCAAATCCCTGCACATTACATAATCAAAACCGTATTCGCATTTAGCGTATTCAACAATATCCAGCATCCAGCTATTAGGCTCATAAACAATAGTATTATCAGAATTGGTTGCCACAGTTGTATCCTCCATATCACAGAACTCTTCATAAGTAAGACGATTATCAGTTACTTTGTCTGGATTGGCTTTTGCCTCAGTCGGGGTTAAGCCAAATTCAGCGCGAAACTGTCTATTAAAATAATTTATAGAACATTGTGCTATAAAATCTGCAGTTACTCCAATCTTTTGTTCTGGAGACGCCTTCAAAGCCTGAAATGTGAAGTATAGTTTCCGTTTTGTAACATAACCCCTAAGACGCATTTTGTTTTTCTTGTGAATAAGTTGCTGAAAATCTTGAATACACCACATTGCTTTGCTATTTAGTCCATGAAGGATGTCTCCATACTCATCCTCAATGTGGTCATCAATGTACTTAATGATAAATTCGAAATCTTTTTTCTTGATTTTAGGTTGCATATACTCAACCTCCTTTCTGATATCATAATAACACATATATGAACATCGAATTTGACAAAAAATAAAGAATGTAAAATGTCAAGTCCATAATTACTATTATATCACGATTAAGCTACTTTGCAAACAAATTCACCGAGGACATTAAATCCTCGGTGATATTTTTATTCCTGCCCTTCTCTGATCTGTGCCACAGGCTCCAGCATAGCCTCAAGCTTGTCCGCTGCGATATCCTCCACCGAGCGCAGCGAATGCCCGTAGATATCGCTTGTGGTAGAAGCTAGCGTATGACCCAGCCTGCTTGACACAGCTTTCAGCGGAATGCCCTGCATCAGCAGAAGCGTAGCCGATGTGTGTCGCAGCATGTGCGGAGTGGTGTGAGGCAGACCGTTCTTCTCGCAGAACTTTCTCAGCCACGACGATACATACGACGGATTTATCGGCTTTCCGTTCCACTGAGTAAATACCTTGTCATGCTCCTGCCATGCGTCACCGATAAGCTCCTTTTTACTCTGCTGATCGATACGCTGCTTCTCCAGAATCTCCATCACAGCTTTCGGCAGCTTGACGATTCTGTCAGAGCTTTCGGTCTTGGTGGTATCCTCATATAGTCCAGTACCTGGGAGATACAAGGAATTACGCTGGATATGTATGCGATCGTTCTCCCAGTCTATGTCGCCCCACTCCAGACCGCAGACCTCCGCACGCCTTGCGCCGCTGAATATCATCAGCTTCACCATAACGTGATACTGCAAGGGAGCCTTCTCCTCCACAGCCTCCAGCAGAGCCTTTGCCTGCTCCTCGTCAAGGCTTGCCGCTTCCTTGCGGCGAAGCTTCGGCGGCTCGACACGCTCGCAGGGGTTTGAGAACATCACGCCCCACTTGACCGCCCTGGAGAATATCGCAGACAGGCATCGGTGATAGTGCAGCAGCGTCTTAGGTGAGAGCTTCTTCTCGGTGCCAACGGTCTCGAAGAGCTCGTCAAGTTTAAGCTCCATCGTCCTGCACAGCTTCTCAGCCGAGGTGCGGTTGACGTTCTTCCCCGAAACAACACTTTCGATCGTCGCTATGGACACGCCTGCATAGTCGCTCAGCTTAGTGCGTGAGATGTCGTTATCCTTCAGCAGCTGCCTGAAATCCACCTTGCAGCGGTACTTGTAGTCCACACGGATACCATCCTCACGCAGATTTGCGTAGAACGCATTCAGGTGAAACGGCGTTATATCGCACAGCTTGAGATGCCCCATAGCGGCGAGTATACGCTTAAGCAGCTCGTCGTATAGTGCCAGAGTGGTCTTCTTCAGATTAGGAACGGCATATTCCTCACGCCAGCGCTCAACAAAGACCTCAAGCCTGACAGTGTCGTCCAGCACCATCGTCCTGCGGCACTTCTCCTCGAAAAGCACCTTCTGACGCTCCAGCTCGTGCTCTATCTGCCTTTCGGTCATTCCAGGCTCAGGCTTCCAGGTCATAGTGTGGTACAGACGTGTTCCAGTGACAGGATCGTGTCCGTTGGATACCCTTATGCGGTAGGCATCGCCTCGTTTTTGTACATTAGCCATCAATTAATCTCCTTTGAAAAATTCCTTGCCGCTGTCATACGGCAAGGAGATTAGTGTTATCTGCGAAGCTTGACAGGCAGACGACGAATGTTGTCCGCAGGCTTCTCGGGTTGTGCCACGATGCCAGCTGCCTCAGCAGGCACTTCGACATCGCCGCCACGGTTAAGGTAATCCATCAGCACACGCCAGTTTATCAGCGTCTTAGAGCCGATGCGCACGCAAGGTATCGCTCCGCTGGTGCACAGGTAGCGGATTATACTTTGGTTCAGGCCGATGTTGCGCTCACGACACAGACGGGCTGTTTCGGTGATCGTATTCATCAGCTGAGGTTCGGTGTCGGGGAAGCTTATGGGGATTGGGGAAATTATTGTTACGTTGGGTCCTGCCATGATAATGCTCCTTTCGGTTTAATGTCATTGTTATAGTATGTGAATGATATGACAGACCATAGCAGACAGTGCAAGGGACTGTCCACTATGTCCGCCATGTCCATCGCTTACTTTTTTATAAACGGTCTGGTTATCAACCTTATCTGACCCTGTCTACCTGGCATTTGCCCACAGAATTCTATCGCATCTTCGAATCTATCAAACATATGGTAGAACGCCTCTGCAACACCCTGCTGCGGATCAGGTTCAACAACGTAATACGAAGTTTTCTCCTGCTCCTCAACGCCAGAAACATCTGTATTACCAGTGTCAACAGGCTGTACGGGTGTGATACGACGTGTAGCTCCGACTGAATATCCATCCCATACAGCTGTTGTAATACCATATGGCTCAAGCGATACCTCAGGTAATCTGTCACCGTCATACAGCGTCTGTTCTGCAGAAAACAGAAACAGATTCTCAGGTATCTCAAGTAGGTCATCCTCGGTTTCAAGGGCTCTTCTGTTACACACAGACCATTTCCATGTACGTACGCCACCGCAGCCATGTTTTAGCAGAACATCGGTACAATAAGACTTCAGTTCTACAAGTGCTGCCCTCAGCATGTCCAGCTGCTTTCCATTCTCGTAGCTTGTGTTCCCTACGATAATATGGATGTGAATGTGCGGAGTATTTGTGTGTACTGCAAATTTCGCATAATATCCTGCGAAATATTTACAGACATCCTCACCTACACTGACAGCGGTCTGTACCGTAGCCTTATCGTGATCGTCAAAGCCAAGAACAAAATGACGGAACTGCTTTTTGTTCTTGGCATGATGCTGACATTTTAAAGCCTTGTTACACACCACCCATGTCTCAGGCGGGCAGCCGTAACCGCCCACGCTGAACATGTCCGCTTTCTCCGGATCCGATATATACCGATCGATATCATACAGATCAGAGAAACTGAATCTACGGTGATTTATAGCCTTAAGAATTGCCATGTTCATCACCCCCTTCCTCAATCTCAGTATCCTCAGAATACTGAATATCATCGAAATCTTCATCCATTCTATCGAGAAGACGCTCCTTTACCTCTTCAATAACATTGAATGCCGCTGTTATCTTAACAGTCAGCTCAGCGAATTCTCTGAGTATCTCGTTCTGCTTATGAAGAACAACGTCAAGCTGCTGCTTAATCTCAGCGCTGTTAACGGTCTTGCAGTTCAACTGCTGATTAATGCTTTGTGCCTCGTTGTAAGTCTTCGCTAGAAGGTGCAGGATATCAGCACCCTCCGCTATGATGATATCGGGCGTACCATCTTCCAGTGATTTCTGACGTATATATTCTGAGCGACTCACTCCACGAAGTTCTGCCGCTTCATCTATCATATTACGCTCCTCGGTTGAGAAGCGTATCGTCACAGGCGACGATTTTGTATTCTGTGTCGGAATCTTGCCTACATGTCTTACATTATTCATTTTATTAATCCTCCTTAATTATCTCTTCGACCTTGAGGCTGAGCCCTTCCCAGCCCCATCTGTAATTGCCGTTCAGGGTGAACTTTTTGTGGAGTACCTGTGGCAAGGAATTGCCGATGTAAGCCCTTACCTCGTGATCGGAGTAAGACTTGAAGCAGTTATCCTTGCAGTACTGATGATACGCTTTGAACAACGTATCAGAATGGATCTTGCCTTCAAGCTGACAGCACTCCTCGACAAAAGCCTCAAAAGATCTGCTCTGCTGAGCATACCCCTCGAGAAGAGCCTTGCTGTCTGCCGGCATAGTGAACTCGTAATTTCTCTGGTACAGGGCGGCTAATGCGTCCAGCGCAAGAGAAAATATCAAATCGCGTTCAGCCCAAAGCTTGTCCACGAGCTGTCTGTCAAGCTTGTCCGTCGGTATGGAGTGTCCGAAATGCAGGACGACCATACGATCGATAAGAGCTTCATTTCCGCTGGCATCCATCTCTCCAAACTGTGGCAGGATGTTGCCGCAGCTTAAGAGCTGGCAATGCGGAACCCCAGGAAATCCAACCTGCATCTTCTCTTGCAGATATACATCCTCATGCGATATCAATTGCTTGATGATCTCTGTACGGGGGATCTTTCTTGTCGATATCTCTTTACAGATATTAACTCTGGAGTGAAGCAACTTAATAGTCTCGAAGTTACCACCAAGCTGATGAAATCCCAGAAAGGACACACAACTTTTAGGAAAGTGCACCCTTTTCACAAGATCAGCAATAATCGACTTACCACTGCGTGTAGCTCCTACCAGGAAGGTAGCTTTACGAACATCACGCAACGATGAGACGCTCACCCCTAGGATCTCCGATAGCAGAATAGACTTCTCAGGACACGTGTCGTAATCCAGCGAGTCCCTCAGAAATTGGAGGTACATGTCCTTTTCCTTTAATGCGACGTTAGGACTGTAACTGAAGTTCAAAGCGTAAGTAAATCGAAGCGATTTAACCAGCTCCTCAGCCTTCTTACCCTTTATCAACTTACCGGTCCTCACATCAAAGACGCCGTTTTTAAGGTTGATATAATACACACCCTTCAGCTTCAACTCCTCAAGATCCACTTCGTACAAAGGTTCCCTAAGAAGTGTCGTCTTAGCGTCGTCAAACACCCCGTTGGGTATCTCTCGACGCAATCCCAGCGGCATAGACTTCATTAGCGTCGTAGGAATTCTAGGTGATGGTACCACTACATAACAGTGGTGTTCATGATCAAAAATATACAGTTTTCCGTCATAGACGAAAAACTCTGTATGTGCCGAGAAATTATCAAGAATGTCATTTGAGTTATATTTACTCATCTTATTTACCCTTTCCATGCGACGACAGGACGCCATGGATATCCGTCGTCATTTTGCCATCAGCACTTGCGCATCGTGTTGAAGTGTTTATGACATTATTGTACAATAACGCCTCTAAACATGATATAATATATTAAATCGAATTTTTCCACCTTGCAAAACCCCTTAAAATATATTAAAATATGTATAGAACTTTTATGTAGGAGCGCACTATGATTGGAAAGAATAATTTTGAAACAATCAACGATATAGATGAGACATTTTTACAACTTCCGCTTAACGAAACCCATAAAATGCCGACAGATGAAGAACATTTAAAATTAATGCGTCTGCTGATGCTCGACACTGCAAAGCTAATAGAGCCATGGTTAAAATCTCATCAGGAACTTAAATATGAAGAAACACTGGATTTTCTTCGCAAACAGGCATGTGGCACCAACCAATATTCGTATCAGACTTATAATGATTATCGAATAAAGCGTCAGATTTTCAGCTATTACACCTATGTAGGCTCCCAAAGCAACAGATATACTATCGACTTTGACATTACCTATTTAAAGAAACAGTATGTATGGTTTGCCGAGAAATACTTGATTCCTCAGAAATCTGTAATCGAAAGCAGAACCATCCTTCATTTTGCCGTTAATCGGCCATTAACTAACCATGAGATGGCTCAAAATCAACTTAGCGTATCTTTAGATAAATACATCGGAGTTTCTGGTGAACTATACCATAGAGTACAAGGTAAGCAAAGTATAGAAAGCCGCTTGAAAAATCAGGAAATCTTCGACATATCATCTGAACGTTGGCTTAAAAACGAAAGAACCAGATCCGATACTATTCGGCTCAAATCGTATCTTGTATATCTGGAACAGAAATACGGTATTCAAATTACAGATGTATTAAAGAAACACAACATCAGACATACGATTCTTGCAGATCATTCTTATAATCTCGGAGATCTGTATGCAAAAATGTTGTATGATTTATCTTTAGCTCTGGACTTTGATTTTCTGGTTGATACTCACAACTGCATTGTTGGCGCCGAATCCATGTGGTTAAATTGTATGAGAGACGCATTATGTTTACTGATGGATTTACAGCCAATAGACACAAAGGCTTTCTGCCAACAGCTTCGTATTATATTATCCTTTACAAACAGCCAAAGTAATAATACCGGCGAACAAACATTGACTGTACTGGAAGGCTTTTATACAATGTTATCATGCGATGACAGAGCATATTTCCACAAAGGTATACTTGAGATAGAAGAACAAATCTCCAAGCTGCCAGATACTATATTTTCAGAAAAAATAACTGATGTTTCATTTATGAATCCAATAGACAATGCAAAATCTGACGATTATGCTGCAGTAAAAGAATATATTCTGAACGAGCATCTTTCTATCAGAAATTTTGTTTTTTCCGAAAAACAAGATAGAAAAACCAAAAAGAAATGGGTTAGAGATAACATAAAAGCTGTCATTAACATTCTGAAAATTCTGGATGCACACGAGCAATTGTCCGAAGTTACACCATACTTGATTTACATCTGTTTTAAGCTATACAATGACTTAGACAAAAGCATTCATAGCGTGCCAGCAATATACGATGCAAACACCAGCATATACGCCACCAAATATGACATCAACAATTACAGCACGAACATTTATAATCAGATATATTTAATCAATCGTCTGAACAAGTACCTAGCCGACCATGGCGAAAAGACAGAACAATTTAAAAGCTGCTGCGAAGTAAGTATGATGATACGCAGTTCGATGATAAAATGTTTTGAACTAAAAAGTCCCATAACAATTTCCCAACACACCCAAAGCTATTGTCAAAAAGTCAATGACCTTATTGAAACGTATCGCCGAAATGGATGGTGCAGCAACAAACACTTACCAATAGTAGGATGTAGCAACAATTCAGATAACACAAATATCAAAGTAATCGTTTCACATGAAAATGATATAACATAATTAAATGTAAATGGTCTTAAACCATTCTAAAGACATATTAACACTGATAGTACCCATAATAGTGCTACAAAGATAGTGAAGAGGGAGAGCTCGAGAGGGGGAGCAGCGCGAGGCGCTTGCGCCGACCGCCTATGCTCCCCCTCTCGACAAAAAATATAGGGGCTCCGCCCCTATATTTCCTTATATAGATTTACTTTTATGTTAGTTGATTATTATTATAAAACATGAATATTTATCTTTTAAACCACTTACTTATTATTAACCCAAAACACAGAAAAGCCGTCGCAGATATACTCTGCGACGGTCATTTCATATCTTGCTGTTATTCATGATGTAGCTGATAACAACCTCCTTGGGTATCATCCAGAGCCTTCCGTCATGGAAGCCACCCACCTTGCCGCTGCGAAGCAGCTCATATGCCTTGTTCTTACCTATCCGTAGCATCTCACAAAGCTCGTCTACTGTCACCATGTCGTTGTATTCGTTGAACATGATCCGATCCTCCTGTTAGTTATTTACATCAATGTTCAACTGATCATAAATTGTTATCAGATGACATCTGTCGTTCGATATATTCTATTACGCTTGTTTTTGGTATCTGCCACATCCTTCCTGGTCTGAACTCTTTGATCTGACCTGAATTTAGAAGTGCGTAAGCTCGTGCAGGGCAGATACGCAGCATAACACATAGCTCACCTACCGTTACTATGTCACGATACTCTTCAAACATTGTTTCCCACCTCCTTTTTTATTTTATTACTATGTTACTTTAAGAAATGATCTTCTCCGTTACACAGCGTTTTTAAAGGTATCGTATTGATTTCTAATATGGTATTCGGGCACAATTTAAGGAGATAACGAAAGTGACAGACAACAATAATTATCGCAACAAAATGCAGAAACAGTAGATATAAAGAGCAATGCCGCTGTTTAATACAGCGGCATTAAATTATGATGTCAGTATCTCAAACTCATTATCAAACAGGACCTCATTCACCGCAAAGATACTTTTGCTGTGAGTGACAGCGTGGATGATTATCGCATCACGCTTGCTTCTTGCGTAGAGCGGAGAATATCCCGCCTGCCGCAGCAGCTTGTCCATATCATCAAGATCAAGCTGCAAGCTGAAGCCTACCGCTATCAGCTTGTCACGGGACGGCATACGCTTGCCAGCAAAGATCTGATAAGCATATATCCTGTTCAGTCCGCTGCGTGCAACTACCTTGGATTTTTTCAGCTCTCTTTCCTTGATTATGTTGCAGATATATTCGTGCAGAGTGATTTCGGTGAACTCCTGCTCATTCTGCTCGATGTAATGTTCGATCTTGCCGCTTTTGATCTCATTAATCAGCTCGTCTGTTGTCTTTCCATGCGACATTCTATCACTCCCCTTCGATATAATTATATCGTCTGTAAGGAAGCAAGTCAATTAGCTGTCAGCTTACAAACTGAGCTTTTTTACAGTTCAGCAAACAAGGAGATATCGTTATGGAAATATATTCGGTAATCTATTCCGCCGATGTCCGCGATCGCAACTTTCAGCTCTTTATCGTCTATCATTACAGTTTTATCCGTCCATACCAGTGAAGCGAGACCCTGCTCCAGCTCGTCAAATGGCATTCCTATCTGTGACATTCCCGATAACCATATACCCTCTGTACCTATGAGTCCAACAATGATATCGTCATCATTGACAATGAATTTAATATTTATATTATCGTATCCAATAAGCTTGTAGCCGTTATATTCCTCCAAGATATAGTCATCACCCATACCTGTTGTAAGCATCAACAGACGCTCACCTATAAGCGGCTCGCCATCAAATATATACTCAAAATGTTCAGGACTTGAGAATGGATAGATATAGCTGTCCGACTTTTTAACTGCTATATCAAAGGACTTATTTTTAAAACCATCAGCAGAAATTGTAACACTGATATGCGGATCATCTCCGAATACCGCGGCATTCTTGAAGTCCAACACAAACTGCTCCTCCGAGAGAGCAGTATCACAAGCCCAGACAGCACCTGCATACATTCCGATGCCGTTCACATGATCCGTAAGCTCCACATTTTCAGAACTATAACCGTGGCCATGCAGAAGTATTCCATGCATCTCAAAAACAATTTTCAGGTCGTCCACTACAACGTTACTATTCTTACTCACTCTGAACAACAAAGCTGTATCAGGCATAGTGAAATCAACGAACTGCGCATCTGGATGATCGTACAGTATCCCATAATAATTATCAAGAGGCCGTGCGTAACTAAATTCGACCTCTCCCTCGCCGTCGCTGAAATATTCGTTGCCGGTATCGTTCAACATATACTCCACCGTCACCGGACTGATCATATCCACATCATACACAGCTTTACCTGTTATTTCTGACAAAGCCTTAGGTACATCGGCACAACTGAACAACCAGACTATTGCCGTTATCAGCAGTGCCGAAACAACGCAACCCGTTATCTCACGACGATATGGATGAGAAATATCCTTTCGTAGTGCCTTGACTGTCTTATAACGTTTCTTAGGATCGAATTCAGTACAGCCATTTATTGCACGTCTGAGAGAACCGACCTCTCCCCTGCACAACTCCTTCAGCGTAACTCCCACCGAATAAATATCCGCACGATAATCAGTCTCTGAAAATCCATACTGCTCGGGAGCCGCATAACCCTCCGTACCCAACAGACGGGTGTCCTTATCCTGGTTTCCATCATAGGATCTCGCAGCATTAAAGTCTATAAGTTTGATTGTTCCCGCATCTGTCAGCATAATATTTGACGGCTTTATATCACGATGTATCAAACCGCTGTTATGTAGCTTTTCTAGTGTATCGCACAGATAAAGGCCTATTGAGCGAACCTCATTACTTGTGAATTTTCTGCCGTATGCCATGATATCAGAAAGAGTATTACCATGAACATATTCCTCGACAATCTCGATTTCGTTTCCAATATGTTCTGCATGATATATATCGGGAAGGCTGTCGCATTTAATAGCTTTCAGGCGCGTGAACATATCATACAGGCTGTCGCTGTATGGATAACGTTTTGATACGGCGCGTCTGCTGTCAAACAACTCAACGAGCCACACCTCGCCCTGGGCAGAGCTGCTGAGGAGCTTGATCTTTGTGTACTGCATGATATCACCGCTTTCTGTTGGAGTGTTTATTATATGGTAGCATATTTTTGTGGGTTTGGCAAGGGGAGTTGCTGAGAAAAAAGTATAGCCGCCTTGGTGAGGCGGCTGTCATGATTATACCTTCATCCTGAAGCTGTTGCAAAATTCTCCGCCTGTGCGGTTGCTACCTTTAAGGGTGCACTGACTTTTCATTACATTGTCATACCACCACACGCCTGTAACGGCATTTATCGGTCTGATAGCCGAATTAGTGGGATCATACCAATATGTACAGAATGCGCATTTCTTTAGGTTTCGCATTTTGATGTTGGTTTCGGGCATAGTAACAATTCTCTCTTCCAATGAATAATTAATTAAAATGCTACACCATGTTTAACAGTCCAGTGTTGTCCGCATTTTGGACATTGGGTATTACAATTGTCGCTTGCTGTGAAAACCTTGCCACAACCGCAACGAATTGTAACATTTTTAAAAAGAATAATTCTAAAATTTCCTAACATGATATTTCCTCCTTAATTGCATTGATATAATTCGGATAACTAAAAGTTATCTCTTGTTGGAATCCTTTCCCCGCAAATCTTTTAACGAACTTTCAAATTCAGCAAACTGATCTCTCTGCTCCTGAGAATAGCGATTATCTCTTGAATATTTATGAGCATCGGATTCCAAACTGTCTAACATTGCATTGCCCACACCTTTTGCAATATGACCTGCCGCTTTACCAAATTTATCCCAAAAATCGCTCATTATTTCACCCCCTTTTGATTATTAGTATTTATTCGGATTTCTCCTGATTTCATTGTCAAGATAATCCGCGATACTGTCATCCATAGAATCTCGCTTCGAACGATTGCAATGTCTGCACATGCATTGAAGATTATCAATTTCATCCGTGCCACCACAGCTTTGCGGTAAAATGTGATCTATATCAACATCTCCCTTTCGAAAGTTTCGCCCACATCTTACGCAAGTGTACCAACCATGGTTGGATCTATTTGCGGGATCCTTGAAAAATTTGTCTCTATATCCCATCATTCACCTTCTTTAAATAATCGAAACAATTATTAGGAATGCAATTATTCCGATGATAACACATGTTCCTTTGTGCTCACTTATCCAGTCCAATACATTAGCAATAGAACTCAGGTTTTTTACTAAACCAAATCCCATGACCAACTCATCAACCAAGGGAACAGAATCAGGAAGGAGAAGATTTCCAATAAAAATTATAAGCTGCACGGGTGCAGGCACTACAAGATATATCAGTAGTATAGCAATAAATATTATCAATCCCATTGGAACACTCCTCTTAATTATGACATCCGATCATTACTTGATTTTTCCTGGCTCGCTACGGGGTATATTTCCCTTGCTGTCAACGGAAATCTGAGCTTTACAATTCGGATTTCTGCAAGTTGTTCCACTTCCGCAGCTTGCTGTAAAAAAGTTCCACAATATGGACATTGTACAGTTACCGAAAATGTTGGCACCTCCTTCCTTATATTTCAGCAAGGATTGCCTTATTTCAATACTATTATATATTACAAATAATCTCTTTTGGTCAGCTCCTAGCTTACAATATTGTTGATAAGTCACAAATGATGTAACTATATTATAAGTCATATTAGACTTAAAGTCAATAAGCTGACAGCTTACAAGTTATAATATCTACATAACTACCAAAATTAAGGAGGGATTATTATAGAAAAGTACAACACAAGATTAAAGGATCTGCGCGAAGACCATGATCTGACACAGGCTCAGGTCGCTGAGATCATTGGCACATCCCAGCAGCACTATGGCAAGTACGAAAACGGGAGGATAATAATACCCTTTGACAGAGTTATCACACTTGCTGAGTACTACAATGTCAGCCTAGATTATATCGCAGGATTTACAAACAGCCCGAACCACATCAAGAAATCAGATAAAAAATAATGCCCGATGCGAGGTCGGGCATTTCTGCTAAGCAAACAGTGTTCATAAAACGAACGTTTTACGGACAAAATTTTATCCCCTGAAATCAAGGCGATTTCAGGGGATTCTTCGTTCGGAAACCCGTTCGTAAATCTATGTTCGGGAAAGGGACGTTTTGCGGACACGATCACGCTGCCGTCAGCGCATTAGCATTGATAGACTTAATAACCTTCATAATATCCATCCAGATAACCGTATTCTCCGCAAACAAGTCAGCCACATCACCCTTATCGGTGAACGGAGCCTCCTGAAGTACAGAAATGTCTTTCATCATACCATTTTGAACGATGTAGTTGATTATCTGATTTACAAAATAAATCTGCCTGTCATCAAGATTTACATCGTTTAGGTACTTTGAAAATGCTTCCTTTGCAGAATTCATATCTAGGCCAACGATCTCACGTACCAACTCACCAAGAGGTTTGTCCTGATACTCACTCTGATAATCCTCCTTTGAGCCAAGCTCTGACCAGAGAATCTTTTCTAGCTCATCGATATCTGCGTGAGTAAGCGGCTGATTTGTATGCAGCTTTGCTATTACCTCGTTATCCATGTGCTGACGGATATAGTGGTTTACCTTCATCCTGTAATTCTCAAGGTCATTGCTGCTGAGATCGGATTCCTTCCACTCCATCGAAAGGATATCATCATCAAAGTTAGTCACATACACAGGGTTTTCCTTGATAGGAATGTACTTTATCAGATCACGGAGCTTTTCTCTGATTGCCTCAAATTCATTTATACCGGCCGTTTCTATATATGTAGTATTAAGAATCTGATTGATAAACTCTTTCTGTGCATTTACCGCAGGAATAGTGCCGACCTTTGCCACAGCACGCACCTTTCCCATAAGATCACCTATGCCACGGGTGTACTTATTGCCTGTAATGTAACCAAGCTCTATTGCATACATCAGTGCATCGAAACGCACCGCACATATTTCGTCCTCGTAGGGAAGTATCAGCGGAGCAATCTCTGTTTCGAGCTGCTGAAGATCCATCGGAACAAGCGAATCAAAGCTCTTTCTGTCTGAATAAAGCTCCACATATCTGAGGTGCTGTTTAACTGCGAAATTATCCTTGTTCAGCTCCTTGACCTTGCTGATGATATCATCGATGAACTCGTTTCTGAATGCGATAAGCTCCTCGGTCTGATACGCAAGATCCTGCAACTTATAGACCATCTGTGTTTTCAGATTGAAGATACGCTGCTGAACTGAAAGCGTAGTAGGAACCTCTCTGCCCTTATCATTCAAACGGAAGAACTCAAAGTTTCCGCAGAAATCAAAAATATAGAACTTGTCCTTATCCGCACCGTCAAGAAGTTCGGGGCACAGTCTTGTTCCTCTGCCTATCATCTGCCAGAACTTCGCCTTGCTGAGCACCTTCTTGAAGAAAACGAGATTAACGACCTCAGGAACATCAATTCCCGTATCCATCATATCAACTGAAACAACGATCTGCGGCATTTTCTTCGCGTCGGAGAACTCGTCGATAAGGCTCTGAGAATATTTCGTCTGATTGTCAATAACACGGCAGAAGCCATTTTTGTACTTCGGGTATTCTTTTCCGAATATCTCGCATATCTTCTCAGCGTGCTTGTGGCTCTTTGCAAAAATGATGGTCTTGCCTATCTTGTTGCCATAATCCACCTTGATGCCCTTTTCCATAAGGATAGAAAGTACCTGCTTGATTGTGTCTACATTGAAGATACGATTATTCAGCTCGGAGCTGTCGATAGCTTCGGGAATCTCGCCGTCCTCGGTGACAAAAAGCTCCTCATAAGCAGCCTTGTCCTCGTCGGACAGATCATCGTAGACAATGCCCTGCTCCATCAGCTTCAGCGATGTCTCCACTGTCATAAAGTCCACAAGATAGCCGTCCTGCACCGCCTGAGCAAGCTCATAGCCGTATGTCGGAACTCCGCTTTCAAGCTCGAATATTCCATAAGTATTCTTATCGATCTCATCCTTGGGTGTTGCGGTAAGTCCCACAAGATGAGCGTCAAAGTAGTTGAAAATATCCCTGTATTTGTTGTAGATACTACGGTGAGCCTCGTCGCACACGATCAGGTCAAAATGTCCCACGGTGTACAGCTTGCCGCCGTTTTCGTCCTTGGTTTCGTCGATGCAGTTCATCATCGTCTGATAGGTGGAGAACACGCCTCTTGCGTTGTAGTTCGCCTTATCCTCGCAGAGATTCACCACCGAGAGATTAGGCAGCAGATTCACAAACGCACGCTTTGCCTGAGTTACAAGGCTGGTGCGGTCAGCAAGGAACAGCACATTCTTCACCCAGCCGTGACGGATAAGCACATCCACGATTGAGATAACCGTTCTCGTCTTGCCCGAGCCTGTCGCCATGACCAGCAGAGCCTTTCTGCGGTTCTCATCATCGAAAGCACGGCAGACAGCCTTGATTGCCTCTTTCTGATAATAGCGTCCTGAAATATCATCGTTAATGCGGACATTATCAAGACGGCTGCGCATAGTCAGCTTGTTGAACTCCTTTTCAAGGTCACGCTTGGAGTAAACTCCGCTAACTCTGTGCTCAGGATAATAGTTGTCGTTCCATATCTTAGTATCAAAGCCGTTGGTGAGGAAGATTATCGGGCGTCTGCCGAACTTCTTCTCCAGCATATCCGCATACAGCTTCGCCTGCTGACGACCTACCGCCACATCAACGCAGGTCTTTTTCGCCTCGATAACAGCAAGCGGCTTGCCATCGTCACCGAAAAGCACATAATCAGCATAGCCGAGACCGCTCTGGTTGGGCATTCCCTCGACTTCATACTCGTTTATCCAGTCCTTGCCCTCTGTCCAGCCGGCATCTGCAAGCATCGTGTCAATGTAGATCTTGCGGGTCTTGTACTCGGAGAGGTCGATCGGCTTTTCCACATAGGTTGGAGCCTGCTCCTGTCGCCTCTGGGTGAGTTGCTCACGCAGAGCCTCATTCTCCGTCTTCAGCTTTTCAAGTGAAAGCTCGTAATCGACAGGCTTTACAGGTTCAGCAGGAACGGCTTTCAGCAGATCGGCATTAAATTTCTGCTCGGTATATTCAGCGGCATAGCAGTATGCGACCTCATCAAGAAAATAGAACAAATGCTCCAGCGCAAGCTGTGCCTGCTCGGGCTTTATCTTCTTTGAGGTATGCGCCGCTGTATTTCCTACGGTTCTGATGAATTCCAGCCGCCTTGACATAGTATCGCCAACAAGGTCTTTGAAATCAGGTACATTGATAAGGCTGACGAAGTTATCCTGATACGGCTTTTCAAGCGCAGCATCAACGGAATACATCCACTTTACCGCAAACTCCGCCGCCTTTCTTACATTGAGCGCACAGGCAGCCGCGTCGATATTGTATAGCTTTTCGGCAACTATTGCAGCGTCAGCAAAGCTGTCGAACTGCGGCTCGTTTTTCAGGAAATCGAAGTTGGTCATTTTGTCACTCCTGTCAAGTTATATATTTTCATTGGTGATTTTTCTTAAAGAGGAACTGATTGGTTTACATTTGTCATAATTGAAAATAACTATGTTAGTCTTTGCTTCATCTTTTAATGACTCAACACTGGGTAACGCTGAAAAATATGACATCCCATCATAACCTAGTGATTTGACAATCTCTGATACATATTGGCACAATGCGTAATCATTGCTATTGTCAACTTTACGGCTAAACTCATATGCAAGATATGAACATAATACAGCATTGTTTTCTTCTGATAATATAGGCTCTTTTTGGTCTACAAACCAAAATCTCTTATTAAAGCATAATATCTTCAGTGGCTGTTCAACTTTTATCCGAGCTACACTAATATAATCACCTTTTTTTGCCCGTACTTCATATATGCAACATATTTCTGACAACGCTGTATATAAATAAGGTGTACCTACTGAATTACAGCGAGAACCAGTATTTTGGTGGATATTAGTATTCACAAAAGATCCTGCGGCATCATAACCAGCAAAAATTCCTACTGGATTATTATACCTTGTTTCGGCATCTGGTGTAGCTTGCCACGCAAAACACGAAATTTTGACACCCAAAACACAAAAAACCGCGAGAGTTTAAAAAACTGCCCGCGGTTTTTCTATGTCCTTTTAAATCGCATGATTAAGCCGTTTGTTCGAATCGAATTCCATTGCGCTCGACAGATAATTCACGATTGTTCAATATTTTCCAGCCACAAAGCGGCTTATGTTGAATACTTGTGCAAATCTCACAAAAAAGCTATAAATCTAAATTACGCTATTTGTGTGCTCTAAAATATCCTTTAAATCACATTTTAAAACCTCTAAAATACGGTTTAAAAAGTCTATTTTTATAAATTCAGCATTGTTGTTGCATATGTCGCAGATGGTAGAAGGTCGGATGCCTGTAAGTCTGGCAAGTTCCGATTGTGTCATGTTCCTGTGCTCCAGCAATGAGCGTAATTTTATAGTAATCATGATGTCCTCCGAGTTATTTTGTTTATGTGGTACATAACCAAATCCGTTATTTACGTCATAAAAAAAATAAGCCGAAGCTACTTAATATTAATAATTAGTAATTATGAGTTCCTTGAAGCTACCGCTGGAGAGATTGTTATTCCGCTCTACAGCTTCAATTTTGAAGTCGCTATACAGCTCTCTGACAAAACTATCATCATTGTAAGACAGGAGGAATTTCCCCTTTATAGCAGCAAGTGTATCACGCAGCCTGATGTGATCTGCCTCATCGAACTGTACATCATAGTACTTTTCAGTGGAATGATAGGGCGGATCGCAATAAAACAGCGCCGTTGGACGGTCATATACCTTTATAATATTTTCAAAATCCTTGTGCTCAATTACTACCGAAGCTGACATCAAGCGCCTTTGCACATCCGATAGATATTCGATGGATTTATCCAGATTTTTTGTATTACAACCATAGGTCTGCCCATCCGCACCGAAAGATATCTTCATGCAGAGAAAATATCGCGCTGCCCGTTGGATATCGGTTAAACCGCGGCAATTGTTCTGGGCAAGCGCATCCTGAAAGAACTCTCTGGAATTGCAATAACCATCAAGTTCACGCTGGAGCTCTGCAGCGTGATACTTAATACAGCGCATTAAATTGACAAGATGCCCATCTGCATCGTTGTAGACCTCCAGTTTTGCGTGTTTATCCTTATAAAAAAGCACCCATCCTGCTCCACCGAATACCTCAATGTAGCGGTCATACGTTTCATGTGGTGGAAATCGATCGCATATATGCTTTCGGAGCAGCTTTTTACCGCCTATTCTTGTGATTGGACTGTTCATTTTAAAACCTCCATAATAATATTTAAAGGGGAGAATAATACTCCCCTTTATTGATTTTACTCCTCTTTAAAGTTGTTCTTATAAGCTGAGTGGGTAAGCTCTTTACCAATTATGTAACTTAAGCCTCAACAACAAAAGCCTGATAGCCATCAGCTTCAGCCTTTTTCTTGTATGCTTCTGCGTTCTGGCGATTACTGAAGGCGCCGATCTGCACTCTGTACAGAGTCTTACCTGCACCGAAATATTCAGCGATAACCTTCGCTTCCGCCTGTGCAAGCTGTCTGAGGTTGCTGTCGCTCATAAGATAAGCTGCATCCTTCGGACAAGTGTGGAAGCCATGCTCGATAAGATAAGCCGCCTTGCAGCCGCTCCGTGCTGCGTTACGAATCACGCCGTAATAATCCCAATCAGGATGCTCTTCACTGTACTCTTTTGTTTTAGAGCCGCGGTAGTTATGTCCCATCTTTGCTGATATGACGTTTCCAAGTTCGTCGGCGAGGTCTTTGTTATCTTCATCGGTAAGGCTGTAATAAACACAGGTACCCGTTATTGAGGTGTCGTAAGTACCGTCTTTCTTTTTGCCGGGAGCGTTGCTGTGTAAGGAAACAAACAGGTTGCTGCCGTTCTTGCCAGCAAGCTTGCCTCTGTCTTCAAGAGTGGGGCAATCCTTGAGGCTCTTGCGGGTTATTTCAGACTCAATATCATATTCCTTAAGAGCCAATGCGAGATATCCTGCAAGCTTATACATCTGTACACCCTCAGTGTAGTTCTTTACAGTAGGTGATACGTTGCTCTGGTGGTCGTGTCCGGGATCAATTGTAACCTTATACATTGTCATTATCCTCCTCGTTTTTCATTTCAATCACAGAGGGAGCGCTGTCTGCAAGTCCCTCACCTATGGCATAAGCTACGACCGCAGCTCCTGCCATAATGCTACCACTAACTGTTTCCGCTGTGTCAGAATTGCCGCCGAAAGCTACGATGAGACCGCTCACAAAAGCAGCTATCGCCAACCAAAACTTTCGGCTTGTGAGTTTCCTTACCCAGTTAATCTTATTCTTTTCATTCATGATATTTTATCCTCCAGTTCATTTATTCTTGCACGCCAAGCCGCCCTCTGCGCACGTTCCTCTAAGTATTCATCCTCGGCGCACGCACCTTCGCCGATCTTAATACCGATGTAGTCAGTATCAGCAAGCTTCTGTTTAAGCTGAGCTATCTCCGCAAGGGCATTGAGCCTGTCAAGCTCGGGCTGCTTATGCTCGTCCGAGCGGAGAACAGGCTTGCCGTCTATCAGCAGATAGTTGAAGATACCGTTATCGTCAATGAGTGGCTTGTCAAGGTAGTGGTTCTGTGCATGGTGATAACGGTCGCCTGTGCCTTCGTCTATCTCAGTCCACTTATCTGCCGTAATAATCACATCGGGCAGAAAGGCAGAACTGTTGATGGCGGTTATGATGCCGTCAGCGTTGGTATTGACATAGACCTTGTATGTTTCGTTGTAGTTCATGGTACCTCCTTAAAACTCTGCATCGTAAGCATAGTTACCGTTATCGAGCTGTGTGACAGTGGGAGCGATACGCATTGACGGTCTCAGGTCCACAGGGTCAATATCGCCTGTTGTGTGTACCTGATAGTAACGCTGACACTTCGCAAGCTCCTCTGCAAGATTGGGAGGCACAAAGGGAGTTGCTACCGAGCCGACCTCAAACTGGACCCACTCGAACAGTGCTGAGCAGTCCACCGACATACTGGTAAGACCAACGCCGATGTAATCCGTATACTCACCGATTTCATACGTGACTGTGTGTATTCCGTCCTCTGCGGCTCGCACGCCCGCAGGAGCTGCGCCGTCTGCAATGATACGCAGACCTGTAATACCTGTAATTTCGGATATTTTAGCTGATACCGTCACGGTACAGTTTCTCAAGTCAAGCTCGGACAGCGGTATGCGCTGCCATACAACAGTGCCGCCTGTTTCGGTGCCGCTTATATTGGTAATCCTCAAGCCCTCTCCCTCAAGAGTTACCCTAAAATCGTTTGCCAGCGACCTCATATACCAGCGGTCTGCTGTAAAGCTTACGGATGTCCATTCGGTCTGACCTCTTTGATTTACCTTAAAATTGGGGTTAATCAGATGGTTTTTGTTGCTTATCGCAGTTGCCGCCGCTTTGATAGCCTCTTCTGCGGTGAGGTGGATATCAGCGTTGCTTGCGTGGTCGTTTATTGACTTACGGGCTTGCTCGTCGATCGTTCCGTCGCCCCCTGCAATGGGGGCATCGTCAAAAACCGATGTCGAATAATCATGACCTGCCAGTGTTACAGTGCCAGTGCCGAGCAGATATACTGCGCCATTGCTGTCGTTCAGATGATAATGCCTTCCTGCCGGAACAGAGACTACGCCTCTTTTTCCACGCTCAATACCTGCGCTGCGGCTGACATATATGATGTCAGTGCCGTCGTTGCGGACATCGCAGTTCTGACCGCTGATCTCCACTTTCAGCTCACTGCCTGTAAGCTGTACTTCAATTTCATTTGCCATAGATTTTTTATCCTCCTTTATGTAATGCCGTATTTAGCCATGAGATACTTGCTGTTTTTGATCACGTCCGCATCGCTGTGGGCGGCGACTGCAAAGGCAATGTCGTAATAATAACAGCCGCCCGGGTTATCAGCGCCCCACCTATGACCATAATCAAAGTAATGCACACCCGGTAACAGGCTTGATATCTGAGCTGTTGTGCCGATATGAACGCCGTTGGCATAGAAATCGAACTGCGCCGCTGTCATTCGCACGGCAAGCACGGCAAGCTGTGTCTGAGGCACCGCCGAATTAACAGCAGTGCCGCCGTTGTAAGCTGCCGCGCGCCATATTCCGCCGCCCTGACCGTAGATAACAGCGCCTGTCGGGGAAACTCCTGCGTTTCCCTGCGTATCAACGATACGTAGCGCATGGACCGACTCGCAGCGTGCGACAAGGTATATTGTGTACTCGCTGTTTTCGGTGCTCCACGCCATCTCGCCGTGGCTACCTTCTGTTCCTACGACATATACACTATTACCACTCTTTGTTGCATCAAGAAATATAATAGGAACGTCCCCACCACTAGCTTGATTAAGAAGATTAACTGTTGTTTCATCTTGCGTATATTTTTCGAGATTATACCTATACTGTACCATCGGAGTAAGTGTGTCTGTAATAGGTTTTGGTAATCCACACAGCATTGCGACAGCCGTAAGCACGGCGTTGTGATATGCCGCATTTGTGATGTCACCGCCGACCTCGGGGGCAAAATCGCCGCCCTTGTCGTCGGTGATCCTGGTGATGAGTCCTGCATCGTTATGCTCGACAGTGTAGGCCATGCCGTTGTATTCGATGCTGCTGTCGGTGAGGTAGGTGTAGGTGGTGAGGGAGCCGAGGGAGGTAGAGCCGCCCGAGCCTTTGTTTGCCATAGCTACTTTTTCCGACTGCGGTTTCGGTTGTACATATACGATACTATTGCCCTCAATGTCTCCACTTTCACTTTCTGCAGAGGTCACTGTAAGCTCTGTTTCGGCAGTTTCTGCAACAGCTGCTGTATCATCCTCAAGCTGACTTACAACCGGAACAGCGCCCACATTTATAATGTCCTGCCGTCCGCTGTATCTCCATGTGCTGTGTGTGATAATGCCTGTTGCATATCCTCGGGAGGTGTCGATCGCACCGCCTCTTAATCGCACATAATCTCCTGCATCCAGTGCGGGGTCGTTGGTTATCGTAGCGCTGAACGGACGGAAATACGCTGTTCTCAGCACTGAAAGGATCTCGGCAAGTGCTTGTGCAACGCTCCTTGTAGTTTGATTTATCAACAGCGGATTCTGTTCGATCTCAAGCTCAACACTGCGCTTTGTGGAAGATGTTGAGTTCAGATATGCACGTGTGAGCTTTCCGTTTTCCTTTTTCATGGCGAGGGAGGTTATCATCAGCACTCCATCCGCAAACACAGTATCAAAGCGCTGACTTGCCGCTATTTCACGGACGGGAATTATCATGCCCGTATTTTCACTTTTTTCCGCCTTGATCTGGACATATTCAAGCCGGCCGTATCGGTCAAACCGGGCAAAGCATCCCATCATCTGTGCGCACCACATTATAAGATCACGGGCTGTCTCGATCCTTGTGTCCGAAGCGTCAAGAGTGATATCGCCGTTCGGGAACGCTTCAACTGTTGCCTTGTCCTGTGCGAGCTGTATTCCTACAAGACTGCACACATAGCCTGTTGCTCCGTAGGTAGTCATTCCCGAAATGTTGGTACGCATATCATCTGTAAGCACAAAGGGCAGGAATATCATTTTGTCATAGGCTTCAAATGAGATAACATCCCTTACTCTCTTTATCGACGGAGAGTGTATATAGAAAGTTCCCATCGGGATATCCTCGTATGACCCATCCGCAAGCTGTAAGCCTGCCAGCAGTCTTATCCTTGCGTCAGCAAAGCTGTTTGCGCCGCTGTTGTCCCTTATCTTCATTCTGAGCGTAGCCGCACATACGGCACCTATATCAATGACATCCTCCGATGAGCCACCGCTCATTATCTGCGTGGATATTTCAGGGTGCCCGATAACTATACTGTCAGTGATCTCTATGGGAGTACCGTCCTGCAACAGTATCCTGCCGCTAAGCCGAAAACGCCGTGAAGGCTTTGTTATAGCTTCGGAATAAGCTTCCGATACACTGTACATCTGTTCACCCCCTTAGTATTCGATTATAGATAGATCGAGCCGCCAGCGGCTGTCTTTGTCGTTGGCGGCTTTGATAAGCTCGATATTACGGTCGCCTGCGTGGGCGATGATGGTGCTGAATTCCCCGTGAAAATAGGTGCATTCAAAGCTGTCGCTGTTGATCGCAGACATCACGGCGGTGAACTCCTCAAGGGTCATGCCGTCAAGCCTGACAGTTATCTTTGCCTTGTTGCGGCGGCGTATATCACGGACTGTAGTGCCGTCCTCGGTAGTTCCTGCGCCCTCGCCGTCCACGTCAATGAGCAGGACCTTGTACGAGACTATATGCGATAAGGCGAGGGAAGTGTCCTCGCCCGTTTTTATGCTGAGTATTGAAAAATTGCTCATATTACTGCCCCTTTGCGTTATTTATGATTGGGTTAGGACGTGTTGCTGTAGACATATCAATTGTAACGGTATCCTGATAAACTCCGTCGATATATATCGGCTGCTCAATTTTGTAATACGATGGATTATACGGTGCTGTTCCTGCTGCCGATGGCTGCTGTCCGTAGCCTGCAGCGGTGTTGCCCCACCAGCCTGAGAGGTTGTTTCCGAAAGATACATCTGTGTTCGTGAAGAAGTTGTCTTTCAGCCATGCCAAGCCCTCATTGGTGTTGAGGTAACCTCCGAGGTTGGAGTTCTCTATACAGGCGATAACAGCGTCTACAAACGCCTGTCCCGAGTCAGTGCCGAGTTTGGTGAATGCGGTGATATCTGAGAGCAGTTTTGTGCCATCAAGTGTGCCAGCGTCCTCTACGACTGCCGCAAGCTCGTTTGAGTAGCTTTCACGACACTCATAACCGAGGTCTGCAAGCGCATCTATTACAGCCTGTCTTTCAGTACCCCAAGAGCCATAGGTTTCATCTGTACCTGCTACTGCTCCTGCGATGGCAGATATCGCCCATGAGTAGGACTCATCACCGAGAGTTTTTGCAAGCTCCTCAAGCTGTGCAATCTGTTCCCTTGTAGCGCCGCCCTCCCATGCTTTTTTATATAGCTTATAATACTGCATGGCTTTTTCTTTTTCGGTTTCGCTTGAAAGGTTATTGTACTCCTGCATGAACTTTTCATCCATGATTCCGCTGTAATCGTGGGCTTCGGCAAATGCGTCCAGTAGCTCCATTTCATACATCAAGGTCTCCTGCTGCTTGTTCTTGAGAGTGTCATTTATCATGGCAAGATAGCGTTCTTTTTCGGCATTTATTTCAGCTTCGGTCGCACCGTCCTTTTCCATCATCATAAGTACGCTCATCATTTGTTCATAAGCGGATTTCTCGATCTTTTCGATAGCAGCTTCTGACTGTTCACGTGCTTTTTCCATTTCCTGAAGCAAAACATCATAGCTTTCGTAGGTATACGCCTTGTTCTTAAGACGTTCCCATGTGGCGGATGTCTGTACATCACTCTGTGTAGCGGTCATCTGCGCTATCTGAGAATAAAGCTCCTGTATGTTTTCCAGCTCGCTTTCCATGAGAGCACGGTTTTCATCAGCCGCCGCCTGAGTTATCTCATGGATCTGTGAGCGGATGGTCTCGATCTTCGCTGACAAGCTGTTTTCAAGATCGTCGAAGTTATCAAGTATAGCCTGCTCCTCGGCTGTGATGATGCTGTCAGTAGCCGCAAGGCTCTGCAATGCGGTCTTATCAAGCACAGCGTCATTGTATCCGAGTGCCGCATCTATCCATTCATCAATCTGGTCGGTAATACTGCTGTTGACCTTTTCGCCCTGTTCAAGCGAAGCGAAAACGCTCTGAATGGATTTTGAAAGTCCCTCAAAGTTCTCCTTTGCATCTGCTATCTTCGTTTTGCTTTCAGAGAAAGCAGCCGCAAGCGCAGTGAGGTCGTCGCTTATCGGAGATACAAGTGTATCTATCTCCTCAAGGGATATGCTGATATCCCCGAACTTCTCCGCGATAGCTTGCCTTTTAAGCTCCCTGTCAAGCTCATAAATGCCGATGGCAAGAGCGCCTATGCCGACAGCTACAGCCGCAACGGGATGTGCGGTAATGACTTTCAGCAGACCGCCGAAGCCGCTTGAAAACATCTGTACAGCGCCCGTAACGCCCGATACAGCCTTGTAAGCCAGTATCGCGGTAAGGATATCCATGAGGGCATTGACAGCGCCGCCGTAGCTGATATCTCCGTTATCCTTGAGCAAGCCGAAAAAATCGCCGACACTACCGATTATCTCCTCGATTATCTTGGTCAGCGGATGCCGCTTGAACGCAAGATATATCTCGTTGAGTATCTCGCGATACCTGTTTGCCGCTTTCTTGGCGGTATTGGTGTCCGCTTCGAGGTTTACGCCCAGTAGGTTCGAGGTGTCGATACCTGCGCTTGCTTTATCCTCCACGCTGTCAGAAGCGCCGCTGATAACGTGAAGCTCATCGAAGCCTGAAAGCAAGCCGTTAAGCTTCTTCTGTGACTTCTCTGCGGCTGTGCCTACTGAAGTAAGCTCGTCTGCGATAGCTTCTGCATTTTTGGCGGCGGTGGTATCCTCCTCGCTCCTGCCGCCGAAAAACAGCTCGTTCAGGAAGCTCACAGCCTCGTTTGCGAACCGTAGGGCAGGGGTAAAGGTGTTTATAAGAACGCCGCCGAGGTTGGTCATGAACTCTGTCCAGCGCTCGTTAAGGAGTCGTGTCTGATTTGCCCATCCCTCAGAGGTTTTTGCGAAATCTCCCTGCGCAAGAGCGGTTTGCTCAAGGAAGTATTTATATCGGACTATGAGCTGTTCGCTTGCGGACATCTCATCATAAGCCTTTTCAAAACCCTGTGCCATAGCATAAGCCGCAAGGTTCGTCTGGGTCATTACAACGCCTATTTGCTTCAAAGGCTCAGTTTCACCAGTAAGAACGCCACGCCCGATGGTATCCACCTGTTCCTGTGTTTTGTTGTAAAAGGACATGATATCCGACAGTCTGCCCGTCAGAGTAACCGCCATATCGGAAGCTGCCGTTGTTGCAACTCCCATACCCTTTGCCATAGCCATGTATGTGCTGCCCATCTGCTTGGCGGTAAGCTCAGATATACCGTAGGTCTCCAGTGCCTTGTCGGCAAACTGCTCCATCTTGTAGGACATTGAGCCGAATGCTGTATCTACAACATTCTGCGCTTCGGCGAGGTCCGATGCGGCTGTCAGTGCGTTTGTGCCGAAATCGATGAGCTGCTTCACACTGAATACCGTTCCGATGACAACGCCAAGACCCTTAATCTTGTTTTCAATGGCACTGAGCCCAGTGTTGATGGCTTGTGTATTAATTGATGTATCTATGCGTATCGAGCCGTCATAGCTCCCTGTCACGATATCATCTCCTTTCACGGGTGCATAATAAAAGCGCCCCGATGGAGCGCCGTATATTCGATTTTGGGTATAATAAAAGCACCCTACTTTTGCAGGGTGCGATGGTGATAAGCGAACGACTTAATATATAGAGTCTGCTGTATCGATTTTATCAATTAGCACTTGATAAATATCATATATTTCATTGATTTCATCCTCGGTTAATTTTCTCGGTTCGTCTATGATGGGTGTGATAAGTTCAACCATATCATCGTAAGAATCCTCGATCGCTGCTTTAGATTTATTAAAAATTGTTAAACATGTTCTTAAAAGATCTTTTTCTTCTCGGTCAAGTCCACCAGTTTTAAACAGCGAATACATGGCATCGACCCCGATACATGAATCCAAAAAGTCAAAGCCTGCATCACAAGCTTCTTTATACTTTTCAAGCAGATAATTAACATCATATTCAACCGCAAAACCGCTTGTTACATCATTTAGAAAGTCATCAATTTCATTGGTAACTTTATAATAAGCAGTTCTATATTGGGATTTCATTTCGCCCTTCCGAATAGCTTCTTTAACAAGTTTTTCAACATCGTCGAGATCTACTCCATCTTTTACTTGAGGTATGGACTTTTGGGTAGTGGTTGTTGCTGTAGTTCGTTTTGTAGTATAGATGTAATCTAAGTCACTCTCGGAATTAGATGGGGGAACGTCAGAAACCGAACATCCCATAAGAGAACCACATACTGCAACGCATAAAAGAAACAAAATGGTCTTACGCATAGAAATGACCTCCACAAGTTTTTACCACATTATACACCTGATTACACCAAATGTCAACCAAGCTGCTCCTCAAACTCCGCTATCATAGCCTGTTCTGCATCGGAAAGCGGCTGCTGTATCTTGTAGCGCTCCTTAAGCTCCGCATAGTGCTTCTGCTGCTCGCCGCTGAGCTTGCTGAGATCGGTAGAGCGTATGCTCATCACCTCGGACAGAGAACAGCCGCCGAGATCAGACAGCATAGCGAGAAAAGCGAACCAGTGAAGCCGCTCCCGAGTAAGGTCTATACCGAACCTTGCACGGAAAGCGGAATACACAAGCCTGTTATCCTGCTCGAAATCGAATACAGGCGGCTTGCCGTCGCTGTGGGAGTTGTCATTCTCCTCCTCGCCGCCACGCATGAACCACTGTAACCCCCCGATCGCCGTTTCACGGTCTGAGGGTACTCCACTGCCGTACAGCAGCTCATAAGCCTTGTACATCTTTTCAGGCTCGGCGAGGTTTACGTCGTTCAGCACCTCGGATATCTGCATACCGATGCGGAAATCGGTGCGGATGAGGTATCCTTCGTATTCGGTGGGAAGTCCGTCAAGCATTATATTATAACGCATCGCCCGTTCTCCTTGCACTGTATCGGTTCATTTTGCTGCGGCGGCGCTGTGCCTCCTCCTCAAAGTAGGGTGTCAGCGCATCAAAAAGCTGTATGTGCATATCAAGGGATGGCAGGATATCACCGTAGCACTTGCGGCAGGTACCCTCGCCGAATACCTCGTCGATCTTGTCACGGAAGTATATATTCAGCTTGCGTTCTGCTTCGATCATCTCCTCGCTGATCTCGCTGTCAGACTTGTCTTTGATCTTATCGGCAAGCTCCTGCATGAATTCCGCTCGGTCGTGCTCAAGAGAGCGTATCATGTTGTAGTAGCGGTAGGGCAGGTTGAGATCGTCAAAATCAAGCTCGATGTACTCGCCGTTGTCGTTTACCTCAATGCGCTTTATATTGCGCTGTATGCGGATCTTGTGCATCATTTCCTCCTTATGAACAAAAGGGGCAGCTAAGCCGCCCCGTTATAGTTTGTATCAGGTTGTGGTCGTTTCGGCGGGAGTGAATGTCACCTTGCCTTCTGCGATGGTCGCAGTGCCGAGAACAGGGTCACCACGGTAATTATATGTGTAGCCGATAGTCAGGGGCGAGCTTGCCGCACCGCCGAATGTGTCTATCTGTACGGATACATCCTGCTTTTCGGCGGGGTAGGAGCCGTCCTGTGCCTTGTTGAAAACATCCACATTGAGTATCTGTGTGTAGCTGTCAGACAGGATCGCACGCTTTCTGCGGATGTTGTCGATGAATGTGAATACGGGGTCGCCGACGGAAACGCTCTTGCTTACTGGAATATTAGGCTGATAGCCTGTGATATCGGTCTCGCCCGTGTCCTGAGTTACATCCTGATTGGTAGATGTCTGAGGGTTCATCTGGGCGGTCATCTCGCTTGCGTTCTTACCCTCACGCTGCCAGTCGGGGGCTTCAGCCGATCCGACATTGAGAAATGTGTACCACTGACTGCGCTTTGCCTTTGCGCTGGTGGTTGCTGTTGTATCTGCCATAGTGGGTTATCCCTCCTTGTAGTATTTCAGGGTAAAACTGCCCTGATAGTCTGCGCCTGCGTCATCCTCCGAAATAAGCGTGCAGGGGTCGGCACGTTCTATCTCCTGCACATATATTCCCTCTATTGAGGGGAGATTTTCGGGGGCGGTCAGCCAGTCCGCAACATCGTCGATAAGCTTCTGATCGGCGAGCTTCCCGGCTGTATCGGTTGCGAGTGAGCGGAACAGCAGCACAAACGGATACTGCATATCGCAGCCGCCATCTATGTGTTCATCTGCTACAAGCTCGCCTTTTGTGTTGAGTATGCTCATGGAGCGCTTTTTGGCGTCCATTCCTGCGAAGCCTAAGGCTGTGACCCTGTTCTTTTTCAGCAGGGGGCAGCTTTTCAGCTTAAGCAGGATATCTTCTGTTATGTTCATGGATCATCTCCTCCCGACGATACTTCTTACAGTAGCAAGCCATGATTTCTTATTGACGGCTTTCGAAGCCTCGAACCACTTTGCCTGTGCCAGCGGATGCCGTGACTTGTTAAAGCGTATATTAACACCATAATACATCTTCCTTGCGTATGGAGCAACATATTGTATAAGTCCGCTGCCTATCCTCGTTCCGAGAATGCCGGAGCGTTTCAGATTACCTGTCCGCATGGGTACGTATTTATCCGTATCCTTAAGCACGGCATTATCAAGGTAAGCCTGCGCTTTTTTGACGTTATCGGGAAGCCTACTCCTGTCATGCCACTTGAATGAGGATTTAAGGCCTATCATCTCGCTGTCACCTCCCAATGGGGGAGACCTCCGAAATCAAAGCGCTTTATCTCGGTTATGCGGAACACCTCGGCTCTTGCGGACAGCTCTGCGAAATCCTCCGCTGCGCCCGTATCTCCTACGGTGATGATGTCGCCTGTTGTAAGCGTCCATATCCCTGACTTGTCCTCTGTGCTTTCGTAAGCCTGCGGTAAAGCATAGCCTCTGTTTGAGTTAAAAGGGATGATTACCAACAGCTTATCGGCGTTATTGTCGCCGTCCGCTGTGTGCCCTGTGCCCTTAGTGACCTCCGCATGAACGCCTTTCAGGAGAGTGGGGAGCAGAATCTTTTTGAAGTCCTGCTCATGGGAATTGTAGACCGTTATTGATTTTGTGAACGTCATTCCCGTCCCACCCCTCTGTACAGCAGTTCTGCAGGGAGCCATGTCCTGCACTTGGTATACATGAAATCCTCAAGGGTCTTGTCAGCCACTGCGGAATTGAGAGTGTAGCTCCAGCTCCCGACAGATTCGGACTGCTTTATCATGCCGTTTGTGCCCTCGGTAGAATATAAGGTATCCACAAGATCGCAACAACAGCATTTGATACGGTCGGTATTGGTGCAGGTGAGTGCTCTGCCGAATGTGACATTATCCATATACGCCGAGGCTTTGGCGGCAAGCCTGGGGAAATCAGCCTCGCTTACCGCCGAGCCGCCGTAGGTCGTGGTGTAGTAATTGTAGTCTGCGTACATTTCATACACCGCCTGTCAGATTAACCAGCGAAAGAAACAGCAATTGCAGCCTTCTGGTTGTCAGGGATAATGATATCGTGGTACTTACGATAAGGAATATCCCATGCATCAGCCTGTTGGTTAAGCTCAGGAGTAATGATCTTGATGTTGTCCGTCTTTGAAATCGCAATAGGCGATCTGCGAGGACACACGATCCAGTTTATCTGCTTTGCGCCTTCAGCGGGAGTATATCCACCTTCTCCGTCAGCGGTGAATATATATTCAGACTTCATTCTTGCACTGGGAACAGGAATGAGAGGAATATTATCGAGCGTCTTGATAGCCATATCAATATCTCCCTGCTTGAACTGGCTTAAAACAAGCTGGCGAGATATCTTGTCGCTCATAGAAAGCATTCCGTAGATCTTGCGTGAAATAGAGATCACCAGATCCACATCACCTACCTCATCACGGACTGCATTTATATCCTCATACAGCTTAGAGAGGATTGTAGACGCAGCGGGTGTGTAGGTGCTGGAGATAGCAGCGGCTGCCGAGAGCTTGGAGTAACGGTATGCGTCGATCTCGGGGATCACCTTCGTGCGCTGGAACTCAGAAGCCACTCTTGCAGCAGTAACGCCGAAATTGGACTCATCAACATCCATAGCGTCCAGACGGAAGCGTCTGCCTCTGTCCATGGTCAGTGCGTATGTCTGGAATTTGAAGGTTACAGAGCCCTTCGCAAAACCCTCTTCACGGGAGTAGTTGGCGAGACCCTGCATCACCAGATCGGGGATCTTGATCTCATTGCCGCCGTTGTAGATCACCTGACCTGTATTATCCTCCATCCAGCCTGTTGTAGAAGCCTGCACGATCTGCTTGTCGAGTTCCTGCTGGAATATCTTTGCGTATTCAATAGTATTCATTGTACTTCATCCTTTCTTACTTGTTGCCAAAAGCATTGGCGATCGTGGTCTGCAGAGCATCAACGCTTGCTGTGCTCTGAGTACTGCCCATAAACAGACCGGGCTGCTTATCCTGGGCGAAAGCTGTGGGCTCGTCCTTCTGCAGCTGTTCGAGGAACTCCTCGCCGCCGATGAACTTGCCGTTCTCGAACTTGAAGCCCTTGTCCTTGAACTCCTGAAGCACGGAAGCTCTAACGCGCTCCGAAGCAAACTTGTAATTGGCAAGCAGCTTCTCAGCGGCAAAGTCTGTCTCCTGCTGGGTGAGCTTGTTCGTCAGCGCCTCCTTTTCGGAAGCGTACTGAGCCTTGAGCTCCTCCAGCTGATTCTTCAGATCGGCGGACGTGGTGTCGCTTCTGAGCTTGTCGAGATCTGCGTCGCGCTGGGCGAGCTGCTTTTTCAGCTCCTCAAGCTCGGTGGCGGTCTTGGCAGCTTCGGCAGCGGCTACAAATTCCTTTGCGCCGACTTCCTCGATCTGTTTCTGCTGGTCTGCTGTAAGCTCAATACCGAGCTTCTTCAGCAGAGAAATAATTTTTTCCATGGTTTAAAACCTCCTTAAAAATGTTTAAAAGGGATATAAAAAGCACCCCTGCAGGCGACATTCGCCATTGTTGAGTGCTGATTATCTGTGTTTGCGCTTTCGCCTTCGCTGATGAACTGCTACAAAGGCTTTTGTTCTGCTATCATCGGACGGCATCCAAACATCTGTCTTACGTGCAGTAGCCTTCGTTACGGCTACTGCGGCGGCAAGCCGAGAATAGATATATCTGTCATGTCTCAAATAGCTTCATCTCCTTTCAGGGATAAAAATTGCACCCCCGCTTTTTTCGGGAGTGCAACGTTATTTTTTTATGAGATATTTTTCGATATCTTTTTCAGATTTTATACACACGACATCGGTAGGATAGTCATTGTATACCGTAATATGATTATGATTACTATCATCAACATATTCTTGAGTTTTGGAACCATCTACATCATGTGAGGAGCGCCCTTTTTTTATATTAGGAATACGTTCCTCGAGAGCTTTACATGCTCTCTTGAAATACTCCTCGCTGAAATTATAGCATATAGTGTAATTATACATAAACGCCCTCCTTACAGCTCGAATTTTTCATTGACCTTTTTATTAGATTTAGATGCCGTTGCCAAAATATCAAGAATTGCTTCATCTCTCGTCATGCCCTTATCGGACATTTTCTTGGCAATCTGTTCTTCAAATGTCAAATTAGGATGTGATTCATCCAGCCATTTTCTTTCATCTTGGTTGAGCATTAGGTCACGGGCATTGGTTCTAAATTGGTTTCTCAACGCATGTGCTTGTCTAGCCTGATCCTCGATAGATTTAGTTTTATCGATCATATCAGGTATCATTTTGTCATGAAGCACATACCACTGTCGTGTAACCTTGTCACTAAGGCAACCGTTCAAATGCTTGATATCATCGTAATCGCTATGTATGACCTTATCGTTGAATTGATGACGAAGCTGTCGATATTCGTCACTATTATTATACAGCATTTTCTTGAATTCGTCAAGTGAAGGCACATCTTTCTTATCCAGTGTTTTGGCAATGATGTTGTATTCCTTCTTAATAGCAGCAACGCCTGATTTCATAGCCATGCTTTTAGTGAACCCGCCTACAAATGCACGCTCATATTCAGTATAGCAATTTGCAGCTTGGGCAAAGTTCTCATAAAAGTATTTTTGACGGTTTAGTCGGATACTCGCCGTTGCAAAGGCTTCTTTGTCGCCCGCTGCGTCCGCTACAATGCAGCGATTTTTCTGCTTACGCATTTCTCGCTCCATCTTACGCATTTGCTGTTGTGCCTCGTATGCTGTGTACCGCTTGCCCTCATATGTAAAAGGCGGCGGATCTATGTTCTGAAGCTCCTCCTCTGTGTATGCAGGCTGAGATATGCCGAGGATGATTGGATATACATCATGGCGGCAGTTCGGCTCATCCAGCAGCGACCTGATCTTCTGCTCGTACTCCTCTTGTGTGTACTGTCTGCCCTGATACACTGCATGAGAGGGACGTGCTCCGCTGTGTGCGGACATCTCCCATCCGTTTGCACCGAACACCTCGCCGTTCTGTTCGGATACGCGGTGAGCGACGTGCGACACAGAGGTCATCAGAGCAGTGCGGACGGCAGCTTCTACGCTGCGGGATGTGCCGCTCTCATAATCGATCGTTCTGACTCCAGAAGCGGCGAGCTTATTCACCGCCTGCCTGATGGCGGTTGTATAATCGGTCGCTCCGGTTACCACCTTCATGTGAGCTGCATCCAGTTCCTTGCGGTACATATCCGTCATGGAGAGATAATATACACGCCCGATGAAATCGTGATCTGCAAATCCGAGAGTGTTGGTGAGGTTTTCGCATTTGCCGTTGGTCTCCTTGATCTGAGCGGCAATAAGCTTCTGTAGTTCCTTGTTATCTTCCAACGATACAGAAGTATCGCTGCCAGCTCCAAGCATACGTCTGTCAAATTCATCTGACTGTTCAGCTGCACTGCGGATAAGATCCTCTATTACATCAGCTGCAATGTTATTGATTTCCGCAATTTTGGCAGTGATCTCTTTTGTGGAAAATCCGAGTGATCGTGCTCGATATAGCTGATACTCTGCTGTTTCGGTTATCTTAGCCCCCTCGGCTATGCGGCGAGCGATATTGCGAAGGATGTATTCACTGAGATCCGAGTACAGATCAACAAGCTCTGTTGGGATATTGCGCTTTTGTTCTGGGGTGAGCATTACTCATCACCACCAAACACCTGCGACATCGGCGGCATCATATTCCGAGCGGCTTCTTCAGATACGCCAAAGTACCATGTCAGAATGTACTCGGGTTTTATGAGTCCAGCCTGCTGGAGCTGCAGCAGACGATTGAACTCGGTACCCGTGTCTTCAAAGACGGAATCTCCGAACTCAATACCGGGATCTCCATCTGCGACCTCGAAACCGTAAAACTTGACGAGTGTTGTTGTGACCTTTGCAAGAGATTCCAGCACGGGGCGGAGCTGTCTCTGCAGCTGACAAACCGTGTTGTATGTGGTCTTATCTTCGGACAGCACCTGTGTGGCGGTAACAAGACCCTTCTGACTATCGAAAGAGAATGTTCCGCTGGAAACGCCGATCTGCACCTCGTAGAATCGCAGCTCCGTATTAATGGCAGCTTTGAGCTCTGCTTCTCGTATCTGCGGTGCATAAGCCATTAACTGTTTATCTGGCGCTGTAGTACCATCGCCGTCGATTGTAACGAAATAATCATCGGGAATTCCTTTGTTTTCCTTTATTACGGTTGCATCTCCGAATATCTTTGAGGACATTTTTCGGAACTCCGCACGATACTCGCTGTGTGCCGCATCGATCTCATGCAGCGTATCGATGCTGTTGGCAAACATGGATATCGGCAGCTCGCTGTCGAGGTCTATGTTGTTTGCGTAGGGAGTTCTGTATGTAACTATCATTGGAATGTCAGAGGGTATCTCACCATGCGGCAGCAACTCTGCCCAGCGGGGAATCTCCTTGAGAACAACTTTTGTCTTGCCCTTTTTCCAAGCAGTGTTGGTGACGCGGTGAACGCCGTTTGCAAAGCAATGGTGCTCACGGCGAACATAGATATCGCCATGATAGCGAATGTGTTCAAAAAAGATGCCCTCGGTGATGTGACCGTTCTCATCAAGCGCTATCGGCATAAAGTCACGGGATGTGCCGAAGTCATAGAACACCTCGCCTGTGGAGGTCATATACGGCTTTAAGACTGTATATCCACCCGCAAGTGTGAGCTGAGTTATTCTATCGAGATTCGGTAGCAGGTTTTTCTGAGCATAGCCGTTGAGCCGCTCATCAGCGAGCTGATACTTTATCTCGCCTGTGACAAGCTGGGCGAGGTAAGCGGATGAAACATACGCCATAGGCAGCGGACGGAAGTTCTTGTGAGTAGGCTCCTGCGGGAGAACACGCTGAAACGCGTCCCACCACTCTCTGGTGGCAGACTGCATCGTTCCGCTTGCCGCTGTATCAAATTTTGAGATATCCGCCGTGTTGTCCATTTTGTCACCTTCCTTTTTAAAGCCATTAAAAAGGCTTTTGATAGTGTTTATAAGGTTCATTTAAAACTCCTTTATCATGCGGGGGATGTAGCGTTCCCAGCTGTACTCGAAAGAGTCCAGGGAGTCTATATCCGATGTACCGTCATCCAAGCGTGACTCTGACGAGACTTTCTCATCCCACACAGCTCCCTTGAATGCATTTGAAAGGCTTTCACATTCCTCTGGGATCATCCTGTACCTGTCGGCAGCCATAAGTATGGTGGTGGCGAAGATACGGTCATTGATCTCACGCTTGAGCGCGTTTTTCACGACAACTCCCAGCGGTTTCAGATATACTCTGAGTCCCGCTATAAGCGTCTGCTCGGCAGAATCGGCATACAGAGCTGTGATCTTGCCGTATTTCTTTATGATGGCTTCACAGAAACGGTACACTCTGCCGTACAGATCAAGCGGCGACATATTCTTTGCAGGGATACGTTCATGCTTTAGCGAATACAGCAGCTTGAAATCATGTGTCAGTGCCGTGGCGCTCAGAGCATGAGATGATCCGTTACCGCCGAAGTCCAATCCGATGTTGATGTAATCGAAATGGGGTAGCTTGTCAGCAGTGATACGATAGCTTGCAGGCTTATCGGAAAATATCTTATAGATAGCTCCCGCTGCTACTACCCAGAGTCCGAGGATAAAGCGGTCATAATATACGCCCGTGTATTCTTTTTTCAGAGCTTTCACATACTCAGGATCAAGCGTGGTATTATCGTCAATGCCGAAGAACATACGGAATATATCATCGGCGAGGTTTGCATTGTTGAGGTAGTCGGTAAGCAGCCAGTGCGTAGGCACATCAGGGTTTGTTGTTGCAATCAGCTTCGCTCTGGGAGTTGACAAACGAGAGAGCAGCATCGTGAAGAAGTCCTTCGGGAACAAAGTCAGCTCATCGCAGTAAGCACCACCGAGCGTGATACCGCGTATTTTATTCTCGCTGCGTTTGTCATTCGCGCCCTCGAGCATTATCTTCCGCCCAAACAAAACGCCCTCCTTTGTGGAGAGCGAAAATGTAAAGTTGTTTTCTCCTACCAAGTCCTGCAGCGGGAGCAGACAATTGCGCTTCAGAGTTTGCAAGGACTTGGCGCACATCATATATAGATAGTCCTTGGGACGGGAGGCTACCCATGCCGCCCAAAGTATGAGAGATATCCACGTCTTGCCAGAACGAACCGAGCCCTCAAGAACGTTAAGGCGCTTCAGCTCATTATCCTTGAATTTGCGTATGAGCAGCTTCTGTTTCTCTGTAAATTCAAGCATTCCTCAGCGCCTCCAGTATCTCAGAGAGCTTACCCTCGCCGTCTCCGGTCTTGCCGCCCGTGCGGGAATAGCCCTCCGGCTTCTTGTTAATGAGGAAAAACTCAATTGCGGACTGAGAAGGAGCAATATGCTTCAGTGCTATTTCTACACTGCGTCTGCCGTTGATGATTTTCTCCTTGCGTTCAGTGACGGTATAGCCCGTTGCGGCTCTGTACAGAGCCTGCTCTACTTCGGAAGCTATCAGTTCGGAGTTCTCTGCGAGCATGGCAGCCACACCCTCGTGCTTGGCTTTGATCTCGGCTATGCGTTTCTGCCGCTTGGTAGGATTATTGGTCGACAGGAATGCGTTGACCAGCTCCTGCACGGCTGAGGTCGATTCGTTGCCGCTATGTTTCTCATAGTCTGCAATAGCTGCTCCGAGTGCTGCTATACTTTTCTTTTTCTTACTCACGCTGTCACTTCCTTTCTGCTTTTTCGTATAAAGCACCTTTAAAAGCGTTAAAATTGCCTTTAAAACAAACTTTTGCGGCGGGATAGGGTAACTTCCCCATCACGCCGCAAAAGCGTGTTTCTGCGCGTTCTGTGCGTTTCCTTGAAATCGCTCTTTTTTTAGGGCATGCTCCGCCATATCCGTTCGGATATCATGTACCCGCAGATAACGGAATATGCTTCGCTGATCCAGAGCTGATCGATGGAACAGCAGGCGGATTGTCAAACTCGACCGTGAACGTTACTCTGTAATGCTCACCGTACATGGTAACATCCGCCGTGGCGCGTCTGCCGCGCCTGTTAAATCTGATTATCTTATGTTCAAGAGCCTTCAGGAAGCCTTCGGTGATATGGAGGATACCATCCTTGACGTATCCTCTTGATACTCCAATGCACTCGCCGCCGTTGCAGAGTGCACGGATATATTCCTCTTCAGTGTCCGACAGCTGAGATCTGCTGACAAAGCGGATTACGCCGTCGCACTTTTTTACATCATAGTAAAGGTCGGGCTGAAGCTCGTTTATATCGAGGAACACATAGCCATCGAACAGCACATCCTCTCGGCTGCACCACTGACCACGCTTGCGTTCAGTGACAAGCTTTCTCGGAGAGTATGCAGCCACGCCCTTTCGGCGGAGCTGCTCCACCACATAGGACTCTCTGCCACACTGGCAGTATAATACGAACATCAGCCGTCCTCCTGATTCTTGGAATTGATAAACTGCACGATCTGACTGTACAGCTCCGGAGCTTCCTTCGCCATAGCCTCGAAGATATCCTCCTTGAAGCTCTCAAATGCTACATCCTTGAGGTTTTTCACTCGGACATCGCTCTCGCTCTTGTGAGCCACCGCTCTGATGAGCGCCGTGCATCGGTCAATTAGCTTCAGCGGATCTGCTTCCTTCAGCGCATCATCATCCATGCTTCTGACCGCTTCCAGCACCCTGTGAGATACCAGACGGGCAATGCCCTCTGTGGTATCAAGCTGCGGATACTTAGACATTTCTTCGGTAAGCGTTCTCATATTTTCGGATGCAAGCCTTAGATCCTGAACCGTTGCGTTAAGACCCTGTGCATATCTGCACACCGCCGCTTCAGATAAAGTCACATTTGCAGTTTCTTTTACAAAATTGCACACATCACGATAAGTATAATTTCCGAGAATCATCTGCTCGACTGCTTCCTTGATATCACAGGGAAGAGCATCTATCTTGCTGTGTTTGCGATTTCTGTTACGAGACATCTCCTCACCGCCTTATGCAAGGATCGTCAATGCTGCCGTTAAGGAGCTGTATCCCTTTTGCGGTGAGCTTAGCTTCCAACATTGAGAACTCCGCATCCGCCAGATCTGCCACTGCGGTATGCGAACTGCGGATTCTCAATTTGATGTACCCCGATTCTGTGAGGTAGTTTACGCAGTCGGTTACATCGTTCAGTGTCACTGTGCTCTCCAGTGCGTCCGCAACGCATTCAAGCTGTGTATAATCTTCACGCATGACGTTTATAGTTTGTAAGACAGTACGGTTATTGCGGCGAAAAGCCATCCTGCGTACTTCTTCAGCGTTATTCTGTGCCATTGTCAGCTTCCCCTCCTCATATCATCTAGTTTTGTTTCGAGCCTCGTCATAGTTCTTACAAAATCATTGCTGCGAACAGTGTTTTCTTTTAAGAAATCAATGTTACTTTCAATTTTTTCAATAGACTTTTTCAGCTCGTCGAGTTCAGATTTACTGGCGTATTTTTCGTCGGCGCGGTCAAGCTTCGCCTGAAGCTCATGTACCTGTCTTTTTGAGGCACAGTCATTGAGCTTATCAAAGAAATGTTTCAGAAAAAAGCCGATAACACCTATTCCCCCTGAAATTATTAGATTAAAAATCGTATTGAAATCCATACCGTCACCTCTTTCGGTGTGTGATTATTTATTGATGAAATTATACTATTAAAATGTGTTTCTGTACATCATGGAATTGTGCGCAGTTTTGTGCGTGAAATAACGGCGCAAAAAAAGCGCCTCGGAGTATTATCCGAAGCACTAAAGATTATTTTGTAAGCAGCTTCCTCACATCCGAAGCCGTAAGCTGAAGGTCGCGGGCAATTTGTTCTATACTATCACCCTTCTGTTTACGGCAGCGCACATGATCGGCGAGCTCTGGGGCAGGTACAAGTGACTTGGCTTTCGGGATCCACAGCCGATCTCCTCCGTATACATCCATTAAAGCTCGGTAATTATCTATACCGATAACATCCACGACCGCCTGCTGCTCCTCGTTAAGGTGGTGGAGCTGCACCAGATCAGACATTGCCATTGCGTTCACCTCGTTTCTTTCGTTGTTCCGTGTTTATATACCTTTTTAGAGTTTCTATTATCTTATTGCCGTCCGAAGATGTGCATCCAGCAAATATACCGCCGCTTGGTGCAGATCTTCCTGTTACCTGTGTTATTACTCCGCCAAGTCTGTTGCGCACCGAAACGGATGACGGAGAAAGCTCTGCCAGAAGATACATTAAACGGAATGCCTTGTTCTTCTGCTCTTCCGACATCCTATCAGGAGCTTTTGCCTGCTTAAACCCGCGGGAGAATTCCTGCAGTTTCTTGATAATAAAATCCGCCTGTTCATCAGTCAGATCGGAGATATGCTGCTTATCCGGATACCACTGCTGCACCCAAAGGTGAAGTTCGTCATCTGTGCCGCGGGAGCTGTTCAGCATATCACATCTGGCTCCCAGTGCATATATCTTCTTTTTCTGCTCCTTAGTAGCCATATTACGTCACCGCTATCTTTGTGGAACTGTTGACGGATATGCCGAGATTAATCTCGTGCATGAGCTTCTCCTTATCGACATCCGCCATCTCAGCTATGCGGCAGAATGTCTGCCACACCACTGCCTCGGCGTAAAGATACGCATAATCTCCTGCTTCTGCTTCAGAGAATCCACCTATCTTAATGAGATAATCTCGGTCTGTTTCAAAAGATATGCCTTTAAGCTTTCGAAGCAGAGCGTCTTTCTGCTTATCACTGCAGGGAAGCTGCTTGATTACATCAGTAGGAAACATCTGTACATAATCACCGGTGTAGATTCCTACTAACATACGCTCAATGCTCTTGTTGGCAGGCGAAACGCTGATGTTGATCTTCTCCTCGAAGATATCCATAAACACCTTGCCGAGAGTTTCCTTGAGATAATTGGGCGAATCTACCGACAACGACTGTGCTTCAGTATAAGTAACCGATGCCTGACTGTCAAGATCCGCGTATGTAGCGGACTTATACTTGGTGTCGGTCACATCAGCTCCGCCGCGCTCAAGGAAGAATGCTTCCAGCTCTCTCTTGCGCTCATTCAGCTTGCCGAGCTGCCGCTTAACGTCTGATAGCTCCTTGATTTTGCTTAATACCTCTGCCTCCATCAGCCACACACCTCCTGATACATCTTGGTAGCGCACAGCGGACATATAGAGATATCTCCAAAGCGCTTGATGTTTTCTGTGCCGCCGCAGAAACGACAAGGCTCTAAATGACGGCGGATTATGAGATCGCCGTTTCCTGCAGCGGTGAGATCTACCGCGTCCCCAGCGTTAAGGTTAAGGTGCGCCGCTATATCCTTAGGGATAGTAACACTGCGCCCCTTGCTGAGCTTCTTGTACTTAGTCATAGAATTCCTCCTTATAGTATTATAGCGCTCACTCTGCGTTTGCACGGGCTTGTGACCGTTCCCCATACAGGAGCCGCATTAAGCGGGGCAAGCGCCCCAAAGTGTTACATTACTCTTGCTAAAGCCATTGCCACATATCCTGGCAGCAACAGTTGTTTATTGTCAAGGATGTATGTGATCTCATACAATTGATGTCGTCCCGAATAGCTGCCATCTAGAGAGGTTCTGACAAGCTTTTCGCCTGTAGTCATCACAGGCATTTCGTTACAGCCCTCGTACTCATAAGGATCTTCGTTTGGAAGAAACTCATTCAAAGCGATGTAATCTCCAACTTGGAAGTTTCTATCGTTTCGCCTGATCTCAAAATTCTTTTTGCCTGAAGCCAAAGCCTCAAAGTATTCTGGAATGCATTTAAGTTCATGTATCATTGGATTCTCCTACTTTGCACTGATTAGCTCAATCGTTTTGTTGTTTTTGATAAAATGTGCTTTTATTTTTCTGAAGCTATTCCAATAAGGCTCGTACCAATCGAAAGTGTACTTTTTCTTCAGTTGTTGGAACTGTTTGTCAGTTATATGAAGCGCTTTTTTATCTTTTGCCGAAATCCAGCATTGGGTATGTTTTTGGCAAAATCGGCGTCTAATGTCAGTGTCCTCAATTACCCACTTTGCTTCGAATTTATTATCAATATATATTGCAAGGCAATACTGCATTGACTTTACTAGGGCATGAGTGATAGTGACGTGGTAACCATCAATTTTTAATTCCACTCTCGCTGGTGGCAACCTCAAGGCTTCTTCTGCGACTTGCCATTCTTCCTCTGTCATTATCCACCAAACCTCTCATTATACTCTCTCTGCGCCTTGTTAAGCTTTCTCCTCAGCTTCTTAAGCTCCTTGCATATTTCATTACGGCGAATCTTACCCGACGTGATCTTATCCTTGAGATACTCGATCTTGTTTATTGCATTGCGCTGCTCGCTAGGTGGGTCTATAGTATTCTTCATTATTAGCATAGTAATAAAACCTCCTGTTTTTTCAGCGATATTTCGCCATTATATCATCCATTATTCCTTTAACGTTAAGTGAAGAATTCCCTAACTGTCTGGGATCTGCTCTGCTGGAATACTGTCCTTCATATATCTTAATAAGATTATCCGGTTCAAGGATCCAATCAAGTCCAGCCCGCCAGTTACGGCTGTTCTGTCCACATAGAAAATCGCTCGCAGCCACCGATTCAAACAGCTTTTGCAAGTCATAGCCATCATCTAACGCTTTTTTAATAGCACGACAGCGTTTAGCAGTGAGCTTTTTTGCCGAGGGCGAGCGGGTACATATCCTGTTGTACAGCTCCAGTACACCCTTGGCAGTAGCACTGTCAGGCTGTTTTCTGAGGGCTTTAACGGCTTTGGAAGCGGTTTTGAACTCCTCTTCAGTAAGTTCTACCCGCGCTTCATCAGAACAGCGCACCATGTAACCATAGCACATAACACATCACCTCCTGTCCCACTCTGCGTTCATACGGGCTTGTGACCGTTCTCCGTGCAAGAGAGCCGCATTAGGACGGGCGCAGGTGCGCCCGATACAGTTATACTTCGTAAAAATCGTTGACAAAATCTACTACAGCTCCACAAGCTGCACAGAGCGTTACCTCTCTTTCATCAGAAAGCATATATATCGCCGCTTATTCCAGCGGGGTATTGAGACGGCAACACTCACAAGTCACGAACTCCTGAGCTCTGATTTTCTCTACTACATCCTGTGTCCGCTTGTGTAGCCTCCGTGCGATCTCTTCATGCGCTACGCCCTGTCCCTTCAGATAACGGAGCTGTTCTTCTTCATACATTGTCCATGCCATTTTTAACATCCTCCTCTAAGAATTTCTGTATCTCGGACTGTTTTTCGGCACGTCCGAGCTTCCGACCATATGTAACACCACGGTTATATGCAACGAGATTAGACTGCTTCTCACGCCTGCGTCCGAAGCAGTATGCAATTATCGAGGCAAGCGTAGCGGCAAGCAGTAAAAAGGCTATCGAAATGATACCAATAGGGGTGTCAGCTACTAGCGAAAGTGCATTGATAAGCGCCATTAGAACAAAGCCAGTGAAAAAAGCCAGTAAAAGATCGGGTAAGTTCTTCATTTTATCCACTCCTTTTTAACGATCCTGCGCTTGCAGGAAATCTTGTGTTCCAGCTCCATGATATCTGCCGTGTCCTTGCATACCAGCCAGTTAAGCGGCTGTAAGCCTGCGGCGGCTATCAGTATCTTCTGCTTTCTAGTGGGATTCTTACCTCGCTTCATCTTCGCACCGCCTTATCTGCACCCTTGAGATCAAGATGCATCATCTTAGCCATCTGAATAAGCCCGTTCCAGTCGTATGCTCCCGCATCGTAAGCATTACCGAAGAGCCTTACCGCACCGCGTACACCTTCGTATGTCTGTGCGATCTTGTGCAATAGCTTGAGTTCATTCTCCTTGCCTTCAAGCAGAGGAAACAGCATCCTGATATCTTCCAGTGTTGTATCCGTGGTACTGAGCCTGTGACGCTGCCATGCGCGGTTGTTGACCTGTCGGTACTGTTCGCGGCTCCTGCCTTCGATCTTCTCACGGATGCCCTCATTACCGATGAGCGCTACGCCCATAGTCTGACCGTGCTCGGCGAAAAAGTCTGTGAACGCACGGAGAGTTTCGATACTGCCGTAGGTGAGTAACTGTGCCTCATCCACCGCGATCACCATTCCGTCATGCAGCTTGGAGGCTATGGACATCCACAGATCATCTCTTGACTGACTGATGGTAAGTCCCAGTTCCAGCGCAAGAAGCTTGAGCACCGCCTTTGTTGATTTGAGGCAGGGATTTATAGTGATCATGATACTGTTCTGCGGATTATCCGCTATGTACTTGCGGATGGCTTTCGTCTTGCCGACTCCCGCGTCACCGGTGACTATTGCAAAGCCCCCCTTGAGCTGAACATTTCGCAAGGTCTTATATACAAGCTGACTTGTGGATGTAGGCGCATATTCGACCTCGGTATAGTTTTCGGCGGCGGCTTCCTTATTCTCAAAGTATGCTATGAGCTTGCTGAACTGATTCTCAGTGTCACCTACATACTTACCGGATCTCAACTGAGATACTATCGCACTTGATACGCCGCAGATCTCACCTGCTTTTTTAGCAGACGGTGTTCCTTTATATGAATTGGCAGCGGCAAGCTCATCAAACTTCTCCAGCGCCCATTCCTGTTTTGCTGTTAATGGTGTCATGATTTTTATCCTTTCATTTTTTGCTCAGCAGCAGCGTTGATTCTGTCCATAATAATAGTAACTTCCTGTATACTTGACAGCTCGGGACGTTTTTCAAGCTCCTCTTCGGTAAACACGGGAGTGAACTTCTTAGGCTTCTCAATCCTGAAGTCTTTTTCTCCCTCAATGCCCTTACGAACCATTGAAGCGAAGATGTCGATCTGCTTATCAGGATCTACGGCATCATGGATACCCTGTGCAAACTGTTTGATTACACGCTTATTTTCACGGATTACACGCTCGGCATTTGCAATATCATCCTTATTGTCGGTGAGATAATCGACCATCAGATCATCGGCGAGCTGCCACGTCCACAGATATTTGTCGTCGCTCATGCTGTATATACGTACTGAAGTGGGATTTGCGGGATCGTATCGCACATAAACTTGTTCGCCGATGTGGAGAATGGTCTCCTGACCGTAATACCACAGCTTTTCGCCCGCAATCCTTACGAACACGCCATTCCTGCTTATCTTCTGCGGTCTGGATACACGACGGAGCAGCATATCCAGATTAGCCTCGGCAGCCATGCGGAACTCTGTGTTCTTAATGCTTTCGTTCCACACGTCGATTCTTCGTTTACCTTTTAGGCGCTGTTCCTTACCGCCGTAGGGAGAAACATTATAATCACCATCAATGAAGAGATCCAGCGCCGCTTTAATTTGAATATCTGTAGGTATCTTACCGTGCTTCAGGATCCATTTCAGTGATTCCTTCTGTTCTACTACCGTACCTCCGCAGAAGGTCTCAATAGCCCTTGAAAAGTGGTTTTTAAAGGTGCAAAAAGTCCTTTCAATAGGCTTTGCTTTGGCGTTGCGGACGATGGCATTGTGCATCTCCACACCGAGGAAATCCAGTATTGTCGGCGGCAGCGGGTCTTTGTTCCAGTTCTTTTTGCGGCGGTGTCCTCGACCGCCGATATCCGATACAAGGAACTCGGAACCGTTGTCCACATATATGGATTTGGGAACTCCGCAGCGGAGGATCCCGTGTCTCAGTGCAAGAAGTGTGCTGTCCGATGAGGGATTCTCCGTCAGATTCCAGCCTACCATCATGCCCGATTTTGCGTCTGTAAATGCGGTGAGATACAGACGGTGCTTCTTACCGTCCTCACCCTCCGTGAAGAAGTCGAAGGTGTGGTTATCTGCGATCCATACGTCATTAGCCTCTATACCGTCATACAGTCGGTCTATGTACGGGAGACAGCTGTCATGGAACGCCTTGTCGCCCTTACGCATATACATCACCACTGCGAACGGCAGCGCCTCCGCCTTGCGGCGGAATGTGCGTTCCGATGGGATGTCCGCCACGGCTTCTGGGTACCAGTCCCGCACCCAGACTTTGAGAAGCTCGTAGCAGCGGCTGATCGGCAGCTCGTTGTCGTGCAGATAGAAGCTGTAGAATGCGTCCAGCATATATTCAGGGATGCAGGTCTTGCCTTTGTTATGACCACCTCGGTGATCCACCATGCCGTTGATATCTCCTGCCTTGTACGCCTTGTACTTGCGGTACAGGATATCTGGCGAGATATTGATATCTGGATAGCGGAACTTCACCGCAGCACAGTACATCTCATCCACCTTGCATTTACCGCCGAACTGTACCGCCTTGTTCTCACGTGCTGCCTGCCACTCTACGATGATCTTGCACCATAACGCCACATCCTTACGCTGCTCGCCTGTCAGATCCTGCAGCGTGATCTGTCTCGGATCTGGCTTCGGCGTTGCCTTTGCAGGAACGGGAACAGGCTCAAGTCCAAGCTTGTTGCGCTGCTGATTCTCCCAGCGTATTTGTAACTTTTCAGGCAAGTCAGATATTGCAATCGCATATTCGGTGCGGTTGTTGGCTGCATTCTCTTTTATTGAAGCCTTAATCTTACCGTCTTTGATACACTTCTGTACATACTGCAGGCTACATCCTTTGAGCTCTGCCACCTGTGCAGTTGATAAAAGCTGCAAAATTCTCTCTCCTTTCTGTAAAAAAATGTCTTGACAAAAAGCCTTAAGCTCTGATATACTTTAATCGGAGCCTTCCAGTTCGCATTCCAGTGCGTCCTGTATGTCGTGCAGAAGTGATTGGGCTGTTGCAATTAGCTTTCGCTTCTGCAGGGGCTCTATTTTTTGTGCCTGTTCGCCCCCTTGGGAGATATATACATACATCTCCATAAACCACGCCACCAAAAAGTCGCGCGTAACAGCATCAAATTCTTGTTTGGTCATATATTCACCTACTTTCTGACCTGCCATCATCAGTGCGGGTAGGTCAGCCCCCGCAGACAGGCAGCTACTTATTCGGTGGTTGCCTGTTTCGGCTTAAAGGGTATGTAGTATATCGTATAACATTTTCCCTCTCTGGTACTGTCGCTTTTTCAGGTCATTCATAATTGCGATAGCAGCAGTGAATGAGTCAGGCGAGCTTGCATTTATCATGTTCTGAAAATCCTCGGCAAACTCCCAGACCACCTTATCAACAGGCTCATCCGTAACCCTGTCCTCCTTCGGGCACAGCCGATCCCGCTCCTTGAACATCTCCTCCACCAGATCCATCGCAGCGGCAAGTGACCGATGAGCGGCGCTGAGATTTTCCTCAAGGGCTGCCACACGAGCCTCGGCGGAGCTTCGCTTGTATTCCTCATCCTCCTCATCGCTGATAAGTACATTGTCCTGAAACCACTCGAACGCAAGAGAACAGAACTCCCACTCTGCGTCCATGCTGTCATTGAAGTATCTGCCTGTATGCACACCGTTTCCATCATTATCTACTGTCCACACAACGAACGGATCAGGCGCTGCGGTGTTTATTCCCAATACATAACCGTTGGCAGCTGCAATGATCATGTAGCCGTTAATTCTTGTTCCGATATTAATCATGATCTCCTCCTTAATCAATGAATGTTCTTCTTGTAAAATCAAAGATGCCGAAATACTCGTCATCAATATACACGTTTGTGATCTCGCTGCATACGTTATCGATTCGCACGTTCTTGGGATTTTCATAGCCCAGATTACGCAGCGCCTGCATGATGATATCTGCCTTTTCATTTAATGTCACGAAACATCCCTCCCCAGCAGACCGTCCGTTGTACAACGCAGCACATCTGCAATAGCCACTAGCTTTTCAAGGGAAGGTGTTTTCACACCGCGCTCGAAAGCGCTTACATTCTGCTTCTGCAGCTCGATCTTCTCAGCCAGCTCAGACTGAGATAGTCCACGCTCTTCACGCATCCGCCTGATATTCTCACCCAGCGACATATTTTACACTTCCTTTCAGTTGATTTTTACATGGTTTTATGTTACAATATGGTTGGATAACTGTGTCCTGTGGGTAATCCACAAGGTTACAATGATATTATAGTACGAAAAAATCTTACTGTCAAGAAGTTTTCTATGGAAAAGTACGATTTTTTCTGATTTTATGTATTTTATATAAGATTGGAGGAGCACTCTTGAGCATTTTAGACAGAATAATAAAACTGCTTGGTAATGCGGATCAAAAGCAACTTACCGACTATTTAGGCTTGAAAAAAACTGCTTTTACAGATTGGAAGAACGGTAAGAGTAATTCGTACCGCAAATACCTGATTGAAATATCAAAATATTTCAACGTGTCAATAGATTATTTGGTTTATGGCACTGAGCAAAATACTGTGTTAACAGACTCTGAAAAAGAGCTTTTAAACCTTTTCAAAGCCCTTTCTGAAGTAGATAAAATCAGAGTTATAGAGAGAGCTGAAACCCTAGTCGAAATCGCTGCTCAGAAAGCTGCCGAAGAATCTGCACAGAACAAGGCTGCTGCTCCAAAACACCGCACAATGGAGCTGTTCGATCTTCCTGCCAGCGCAGGAACAGGAGTATATCTGTCCTCAAACTACTCCGCTCCCATATCCGTATTAAGCACACCCGAATCCGAACAGGCAGATTATGCAGTGCGGATCAGCGGCGACAGTATGCAGCCCGATTTCTGTGACGGCGATATTGCCCTGGTCGAATCCTGTGAAGAGGTAGAGGTTGGCGAGATCGGCATCTTCATCCTGGACGGCGAGAGCTTCATCAAAGAGCTCGGCGACGGCTGCCTGATATCCCATAACGCTAAATACAGCGATATTCAGCTCAGAGAATATGATACCGTTACCTGCCGCGGACGCGTCCTTGGCAAAGCACAGCTTACATAACTGAGAGCAACTACATTTTTAATGGTATAAAAAATTGCACAAAAAACCGGCGCTGAACAGTATTTTTCAGCGCCTATTTTTATATCAACCAACCAGTTGGTTGCAAACTTAAATGTAGTTGGTTGAGTTGGTTGCTACTATAACCCATTTATGTAATTATTTTCATTTAGCATGTCAGCGGTCACATTTTGCACATTCCGCATTATAAAGCCATTTAAAAGGCTTTTCCTCGTTTTTTAAAGGTGTTTTTAAAGGTTGACCAAGCTTGCTGTTCCACAACCTTTAAAACACAAAAACGCCCGAAAAGGCTTTGACAACCTTTCGAGCGCTGATCTCATCAAATTGCATTTGATTACACTTTAAAATCGGCTCTATTAAGCCAATTTCAAGGTTTTTTAAACTTTCTTTCGCTTTTTTTCGGACTTTTTTACTTTTTATATTCTACTTGTCAAATAACATCTGGTTCTGTATATTTTCTAGCTCTGAAAAGGATTTTATTTTTATTAATATAATGAAAATTATTTTCATTTTCAGCATAAAGCTTAATCAGTCTAATAAGCTTTTCTATTTCATTACCACAAGCTGCTTCTCCAGATTTTAGTTTGTGTTTTATTAGATTAATAAATTCAAAAACTGCATTCAAATCACTCATAGAAAATCACCTGCAATGATTGATAAAATCGATAAAAGCACTGATAGATGATTGAGTAACCAATTCATTAAACAATCTCTCCTTTTCTTGAGGAGATAGTTTATTTATAGAAATACACGCTTGAATAAATTCATTTTTCGCCTTATCATAATCATTTGTAGGCTCTATGCTTGGTTTAATAATAAACTTATCCATTTATCCTCCTCTACTATCCAAAGTATTCCTGCATAAGGGATTTTTTCAGTGTTTCGAGCTTTTCAAGACCTTGTTTTGCTTCAAATTTCAATTTGTCGGTGGCTTCGTCGAAGGCGGCGAATTGGGTTTGTAATTCTATAGACGGAAGAATTATAGGAAATTCCTCTACTTGGTCAAGATTTATCTGCCGTTTATCAATTCCACCTACACAAACCTTACGAATATAATTCCTATATGCTTCACTGGTGAGTATAGTTATGACATATTCAGGGATAACAGAAGCATTGAGGCGAACAAGATAAACATGTCCGTTTATATTTGCAGAATTATCCTCCCCAAGATATAGTGCAGCTCTACCAAGACTACTATTCTCTGTATTAATTCTACCCGTCTTAGTAATCAAGATATCCTTATAATGCACACTACTTTTACTCATATTGTGATGGGTTGTATCATCAATATAAGCTACATCGTCAAGATCTATTCTATTTCTCCATACATTCTGACTACGAATAAATAAAATGCCTTTATCGACATAGTTTTCACTTCCCCCTTTTGGTGTATTGCCGTTTGTTATTAATACTGATAATTGTTTTAATGTCTTTACTGGCAAATTCATAGGGTTGGATATAGGATCCCCAAACATCTCGATAAATCGGGATTTGACAAGCTCGTCCAGTTTTTCAAGCTGCTGCTTGCGTTTGTTTATAAGGTCGGTCACCTGGTCAAGCGTTGCGGCGATTTGTTTTTGTTGATTAAGTGATAATTCTTCGATTTCAACTTTTTTTAAATAACCTGCCGAAATATTAGGCTGTGCTCCACCAACTCCATCTTGTATAAATTTCTCTTTTTTACTGCATAAGAAATAATATAAGTATTCAGGGATTACTCTATCGTTTGGTAGAAATGCTGCACATGCTTGATTTGTCGAAGCATCAAATGGAAGAATGGAACATGCGCCGATGGTTGCTCCGTACATAGCGACTAAGACTGTGTTACGAGGAAAGATTTTAGCAGAACTATTGATTAATCCATCTTCTGTGATATATTCAATTTCATTTGATATATATTTACCTTTTAAGTCACCAGTTTTTATCCATGGAATGTCTCCATTTATATAATATTCAGGATTCTTTTTATTTGGTGTTCCGCCAGAACTAATAGAAAACAAATCTCCTAACCTTACCTTACTCATTCAACATCCCCTCCAACTCAGCAAGCCCCTCATCAATCTGCATCTGCAACTCTCTGAGGTCTGCCATTATCTCCTGCGTTGAGGGGTACTCAACTGGCTTGTACTCTACCTTTTTGTACTTGTTGATGGAAAGGTCGTAGTCATTGCTTACAATCTCATCCTTAGGCACAAGGAAGGACTTGTCCGTGCGCTGTCTGTCGGCTTCTGCGTCCATATTACGGAAACGTTCGATAATATCGGGGATATCGATCTCCGTAACAGCGGTGCGCTTGTCGTCAAGGCTGAAGCCGTCCGCCTGCATATCATAGAACCACACATTATCCGTACCGCCGTGACCTGTCTTTGTGAAGATAAGAATACCTGTGGAAACTCCCGCATAGGGCTTGAAAACGCCGCTGGGCATAGAAATTACTGCTTCAAGGCGGTGATTTTCGATAAGCTCCTTGCGGATAGCCTTGTGAGCCGTAGACGAGCCGAACAGCACTCCATCAGGAACGATACACGCACAGCGACCGCCCACCTTAAGCATACGCAGAAACAGAGCAAGGAAAAGCAGCTCGGTCTTTTTAGTCTTGCAGACCTTGAGAAGATCGGGCGAAACTGTATCAGCATCAAGGCTGCCCTTGAACGGCGGATTTGCTAGGATGATGGAATACTTGTTTGTATCTGTGTTCTGATCAGAAAGGCTGTCACGGTAGTCGATGTTAGGGTTATCAACGCCGTGGGTCATCATATTCATTGCACCGACACGCAGCATTGTTCTGTCCATATCGTAGCCGTAGAACATAGAGTTGTTGTAGTGCTCTTTCTTCTCACGATTATACATTATCTCGTTGTGGTATTTCTCTTTGAGATACTCACCTGCTGCTACAAGGAATCCCGATGTACCGCAGGCAGGGTCGCATATCATATCATCAGGCTTGGGAGCGAGAAGTTCCACCATCATACGGATAATATGACGAGGTGTGCGGAACTGTCCGTTTACGCCAGCCGTGGAGAGCTTTGCAAGCAGGCTCTCATACACATCGCCCTTTGTATCGGCTTCGATCTGCTTGGACATATCAATGTACAGACCATCCAGAGCGTCAACGATCTTGGAAAGCAGCTGCGGAGTGGGTATCTTGAAGATTGCATCGCTCATGTATTTGGAATATGTGCTCTCTTTGTTGCCGTGGAGGTTCTTGATAAAGGGGAATATCTCCGTCTGCATGAGGTCGTACATCTTCTCCGCAGGCAGATCACGGAACACGGACCACTTGTACTGCTCGTGACCATCAAAGGCACTTTTGTGTTCCAAGCCGAGCATTACGCTGCTCTTTGCCTTTTTGGTGTCAGCATCGTCCAGATCGTGTATAAACATGAGATATGTCATCTGCTCGACTACATCAAGCGGATTGGTGATACCTCCCGTCCAGAACATCTCCCATATCGAATCTATTTTATTTTTCAGTTCACCTGTAAGCATAGTTTACCTCCGAATATAATTATTCATAGTAGATTATAACATATTTCTCGTGTTATTTCAATAAAACTATGGGACAATTTACAAAAAATAATAGCAGAGCCGCAAGATATTGACTACAGAAAAAGTTGTCAAGACAAAACAGCGAAATATGACAAGATCGGTATCGTCTACCATTGACGATACCGATCTTGTCTATATTCAGCTAGAGTTTTTCAAGAATCATTTTCTACCAATTATCATATCCATCATCTCACCAAATTCTTTATTCTTAAAGTCATTAGCGATGTTGTTTTTGTTCAGATTAAAAATACCATGTAATGCAATTCCAATAATACTACGATTGGTATTCGATAGCTCATCATATCGAACAAAATCATTTCCACCAATAGTTAAACCTTGTGTTGTAAACAGATAACCAGAACTTCCATCACATTTTCGTGAAGTATCCACAAATGCTAAAAAACTACCTGTGGAATTAGCACCGACCTTTGACATTATCCTGTCGATTTTTTCTTTTCCAGTATATGTATCAACATAAAAATACACTTGATGTGAGGTGTTCTTTACAGCAGTTCGGAGTTTATCACATAAAACTATCTCTATCAAGTCTTTGTCTTTGTAAATTGGCGGATATGTACCATTTTCCTTATTGTATGCCTCTATATATAGTTTAAGAAAAACTGCGGCTCTTACAGAATCTCTTGTACCCATATAACCTTCGTTCCATATCTTGGCTAAATATTTGTTTGAATCACAAATTTTTTCGTAGCTTCTGTGAAAGCAATCATATGCCAAAGCACGATTGGCGACAATGCCATTACCGTAATAGTTACACAAACCTAGATAATACAGAATTTCACTGTATTCATAAGTTTTGTTTTCACCCTTATCATCGAATCCTTTTTTGGCTGTTGTAAAATAATGAATTGCTTCATAATAATCTTCGCCTGTGCCTATGCCTTCATAATAGCATTTTCCTAACTCCAACTTGAATTCAAAGTTATCTGGATATAGAGACACTGCTTTTTGTAAGGTGTTAAATCGTTCAGTTTGATATTCTTTTTTGGTATAGCTATTTAGATGACTGATTAGCATTGAATAGAAAGATTCACGCCCAATTACCGCATATTCATCTTTAATTAATTCTCTATATGTACCCAAAACAAATTCAAGGGTTTCTACCACTGGATTATCTATTATTAATCGATTTGCGTAAAGAGCCCTTGCAAAGGGATACCCTTTACTTGCCGCAGATTTCAAATATGTGTTAATGTTATCGTGATATCTACAACCGTATTCCGCTTCCGCAAAAACCATTCCATTGTCTGCCGCCATTTTCATGAAATAGCCCGCTTTATTATCGTCCTCAACAATATAAAAAGAGCCTAAATAGTATTGTGACAACACATCGCCAGCATACGCATCTTCTTCTATCTGCTGTAGCAATTCAGGACGACTATTACGATAAAACATAGCGCTGCATATTTTATGTCCGCTTTCAGCACCTTCTTGTATTACTTTAACTCTTTGCTCAATTTGATCAGCATGATGATATAGCAGAGATAACATAAATTTTGCATCACCAACACCAAGTTCAGACAGCTCTAAAAGATATGGTATAGCTTCCGAAATCTCATAATCAAAGAACAAATGCCTGGTTGTTTCAAGCAGCTTATCCACTCTATCGGATTCACGATATATTGCACACAACTCTACCGCCAAAGATGTTGTTATATCAACCAACTTGACTTTCTCTTTTAGGCAAATGCCGCATACTGTAATATCACTTGGATATACATAATTGTTGTATTCATTTATAGCTGCAAGCATAGGAGTTTTACCTGCGGAGATAAAGCGTTTTTGTTTTTGTGAAAGTTCACTAACTGAATCTGACAACGCTTTTACCATATCATATCTTTCGACGGGTAAATCTCTGATACCTAGCTGTCGCAAAGCTGTACCTATATATAACAAATCTTCTTCATCGTATAGTGATTTGGTTATTTTTGCGAAGTTGAGTATAATGAATGTAGCTTGTTCTACAGGTTGCTTTAGTTCAGCACGCTCACATCTTTCATCAATGGTATCTATAAAACTTTTCAGCTTATCACGGTGGTTTAAATCTCTGATTTTTGCAGAGTTCATAGCAACAGTTGCTTGTAATACTTTAATTGTATCCTTGTTTTCAACCACCTGTCTAGCAAGTGCTGTATGCCGTTGACTCGATATAATGTCATCTTTAAGCATTCTATCAACAACTTGAGATAAATAAGTTAACGCTTCGTTTTGTATTTCTTCTATATGAAATTGTTGCCTTTGATTAGATGATGTTATGTTGCCGATTATTCTCTGAAAAACATTTAAATCATTAAGGTCTTGATTTTTATTCTTGGCATTATCGATGCAGTTTTTGAATGCAAATAATGTAATATCGAAATCATCAGGATTATTTGAGAAATATTCTACACCTGCTGCAATTATTTCTGCACCGAACACTTCATTTGACATTTTTATTTCCTCCGTTAGTCATCTAACATTGATGTGATATATTTTAAAAATTGCATATTACCGTCAGATAATTTGTGATTTGCTACCGCTTTTTTATCGCCCTCAAGATATGCAATACATTCATCAAACTCTTGCTGTGATTTACGCTTTTCTGATAACAAATTACGATAAAAGCTGTTTTGCTCTACCACAGGAGTCATATCTCTAATACCACACTCATACAGCATTTGTGATTGTTCATGTGTAAATGTAAGAGTTTTGCCTTGTATAGAGGGGAAAATCTCGATAAATTGTGCGTCAGGATATTTCTCGTCCCTGTTTTTTATGTATGCCTTTTTACTGCAATGCACAACAAGAAAATGCCTATATCCTTCATCGTATAATGGTTTAATCGGAGAATTATCTACTATACCGCCATCTCTTAATCTCTCTCCATTGATTTGCTGACTTTCAAAAGCTGCCGGTAATGCAGCAGAAGCTAATAAAGCCGTCAATATTTCCTTGTTGGATTTTCCGTTGAGCTTAATGTATCTCACTTGATCGGAAGAAGTAGCGTCACAGAAGTCCATTTTATCTGCGAAAAATGTCATCAATGCTTTTTTGTCATATTGTGTAGCTGTTACATATATAGGCATACGACAATATCTTATTTTATCCAAGTTAATATTATTAGCTTCATTCTCAATAAGTTCAGATATTCTATGGCTTACATAGAAATGAGTATCAAGGAACCTTTCAATTTCTGAAATCCGTTCAGATGAACCATTAAAGTGAGCGTTATATATTTGTGTTGCAAAAATAGCTGTACGTAAAGCAACACTTTTAAGGCAGCAAACAAATGCAACCAAAGACTTACCGAATAGTTCGGCAAATTTCTTAGTATTTTCAACAGCAAGTCCGAAATCTTTTTGCTTAATATCATTGTTTACCTGTTCAAGCCATATATCTCTTGCTACATCGAAATCTCCGTTGGCAAATAGCACCGCATTCAAAGCTCCGACAGAAGTTCCAGATATAGCAGTGATTCTGTTAATGAAATCAGTATCTTTAAGCATAGCTTCCCAAACGCCAATTTGATATGCTCCTTTACCTCCGCCACCATCAAGTACGAGCGCAATTCCCTTATCGTTATTTCCAAAATCCATTATTACACCACCTAATTCGCTATATTTATATAACACAAATTATATCACATATCAACATATTTTGCAATCCTGCTCCTTTGCATTTGTGCATTATCACCATCGCATTGATTTTCAATGATATATTATTCGAAATAAGTAGGTTTTCAACAAAAGATCACAAAAAACAAATCAGTGTCATATATTAGACACTGATTTAATTTTTATAAATGTTTATACAGCGTGGTCTTCTTAACGCCCGTCATCTCGGTTATCTCAGTAACCGTATACGCCTTGGATTTATACAGCTTGATTGCCTTTTTGAGTGCTTCACCATCGATTGCAGGTCTCCCACCCTTACGCCCTCTCGCCCTAGCAGCGGCAAGACCTTCTTTTGTTCTGTCAGCAAGCACATCACGCTCAAACTGTGCCAGTGCAGACATCAGCGTGAACAACAGCTTTCCAGTACTGGAAGTCGTGTCTATGGATTCTTTGAGAGATACCAGATTCACCCCTCGAAAATTGAATGTCTCCATCAGCCAAATCAGATCTTTGGTGCTTCTCCCGAGACGGGAGAGGGACTCAACAACTACGGTGTCCCCCTCAGTCAGGCGTTCCAGTAGCTTTTCAAGCTCTGGGCGGTTTCGCTTCGTACCCGTCATCTTCTCGTTGTAGATGTGGTCAACGCCGTACTTTTCGAGCATATCAAGCTGACGGTCGAGGTTCTGCTGCTCGGTGGATACTCGGGCATAGCCGAATACGAAGTTCCGCATTACCACTCACCTCCGCAGTAGGCGTATTCGCAAAGTATCTCTTCAACCGCGGTTTCCACACCATCAGGAATATAGAGCAAGTCCTCTACATCATCGACGGTGTAGCCATACTCAAGGAGCAGATCGATATCTTTCTCGGACACGCCGATGTCGCTTGCAAACTGCTTCAACTCCTTGACAGCGGCACTCTCAAACCATTCAGCGTAATCCTCAGGCTCAGCGTGTGTCCACCAATAGGGTCGGTAGCTATAATAGTAGTCGAGTGCATCAAGCTTTGCTGTATTGAACTTGGAAGAAGTAAGCTCTCCATCGGAAGATACCCTCAGAATATCTCCGCACTTTGCGTCGATTTCGGTGTAGAATTTCGTCACTAGCCCGAGCGTTATCAGCGCACAATCCAGTATAGCGGCAGTGCTTGCATAGATGTAGAAACCCTCCTTCTCAAAATGGTACAGTGCAAGCGGATTATCGCCCTTGATGAAGTAGAGGTTCTTCGTCGCATCCAACACCGTCATAGTAAAAGACCCCTCGAGCTGTTCAGCCATCTGTGCGATGGCATTGAAGTCAAGGGACTCTTTCAGTTCAAGCAACTGTACGGCTATGTAGCTGTCAGTCGCTATTTTTGTCACAGGTAACTTGAGATCTTTGCGGAGCTTCTCATCATTGTGAAGCACTCCATTATGTGCAAGGGCAAAGTCTGTCATACCGCAATGCCCAGAAAACGGATGGTTGTTGTAATTCTCAAACTTATTGCCCTGAGTTGCCATTCTGGTGTGCCCCATGATGATGTTGCTCTCAAGCGGCAAGCGCAATCTCATTTTATGAGCGGCAAGGGGTCTCTTGAAAACGCTCAACTTGCCGTCATGAATATAGGCAAAGCCAGTTGCATCAGTACCCCTGACCTCACACTCCTTCGAGAGGACTTTCAGCACCTTTTCTCGTTGCTGTCTGGTGAAGTAGTTTCTGTAGTCGATAAGCCCGAATATAGCACACATAATTACTCATCCTCCTTGAATTCAATAGGCTCGTTCACATACAACTGTCGCTCTTTAAGATAGGTTATCAGCTCGCCATGGTCGTCATTGTTGAGGGACTTCACAAAGCTCGTCCAGCTAATGCCTGCGATTTCCTCGTCAGTAAGATACAGAGCAAGGTCACAAATTTTGTTGACTAGCTCCAGCGTGGCGATGATCGTGTTAACTTTCAGCGTACCCTTGAACATTCTGAACTCAATTGTGTTCCAGTTGGTTATATTGACACACGCATATCTGCCATTACATCCTTTCTTTGCACTGTCCAGAATTGCTTTGGGATCGTGCTTGTAGCCGTATCTTGCCGCCCATTTATTCATAGTGTACTCAGTACGGCGGCTGAATTTCAGAAGCTCCGCCCAATGGTGTTCCACAAAATACAAAACCCGAGAGATGCATTCATCCTGCTCCTCTCGGGTCTCGCCAAATGTTGTGCGGTTGACGTGAATATGCAAGCCACAAGTCGTGGTTTTGTGGCTCTGATAGTGGAGATGTATTGCCTTGTCGCAGATGTTTTCCCAGGGCATATCTACTCGATGATAGTCAAGGGACATTGGATGCGTTACTATCTCCATGCCGTCGTTCAGGCTACCATCAGATTTGATGTAAATGTGTTCGGCTTTGGCATTAGCAACAGAGATTATATGCTCAGCATTCTCGCCCAGCTTGCCGCCCTTGTCTATCTCCAGTTCAACTCCGAAATAGCGTGAACCCTCACCAAAGAACTCGGGGTCAGGCTTATAATTGTAATCGTGAATTGGACCGTTGTTTCTTAAGTTGAAGCAAGCATCGCAGTAGGGGTAGTCGTCATCATCGAAGTAGTTTGCGTAGTCCTGATGGATTATCCTGCCGCAATCCTCGCAGGAAGTGTAGTGATTGTCGTAGCAACGCTCGCAGAGCGGCATGCTTATAGTGCCTGCGTTGTCCTCAGACCACACACGTTCGCCGCAGTGAGTGCATACTGTGGTTGCCTCGTCAAAACATTCCGAGCAAAAGTAATCGCCCTCAAAATGATGAGCAGAATCGCTTGTGAGTTCGCATCCGCAGCGGTCGCAGAAAATGATGTCGTTTTGCATTGTGTTGTCCTCCTAAAATCAGTATTCTTCAGCAAAAAGCATGGTTGAATGGGTCTCGTCGTCAATGACGAAGATCTTTGCGGTGATTGGACGGGAGCTTGGAATGACATAGTCCCGTGAATACTCGGGGAATTCCTGCTCGTGCAGGATCTTCTGAAAGCCTTTCTCAACAGTGAGCGTAAATACCTGCAGGTAGTCCTGCTCGGGAACTTCCATAGTCCTGATAAGTCCCCATAGGAACGCCTGAACAGTGAGCGGCAAACGCTCAGAGATGCCGTTAGTACAGTAGTGCTGATTATTGAATTTTTGTGCCATGATTTCCTCCTTAAAACAGAAAAATCCCCTGAGCAGTTACGCTCAGGGGAACGTTCTATGATCCGATAATTGATCGGGTAGCTTATATAGCTACATAGTTATAATATATAATTGATTTGCAACACAATAGCTGATTGCCGTTATCGGCAATTATGGCGACATTTTTCAATAAATTGCTTGGATAATTGCCGATAATCTTCTGTTATCATATTCTCACAACCTCTATCCCCACGCTCTCCGCATGTCTTACCGTATTGTACCTACTGTTATCCTCTGACGGGCGACGTCTGTGTAAGCATTATTCACTTCACGAAAAATTAATTGTCCCGAAAAATGCTTGCAATCCTTTGCCAAAAGCACTATAATGAAAGAAAACGGAATGAGGTGATATTATGGTAGTCGTAATGGGCGGCGATCCCGATAAGGAACTGATACCCGAAGCCGCAGAACAACGCTGTTCGGAAGTCAGTACTGAACTGGAGCTTGCTTCGCTATATGCGACCGTATCTAACAAAGCGTGGTATATAGAAGATAATATCTATGATTTCAATGAAGGTACAGACGAATACAGATCCGCCTGCGACTTAACTCGCCGATGGTTTGCACTTGAAGAAAAGCTCAGAACAAGAATATTCGCTATTCTGATATCAGAGGGGGTTACAATTCCCCAAAAGGGACAAAATCAGGTGATTATTCCGTTTATGAAGCGAAACGGATTCCTTGATATGGGCGGCTGGTGGATAGCTGAAAATGAACTCAAAGCAACAAACAGATATTCAAAGCATCTGAAGTAATTTTGACGCCTTTTTTATTTCACAAAAACTTGGTCACCCCATGGTCACACTTTGGTCACACATAGGTTTACGAACTATGTTTTATGAACGATTTTCCGAAAACACTCATAACCCAAAACGGCTCTGTTATGCGATTTTCCATCGTCACAACAGAGCCGTTCCCTGAGTTACATTTCTACGAAACAAGGATGTAAAAAGACCACCTGCCGTAAGCAAGTGGTCTTTTTTTATGCATAAATAGAAGCACAGTATTTCTCCGCCTGAACGTTCCACATTTCTGCATAAGTACCGCTGTTTGCAAGAAGCTCGTTGTGAGTTCCGCTTTCTGCGATGCTGCCGTTTTCAAGCAGGATTATACGGTCTGCGTCTTTTGTCGTGGAAAGACGATGCGAAATAAGGATAACAGCCTGATTTTCCGCATTGTCCAGCATACTTTTGTTAAGACGATATTCTGCGATAGGATCAAGTGCTGAGCTTGGCTCGTCCAGAATAGCAATAGGCATATCACGCATGAACATTCTCGCGATCGCCGCCTTCTGTCCCTCGCCGCCCGAAAGCATCGTTCCCTCCTCGGAAAACTCCTTGGTAAGCTCGGTATCGATGCCCTTTTCAAGCGATTTCAGCTTGCCGCCGAAATCCGCTCTTTTAAGAGCGTCAACGATCCTGCCGCTGTCATCCTCCGTAACAAAATCAGTCTTTACGTTCTCTGCAAGTGTTGCACCGTAGATCTGGAAATCCTGGAATACAGCTCCTATCTTCTCACGATATGCCTTTGTATTAAGCCTGCGTATGTCAACACCGCCAAACAGTATCTCGCCCTCAGTCACGTCATACAATCGCATAATAAGCTTGATGAGAGTCGACTTGCCTGCTCCGTTCTCGCCAACCAGAGCAAGCTTCTCGCCCTTGTGTATGGTCATGCTCACGTTTTTCAGAACATACTTTTCAGTATCTTTATATCTGAAACTTACATTTCTGAGCTCAAGCGTGCAGTCACCCTCGGGAACAGGAACCTCTCCTTCGCAGCCCTCGATGTTTATCTCGTATTCCATGAAGCGTCGGAATTTCTCTGCGTACTGTCCGACATTCTGAAAATCCACCAGTGCATAATTCATCTGATCAAGATGGCTCTTTATACCGTTTGTGGCATTCTTGAGTGACGCTACCTCGCCGAGCTGAATGGTCTTTTTCTCGATGGCAAGATACGCAAGATATACAGGAACTGCATAGAACTGACATACCGTAAATACGGTTATCCAGTTGATAAGCGTAGGCACGATAATCTTGAGCGAGTAACCCAGCGCCATCTTGCGCTCCTCTGCGATAGCCTCGTCATACTGCTCCATCAGCGCTTCTTCAATGCCCGTGAGCTTTATCTCCTTTGCGTATTCGGGCTGATAGAATACACGTTTTGAGTAGTCCGCCTTTCTTCCGATGCGCTGCTTTTCGAGATTGTATTCATACTCAAGCTTTGTGATGATGAATCGGGTTATGATGTTCACGATAAAGCCTATCACAGGGAAAACAGCAACCACGGGATTAATGGTGATTATCATCGTTCCCGCAATAAGCATCGCCACAAGCTGGGAAATGATCTTTGCTACGCTCATTATAGCCTTTTTGCACATCTCCTCGGACTGGGATGCAGCTATCACGAAATCATCGTAATACTCCGGAATATCATAACAACGCAGATCCATCTTCTGTGCCTTTTCCATCAGCTCACGCTGTATCTTGCCCTCAAAGCCTATCATCTTTGTCCAGAAATAGTTTTCAAGTACACGGAATATCACCATGCGGATAATATACAGGACCAGCATGATTGCAAGAACCTTTACTACGCTCATGATATCAGCCGTGGTAGTGAAGATATTGATTATCTCCATCAGCATAAAGGTGTCGATGAATGCGCCGACGCCCATAAATACCGTAAGGCTCGTGATAGATGCAAGCGGCAGTCTGTAATCGTGACGGAAGGCGTATTTCACAATGTAGAGCACGTTTGAAATAAGCCTTGTCATCTTTATCTTGTCTTTCTTCTTTTCGTTTTTTACGCTCATGCCGTCACCTCCTCTGCAAGGTAATTCTGCGCCTGCAGCTTCCACATCTCCGCATACTTTCCGTTCAGTGCCATAAGGTCGGCATGACTTCCCTGCTCGATCACCGTTCCGTGCTCGAACATATAGATACGGTCTGCGTCACGGGTAGCGGATAGACGATGGGAGATGAAGATGACTGTCTCGCCGTCCGTTGCAGTAAGCATATTTTTATACATATTGTACTCTGCGATGGGATCAAGTGCAGAACTGGGCTCATCCAGTATCACGATATCGGGCTTGCGTGCGAAAACTCGCGCAATGGCGATCTTCTGTGCCTCGCCGCCTGAAAGTCCCATGCCGTTCTCGTCAAACTCCTTTGTGACCATCGTATCGATGCCGTTTTCAAGGCTGTCAAGCTTGTCGCCGAACTGTGCCTTTCTGAGAGAATCCTCGACCAGCCTGCGTTCCTCGTCATTCTTCGGTCTGCGCATAAGAACGTTATGTGACAGCGGCAGAGCAAACACCTGCAGATCCTGGAACACCGTACCGAAACGGCGGTGCAGCGACTTCGGCTCATACTTTGCGATATCCTTGCCGCTGATAGTAATTGCGCCCTCTGTGGGGTCATAAAGTCCCATGATAAGCTTGACGAGAGTCGTCTTACCTGCGCCGTTGTGACCTACGATAGCGATCTTCTCGCCCTTTCTGATGCTGATATTAACATCATGCAGTGTTGGCTTGTTTGCGCCCTCATAGGTGAAGCTCATATCCTTAATCTCGATATCCGAGAGGTTCTTAGCACGGATAAGCTCGTCTGCATTCGTCTTAGGTTCGTAGGAAAGGAACTCACGCAAGTTAGTAACGAATGCGCTCTCCTTAGCAAGGGAAACTATAAGCTCCACCGCATCGGATGTCCTCCAGGACAGCGTCGAAAGTGCGGGTATCATCGCAACATAAGCGGCGGTCTGCACCTCGCCCTCATTCAGCACGAACGCTATGTACAGATACGGCAGTATCGTTGAGAGAATGTTGTATAATATCCATTTCAGCGGCTCGATAACGCACAGCTTTCTGCGTATCAGACGGGTGCGCTCCTCCATCTCCTCATACGCCTTTTCGTGACGCTTGAGCAGCAGCCTGCCGATGCCGAACAATCGCAGTTCAGATGCATATTTCTTTTCATAGAACACACGCTTTGCATAGCTGCCGATACGTCCGTCACGGGTGTTTGACATATCGAGGGAGTAGTAGAGATCTCCCTCCTTCTTTCCGAAGAACATCGAAACTGCCACCATAGGCACGATGAACAGTAGCAGCCATGGATCGACATTCGCAACGATGATAGTCGCCGCAATTACCGATGCAATACCTGCAACGAGATATGCGGAAAAATAGAGGATGTTGTTTCCCCTCCACTGGCATTCGTTCAGCGCACGGGTGTATTTGTCGTAGAAATCGGGACGCTCGAACTCTGCAAACTCCATTGATATAGACTTTCGTATCACACGCTTGTAGAAATCCTGATACATCTTCGGCAGGAACTGCTTTTCGCAAAGCTGATGTATCGCCGCCGTGATATGTATACAGATATGTCCGATGCACATTGCACCCACAAATGAAGCAAGCGCCGTAAAAGGTGTTTTGTTTTCAATTGCAACATATATCCACTCTGTCAGGTATACTGAAAATATCGTCCAGAATACGTTCTCATTGAATTCCTTTATGAACGTGTAGATGACATAGCCTTTACTGCCGTGCCATAATATCTTCAGCATATACAGTACGTTAGACAGAGAGGATGGCTTTTTTTCTTTCTTCATATTTCCTCCCATTGTTCTGTTTTCTTTATTCTGACATATTCAAGTAAATAAATCAAGCGTTTTAAATCGTTTGTTTTTTATCCACACAAATACTGTCCCGCCTGAACACGCCACATTTCAGCGTATTTGCCCTTTCGTTCGAGCAGTTCAGCGTGGCTGCCTTCCTCGATGATCCTGCCTTTTTCAAGCATATAGATACGATCGGCAATTCGTGTTGTTGAGAGTCTGTGGGAAATAAACACGACCGACTTGTGCTCCGCCGCCGTCAGCATTGAGTGATTCAGGTGATACTCGGCAATGGGGTCAAGTGCGGAGCTAGGCTCGTCAAGAATAATTAGGTTAGCGTCCTTGTAGAACACTCTTGCAACTGCGAGCTTCTGTCCCTCGCCGCCTGAGAGGTTCACGCCGTTTTCCTCAAACTCGGTGGTGAGATTGGTTTGAAGTCCATCGGAAAGCGTTTCAAGACGTTCAGCAAAGCCACTCTTTCCGATAGCGTTAAGCACATCCTCATCCTTGCCGTTTTCCGCAAAATCAAGCAGGACATTCTCCTTTACCGTTGCGGCAAAGATCTTGAAATCCTGGAATACAGTGCCTATCTTACGGCGGTATTCCTCCACATCATATTCCTTGATGTTCACTCCGTCAAGAAGAATTTCGCCCTCATTGGGGTCGTACAAACGCATTATAAGCTTGATGAGCGTGGTCTTGCCCGCACCATTGTAGCCGACAATAGCGATCTTGCTGTACGGGTTTATTTTCATACTGATATTATTGAGAATATAGCCGTCCTTTTCGTTGTATCCGAAAGAAACGTTACGAAGCTCGATCTCCGTAGGCTTTTCGGGAAGTGGCTTCTTGTCCGCGCTGATTATCTTAGGCTCGATGTCAAGAAAATTCTTCATTTTCTGAACATACATACTGATCTCTTCCATTTTAGGGAACACGTCGGAAAACTGCCTCATACGGTTCTTCATTCGGTTAGCCGTACCACGCATTACCGCAACATTACTGTACGAGATTCTGTGAAGCACCGCCGCACAGAACACGAGATACACCATATACACCACATCAATGAGGAAGCCGTTGCAGATATAATCCTTGAGCAGCTGTAAGCCGAAACGCTTTCCTGCGTTCCTTTTATCAATGTCAAGCACCTTGTCGTTTGTTTCGTCAAAGTCTTTCAGAAGCTCGTCAGATACTTCAGTATTGAGGCGGACTTCCTTTGCGTAGTCGTTGAGATAGAACACACGGTTTACATAGCCGAGCTTTCTTTCGTGAGGATTTTTCTCGGTGCGTATTCTGAAATTCAGCTTATTGAGAGCCTTACCAGACCATAAAGATGCCGCAAATGATACCGCAATAAATATGAACGAGATAGGGTCAGTGCCGATAAAGAACGCACCCGACAGCACGATGGAAACAAGTCCAGTGCAGAGGTTCGTTATAAGCGTAAAGATACGTCCTATCTGATTATCCACCTCGGAAACCGACAGCACATAATCGTTGTAGAATTCGGGGTTGTCGTAACATTCAAGGTCGATCTCCTTAGCCTTGTTGAACATCATTTCCTTGATAGCCTGTTTGATCTTCGGCTGTGCTTTCTGCTGTAATTTCTGATAGAGGAAAGCATTGAAAAGCAAGCCTAAGACAACGAATGCCAGAAGCGCTAAAAGGAACGTTGCCGCTACCTCAAAGGGTCTGCCGAACTCCGCGCACTCCAGCACGAAATTCAGCGCAAGCGTAAACTCTAAGAACACCACAAGCTCGTTTCGTATTGCCTCGATTATGTAGCATATCATATATCCCGGAGCGGCTTTGTAGCATATCTTGAACAGCCACAGATTGTCGGATAACAGCTTTTTGTATTTTTTCATGCTGTAACCCCCTCTCTGTAAGTTTCATCCGCAAGATAATTCTGTGCCTGCTTTGTGAACATCTCGCAGTATTTACCGCCCATATCCATAAGCTGACGGTGAGTGCCCTGCTCGATAACAGCACCGTTTTCAAGCATAAACACCTCGTCTGCGTCCTTTACTGAGGACAGACGGTGCGAGATAAACAGCGTGATGTGTCCCTTGCTCTCGTCCATAATTCCCTTGTACAGGTCATACTCTGCGATGGGGTCGAGAGCGGACGATGGCTCGTCAAAGACTTTCACGCTCGCCTGCTGTGCAAAGGCTCTCGCAACGACTATCTTCTGCTGTTCGCCGCCTGAAAGCACAGCGCCGTCATTGTCAAACTCTTTTGTCATGATGGTGTTCATTCCATTCGAGAGGCTCGAAACCTTGTCCCATACTCCCGCACATTTAAGCGCACGCTCGGCTGTTTCATCGGGGTTGTCGAAACTCTCGCCCATAAGCACGTTATCTCTCACCGACATAGCCATGACCTTATAATCTTGAAATGCCGCAGAGAACTGCTTGCGATAAGCTTTGAGGTTGTATTCCTTTATGTTTATGCCGTTGACAAAAATTTCGCCGCTTGTTGGGTCGTAAAGTCTGAACAACAGCTTGATGATAGTTGACTTACCTGCGCCGTTGTGACCTACAAGAGCGCAGACCTTATCGCCCTCAATTTTGAAAGAAAGGTCGTTGATAACAGGCTCGTTTTCCTTGTATTCAAAGCACACGTTCTTGAACTCGATGGAGCGTATCTTTTCGGGAATGATTCCGTCCTGATCCTCGGGGATCTTCTCCTTGTACTCCATGAAAGTGCGGAAATATTCAAGGAACTGACCGTTCTTCATAGCCTCTGTGATGTTATTGAACATACAGAACAGCATCCACGAGGATGTATTCATAGCCGAGAACATGATGGCAAGCTCCGCAAGATCCATCGTCTGCGAAACGATGGTGCGGTAAGCGGAATAAATCATAATTCCCTCGAAAACAAGGGCGAAGGTTGTAACGTTCTGTGCCCAGTTGTAGACGATGGCTTTCTTTGCGTACTTGTCAGCGACCTTTACATTTCCGTCCATCGCCTTGTTGTAGCGGCTCATCATAAGCTCGTGAATACTTGAATAGCGTATCTCCTTTGCGTATTCAGCAAGGTGCATCACACGGTTGACATACTCTGCGATACGGTTATTCTTGACGGTATCGACATATCTGCCGCCCCATATCTTGTTCATAAGCCGACCGAAAACGAAGTTTCCGATAATGGGCGAAATTACGAACAGCACCGACCACGGGTCGATAGTAAACATCGACCAGAACGCCGCCAGCGCCGCAACAGCACCGAAAAGCACCTCGAACAGCATTCTAACCGAGGATATCATCTTATCAGCGGAGTTCTCCAGTGCCATCGTGTACTTGTTGTAAAAGTCTGCGTCCTCAAAGCAGCGAAGCTCCACATTTCTCGCCTTTGCATAGAGCTTCCTGTACAGACAGCGGTAGACCTTATTCTCTGTGCTGGGATATACGACCGCCTTGCGATAGCTTGAATATATCGCAATGGAACAGCACACCGCAAAGCAGATTCCGATAAACAGCATTATCTCCTCAAAGGGAGCTTCTCTTTCTATCGCACCGATAACGTAACGCAGGAAGAAAATGCTCATGAATATCCATTCCACATAGTGGATGATATTGCCCACTGCCAGATGTATTACCTGACGCTTGCTTATCTGCCATACAGTTTTCAGCGCATAGAAGTTGTTGGCAAATATGCGGACCTTGCTTTCTTTTTTCTCCTTCATTTTGATCAGTCCTTTCTTTTGTATATTACAAGCTATGCTTTTGACGCAAAGCCTGCTTCCATAGTAAATGCTTCACGAAATCCCGCTCTGTAACAGATATGTTCAGACGGGCCCGCCCACTGCCAGCACATTGGGAATTTATTATCCTTGCAGTATTCTACCATAAAGCTGAGTAGCTCGCTTGCATAGCCGTTTCCACGGTGCTCCTTTGCGGTAACAATGTAATCAAAACGGGTGTTGCCATGTTCTGACTTGTGAATATCTGAATACACGACCGCCTTGCCGTCGAGGTAACCAACAAAAAGATAAGTACCGTCCTGTTCGGTGCGTTTTTTGGTGACCTCTATCTCCCAAGGCTCGCCGCTTGGTATAAGAATGTCAGTTGCGACACGCTCGTCCCACTCGTTCAGGACACGGATATCCAGTCGCTTCGGAGTAACGATGCTGTTCTCCGCTGTCAGGAGCATTACCCTGTGGTCGTCCTCGGCGGTGTAGTAATAGCCGTGAGCCTTCAGCGTTTCAAGGTTATTTTTGAAGTAGCCCTTTTCAAAGGGATGATATATCGACGCATTTGTTCCGAGCCTGCTATAAAACTCTGTAATATCATCAAGAACTGCACCAAGATCAGTAATTTTGTCAGGGTAAATGCAGGCGTGGTTTCCGTCATAAGAATCCTTGTTGTCAGCCATATAGAAAAGGATTCCGTATTCCTTTTCTTCGTATGAGGCAAAACGCTTCGGGAAGTCGATTTCTTCCTGTTTTATGCTATTCACAAGATTTGTATCATTCATGTTATTCTCCTTTTCATTTTATATCGATCCAGTATCTTTGTTCTATTACGCCGTCTACACAAATTTCATTTTCCAGCACACCACCGTTATTGATAATGCTTTTAGCAGATCCGATGTTATCCTTATCACATACCATAAGTACTCTTTCTATGCCAAGCTTTCTGCATTCCTGAAGCGCAAGACCAATCATAGCAGTTGCAATACCTTTTCTTCTTTCCGAGGGAACTACACCATCGCCTATGTGACCACCGTTAAGTAAAAGTGATTCATTTAAGAAATGTCGTATATTTACCGCACCTACCACAATATTTCTGTCTGTATCAAGGCAGAAAAAAGTTGAATCAGGCACCAGACTACCGCTTGCATCCTTTATTTCCAGATTATCGCAATAATATTCAAAATCGTGATAATCAATTCTGCGGATAGAGTAGGGTATTATTTTTTCGCCCGTGCCGTACCATTCATCCAGCATATCGGAAATCTGCTTTTTATATTCAGCACTTGCCTTTATCAGTTTTAAATTCATCGTAATTTTCTCCTTTATCTAAAGCAAAAAGCGTGCACTTCATACAGAAATGCACGCCTTGAAATACCAATAATAACGCATTATCAGATAATGCGATCAACGGCAGACAAGTGTTCATCTCTGAATATGAGCATAGCTGATGTGTGATGATAACGCTTAAACATATTGTCTGCCTCCTTTTCAAAAATAATGTTCCTTTAGTATAGCACTGCTAATTGAATTTGTCAAGATGTTCCGTAAAAATATGCTCATATTATCAGGATCACAGCTTTATTATACATCAATAGCAATAGTTTGTCAATATCTATCGATGATTTATATAATCTTTAGATTGGTTTATACTATTTCTAAAGAGGTGATCAGAATGAATGAACTTAATATAGAAGTAGGTGCGAGAATAACCGAACTGCGCAAACAACGTGGATATACCCGTGAAAAGCTGTCAGAGCTTGCCGATGTTTCGGTACAGTTCCTTGCGGATATCGAAAAAGGGCGCAAATCTATGACCGTTGCTACTCTTAAAAGAATTGCCGCCGCTTTGCTTGTGCCGACGGATCATATCGTAAACGGTACAACGGATACTAACGATAACGATGGGATCATTTCAATCCTAAACACCCTTTCCGATAAGAACAAAAAGCAGGCAGAGAAGATCCTGACTGTTTTTGCTGAGGCGGTCAATTCGGATTAGGAAGATTAATGTACTATAAATTTAAAGAGGTATCATCTGATGACGATACCTCTTTGTCATATTCCGCTAGTTTGTCTTAATAACTTTTTCTGTAGTGAATGCCCTCTTTCGGTCGGGGGAATAATTTTGGTTCACACCTGAGTTTTCGTACACGTTTTACGGACGATTTCTGACAGCACGTTCACAACACAGAACGGCTCTGTTATGCGATTTTTCATCGTCACAACAGAGCCGTTCCCTGAGTTACATTTCTACGAAACAGAAGATGGCATACGAGGCTTGTATTCTACTGAGGCGTGCCCACACTTACAATGAAAATAACCGTCTGAAGCATTATCAACAACGGTAATTCAGACGGTTATTTTTATATCTCTACTAAAATTTCAGGAGCGATCTCCCTGAATCTCTCTGCGTTTTCTGTATGAACAGGAATTATAACATCGGGATTTACAGTGTCGATAAACTTTCTGACAGCATTTTCATCTGCGTGACCGCTTGTGTGGAGCGTTTCGATTTTCAGCCCCATAGCCTCACACTCTGATAAAAACTCTTTCATCTTCTCATCGTTTTTATATCCGCTCCAGAATGAATAGATGAGCAATCCATCTTCAAAAGACATTTTTTCTGAAAGCGATTTCAGGTACGGAAGCATAGTAGTTCTTACGCACATCGCAAAGCGCATTTTCGATATTCTGTCCTTACCGACTTTTCTTTTATATTCCGAAACAAATCTATATTTTGACGGACTTGTTATAAAAGCGTAAACATCGCTGAACTTCGGATTGGGAATGTGCTCACCTGCGGCAGTTGTGATTCCTGACATATATGCGTCCTCTAGGAAAACTCGGTCCGTACGTTTCGCAGCACGATACATAGTTACTGCTCTGTCTATATTCATCGAGGACTGCAGGATAAAAACCGGTCCCTTGTTTTCAGAAAACAGCTTGACGGCTTTTTCTTCAAGAGTCTTTTCTGTTACAGCGAAATATCCCTCTCTTGAAAAAGTCGTTCCCTCACATATCAGCTTGTCGATCTTCTTCGGCAATGAGTTGAGGAGCATACTGAACGGCTTTCTTCCGTTAGAACGAAAATCACCTGTGTACAGAACGCTTTCTCCTCCCGAACTGCAAAGCAGCATATAGCTGTCAAAGGCGGAATGATCGCATAGAAACGGTGTTACCGTTATATCTCCTACAACGATCTCTTCCTTGTGATGCAGAAATCCTTTCGGAGTTATCGTTTCGTTCCCCTTGTAATTATCCGTTGTTTTGATTATGTTGTAGCTACTTTCGCCTATGTAAACAGAAATATCCCTGTGTGCTTTATATACAAGCCCTAAATGGTCGCCGTGATAATGAGAAACGAACACTGCATCATAGCCTGCATATTCAAACAGAGCAGGAATATCAGGCAGTTCATCTTGCTTATCATTATCAAGCTCAAGTCCTGCGTCAAGCAGGATTTTTGTGTTATCGGTGGAGATTTCTATGATGTTTCCGCCGATCTGGTTTTTACCACGGATTACATTAACTTTCATTTTTACCATTCTTCTTTGCTCTGAGTTTTTTCTCAGCGACAAGTCTGGCATGACATACAGCACAATACTTTTTCCCTTCAAATCGGTGCAATCCGTCTTTTCTTCCGCATTTTTCGCAGATACCATACCAGCTGTCTGATACTGGTGTTGCCGTTCTTGATTTTGCTTTAGGTTGGAACAAATGTCCGATTGCCGTTCCGATCATAACAAACAATTCTCCTACGACAAGGAAAACAAGAAGTATTTTCATTTTTTACCTCGAAACAAATTACAAGTAATTCAAATATCACTTTTTATATTCAGCAATATATAAGAGCAATACATCATCTACTATTGAAATAAGATTCTCTATGTCATCATTTGTTTCCAAAACTTTCCCAAATGACACTGTAATATTTGCTCCATCTTTATCAAGAGAATAGGATGTGGAATAATGATTATATTTCTTTTCGCAAAAACCTTTAATGTGTCCAGCTATTATATCGGGGGTGAATGGTTCGCCAAAAAACTTTTTTCTTACATAGAATGTAATTTTATCAGGAGATTGAGCTTTTATTTCGAAAAATCGCATATAATCCTTGCATTCAACACCAAATAATGCGTCAACATTTTTGGCAAGGTCATACCTGATAAACTCCTGATTTTTTAGCACATCGTTTTCGTTTGTTTCCTTTGCCTTGTGCTCTTGAATAAGCGGTGCATAGGACTTTTCTATATCTTCCATGGCTGTTTCAAGCTTTCCTCTAAAAGTAACAACATCTTTTTTGACCAAAGCCTTAAACGCAATGAAGAGTACCATCATATCTACAATTATTCCAGCAATGTCCTTTACGGCTGCTGCAATGGATACAGTTGAAATACCGCCAAATACTACTTCGCATATGATAGCTATAAATGCAACTATAGCAATTATTCCCGCTATTAAAGTTTCTCTATCAATCTTTTTCATTGTTTTAATCCTCCGTTACAATATAATTATCAGTGCCGCTTATATAATAAGGCTTACTGTAGAGCAAATCCATAAGTCGTTTCAAATGTGGGCGTGGTTTTTCCATTTCTTTGTACTGTTTACCGTCTTTGAATACAAACGGACAAGCCTTGACAACCGTATCAGCAGGCAAATTAAAATCTGAAAGCAATTTGGGTTTGTCAACTGTTTTCCAATATGTAAAGGCTTCAAGCACACAGCGAAGCATCGTTTCATCGCTGTCAGGCTTTTTCAGTTCAAGAATGCGTAGCGTTTTTCCGTCATAAGCGAGCAGATCTATCTTGCCAGCATGGTCACTGTCATTACTATTCAACGGTGTCTGATAGTCAAGCATCTCTCCGACACAACTATACTGATGACCATACATTCTCTTTGCGATATTTTCTTCATCTCGACCACTATTAGGATTATGCACTTTTCCGTCATGACTGGTGGTTTTGTAAGAGTATTGCCTTGTAATTACAGGCATTCCGCCTATATATGCAGATATGTTATTGCACAAAAACTCTGCTATCACTTCTGTATAATATTCATCGGTATCCTCGGTCTTGCCTCTGTAATTGATAAAAGGCTGTTTATAAAATGTCTTTTTGTCATTGAAAGCCTCTGTGCATTTAGCAAGAATACGATCTCTTGTGTAACCCATACTACATTTCCTCCTTTGTGTAATAAGTTGCTGTTCTTACCTTAAAATACTCGTTCATTGATATAGAGACATTTTTCTGTCCCTTATAATGCAGTCCGAACTTAAACACCATACCCCAGAATGCACCGATACTCTTTTTGACGAATATCGGAAGCTCCGCATCAGGTCTGCCCGTCATAACTATAAAGTCATCTTTGTAATAAGTCAGGAAAGTCTTTACAGGAGGAATGCAGAAAATGTCGTTACAGAAAATAATGTTTGACAATAGCTGTTCATCACAAATTGCCTCTATACATTTGTTCCAATACGCCTTATACTCTTTATTTTCCTGAAACTCTCTGAAATGAGTATAGATTTCAGGAAAGTTTATCTCTATATATTCTCTCATATAACCGCCTTTTTACATATATGAATTTCATATATGTATTATATCATGATATATATTGTTTGTCAACACTTAATCAGCCATTTCCACGGCCACATCCTGGTCACACTTTGGCCACACCTGAGTTTTCGGACACGTTTTACGGACGATTTCTGACAGCACGATCATAATACGAAACGGCTCTGTTATGCGATTTCTCATCGTCACAACAGAGCCGTTCCCTGAGTTACATTTCTACGAACCAAGGGGTCAGGGGTTCGAATCCCTTCTGGCGTGCCACATAGATTAAAAAGCCATTCCGTTTGGAATGGCTTCTGCCTGTCGAAAAACCTGGTTGATGCCCGCACAGCGGGCATTTTTTATTGCTTTTTTGGTGTGGCTTTGCCACGCCAAAAAACACTTCTATCCGCACAACTGTGCAAGTTGGCGGTATCACCGCCAACGAGTGCGGGCAGTGCGGATGTTTCGGCGGAAAAGTCCCAACGGGACTTTTTCGACGGTCTCAAGCCATTCCGTTTGGAATGGCTTTTTAACTTGCAAATGTTCGGCTTGAAATGCCCTTATGGCATTTCATTTTTGCTTTGCAAAAACGCTCACATCTGGAGCAACAAAAACCGTTCCGTAAAGGAACGGTTTTTATGTCCTGCACATTCCGTCAACTTTTGGAGCGACAGCGATTTCATACGCAAACCTCGGAAACCGCTCTGCTTTTGCAGGAGGCGCATGATTGCTATGCCATATAACCGTTTCATCAGAAAGACATTTAATGCGATATATTCTTTCAAGACAACTTTTGTACTTTGGAGCCTGTATTTATAGCACGGCAATTATGCAATACGCACAAAATATTTTGATATACGAAACTGATATTTGATTTGAAAGAAAAAATTGTTTTAAAAATCAGGAAAAATATGCCGTTGCTTGTGTCTTCACTCAATAATTGTGCTATAATGTATGAGTAAAACTATATCTCAGAAATTACCAAAGGAGGAAACCATGACAAAAGCAAAAACTAACAGACTGCTGTTGTTGGGGGTGCTGCTTATCGCGCTGCTGACGATGGCGATGGGCTTTGGCATTTCGGCGAATGCCGAGGAAGAAGTCCTGGGCACGGGACTTATCGTGACTGCGACCAACAGCGGCGAGACGCTTATCTACGGGGAGGATTACACCTACCCTGCGAACACAGGTCTTACTATCCTGTCGGATAAGGCGGTCACTATAGCAAACAGTGACCCGACCGCACCAACATCTGACCGCATTTTTGTAGATTCAGGCGTTGATGCAAACATCACATTCAATGGGGTAAATATAGATAGCAGTAGTGCGGCGTTCTATATTTCAAGTAACAGCACGGGGGATGTTACGATAACCCTTGCAGAGGGCACCGAGAATATCCTGAAAAGCGGCCAGAGTTCCGCAGGACTTAATAAGAGCGATATTTCCGATAATGCAGGCACGCTCACCATTCAGGGCACAGGCTCTCTTACCGCGATTGGCGGTGAAAGCAGCGCAGGCATCGGTGGCAGTTATATGAACGGCGCCCGTAATATCGTTATAAAAGGCGGCAATATCACAGCACAAGGCGGCTTCGAATGCGGTGCAGGCATCGGTGGCGGTCTGAACGGCTCCGCAAGCGATATCATTATCACAGGCGGTTCTGTAAAGGCTGTCGGCGGCGAATTCTACGGCTATTACGGTGCTGATATAGGCGGAGGCGGAAAGTCGGGCGATGTTATCAACCCTATAACAGCCAACGGTACACCTGTCACACCCACTCTCGAAGACGGCACTACACCCGTATATCTGTTCGAGATAGCCAACGAGAGCGGTGCAGACATCGTGATCGACGGTGTTGACTTCCCCGACAAGCACGGCGATGAGAAGAAGATATACGCATATCTTTCAGCCGCGTACCATACTGTACAGATTGGTGATACTTCCACTTTGTATGGCTACATTGACGGAGCATTTTCCAAAGTGACCGAGGGAACGGACTTCGTTGTAACTGCGACAAACAGCGGCGAAACGCTGGTGTTCGGCACAGACTACACCTATACGGATGTGCTTACTGTTCTTTCGGATAAGGCGATCACTATAGCAAATGCACAGGGCGTTGACGTGACTGATAACTGCATCGTCGTAGCTGACGGCGTTTCCGCAAACATCACCCTTGCAGGGGTAAATATTGATGTTTTCGAGCAGGATTATACAGCGGCATTCCAAATAGCTGAAAACAGCACGGGAAATGTAACAATCACTCTTGCAGACGGCACGACAAATACGCTGAAAAGCGGAGGTGGCTGCGCAGGCTTGCAGAAGAACGGCGAATATTCCGAAACCCTCGGTAAGCTCACCATCACAGGTACAGGTACGCTTACCGCAACAGGCGGCATAGGCGGCGCAGGCATAGGCGGCGGTAATGGTGGTAACGGCAGCTATATTGAAATCAGCGGCGGCGTGGTTACCGCAACAGGCGGCGATATAGCCGCAGGCATAGGCGGCGGATCTTATGGTTCAGCCGCAAATATTACAATAACAGATAAAGCTGTCGTTACAGCAACAGGCGGTGATGGCGGCGCAGGTATCGGCGGCGGACGAAATGGCGATCTTGAAGATATCATCATCAGCGGCGGCTCTGTTAAGGCTGTAGGTTCGACCAAGGGCGGATATTATGCCCCTGCCATCGGTTCCGGCGTGACGAGTGAAGATGGTTACTATTACGACGGCGCGTATGTCATACCCAGACTTGCAGACGGCAGAACACTCGGATATCTGTTAGAGATATCCAACCCGAACGGCGAGGACATCGTGATCAACGGCGTTGACTTCCCCGACAGTCACGGCAGCGAGACAAAGATCTACGCATACGTCGCAGGCACTTTCCACACTGTAAAGGTTGGCGACACATCCACAGTATACGAATACTATAATGGTGCGTTCACAGAGATGGTGCATGGCACAGATCTCAGCGTAAGCGCAACAAACAGCGGCGAAACGCTGGAACACGGCGTTGATTACACCTATTCTTCCGCAACAGGCATTCTGACTGTACTTACCGACAAGGCTATAACTATAGCTAACGCAGACGGCGTTGACGAGACAGATGACCGCATATTCGTAGCGGACGGCATTGACGCAGACATCACGCTTGCAGGAGTTAATATCAACACAAGCAGCGGTGCGGCATTCGCAATAGCAGACAACAGCACAGGCGATGTTACTGTCACCCTTGCCGATGGCTCGGTGAATACTCTGGTAAGCGGCAATAACTATGCAGGTCTGCAGAAGAACGGCGCAGACGAAAACGTCGGAACGCTGACTATCTGCGGCACAGGCTCTCTTTCTGCACAGGGCGGCATCGACAGCGCAGGCATAGGCGGCGGAAATCGGTGTTCCACCGGAAATATAACGATAAGCGGTGGAGTTGTCATCACAGCAACAGGCGGCGATATAGCCGCAGGCATAGGCGGCGGATATATGGGTTCAGCCGAAGATATCACAATTACAGATAACGCTGTCGTTACAGCAACAGGCGGCGCAGGTATCGGTGGCGGAAAAAGAGGTTCAGCCACAGATATTAAAATAACAGATAAAGCTGTCGTAACAGCATCAGGCAAAGACGGCGGCGCAGGTATCGGTGGCGGTGTTGACGGCACGCTTGAAGATATTATCATCAATGGCGGCTCTGTAAATGCGATCGGTTCATATTATTATGAAGAAACTGTTGGCGGGGCAGACGGTGCAAATATCGGTGGCGGTGTGATACTTCCTCCAGATCCGTATTCCGAACCTGAAGAAGGCGCTCCTGTTACCCCCACACTTGCAGACGGCACAACACCTGTATACCTGTTAGAGCTGGACAACCCGAACGGCGAAGACATCTCCATCGACGGCGTTGACTTCCCCGACAAGCACGGCGACGAGAAAAAGATCTACGCATACGTCACAGGTAAAAACCATATCGTAAAGTTTAACGATACCGCATATTTATATGTATTCAGCGATGGCAGTTTCGCTTTTGAAGATGAGGTTAAGGCTCCGACACTGAAAGTTCCCACAACTACAGGTAAGTCTGTCGGATTGTCCTGGAACGACTTAGGCGATACGGTAAGCTATGAGGTCTACCGCTCTGCTACAGGCTCTGACTTTGTTAAGATAGCTACGGCAGACGGAACTTCCTACAGCGATACAAATGTAGTTGCAGGCAACAGATACTACTATCAGATCAAGGCTTACTACAGCGAATACGATGTATACGTCGTATCCGATATCGAAAGAGTTACTGTTCTCGATGCTCCCGTTATCACAAAGGCGACCTACGGCGACGGAACTGTAACTCTCGTCTGGGACGAGGTTCCCGGTGCGGATTCTTACATAGTGTATCATGCGGATTCCATCGGTTATACGACAATGACAGTCTGTGATACTGTCTCCGCAACGACGATCACTCTTGAAGGTCTGCCGAAGGGTCACTACCTGATCGTAGAAGCCATTGACACAGAAACAGGCAGTGAAGGTCCTTTCTCAGAGCCTGTGTGCGTTACTGAGCCCGTTATGGGAAAGATCACAGCGACCGCAAGGAACGGAAAGATAACCCTTACATGGGACGAGGTTTACGGTGCGTCAAAGTACGCAGTATATATCCTTGAAAACGGCTCCTATGTATGCAAGAGCAATAACGTAACAGGCACATCCTACACCTTTACAGGTCTTAAAAACGGCACAAAATACTCGTTCAGAGTAAAGCCCTGTGCTTACGGCGCATGGAGGACAGCTTCGGTAACTGTGAGCGCAACTCCCACTTCTCCTGTCCCCGCTGATATCAGCACAACAGGCGGCAACGGTAAGGTGACCATGACATGGGGCAAGGTAGCAGGTGCAACAAAGTACGCGGTATATATGCTCGAAAACGGCTCCTACGTATGCAAGTCCAACGCAGTTGCAGGAACATCCTACACATTCACAGGTCTTGTAAACGGAACGAAGTACAGCTTCCGTGTAAAGGCTTATGTTGACGATGCATGGCAGACAGCATCGGGCACAGTTTACGGAACTCCCGTGGCTCCTGTACCCACCAATATCAAGACAACAGGCGACAACGGTAAGGTCACCATGACATGGAGTACAGTAAACGGCGCAACAAAGTACGCAGTATATATGCTCGAAAACGGCTCCTATGTATGCAAGTCCAACGCAGTTGCAGGAACATCCTACACATTCCCAGGTCTTGTAAACGGAACGAAGTACAGCTTCCGCGTTAAGGCTTACGTGAACGGTGCATGGCAG
>JAFTXQ010000014.1 GCA_017461565.1 Oscillospiraceae bacterium
CATGGCTTCGCCTGTTTCGTCCATGGCTTCGCCTGTTTCGTCCATGGCTTCGCCTGTTTCGTCCATGGCTTCGCCTGTTTCGTCCATGGCTTCGCCTGTGTCGCCTATGGCTCCGCCTGTTTCACCTATGGCTTCACCTGTTTCGTCCATGGCTTCACCTGTTTCGTCCATGGCTTCGCCTGTGTCGCCTATGGCTCCGCCTGTTTCACCTATGGCTTCACCTGTTTCGTCCGTGGCTTCGCCTGTTTCGCCTATGGCTCCGCCTGTTTCACCTATGGCTTCACCTGTATCGCCTATGGCTTCGCCTGTTTCGTTAGAGCCGTCAGCGGTTTCGTTGGCAGGCTCTGTTGTATCGCAGCAGATATCACAGGTCTCGTTACTAAGGTCTGTTTGCGGAGCATCCGAAACATTATCCATGCCGCCTGTGTTGCCGTCTTCGTCTGCTATGGGGGCGTTGATCGAGCTGTTGTGTATCTCCTCTTTGTTTGCTTCGCTTTCCAGATTGCGGTCAGCGATGCTGTTCATATTATTATCTGACGACATTGCGTGTGAGCCTGTTCCGTTTGCCACCATGGAATCGGGGGTCTTTGTCATCGGTAGCAGTGTCACTGCCGAAACGGAGATGACAGCGCAGGCTGCCACGGCTCCGCCTATCATGGATACCCTTTTTAAGGGTATCGGCTTTTTGGCGGGTGCGTTTACGGTCTGTGCAAGTATATTATTTTTCATGCGCTCCATTGCTTCGGGGGAAGGAGTCATGATCTCTGCACTTTTTTTGTATTCTGCCTTGAAATCCATCAGAAATCTACCTCCTTAAGCAATGGTTTCAGCATATCTCTGGCACGGCTGAGCTGGGATTTGACGGTGGTCTCTCTTATGCCGGTTGCGGCGCTGATCTGCGCCACTGACATATCTTCGTAATAAAAAAGGTGAATAACGGTACGGTATTTTTCGGGCAGGCGCATAACTGCGGACAATACGGCGTTCTTCTGCTCTATCTTTTCGATGTCGCCGTCGCTGCCGGGGATAGTGCCTGCTTCCTCCATGTTTTCAAGCCCCTCGTCCGAGGCACGGTGTCTGAACCATGCGGAGGTCACAAGGGTCTTTGTGCAGTTTATTGCACAGCGGATGAGCCACGCCTTACGGTGCTCCTCGTCGTTGTAGGTGATATCCGCTTTATAGTATTTCAGGAATACATCCTGCGTGATATCCTCTGCATCGTGGGAGCTTCCAAGGCGTGAAAAGGCTATCCTATACACCATCGGCATATAGAATTCCATCACTTGTTCAAAGCTTTCACTTGATTTTAGTGATAATGTGTCCATAGTTACTTCACCGTCCGAATTCATAAGTAAAACTCCGTTTATGACAAAAAGGTTGCAAAAAAGTTGCAAAACGGTTACAAAATTTTTGCAGGGCGTTTTCGCCCCGCAATGATATATCTAAAAACTGATGCTTGCCCGCGCAGCGGGCTTTTTGAAAACTTTTTTGCCCGAATTCACTTCGGGCAAAAAACACTTTTATCCGCACCAGTGTACCAGCTGAGCAGAAAGCTCAGCTGTGACGCGCGCAGCAGAGTTTCGCACAGGAAAAGTCCCAACGGGACTTTTTTGACGAGATTTTTCTCCCCGCATTATTCTATATTTACAAAATGTTCAATGCCGTCTGAGATATCCGTTATCTTAGTTTTGATAAACTCGGGATAGATATTCATATCTTTTACGCTGTCGATATCCGCCCACTCCAGCAGGAGACTTCCGCTTGTGCTCTGCGAGGAGAATTTTTCAAAGGGGAAGTCCTCTTTGCTCTCCACAAGGAAGTAGAATACTATGGAGTGGTAGTCCTTTCCACGGCAGCTCCAAAGGCTCTCGTCCACCCACAGCATACGTGAGCAGGTCATGCGAAGCCCTGTTGCTTCACGGAATTCACGGACAAGTGATTGCTCGGCGGTCTCACCGATACGCACCCTGACGGTGGGAAGCGCATATTCCTTGCTGTCACGCTGCAACAGCACCTTGCCGTCCTTTATAAACACTCCCGAGGCACGGAAGCTGCATATCTTATTATCCTGTCTGAAATGCCAGTCCATGTGTAATAACTCCTTGCTGTGATGTTGAGAAAGATGATTCTAGAAATACTCCGCTAGCCTGTCGAACACGACCTGCGCCGAAAGCTCCGAAAGCCTGTCCTTTCTGAAGAAACCCTCGCTGAACAGCCTTACAGCCGCATCTACGCCCACCTTGTTGTACACCGAGAAATCCTTGAGCATACGCTGCTTTTTGTCCTCGTCATCGTTGTACAGAAGCTCACGCACGGTCTGGAAAGCACGCTGCATATCCGAAATCCCGTTGTCAAGCCACGTTACCTTTATGCCCTTGCCGCGTGCGAAATCGCTCAGCTCTATCAGCTTCATCGCACCGCCGAAATCGTCCCTTGCGGCTATCTCCACGTTGCGGATGTGTCCCATCACAAGGGTGCCCATGCACATTATGCATGGCTCAAGTCCTGCGTAGAGAGTGTATGACTTTGGATGAGGGTACCTTCTTACGTCAAGGTTGCGTATCGCCTCTGCCTCGGCGTGGGCGGTGGCTGGGTTGGGCACGCTGCACTCCGATATCTGATTGCGTCCCTCGGACAGGATGTTGCCCTCGCTGTCCGTAATGACCGCCGCGATAGCCTTGCTGCCCTCGCAGAGGGACTGCCACTCAAGCTGAAATATCCGCTGCCAGTGTACGGGAAGCTCCGTGTATCTCATAGTTGTGCTCCTTTATATCTCGGCGTGGGCGTGTCTTGTCACATGGCAGCCGATGTTCACCGCCACGGGCAGACCTGCGATATGCGTCGCACTCTTTTCGATGTTCACATACAGTGCGGTGACTGTGCCGCCGAATCCCTGCGAGCCTATACCGAGTCTGTTTATCTCCTGAAGCATATCCTGCTCCATCCTTGCGTAGGCAGGATCGGGGTTGCGCTGTGAAAGGTCACGGCACAGTGCTTTTTTGGCGAGATACGCGCTGTACTCGAAGTCGCCGCCGATGCCTACTCCCACCACTATGGGAGGGCAGGGGTTGCTTCCTGCGAGGGACACCGTTTCGGTAACGAAGCCGATGATATCCTCCCTCGAAGCGGAGGGGGTGAACATCTTAAGGCGGCTCATATTCTCGCTTCCGAAGCCTTTGGGAGCTACTGTGAGGCTTATCCTGTCGCCTTCCACTATCCTTGTGTGGATAACGGCAGGGGTATTGTTGTTGGTGTTCTTTCGGTCGAGAAGCGGGTCGCCCACTATCGAAAGGCGAAGCCTGCCTTTTATGTAGCCATCTGCAACGCCTGCGTTCACTGCATCCTCGAAAAGGCCGCCCGTAATGTGGCAGTCCTGTCCCACCTCGGCGAATATCACTGCCATGCCCGTGTCCTGACATATCGGCACGCTTAGCTCGTCGGCACAGTCGATGTTGCTGATGATGTCCGAAAGCACGCTCTTTCCGAGGGGGCTCTCCTCCTTGTCGATGCAGGAGGCTATGCACTCCTTCATGCCGCAGGGCAGGTGCAGGTTTGCCTCTATGCAAAGTCGGCTTACGGTCTCGGTAATAAGTGAAGCGTTTATCTCACGCATGTTATCATTCCTTTCAGGTGTTTAGTCTGGCAGTATTCCTCTCTTGTTAGCGTCACGCAGCAGCCCGAAGATATATTCGTGTATCTCCTTTGAGCCGTCACAGAGCCTTTCGTTGCGCTGCTGTACCTGATGCAGATGTATACCGTGCTGCTGCCACGAAAGTCCGTCTCGGCTGAGGTTCAGGAGCAACGGTTGTATCCTGTCCGCAACAGCGGCAAAACGTGATTCGGCTGTCTGCTGTGCTTCAAACTCGTCCCAGAGCTGTCGGTATTCATTCTGCTGTTCATCCGGCAGGAGTCCGAAAAGTCTTTCAGCCGCACGAAGCTCACGCTCCCTTTTGGTCGTGTTTGCAGCCACATCATAGCAGTAGGTGTCGCCTGCATCTATCTCCACGATATCGTGGACAAGTACCATCTTCATGGTCTTAAGCACGTCTATCGGTTCGTTTGAATACTCCGCAAGCACCGCAACGAACAACGCAAGCGAAAAGCTATGCTCTGCGTCGTTTTCACGGCGTGGATACGGCTTTGTGACATTGCTTCCGTCAGGCTGCGGCGGCAGATCGTCAACTTTTGTGTAGGTTTGTCGGTATATATTCTTCAGCCTGTCTGCTTCCATAAGGAACGAAAGCTGTGCTTCAAGTCTTTTCAGGTCCATTCCGTTCTCCTTTGCTGTATCTTTTTGCAGCCTATCTCGGTCCATGCAGGACGGAAGCCGCATTTTATTGCGATGTTCCATGAGTGCAGGTTGGAAAGGCTGGTTCCGTAGAACGGTATATCTCCCCGCTTTTCTATCTCCGTTTTCAGCAGCGAAACAAGGTTCGTTCCGATGCCCTTTGAGCGGAACTGCGGCATCACATCGATGCCTATCTGCTGCCAGCCTTTGGCGTCCTCGGAGCAGCCTGCCATGCCTGCTATCTCGCCATCTATGACGGCGCACACGACCAGTGTATCGGGGCGCTCGGGCCGGAAGCGGTCGCATATCGCATTGGGAAAGCGTTCGTCCCCGTAGAAACGGTGTATTTCCTCACCGAAGAACCATTCGGTCTCAAAGTCACCAACGGGGGATGAACTCTTACAGGGCAGGAACATATGGTGGCTCTGGGACAGGGTATAGCCGTGCCTGTTCAGCTCCCTTTCAAGGGGGAGGAGGTTCGGCTGCTCAAAAAGAAAGTGTCCCGTCCTGCCGCTGCTCCACTCCCTGAGGAAAGGGTGAAGCCGCTCGTCCGCAGTGATCACGGCGTTGCCGCCCAGAGTGACCATGTGGAAGAAATACGGCTCCTGCTGATATATCCTGCGTCCCTCGTTGGCGGCGGAGAGGGTGATGACATTATCCTCCCTGCCGAAGTCCTCGGGAGAGCAGTTGAGTTCGGTCGCCAGCAGTTTTTTAAGATCTTCGATATGTTTCATTGTATCATGTATGGGCGGATAAGATACCCGCCCGTGTGTCGTTATTTTCTGAATGCTGTCTTTCCACCCACGAATACCATATCGGGGGTAACGGTGAGGTCCAGCGGGTCGCCCCTGAACAGGGAGAAATCCGCGTGCTTGCCCACCTCGACCGAGCCGAGTATATCTGCAACGCCGATGGTCTCGGCGGCGGTGATGGTGATGCCGCGCAGAGCCTCCTCGCGGGAGAGTCCGCCCCTTACCGCAAGAGCCGCAGTGAGGGGGAGGTACTGTATCGGGGTCTCGGGGTGGTCGGTGCAGATCGCGCACTTTATGCCGTTGTCCGAAAGTATCTTAGGCGTGGTTATGTCGTGATTGCGAAGCTCGGGCTTGCCACGGTCGCCGAAAAGGGGACCCACTACCACAGCAGGGGAGTCCTCCGAAAGCTCGTCTGCGATAACTCCGCCGTCGGTGCAGTGAATGAGCACATAGTCAAGTCCGAACTCCTTTGAGATACGGATGGCGGTGAAGATATCGTCCGCACGGTGGCAGTGGAAATGCGCTTTAAGCCTGTTCTCCTCGTTGAACAGGGGGAGGAGAGCCTCGCACTTTATATCGTAGTCAGGCTCGGAAACCTCGTCGTCGGTGCCCTTCAGGCGCAGGTACTCCTGCTTGTCCGAGAGGTAGCGTTTTGCCTTCAGAAGCTGCTCACGGATGACAGCGGCGGTCGCCATGCGGGTCACGGGGGACTCGTCACGGTCGTTGTAGGTGTTCTTGGGGTTCTCGCCCAGTGCGAATTTTATCGCCGCGGGGGATCTTACCACAAGCTTGTCCACACGCTTGCTGCCCCATGTCTTCATGATCACGAAGCTGCCGCCGATGGGGTTTGCACTGCCTACGCCTGTGCAGACAGCAGTGACGCCTGCCCTTACAGCGTCCCCGAAGCAGCGGTCCATCGCATCGATGCTGTCGATAGCACGCAGATGCGGTGTGGTGGGGTCGGTGTCCTCGTTGCCGTCCTCGCCCTCAAAGGTGAGTCCGTCGTCCCACATTCCGATATGGCAGTGGGCATCGATGAAGCCTGGGTAGAGGGTCATGCCCTCGCCGTCCATTATGTCGTCGAGGTGGTGGACATAGTCCTCCATATCGCCTATCTCGGTGAATACGCCGTTTTCAAAGCGCACGTAGCCGTTTTCGTAGTCCTTTGAGGACATTGACTTTATTTTTACGTTTGTGATTACCATTGATAGTTCCTTTTTATCTATATAGTACCGTGTTCCTCATAGTATTCCAGCAGCTTTTTTATCTCACTGCGGATGATAACGTCTTTTGTGTTGCCGTTCACCATGCACATACTGTTGCGCTTGTAGATAACGGCACGGGTGTTGTAAAGCTCCTCAAGCTGCTGCTTTGTGTTGTTCACCACGAGGGGGCGGTTGGCGTCGTTCTTTATACGCTGATAGCAGTTCTCGAACGAGGTGTTGATGTACACCGAAAGTCCGCTCTGCCTTGCGAATTCTGCGGTGCTGTCGTTTATCAGTGCGCCGCCGCCCGTTGCCACTATGTAGCCGTCGGAAAGCTCGCGGATGTACTTCGCCTCGAGGGTGCGGAAATGCGGTTCGCCGTACTGTGCGAAGATATCGGGGATGCTCATGCCCTCACGCTCGACTATCACACGGTCGAGGTCAACGAATTTCCTGTCCGTTACGGCGGCGAGCATCCTGCCTATATGGCTCTTGCCGCAGCCCATGAAGCCGCAGAGATATACTGAACTCATACCAGTGCCTCCATATCGGAGATAAGCTTATCTATGTCCTCTTTGTTGTAGGTGGCGTTGTCCCATATCTCATGGGCGGCGACCGCCTGAAGCACCAGCATAGCCATGCCTGTCATAGCCTTTGCGCCCTTTTCGCGGGCGGTCCTTGCAAGCAGGGTCTCTCTGGGATTGTAGATGGCATCGAACACGAACTTCACGCCCTCCAGCACCTCGGGTGTGCAGGGCATCCTGTCGCTTTTGGGGTACATTCCCACGGGGCAGGCGTTCACCAGCAGGTCTGTCTGAGGGATATCACCCTCGAAATCGGACAGGGACAGCGCACCGTTGTTGATGAACACTATACGCACATCCGCATCGGGCTTCTTGTCCTTTATCTCCTTTACCGCCTGCTGTGCTAGCGCCTCGTCAGACTTAAGCGCTGCAATGGTGAGCTTACCGCCGCTGAGCGCGGTCTCGATAGCCATCATCCTGCCAACGCCGCCGCAGCCGATAAGCAGCACATTGGAGCCCAGGGAGGCACCCATCATCTCAATGGACTTTGTAAATCCCATTACATCGGTGTTGTAGCCGACCTTTTCGGCGCCGTTTGCCACGCAGTTAACGGAGCGGTAACGCTGTGCGCCCTCGGAAAGTCTGTCGCAGTAGCTTATTATTTCCACTTTGTGGGGTATAGTAATATTGAAGCCGTCCAGCGACTTAAGGAAGTCGTGCTTGTCCGCAAGCTCCTCGGGGGCGATATCGTAAAGCTGATAATCCACTGTTTCTCCCGAAAGCTCAAAGAGCCTTGTGTGTATCTGGGGGGAAAGGGAGTGTCCGAGGGGATGACCTATCAAACCGAATTTACGCATTGTATATTCTCCTTGGTATATAACCTGATGTATTGATTATTTTAATGCTTCCAGTGCCTTTTCAAGGGTCTCGCAGTTCTCGATGTTCACAGCGTTTGCGCCCTTGAAGGTCTTCTTCACAAGGCCTGACAGCACCTTGTTGGGACCAAGCTCCACATAGGCCTCGATGCCTGCGTCGTTCATGGCGTTCATCTCGTCCACGAACTTCACGGGAGAGCAGATATGCGCCGCAAGGTAGGAGGGCATATCTGAGAAATCTTCAAGCTTTCTGCCGTAGAGGTTTGCATAGAAATCACAGCTGGGTGTGTTGAAAGTGAAGCCTGCAACGGCAGCCTTGAACTCCTCAGCTCCGCCTTCCATCAGCTTTGTGTGGAACGCAGCGGACACAGCGAGCTTAACGCAGCGTGCCTTGAGGGCGGAGAGCTTCTCGATAGCCTCGTCGATAGCGGCAACTTCACCTGCGATGACGGTCTGCTCGGGGCTGTTGTAGTTTGCGGGGGCTGCAAAGCCGTTCACCTCGGAAAGCACCTTTTCGATGGTGGCGTTGTCGCTGCGCAGGATGGCAGCCATCGCACCGCCTGTTGCCTCGGCAGCCTTTGCCATGGCCTCGCTTCTCAGCTTTATCGCCTTGTAGGAGTCCTCAAGGGACAGCACGCCGCTTGCGTACATCGCAGCGTACTCGCCGAGGGAGTGTCCCGCAACGGCACAGTTTTCGATGCCGTTCTCCCTCGCTGCTGTCAGCGCGATGAGGGAAGCGGTGAATATCGCAGGCTGTGAGAGCCTTGTCTGTGCAAGTTCCTCGGGAGTTGCTTCACTTATTTTCTTCATCAGGTCAAAGCCCATGATGTCCGAGCCGCACTCCAGTATCCGCTTCGTTGCGGAGTACTTTTCCGCAAGCTCCGCACCCATGCCGGGATATTGGCTGCCCTGTCCTGAAAATAAAAATACGGTTTTCATGTTGTTGTACCTCCAAAAAAAATTATAGGAAAAGCAAAAAAATTACTTTTTGTTGCTCGAAAATCGACTTTTTCATACTGTTAGTTTAAAAAACATTGCAAATATGTTGACAAAAAGACGATAATAGGGTAAAATATAAAATGGTATGTTTGTGCAAGGCAGTACTATGTCCTGTTATCGGACCGTCGGTTCGCACTTAACGTATGATGTCTATACTTTGTTATATGACACTATCATATTATACATTATCATACAAATAAAATCAAGACAATAAAAATAAAATCAAGGAGAATTTTTGATGAGCGGAATAGAGATCCTCGGCACAGGCAGCTTTGTGCCTGATTTTATTGCCGATAACAACAAGTTTTCGGAGTTCCTGGACACCTCGGACGAGTGGATAACACCCCGCACGGGAATAAAAGAGCGCCGTATAATGACGGACAAGCCAAACTACTACATGGGTGTTCAGGCGGCAAAAAAGGCAGTTGAGGACGCAAATATCGATCCTAAGGACATCGACCTTATTCTTCTGTCCACCTGCTCTCCTGATTTCTTCTATCCCTCCATGGCGTGCCTTGTACAGAAAGCTGTCGGTGCTGAGAATGCAGCGGCTATCGATGTCAACAGCGCCTGCACAGGCTTCATCACAGCAATGGACATCGCACAGAAGTACCTTGCTACGGGTCATTATAAGACTATTCTTATTGTGGCTACCGAGAAGCTGTCCAATCACCTTGATTATACCGACCGTTCTATGTGCATACTTTTCGGCGATGCGGCGGGTGCGGCTGTTGTGAGGAAGTCCGACAAGCCCTTCTACTCCATGCTGGGTGCCTCGGGAGATGAGTTTGAGGCACTGTACTGCAAGGTGAACTACGATGCAAACTGTCCGTTCCACGGTGATGATATGCCGTTCTACAACAACATCTTCGATACCGAGGCAAAGCAGAAGTACCTGCAGTCCGACGGACATGCTGTATATAAGTTTGCGGTAAACGCAATGACGAAAGCTGTGAAGAATGTTGCTGCGCAGGGTGGATATGATATCGGGGATATAGATCTCGTCGTACCGCATCAGGCAAACCTGCGCATCATCAAGAAGTCCACAGAGATGCTTGGCATCGACCCCGAAAAGGTATACACCAACATCCAGAGGCTTGGCAACGTATCCAGTGCGTGCATTCCCGTGGCTCTTGACGAGCTGAATAAGCAGGGCAGACTGCACAGCGGCATGAAGATATGCTTTGTGGGCTTCGGTGCGGGACTCACCTACGGCGCGATAATAATGGAAATATAAGTTTTATATACGACAACGAAAGGAATACACATTATGGCAAAAACAGCAATAATCACAGGCTCCAGCCGGGGAATCGGCGCTGCTATCGCAAAGCGTCTTGCAAAGGATGGCTGCGACATCGTTATCAACGACGTTTCGCAGGAGGTGCTGGACACAGCGGGCGCAGAGGTTGCAGAGGCCTGTCGTGCTTACGGCGTAAGGGCAGAGTGCTATGCTGCGGACGTTTCGGACTATGCACAGTGCGAGGCTATGGTGAAGTGGGTAAAGGAGCAGTTCGGCTCTGTTGATATCCTCATCAACAACGCAGGCATCACCCGTGACGGTCTGATGGTGCGCATGGACGAGGAAATTTACGACATGGTCATCCGCATCAACCAGAAGTCCGTGTTCAACATGACAAAGCTGTGCGGTGCTGTTATGATGCGCCAGAAGAGTGGCAGGATAGTAAACCTCGCCTCCGTTGCGGGACTTTACGGAAACCCCGGTCAGATAAACTATTCTGCTTCAAAGGGTGCAGTCATCGCCATGACAAAGACCACCGCCAAGGAGCTTGGCAGCCGTGGTATCACCTGCAACGCAGTTGCGCCCGGCTTCATCCAGACTCCCATGACGGATAAGCTCACGGACGAGCAGAAGGCAGCCATGCTGCAGATGATCGCCATGAAGCGTTACGGTCAGCCCGAGGAGGTCGCTGGCGTCGTATCCTTCCTTTGCAGCGACGACGCATCCTATGTGACGGGACAGGTAGTGGAGATCAGTGGCGGACTCAGCATGTGACGATGGAGATAAGCACGCATCTTCTTCGTTACGCATACCTCGGCGTACACAAAGTACGCTGTCGGTATGCGTGCCTCGAATCTGCGCACTTCTCCCCATCGTCGGGAGCGCGGATCATATAGCGGCGATATACACGCACCTCGTAGGGACACGGCTTGCCGTGTCCGAGAATTACACAAAACGGCAATATTTACCTATATAAATTCAAAGAGACATCAGAACAGAACAATCTACAGATATCGGAGGATCTTCATCAGATGGAAAGACGAGTAGTAATCACAGGCCTCGGCGCAGTTACGCCCTGCGGCAACACGGTGGAAGAGCTTTGGAACAACCTCATCGCAGGCAAACACGGCTTTGAGCTTGCTCCCTGGTTCGGCGAGCAGGACCCCGAGAGTCTCGGTATCGTTGCTAAGGTAAAAAACTTTGATGCGTCAGAGTATTTCGACAAGAAAGAGCTGCGCAGAAACGATGTTATCGTACAGTACGCAGTTTATGCGGCTATGAACGCCCTCAAGGATGCGGGAACAGATTTCAAGGATCTTGATCCTTTCAGGGTGGGCACCGTTATCGGCAGCGGCATCGGCGGCATCTGCACCACCGAGGAGGAGCTGCTTACTTATCACAACAAGGGCAACCGCAAGGTTTCCGTATTCACCATCACAAAGATGATCGGCAACATGGCTTCGGGTATCGTTGCGATACGCACAGGCTTCAAGGGCAGCAACTTCTGCGTAACCACAGCCTGCGCCAGCGGTACACAGGCTATAGGCGAGGCTTTCCGCTCCATCAAGCACGGCTATCTTGACGCTGCCGTTGCGGGCGGTACAGAGCACAGCGATATCGGCTTCTGCTATGCTGCTTTCAACAATATGCACGCTGTAACACGTTCTCAGGATGTGGACAGGGCTTCCATCCCCTTTGACGCGGAGAGAAGCGGCTTCGTACTTGGCGACGGCTGCGGCATCCTCGTTCTGGAGGAGTACGAGCACGCTAAGGCGAGGGGTGCGAAGATCTACGCAGAGATCTGCGGCTACGGCTCCACCTGCGACGCCCACCACGAGACCAGCCCCGATCCCGACGGCATCGGCGGTGCAAAGGCAATGCAGTTCGCTTATGAGGAAGCAGGCATGAAGCCCGAGGACATCAACTACATCAACGCCCACGGCACATCCACCCACATGAACGATGTGACCGAAACAAAGGCGATAAAGCTTGCATTCGGCGATCACGCAAAGAACATCGCCGTAAACTCCACCAAGTCCATGACAGGACACCTCCTCGGCGCCGCAGGCGGTGTTGAGGCAGTGGTAACTGCACTTTCGATAAAGAACAGCAAGGTACACATGACAAAGGGATACAAGGTCGCTGATCCTGAATGTGACCTTGACTATGTAACAGAAGGTGCACGTGATATCAAGATCACAGGCGCACTCAGCAATTCTCTCGGCTTTGGCGGACACAACGGCTGTATCTGCATGAAGCCCGTTAACGACTGATTGAAAGGAATGACGGACATGAGCATGAAAGAAAAAGAAACAGTTATCACCGATACAGTGGAGTGCGTAGAGGCACTCGCTAAGATCGTAAAGGAGAACGACCTCGGCAGACTTCAGATAAGCACTGACGAGCTGAAGATCGTCATCGAGGGCAAGAAGTGTCCTCCTCCCATGCCTGTAATGCCAGCTATGGGTGCTCCCATGGCTGCTGCGGCTCCCGCTGTTGCTGCTGCACCTGTCGCAGAGGCTGCTGTGGTTGAAAGTGGCAATATCGTTACCTCTCCCATCGTGGGAACATTCTATGCGGCTCCCTCGCCCGACAAGGCTCCTTTTGTTAAGGTGGGCGACACAGTTAACGCAGGAGATGTTGTGTGCATAATCGAGAGCATGAAGCTGATGAACGAGATCAACTGCGAGTTCAGCGGCAGAGTGGCTGAGATATATGTGAACAACGGCGAGCCCGTTGAGTACGGACAGAAGATAATGCGCATCGAATAAAGGAGTAGCTATGACTTTAGATCTTGAACAGATAAAAGAGATAATTCCCCACCGTGATCCGTTTCTGCTTATCGATGAGGTTACAGAGATGGAACCCGGCGTCAGTGTTACGGCGAAGAAGTACCTGAAGCCCGATGAGTACTGGTTCAAGGGTCACTTCCCCGGTCAGCCGGTTCAGCCGGGAGTGCTGATGATAGAGATGCTGGCACAGGCAGGCGCAGTATGCGCCCTCGTTCTCCCTGAGAACAAGGGAAAGATCGCATTTTTCGCTGGTATAGATAAGGCACGCTTCCGTGGCACTGTAAAGCCCGGAGATACACTTGAGCTTCATGTGGACATGACAGGTAAAAAGGGTCCCATCGGCTTTGGCAAAGCAGTCGCTTCGGTAAACGGAAAGAAAGTTGTTACCGCTGAGATCTCCTTTGCGGTGGCTGATCCTGCCCCCGAGGCTTAAGCCTGCTTCACTTAATTTATTGGAGTTGACAGAACAGAATGTTTAACAAGATACTTATTGCCAACCGAGGCGAGATCGCTATAAGAATAATGCGTGCCTGCCGTGAGCTTGGTATAAAGACCGTGGCGGTGTATTCCACAGCCGACCGCTCCGCTCTCCATGCGCAGATCGCAGACGAGGCTGTCTGCATCGGCCCTGCCGCAACAAAGGACAGCTACCTTAACACCAAGGCACTCCTTGCGGCGTGCGAGCTGACCCATGCCGAGGCGATACACCCGGGCTTCGGCTTCCTTTCCGAGAACGCAAACTTTGCACGTCTGTGCGAAAAGTGCGGAATAAAGTTCATCGGCCCCTCTCCCGAGGTAATGGACGCGATGGGCGACAAGGCAAACGCGAAAAAGACCATGGTCTCCGCGGGCGTTCCCGTGGTTCCCGGCTCCGACGGAGTGGTCACAGACATAAACGAGGCAAAGAAGATCTGCGCTGAGATAGGCTATCCCGTGATGGTAAAGGCATCCGCGGGCGGCGGCGGACGAGGCATCCGCCTTGTGGAGCGCGAGGAGGATCTCGAGGCGCAGTACACTGCCGCACAGCAGGAGGCACTGCAGTTCTTCGGCAATGACGAGGTGTACATCGAGAAGTTCATCGTGAACCCCCGCCATGTGGAGATACAGCTCCTTGCGGATGAGCACGGCAACGTCGTTCACCTCGGCGAGCGTGAGTGCTCCCTGCAGAGAAAGAACCAGAAGGTGCTGGAGGAGAGCCCCAGCCCCATCATGACTCCCGATCTGCGCGAGCGCATGGGAAGTGCCGCTGTTGCCGCCGCAAAGGTGAGCGGCTATCAGAACGCAGGAACGATAGAGTTCCTTGTGGACAGCGACCGCAACTTCTACTTCATGGAGATGAACACAAGAATACAGGTAGAGCACCCCGTGACCGAGCTTGTTACGGGCATCGACCTTGTAAAGGCGCAGATACGCATCGCCGCAGGCGAGAAGCTGTGGTTCACACAGGATGACGTGAAGCTTTCGGGCCACGCTATCGAGTGCCGCATCAATGCGGAGGATCCCCGCCACAACTTCCGTCCCTGCCCCGGCAAGATAAAGTCCCTGCACGTTCCCGGCGGCTTCGGCGTGAGGATAGACAGCGCAGTCTACGCAGGATACGAGATAACTCCCTATTACGACAGTATGATAGGCAAGATGCTGGTCACCGCCCCCACAAGAGAGGAAGCGATCATGAAGATGCGTGTTGCCCTGTCCGAGTTCATCATTGAGGGCGTTGACACCAATATCGATTTCCAGCTTTGCCTGCTTAAGGATGAGGATTTTGAGAAGGGTAACTTTGATATCGGATTCCTTAACAGAAAAAATGTGATGGGAGAGTGAGTCTGAATGGCACTTGAAGATCTGTTTAAAGTAGTAAAGGAGCGTTTCGGTGCCGAGCAGCAGGTTCAGCCTGTCACCGATGAAAAAGAGGTGGAGATCCCCCAGGATCTGCTGTTCAAATGTCCACGCTGCTCCAATGTGATATATAATGAAGAGTTCATCGGTGCGCTCAAGGTCTGCCCCAAGTGCGGTTACCACGCACGCCTTACATGGAAGGAACGCCTTGACCTCACTGTGGACAAGGGCAGCTTCAGAGAGTTTGACGAGGGTATGCACTCTCTCAACCCCATCGGCTTCCCTAAGTATGAGGATAAGATCGATAAGCTCTCCGAGCAGGTAGGAATGAACGATGCTATAAAGACGGGCGAGTGTACCATCCGTGGTTACCGCTGCGTTATCGGTATCATGGACAGTCACTTTATGATGGCAAGCATGGGAAGCGTGGTGGGCGAGAAGATCGCACGTGCTTTCGAGTATGCCACAGAAAAGAAGCTCCCTGTTGTCATGTTCACCGCCTCTGGCGGCGCAAGAATGCAGGAGGGCATCATCTCCCTCATGCAGATGGCTAAGACCAGCGGCGCAGTGAAGCTCCACAGCGATGCGGGCGGACTTTACATCACCGTAATGACCGACCCCACCACGGGCGGCGTCACAGCCTCCTTTGCAAGCCTCGGCGATGTTATCCTTGCCGAGCCCAAGGTGCTTATCGGCTTTGCGGGAAGACGTGTTATTCAGGATACTATCCGTCAGCGTCTGCCCGATGATTTCCAGTCGGCGGAGTTCCTGCAGGAGTGCGGCTTCGTTGATATGATAGTTGAGCGAGGAATGATGCGCAAGAGGATATCCAATATCCTTAAGATCCACGGTTTTCCGAAGGAGGGCACAGGCAGATGAGTAAGCTTACAGCCTGCGAAAGGCTTGAAATAATCCGCCATAAGGACCGTCCCACGGTGAATGACTACATCCCTGCGATGTTCACCCGCTTTATGGAGTTCCACGGCGACCGCCTTTACGGCGACGATGCGGCTATAATCGGCGGTATCGGATACCTCAGCGAGACTCCCGTGACTGTTATCGCACAGGTAAAGGGCAGGAACCTCGATGAGAACAAGAAGTCCAACTTCTCCATGCCCCATCCCGAGGGCTACCGCAAGGCACTGCGACTTGCAAAGCAGGCGGAGAAGTTCCACAGACCCGTTATCTGTCTTGTTGATACCCCCGGCGCTTTCTGCGGAATTGAGGCGGAAAAGCGGGGACAGGGCGAGGCTATCGCAAAGAACCTTGCCGAGTTCATGACCCTCAGGACCCCCGTCATCTCGGTGGTGCTGGGCGAGGGCGGAAGCGGCGGCGCACTTGCGCTTGCAGTCTGCGACGAGCTTGCGATGCTTGAAAACGCACTGTATTCCGTTATTTCTCCCCGTGGTGCGGCGTCCATCCTGTGGAAGGACGGAACAAGAGAGAAAGAGGCCTGCGAGGTACTTAAGATCACTGCAGAGAACCTGTCAGATTTCGGCGTGTGCGACAAGATAATTCCCGAGCCCGAGGGCGGAGCACATCTCAGCAAGGAGATCATGGCGGACAATATTTACGAATATCTTGTGGACGCAGTCTACCGCTTGAATAAAATGGATATCGATACACTTTTACAGCAGCGTTATCACAAATTTAGAAAAATTGGTATGTTTGCCGAATAAGTTTGTGAAAAATAACTTGAAAAAAAAGTGTTTTTGATATTGATTATTTCCGATTAATGCTTTATAATATTACATGAAGTGCCACTGGTAATTGTGGCAAATAATTTGGAGGTTATTGACCATGATATTTGAAAAAGTAAAGAAGCTTATCGCAGAGCAGCTCGATGTTGAAGAGGATGTTATAACAGAGGCATCTTCCATCACCGATGATCTCGGTGCAGATTCTCTCGACGTAGTTGACCTCGTTATGGGTATCGAGGATGAGTTCGATGTAGAGATCCCCGAGGATCAGGTTGAGAACATCAAGACAGTCGGCGATATCGTTAAGTATATCGAAGACAACCAGTAATATCAATGATGAAAGCGTCCGTCAAAACGGGCGCTTTTGTTTATTATGACGATTTTGTTTCAAAAATGCCCAAAAGAGGGCATGCTGTGAATGATTTATGGGTGGCGTATTGTGAAAATTGCTGAAATCGTATCGGCGTTTTGTATAAAACGACATGAATTGTCGTTATTTTCCTTGTAATAAGCATAAATTTGTGATAAAATATAATTATAAATTTAGTATGAGGAAGTGTGGCAGATGGATGGCTTGACGATAATAGCTTTTTCACTGGCGGCGGTTTTTGCTGTTGCATTTTTTGCTGTACTTTTTGTTTTTATTAGACGCAGATCAAAGCCCGACAACGGTATCGATGCCATGACAGGGCTTTTGTCACGTGAGCGGTTCCTTAAGGAGTGCGCTGTTCAGCTTAAGAAGAATTCCGATGAGGGCAGGCGTACCGCCATGGTTGTGTTTGATGTGGACGGCCACGGAAAGATCAGCACGCTTTTTGGCTCAGAGGTAGGAAACGGCGTAGTAAAAGGCTTTGCAGAGGCCGTAAAGCAGGTGGTAAACGGCAAGTTCCGTGCCAGCCGTGTCGATAATGACGATTTTGCGGTATTGTTCAGTTATACACGTGATGCGGAGATAGAGGCGTTTGTTTCGGATTTCCGTGAGGCGCTTAACAGCATTTTCAGCGGCACCTCCGTTATGGAACAGGTGGATTTCTTTGCAGGAATTGCAGTGTATGACGGTATTGACGATATATACACTCTTTTCAACAAGGCAAATCTATGCCTTATCATGAACGATGGAAATAGGGTCACCCGCTTTTCCGAGGAGATGGAAAAGCGCATGGTGGAGGATGAGATACTCCGTGCTGAGATGGTTAACGCACTTGAGGAAGGGCAGTTTGAGCTGTATTATCAGCCTAAGATAAGCTTCAGAACAGGTGAGATAACCGGCGTTGAAGCACTTATCAGATGGCATCATCCCACTAAGGGCTTCGTTCCGCCGAATGATTTTATACCTCTTGCCGAGCAGACGGGAATAATCACACAGATAGATGAGTGGGGACTCCGTACCGCTTGCCGTCAGTGCAAGCAGTGGCAGAACGACGGACTTCCGCCCGTGAAAATATCCGTGAATATGTCGCAGGCGCAGTTCTACCGCACCGATGTCATAAGCACAGTGAAAAATGTGCTGGAGGAAACGGGTCTTGATCCGCAGTGGCTGGAGATAGAAGTCACTGAGACAATGGCGATGCGTGATATAGAGCGCACGATAAATGTCCTGGGGCGTATCCGCAGCATGGGCGTCAGCATCTCTATGGACGACTTTGGCAGCGGATATAGCTCGTTGAGTTCATTAAAGACTATTCCGCTGGATATCCTTAAGATAGATCGCAGCCTTGTATGCGATCTTGACGAAAACGATGTGTCAAAGCAGATAACAGGCGCTATTGTAAATCTCGGAAAAGCGATGAAGCTCATCATCCTCGCTGAGGGTGTTGAAACCGAGGAGCAGTGTCAGTTCCTTACAAGGATCGGTTGCGATCTTGCACAGGGATATTATTACAGCAAGCCTCGTCCTGCCGCTGAGATAACAGCGTTGCTGCTTATGCCCAAGGAGGCTCTGCTTAAGCAGGTTTAGCCTTCGATAAATTATGTTTTATACAGCCGCTTTTGATTTTTTCATAAGCGGCTGTTATTTTTTTACGGCAAAAAACGATATAATGAAAGCTACGAAATTTTCGTCATTTTTTCACAAAAAAGTTATTGACAAATTGGATGAAACGACTTATAATGTTGAATATGCGACAAATGCTTGCGGGGGTGAAAAGTACATGGTGGATCGTTTTATCGGAATAGAGCTGCGGTCGCTCAACAATGCGGTGCGGCGGTATCTGGAAACGCATACTGCGCCACTGTCCGATGATAAGATAACATGCACAAATGCATGGATAATCGGATTTATAGACAGATCCGAAAGCGATGTGTATCAGCGTGATCTTGAGTACGAGTTTGGGATAACTCGTTCCACTGCGTCAAAGGTGCTGATATTGCTTGAAAAAAAAGGACTGATAGAAAGAGTCGGAGTATCGCACGATGCACGGCTCAAAAAGCTGGTGCTTACTAAAAAAGCACGGCAGATAGCCGATCGTATGAAGGCTAACGGTGCTCGTATGGAGTCACGCCTTACTGAAGGATTTACTGAGCAGGAGCTTGCGACACTGGCGGAATATATGCAGCGCATGAGGGAGAACCTCAGCAGCGCTGACAGCGATACTGATACAATTGAAAGGGAGAAACAGATATGATAAAAAAGCTTGCGGGCTGCGTAAGGCAGTATAAGCTTCCTGCACTGATAACGCCTGTCCTGGTCATTCTTGAGACCATCGCCGAAATTGCCATACCAGTGGTGATGGCAGACCTTATCGATAAGGGAATATACATGGGAGATATGCAGCAGGTGGTGATAGCGGGAATAAAGCTTCTGGTGCTTACCTGCCTTGCTATGTTCTTCGGTGTGGCAGCAGGATTTACGGCCTCACATGCCAGTGCAGGATTTGCGGCTAACCTACGCCACGATATGTTTGAAAACGTGCAGAAGTTCTCGTTCTTCAGTATCGACCGCTTCTCCACTGCAAGCATAGTTACACGTCTTACTACCGACGCTTCCAATGTGCAGATGGCGTTCCAGATGATAACACGTATCACTTTCCGTGCGCCTTTTATGCTGATATTTGCGTTTGTGTTTGCATACAACATTGACTCGCAGCTTTCGATGGTGTTCCTGTACACCATACCTCTGCTTGCTGTGGGACTTTTTGTTATCGTAAAATTCGCATTTCCACGTTTCCAGAGGGTGTTCAAGACCTACGACAAGCTTAATGCGGTCGTAGAGGAGAATCTCCGAGGCATACGTGTTGTGAAGTCTTTTGTACAGGAAGAACACGAAAAGGAAAAGTTCGGAAAGATATCCGACAGCATCTATACCGATTTCACCAAGGCGGAAAAGACTGTTGCGCTGAACGGTCCGCTCATGCAGTTTGCCATTTATGTGTGCATGGTGCTTATTTCGTGGTTTGGTGCGCAGGCGGTAGTTGCAAGCGGCAACAACGAGGTGCTGGGTCTCTCCACAGGCGAACTGATGAGCCTTTTCACCTACTCTATGCAGATACTTATGAGCCTTATGATGATCTCCATGATCTTCGTTATGCTCACCATGTCCAGGGCGAGTGCCAACCGTATCGTGGAGATACTGGATGAAAAGAACGACATCGTTGACGGAGAGAAGAACCTCACCGAGGTAAAGGACGGCTCCATTGAATTCCGCAACGTGAGCTTCCGCTACTCCGAAAGTGCCGAGAACAACGCTCTCAACAAGATAGATCTCTCGATAAAAAGCGGCGAGACCATAGGCGTCCTCGGCGGCACAGGCTCCTCAAAATCCACGCTGGTGCAGATGATACCCCGTCTTTACGACACAACCGAGGGCGAGGTGTATGTCGGCGGCGAGAACGTGCGTGACTATAACCTCAATGCCCTCAGAAACAGTGTTGCGATGGTACTGCAGAAGAACGTGCTCTTCTCGGGCACGATAAAGGATAACCTGCGCTGGGGCGACCCCGAAGCCACCGACGAGCAGATGAAGCACGTCTGTGAGCTTGCCTGTGCCGACGAATTTATACAGGGATTCCCCGATAAATATGACACCTATATTGAGCAGGGTGGTGCAAATGTTTCGGGTGGACAGAAGCAGAGGCTCTGCATCGCAAGGGCACTGCTGAAAAAGCCAAAGATACTGATACTCGACGACTCCACCAGCGCTGTTGACACCAAGACCGACGCAATGATAAGAAAGGCTTTCCGTGAGGAGATACCCGACACCACAAAAATAATCATCGCACAGCGTGTTTCCAGCGTCATGGACGCCGACAGGATAATCGTAATGAACAATGGCGCTGTTGAAGCTATGGGCACCCACGAGGAGCTTCTGCAAAGCAATGCCATCTACCGTGAGGTCTACGAGTCACAGACAAAGGGGGCTGAGGAATAATGAGCAAAAACACAAAATTGAACAACGCTCCCGCAGGTAAAAGACCTCCCATGAAGATAGAAAAGGGCGTACTCAAACGTCTTATTGGCTATATGAAGCCTTATCGTGCAAAGGTCATATTCGTTGCAATATGCATAGTAATAAGCTCCGTTGCGGGCGTGGCTTCCTCGCTGTTCATAAAGACCCTTATCGATGACCACATCCTGCCTATGGTGGGAGTGACCGACCCCGATTTTTCGGGACTGCTTACAGCTATTCTCGGTATGTGTATCATCTTCGTGCTGGGTATCCTCTCCACGCTGTTCTTTAACCGTATGATGGCAGAGATATCCCAGGGAGTCATGAAGAATATCCGTGACGAGATGTTCTCCCACATGCAGAAGCTTCCCATAAAGTATTTCGATACCAACACCCACGGCGATGTAATGAGCTTCTATACCAACGATACCGATGCGTTAAGGCAGATGCTCTCTCAGTCGCTTCCGCAGTTTCTTTCCTCGCTGATAACGATAGTTTCGGTGTTCGTTTCCATGCTTGCGATGAGCGTGTGGCTCACCCTTATCGTGATAGCGTTCCTGTTCCTCATATTCCTTGTTACCGGAACAGTGGCAAAGAAGAGCGGTCACTATTTCATGCGGTTACAGACCTCCGTTGCGGACCTCAACGGCTATGTCGAGGAGATGATAAACGGTCAGCGTGTCATCAAGGTATTCTGCCACGAGGACACCACAAAAGCAGAGTTTGCAGAAAAGAACGAGACCCTCAGAAATGATATTGCCAAGGCTAACTCCTACGCCAATATACTCATGCCGGTAAACAACTGCATGGGATACTTCCTTTATGTGATAATCGCCATCGCAGGCGGACTGCTTGCAATAAACGGTATCACAAATGTTGCTTGTTTTACTGTCAATGTTCTTACTCTCGGCACTATTGCTTCGTTCCTGCAGCTTACAAGAAGCTTTATCGGGCCTATCGGACAGGTGTCGCAGCAGCTCAACTCCGTTGTCATGGCCATGGCAGGTGCGCAGCGTATCTTCTCGCTACTTGACGAGAAGCCCGAGACGGACGAGGGCTATGTCACCCTTGTAAACGCAAAGTATGACCATCAGGATAAGCTTGTGGAAGCGGATGAGCGCACAGGTCTGTGGGCGTGGAAGCACCCCCACAGCGACGGTACAGTGACCTATACAGAGCTCCGTGGTAACGTGGTGCTGGACGACGTGGACTTTGGCTATACCGAGGATAAGCTGGTGCTGCATAACATCGATATCTACGCCGAGCCGGGACAAAAGATAGCTTTCGTAGGCGCAACAGGCGCAGGAAAGACCACTATCACGAACCTTATCAATCGATTCTATGACATCGCTGATGGTAAGGTGCGCTATGACGGTATAAACATCAACAAGATCAGAAAGGACGATCTGCGCCGCTCTCTCGGCGTGGTATTGCAGGACGTAAATCTGTTCACGGGTACGGTAATGGATAACCTGCGTTATGGCAAGCCCGATGCCACCGATGAGGAGTGCATTGCGGCAGCAAAGCTTGTAAATGCAGACGGCTTTATCCGTATGCTTCCTGAGGGCTACAACACCGTCCTCACGCACGGCGGCAGCGGACTTTCACAGGGGCAGCGTCAGCTTCTCTCTATTGCAAGGGCAGCGGTAGCAGATCCGCCCGTTATGATACTTGACGAGGCGACCTCCTCTATCGACACCAGAACCGAGGCTATAGTGCAGGCCGGTATGGACGCACTTATGATGGGCAGGACGGTATTCGTCATCGCACACAGACTGTCTACTGTCAAAAATTCCGATGTTATCATGGTACTGGATCACGGTCATATAATCGAGCGTGGCAGCCACGAAAAGCTTATCGAGGAAAAGGGACAGTATTACAGACTATATACTGGCGCTTTTGAACTGGAATGATGATAATGTGCGGCGGCTCTTTGTGTTGCCGCACATTATGTTTTAATTACCTCTTGTATTTTTGCAACATTTGTGATATAATCGTAGTAATTGCTTTTAAATAGGAAAGGATATGATTTTTGTGAAGCGTGTTGGTCTGGATATAGGCTCTACCACTGTCAAGGTTGCTGTCATCGGTGACGAGGGCGAGCTGTTATACAGTCAGTACAAAAGACATTTTTCTGATATACGAAAGACCGTGTCGGAGATAATAGCCGAGGCGGGCGCTCAGCTTAAGGGCGAGCGTGTCATGATAGCAGTAACAGGCTCGGGTGGTATTTCGGTGTCAAAGTGGCTGGGCATACCCTTCGTGCAGGAGGTGGCAGCCGGCACCAACGCCATCCGTAAGCTTATCCCGCAGACGGATGTTGCTATTGAGCTTGGCGGTGAGGACGCAAAGATAACCTACCTTACAGGAGGTCTTGAGCAGCGTATGAACGGTACCTGCGCAGGCGGTACGGGCGCATTCATCGACCAGATGGCGGCGCTTATCAACACAGATATCGGAGGCCTTAACGAGCTTGCTAAAAAGCACACCACGATATATCCCATCGCCTCCCGCTGCGGCGTATTTGCAAAGAGCGATATCCAGCCGCTGCTCAATGACGGTGCAAAGCGCAGCGACGTTGCTGCTTCGGTATTCCAGTCCGTGGTCAATCAGACGATAAGCGGACTTGCCTGCGGCAAGCCCATCAAGGGTAACGTAGCCTTCCTCGGCGGACCTCTGCATTACCTGTCCGAGCTGCGTCAGCGCTTTATCGAAACGCTGGATCTCAAGCCTGAGCAGATAATCTTCCCCGATAATGCAAACCTGTTCGTTGCTATGGGCTGCGCCCTCTCCGACGAGAGCAACGAGGCGGATATGGACACACTGGTAAAGAACTCCGCAGTGCTTGAAAGCAACCAGCTACGTGAGGTGGAGCGCCTTGCTCCCCTTTTCAAGGACGATAAGGAGCTTGAAGCCTTCAAGTCACGCCATGCAAGCTCTGTTATTCCCACTGCGGATATCGCAGCACATAAGGGTGCATGCTACCTCGGCGTTGACGCAGGCTCCACCACCACAAAGGCGGTACTCCTCAACAAGGATGCCGAGATACTTTACAGCTACTACGCAGGCAACGGCGGCGACCCGCTGAAATCTGTAATTGGCATTTTAAAGGAGATATACTCCCTTCTCCCTGAGGAGGCTTACATAGCCAAATCCTGTACCACAGGCTACGGCGAGCATCTTATCAAGGCGGCTCTCGGTGCGGATTTCGGCGAGATAGAAACAATGGCGCACTACAAGGCAGCTGACAAGATACTGCCAGGTGCAGAGTTCATCCTTGACATCGGCGGTCAGGATATGAAGTGCATGACCGTGAAGAACGGCGAGATAGAGAGCATACTGCTTAATGAGGCGTGCTCCAGCGGCTGCGGAAGCTTCATAGAGAACTTCGCAAACGCCCTCGGCATGACAAGTGCAGAGTTCGCAAAGCTTGGACTCACTGCGGAAAATCCCGTGGACCTCGGCTCCCGCTGCACGGTGTTTATGAATTCCCGTGTGAAACAGGCGCAGAAGGAGGGGGCAACTGTTGCGGATATCTCCGCAGGTCTTTCCTACTCTGTTGTAAAGAATGCGCTGTTCAAGGTAATAAAGCTGCGTGATACATCCTCTATGGGCGATAAGATCATCGTTCAGGGAGGCACGTTTATGAACGACTCCGTTCTGCGTGCGTTTGAGTCCATCTGCGGCAAGGATGTCATCCGTCCCGACAAGGCGGGGCTTATGGGTGCCTACGGCTGTGCGCTGATATCTATTGAGCGTGATAACGGCGAGGGAAGCACCATCGCTACTATCGACAAGCTTGATGGCTTCAAGGTGGAAAAGACCACTGCCCGCTGCGGAAAGTGCAGCAACAACTGTCTGCTGACCATCAGCAAATTCCCCGACGGCAAGCGTTACATAAGCAATAACCGCTGTGAGCGTGGTGCCGGCAACGTTTCGGGTAAGGAAAAGCTCCCTAACCTGTTCGACTATAAATACCACCTGCTGTTTGACCGTGAGAGTCTGCCTGAATCCACTGCCAAACGTGGCGTCATCGGTCTGCCCCGTGTGCTGGGTATGTATGAGAACTATCCGTTCTGGCATACTCTGTTTACAGAGCTTGGATTCAGTGTAAAGCTGTCGCCTAAGTCCTCACGTGAAATATACGACCGTGGTATCGAGACCATGCCCTCCGAGTCGGTGTGCTATCCCGCAAAGCTTGCACATGGTCACATCCAGGCACTGGTGGACGATGGCGTAAAGCTGATATTCTACCCATCCCTGCCCTATGAGATGAAGGATATCACAGGCGGCGACAACCACTATAACTGTCCCGTTGTTGCTACCTACAGCGAGGTAATAAGGAACTCCGTTCCTGAGCTTCGCAAGGACGTTAAGTTCATGAATCCGTTCCTGCCTATCTTCCACAAGAAGAGAATGGGCGAGCGCCTTTATGAGGAGCTTACCGCTTCGCTCCCCGATATGAAGTTCACAAAGGCTGAGATAAAGGCGGCGCTTGATAAGGCCTACACTGAGGACGAGGTATTCAAGGCTGAGATGCGTGAAAAGGGCGAGGAAACTCTCCGTTATCTTGAGGAAAACGGCAAGCAGGGCATCATCCTTGCAGGCCGCCCCTATCATGTCGACCCCGAGATAAACCATGGACTGCCTGAAATGATAACAGGCTACGGCTATGCGGTGCTTACAGAGGATTGCGTTGCCCATCTTGAAAAGGTGGTACGCCCCATCCGTGTGGTTGACCAGTGGGTATATCACACAAGGCTTTACGCCGCTGCCCATGTTGTCGGCAAGCACGATTGTCTGGAGCTTGTACAGCTCAACAGCTTCGGCTGTGGTCTTGACGCTGTTACTACCGACCAGGTGCAGGAGATACTTCGCAGCTTCGGCAAGATGTACACCTGCCTTAAGATAGACGAGGTAAACAACCTCGGTGCGGCAAGAATAAGACTACGCTCGCTTATCTCCGTAGTTGAGGAGCGTCGCCGTCACAACTTCAAGCCTGTGCAGAGCCATGTGGGATATGTAAGACAGCCCGAGTTCACCAAGGAGATGCGTGAAAAGCACACCATCCTCTGTCCCCAGATGGCGCCCATCCATTTCGATATGCTGGAGGCAGCATTCCGTCACAGCGGATACAATGCGGTGATACTTACAGACTGCTCCAAATCCGTTGTGGACGAGGGCCTTAAGTACGTAAACAACGATGCGTGCTATCCATCTATCCTCACGGTAGGACAGCTTATCCACGCACTCAACAGCGGAAAGTATGACCTGAACAATACATCCGTAATGATAACACAGACAGGCGGTGCCTGCCGTGCTACAAACTATGTGGGCATGCTGAAAAAAGCACTCAAGGACGCAGGCCACGAGAACATCCCGCTCATCTCGCTTAACGTGGTGGGACTTGAGAAGCAGAGTGGCTTTAAGTTGTCGCTCGGAATGGCTGTCCGTGCATTCATGGGCATCGTATACGGCGATGTGCTTTCACGCTGCCTGTATAAGGTGCGTCCCTACGAGATAGAAAAGGGCAGTGCAAACGCATTGTATGAAAAGTGGAGAGTGTTCCTGCGTGAGGAGATGAAGTCCCTCTCCATGAGCCGCTTCAACAGGAATGTCCGCAATATCGTCAAGGACTTTTCCGAGTTCCCCGTGCTTGATATAAAGAAGCCTAAGGTAGGACTTGTTGGAGAGATCCTTGTAAAGTTCCACCCCATCGCAAACAACGATATAATTGGACTTCTCGAGAACGAGGGCTGCGAGGTAATAGTACCTGACCTCATGGGCTTCTTCTACTATATTTGCTCCCACGGTAAGACCAAGAGCGAGCTGCTGTATCTGTCAAAGAAAAAGGCGTTTGCTGAGAATGCCGCTGTAAAGCTCATCCGCTTTATGGAGGGCAGCTACCGCAAGGCGGTAAAGGGCACAAAGTTCGGCTGTCCCGGAGATATCTTCGAGATGCGTGAGAGCGTAAGATCTGTCGTATCTCCCGGTAATATCGCAGGCGAGGGCTGGTTCCTGTGCGCAGAGATGATAGAGCTTATCCACGAGGGTGTACCTAACATCGTATGTATGCAGCCCTTTGCGTGTCTGCCGAACCATGTTACGGGCAAGGGCGTTATCGGCGAGCTTCGCAGACAGCATCCCGAGTCAAACATCGTTGCGGTGGACTTCGACCCGGGCGCTTCGGAGGTAAATCAGGTCAACCGTATCAAGCTGATGCTGACACAGGCATTCGCCAATGCAGGAATAAGCCGCAGGGCGGTGGTGCCTCAGGTGGAGCTTGAGGACAGATACTCCGAGATAGTGGACTCCGTAAAATAAATAAGCTGTCCCGTGTCGAGCATAGGCACGGGTGAGCATAAAAACATCAGTGCGCATTGTGGCTGCGCACAGCAGGACTTTTTCTGAGAAAGGACTTAATTATGGCAACAATGAAATTCACTACCGAAAAGAACGCTAATGAAAACAACGGCAAGGGTATTGGTATGCTCGTTATAATCGTGCTTGTTGTGGTGCTGGCAGCAGTGGTGCTGTTTAACAGCTTCACCGTTGTAAACGAGGGCTTTATCGGCGTTAAGTATCAGTTTGGAAAGATCGTTGCAAGCGATCTCACCGCAGGTCTTAACTTCCACATCCCCTTTGTTGAGGAGATCCAGCAGGTGGACACCCGTGAGCAGATCTACTCTGTAATGACGGACGCCTACACAAGCGACACCCAGACAGTAAACGAGCTTCAGCTCAAGGTGAACTACTATTACGACGGCACACAGCTTTCCGATATCATCCGTACCATCGGTATCCAGAACGTTGAAACAAAGCTGCTTGTCCCCAATGTAGCAAAGATAACCAAGGACGAGATCGGTAAGGTGCAGGCTGAAAAGCTGGTACAGAACCGTTCCGATGTGCAGAACTCGATCTTTACAAGTATCAAGGAGACCCTGGCACCCCAGGGAATAATCGTCACTGCATTCGCAATCGAGAACCTGTCCTTTGACGATGCGTTCGAGGCTTCTATCCAGGCAAAGGTGATCGCAGCACAGGACGCTCTCAAGATGCAGAACAAGACCGCCGAAAAGGAAGAGGAAGCAAAGCAGCAGGTCATCGCAGCACAGGCAGCGGCTGACTCCCAGAAGATCCAGGCTGACGCAGAGGCTTACGCTATCCAGGTGGTACAGGAGCAGATCGCCCAGTCCCCCGATTACATCGAGTATCTGAAGATAAGCAACTGGAACGGTGTTCTTCCTCAGGCTATCGGCACAGAGGTAAACCCCTTTATCGCACTTGACGGTGATTACTCCACCGCAACAAGAGGCGGAAATACTGCAACCGAAACGGTTACAGAATAATTAGAAATCAGGAGTGAGGAATGAGGAATTTCGGTATCCGACTGCGTCGGATGGATTTCAAAACGGCTTCGCCGTAACGTTGCAGGTCAGTATACCGTATGCAATTTATTGAAATCTGTTCGCAAAGCGAACACCTTAATTCCTCATTACTAATTTCTCATTCCTCATTATCACAAAAGGACGGTAATTATTTTGGATTATACCACACTCAAACGCAATGCGCTGAACAGCTTCTTTTCCCGTACCAACGAGATGCAGCGCAAGGCTGTGTTCAAGGTGAACGGCGCAGTGCTTATCATAGCAGGCGCAGGAAGCGGCAAGACCACGGTGCTTTGTAACCGTATCGCTAATATGATGCGCTTCGGAAACGCCTACAACGATACTGAGGTGCGTGGCATCACCGCCGAGGAGGAGCAGTTCCTGTATGAGTTTCCTGCCCTTGAAAAGTCCCCCGAGAATGCCGCACGCCTTGCGGAGATCGTTTCCGTTAACCCCATAAATCCCTGGAACATCCTCGCCATCACCTTTACCAACAAGGCCGCAAGCGAGCTTAAAGCACGCCTCATCGCCATGATAGGCGAGGGTGCGGAGAAGATCAATGCTTCCACGTTCCACTCGGCTTGTGTGAAGATCCTGCGCCGTGAGATAGAGCACCTCGGCTACAAGAGCAGCTTCACCATCTATGACGAGGATGACGCAAAGCGCATAATCAAGGACGCTATGAAGAAACAGGGCATCGATGAAAAGGTGTTCAATCCCAAGGTGTTCAAGGGCATCATCTCCCGCTGCAAGGACAAGATGATATCTCCTGAGGAGTTCGCAAAGACTGCGCATAATTCCCTTGACATCATGGACAAGCGTGCCGCAGATATCTACAAGGAGTATCAGTCCGCACTTGTTGCAGCAAACGCTGTGGATTTCGATGACATCATCTGCCTTACCGTCCGCCTGTTTGAGGAAAATCCCGAGGTGCTTCAGCACTACCGCAACCTTTACAAGTACATAATGGTGGACGAGTATCAGGACACCAACGTTGCACAGTACCGTCTTATTGCGCTCCTTGCAGGCGACAACGGCAACCTCTGCGTCGTGGGTGACGACGACCAGAGTATCTACCGCTTCCGTGGTGCCACCATTGAGAACATCCTCAGCTTTGAGAAGCAGTACAAGGGCTGCGAGGTCATCAGACTTGAGCAGAACTACCGTTCCACCGAGAACATCCTTAACGCCGCAAACGAGGTCATCCGCAACAACCGTCAGCGCAAGGACAAGGCGCTGTGGTCGGACCTCGGCAAGGGCGAGAAGATACAGTGCCACAAGTTTGAAAGCGAGATGTCCGAGGCAAAATTCATCGCCGACACCATCCTTGAGGGCACCAAAGAGGGTAAGAGCTATGCAGATTTCGCACTGCTGTACCGCAATAACGCACAGTCCCGAAGCTTTGAGAATGCACTGGCAAGATCGGGCATTCCTTACAAGGTAGTAGGCGGTGTGCGCTTCTACGACCGCAAGGAGATAAAGGACATCATGTCCTACCTTGCACTGCTTAACAATCCCTACGATGTGGTGCGCTTCCGTCGTGTGATAAACGAGCCTAAACGTGGCATCGGTGACGCTACTGTTGAGGAGATAGTGCGTATCTCTGAGGGACTGCGTATCTCGCCGCTGGAGGTGTGCCGTGAGGCTTCCCAGTATGATACCCTGTCACGCAAGGCAGGTGCGCTTAAGGCCGCCGCAAACCTCTTTGACGAGCTGGACGAGCTTGCCGATACCCTGCGCCTTGACGAGCTTATCGACGCTGTTGCAGAAAAGAGCGGCTACATACAGGCGATGAAAGCCCTCGGCGATGAGGGAGCGGCACGCATCGACAATATTAACGAGCTTAAATCCAACGCTCTCGCAGTGCTGGAGGAGGATCCCGAGGTAACGCTCCCCGACTTCCTTGAGCAGGTGGCGCTGGTGTCCGACCTTGATAACTACGACAGCGAGAGCGACCGTGTGTCCCTTATGACGATGCACAGCGCAAAGGGTCTTGAGTTTGATACCGTGTTCCTTGTGGGTGCAGAGGACAACATCTTCCCCAGCTACCGCAGCCTTGGCGACAACTCCGAGATGGAGGAGGAACGCCGTCTTGCCTATGTTGCGATAACACGAGCAAAGCGTATGCTGTATGTGACCCACACCGCTTACCGTATGCTGTACGGACAGACGATGCGCAACAAGCTCTCCCAGTTCATCCGTGAGATCCCCGAGGATCTTATCATCAAAAAGGGCGACAAGCCCAGAACAGAGGGCGCAGGCTTCAGCGGAGGCTTTACAAAGCCACAGAAGCCGAACTACCTTGCCGAACAGGCAGCAAAGAAGCCCGTTATCCCGCAGCCCGTATCCTCAGGAGAGGTGTTCGCCGCAGGCGACAGGGTACGTCACAACGTATTCGGTGAGGGTACCGTCACCGAAGCAAAGCGTATGGGCAACGACACCATGCTGTCAATAAACTTCGACGCCGCAGGTGCAAAGAAGCTGATGGCAAATTTCGCACGCATACAAAAGGTGTGACCTAAATAATCAAAGCCGTTTTTGACTTGTGTCAGGAGCGGCTTTTTTATACGGGGCAACGTGACGGTTTGAGTGACTTGTATATACTGACAGCATAGGTTTTATACTCTCTTGATGGAATATCCTGCGGCAATAGTTTCGTGTGATCTCAAACACCTTTGGTGACAGCAAAAACAGGGCGATAAGATTTGGTATCGCCATAAGACCGTTTATCATGTCGGATATGCTCCAGGCTGCAGAAAAATCTATCACCGCACCTATCGCCGTTACGATAATGAAAATCCATTTGAACGGTTTTTCTGCTTTGTTTCCGAAAATGTAAACAGCCGCCTGTGAGCCAAAGCCACTCCAGCCAAGCACGGTTGAAAAAGCGAACATCGTCACTGCGGCTGCCAGAAGCATACCTGCCGCATTGCCGAATGTCTGAGAGAAGGCGTATGCGGCGAGCTGTGCGCCGTTTACCTCGGATATTATTACGCTGTCGATAAGCGGAACTTTCTTGTCAGCGTCAAGAAATTCGGGCCGCCCTGCGCTGTCTGTGCGCTGTATGCCCTGTATACACATAAGGTTTGAAAAAGTATTACCGCTGCGTGATATTCCCATATCAAAGCTTGTTTTATATACCGTGCGGAAGCTTATTTCCTCGGTAGGTGATAGGGTCGATATCATCGGCGCACCGCTTGTTATTATACCGTCGCTCTCTGTAAGCCTGAAATACTGAGGCCGGGTCGAGACGCTTGCAAATGCTTCTTCTGCCGTGGGTGCGGTGCAGGGGGCAGCAAGCAGCACTACGGCAGTGAGAGAACACATTACGATGGTATCGAAAAATACTTCAAATATGCTCCACATTCCCTGCACGCAAGGCTCTGTGACCTCAGCTGCGGCGTGCGCTGCCACTGATGTGCCGAGACCTGCCTCGTTGGAAAAAATGCCTCGACGAAAGCCTATTGAGATTGCCTGTTTTATCAGATAGCCGCTTATGCCACCACCCACAGCATCGATACCGAAAGCCCCTTCAAATATCGCTCCGAAGACCCCAGGCAGTCGTGTAATATTTTCCGCTATCAGCCACAGCGAGCCAAGTATATAAAAGCCTGACATGAACGGCACCAGCTTTGCTGTCACGCTGCCTGTTTTTTTGGCGCCGCCAAATATAATAAAAGCTTCGGCAGCTGCCAGCGATACTCCCGTTATTATCGGCGGTATCGAGAAGCTGTTTTGTAAAGCACCTGCAGCAGAGTTCATCTGTACCATGTTGCCCATTCCAAAGGCGGAGAGTACACACAGCACCGCAAAAAGCACGGCGAGCGGCTTTGCGAGCAGCCTTGTGTATCGCTTTTCCGAAAGACCGCCCTCTATGTAGCACATAGCGCCTCCGTGCCATTTTCCTTTTTCATCGGATCTCCTGTAATAAATACCGAGGACGTTTTCAGCGAAGCCTGTCATTGTCCCGAACAGCGCAGATATCCACATCCAGAACACTGCTCCTGCTCCGCCCGAAGCAAGTGCGGCAGAGACGCCTGCGATATTTCCTGTGCCCAGTGTTGCGGCGAGTGCCGATGACATAGCTTCAAACTGGGAAAGAGAGTTTTGGCTGCTGTGATTTTTGGACGAGGAAAACACTGTGCATTTAAGCCAGTGTATCGGATGCCTGAATTGAAAGAATCCTGTCCCTGCTGTAAACAATATTCCTGCTGAAAGCATCATTACAAGAGCAGGTGTGCCCCATACGATATCATTTATCAAATTTATCATACCCATTACAGATCTGCCTTTCTTTTTTACTATGTTTATGGCTTGACCTCTTCCGATTTTCATGTGCAATTTCACCAAAAAAACGTTTTGACTTTAAGTTATGGTATAGCGAAAAAGAGTCACAAATTATGTCGGAATAAAAATTTTTTTATTGAAAACGCAGGGATTATGTGATAAAATGCTATTGTTTTTGAATTTTACTATTTGGGGAAAATTATATGTTTAAAAGAAAGATTTTACTGGCAGAGAGCGACCATGATATTCGTGTGGCGCTTGAAAATGAATTGGTTGCAAGAGGATATGATGTTATTGCGGTACATAACGGCAGGATGGCTAAGGAGATAGCAGAATCTCATTGTCCTGATCTTGTACTGCTGTCGTCCGTGCTTGCGGATGAGGACGGATTGTCGGTACTGCGGATGCTGCGAAGCTGGTCGTGTGTACCGGTGATATGGCTTGTTTCGGAAGCTGACGAGCGTGAGATCGACAGGGCGCTTGAAATAGGTGCAAATGACTGCATTTTCAGGCCATACGGTATGACAGAGCTGATGTCAAGGATCAAGATAGCTTTAAGAGATCATGTCAGTGACGGAGCTGCAAAAGATGGTGTTCATTCAAGTCGGTATCAGGTAGGCAGTCTTGTTATTGACTATGACAGATATCGTGCGTATGTTGCAGGAAAGGATGCGCTTCTCACACAGAACGAATTCAGGATAGTGGCGCTGTTAGGTAAATTTGCCGGGAAGGTGCTGTCCTATGATTATATAATCAGGCAGCTTTGGGGGCCGAATGCGCAGTCGGACAATCAGATACTCCGTGTAAATATGGCGAATATAAGGCGAAAAATAGAAAAGAATACTTCACATCCGAGATATATCATAACCGTGTCAGGAGTGGGATATCTTATGGCGGACGAATAGAGTTGTTCAAATCAATGCTGTAAAGTTTGAAATTGCTATTGACTTTTCTGCTTTATTATGATAAAATATAGCTTAAGAAAATATTGCAGTTCAATGTGCGCAGGTATTCCGTTGCCGCACATACGACCATGGAGGTATCACCTATGATCAAAGACGAAAATATGGATTATCTGTTTGAGGCGATCCTTACTCTCAAGTCAGTTGACGAGTGTTATGCTTTTTTTGAGGATCTCTGTACTCCGCAGGAGCTGAAGGCTATCTCCCAGAGGCTTCACGTTGCAAAGCTGCTGACAGGCGATTGTGTTTATAATGAGATCGTAAAGCAGACAGGCGCAAGCACCGCCACTATCAGCCGTGTTAACAAGACGCTCAATTATCAGGCTGCGGGCGGCTATAAGATCGTATTCGACAGACTCAAGGAAGATAAGGAATAATGTCCGGATACGGCGAATTTGCTGATGTCTATGATCTGCTTACGGAAAATGTCCCTTATGACGATATAGCTGAGTATTATCACGGCATTATCGGAGAGCTTGGTGCCCCTGGAAAATATCTGCTGGATATGGGCTGTGGTACGGGCAATCTTACAATGCGGCTTGCGGCGCTGGGGTATGATATCATAGCTTCCGATGCTTCTCAGGAGATGCTTACTGTCGCTGTGTCAAAGCTGTGCGACGAGAATATTCGCTATATCTGCCAGAGTATGACCGAGACCGAGCTTTACGGTGCTGTTGATATTGCGGTGTCTACTCTTGACAGCATCAATCATCTTGACAGTGCGGAGGATATACTCGCCTGCTTCAGACAGACAGCGCAGAATATGAATGAGGATGGTCTTTTCCTGTTTGATGTGAACACAGTATTTAAACATCGTGAGATACTGGCTGACAATACTTTTGTATATGATGTGGACGGCGTTTACTGTGTGTGGCAGAACGAGTTCTGTAAAGAGGATAACAGCGTAGGCATAGAGCTTGACTTGTTTTACGAAAACGAGGACGGAAGCTATGACAGAGGCTTTGAAAGCTTTCGTGAGATCGCACTCCCGAAAGACCATATTTCGGAGTTGCTTTCCGAGGCTGGCTTTGAAGTCGAGGCGGTGTATGAGTACCTCACACATAATGCGCCGTGCGAGACCAGCGACAAGCTACTATTTGCAGCAAGAAAAAAATAAAGTTTTCCGCCCCTTATTAAAAAGTCAGGGGCGGATTTGATTTAGCGCTTGATTTATTTGGCAATATAGCTTTATGATTTTTGTGCATAATCGCCAAAACTTTTGTTGGGAGTAAGCTTTAACTAACTGATTTTGTAGAAAATTACTCACGCTTTGCTTTTTTTCGGATAACCTCTTGACTTTTCGAGGTAAAAAAGGTATTATATTAATGGGTTAGGTGTTGCTAACCTGTATAATTTCGACAATGGTTAGAGTATTCTAATCCTTACATATACGGAGGTTTCTCATGATGCCCCTTACAATGGCTAATATCGGTGAAGAAAACATTATAAAAAAGGTGGGCGGCAGTCCCGAGACCCGCAAGTTCCTCGAAAGCCTCGGTTTCGTTGCGGGAGGCTCTGTGATCGTTATCAACGAGATCGCAGGCAATATGATAGTGAATGTAAAAGAAGCACGTGTCGCCGTTTCCAAAGAAATGGCTATGAAGATCATGGTGTGATCATGATACAGTGATCAATAAGGAGGTAACATATATGGCAACTTTAAAGGATGTCAGGATCGGCGAGACCGTTACAGTGAAGAAGCTGAACGGCGAGGGCGCAGTAAAGCGCAGGATCATGGACATGGGTATCACAAAGGGCGCAGAGGTATTCGTGCGCAAGGTGGCTCCCCTCGGAGATCCCATCGAGGTCACGGTGCGTGGATATGAGCTTTCTCTCAGAAAGGCTGACGCAGAGATGATCGAGGTAGAATAAAAGAGCATTTTCGCAAACAAACCGTCCCTTATGGGGCGGATAACATCGGCCTTGGAGTTAGAAGAGGCTAACAACATTAAGGAGAACGACATGGAGATCAGAATTGCACTTGCCGGCAACCCAAACTGCGGCAAAACCACGCTTTTCAATGCGCTGACAGGCTCCAACCAGTACGTAGGTAACTGGCCCGGTGTTACTGTCGAAAAGAAAGAGGGCAGGCTTAAGGGCGAAAAGGATGTTATAATAACAGACCTTCCCGGTATCTACTCGCTGTCCCCCTACACTCTCGAGGAGGTGGTCGCAAGAAACTACCTTATCGGCGAGCGTCCCGAGGCTATCCTCAATATAATCGACGGTACCAACCTTGAAAGAAACCTGTACCTCACCACCCAGCTTGTTGAGATAGGCATCCCCGTTGTGGTTGCCATCAACATGATGGACATCGTGAAGAAGAACGGTGACAGGATAGACATAGCGCAGCTTTCAAAGCAGCTTGGCTGTGAGGTGTGCGAGATATCCGCCCTTAAGGGCACAGGCATCACCGAGGCTGCTGAAAAGGCTGTGGCAGCCGCAAAGAACGAAAAGCCCATGCGACCCCAGCACAACTTCAGCGGTGCCGTGGAGCACGCCATCGCCCATATCGAGGAGGCGTTCCTGCACGACATCCCCGAGGAGCAGCAGAGATGGTACGCCATCAAGATATTCGAGCGTGACGAAAAGGTGCTGGAGATACTGAACATCCCCGCAGCGAAGATGGAGCATATAGAAAAGGACATCGCCGCTGCCGAGGAGGAGATGGACGATGACAGCGAGAGCATCATCACCAACGAGCGTTACATCTACATAGCAAACATCCTCAAGGGTTGTTACAAGAAAAAGAACAAGGGCGGTCTTACAACCTCCGATAAGATAGACAAGATAGTTACAAACCGTATCCTTGCACTGCCTATCTTTGCAGTGATAATGTTCCTTGTTTACTACATCGCAGTTACAACGGTGGGTACATGGGTAACGGACTGGACCAATGACGGCCTGTTCGGTGACGGTTTCCACCTGTTCAATATCGGTGCAAGCGAGTATGAGGACGCTGTTTCCGCCTATGCTGAGGAGAACATCTTCTCCGAGGGGCTTACAGCACTTGTACAGTCTGCCGCTGACGCTGAGGTAGTGGGCGCAGATGAGATACTCGGCGTAGTTGAGGAGGCTGACTTCGGCGGCTTTGAGGAGGCTTACGGAAGCTACGGCGACGCCCTCGCCAAGGCAGGCTTTGACGTAGGCGCACTTGTTGACGAGGCTATCGAAAGCGAGGATATGCCCTCTCCCGACGCCTACGGCGTATGGGTACCCGGTGTTCCCGTGCTGGCAGAGCAGGGACTTGACGCCATCGGCTGTGCCGACTGGCTCAAGAGCCTTGTGCTTGACGGTATCATCGCAGGTGTTGGCGGAGTTCTCGGCTTTGTTCCGCAGATACTCGTACTGTTCATCCTGCTGGGCTTCCTGGAGTCCTGCGGCTACATGGCACGTGTTGCGTTTGTTATGGACAGGATATTCAGAAAGTTCGGTCTTTCGGGCAAGTCCTTTATTCCCATGCTGGTAGGCGTAGGCTGTGGCGTTCCCGGTATCATGGCATCCCGTACCATCGAGAACGAGCGTGACCGCCGCATGACCATCATGACCACAACATTCATCCCCTGCGGTGCAAAGATGCCCATCATCGCGCTTATCGCAGGCGCACTGTTCGGAAATGCGTGGTGGGTGGCTCCCAGTGCGTTCTTCATCGGCTGTGCCGCTATCATCGTCAGCGGTATCATGCTCAAGAAAACAAAGATGTTCGCAGGCGACCCCGCTCCCTTTGTAATGGAGCTTCCTGCATATCATCTGCCCACTGTCGGCACAGTTCTTCGTTCCATGTGGGAGCGTGGCTGGTCCTTTATCAAAAAGGCAGGCACGATCATCCTGTTGTCCACTGTTATCCTCTGGGCAGGCGCAGTGTTCGGTCAGCTTCCCGACGGCGGTTTCGGTATGTCCCTTGAGGGCGGCGAGGGCTTCGTAAGCATCCTTGATATGATCGGCGGCGCTATCTGCTGGCTGTTCGCGCCTCTCGGCTTTGGCGAGCCTACTGCGGCAGTGGCTACCATCATGGGTCTTGTTGCAAAGGAGGAGGTAGTTGCGGTATTCGGCGTTACCGACTTCATGGGCATGACTCAGCTTGCAGGCTATTCGTTCCTTATCTTCAACCTGTTGTGTGCACCCTGCTTTGCGGCTATGGGCGCTATCAGACGTGAGATGAACAACGCAAAGTGGACCGCATTCGCCATCACATATCAGTGCGTATTCGCTTATGCGATCTCCCTTATCGTATACCAGTTCGGTCTGCTGTTCACAGGTGCTGTGAACGTTATCGGTCTGATCTTTGCAGTGCTTGTGCTTGCAGGTATTTGCTTCCAGCTGTTCAGACCCTATACAGAGAGCACAAAGCTCACAAAGAAAGTAAAGGTAAAGTAAGCTTACACGGGCGTGGGGCGGCTGATGACGTCCCACTGTTCCCGCATGAGGAGGTGTGGTAATGCCTGAGTTTATCGTAAACAACATCGGTACAATAGTTGTAGGGCTTCTGGTGCTGGCGGTGCTTGCGCTGGCGGCATGGAAGATGATATCGGACAAAAAGCAGGGGAGATCCTCCTGCGGCGGAGGATGCTCGGGCTGTCCCAATGCGGGGCTGTGCCACGCACAGCATGACGAAAAAACGGAGAAAAAATGCTGACAGACACACAGAAGAAGTATCTTCTGGCCATATACAGGCTGGGAAATAACGGTATGCGTGTGCGCTCCACCGAGGTATCCGACCTGCTGGGAGTCAGCAAGGCAAGCACCGCTAAGATGTCCCGACGGCTTATTGACGACGGCTACATCGAAAAGGCTCCCTACGGCAGTATAACGCTTACGGAGCAGGGTATAAAGGCGGCGAACATGCTTTATACAAGCCAGGTGGTGCTGTGCGATTTCCTTGAAAAGCGTGTGGGCATCCCAGCCGATACGGCGGAGGCGGACTCGGTAACGATGGTCACGGATATTTCGGAGGAAACTGTGGATAAGCTCGTGCGCTACGCACTGGGAGGTAGGATATGCCCGAATGGACAGGCACAGCCTTAGTTATCGTCGTTATCGCGGCGATATGCGCAGTTGCTGTGATAAGCTACGTAAAGAAACTCTCAAAGGGCTGCTGCGGCACGGGTGCCGACAAGGAGAAGCGCATCATGGCACAGCAGGGCGATATGTCGTATCATTATACGGTCGAAGTCGACGGTATGAGCTGCGAAAAATGCGCCATCCGTGTGGAGAACGGCTTCAACCGTCAGCAGGGCATCAGCGCAAGGGTGGATCTTAAGGCAGGCACCGCCGAGATACGCTCCGAAAAGCCTCTTGCCGAGCTTATTATCAGAAAGACAATAGTCGAGCTCGGATATACTACGGGCAGGCTTACAGAGCACGATAGATAGGAAATGCACCCGAAAACGGTATTTTTCGGGTGCATTTTTTATGTAGATATACTTATTATATAGCTGTCTCGGAATAATAACGTTTTATTCGACAGTTGGAGAGGAGGTTTTTTGTTGCAAATCAACAAAAATACTTTTATCCACTTGAAATAATTGATAGAAAATGCTATTATATATAATAAGCATAATTATATAAAAATTCTTGGGAGGTCTTACCCCTTATGAAGAAAAAATTTAATCCCGATATGTCGGAGGATAAAGCAAAGAACATCGCCACTCCTGCTGCATACGATGATAAGTATGCCATGGATGACGAGGTCTCCGGCATCAGAGCCATAAAGACAGATATCGCTTCTGCTGAGGGGCCTGCAAAGATCGAAAAGCCCGAAAAGGCTGAAAAACCTGCTAGGACTGAAAAGGTTGAAAAGGCTGACAAATCCGAAAAGACAGAGAAAGCCGAAAAGACAGAGAAAGCCGAAAAGTCCGAAAAGAAGTCCTTCAAGGGATGGGGCAAGAAGTCTGAAACCAAAAAGGCGGAAAAACCTGTTGAAAAAGCAGAGGATATCCCTGCCAAAGTGTCAGAGCCTGCCGCAGAAGAGCAGACATCATCCGCAACAGAAGCTACTGTTGCCGATGTCATTGCAGAGGACACTGTTGTGGATAATATTGCTACCGATGCCGTAGCTCAAGAGGCGGATGTCATTGCTGATGTAGCTGATGTGGCAGAGGAGATTACCGCCGAGACAGCTGCCGCAGATGATGTGGTCTCTGAGGTTCAGGCTGAAAAGCCCGTTAAAAAGAAGAAGTTTGCGCCTGTCGCTTTCATTAAAAACCTGTTCAAGAGTGATGACAGCGGCATCAAGCTTGAAAAGGGCAGCACCAAGATCAAGAACAGGATCTTGAAGCTTACCGTACTGAGCGTTGTTGCTTCAGTCATCGTATTACAAGCATATTCCATCTTCAGTACGATAAACTCTTACAATAATTCTTATACCGAGCAGGCTCAGGCGCTGGTTACATCCTACCAGACCACGATCAACACAAAGCTTGACGCACTGTTTACGCAGCTCAACAGCGTAAAGTCCAATCCATCCGTTACCAATGCCACAAATCCCAATCTTGAAATAGGCACACGTAAGATGGCTATGACCCAGGCGGCAAGTGCTACCATGTTCAAGTGGCTTGACCTTGCGGATAAGCAGGGCGAGACACTGGTTAAAACAAATATTGCTGACCGTGAGTACTTCCAGCGTGCTCTCGGCGGTCTGAATACACTGTCTTCTCCTCTTGTGAGACGTATGTCTGATACAGACGCCGCTGACGACTTCGTAATGATACTTGCGGCAAAGTTCCTCAACGAAAACTTCTCAGGTGTTATCACAGGCGGTGTCAAGCCCGAGGAGTTCTCCGAGGGTCTGGACAGCATCTCTGAGGGTAATAACGTTGTCGTTCTTGATAAGCACGGTGTAGTTGTCGGCGCTTCCGATATGTCGCTGGTCATGGAGTCTGTTACCTACAAGGACAATGCAGACGGTGGTCTTGCATCCCTCGCAAACGCTATGATGTCCAACGAGGCCGGCACCATCCGCTATAACTCCAACGGTACTGAGTATCTTGCGGCTTACAGCCCGATCGAGCTTACAGACGGCTGGACAATCGCAGTAAGCCTTAATTACAATACTGTTGTTTCCGATATCATCATAAGCCTTGTGGTATCTCTTGTTATTTCTCTTATCGTTATCGTTGTGACTGTTGCGATCGCTATCGGCGTGTCTAATAAGATATCCAAGCCTATCACAGTTACAGCAGGCAGACTCAAGAAGCTGTCCGAGGGCGACATCTCCACAGAGTTTTCCATCAATGCTCCTAAGGATGAGACAAAGGTACTTACAGATTCGCTCAGCGACACGATCACCGAGCTTAACAAGTACATATCCGATATCAAGGCAGTGCTTGCCGAGATCGCTTCCGGCAATCTTACAGCAAAGTCTTCTATCGAGTATAAGGGCGACTTCGTTGCTCTCGGCGAGTCATTGGAGCAGATCACAAGCTCCCTCAACGAATCCTTTACTGCCGTTAAGGACAGCGTTGACACGTTTAAGTCGGGTGCTGCTCAGGTTGCAGACGGCTCCAAGCATCTGTCCGATACAGCCACCAAGGAGGCTGAGGCAGTCGATGAGATCCTGTCCACTATCGGCGGTATTACAGATAAGGCTAACGCTACCGCTCAGGTATCCCAGAAGGTACTTGGCATCACAAACGAGGCTAACGATAACGCACAGCGTGGTGCAGACATGATGAAGGAGCTGCTTGCAGCTATCGAGAACATCCGTGAGAGATCCAATGCTATCAGCGCTATCATCAAGACTATTGACAACATCGCATTCCAGACAAATATCCTTGCCCTCAACGCTTCTATCGAGGCTGCAAGAGCAGGTGAGGCAGGCCGTGGCTTCTCCGTAGTTGCGGAGGAGGTCGGCAACCTTGCGAATATGTCTGCTGATGCAGTTAAGCAGACCTCCGTTCTTATCAACGATACCATCAATGCCGTTAAGCAGGGTACTGAGATCGCTGACAGGGCTGAGAACTCCATCAAGACCATCGCTGCTGATGTCAACGAGGTCGCAAGCTACATGGAGGACATCGTAACAGCTGCAAATGAGCAGAACGTTGCGGTAGAGCAGATAACAGTGGGAATGAACCGTATTGACGCAGGAATGCACACCACCACCGCCACAGCGGAAGAGTCTGCTGCATCCAGCGAGCAGCTTTCAAATCTGGCTATCTCGCTTGCAAATCAGGTTGAGCGTTTCAAGACAGAATGACCGAATAACTTCGCTGAAACGTAGTATCTGTAAAAGTATACGACCCGTGAACTTTTCACGGGTCGTTTTTTCTATCAGAAGTAGTGCAATATAATGATGCGGTCAGGTTTATGATATGTAAAGGCATGGGCACTGATAAACTCGGCAAAAATACACTTCTAACATATCCTATGTTTTCTGATTGTAAAAAAAGCCTGAAAAGCTTAGAATTCATTTCAGGCTTTGATGGTGTTGTTTGAGGATCAGTGAGCGCTGCAGCATTTGCAGCTGAGATGCTTGTAATCTTCTGTCAGCTTCTCCCAGTTTTCAAGGGCGATCTTTGCTACGGTTGGGTCGTACATGATGCCGATGTTCTTTTCTATCTCGCAGCGGCACACTTCGGAGGATAGTGCGTTGCGGTAGGAGCGCCTTGACATCATTGCGTCTATTGAGTCGCACACGGCGATTATTCTTGCGCCAAGGGGTATTTCCTCGCCCTTTGCTCCGAATGGATAGCCTTTGCCGTCCCACCGCTCGTGGTGGTGAAGAAGAATAGCGGCAATACGAGAAAATTCCTCTGATTTGGACATGATTTCTGAGCCTATTTCGGGATGCTTCTTCATGAGCATCCATTCCTCATCGTCAAGCTTTCCTTCTTTAAGCAGTACACGGTCAGGTATACCTATCTTTCCTATGTCGTGCAGATGTCCTGCAATGTGTATCTCCTGCACCTCATCCTCGGTCATGCCCAGCTTTCTGCTAAGAAAACACGCCATATCGCTGACTCTGCGTGAGTGGTCGCCGGTGTATGGGTCCCTTGCATCCAGTGCTGAGGTTATACACTCCACAAGGTCGTGGTTTGCGAATTTTTCTTCACACTTGCAGCCCATATATCTTCCTCCTGTGGTTTAATACTAGTGGCTATTCCTTTGCAATTAGAATAGACTAACTGTTATACATTATACACCTTATCAATGCTATTATCAAGCATAGTGTGATATTTGTTGAAGCGCCAATTATCCTTTGGCAACAGAAAGACCCGTGAAAATATCACGGGTCTAATCTTTTTACAGCAGCGACTATTCACTGAGAAGTCGCATATTATCAGATCATGCTGTCTTCCCAGCACTCGGGAGCGTTAAGACCGAACATCTTTACAACTGTGGGAGCAACGTTTGCAAGACCGTAGCTGCCATCCTTGATGGTGTATTTAACATCCTTGTCGTAGATGATGAAAGGAACAGGGTTCAGGGAGTGAGCCGTTCTTACATTCACTTCACCCTTCTTGTTCTTCTCCAGCATCTCGTCAGCGTTGCCGTGGTCAGCGGTAACCAGCATTGTTACACCGTACTCGTCGCAGACATCCTTAAGACGTGCAAGACCGATATCAACGGACTCAACACCGATCATTGTTGCCTGCATGGAGCCTGTGTGACCTACCATGTCGCCGTTGGGGAAGTTGCAGCGCAGGAAGTCATATTTCTTGCTCTTGATAGCCTCGATGAGAGCGTCTACGATCTCTGCGCTCTTCATCCAGGGACGCTGATCGAAGCTTACATTGTCAGAGGGGATCTCAACATATTCTTCCAGCTCCTCGCTGAACTTGCCGCTCTTGTTTCCGTTCCAGAAGTAAGTAACGTGACCATACTTCTGTGTCTCGGAGATAGCGTACTGCTTCAGACCTGCGTTTACAAACACCTCGGAAAGTGTGTTTGTGATCTCGGGAGGATTTACGAGGAAGCGTGCGGGAAGCTTGAGGTCGCCGTCATACTGGAGCATACCTGCGTAGCAAACGTCAAGCTTTGCGCCTCTGTCGAAGTAGTTGAACTCGTCCATATCGAATGCCATAGACATCTCGATAGCACGGTCGCCACGGAAGTTGAACAGGATAACGGAGTCGCCGTCAACGATCTTGCCGACAGGCTCGCCGTTCTCTGCGATAACGAATGCAGGCAGATCCTGGTCAGATGCAACGCCTGTCTCGGCAACAAGAGTGTCGAATGCCTCAATAGCGGAAGCAAACTGTCTGCCCTCGCCCTTAACGTGTGTAGCCCAGCCACGCTCAACCATGGGCCAGTCAGCCTGGTAACGGTCCATGGTGATCTTCATACGACCACCGCCGGAAGCGATGCGTGCGTCAAAGGAAGCGTCATTAAGCTCTGCAAAAACATCCTCAAGCTGCTTGATATATTGTCCGCCTGTCAGAGGGGGAACATCACGGCCGTCAAGGAGAGCGTGTACTCTTACCTTGCTTACGCCGTCAGCCTTTGCACGCTTTACCATATTGATAAGGTGGCTGATGTTGGAGTGAACGTTACCATCGGACAGCAGACCGATAAAGTGCATTGTGCTGTTTTTGTCCTTTGCGTTCTTTGCAAGCTCCTGCCATGCGGGGGAGTCGTACATCTTGCCGCTCTCGATGGACTCGTTTACGAGCTTTGCACCCTGAGAGTAGATCTGACCGCAACCGAGTGCGTTGTGACCTACCTCTGAGTTACCCATGTCGTCATCAGTGGGAAGTCCCACAGCATCGCCGTGAGCCTTAAGTCTTGCCATAGGGCAGTTCTCCATCATCCAGTCCAGAGTGGGAGTGTATGCCTCGGTAACAGCGTCGCCAAGACCTGTCTTGGAAAAGCCGATACCGTCCATTACTACTAATAATACGGGTTTAGCCATGTTTTGTATCTCCTTATCGTAAATCATGAATGAGCAAATTCATGATTTGCTCATTTTTATAAACATGTAGGGACACGGCTTGCCGTGTCCACAAAAACCATGCTCATACAGGACACGGCAAGCCGTGTCCCTACGAAAAACAAATATTATAAGAACCACACGTCGTTTCCCAAATCAAAGATTTAGACGGCTGAGTGAATCTTGAAATATATGTTATCAGCCCACCTCAGCAGCCTTGATGATGGTTGTGAAGTCAGCAGCCTTGAGAGAAGCACCGCCGATGAGACCGCCGTCAACGTTGGTCTTGGAAACCAGCTCAGCAGCGTTTGCAGCGTTCATAGAGCCACCGTACTGGATAGTGATAGCCTCTGCGACCTCAGCGCCATACAGCTTAGCGAGTGTAGCACGGATGAATGCGCAGACCTCCTCAGCCTGATCAGCAGTAGCGGTCTTGCCTGTGCCGATTGCCCATACAGGCTCGTAAGCGATAACGCACTTCTTGAGATCTTCAGCCTCGATGCCGAAGAAGTCAAGCTTGATCTGACGAGCGATAACCTCCTCAGTGATGTTGCACTCACGCTCCCAGAGAAGCTCGCCAACGCAAACGATGGGCTTAAGACCTGCAGCGAGGGCAGCCTTTGTTCTCTTGTTTACGGTCTCGTCTGTCTCAGCGAAGTACTGACGACGCTCGGAGTGACCGAGTACAACGTACTCAACGCCCATCTCTGCGAGCATATCAGCGGAGATCTCGCCTGTGAAAGCGCCGCTCTTCTCGAAGTGGCAGTTCTCAGCGCCGATCTTGATGTTTGTGCCCTCAGTAGCAGCGAGAGCTGTCTCAAGGTTTGTGAAAGGAACGCAAGCCACGATCTCAACGGACTTAACGTCAGCTACCATGCCCTTGAGCTCGTCCAGAAGAGCCTTAGCCTCGGGACGTGTCTTGTTCATCTTCCAGTTGCCTGCGATTATTGCTTTTCTTGTTGCCTTATTCATTGTTGTATTCTCCTTTTTGAAGTTGTTTTTATAAAATGTCATCATTTCCTGAACATTGATACCGTCTATCGTCATTCCGTCAAGCTTGCAGCTGACAAGCGCCGCACCTGTGAGGTCGCATCTTTCAATGCCTGCGCCGTGGAGATCGCACTGCTGTAATCCTATGCCGTGCATATCGTTTTCGATGAAACCTGCGCCGCACAGCTGAGTGCGTTTGAACACAGAGCCTTCCATCGTACTCTCCTCCACATCGCAGCATAGTCTGCTGCGCTCAATACGGAGATCTTCGGAGTTGCATTCACTTATCAGCGATAGTTTTTCGTTGACGATGTTCATAGTCCACCTCAAAGAATAGGGCAGATCGCTCTGCCCTATCTGTTTTAGGATTTAAGAATTACTTGTCCTGGATAACGTCGATGCCGGGCAGAACCTTACCCTCGAGGTACTCGAGAGAAGCACCGCCGCCTGTGGAGATGTGGCTCATCTTGTCAGCGTAGCCAAGCTGTACAACAGCAGCTGCGGAGTCGCCGCCGCCGATGATTGTTGTAGCCTCAGCCTCTGCGAGACCCTTAGCAACAGCGATAGTACCCTTTGCAAGGATGGGGTTCTCAAATACGCCCATAGGACCGTTCCAAACAACAGTCTTAGCTGCCTTAGCCTCGTTAGCGAACAGCTCCATTGTCTTGGGACCGATGTCCAGACCCATCATGTCTGCGGGGATCTTGTCGGAATCAACAACGGAAACCTCAACCTCAGCGTCGATAGGATCGGGGAAGCTCTTTGTGATGGTTGTATCGATTGGCAGGAGCAGCTTCTTGCCGTTCTTCTCTGCCTTAGCGATCATCTCCTTGCAGTAGTCGATCTTCTCATCGTCAACGAGAGAAGTACCAACCTCGTAGCCCTTAGCCTTGAGGAATGTATAAGCCATACCGCCGCCGATGATCAGTGTATCGCACTTGTCGAGCAGGTTGGAGATAACGTTCAGCTTGTCAGCAACCTTAGCGCCGCCGAGGATAGCAACGAAGGGACGAACGGGATCCTCAACTGCGTTGCCGAGGAAGTCGATCTCCTTGTTCATCAGGTAGCCTACTGCTGTCTCCTTAACGAACTTTGTAACGCCTGCTGTGGAAGCGTGCGCTCTGTGAGCGGAGCCGAAAGCGTCCATTACGAAGAACTCACCGTCAACGAGAGCACCGAGCTCCTTAGCGAACTCCTCACCGTTCTTTGTTTCCTCTGCGCCACGGAAACGTGTGTTCTCAAGAACAACGATCTCGCCGTCGTTCATAGCAGCAACAGCAGCCTTAGCGTTGTCGCCTACAACTGTGTCATCCTTAGCGAAGGTAACCTTTGTGCTAACCAGCTCTGCGAGTCTGTCAGCAGCAGCCTTGAGGGAGAACTTGTCCTCGGGGCCGTTCTTCGGCTTGCCCAGGTGAGAGCAGAGTACGATCTTAGCGCCGTTCTCAACCAGCTTGTTGATGGTGGGAAGTGCAGCAACGATTCTGTTATCGTTGGTGATCTTGCCTTCCTTCATGGGAACGTTGAAGTCAACTCTTACGAGAACCTTCTTGCCCTTTACTGCGAGGTCTTCTACGTGTTTCTTGTTCAGCTTGCTCATTGTATTGTATCCTTTCATAATGAAATAATATTGAACATACTAAGGCATGTCGCCTACAAAATATATTGTACTATATTTCTATATTTTTTGCAAGTGTTTTTTTGATGAATTTGAGAATTTTTTAACGTATAATTTGGAGAGTATATATAAATGAGAAAATAGGACTGACAAAAGAGGTGCGCCCTTGTGGGCGGATCGTTCATCCTTTCTTTCCAAAGTCGGAGTTTTGATTCGCAAAAACAGATGAAATATGCTACCTCGATTCCGATTTGCGAAACCATGAAAATTCACGTAAAGGGAAATGTGCTCTTCGCTTACGGATTTAAAAAGCAGCTTCGCTGTAACGTTGTCCGGATAGTGTTCTGGCATTACACAACAAATATTGACTTTTTGGTCGGTTTGTGGTAATATATTACGGTAAAATGAGACTTTTTATGTATATGAAATAAAGTCTTATATCTGACGATAAAGAGGTATATCTATGAGAATGAGAAAGAAGAAGCACCTTGAGGACAGGCTTGCCGCCTGCGCCGAGGTCATGATCTATATGCAGAATCAGAACGAGTTTGCGGAGGATCCTCTTAAGGACGAGCTTTTCTTTGATAGCATGAGAGTGTTCGGCAACGACAATCCGTTGCATCTTGAGATAGGTTGCGGTAAGGGTCAGTTTATAATCGAGCTTGCAAAGCGCAATCCCGATATAAACTACATAGCCATCGAAAAGACGCCTAACGTCATCGTTACAGGTGCGGAGATGCTTATGGAAAGTGGCATGAAGAATGTCCGCTTCTGCCTTGGTCAGGCGGAATATCTGCATCATCTGTTCCGTCCGCATACAGTTGAAAGGCTGTATCTTAATTTTTCCTGCCCATTTCCTAAGGAGAGCTACGCAAAGCACCGTCTTACTCACACAAGGTTCCTTACCATTTATAATGAGGTGCTGAAAAGCGGCGCAGAGATACATCAGAAGACCGACAACCAGCGCCTGTTCGAGTTCTCTATCGAGCATTTTTCCGCAAACGGCTTCAGGATGCAGAATGTTTCGCTTGATCTGCATAAAAGCGGATTTGAGGGGAATATTATGACGGAATACGAGACACGCTTTACTCAGATGGGACTGCCTATATACAGACTTGAAGCGATAAATCCGTAATTTGTCGGGGTACGCTCCGAGACGTTTTTGCTGCAGAAACGAAGCACGTTACCGACCAAATCATATTACGTAGGGACACGGCTTGCCGTGTCCATCAATGCGATATCCGTTATATTCGGACACGGCTTGCCGTGTCCCTACAACATCGTTATTAACAGCTCGTCAAATCCCGATACGCACTCCACAGGAGGTCAAATGAAGAAACTATGCGGCACTTTCACAAGCTCTTCCAAGCTGTGTGAGGTGCATTATTATTTCTATCTGCCCGAAAAGCCAAAGGCTGCCGTAATGCTTTCGCACGGGATGTGCGAATACATTGAGCGCTACGAGGAATTTGCACGTTTTCTCTGCGACAGCGATATAGCGCTGTGCGGCTGCGACCATATTGGTCATGGCAAATCGATAGCCTGCGACGATATGCTGGGATATTTCGGACATACGCATGGACATATCCGCATGGCGCAGGATCTTCAGCGCATGAAGCGCATCATGGAAAAAAAGCTCCCTGATATTCCGCATTTCCTTATTGGTCACAGCATGGGCAGCTTTGTTGCAAGAATATACTTTGCACGCTGCGCAGATGACAGGTGGAACGGCGCTGTGTTTATGGGGACGGCAGGCCCTGTGCCGTGGCTTGACGCACTTAAGTCGCACCTGGCGGCGCTTGCACAGCGCAAGGGTGAAATGTGGCGGTACGACTGGGGTCTGGAATTTGCCCTGGGCGTATTTAACCTGCGCACCGAAAATTACCGCACGCCAAACGACTGGCTTTCAAGGGACGACAAAAATGTTGACAGGTTCCGTGCCGATCCTAAATGCAATTTTACATTCACGGTAAACGGATACCGTGACCTGCTTGATGCGCTTATACTATGCAACAAGCGCCGTGTCGTTGAAAGCACCCGCACTGATGTTCCGTTGCTTTTCCTTTCTGGAGGTATGGATCCTGTAGGTGAATACGGCTATGGTGTGCGCAGAGCCTGCAAGCATTATCAGAAGCATGGCTGCGAAGCCACGCTGCGCATTTACCGTGAGGCAAGGCACGAGCTGTTGTTTGAGCTGAATAAGGACGAGGTATACAAGGATCTGTTAGACTATATGATAAAACGCATATAGCCCTTGACAAGCCGTTGAAATGATGCTAAAATAAAGGTGCACGGGGGTGTTAGCATGGCAAAGCGTGATGAACGCCAAAAAAAGGACGACAAGCTTGAAAAAACGATAATGCGCAACTGGATAATCTGCGGCGTTTCGGGCGTTGCCATAATCATCCTTATGTTTTTTATGGGATGAGCTTGCTGCGGCCATCAGTTTGCATAAAAACAATAACCTGTGATGCTTTTCACAGGTTAGTTTTGTTTATAAACATTTTTTGATTCAGCTCTATATTTTTAGAGGGCTGTGCAGATGATCCGACTATATACGACTGCCCGTAAAGCTAAGGCGTTACGGGCTGTTATATTATTTGTCGGTGCAGCGTGGTAGCATCGCTATGCACTTCTGAGGACATGCCTCGGCGCACTTGCCGCAGGCGGAGCACTTCGTACCGTCTATCAACGCATGGTTGTTCTCGACCTTTATTGCGTCCTCGGGACATTTCTTTTCGCATATCTTACAGCCGATACAGCCGTTCTTGCATACAGCACGGGTGAGCTTGCCGCTGTCGATATTGGAACAGCGCACGCCATATCTCTGCGAGGCAGGGATCATATCTATCAGATTATTCGGGCAGACAGCTGCGCATTTTCCACAACCACGGCACTCGCTCGGATTTACCACTGCAACGCCGTTTATCACCGAGATAGCGTTGTGCTCACACACATTTACACAGTCGCCCAGACCGTCGCATCCGCTGCGACAGGTGCCCTTTCCGTTGTAGAAACGCTCGGTGGCAACGCAGGACTTTGTACCGGTGAAGATGTATCGGTCCTCCGTCGCGCCCTCGCAGCCGTTGCAGCGCACGAATGCCACCTGACGCTCGGCATCGAGTACCTCGGTGCCCATTATCTCAGCGAGCTTCTTTGCCGTTTCGGAGCCGCCCGGCTTGCAGAGGTTGGTCTTAGCCTTACCCTCCGCCACCGCCTTTGCGTAGCCCTCGCAGCCCGAGAAGCCACAGGCGCCGCAGTTGCCGCCGGGGAGAGCCTCGTTCAGCTGCGAAACGGTCTCGTCCGTCTCCACAAAGAACAGCTTGCTGGCGCCCACCAGCAGTGCGCCTGCCGCACAGCCTATAACGCCGAATATCAGTACGGGGAGTATGTAGGTCATCAGAAATTCCATCACACACCTCCGAACAGTCCGTCAACAACGCCGCCGAAGCCGAGGAAGGACAGCGATACTATCGAAGCCGCCACAAGGGTTATCGGCATACCCTGAAATGCCTTTGGGATATCGCAACGCTCAAGTCTGCCACGCACGCCCGAGAATATCAGCATAGCAAGCATAAAACCGAGACCAGCACCCAGCGCATTGATCATAGAGTCCAGGAAGCTGAGATCATTCTCGATATTAAGGAGTGTAACGCCAAGCACCGCACAATTTGTGGTGATAAGGGGCAGATACACGCCAAGTGCCTTATAAAGCGCAGGGATGTGCTTTTTTAGCACCATCTCAACAAGCTGTACGAACAGTGCGATGATAAGGATGAACAGTATAGTGTTCATGTACTCCAGTCCCATGGGGACGAGGAAGCAGTGGTACAGCGGATATGTCACGGCGGTGGCACCAAGCATTACCGCAGTAACGGCACAGCCCATGCCAAGCGAGCCTGACGCCTTCTTTGAAACGCCGAGAAACGGGCAGATGCCCATGAATTTGGACAGCACGAAATTGTCTGTGAGTATTCCTGTAAGGAGGATTATCATCATGCTTCTTGCAAGCTCCATTACTTATCCCCCTCCTTTTCCTCGGAGTTTGAGGTGCAGCTGATGCAGCCCTCTCTGTTGGGACAAGCCGCACAGCCTGTCGCTGCAGGGGGCTTTCTGTTGCTCAGCTTATTCACCAGTGCGATAACGCAGCCCAACACGAAGAAGCCGCCTGCGGGCATGATAAATATTGTCATAGGCTCCACGAAATCGGGACAAAGCTGTATACCGAACCAGGAGCCGCTGCCGAATACCTCACGCACAGAGCCTACTGCCAGCAGTGCAAGCGTGAAGCCTATTCCCATTCCTGCGCCGTCGCATACAGATGCGGCAACGCCGTTTTTGCTTGCAAACATCTCGGCACGTCCGAGGATTATGCAGTTTACGGTGATAAGCGGCAGAAATATTCCGAGTGCGTCGTATACAGGCGCCATAAAGCGCTGCATTATAAAGCCTACTATGGTAACAAAGCCTGCTATTATAACTATGTATGCAGGAAGCCTGACCTGTTTAGGGATGATATCCTTCATCAGGGATATTGCTATATTCGAGCAGATAAGCACAAAGGTCGCTGCTGCGCCCATTCCGAGCGCATTTGTCGCTGATACCGTAACTGCAAGCGTCGGACACATACCCAGCAGTGATACCAGCGTAGGATTTTCTTTGAGAAGTCCTTTGGTAAACTCCTTCATATAGCTCATCAGGTATCACCTCCCAAGTGGGTATCTTCTGCATTTTCAGGCAATACGGTAATAAGCCGTGCCTCGTTCAGCGTTTTGTACGCCTTAAGTGCGATGTTCACTGCACTCGCCACGCCCTTTGAGGAGTAGGTTGCGCCTGTCACCGCTTGTATCTCGTTGTCGGACTTCGGTGTGGAGCTTACTATTGTCACGGCGCCGTCTGCACCGATGAATTTTTCGAGGTAGGACGGCTCGGCGGTCTTTGTGCCGAGGTTAGGGGTCTCCTCGCCTGTGGAGATGACCGAGAGTCCCACCACAGCACCGTTTTTTACGCCTACAAGGATGTCATAGCCCTCCTTGTAGCCCTTTACCACCACCTCGAATGCAAGGCTGCCGTCGTTCTTTTTTATCACCTTTTCCACACGGCAGAGGTCGCTTTTTTCGTCCGCATGGAGTATCGGCTGCCAGTCAGCCATGGGCATAACGGAGTAGTCCTCCGCAGTGCCGCCGTAAACAGCGACTGCTGCTTCGGCCTGCTTGTCAGTGAGGAGGGCTGAGGTGTCCACGTATGTTATATTATAGGTTATTATCACCAGTGCTGATACTATCGCTGCGATAGCGGCCAGCACCAGTGCGGGTCTGAAGCTGCTCATTTCTTACCCTCCCTCTTTGCGCCGAGAGGCCTCGGCATGCTTATTTTGTCTATGTAGGGGGTAAGGATATTCATCAGCAGGATGGAGTAGGATACACCCTCGGGTATGGAGGCAAATTCCCTTATTACAAAGGTCAGAAGACCGCAGCCTACGCCGAAGATAAGCTTTCCGAAGGCGGTCAGCGGAGTGGTTGAGTAGTCAGTCGCCATGAACAGCGCACCGAGGAGAAGCCCTCCCGAAAGCACGCTATACAGTGTTGCTTCAAGGTCGCCGCCGTTTGTCATAAAGGTAAGCACCGCTACCGTGCCGACAAATGCAACAGGTGTAACGGGGGAGATTATTTTCCTCACCATAAGGTAAACGCCGCCGATGATAAGCGCAAGTGCGCAGGTCTCGCCCACGCAGCCGGGACGGTTTCCGAGGAACATCTCCATCAGCGTGGGAAGCTGCTCTGGTCCTGCCACGAGTGGCGTTGCGGACACCACAGCATCGATATCTCCGCCCTGATATGCAAAGGGCTTTGTCCATGTGGTCATAGCGGAGGAAAAGGATATCATCAGCACTATTCTCGCTGTAACAGCGGGGTTTGCAAAGTTCTGTCCGATGCCGCCGAACAGCATCTTTACGATAACGATAGCCACAAAGCAGCCTATTATCGCCATGTATTCGGGTATCTCAACAGGCAGATTGAACGCCAGCAGCATACCCGTAACGATAGCCGAAAGGTCGGATACCGTGCGCTTTTTCTTAGTCACTATGCAGAACAGCCACTCAAATACAACGCAGCTTGTGCAGCAGATAACGGTGAGGGTTAGCGCTCTTACGCCGAAAAGCACTATCGAGGCAATAAGTGCAGGGCACAGTGCAATGATGACATTCAGCATCACACGCTGTGTGGTCCATGAGCTTTTGATATGCGGGGACGGCTCAATTATAAGCTTATTCAATCGCTGCACCTCACTTTCCGTTTTTTGCTTCGCTGTTACGGAGTAACTCCTTGGCGAGCTGGTTCTTTTCCGCAAGGGATCTCTTTGCGGGACATACATAGCTGCAGGAGCCGCAGTTCATACAAAGACCTACCTTAAGCTTTTTGAGCGCCGCCGTATCCCTTGCATCGTAGGCGTGTTCAAGCTCGGTCGGCATAAGGTTTATCGGGCAGGCACGCACACATCTTCCGCATCGGATACAGGGAGACGGATCGTACACGGGAGCGTCTGCAAACAGCAGCACTGCGTTAGTTGTCTTTGATAAAGGTGTATCGGGATCGAAGGCACAATTGCCCATCATCGGACCTCCGAGTATCACCTTGTCGGGCTGTGTGCGCAGGCTTGCATATCCTATCACATCGTGCAGCGGTGTTCCCACAGAGACATAGAAGTTTGCAGGAGCATTTACTATATTTCCGTCAATGGTTATCCTGCGCTTTACAAGCGGCATACCTGTTCTTATGTAATTGTGTATGAAGCCCAGTGTTGAAACGTTCATCACCATGCAGCCCACATCAGCAGGAAGCTTTCCTTCTTTTACCGTGCGGTGTGTGAGCGTGTGTATAAGCACCTTTTCGGCACCCTGCGGATATGCTCTTCGGAGCTTAACTACCTTTATTGCAGGGGTGGGGGCGGTCAGCTTCCTCAGCTTCTCCAGAGCTTCAGGCTTATCCTCCTCAACTCCTATGATGGCACGGGGGATCTCAAGGTTCTTCATTATCAGCTTGATGCCGCCGAGTACCGAGTCTGTGTTCTCCATAAGCTCGCGGTAGTCTGATGTTATGTACGGCTCGCACTCTGCTCCGTTTACAAGCAGTGTGTCGATGGTGTACTTTTCACGGTCGTATGCAAGCTTTACATGGGTAGGAAAGCCTGCGCCGCCCAGTCCCACTGCGCCGCTTTCACGGACAGCTTTTATGAAGTCCTCACGTGAATTTACAGTGGGCTGCTTTATATCGGGAGAAAGCTGCATACGGTTGTCGCTCTCGATGACGACAGTCTTGCACAGTCTGCCGTTGAGCGCAACTACCTCTTTTATCTCCTTTACATAGCCGCTTACGCTGGCGTGGACAGGCGCAGACATGAAAGCCTCACTGTCGCCTATCTTCTCGCCAAGCTTAACGTAGTCCCCCACTGCCACTGTCGGCTCGCATGGAGCGCCGATGTGCTGCGCCATGCTTATATATACCATCTTAGGTGGCTGTAAGCGCCTTGTGGTCTGTTCCTCTGAGCCGCTGTGATGGGGCAGTTTTATTGAATGTAGTCTGAACAAATCTGTATCATCCTTCCGCAAAGCAGACAGACTGCTTATGTTTATCTGAAGTTCTGCAAAATACACAAAACATAGCGATAGTTAATAATGACAATATATTTAAATTATACAACATATTTTCTTAAAAATCAATAGTTTTTCTTTGATTGTCGAAAAACTAACGAAGTATATTTCAAGTGCGATCTGTGTATACATTAATGATATAACGCAAGGGGGGAGATTATGAGTAAAATAAAAACTGTCTTGTTGGGATGCGTGGTAGGTGCTTCAATGAGTGTGCCGGGAATAAGCGGCGGCAGCATCGCAATCATGTTGGGAATATACCATAGACTACTGTCTGCTGTCGCAGATATACAAAAGGATATCAAAGGTTCGGTGACTTTTCTGGCGTTGTTTGCCATAGGCGGCGGAATAGGTTTGCTGACAGCGGCAAGGCTGGTGACCTGGTTGATGTCCACTGCCGCAAGGGTGCCATTGTGTTTTGCGTTTCTCGGTGCTGCTGCAGGATGTCTGCCCTCGATAGCGAGACAAGCCGGACTCTTACCTGTATCCCCTAAAAAGCTGCTGCTTGTGGCAGGTGGAGCGGTGACGGCAGCACTTGTCTCGGCGATACCTGTGGGGGCTGCGACGGAGAGCGCACCGATACAGTTTATAGGAGGCGTTGCGGTGGCTGCAGCGCTGGTGCTGCCTGGGATAAGCGCCTCGCAGATGCTGTATACGATGGGCCTGTACGAACAGGTGATGTATCACGCCGCACGGCTGGATATACTGCCGCTGCTTCCGCTGGCGGCCGGGCTTATCGTAGGCATATTTCTCACTGCTAAGCTGCTTACGCTGCTTCTGGAGCGCTTTGGCGGTACCTTCACGGTTATACTGGGATTTATGCTGTTTTCGCTGACGGAGCTTATTCCTCAATGGAATAGTCCGGTTGAACTTCTTACGGGAGCAGTGTGCGCAGTAACCGGATTTTTTATCACTTTTTTGATGTCTGGAAAAGAAAATGCACAAAAATGCACTCAAGATATTGTTAACTATGATGGTTGACAAATACAAGATATTGTGTTAGAATAGACTTACACCTCTATGCGAGGTAGTTTGTGTAAAGGGGATATATAATTATGGTAGACGTAAAAGTTACAAACGGAACACTTCCGCAGCAGGAGATAGAATATTACATTGAACAGGCACAGAAGAAGTACCCTGACAAGGTGCTGACCGCCATCGATCTTGATGTGGACGGAGACTATATCAACTGTGCTTACCACTTCGGCACAGAGCCTTTCCAGCGCATCCGCAGGATAACAGGCTATCTTGTGGGTACGTTAGACCGCTTCAACAACGCAAAGCGTGCAGAAGAGGCTGACCGCCTTAAGCACGCCGCAAACTGAAAACGGATCATGATAATGCAAAGACCTGCTTCCGTGTATGGATGGAAAGCAGGTCTTTTATTTATAGACTTGTATATGTGTGCAGGATATCCTCGGCTATCTCACGCTTGGTGCGTCTGGAATCCATTGCAAGCCTGTGGATGTGCTGCTGCGCCTGTTCCTCAGTGAAGTTGAGGTACTGGATAAGGCAGCATTTGGCACGATTTATTATCTTTGTATCGTCCAGTCTGCGGGAAAGCTCGGTGTTTTCGGAGCGCAGACGCTGCATATTATCGCGTGCAAGCATCGCCATCTTCACGGTCTGTATAAGCGCCCCCTTTGTAAACGGGCGTGGAAGAACATAGGCGCCTGTGAATTTTATCCTGTTCTGCACATCCTCGGCAAGCTCTGTCTTTGCCAGACATATTATGCACGCTGAGGTGCGTTTTGTCACTCCTGCGATGTAATTCAGTCCGAACTCGCTTCTGAGTGGAGTGGATACTATAATAATATCGTATTCAGACAGGTCTGCCGTATCTGCTGTTTCATCGTCATAGCAGCAGTGTACCTGTGCGTCAAGCTCATTGAGTGCGGCAGAAACGCTGTCACATATCGCCTGTGTTTTGGCGTTTATGAATATTTTCACCTGACACACCTCCCGACATTTATTGCAAACCTATTTTATCACATCGTATGATATATTGTCAATCGGATAAGCGCACAGCAGGCGCCGTTTTTCTGCTTCGCTCGTCCAGAAGCTGCATGATGCTGCTGCATTTCTGAGAGATCACCTCGTCGCTGTCGTCGGGGTGTAACTCGCAGATCGCAGAGAGTATCCTGCGCTCAAGCGGGCGCAGTGTGGAGTCAGTGGATGGCTCGCTGAAGCGTGCCTGCTCGTACAGCATCTCTGTATCGATACCGCAGGGACGTTCCGCTGTGGCGCGGCTTATGGTATCCAGCATCTCGGTGAGCTGCGAGGTGAACATCCTGCCCGTAGGATCGGGGTCGGGAAGTTCCGTCGGCTTTGCGGGGATAAGGGAAAGGATCAGCAGTATCAGCAGCACAACAGCACCAATAAGCAGCCACCACTGATCAGTCACAAGCAGTATTCCGATCATTCCGCACTGCGATATAAGAGCGATAAACCCTGAAAGAGAGATCCTCATGCGGAAAAGTCGACTGCGGCTGTCTACGCTTCTGATGCAGAGCGGCTGGAGCAGCGAGGTAAGCAGGAGTATCGACAGTGCCGAAAGGCTTATCGGCTCGCTATGAAGCATTATTATTCCGATAACGGCTATGACTGATGCCGAGATAGTAACCGCTGTATGTACCTTCTTCATTACAGCCTCTTTTCCGCAGGGGAGAAGCGCAGGAACGTTTTTGCTCCGAGCTTTCCGTACCAGTCTTCGAGGTGTGTGTAGTGGATGAATACGTTGTCGCAGCCCTGTTTTTTCAGCCACTGTGCGCTGAGTGCCACCATGTGCAGCCCGAGTCCTTTTCTGCGGAACTTCGGAACAGTTCCGACGCAGCCGATGCTGCCTGTCTTTGTGCTTCCGTCCGACAGCAGGCAGTCCTCATCCTCACCGATTATGCAGAACGAGGCTATATCACCGTTTACGAAGCAGCAGAAGAACAGCCCGTCCTCGTTGAAGTACTGCACCCATTCCCCGTCCACCTCTGCGACGGCACGGCGCAGCTCGTCTATACTGCCGTCAAAGAAGCCATACTGTGCGTTAGAGGGCGTTTTGTAGTCAGGTATGGTGAAGTTGCTGAGCCTGAGCTCCATCTCCATAAATTCACTGTCGATGGTATATCCCTGTTTCTTGAAAAAACTACGGCTATCAGCCGTAGTTCCTGGCAGCATACTTCCTGAAAGTGTGATGACAGCACTGCCGTTTTGCTTTATATGCTCCTCACATAGTTTCAGAAGCCTTGTACCCTCGCCGTTTCTTTGGCGCTGCGGCGCAACGCACAGCAGTGTGATGCGGCTGCCCTCAGTGCAGGCGAAGCCGCCCTCGGTGTGGAATACCTCGGTATCCTCGCTGAAAGCAAGGCGGCTGAAAGCTTTCTCGTCTATCGGAAGCTGCGGAAAGCAGCTCTTGAATATCTCAAATTCCGTCATTTCGGACCTCCGTTGTTTATTGATATAAGTATATCCCACACACTGTGTTTTGTCAAGGAAGCCTTGCAAAACCGCCGTCATTATGCTACAATTGAAGCGAGGTGTTAATATGAGATTATCCGTTTTTTATGAGCATATATTTGAAGCCGCACAGCAGAGCGGCATTACCCTCGAGGGTGCGCTGAAGCATGCGAAAAGCTGCGGCATAGACCTGCTTGAGTGCGACCTGTGGCGGCTTGCGGAACGTGAGGATGTAAAGAAGCTGCTGGACTCGCAGGGGATGGGCGTTTCCTGTATCTATGCGCATTTTGATTTCCTGCATGATATCGAGGACTCCGAGAGAAAGTACCTCTACCTCCTGAGTACGGCTGAGTATTTCGGCGCTGAAAAGGTGCTCTGCATCCCGGGATTTTTCGAAGAGGGCAGAGAAAAGGAAGAGCAGATGAAGCTGTTCAGCGAGGGTATCTCCCGTATGTGCGGGGCGGCGAACTCCTACGGTGTTACGGTAACTGTGGAGGATTTCGACGATATCAAATCCCCCTGTTGCAGGATGGCGGATATCCGTTATCTGCTGGATAACTGCGAGGGGCTTCGCTATACATTCGACACGGGAAACTTCCGCTATTGCCTTGAGGATGCAGGGCAGGCGTATTCTATGCTGTCCGACAGGATAGCGCACGTGCATTTAAAGGACAGAAGCTATGATATCGCCCGTTCGGACGCAGGCGGCACCAATGGAAAGGCGGATCTTTCGGGCGCAGTGATGTATCCTGCGGAGGTGTGCGGTGGCGTTATCGGAATAGAGGGGCTTATCAGGAAGCTGATGTCGGACGGCTATGACGGAGTGCTTGCTATCGAGCATTTCGGTGCGGTGGATCAGCTTATGTATATGAAGAAGTCGGCGGAGAACATACTTCGCATAACGGAGGGAATATGATAAGAGTAACAGTCTGGAACGAGTATCTTCACGAGATAAATCAGCCTGAGGTGGCGGCGATATACCCCGAGGGCATACACGGCTGTATTGCCGAGTTCCTCGGCAGAAACGAGGATATCACCGTGCGCACCGCAACCCTCTCCATGCCGCAGAACGGACTTCCGGAGGAGGTGCTGGAAAACACCGATGTGCTGATATGGTGGGGCCACATGGCGCATGACAGGGTGGAGGATGAAACGGTGATGCGTGTGCACAGACACGTCCTTTCGGGTATGGGACTGGTAGCGCTCCACTCGGCGCATCACAGCAAGGTGATGAAAACGCTCCTCGGCACTACGCTTAACCTGAAATGGCGGCACGGCGACCGTGAGCGTGTGTGGTGCATCGCTCCCGCGCATCCTATCGCAAAGGGAGTCCCTCAGCAGTTCCTGCTCCCCTGCGAGGAGATGTACGGCGAGCCTTTCGATATCCCGACTCCCGATGAAACGTTGTTTCTGGGTTGGTTCTCGGGCGGCGAGGTGTTCAGGAGCGGCGTTACGTTCACCCGTGGTAAGGGACGGATATTCTACTTCCAGCCGGGACATGAGGAGTATCCGATATATCATGACGAGAACGTACAGCGTATAATAACGAACGGTGTAAGATGGGCGTGCATTTCCGATATCTCACGTGGGGAGATACCTGTGGAGAATCCTGAGCCGTTGGAGGGTTAAAAGGTTTGATCGTAAAGCGTCGTGGCACACATATTAGATCTATTTACGGTATGTGGTGAAATGCAGCATGTAAAACTGAAAAAACAATTATGATATTTAATTTTAGACAGTGGGGATATTATTATGTATAGTACAGTTTTGTTCGATCTTGACGGCACCCTTACAGACCCCTATTTCGGAATAACCAACGGAATAATGTACGCACTTCGGAAAATGGGACGTGATGTTCCGCCAAGGGAGAGACTCAGGCACTTTATAGGTCCTCCGCTGATAGAGGAGTTTCAGCATAGCTTCGGAATGGATATAGCAACGGCTGAGCAGGCTGCGGCATATTACCGTGAATACTATTTTGAAAAGGGTGTGTATGAAAATAAGCTGATATCGGGCGCAGCAGAGCTTCTTGAAGCTGTGAAGGAAAGCGGAAGGAGGGTTTGCCTCGCCACCTGCAAGCCGGAGAGTGCGGCGCTGATGATACTGGACTATTTCGGGATACGGGAGTATTTCGATGTTATCGGGGCGGCAAGGCTTGACGGAAGCATCCGCACAAAGGCCGAGGTACTTCGCTATGTGCTGGAGAACACGGGCGCATCTCCTGAGGACTGCGTGCTTGTGGGGGACAGACTGCATGATATCGTCGGCGCACATGATGTGGGGATGAAGTGTATAGGTGTGCTTGTGGGCTTTGGCTCGATGGAGGAGTTCAGAGAGTACGGAGCAGACTATGTGGCGGAAACTCTTTCCGATGTTTTGAAATTTTTATAAAAATGAATATATCTCAGAAAATCGAGGATAATACTTTTACGGCGGTCGTGAGAACGAGCCGCCCCTTTTATTTATATCTGAAAGGATGATATTATGGGAACTGAATTTGCTAACAAGCACATCGGATGTACTGTAAAAAGCTGCGAGTACCACTGTGTAAACGACAACTATTGCTCTCTCGACAGGATCGAGGTAGGCACACATGAGTGTGATCCCTCTCAGTCACAGTGTACAGACTGTCTTTCCTTTAAGGAGAAAAGCTGCTGATGAGCGGCACGGCCGAAAAGGATAACGGCAGTCTTGTCGGACTTCCGACGGATGAACATGAGCTTGTTCCCGTCGGCGTCCGTGCTATGATGACGGTGACCAACCGTCTGTATGGCAGCTTCTGAGCGGCAGATGTCGTTTATCGGGACGGCAAGCTCAGATATCTGACAGAAAGTCCTCTTTATCCCCGCTTCGGTAACGGAGCGGGGCGTTTTTTGTCCGAAATACCGATTTTGGTCTTTTTAAGAATTTATGCCACTGATAAGGGCGGGTAGTGCTGAAATGTCACGAGCTACACTACATATTGGTGCATTGCAAACATTTCACAACGATATCTTGTGATTAGTGACGAAATTCGACTCGCAGATGTCTTATTTGGAAAATGTTTTTTGTGCAAGTTGCATAAAAATATGAACAAAACTTTATTTTGTTTTTTCAAGAAAACCCTTCTTTTTACACTTGCAAAAAATTAAAATCCAGTGTATACTTTAAGAGTGGGGAAAAGTGGTGAAATTTTCACTGAAGTGGGGAGAAAATCCACTGAAAACATATAAAAGCTATTCACCGCATTTCCACAGCATAATTGGGAAAATGTAAAAACATCTACGGAAAATGCCGCCTGAGGAGGGCGGAAGCGATCGGACAACGGCATCACACAGCGGCAAAGACCGCATAAAAACAAAAGCTGATAACCGATGCGCACACACTGAAAGACTTTCACGGGGACTATGTGAATGGAAAGGGGGAAAGGAAATGTGGGGCGAGTTTGAGCATACCGTTGACAGCAAGGGTCGTATGAACTTTCCTGCCAAGCTGCGTGAAGAACTCGGCGAACATTTCTTTATTTCCAAGACCATAGGTGAAAAATGTCTTACGGTACACACAGAGCAAAGCTGGAACTCCATCAAAGAGAAATTAAAAGGAAAGCCATCCAAGGTTGCGCTGCCTATCGAACGTTTCCTGTTCGGTGGTGCGTGCGAGGCTGAGCCAGACAAGCAGGGCAGAATAGCTATTGCCGCTTCGCTCCGTGCTTATGCAGAGATAACCTCCGAGGTGGTGGTGGTCGGAATGGACGACCATGCCGAGATCTGGGACAAGGCACTCTGGACAGAATACAATAGCAGAATTTCTGCCGAGGATATTGCCGCATTCGCAGAGGAGATCGGTCTGTAATGGAGTTTTCACACGTTTCGGTTTTGCTTAAAGAGACGGTAGACGGTGCGTTTTCAGACCCGAAGGGCGTTTACGCAGACCTTACCACAGGAGGCGGAGGCCATAGTCTGGAGCTTGCAAAGCGTCTGGATGGAGGACGGCTCATCTGCTTCGATCAGGATCCACAGGCACTTGCGGCTGCTGGGGAGCGGCTGAAGGGTTATCCTGTGACCTTTGTAAAAAGAAATTTCTGTGAGCTTGACTCGGCTCTTGACGAGCTTGGAATAGAGGCTCTTGACGGCATAATCGCCGACCTCGGCGTGTCGTCGCATCAGCTTGACACAGCTGAAAGGGGATTTTCGTTCCATAACGACGCCCCGCTTGATATGCGCATGAGTGGAGAGGGACTTTCCGCACGTGACGTTGTAAATGAATATGCAGAGGAGGATATCTCCCGCATACTCTTCGCCTACGGTGAGGAGAAATTCGCAAGAAAGATAGCTCAGGGAATAATCAGGGCAAGGCTTGACGCACCGATAGAAACAACGGGCGAGCTTGCCGAGATAATAAAAAAGAGCGTTCCCGCTGCATACCGCAGGGAGAAGAATCCCTGCCGCAAGAGCTTTCAGGCGATACGTATAGAAGTAAATAAGGAGCTTGATGTGCTTGAAACTGCGCTTACTGCAGGCTTTGACAGGCTTAAGGTGGGTGGCAGGATGTCGGTGATAACGTTCCATTCGCTGGAGGACAGGATCGTAAAGACACGCTTCAAGGAGTTCTGCACGGGCTGCACATGTCCGCCTGAATTTCCCGTCTGCGTCTGCGGAAAGCAGCCGAGGGGCGAGCTTGTCGGTAAAAAACCGATAACCGCTTCGCAGGAGGAACTTTCTGTAAACAGCAGGAGCCGCAGCGCTAAGCTCAGAATAATACAAAAGATAAGATAAAATACAGGAAGAAAAAAGGAGGGCAAGCCGATGCAGGTTCCCGCAAATTACAATTCAAATCTTGCATACGATCTTTCCCGCTTCGATGTTGCGGAGCAGGAGAAGCAAAATGCCCACCGCCGTGAAAAACAGGAGCAGGCTAAGCAGGAGATACAGATGAACAGCCGCTCTGTTTCGAGAAGCGGTTCAAAGCTCAAGATAATTCTCGCAGGCAGCGTTGTTTTTGCGGCGCTGTGCGCGGTAAACATACAGCTCACCGCTGCTGACGACTGGGCAAGAAAGGTGACAGAGCAGCAGCAGGCACTCACCGCTGCGCAGGAGGAACACTCCCTGCTTCAGAGCAAGCTGGATTCCAAGGTGGCTAACACGGGCTATATTGAGGAGTACGCTACCGCAGCTCTTGGCATGGCGAAGGTGCAGAATACGCAGATACAGTATCTCAGCGTCAATACTGAGAGCCTTATCGAGGTAAACGCTGACGGTGACGGTACCATCTTTGACAGTATAAGCGGTTGGTTTGGAGATATGATGGAATACATCGGTCTGTAATGGCATAATATAGGGTGAACAAGCCCTTTTATCTGCCGGCAGTCAACATTACGGAGCAAGGTCGGTTTATTAAGCGGCTTTGCTCTTTCTAGTTTACGGTTTTTTGGAGGAAAAATGAAGCTTTTATCGAAAATATGGGGAGCGCTCAAAGCGTGGGACCAAAAGGAAGGCGAAAAGCAGCGTGTGCTGAAATCAAGCTACAAGCAGGTGATAGTGCTTGTGTTTGTTTGTGCACTGTCGGTATATGTCGGCTTTTTCCTGCTCAAGTATTCCGTACTTGACGGAGACAGGTGGCGTGTCCTTGCAAATACTCAGCAGATGTCCTCTGTTACTATAAAGGCAGGAAGAGGCTCTATATTTGACACAAATGGCACGGTGCTTGCACAAAGCTCCACCGTCTGGGATGTCATCATCAATCCTAAAGGCATAGCGGCGGCAAACGAAAAGGCTGAAAAGCAGTACGAGAAGGATAAGAAGGAAGCAGCGGAAGAGGGCAAGACCATCGAGCCTTATGTTGATCGTGCCAAGCTTATCTGCACAAAGCTTTCCGAGGTTCTCGGCGTAGACTACGATAATCTGATGAAGGCTACGGAAAATGTGTTAAAGCAGTATTATGTTGTAAAGCGTAAGGTGGAAAAGACCGAAATAAACGAGATAAACGTGTTCCTTGCCGAGAATGGCATCGACAGAGACTCGGTATTTATGGAGGAGTCCAGCAAGCGTTACTATCCCAACGAATCCCTTGCTTCAAATGTTATCGGCTTTACTAATTATGACGGTGACGGAGTATACGGCCTTGAGGCGTATTACGACGACTACCTCAGTGGCACTGACGGAAAGGCGGTCTACGCAAAGGACGCCTACGGCAGAGAGATGGCGTACACAGGTGACGCCTACTATTCCGCTGAGGATGGATATTCGCTGGTGCTCACCATTGACGAGGTGCTCCAGCACTATGTTGAGAAGAATCTTGAACTGTGCATCTCACAGCATGACGTAATAAACCGTGCCTGCGGTATCATCATGAACTGCAATACTGGCGCTGTACTTGCAATGTCCACAGCGCCCAGCTTCGATCTTAACAATCCCTCCACGCTGTACAGCGCTTATGATCTCCAGCGCCTTGAGGAGCTTACTGCTTCGGGTGCTTCCGAGGAAGAGATAAGCTCACTTGAGGCAAAATACCGTGAGCAGCAGTGGAAGAACAAGGCTATAACAGAGCTGTACTACCCCGGCTCGGTATTCAAGGCTATCACCTGCGCTGCGGCGCTTGAGGAAGAGGTGGTATCACTTAATTCCACATTTGACTGCTGGGGCTCGGCAGAGGTAGCCGGAACAAGGATAAAGTGCTGGAACTTCAACACTGGCGGTCACGGCACGCTTGATCTGCAGGGCGCATTGATAAAGTCCTGTAACCCCTGCTTTATTGCGATAGGACAGCTTCTCGGAACAGAGAAGTTCTGCCATTATCTCGAGGCCTTCGGCTTTACTCAGCCCACGGGAATAGACCTCCCCGGCGAGTCCCGCTCGCTGTTCATCGCAGAGGAGAACATGGGTCCTGTTGAGCTGGCGTCCTCCGCATTCGGACAGACCAACAAGGTGACTCCCGTGCAGATGGCGACAGCGTTCTGCGCTGTTGTAAACGGCGGTTATCTTGTGACGCCTTATGTTGTTGACAAGGTGCTGGACAGCGACGGAAACGTTGTTGAGACTACACAGGTACAGGTAAAAAGACAGGTCATCTCCGAGGAGACCTCGGCGCTGATGCGCAAGCTCCTTGAGAATGTTGTTGAAACAAACGGCGGAAGCAACGCCTACATAAGCGGCTACCGTATCGGCGGAAAATCAGGTACTACCGAGAAGATCGACGAGCAGAATGCGGCTATCGCAGCCGGCGACCTTGACGCACCGATGACTTACGTTCCGTCCTTTGCGGCGTTTGCGCCTGCGGACGATCCTCAGATCGTGATGCTGGTAATGGTTGATACTCCCACAGGCGTGCAGTATTACGGTTCTGCTATTGCGGCGCCTGTTGTATCGGCGGTGTTCAAGGAGGGCCTTCCGCATCTTGGCATATATCCAACTTATACGGCAGAGGAGCTTGCCAAGATGGATGCAGCGGTTCCGTATGTTCTGGGTTATGAGGCTCAGCGTGCGGAGTCTTCGCTGAGTGCGCAGGGCTTCGAGGTGCGCTTTGTCGGTGATATCACATCCAACAAAAAGGTATCAACTCAGATACCCGGAGCAGGATACAGCATACCGAAAGGCTCGACCGTGGTGCTTTATCTCGGAAACGAGCATGATATAGAGACAACGGCTGTCCCCGATGTTATCGGAATGACGGTGGCACAGGCTAACGAAGCGATAACAAACGCAGGACTGAATATCAAGATCTCGGGAGGCGCTGCCGAAAATGACAAGGCAGTGGCGACGATGCAGACATATCTGCACGGCACTGAGGTATACAAAGGAACTGTTGTTGAAGTAACGTTCCAGGTAAATTCACACGAGGGATAACAAATGACTTTAGGAGAGCTTTTCGGCGGTGTTGCGGAGATTTCCGCAGAAATATCGGATACATCGGTGACGGATGTCACCTCGGACAGCCGTGAGGTGCAGGAAGGTTCGGTGTTCGTCTGCATAAAGGGTATGAGCTTCGACGGGCACAGCGTTGCGGCACAGATGCTTGAAAAAGGGGCTTGTGCAGTGGTTACACAGGAGAGGCTTGGGCTCTCCCGTGAGATAAATGTTGAGAACTCACGCAGGCTGTATCCCGAGCTGCTGTCTAAGTTCTTCGGCAGACCCACTGAAAGCATAAAGCTTGGCGCAGTGACGGGTACTAACGGAAAATCCACCGTGGTTAACCTGTGTATTCAGATAATACGCAGTTTAGGTGAACAGGCGGGCGTTATAGGTACTCTGGGTACGGACACGGGAAAGGGGCTGCAGTATTCCCACTCGGGACCGCCCACGACACCTGAGCCGAAAAGGCTGTACGGCCTTTTCCGTGAGATGGCGGACATCGGTACAAAATACTGCTTCATTGAGGCAAGCTCCCAGGCGCTGGCGCAGTACCGCTTTGCGGCAGAGCACTTCACAGCGGGAGCGTTTACCAATCTCACCCAGGATCATCTCGATTATCATAAAACGATGGAGAATTATTACGCCGCCAAGCGCTCACTGTTCGATATGTGTGAGAATGCGGTGATAAACATCGACGATGAATACGGCAGACAGACAGCGCAGTACTGCCACGCCAACGGCATCCCTTGCGATACGGTCAGCGTTTTCGGTACGGCGGACTACTACACCGAAACAGTCACGCTCAACCCCGATAGTGCTGAGTTCTTCCTTACCGACAGGGCGGCCGAGAAGTGCTATCCCGTGAAGCTTCCTATGACTGGATATTACAATGTCAGCAACGCCATACAGGCGGCGGTGATGTGCAGCAAGATGGGTTTTCCGCTGTGGAAGTGCCTTGAGGCGCTCTCGCACACAACAGGCGTGAGCGGCAGGCTTGAAACGTTGTACAGCGGAGATTATACAGTTGTGTGCGATTATGCACACACCGACGATGGGCTTACAAAGCTACTGTCCACGCTGAAGCCTCTCGCAAAGAACAGGCTTATTACAGTGTTCGGTGCGGCAGGCGACCGTGACAGTGAAAAGCGTCCGAAGATGGGAAAGGCAGCGGAGGAATGGTCTGACCTGCTTGTTATAACCACGGACAATCCTGCAAACGAGGACCCTCAGCAGACGATAGACGGCGTGAAGTCGGGACTTTCGGGACGGGTACCGTATGTGGAATTTACAGACCGCACTGAGGCGGTGATATATGCTCTTGAAACGGCGCAGGCAGGCGATGTTATTGCACTGTGCGGCAAGGGCCATGAAGACTACCAGATAATAGGCAGGGAGTATGTGCATTTCAGCGAAAAGGAGATCGTACAGAAATACCTTGCAGAAAAAGGATTGATCTGATGTTTACAGTTAAAGAGATAGCACAGGCGGTGGGCGGAAAGCTGTTCGGCAACGGCGATATCGATGTTGCGGCTGTTTCCACCGATACACGTACCATAGAAAAGGGCACGCTTTTCGTTGCGGTAAAGGGTGAACGCTTTGACGGCAACGATTTTATAGCTCAGGCGGCTGAAAAGGGTGCAGCGGCTGTCCTTTCGGACAGGGCAGAGGGCGCAGACGGATACGATGTTCCCGTCATCCTCGTGGAGGATACCCGTGCGGCACAGCTTGCCCTTGCAAGATACCACAGAAACAGATTTGATGTGAAGCTGTGCGGAGTCACGGGAAGCGTAGGCAAGACCTCCACAAAGGACATGATCTTTGCAGTGCTTTCCTCGGGCTTTGAGACCCTCAAGACCGAGGGTAACTTCAACAATGATATAGGGCTTCCCAGAACGCTGTTCTGCCTGAACGAGGGCTACGGTGCAGCGGTCATCGAGATGGGAATGTCTGATCTCGGCGAGATAAGCGTGCTTTCAAAGGCGGCCTGTCCCGATTGTGCGGTGATAACCAACATCGGCTACTGCCACATCGAGAACTTAAAGACCCGTGAGAACATCCTGAAAGCAAAGCTTGAGATACTGGACGGCGCAAAGGAGGGGGCTCCGCTCATCCTGTGCGGAGATGATGAGTATCTGAAGAGCGTTGAGCTTGCCGACAGGCGTGTCATCCGCTATGGTTTCGGAGAAAACTGCGATGTGCGTGCGGAGAATATCGTTCACCTTGAAAACGGCGAGTGCTTCGAGCTTATCGCACAGGGAAAGAGATACAAGGCGGAGGTGCCCGTAAGCGGCGAGCATCATGTGCTCAACGCTCTTGCGGCGTTCTGCGTGGGATGCGAGTTCGGCATGAGTGCAGAGGAGATAGTTCCTGCATTCATGAACTATCAGGCATCGGGAATGAGGCAGAAGACCGAGCGTTACGGCGGAGTTACAGCGATACTTGACTGCTACAACGCAAGCCCAACCTCAATGAAGTCCTCGCTGTCCGTTCTGGGCGGCGTCAAGGCAGAGGGCAGGAAGATAGCGGTCCTCGGCGATATGCTGGAGCTTGGCGAAATGTCGGAGGAGCTTCACGCAATGGTGGCTGAGGATGTGGAAAAGAACGCTCAGGTATGCTTCCTTTACGGAGCGGAGATGAATGCCTGTGCAAAGGTGCTTTCACAGCGCGGATTTGAGGTGTATCACAGCACCGACAAGCCGCTCATCTCGGAGAAGCTTGCACAGTTCATAAAGGACGGCGATGTGCTGCTGTTCAAGGGCAGCCGTGGCATGAGAATGGAAGAGATAGCCGAAAGTATCAAAAACGGCAGATAGACCCACGTCTGCGTCATATAACAAAACAACATTAAGGGGACAACACGATGATATGGACTAACGTACTGGCGGCGCTTGCTGCTTTTCTGATAACATGGCTTGCGGGGATATGGTTCATCCCGTTCCTGCACAGGCTGAAATACGGACAGACTATCCTTGATATCGGTCCGAAGTGGCATAAGGAAAAGAAGCAGGGCACACCCACGATGGGCGGTATCATGTTTATTATTGCGGTGCTGCTGAGCTTTGCCGTGGGCATCGTGATACTCTATTTTACACAGGGCGGCACGACTGCTGCCATGCAGGAGCTCATCCGCTCCTCGGCGGGACTTGTCCTTGCGATACTTATGGGCTTCATGGGCTTCCTTGACGATTCCATCAAGGTGAGCAAGAAACAGAACGGCGGACTTTCTGTTATGCAGAAGACGCTGATACAGGTGCTTATCATTGCGGCGTATTTCGCAACGCTGTATCTTAGCGGCGATACGAGTACCACTGTTACTTTCCCCTGGGGATGGCAGCTTGATATGGGTCTGCTGTATTATCCTGTGATGGGCGTTGCGGTGTACTACATCGTGAATGCGGTGAACCTCACCGATGGCATCGACGGACTTTGCTCCTCAGTGACGGTGGTGTATATGGCGGCGTTTGCCGTTATCTCGGGCTTTGTGGGAATGTTCGGACATACGCTGCTTTCGTTCTGCGTTGCAGGCGGCTGCATCGGATTCCTTATGTGGAACTTTCCTCCCGCTAAGGTGTTCATGGGAGATACAGGCTCTATGTTCCTCGGAGGCGCGGTGTGCGCACTGGGTATCGGCTGTAACGCCGAAGTGCTGATGATCATTGCGGCGATGGTGTACATCCTTGAGGCGCTGTCTGTTGTCATTCAGGTAACGGTGTTCAAGATAACAAAGAAGATATATCATACCACAGAGGGCAAGCGGCTTTTCAAGATGACTCCCATCCACCATCACTTTGAGCTGAGCAAGTGGAGCGAGGTAAAGATCGATGCTGTGTTCTCGTTTGTAGCGCTTGTCTGCGGAGGTATCGCAGTGGTGCTTGGATATTTTATGTTCACATGATACGGAGGTAATATGGCGGCTTCAACGGTAAGAAAGCCCGCTGCGGCGCCGTAGGGAAAAAGACCTGCGCCTGCAAGGAAGAAACGGGCGAAAAAGGAAAAGGATCCTAATCGTATAGGCTTTTTCTATGGCAAGGGCAGAATAGACGTGCCGATGCTGGTGATAACGATGGTGCTGCTGATACTCGGTATCACCATGATGTTCTCGGCGAGCCATGCGCTGTCCTACCGTGATAACGACGGCGACTCGTACAGCTATGCGGTCAGTCAGATGACCTTTGCAGGCATCGGTCTTGTGCTGATGTTTCTTGTAAGCTTTGTGGATTACCGTCTGTTGCGTAAGGAGCTTAAGATAAAGCTCGGTGGTAAGGAGCTGTGCTTTACGTTTTCGCACCTTGCACTTGTGGTATCGTTTATCCCTATGCTGCTGATAATCCCCTTCGGCGTCAGCAATACCGAGGGCGGACCACGCCGCTGGCTGCCTATGTTCGGACGAACATTCCAGCCGTCGGACGTACTTAAATTCGCTCTTATAATCTTTTTTTCCTATTACATCTGGAAGAACTTCAAGAAGATGAGATACACCTACACGGGTCTTATCAAACCTGCGCTGCTGCTTGCGGTGGTAGCGTGGCTGATGTGGCTGCAGCCGCATCTTTCGGGACTTCTCATCATGCTTATAATCGCTGCGGCATTGTTGTTTATAGGCGGCGTAAACATGAAAACGGTCATAATCGTGGGAGCAGCGGCGGTGACCCTGCTTATACTTGCCTTTGCGACAAGTGAGTTCACATACTTTGCCGACCGTATAAGATACACCTTCGACCCTCTTGCGGATATCGGCAACAAGACCTATCAGTCCTATCAGGCGGTGCTTGCGATAGGCTCGGGCGGACTGTGGGGAGTGGGCTTCGGCAACTCCTCGCAGAAGTACTATTATCTCCCCGATGCGGAGAACGACTTTGTTTTTGCCATCCTTTGCGAGGAATTCGGATTTATCGGCGGTATGCTGGTAATAATACTGTTCCTTATCTTCGTGCTGAGAGGCTTCTCCGTGGCACGAAAGTCCGAGGACCGCTTCGGTATGCTGCTTGCGACAGGCATCACCCTCCAGGTGGGAATACAGGCGCTGCTTAATATCGGCGTAAACTGCTGCTGTATCCCCAACACGGGTATCTCGATGCCGTTCTTCAGCTATGGCGGTACGGCGCTGGTAATCCAGCTTGTGGAGGTAGGACTGCTGTTGTCTGTATCCCGAAGAGCGAAGCTAAATTAAATCACTAAGGAGTATCTTTAATGAAAGCTGTTTTTGCCGCAGGCGGTACTGCGGGTCATATAAATCCTGCGCTTGCCATCGCAGACAAGATGAGGGCGCTGTTTCCTGATACGGAGATACTTTTTATCGGCACTCCCTCGGGTATGGAGTCACGCCTTGTGACAAAGGCAGGCTATGATTTTGCGCCTGTTGAGATGGCCGGCTTTCAGCGCAATATCTCGCTGAGGAGTCTTAAGACCAACACAAAGGCACTGTACTATTATCTTATTTCGGCGAAAAGACAGGTGCGCAAGATACTCAAGGAGTTCAAGCCCGATATCGTTATCGGCACAGGCGGATATGTCACGGGCACGGTGCTGAGTCAGGCGGTAGCCATGGGCATAAAGACCGTCACCCATGAGAGCAACTCCTATCCCGGAATGGCTACAAAGATGCTCGCAAAAAAGGCAGACAAGGTACTGCTTGCCACCGAGGACGCAAAGAAGCACCTCAGCACGGATGAGCGTTGCATTGTTACAGGCAATCCCCTGCGAAGCAACATCAGCATAGAGGACCGTGACGAGGCAAGAGCACGTCTGGGGCTTCCTGAGGGCTTTACTATCCTTTCTTTCGGAGGAAGTCTCGGAGCAAACCGCATCACCGAGGCAGTTGCGGAGCTTATCGCATGGGAGCAGAAAAAAGGCGGGATAAACCATATCCACTCCTACGGCGGCAACGGAAAGGACAGGTTCTACACAGCACTTGAACAAAGCGGCGCTTCCGAGGACAAGACCCGTCATATCTTCCGTGACTATATCGATTTCATGTATACCTGTATCTGTGCGGCTGATCTTGTCATCTCCCGTGCAGGTGCGATGACGATAACCGAGCTTACTGCGATAGGCAGACCGTCTATCCTTGTGCCGTATCCTAATGCTGCGGAGAACCACCAGTATTACAATGCGCTGACTTTAAGCGACCGCAACGCTGCGGTGCTTATCGAGGACAAGGAACTTACAAAGGCACGTCTTGTGAAAGAGGTGTCCGCATTGTATTCCGACAGACATCGTCTTGCGCTGATGGAGGAGAATGCAAAGCGCTCTTCCGTGAACGATGCGGCTGACAAGATAATGAGCGAGATAATCGACCTGCTGGGCGAGGAAAAGTTCGGCAGCCGATAAAGGATAATTAAGAACGACAATCACCAAAAATGTCCTGAGGCATAATATGCATTAAGATCATGCCTTGAGGAGATGGTGATATGGATAACCGACAGAAGCTTATAATAAACGGAGGCCGCAGGATAGAGGGTGAGATAACGGTGCAGGGCGCCAAAAACAGCGTGCTGCCCCTGCTTTCCGCTTGCGTGCTGGCACACGGAGAGTGTGTTTTACATAACTGCCCGCAGCTTACGGATGTGGACGCTGCGTGCAGGATACTTTCCTGCCTCGGCTGCCGCTGCGTAAGAGACGGCGGCACTATCTGTGTGGACTCATCCGCTGTAAGCGGATATGAGATCCCTGACGATCTGATGCGTGAGATGCGTTCTTCGATAATGTTTCTTGGCTCTGTGCTTGGCAGGACCGGCAGATGCCGCCTGAGCTTCCCCGGAGGCTGCGAGCTTGGCGCACGTCCTATCGATCTGCATATCTCTGCAATGAGACAGATGGGCGCTGTGATAACGGAGGAACATGGTTATATCCTGTGCAGCACCGAGGGCAGGCTGCACGGTGCAAGGATAATGCTGTCTTTTCCATCGGTTGGCGCTACGGAGAATATCATGCTTGCCGCAGCCACTGCGGACGGTATGACCGAGATACACAACGCCGCAGGCGAGCCTGAGATACGTGATCTTGCGGAATTTCTGAATAAATGCGGCGCTGAGATAAGCGGCGCAGGCAGCAGCGTTATCCGTATAGAGGGCGTTGAGCGTCTGCATCCTGCTGAACACAGCGTCATTCCCGACAGGATTGCGGCAGGCACTTATTTGTGCTGTGCAGCTGCAACGGGCGGTGAAGTGATACTCAGCCGATGCCGCACAGAGGATATGACGGCATTTTTGAATGTGCTTGAGAGCATGGGCTGCCGTGCATACTCCTATGGAGATGGTAAGCTGTATTTCAGTGGAAAGCGCAGGCTTACAGCACCTCCAATGATACGGACTATGCCGTATCCCGGATTTCCTACCGATATACAGGCGCCGATAATGGCAGTGACTACGGTCGCACAGGGAACATCGGTGTTTGTGGAGACTATATTTGACAATCGTTACCGCCATGTTTCGGAGCTGGTGCGGCTGGGCGCCTCGATAAAGGCAGAGGGCAGGGTCGCAGTGACTGAGGGCGTGCAGAGCCTTACAGGCGCAAAGCTGTGTGCAAAGGAGCTTCGGGGCGGTGCAGCGCTGGTGGTTGCGGCGCTTGCGGCGGAGGGGACCTCGGAGATAGTGGGAGTCAACTACATCGATCGAGGATATGAGAATATTGAAAAGACCCTGCGTCAGGCAGGGGCAGACATAAAGCGAGTATAAAAGCTTGCAGGACGTGAAAACGGAAGGGTGAACAGCATGATGAAAAAACCTGCACAGGGTAACAAGTCTGTGGCAAAGAGGCCTGTACAGGCTAACGCTCAGCAGCCTGCGGAGCGAAGACGAAACATACCGAAGAAGCCGTCTGCGTCAGTTTCAGGGATGAAAAAGGGTACTTCTAAGAAGCCGCTTGCAAATAAAACTGCGCCAGTGTCAAATAAGCCTGCCGCAGCGGGCAATAAGACTGCTTCAGGCTTGAAGAAACAGCCTTTGAAAAGACCGGTCGAGTCCGCCGCTGCTATATCGGGCGGACAGAAGAAGGCTTACAGCAGCGCAGTAAAAAACCGCAGCGTTAAGAGCAAGAAGCGTGGCAGCAGAGGCGGTAACTATATCCTGTATTATCTGCTGGCAGGCATCATTGCTGTCATAGTGTTCGTTGTCCTTGCTAATACCGTGCTTTTCAACTGCGGTACTATCGAGGTCAGCGGAAATCTGCGCTATACATCTGAGGATATAACAGAGCTGTCAGGGATAAGGCTCGGTGAGAGTCTGCTTTCCATCGATACGGAAAAGGCAGAGCAGGCAATAGTGTCTTCACTTGCGTATATAGATGCGGCAGAGGTAGAGAAGAGTTTTCCGACAAAAATAAAGATCACTGTCAAAGAAGCAGAGAAATGGTTCGGCGTTCAGGATGGAGCAAAGACTTATGTGGTCTCACGTATGGGTAAGATACTTGAGGAAAACAGGGCAGCTGACCTGCCGGTTATAATAGGATATGAGACTGCCGACCCTATGATTGGCAGGACTCTTGCATCGTCGGTGGAAGGTAAGACAGAGCTTCCCGGGATGATACTCAATGCGGCAGAAACGGCAGAGCTTGAGGGCATAAGCTCCATAGATATTTCTGACCGCTTTGAGATAAAGGTACTGGTGGACGGCCGTATAACTCTTGAGCTTGGCAACTCAAATGAGCTTGAAAGCAAGCTACAGATAGCAAAGGCGCTGATAGAGGAAGAGATCTCACTTACCGAGTATGTTACGGTGAATATCACAAATACCGAAAAGGTATACGTGCGTGATAACAATATTATAGACAACACCGATCCTGCCCCTGTTATGCCTCCTGAGACTGCCGATGGAACCACGGAAACGGCTGATTCCGACACGGCTGAGGCATGATACGACCTCGTTTGTCCAAAATTTCTCAATTAGCAGAATTTTCTTTAAAAAACAGTTGCAATTTGTTTTCAAACCTGTTATAATAGATAGTAGTGTATTGTAAACTTAAGAAAATTGCTTTGGAGGATGATAAAACATGGCATTTGAAATAGATAAGCACGATGATGAGTTTGAGCTGGAGGAGTTTGAGGACTCCACTAAAATAATGGTCATCGGCGTTGGCGGCGGCGGTGGAAACGCTGTCGATCACATGATAGAAGCAGGTATGACAGGCGTGGACTACGTTGTTGCAAACACCGATGTAAAGGCGCTTCGCTCCAAGGATGGCAGCAAGATGAAGCGTATGCAGATCGGCAGAAAGCGTACACGTGGTCAGGGCGCAGGCAATAACCCTCTTGTTGGTCAGGAGGCTGCTGTTGAGAGCCATGACGAGCTGGACGCTGTGATGGATAAGATCTCCATGGTGTTTGTTGCTGCGGGCATGGGCGGAGGTACAGGCACAGGCGCTGCTCCTGTTGTTGCAAATATCGCCAAGGAGAGAGATATCCTCACCGTCGGCGTTGTTACAAAGCCTTTCGCATGGGAAGGCAAGGAGAAGATGAATCAGGCTATGAAGGGTATCGAGGAGATGCAGAAGTATGTTGATGCGCTCATCGTTATCCCCAACGAGAAGGTAAAGGAGATCTCCAACGGCAAGCTTTCCGCACTGGACGCTTTTAAGGCTGTTGACGGTGTGCTTTACAAGGCTGTGAGAGGTATTTCCGATCTCGTAACAGGCGTTGGTTTTATGAACGTTGACTTTGCTGACGTTACAATGGCGCTCAAGGATTCCGGTATTGCCCACATGGCTATCGGTAAGGGCAAGGGCGACAACAAGATCCAGCTCGCTCTGGATGAGGTGCTTCACAGCCCCCTGCTGGAAACATCCATCGCAGGTGCACACAGAGTGCTGCTTAATGTAAGCATCCCCACCTCCTGCACACTGGACGATTTTGATGCTATCTCCGCTGAGATCACCAAGAACGCCGCTCCCGATGCAAGAGTTAAGGCAGGTATCATGTTCGATGACGATCTTGATGAGGATGAGATCTCTATCATCGCTATCGCTACCGATTTCGGCGAGACTCCCGCCAATCCTTTCCCTGTAAAGATCAGCTTTGACGAGGATCCTATCGCATCCCTTGCCGCTCAGGGCTCACGTCCCATCGGCAGTGAGGATACCAGCGACATAGACGCTCTGCTCAGCATACTTAACAGCTCTAAGTAATTGGATATGACATAAAATTCCGCCTTTATCGGCGGAATTTTTGCACCTTGTTCTATAATGTGAAAGTAGACGAAGACTGCGTGTGCGTCGATTATCCTTTGACGTAAGTTTTTGCGAGCAGTACGGTTTTCGAGATAATCACAGATAAACCTTTTGTTTTGCAGATAATATTTGTTGAAAATCCTAAACTTGTTTAAAACACTTGAATTTTTCTTTTTTTTGTTATACAATGATTATATGCGGCATTATAAATAAAAATGAACAAAAGCTGCATTTTATATATTTGGAGGTCCTATTTATGTTAAAGATCATGAGAAAGATGGTTGCCGTTACAGTAATGGCAGTTATGATGATAGTGCTTGCTGTCAGTGCAGGCGCTTCCCCTTATTTCAATGTTCCCGCAGCAAGGGACGTTGTTGATGGTAAGGCGGTGGAGATCACTGATGACACTATCACTGTTACAGGAGATATCGCTAAGGATAAAGGCACAACTATTCATTATTATGTTAAAGGCGATGCTGCCGATTCCGGATTCTGGGATAATTCCAACGCTTATGTTGAGTTTGATGTTAAGCTTGAAACAGATCGTGCTGATGTGTTTGTTATCATGCCGGCTTTCACTGTTGATTGGAAGTGGACAGGTCCCAGCAACTACTACAATCCCCTTACATACGATAAGTGGGTGACTGTAAGAGAGCCTCTTTCCCAGTATTACAGCGCTTTCAGCGCTAGCAAGCCGATGACTATCTGCGTCCAGATATGTACCGAGACTACCGAGGTGTCTGAGGTTCAGCTTACTGTAAGGGATATGCGTATAACAGGCATTGACGATGAGCCTGCTGCTCCCGTAGAGACTGAGGAGCAGTCCGCTCCTGAGGAAAGCACACCTGAGGAAAGCACACCCGAGGAGAGCACACCCGAGGAGAGCACACCTGAGGAAAGCACACCCGAGGAGAGCACACCTGAAGAGAGCACACCCGAGGAGAGCACACCTGAGGAAAGCACACCTGAGGAGAGCAAATCCGAGGAAAGCACACCTGATAATACCACTGCAACGACAACAAAACCTTCGACCACTACTTCATCTCTCGATGATATCAAGGGCGCAGATGCAGGTGACATCACAGGAGTTATCGTTACCGTTGTTATCATTGCCGTTGTTGTAGTAGCCGGCGCTGTTGTGGGATATATCATTTATCGTAAGAAGAAGTACTATTAATAAAAAGCTGTAAACACAGAAAGGGTCTGCCTGTATGGATAAGCTTGTTGCGTTTTTTAAAAATGTATGGTTCAAGAGAGGTGTAGCGCTGCTTTGCTGGGCGTACACAGGTCTTATGGCATGGGTGGCCTGGCTCAATTTTGCGTTCTATTTTGAGTATGAAAATCCCACCTCCCTTTTTGTGCTCTATCTTTTTGCCAATATCGCTGCGCTGGGACTTATGATATATACCAGAAAGCAGGTCATCACCATGGTCAACTGTATGGTGCTGCCTGTTATAGTGTTTGCGATAGTGTTGTTCGGACTTGGAAACTGGTATCTTATCATACCTCCGCTGTGTGTGATCGTTGCAATGTTCTTCATTAACACGGCAAACGAGACCCTTAAGACTGTTATGGGTACGATGTATCTGCTGATGTACGTTATCGGAATAGCTGCCTTCGTTGCCATCGAAATGATGATGGGCAAGATCACATTTACTGATGTCGATCTTGCACAGCGTGATACCGATTACGAGGTCCTGTCGCCGTCAGGCGAGTACCGTATCGTGCGTTATATCGGAGACCCTTCTGCTGACCGTCAGATTGCAATGTACTATGTTGAATACACGGGCGATGATACCGGTATACCTTTTGGATACTGCAAAAAGGTATTCGGCTGCAAGCATGCTCTTTCTTCCAAGTACACCGGAAAAGCGGACGATCCTATCGAATGGGTCGTTACAGAGATAGACGGAGAGGAAGCTGAGATGCTAAGCGTTGAGGGAAGCCTGAGAGAAAATCCCTATTTTATCGAGCCTGTTTCAGAGACCGCTGAATCGGATGACTTACAGTATGTGGATCCTTTCGGTGAGGAGACGGCAGAGACTGCTGCCTCGGATGAAACAACGGCATCACAGACAGCGGAGGCCGCTGTTTCTACTGCAGAGGCGCAGTAAGCCGCATTATCAACCGAACTTTGTGCAGGACGGCTTTGGCAGATGCCGAGCCGTCCGTTTTGTATATTTTAATGTAAAGGAGCTTCAACGTGGACAGAACGCTTCATCTTGTCGGAAAAAACTCAAGCGAGATAATCATGGTGAGATACCCCCGATCGCTGCTTAACTTTTGCGAGTACGATCTTGCGTATTTTGCTGAAAATGCCATTTCGGTCTGCGATGACGCACTGAGAGACGGCGAGCTGGATTTCGACCGCGTGACAGAGCTGCGCAATTCGCTTAAGAGTGCGCACGTTTATATCGAAAACAATATACGATCCACCTACGACAAGATCGTTCTGGACTGCTGGATAGACTATGTCTGCCGCAGAGATAATGTGGGCACAAGCACACTGTGGAACAGATTTATGCCGTGCAACACTGCCTTTGAAAAAGCAGTGTTCGTGCGCCTTTGCGACTACCGTTATAACCGTGGCATAAACGAGTGGCTCAACCTTGTGCGTGTGCAGGACTATGCAAAGAACAAGATAAGCTTTATTTTTTCGGGTGAGCTTTCGGGGGCGGACGACGCTGCCGCGCGTCGCAATTATTTTGATCTGATGTTCAGCGTCACTGCAAGGGAGCTTGGCTGCCGTATAGAAGAGCTTGGCGTGACAAAGGTGTTCTCGGTGGGCAGAGTTCCGTCGTCTCCTTTTATGTTCCCTAATATATCAAAGGATATCGTGAAGAATCTGCTGGCAGATTTCGACTACTCCGAGGACTACTCCGAGATCGACAATTACGGAAGCCTTTCCGATCAGATTGCAATGGACGCTTTTTCCTACATGAAGTCGGGTCTTGCGCAGGAATACAGCAGCTATAACATCTCCCGAAGCGAGATGGAGAACTCTCCTACAAAGGTATATATGCCCTGCGGGCTCAAGGCTGTTGTGGATCTTGAAATAGACGCACTCATCGAAAGCGGTGGCTGGCTTGCACGCTGCAAGCGCTGCGGCAGATACTATGTGCGTGACGCAAAGTACGATCACGATTATTGCTCGCTGTTCACTCCGGGCGGAAACACCTGCCTCAAGATATATGAGGCGGAGCATCCAAAAAGCCGCATACCTGCCGAGCTTGACCGTGCTTTCCGTGATATCACTGATGAGATGTACGCCCGTGTTGACCGTGACATGAGCCTTGAGGAGTACGAGAGCTGGAAGGTCTACCTTGACGCCCTTTATGGTAAGGTGGAGAACGGAGAGATCCCTGTGGAGGAGCTTGAGGATTTTATAGGCTACTCCAGGGTGCTGGATATCTCCAGGAGCAATCCTGTAACTGAGGTGAAGAAGCCCGAGCCTGAGCGTCCCAGCCGTGAGCGTGTGGTGAAGCCTTTTGTTCCGCAGCGTATCGACCGCAGCGAGCTTGAGGCGCAGATGAAGCCGACGCTCCCCGTCGAGGAGGAAGAGGATGAAGAAATTCCGCAGCAGCGTGGAAAGTCGTTCTTTACCTCTCCTACCGTACAGCGGCAGAAGAGCCGTGAGGCGGCGCCGATGGCGCATATCATCCGTGGCGAGCAGCCCGTTGAATCGTATGCTCCCGCAAGCAATGTGTTCACACCATTTGGTGCGCAGCCGCCTGTTCAGCAGCCGCAGTATGCACCGCCAAAGCCGCAGACACAGAGCGCACGCCTTGAGCCGTACAAGCCGAGACCTGCCAGCGAGCGCAAGCCTGCCGCACCGATACAGGAGCTTGATCTGGAGCGTGTGACAGAAAAGCTGATGCAGTTTCGTGAGATGGAGCAGCCGACTGTATCTGCGCCGGAGGAACAAGAGCCTGTGTTTGATATATTCGGCGATGTACAGTATGAATCAAGCGATAATCTTGAGACATACGGAAACGTGTTCGATCTTGAGCGTGACGGAGTTACCGAAACACCGTCCGAGACTGTACAGAAGCCTAAGGTGATAAAAAAGAATGCTCGTGCAATTTCGGCATACGGAAAGATGTCAGGAGCGCCCGTACTCTCCCAGGCGGAGTTTGAAGCAGTGTCCGCTCCCGCACCTGTTGCGGAGGAGGATCCCTTTAAGGATGTAAGCGCTATTTTTGATGATATACAGAACGCACCCTCGCAGAAAGCGCCTGTTGAGGCGGTTGCGACAGAGCCTGAGCCTCCTGTGCAGCCTGTCGTAACGGAGGAGGCTTCGCCGATCGCAGAGATGCCACCTGTATTTGAGATGTTCGACGCTGCACAGACGGACGAGCCGTCCTATTATGACGAGCTGCCCCGTGAAGCGTCTGCTGAAAAGCATGAGCCTGAGGCGTTTTTCTCGGATAAGTCTATTTTCTCGGAGGATATGTTCCCTGCGGAAGAGGCAAAAGTTGAAAAGCCTAAGCAGACAAAGGGAAGAAAGCGCACTGCAAAGCCGTCTGAGCCTGCTGAAGCGCCCCGTGCGATCCCTGATAAGGTGACAACGGACAATGCGCCGAGCGGAATCTGGACGGAGGAGCGCAATCTGTTCCCTGAGGCGGATCCCGAGGAGCTTGAGATGCTTAAGGATAAAAAGCGCAGCGGTACAAGGAGCAACAAGACCCAGCGTTTGTTTGATGCAATCATGCGTGAGCCTGAGGATAATCCGAATGTCCGCAGGAAGAAAAATGACATTTGATAGCGGTAAATTAGCTAACAGGTCTGTTTTAGGTTAAAAAACAGACCTGTTGTTTGTTTGTTGTGTATAATTTTTGGTGATTGAAAACGATTAAGTTTGTGCAAATGGACAATTGAAAAAACATCCGTAATGTTATAAAATATAAATACAAATAATGCACGGGATATACCTGTGCTGTTTGAGATTTTTTTTGGAGGATTTTCATTATGAAGATTACAAAGATTCTTGCAGGTCTTGCAGCTTCTGTTGTTGCAGTATCTGCTATGGCAGCTACTTCTTTCGCTGCTAGCTCTCTCACACTGCTTGAGCCCGGTCAGGCTATCCTCGGCTTCGGCGATGCTGACTGGAAGGCAGCAGGTTGGGGTAAGGAAGAGGCTACAGCTCTCGACCTGAGCTACTTCACACTGGCTGACGTAACAGCTGACGGTACATACACAGTAGGTATCGATCTCTCCGCTGGTTACACAGCTGACGGCTTTGAGGATGAGGAGACAGGCGAGCTGCTCGTTATGACAACAGCTAACGGCATCGGCGCTATGGGTATCAACCTCAATCTTGACGCTGAGGATGAGTCTTACAACAACGTAAACATCAACATCGTATCCGTTAAGTTTGACGGCGTTGAGACAATCAAGGATGGCGCTACAAGCTACACAAACGCTGAGGACGGCGCTAAGCGTTCCAACGTTATGAACCAGTGGGCTAACTACGACGCTACTAAGGCTGACCACCTCACACTTGATCCTGACACAGCTACATCTGTTATGACAGACTTCTCCGGCGAGTGGACAACTTGCGAGGTTACATTCGAAGTAACAGGTATGCCCGCTGCTGATACAGGCGCAACAGGCGGCGACGATGCTGGCGACAACGCTGGTTCCGACGCTTCCGGCGATGTAAACGCTCCCACAACTGACAAGCAGTCTCCCGATACAGGCGTTGAGGGTGTAGCTGCAGTTGCAGGCGTTGCAGTTCTCGCTGCTGGCGCAGTTCTCGTTTCCAAGAAGAGAAAGTAATTTCTTAATAGGGAATAAGACCATAAACCAATAACAGGCACGGTATCGCTTAGGCGGTACCGTGTTTTTGTTTGAATGGATGACCTATCAAAATGCGCACAAAAAAGCCACTTCCTGATCTGATCGGAAGTGGCTGATCGTTTTACACTGCTTTATCAAAAAGCTCGCCTTTTTCAGGCGTTTTTACTCCTGCACTGAAGCGGTCGTCCTTGTTTTCTCCGCCTCGGATAGAGGTGCGGGTCGTGCCGCCTGAAATATAGGTCTTTCCACACTCGGGGCAGATACCTGTGTGAAGGGTAACGCTCTGCGAAACGATCTCGTTTCCTTCACGCTCTGCCTTTGCCTGATTGCGGTAGACGTGCTCCATTTCATGCCCTTTAACCTGCGCTGCGGCAGATCTGGGATCGATCTTGGTGGGGGTCTGGAAGGACACTCCGTTATCGTCCGAACCATCCTGATAGCGCCTGTTCTCGCAGGTCTGACATTCGTATGTGTCAAAGCGGCGCTTGTGATCGGCATCATTATTTACTTTGCCGTTTTTGTCAGCGTTTTCTTTGTTGGCAATGGCGGTGTTGATTATTGAAGAAGCCTGTGCCATTCCGACAGAATTGCGGTATGCGCCGATACCGTGCGAGTTGTCCGCAAGCCCTGTATTCATTCCTGCAATGCCCATGCCGATAGGATCAATAGCCATAATAGCACCCCTTTCAACAGCAGATAGCTTTTCTGATTCTATTATACAATATGTCTGCAAAAAAATCAAGTGGTCCGGCAATCGATACTTCGCTGAAAAACAGACTGATAAAAGCTGACATTCTATTTTTTTACAGCAAAATCAATGATTTGTACTGTAAAACTGCAAAAAAATCGTGAAAATTCGGTGAAATTGCAAAAAAGTCCTTGCAATTTTGTTTTTGTTATGTTATAATAAATCGTGATAGGTTTTAAAGGGGATATTGTACCCTTTCGGACTTTTTACAAATTATTACGGTCGCCTTGGCCGTTGACATGGGAGTTAATCATGGCGGACACCTTTGTTTCAGTAGCAATAGACGGTCCTGTCGGTGCAGGCAAAAGCAGCATCGCCAGAAATGCCGCAAAAAAGCTTGGCTATATCTATGTCGATACAGGTGCGCTTTACCGTGCAATCGGACTGTATTGTCACAGAAACGGCATTGATATGAAGGACGCTGACGCTGTGATCGCAGCGCTTCCATCTGCAAGACCTGAGATAAGGCTGATAGACGGTGTTCAGCATATCTATCTCAACGCTGAGGATGTTTCTGAGGAAATAAGACTTCCCGAGATATCCATGGCAGCCTCGGCTGTTTCGGCCATACCGGCCGTGCGTACAGCATTGCTAGAGCTTCAGAGGGATATGGCAAGGGCGAATAACGTGATCATGGACGGAAGGGACATCGGTACAGTTGTGCTTCCTGACGCCACCGTAAAGATCTTTCTCACCGCAAAGGCTGAGATACGTGCAAAGCGTCGTTTTGACGAGCTTTGTGCAAAGGGTGTTCAGACCACCTTTGAAGAGGTGCTGTCCGATCTGAACACACGTGATTATAACGATTCCCACCGTGAGACCGCCCCGCTTAAGCAGGCGGAGGATGCGGTGCTGGCAGATACGTCGGAGCTCGATTTTGAGCAGTCCTGTCAGCTTATCTGCGATATAATAAGGGAGAGGGTGTAAGCTATGTTTTACGCATTTCTCCGTAAATGTGCGAAGCTGTTCTACGTTATCGTATATAACATAACGGTGATAGGCAAGGAGAATATACCTGCCGCAAAAGGTGGATACATAATCGCCTCCAACCACGTTTCCAACAACGATCCGCCTGTGGTGGGCATAACCTTTAAGGGTAAGTACACCTTTATGGCGAAGGAGGAGCTGTTCCACAAGAATCCCATCTTCACATGGCTGATAAAGCAGCTTGGTGCATTCCCTGTGAAAAGGGGAGCAAAGGATGGCGCACAGGCGATAGAAAAGGCGCTTGAAAGCCTTAAAAACGGGCGCATCTTCGTGATTTTCCCTGAGGGTACACGTTCAAAGGACGGAACTCTCGGCAGAGCCAAGAGCGGTGTAACGCTGGTAGCGGCGCAGGCAAAGGCTCCTGTTGTTCCTGTGTTCATCAAGTACGGGCGCAAGAGGTTCCGCCGTCGGATACAGGTATCGATAGGTGAGATGATCCCTGCGGAGCGCTTTGATATCAACATTGAGGATAAGCGTGCACTTAAACAGGTAAGCTCTGCTATAATGGATGAGATCGCTAAGCTTCAGGAGAATGCTCCCGATGTTGATTGAAATTGCTGACAAGTCAGGCTTCTGCTTCGGCGTTGAAAGGGCGATCCGCCTTACCGAGGAGGCAGCTGAAAGATATGGCGAGATATATACGCTCGGACCATTAATACACAATAGTATTGTCACAGATTCCCTTGAAAAAAAGGGGATACACATAGCCGATGAGATATCAGACGCAGCAGGAAAGCCGCTGGTAATACGCTCACACGGCGTCACTGAGGACATTGAAAGCAGCGCTCGTGCCGTCTGTTCGGATTGCATCGACGCTACCTGTCCGTTTGTCAAGAAGATACACAATATAGTTTCACAGCAGCCTGAGGCTTCGGCGGTGATAATTCTCGGAGACGAGAAGCATCCCGAGGTTATAGGAATAAAGGGTCATGCACGCTGCAGGGCTTACGTCTGTGCGGATATCGCACAGATAAAAGCGCTTTACGAAAGCGGAGAGCTGTCATACGACGAGGATGCGGCGCTTGTGATACAGACGACCTTCGACCGCGGCAGATTTGCTGAATATTCGCAGGATATCAGCAAAAACTACTGCCGTGTGAAAATATATGACACAATATGCAATGCCACCACGGAACGCCAGAAAAACGCCGAGGAGCTTGCGAAAAGAGCTGCACTGATGATAGTTGTCGGAGGAAAAAGCAGCTCAAACACAGGAAAGCTTGCAGAGATCTGCGCAAGGCACTGTACGACCGTGTTCGTACAGGATGCTTCACAGCTTTCCAAGCAGCTTATAAAAGGGCTGCGCTCCGATAGTATTATCGGAATTACGGCGGGAGCTTCGACCCCTGCCTATACTATAAGGGAGGTTCATAGAACTATGGACGAGATCATCAAAACAAATGAAAATGAGGAGTTAGACTTTGCTTCAATGCTCGAACAGTCTTTTAGAAGAGTATATACCAACAACAGAGTAAAAGCTACAGTTGTAGGCATCAACAAGAACGAAGCAGTAGTTGAGCTCGGCACAAAGCAGACGGGTTACATACCCCTCGACGAGCTGACAAACGACCCCAACGCAGCAGTTTCCGATGTTGTAAGCATCGGCGACGAGATCGACGCTATCGTAACAAAGGTTGACGATTCCAACGGCGTTATCTTCCTTTCCAAGAAGAAGGTTGATTCCGCACTGGGTATGGAGAAGATCGCAGCTTCCAAGGAAGCTAACGAGACTCTCGAGGGCGTTGTTACAGCAGCCGTTAAGGGTGGCGTTATCGTTATCACAAACGGCACACGTGTATTCATCCCCGCTTCTCAGACAGGTGTTCCCCGCAGCGGCAAGCTGGAGGATCTGGTAAAGAAGACAGTTCCCTTCAAGGTTATCGAGATCAACGAGCAGCGTGGCAGAGTTGTAGGCTCTATCAGACAGGCTACAAAGGAAGTTCGTGACGCTGAGAAGGCTAAGTTCTGGGAGTCTATCGAGGTTGGTCAGAAGTTCGAGGGCGAGGTTCGTTCCATCGAGGACTACGGTGTATTTGTTGACATCGGTGCTGTTGATGGTCTCGTTCGCACAAGCGAGCTGACATGGAACAGAGTTGGTCACCCCAAGGATATCGTTAAGGAAGGCGACAAGATCACTGTTATCGTTAAGTCCTTCGATCCCGAGAAGAAGAGAGTATCTCTCTCCGCTAAGGATCCCAACGAGAATCCCTGGACAAAGTTCGTTGCTGACTATGCTATTGATGATGTTATCAAGGCTACTATCGTTAGCATCACTGAGTTCGGTGCATTCGCTCAGATCATCCCCGGCGTTGACGGTCTGATCCACATCTCCCAGATCTCCACAGACAGAGTCACAAACATCGCAAGTGTTCTGGCTGTTGGTCAGGAGGTTGATGTTAAGATCATCGACATCGACACAGAGAAGAGCAGAGTTTCTCTCTCCATAAAGGCTCTTATGGAAGATGCTGCTCCCGTTGAGGAAGCTTCCGACGCTGAGTAATTTTCAAACACAATATAAACAGCCGCTCCCGATATTTTTCGGGGGCGGTTTTGGTTTTGATAATGTTTGGCACGTTTTTATGTTATATAAAAAAACAGTTGCATTTTATTTGCGTTTGCTGTATAATGTTATATGTAAAGAATTGCGCATTGAAGCGCTAAATCACATACCGAAAGGACAACAGAAATGAACATAGCAGTAATCGGTCTTGGTCTTATCGGCGGCTCTATATGCAAGGCGCTGAAGGCTAACACATTTCATCATATCATGGGTATAGACAAGGATCCGGAGACGCTCCGCAAGGCGCTGGAGCAGGGCGCTATCGACGAGGTTATTGATGAGAGCCGTCTTGGCGAGGCTAACCTCACTATTGTTGCACTGTATCCCATTCCCACTATTGAGATCATAAAGCGCAACGCTGATAACTTCCGCAAGGGAAGCATCGTTATCGATGTGTGCGGCGTAAAGAGCTATATCGTCAACGCCTGCACGCCTGTGCTGGCAGAGCGTGACGTTATATTCATCGGTACACATCCCATGGCAGGAACCGAAAACTCGGGCTTTGACTACGCCACCGCCGATCTCTTTGCAAAGGCCAGCTACATCCTTACTCCCACTGAAATCACACCGCAGATCGCAATTGATCTTGTGTCTACTCTCGGTGCGTGCATGGGCTTCGGACAGGTGGTCATTGCAACTCCCGAACAGCATGACGCAAATATCGCATACACCTCTCAGCTGGCACACGTTGTTTCAAATGCTTATGTCAAAAGCCCATCGCTGTTCAGAGCGGATGGCTTTTCGGCTGGCAGCTTCCTTGATCTCACACGTGTTGCAAAGCTCAATGAGGAGATGTGGTCGAGCCTGTTCCTGTGCAATAAAGACGCACTGCTGTTTGAGATCGACAACATAATAAAGAGCCTTGAGGAATACCGTGATGCCATGCTGAACGATGACATGGACAAGCTCCGTGATATCCTGAGAATAGGACGTGAAAGAAAGGAAAAGAGCATGGAATACTACGGACAGGAGCGTAAATAATGTCCGCAAAGCAGAAGCCCACCATAAGCTATATCGTCGCCCTGTGCGGCATCATGAGCGGACTTGCTCTTGTTATGATGTTCTTTCTGAGCATGATACCGTCTTTTGAGTATATAAGTCCCGCTGTTTCGGGCATACTGATATGGGTGATAAGAGAGCGCCTTGGCGTAAAATATGGCATAATAAGCTATATGGCAGTGGGAATACTTTGTCTGTTCCTTACTCCCAATTATGAGGCGAGCCTTATGTATATCTTCCTGCTTGGTTATTACCCCATAGTCAGGGAGTTCCTGATGAAGCTGCCGACTGCTGTGCTTCGGTTAGCTGTAAAGCTTGCAGTATATGCCGCAGCTGCGATAGTCTGCTACTGGCTGCTGATAAATATGTTCAACATGACGCAGCTGCTTGAGGATATGGGCGAGTTCGGTGAATACGGTCCGTGGATACTTCTGGCGATGGGGGCTGCGGCTTTCGTGCTGTACGACCTGTTTCTGGGACTGTTCAGGCCATTCTATGAGCAGGTGCTTAAGCCTAAGATACAGAGAAGAATGAAATAAAATATTGATATTACACTACAAAGGAGAACGAAATGGCTGATAGAATTCCTCAGCGCAGCGAAGTGGCTGCTGAGTATAAGTGGAAAATAAACGATATCTACGCTACCGATGAAGCGTGGGAGCAGGACTGCACAAAAGCTCAGGCTGCGGCCGAGGTCATCGCAGAATATAAAGGCAAGCTGTGCAGCAGTGCAGCCGATCTGCTTGCGTATATGCGCTATGATGACGAGCTTACAGTTATGCTTGAAAATCTCATCAACTATGCACAGAGAAAGAGTGACGAGGATACCCGTGACGCACGTTATCAGGATATGGTTAGCCGCATCGAAACAGTGCTTGTTTCTCTTGCAGGCGCTTCCGCCTTTGTTACTCCCGAGATACTCTCCATCCCTGATGAAACACTGGAGCAGTTCTACAAAGACTGTCCCGATATGGAGCTGTACCGTCGTTGTCTGGATAGAGTGCGCCTTAAGAGAGAACATATCCTCTCCGAAAACGAGGAGAAGATCATGGCACTGACAGGCGAGATGACAAACAGTCCAGATACCATCTTCTCCATGTTCAACGATGCCGATCTTAAATTCCCCGATGCTGTTGACGCTGACGGAAATGCGCATCAGGTGACACACGGCAGCTTTATTCCGCTTATGCAGAGCAGTGACAGGGTACTCAGAAAATCCGCATTTGAGTCGCTGTATCATGTATATGAGGCTTATAAGAACACCTCGGCGGCTATTCTCGCATCCCAGACTAAGTGCCTCAGCTTCCGTGCAAGGGCAAGGAGATACGAATCCACTCTAGAAGCCGCTCTCAGCGGAAACGAGGTCCCTGTGCAGGTATACAAGCAGCTTATCGAGTCTGTACATGAAAATATGCCCTATATGCACCGCTATGTTAAGCTGAGAAAGAAGCTGCTCGGAGTGGAGGAGCTTCATGCTTACGACCTTTACTGTCCTATCGTATCCGATGTGGATTTTGAGATACCTTTCGAGCAGGCCAAGCAGGAGGTGTACGATTCTCTTGCGCCTATGGGTGAGGAGTATCGTGCTATCCTGAAAAAAGGCTATGACGAGGGTTGGATAGATGTTTACGAAAATGAGGGCAAGCGCAGCGGTGCTTACTCTGCAGGGGCAAGAGTTCATCCCTTTGTACTGCTCAATCATAAGGACACGCTCAACTGTGAGTTCACTCTTGCTCATGAGATGGGTCACGCTATCCACTCCTATCTCTCAAATACAACTCAGCCAGTATGCTATGCGGATTATGTGATCTTCGTTGCGGAAGTGGCTTCCACCTGCAACGAGAGCCTGCTGATGCAGCACCTGCTTAAGACCACCACTGACAAAAAGCGCAGGGCGTATCTGATAAACTATTTCCTTGAGCAATTCAGAACTACCCTCTACCGTCAGACGATGTTTGCAGAATTCGAGCTTGCCATCAACGAGATGACAGAGCGTGGCGAGAGTCTTACGGCCGATACTCTCTGTGCGCTGTACAGAAAGCTTAACCTTGAATATTACGGCGAGGACATCATTATTGACAGCGAGCTTGACATGGAGTGGGCACGTATCCCTCATTTCTATTATAATTACTATGTTTATCAGTACGCAACAGGCTTCTCTGCGGCTATCGCACTGTCGCAGCGTATCCTGAACGAGGGTGAAGCTGCCGTCAAGGACTATATCGGTTTCTTAAGCGGCGGATGCTCTGCTGACCCAATTACCCTGCTTAAGGGTGCAGGCGTTGATATGACCACCGCAAAGCCTGTGAATGACGCTCTGAAGCTTTTCAATGAGCTTCTGGACGAGATGGAAGAGCTGGTTGAAGAGTGATGCAGGTATCAGTTCCTTCTATTGTTGTTCCTGATGGATTTTGCCTTCTGGATAGCTCACTAAGATGTGTAAGAAGCTGTGAAGGCGTGCCGCTTACTGAAGGAGATACCCTTACAGATATGCTGCATGAGCCGCCGCAACTTCCGTTGGAGTGCCGTTACGATGGTACAGTCACAATAAACGGTGTTTTTTATTGTGTGCGTATATTTCCACTGCAAGCAAGCAGCCATTGTCTCTGCGAGATACTCAGCAGCACTGATATATCGGAGATGTCAACACGGACTGACAGTGCTGCAAACATTCTGCCATCGCTGAACGCTGTCAAGTTTTCTGTAAGCAATATGCGACATGATATCAATGTGCTTAAAATGCATGGTTCCTCTGATATTAATATTTCAGGAAGTATTGAAAGCCTTGATAATAATCTGATGCGTATAGAACTGCTTACTTCGAATTTTACCGAGCTGTACAGTATGAAATATATCCCTGCAAGGAAGGTGCTTTTCGATGTTTCGGAGCTTTGCAGAAAGCTTACGTTGCGGTGTAATACAGTGCTGTCGCAGTGTGACAGATGTATAAGCTATATTGAAGGCTTTGAAAAGCTGTATGTGCGTGCTGACAGCCGTCGTGCGGTAGTGGCGCTTGTAAATGCTGTGCAGAATGCGCTTATGTATTCTCCGTTTGACAGCGTACCGCAGCTTGCGGTCTACTCTGAAAATGATGGCAGAACGAAAAATGTAGTGATACGCCTTGAGAATGATAACGCATTGTATACGGGCACAGAGTCCGACAATACTGAGGAGCTTGATTTCTGTTCACAGCGTGACGGTCTGGGATTGCTGACGATAAAATGCTTTGCACAGCTTGCGGGCGGCAAGATCAAATTCAACAGCAAAGGACACAGGACCGTTCTTACTCTTACATTGCCTATGGCCGATATGGATGAGATACATAATTATAGGCTTGAAAAGCTGTCCGATATGGATTGCTGTGATGATATCTTTGATACCGTAGAACAGCGTATGATGGAAGTGGTGCATCTTTTTAATTGCGCACAATAAACATTCAGTCTGTTGTCACATATTCATCATATTTTCAAGCTAGAATGATTATACACGATAACTTTATACAGGAGCGATAAGATGTACAGGATACTTGTTGTTGACGATGAAGCGCATATCCGTGAGGTGATAAGGGAATACGCCGAGTTTGAAGGCCATACCGTGGATGAGGCATGCGACGGTATGCAGGCTGTGGAGATGGCAAAGGTCTCTGACTATGATATCATTATAATGGATGTGATGATGCCTAAGCTGGATGGGTATTCCGCCTGCAAGGAGATACGTAAGCTTAAAAATACTCCGGTGCTTATGCTTTCCGCACGTGGTGAGGAGTACGACAAGCTGTTCGGATTTGAGCTAGGTGTTGATGATTACGTTGTAAAACCGTTTTCGCCGAAGGAGCTTCTGGCACGCATAAATGCTATCGTCAAGCGAAATAACGCAGGTACTCCTGCTGAAAATGCCGAGATGATAAGATTTGAGGGCCTTGAGATAAACTTCACTTCACGTGATGTTTATGTGGACGGGGAAAAAGCTAACCTCACTCCCAAGGAGTATGATCTGTTGTTCTATCTGGTTCGTAATAAGAACATCGCACTCACCAGAAATCGTCTGCTGGAGGAGGTATGGGGCTACGACTTCTTCGGAGATGACCGCACGATAGATACTCATATCAAGATGCTGAGAAACAACCTTGGTGTTTATCGCAAGTTTATCGTGACGCTACGTGGCATGGGATATAAATTCGAGGTGTGATATGGGCTTCTTCAGAAGCATAAAATTTCAGATATGGCTGCGTTTTGAGATGGTCGTCGCAGCCATATTGGCGTTTATCTATATTTTTCTTATTCTCCTATTCCCGATGTTTTACGAATGGATGAAGGTGGAGGAGATAGGACGTGCACTTGTCACGATACAAAGCAGCTGGTATGATGATGACATCAAGGACGTTATTGAAATAACCTCGCTCAGCAATAAGATGCACATTGAGATATACTTTCCGCAGACAGGCGGAACTTATGTCCTGCCTAATATGGGAGGAGGTCTGTCAATTCAGAATATTCCAAAGTCGGGTTATCAGCAGGAGGTGCAGGACTCGCCTTCGGGTATAATATATCGCCGGTTTCGTGACGAGCGTGAGAACAATTCCATACTTATGGTCTGTTCGTATCTCGGAAACAGCAGGGAGCGCCCTGACGGTTATATTTTTATATGCACTTATCTTCAGCCTCTTGGTTCCACGCTGACTATATTCCACAGGCAGTTTGCTTTTGTGACGGTGATCACGGTTATCCTGACTACGCTTATCTCGCTTGTTTTTGCGTACAGAACGTCAGAGCCGATCATTCGTATGAGCAAGGCGGCGAAAACTCTTCCGCAGGGTAAATTTGACGGATCGACAGGCTCAGACAGCTTTGAGGAGCTTAAGCAGCTCTCGGAGACGCTGGAGCAGGCGGCAAAGGAGATAGCACGCTCCGATGATCTGCGCCGTGAGCTTACAGCAAACATTTCGCATGATCTGCGTACTCCTCTTACGATGATAAAGGCGTATGCCGAGATGATTCGGGATCTTTCGGGTGACGATCCTGTAAAACGTGAGCGGCATCTGAAAATAATCATTGACGAAACAGACAGGCTGTCTTCGCTTGTGAATGATATCCTTGATCTTTCAAAGCTCCAGGCGGGAGTTGCTGAAATGAACATCGAGAAGTTCAATTTTGCCGACCGTCTGAACGGAGTGGTGTCACGCTTTGATATACTGAGAGAAAACGACGGCGTAAACATAGAGCTTAATGCCGGGGCAAGCATCCTTATTGAAGCCGATCCCGTAAAGCTGGAGCAGGTAGTGTACAATCTCATCAACAATGCAGTAACTTATACGGGCGATGACAACACTGTTATCATACGGCTGTATCGCACAACCGACCGCACTGTGCGTTTTGAAGTAACAGACCACGGCGACGGTATCGCACCAGAAGCGCTGCCTTATATCTGGGACAGGTACTACAAGGTCAGCGATCGCAGTAAGACCCATAAGCGTGCAAAAATGGGAAGCGGTATCGGACTTTCAATAGTTAAGAGCATCCTTGAGGCACATGATTTCAGATATGGAGTGAGCAGCGAGGTGGGTAAGGGAAGTACCTTCTGGTTTGAGGCACCTGATCCTCTTGCGCCGCCAGAAGAGCCTGCGGCAAAGGCAGGAAGGACGCACAAACAGCGTTGAACGGATAAAATAAGCCTGAGAGATGATATGCATACGACCATTGTATGTGTATCAGCTCTCAGGCTTTTGTTATTATTCTGATAATTCAGTCAGCGCAGCAGCCATGCTTTCGCCGAGCAGCTCAGCTGTGTACAGGGCTTCGTCAAGTGAGTTTGCGTAGCTTCCGACCTCAATAAGCAGTGAGCCTGTTGTGATGTGCTGATTATAGTTGCGGTAATCGAACAGCACAGCCTTTGCAAGTCCAGGATACATAAGCTCAGCCGAGTTTTGGATCAGCGCTGCAAGCTTGAAATTCTCCATATAGTTAGGCATATTAAAGCGCCCATCGTCACAGCCTGCGATTATCATGAACTGTGCGGCGCTTTTTCCGTTGATCTCAGCGTGAGGAGCAATACGGTTCCCATAAGAATCCGCCATGGCGTCACGGTGCAGATCGATCACGACCTTTATGGACGGATACTGTTCAAGTATCTCACGTATTGTCTCTTCACTGCGGTCGTAGGATCCTGTGTAAGACGGATAGTCGTGCAGTGTGCCGTCATGTACCACTGAAATCCCGTTTTCTGCCAGACTATGTGCGAGAACTTCTCCTACGGCTATCATATTGTATCCGGGATCACGTGAGCGACTGGGAAAGCTGCTGTCATAATAATCACGCTGATATGGTTCATAGCTTTCTGTGGTGTGCGTATGTACTATAAGCACCTGCGGTTCGGCTGAGTCAAGCTGTATATCAAGCTCGGGCAGCTGCGAGGCGGCAATGAGAAGCGTTTCATCGCTTTCGTCAGTGAGATTTCTCACCTGTGCGCCGCTTTTAAGTGTTATATATTCGCCTGTATTGCTTGGCCCGTAGTGTCGTCTGATTATGCTGCCGTTGTTGGTGCCTTCAGCTGTGCGGTCTGTTTCGTCATTGAATTCAACGATGTTCTGAGAGATAACGAACGCATCAGCTTCGGATTTCATTGTTTCAGCAGCTTCTTCTGTATGTACAGACTCGATGGTCTCAGCTGTCTCAGCCGTTTCGGGCGGAGAAACTTCCTCGGCGGTAAACGCCTCGATAGTCTCATAAGCAGGCGCAGGAGCTGTATATGAGAAGTTTTCTTCTGTATTGCTTACAGCTGCTTCGGGCTTGTATGGTATCCCTGCCGATATATAGGCAGTGGCACGTGTCATCTCGCCTGCTGCCGTCAGCAGTTCTCCTGCCGAAGCGCCTGTGGCGAGCGCTGTTATAGGCATAGTAAGCATAACAGATAAAACAGGCAACATCTTTTGTATCTTCATTTTATACCTCCGTAGTGTTTTGTATTATATGTATGCGTGGTTTATTCGAAATATGCCTCAGGATCACAAAAAAAGAACTTCTCTATTGCAAAATCGCATAGTTTGTGATATAATAACCAATGTATATGTATAATGAGAAAATGCGGCGTTTTGTCGCCACGAAAGGAAGAAATATATGCAAAAAGTTCAATGGAAGGGCGGCACACTGCTTGCCCCCGTACCTGCGGTGCTGGTATCCTGCGGCACTATGGAGAAGCCTGCCGCAATAACCATCGCTTGGACAGGAATAATCAACTCTGATCCGCCCAAGACCTACATCTCGGTGCGTCCCAGTCGCAACTCCTATGATATCATTAAGGAGAATAAGGAGTTCGTCATCAACATGATGCCATCTTCCTTTGTAAGACAGGTTGATTACTGCGGTATAAAATCGGGAAGGAATGAGGATAAGCTTGCAAAGATGAAGCTTGTTCCTCAGGAGAGCAACATTGTAAAGGCTCCACAGATTGCGCAGTGCCCTATCTCCCTTGAGTGCAGGGTGACAGACATTCTCCCACAGGGCAGTCATGATATGTTCATTGCTGAAATAGTGTCTGTAAACATCAATGAGGACCTCATTGATGCAAAGGGCAGACTTATGATCGAAAAGGCAGGTCTTATGGCCTACGCCCACGGAACGTATTTTGCCCTTGGAAAGAAGATAGGAAGCTTTGGATTTTCCGTTAAGCCCAAGCGTGCGAAAAATCCTCACTACAAGAAGAAAAAGAAGTAATTATGGTACATATAGGAAACGAATGGGACTCGCTGCTTGCAGAGGAGTTCAAAAAGGACTATTATCTGCATTTGAGGGAGTTCCTTAAGGCAGAGTACGGCAGCCGTAGGATATACCCTCCTATGAATGATATCTTCAACGCCCTGCGCTACACATCGTACAGCGATGTCAAGGCTGTGATACTTGGGCAGGATCCTTATCACGGTGCAGGACAGGCACACGGCTTGTGCTTTTCTGTAAAGAAAGGAGTCCAGCCGCCGCCATCTCTGCAGAATATCTTCAAGGAGATAAAGGCAGATCTCGGCATAGACTCGCCTGCGCACGGAGAGCTTACAAGCTGGGCACAGAACGGCGTGCTGCTTCTGAACACCTCCCTTACTGTAAGAGAGGGGCAGGCAAACAGTCACCGTGGGCAGGGATGGGAGACACTCACCGACCGTATCATTGAGCTGTTAAATCAGCGTGAACAGCCGATAGTGTTCATTCTATGGGGCGGTAACGCACGCTCAAAAGCGAAGCTTATTACAAATAAGAACCACCTTGTTTTACAGTGCGCACACCCCAGTCCGTTGTCTGCGTATAACGGCTTTTTCGGGTGCAGGCATTTTTCAAAGACCAACGAGTTCCTTGTTACCCATGGAATAAAGCCGATAGATTGGAGACTGCCATGAGATCCAGAGACAATTATTTTGCAGGCATTGTTGCAGTGGCGATATTTCTTGCCGTTGTGTGGTATGTGTTCTGGGTGATAGAGCAGCAGCGACCGCAGCTTCAGCAGATAACGGTCGACGGCATCGCAGTGGATCTTCGTGACCGTCCCGCAAAGCTTTCTGAAAAGCTTGAGGAAAGATTTTATCTTCACACAGGTGACGATGTGGCTCTTGAATTCATCGATGACGAAAAGGTGAAGTTCTACTGTGCAAACGCATACGAGTGCGAGTATTTTGACAGCTATGTATATGCCATAAATGATATGGATGCGGTGCTTCTGCATGACGGAAGTCCTGCGGATATGACCTTTGACGAATATCTGGCACAGTATGACAAATATGCCTTTGTCTATGGGAACGAGGATGTATCAAGTATAGAGCTTATCCAGCTTGACGGCAAGCTTATCACTCCCGAAAAGCTGTATCAGATGATGGAAGAGGACGGCGTTGCCGCTCCCGAGATATCTTCTGATGTGCGATCGTATCTTATGGACATCGCAGGCAAAGAGATAGAGGAGTACATAATACTCCAATGCTGGTTTACAGCAAAGGAATGTTCTCTTTGCGTCTATGATTATTTCTATGCGCAGATTGAGGAAAAGCACGCAGAGCACTACTTTGAACAGCTTGGTGACATCGGAGAGATGATCTTCAGCTGAACAGTTATGTAAAAAATAAAAGATCACAGCAAAACAGGAGACAAACAACAGATGACTTTTGAAGAAATACTGAGCAAGATCGATGACGCAGTGTGGGGCATACCGCTTATTGTGCTTATCCTCGCCTGCGGAATCTGGCTTACGGTACGCACAAGAGGACTTCAGGTGCGTTATCTTGGACGTGCGCTTAAATTCATGGTAAAGAACGAGGAGGGCGGAGACGGCGATGTGTCAAGCTTCGGTGCGCTTTGTACTGCTCTCTCTGCCACTATCGGTACGGGAAACATCGTCGGCGTTGCAACGGCTATAACCATCGGCGGTCCCGGTGCTCTTTTCTGGATGGAGGTCGCTGCTTTCTTCGGCATGGCGACTAAATACGCCGAAGGACTTCTCGCCATCAAGTATCGTGTCACCGACGAAAGCGGCAACAAGCTTGGCGGTCCGTTCTACTATATCGAAAACGGAATGGGCAGAAAGTGGAAATGGATGGCTAAGGTGTTTGCAGCTCTGGGTGTTTGTGTAGGTCTGTTCGGCATCGGAACATTCACACAGATAAACGGTATTACCTCTGCGGCAAACAACTTCTTTGGTCCTATGTTTGAAAATCAGCCCACATTCAATATCTTCGGAAGCAACATCACACTGGTAACAGTTATCGCAGGCGTTATCATAACTGTGTGCGCCGCACTTGTAATAATCGGCGGTATCAAGAGGATATCCTCTATCTCGCAGATAGTGGTGCCATTTATGGCGATAATTTACGTGCTTACGGTGCTTATCATCCTTATCTGCAATGTTGATAAAATACCCGCTGCACTTTCTGAGATAGTAACCAGTGCATTCAGCTTTGAAATAAATGAAGTAGCCGGAGGTATTTTAGGTATCCTTATTGCGATGAAGAGCGGTATCTCCCGTGGTATCTTCTCAAACGAGGCAGGACTCGGTTCTGCGCCTATCGCAGCGGCGGCAGCCAAGACAAATGATCCCGTTCGTCAGGGTCTTGTAACCATGACAGGAACGTTTATCGACACCATAGTTATCTGCACTATGACCGGACTTGCGGTTGTAATAGGCGGCGGCTGGAAGCCCGATCTTGGTCTTGAGGGTGTGGCAGTCACAACACATTCCTTCCAGGAGTGCCTGAGCTTTATGCCTCAGCAGATACCTGCTTTTGTTCTGATGGTCTGCCTTGTGTTCTTTGCATTTACCACCATACTCGGATGGAATTATTATTCCGAGCGTTGTCTGGCTTATCTTGTTGGCGGAAAACCCATCGTTACAAAGATCTACCGTTGGGTCTACATACTTGCGGTAGCTATCGGTCCTTATATGACCGTTTCCGCTGTCTGGACTATCGCAGATATCTTCAATGGACTTATGGCTATACCCAATATCGTCGCACTGCTTGCACTTTCGGGAGTGGTTGCAAAGGAAACGATGGACTACACAAAGCGTGTAAAGCAGGAAAAGCTTGACGCAAAACGTACAGCACAGTGATTTTATATTGCAATGCAACTGATTTTGTGATAAAATATAAACATCAAATATTAATTTCGGAAAGGAATTTATCGATATGAACATTTTAGTAGTAGGCGGCGGCGGTCGTGAGCACGCTATCATCACTGCACTTTCAAAGTCCGCAAAGGTGGATAAGCTTTATGCAGCGCCCGGAAACGGCGGTATCTCAAAGCTTGCGGAGTGCTTTCCTGTTAAGGCTACCGATATCGACGGTATGCTGGAGCTTGCAAAAAAGCTTCAGCCCGATTATGTTTTTGTTGCCCCCGACGATCCCCTTGTTCTGGGAATGGTGGACAAGCTGAACGAAGCAGGCTTCAGGACTTTCGGTCCCCGTGCAAATGCAGCTATCCTTGAGGGAAGCAAGGTGTTCTCCAAGGCTCTTATGAAGAAGTACAATATCCCCACAGCAGGCTACGAGACATTTACAGAAGCCGAAAAGGCGATCGAATACATCAAGGCACAGAACAGCTATCCCGCAGTTATCAAGTGTGACGGTCTTGCGTTGGGCAAGGGCGTTATCATCGCTAAGGACTTCGAGGAGGCTAAGGACGCTGTAAACTCCATGCTGCTGGATGGCAAGTTCGGCGCATCAGGCAGCGAGATAGTTGTAGAGGAGTTCATGACAGGCCCCGAAGTTACCGTTCTTGCATTTACAGACGGCAAAACAGTAAAGCCTATGATCTCTTCCATGGATCACAAGCGTGCCTACGACAATGACGAGGGCCTCAACACAGGCGGCATGGGTACTATCGCCCCTAACCCCTGCTATACAGATGCTTTCAAGGCAGAGTGCATGGAGAAGATCTTCAAGCCCACTATTGCAGCTATGCAGGCAGAGGGCAGACCTTTCAAGGGCTGTCTGTACTTCGGTCTTATGCTGACCCCCAACGGTGCAAAGGTAATAGAATACAACTGCCGTTTCGGAGACCCCGAAACTCAGGTGGTTCTTCCCCTGCTTGAGACCGACCTCGTGGATATCATCGAAGCTATCTGGGATGAAAAGCTGGATACACTTGATATCAAGTGGAGCAGCAAGTCCTGCGCCTGCGTTGTAATTGCTAGCGGAGGATATCCCGAGAAGTACGAAACAGGCAAGGAGATCACAGGACTTGACGAAAACGGTCAGTCCGAGCTTGCTTATGTTTATCATGCAGGTACAAAGCTGGAGGGTGGAAAGTTCCTCACCGCAGGCGGACGTGTTCTAGGCGTCACTGCGACAGGCGACGATCTGAAGTCCGCACTGGACAAGGCTTACAAGGCTGTTGATACCATCGGCTTTGACAAGGCTCATTACAGAAAGGATATCGGTCAGAGAGCGCTCAGGGGCTGTTAATACACAAAACAATCTGAGGGACACATTATTGTGTCCCTTAACTTTAAATTACAGGAGGAAATCAAAATGCCTTTTATCAACACAAAGTACTCTGCTTCTATCACTGCGGAGCAGGAAAATACCATCAAGACCGCTCTCGGTCAGGCTGTAACGGTATTAGGAAAGAGCGAGAGCTGGCTGATGCTCGGTTTTGAGCAGAACTGCTCGTTATATTTCCGTGGCGAAAAGAGTGATAAGATCGCCTTTGCAGAGGTAAGCCTTTACGGAAACGCTTCTTCCGACGCCTGCAACAGGATGACTGCAGAGATCTGCCGTATCTACGGTGAGGTTCTCGGTGTACCTTCGGATAAGGTGTATGTGAAATACTCGCCTACAAGCGAGTGGGGTTGGAACGGCGGTAATTTCTGATCCTCCGTGAGCCCTGTTATTGACTCTGTTACCTGTATTTTTGCATTGAAACAATACCTCGGGTATGGTATAATTATATTATCCCGAACAGGTGCGCACAATGGGAAATCTAAAAGGAGGTTCAACATAATGTGCAATTTCTTTACATTCTGCTGTGACTTCAGTGCCCTGTGCGAGTGGCTTCGCAGCCTCTGTGCATGATATGACAGAAACCGAGTAGTGTAATGCAGCTTTTATAGTTGCTTGTCAACATTACAAAACGGAAAAAGCCGTCTTTGATCTTTTGTCAAAGACGGCTTTTGTAGTATTCTGCTTAGTGGTGGAACAGTCTGATTCCTGTAAACGCCATAGCGATGTTGTACTTATCGCAGGTCTCGATAACGTTGTCGTCACGGATGGAGCCACCGGGCTGTGCGATGTACTCAACGCCGCTCTTGTGAGCTCTCTCGATGTTGTCGCCGAAGGGGAAGAATGCGTCGGAGCCGAGAGATACGCCTTTCATGGTATCCAGCCACTCACGCTTTGCTTCACGGGTAAATACCTCAGGCTTTACCTTGAACCACTTCTGCCACTCGCCCTCTGCGAGAACGTCCATATAGTCATCGCCGATATACAGGTCAATAGTATTGTCACGGTCTGCACGACGGATATCGTCAACAAACTGGAGGTTCATTACCTGGGGGCTCTGACGGAGGTACCAGTTGTCAGCCTTCTGACCTGCGAGGCGTGTGCAGTGGATTCTGGACTGCTGACCTGCACCGATACCGATAGCCTGACCACCGCAGGCATAAGCTACGGAGTTGGACTGGGTGTACTTAAGTGTGATGAGTGCGATAGCAAGATCGTGCTTTGCACTCTCGGGGAGATACTTGTTTGCTGTGGGCATATTTGCGAACAGCTCGTCATTGATCACCAGCTCGTTCCTGCCCTGCTCGAATGTGATGCCGTAAACCTGCTTGCGCTCAAGGGGCTCGGGCATATAGTTCTCATCGATCTTGATGATGTTGTATGTGCCCTTTCTCTTGGACTTCAGGATCTCAAGAGCCTCGTCGGTGTAGCCGGGAGCGATAACGCCGTCGGATACCTCACGCTGGATGATCTTTGCTGTGGGAACATCGCAGACATCGGACAGTGCGATGAAGTCGCCGTATGATGACATTCTGTCAGCGCCTCTTGCTCTTGCGTAAGCGCAGGCAAGGGGAGAAAGCTCGCCGAGGTCGTCTACCCAGTAGATCTTAGCGAGTGTATCTGTCAGGGGCAGACCGATAGCCGCACCTGCGGGGGAAACGTGCTTGAAGCTTGTTGCGGCGGGGTAGCCTGTTGCAGCCTTGAGCTCCTTAACGAGCTGCCAGCCGTTGAAAGCGTCCATAAAGTTGATGTAGCCGGGGCGGCCGTTGAGTACCTCAATGGGGAGGTCCTTGCCGTTCTCCATGAAGATACGGGAGGGTTTCTGGTTGGGGTTACAGCCATATTTGAGTTCGAGTTCGTTCATTGTATCATGTCCTTTCGATGAAAATATAAGCGTTGGATATTGTTTTGCTATGTAGGGGCGAACAGCGTTCGCCCGTTAATATGTGCGATGCCATACAGGCGAACAAAGTCCGCTCCTGTGGAATTACACGTTCTTGTTTACGATACGGCTCTCATACTTGCCTGTTTCAAGGTCGATGTAGCGTACAAACAGGGATACCTTGTTGTCGGCGTTGAGATTTGTCCACAGCATATCTGTAAAGCTGTCGATGTCCATATCGGGGATGATCACATTCTTGGGCTCGCCTTCAAAGCTGGGGAGTCTGCCGTTCTCCTCTGCGCGTGCGTAGGTGTGGATAAAGCTGCCCTTGCCGTTCATGGGATTGCTGTAAGCGTATGTGTATCTGCGGCAGGATGAGCCGTCGCCGTCTGCGCTCTTCAGGATAGACATAGCGTAGTTCATACCGCCGTTCTCAAGGTGGATGATACCGGAGATTCTGGGAGTCCAGTTGGGATCGTCATCCTCAAACTCACGGCAGCGGAGGGACTGCTCAAAGGTCTGCTGCTTGTCCATGCCCTCGTAGATGGTATCGGTCTGGTCGCCGTTTGTAACGATGGTCTTATTGCCGAGAACTCTTACGGGAGCATAGATGATGAGGTGGGGATCCACCATCTTGGAGGGATCGAATGCCTGAGTGCGGATACCCTCGCCGTCCTCGATGAATACACGGTTGCGGCTGTTCTCGCTTCTGCCCATGATGAAGTAGGCTGTAACAGCCTTTTTGCCGTCAGCGGATTTACCGATGACGATTCCTCTGCCGTGGTAGGCAAGGGAGTTAAGCTCTTTGTCAAGTGCGATGTAATCCATAGTTTTGTCCTTTCTTAGATACTGCCGAGATAGCAGGTGGTTTTATATTCAGCGGTGACGAGACCGCCTTTCTGATACTTTTCAAATACAGCTTCAAGCTCAGCCATGAAGTTGTTGAAGCATTCATCAGACTCGCTCAGCGCATAGGAGCGTGAGAGGATATCTCCGATAAAGGCTTCCTTTGTCATTGGTACATGATACATTTCAGAGAAATACTCAAGCTCTGTGAAGAACTCGTTTCTGAGAAAGCTGTCTCCGTCGCCGTCAAAGCGGCTGTCGCCTGTGAAAACGTGTCCCGAGTGGAACGCTCCGCAATATTTCATGCACACTGCGTCACGCTCAGCAGACATGCCTGTTTTGCTACGCTCGTTCCATATTATCGCAAGCTTCCCATCTTTTTTCAGTAGTCGCCTGCACTCTGTCCTGAAGCGCTCTTTATCAAACCAATGGAATGCCTGTGCAACAGTAATGAGTCCGAAGCTTGCAGCTGCAAGCCCTGTGTTTTCGGCGGACGCCTGTACGACAGTAATACCGGGTAGATTATGGCGCAGCTTTTCCAGCATATCGCTGTTAGGCTCGACAGCAGTGATATTCCACGGCTTTTTTGTAAGACAAGCTGTAAATTTCCCTGTACCTGCGCCGATATCCGCAACATTTAAGGCACAGGTGTTGTTATATAGCCATTCCAAAAGGCTGTCTGGGTAGGATGGGCGGTACTTGTCGTAGTTGTCCGCCTTGCCTGTGAATTTCTGCTCGTTCATGCTATCAGATGGCGTTTATGTAGTTCCACTTTTTCTTCATGATCTTATCGTTCCAGGGGGAGACATCATCGTGCTCACCGATGTATACGATCATATTGTCACGGATGACCCACTCAAGGAATTCATCAGGAACTGCTGTGAACATCAGCTTTATGCTGATTGCGGGGGGAGCTTCCTCGTCGGAGAGAACACCCTTATCGTAGGTGATCAGCACGGGACGCACCCAATGCATGACTTCTTCGGGCTCGGTATCCTCGTCAAGGATAAGTCCTGTGGGGAGCTCAAGCTCGTCCTCGTGCTCGTCGAGAAAATCGATAAGGTAAAGGAGCGTTGCCTCCTGAAGCTTTGCGATCATTTCCTCCGGCAGATTTTCAAGGTGCTGTGTGCAGCGTCTTGCGTATACCTCGCTGCATTTGCGTGCAAGTGCCCATACATCACGGTCGAAAAGGCTCCAGTGTATTTCTGCTTCCATAGAGCCATAGAAGTCCTTGCTAGGTTTAAAAAATACGTCTTTCATACAAATTACCCTTTATCTGATTATTGTAGTTCCGTTTTCAACGGAGATCCTGTCCTGGCAGAACAGTGATACAGCCTGGGGCAGTATCTTCCACTCGGCCTGTTCCATTATTCGTTTCTGGAGTGTTTCGGGTGTGTCGCCCTGCTGCACTTCCACAGCTTTTTGCAGGATGATGGGTCCCGCATCGCACTCTGCTGTAACAAAGTGGACGGTTGCGCCCGAGACCTTGACACCCTTTGCCAGCGCCGCCTCGTGGACGTGGAGTCCGTAAAATCCCTTGCCGCAGAAGCTTGGGATAAGTGCGGGATGGACGTTTATCATTCTGTTGGGGAATGTGTTGCAGACCTGCTCGTCAAGGATAGTCATAAAGCCTGCATATACTATCAGATCCGCCTTTTCTTCAATAAGTGCGTCGCACATCGCCTTGCTGTAAGCAGTGACGTCGGCGTAGTCCTTTCTTACAAGGACACGGGTCCTGATGCCGTTGTTCTTTGCTCTTTCAAGAGCGTAGGCGTCCGCTTTTGAGGCGATGACGCAGGTTATTCTTCCGCCCTGTATCTCGCCTCGTTTTTCGGCGTCTATAAGAGCCTGGAGGTTAGTGCCGCCTCCTGAAACAAGTACGCAAATGTTTTTCATATCTGCTCCTTAATCATGCTGTATTATCGGTTTTATCGTCAGTTGTTCTGAACAAGCTCGTTTAAGGCACGTTCGCTCAGGTTGATGCTTATCTCCACGCCCACATAAGCGCCCTTGCATCCTTCTCTGTCGCCCTTTTCAAAGTCGGTGTATTCGCTGAAAAGTGAGTATATTCCGAAGTCACGCTGACGTGCGACCTCCTCATCGACTCCGTGGCTCATGAATTCCTCCCACGGTTCGCCGTTTATGGTGAGTACACCCTCGAACATACTCTTTGGGTCGTGTTTTGTGTCGCACTCGCCTGCCGATGTCTTGATGCCTATGCAGTTTACTACGCTGCTCTGGCTGTTTGTGTAGCAACGCAGGCCAAGCTCATCCCACTTATAGTTGCCGTGGTGCTTTTTGCCTGTTTTTATCGGCTTTCCGAGCAGTTCTTTAAGTATATCAAGATGGCAGGGGATATCTATATTCCTGCCGTTTATCGTCATGCCGTTTTCGGTAAGATCTATTTTTAGCTCCTTTGAGCTGATCTTTGGCTTTGAGCCGCCGAAAAGGTTTCTGAAAAAATCGAAAAATCCCATAGTGACCTCCGCTGTTTATCTTATCTGTGATATTGAATTTCGATGCCCGTATATGCGCCGTTGCAGCCGTTGCGGTCGCCGTTCTCGAAGTCGGTATAAGCACCGAAGAGCGAGAGCTTTCCGATACGCCGCTCTTTGCCTATTTCGATATCCTCGCCGAGGCCGAGCGCCTGTTCCCACTGCTCCCCGCAGATGACGAGCTGCCCTGCGAAGAAGCTTTTCGGCTCGAAGCCAGCAGGGCTCTCTTCGGGATGAGCCTTTACAGCAAGGCAGTAGACCTCCATGTTCTTGTTCACATAGCAGTAAAAACCGAGGTCGTCCCATACGGCATTGGCGTTTCCTGCCTGACCTGCGAACATCCGTGGTCTGCCCAGTATATCACTCAGTGACTTAAGGCTGCATGGCATATCAAGCACGTGTCCGTTTATGTCAGCGGAGCGTTCGGTTACGTTTATAATAAGCTCGTTCGGAGCTATTTTGAGCTTTTTTCTGAAGATATCGAAAAAAACCACCTGTTTACCTCACTTTTTAAGCTGGAATTCTGTTCCTGTATAATCATCCGCATTACCTATGCCCTCAGGATTGCTGAAATCCGCATACACGAACACTGCGGAGTATTCACCCAGAACTATACGGCGATATGCTTCCGTATCCTCGCCTTTTCTAGCGGCTTCATGCCATGTGATGCCGTTTACTGTAAGGGTACCGCAGAACGGGTTTTCGGGAGTGAGGTTTGTCTTAATACTAACCTTGTGCTGGACGCCAATGCAGTTCACCATTGAATCGGAGCGGGTATAGCAGTAGACTCCCAGTGCGTCCCATGAGTAGTTGATACGCTTTGCTGAGAGCTCGGGTAACATAGGGTTTATCTGTGATTTGGAGGGCTGATAGGCGACCTCACGGGGTTTCCCGAGGATTGCCGCAAGCAGTTCGACAGAGCAGGGGAGCTGAATGAAAGTACCGTTTATTTGCATACCATTATCAGTGATATTGATGTTAAGACTTTCAGCTGATATAATGGGTTGTTTTTTGAAAGTGTCAAATAATCCCATGGTTCGGTCCTTTCATAGGTCATCAGGAATAGTAGATGTTAATTTACCTTATATACCCGTTTCGGGGGCAGACGCAGGTCCGCTCCCGAAGAGATATTCAATTATGCGAAGATAACGCCGTCGTTTCCTTCGATGGTCTCGCCGATGATGAATGCATCCTCGCCGTGGCTCTTGAGTATCTCAACAGCCTTGTCAGCGTCAGCCTTGTCAACTACAAGCATCATGCCGATGCCCATGTTGAAGGTGTTGTACATATCATGCTCGGAGATACCGCCCTTTTCCTGCATGAGCTTAAAGATAGCGGGAACCTCGTAGCTGTCCTTGCTGATCTTGGCGGAAACGCCGTCAGGCAGAACACGGGGAATGTTCTCATAGAAGCCGCCGCCTGTGATGTGGGAGATACCCTTTACAGTAAGCTTAGCGATAACATCGAGAACGGGCTTAACGTAAATTCTTGTAGGAGTCAGCAGAGCCTCGCCGAGGGTCTTGCCAAGCTCGGGATAGAACACCTTGAGGTTCTCCTCGTTTACGTCGAACACTTTTCTTACAAGGGAGAAGCCGTTGGAGTGTACGCCGCTGGAAGCGATACCGATGATAACGTCACCTGCCTTGATAGAGGTGGGATCCAGTATCTTGGACTTGTCAACGATACCTGTGGAGTAGCCTGCGATATCGTAGTCGTCATCGGGCATCATGCCGGGATGCTCTGCGGTCTCGCCGCCTACGAGGGCACAGCCGCTCATCACGCAGCCGTCTGCAACGCCCTTGACTATCTCTGCAACCTTTTCGGGAACGTTCTTTCCGATAGCGATGTAGTCAAGGAAGAACAGGGGCTTTGCACCGCAGCAGATGATATCGTTGACGCACATAGCAACTGCGTCGATACCGATGGTGTCGTGCTTGTCCATAAGCATAGCGATCTTAAGCTTTGTGCCTACGCCGTCTGTACCGCTTACCAGTACGGGCTCCTTGATGTCTGTCATGTCAAGCTGGAACAGACCGCCGAAGCCGCCGATACCGGAAATGCAGCCGGGGATATTTGTCCTTACAACGTGCTCCTTCATCAGGCGCACTGCCTCATAGCCTGCGGTAACGTCAACGCCCGCTGCCTTATAGCTTTCGCTGTAGCTGTTGTTCATAGTGATTTTCTCCTTTTTATGTCATGGTTTTTGTGTTCTGATATCAGATCATGCTCATCTGCATATAGTCGGGGCTTTCGCCTGTCCAACAGTAGGTGCAGAGCTTGCACTGAGGCAGACCGACTGCCTTTACCGTGCCCTCAAGGCTCTGGAATTCCAGAGAGGTGAGCTTAAGTCTGCGGCAGATCTCGTCACGGAGATACTGCCCGCGCTCGGTCTTTGTATTGCTGTATTCAGCGATATATTTAACGCCCTCGGCGCCTTCACGCTCGTTGATTATCTGACGTGCGATAAGCTCAAGCTCGGAGTTGCTTCGGGAGAAGTTGAGATACTTGCAGCCGTACATGATGGGGGGGCAGGCTGAGCGCATGTGGACTTCCTTTGCACCGTTTTCGTACAGGAACTCTACCGTTTCACGCATCTGTGTTCCGCGCACGATGCTGTCATCAACGAACAGCAGCTTTTTGCCCTCGATAAGCTCGTGTATGGGGATAAGCTTCATCTTTGCCACCATGTTTCTCATGCTCTGGTTCTGGGGCATGAAGCTTCTGGGCCATGTGGGGGTGTATTTGATGAACGGACGTGCGAAGGGGATACCGCTGCGGTTTGCATATCCGATGGCATGGGGCACGCCCGAATCGGGAACGCCGCACACATAGTCAACATCGGGAAGCTTTCCGTTCTTTATATCTGTTTCTGCCATTATCTCGCCGTTGCGGGTACGCATCGTTTCAACGGTGACGCCCTCGTAAACAGCGGTAGGATAGCCGTAGTAGGTCCACATGAAGGAGCACATCTGCATCTCCTCGTAGCCCTCTGCGAGGGTCTGGCATCCGTCTGCCGTGATCTTTACGATCTCACCTGGACGAAGTTCCTTGTAGGTGTCGTAGCCAAGCTTCTGGAATGCGAAATGCTCCAGTGAGAAGCAGTATCCGTCGCCACGTCTGCCGATTATTATAGGAAGTCTGCCAAGTCTGTCTCTGGCGCAGATGATGCCGTCCTCGGTCATGATGGCGAGGTTCAGTGTACCCTCGATCTTGCGCTGTGCATAGCGTATGCCGTCAACAAAGTTGTCTTTGTGTGCGATAAGCACCGATACAAGCGCATTTGAGTTTATTGCTCCGCTTGAGAGCGTTTCAAAGCTTGCGTAGTCCATCTGCATGATGCCGTTGAACAGCTCGTCCGCATTTGTGATGACGCCTACGTTTGCGATGGCGTAGCTGCCGAGCTTTGAACGCACGATGATAGGCTGGGGATGGGTGTCGCTGATACATCCGATGCACAGCTTTCCACGCATATCCACTGCATCCTTTTCAAATTTTGTCCTGAAAGGTGAGTTCTCAATGCTGTGGATAGCTCTCTGGAAACCCTTGTCGGGTGAGTACGCAGCCATACCGCCACGCTTTGTTCCTAAATGTGAATGATAGTCGGTTCCGAAGAAAACGTCGTTTATACAATCATTTTTGGAAGCGACTCCGAAAAATCCGCCCATGTTTTATTTCTCCTGTTTTCAGATCTCCTTGGCCATTTCTGCTATCTTTCTGTCAGCCTCAAGGTTCTTTTCGTTCTGCTTTTTCTTGAATGCTGCGAGCTTTTCGGCAAGCTCGTCGTTTGCGACGGAGAGTATCTCCACTGCGAGGTAGCCTGCATTAGCGGCACCATCAACGCCGACTGTTGCCACGGGAACTCCGGGAGGCATCATAACGGTTGCGAGGAGCGCATCCATGCCCTCAAGAGCCTTTGCCTTTACGGGTATACCGATAACGGGGAGGGTGGTGTTTCCTGCGACTGCGCCTGCTAGGTGCGCTGCCATGCCTGCTGCTGCGATGATAACGCCGAAGCCGTTTTCTCTTGCTGTTGAAGCAAAAGCAGCCACTTCCTTAGGGGAACGGTGTGCGGAGAGTACATGAAGCTCAAACGGAACACCGAAATCCTTGAGTACCTCTGCAGCTTTTCTCACAACGGGAAAATCGCTGTCGCTGCCCATTATAACGGCAACCTTTTTTATCTCTGACATAATGCTTTTCCTTTCTTTTTTGCAAAATAAAATTAGCTGTATAAGACTATACAGCTAAAAAGATACAATTAGGCTATAAATGCAACTGTACTGTAAAAACGGGAGCGGTATTCTGTTGAGGGGAAGATATTGTGCAACGAAAACATTGTACCATTCTCCTTTTACAGATGATGAGGGCATGACTCTGCCCGAAGAAACTACTTATATAATACTATAAAATCTGATTAATTGCAAGTGTTTTTTTGAATTTTCAACAAATTCTATCAAATAAACGGGTTTTTAATGAAAAAATCCGTCAATATATCAAAATATAGTATATATTGGTATTTTATATCACAGAATACGGGATTTGTTGATGACCAGTCCGAATGTCACGTTCAGTGTTGCGGCGGCCTTACGGCATAGGTTCATTCGGGTGAGGAATATCTCAAAATATTCCATCACAGGCGATATTTTTAGGTCGAGATCCAGTTCCAGGATCAGTTCCTTTTTGTCCGCTGAGAAATACAGCGAGGAGCTTTCCACTGCATAGTTGACACGGTCATGGATATCGGCGGCGAGGTTCTCATCGCTCGGTACAAAAGCACCGTCCTTTGAACGCACACGGGAACGCCTTACATCGGACTTGTCTGCGATGATCAGCGCTGCAGCGATAGGTGTTACGGGGCTAGCCGTATGCTCGTCATGGTTGCCGATGGCTGAAACTATCAGTGATATCTCGTCCGCAGGCATACCAAGGTTATCCAGCAGACGGAATGCCATTACAGCACCGCTCTGGGCGTGGTCGACACGGTTCACCACATTGCCTATATCGTGCATATAAGCAGCGATCTGGGCAAGCTCGCAGGTGCGCTCGTCATAACCGAGGGTGTTGAGTATCATGAAAGCGGTGTCGGCTGCACGCTCGACATGGGCGTTTGAGTGCTCGGTATAGCCTATAGTGCTGAGCGCTGCGTCGGCGTAGTTGATATATGTCTGGATGTCTTTGTTTTTGCGGATGTACTGATATGTTACGTTGCTCATATAGACCTCTTTAAATAAATAGAATTACCTAATAAGTATAACAGAAAATTCTTTATATTGCAAGAGGAGAAGTACGAGATCCTGAAAGTAAGCGTATTGTTTGCTGACGTTATGCACAAATAATTTTGCAGGTGAGAAAAAAATTCACACAATTACCGAAAATCTGTTAATTTTATTGACGAAATCTCAAAAGTGTGGTAAAATTAATCAACTATTTGAATATAAAAATATCAGGAGGCAATTCATGAGCGTTTTGGGTATAACTGCCGGTGTAGTGGGAGGCGTTGCAGCTCTCGGTGCGGCGGGCTCACTGTATGGTGCGAGAAAGCTGTATAATATGACTATCCCACGTCAGGATGTTACAAGAGTCGCTGCGAAGGAAGTGGGAGACGCTGACAAGTGGACAGGTTATATTGAATTCATCCACAGCAACAAGGATTATCTTTCCGCACGTGAAAGCGAGCATATCACGATAGAGGCAAGAGATGGCATCACACTTCACGGCGACCTTTATGCCGCTGACGGCGAGGCAAGCACGCTTGTTATCTGCTCTCACGGTTACACAAGCACGGGCTGGGATTCCTGCTCCTCCGTCGGCGCATATTTCGTGAGAAAGGGCTACGATTGCCTTATCGTGGACAACCGTGCCCACGGCAAGAGCGAGGGTGATTACGTCGGATTTGGTATCCTTGACAGATATGATATCCTTAAGTGGATAGAATATATCAACGAGCGCTTTGACAGCAAGAAGCAGCTTATGTTGTACGGCGTTTCAATGGGTGCCGCTACGGTTGTTATGGCATCAGGTCTTGAGCTGCCTGAAAATGTAAGGGCAGTCATTTCGGACTGTGCGTTCACATCTCCTTATGATGTTTTTGCTCATATCCTGAAGCGTGACTATCACATGCCCGAATTCCCTGTAATGCACATCAACAACATGATGTGCAGAAAGTCGGCAGGCTATGGCTTCAGCGATTATTCCACGCTGGACGCTGTCAGGTCTACAAAGCTCCCTATATTCTTTGTACATGGTGCGGAGGATACTTTTGTTCCCACCCGAATGAGCCATGAAAATTACGAAGCCTGCAATTCCCCTAAGGAGCTTCTTATAGTTGAAAACGCAGGTCATGCGGCAAGCTATTTTGAAAACCATGAGCTTTATGAAAAGAAGCTTGAAGAATTTCTGGCAAAGCACGTTCCCGAAATAAAGTAAAGGAGAGGTTGGTTTAAATGAAAGAGTTCGTAATCAATGGTACGGTCATGCAGTGTTATCCGCTGACCGCAGCACAGAGGATCCACAACTACACTATCCGTTACTGTCCTTCCCAGGTGCTGTGTATCGGTACAGGTCTGTATTTTCAGGCAGGCGTTGACTTCAATGTGCTGAAAGAGGCTATCAAGGAGGCTATCCACCGCTTTGACAGTATGCGTCTGCGCTTCATTCAGGACGAGGACGGCACCGTTTATCAGTATGTAGTTCCCTTTGACGACCGTGATATCCCGCTGGTGGACTTCTCTTACTGGAAAGAGGAGGACGCACACAGGGAGATGGAGAAGTGGACGCAGGAGCCTTTTGAGCGTTATAATTCTCCCATGAACAAGATCGTTATGATCCAGCTTCCCAATGGTTATAACGGAGTTTATCTCAAGGTTGATCACATGACGATGGACTCCAGCTCTCTTATTGCTTTTGACCGCGACGTTATGCAGATATACTGCTCAAAGATGTTCGGAATGGAGATGCCGAAGCCCGGTATGTCCTACATAAAGCAGCTCATCAAGGATCTTGACTACGAGAACGGCTCTGCTGCCGCAAAGAAGGACGAGGAGTTCTGGATGAACGAGATCGCCCGTGACGAGCCTATGTATACCGACTTCACAGGTATGGGCAGACTGCTCACACAGAGGAGAGAGAACAACAATCCCAACCAGCGCAGCGCTATGGTCGTTTCGAGATCCGTGCAGGCAGGAATTTCCGTTTATCAGCTTGAGAAGGAGCCTTCCGAGGCGCTGATGAACTTCTGCCAGGAGAACAACATTCCCGTTGTTTGTCTGCTACTTATGGGTCTCAGAACGGTACTGTCAAAGTTCAATGATAATGAGAAGGATGTTTCGGTAAAGAGCTGTATCGCAAGGCGTGGAACGCTGCTTGAGAAGAACTCGGGCGGCACACGTATCCACTTCTTCCCGCTGAGAACCATCATCGAGCCCGAGACTACCTTTATCGATGCGCTGAAGATCATTCAGGCAGAGCAGAACAGACTTTTCCGCCATGCAAATTACGATCCCATTGCCCACACGATGAACAGGGGCAGGTACTGGAAGCTCCAGCCCGGCGCAAGCTACGAGAGCATGAGCCTTACATATCAGCCGCTCACACTCAAGGCGCAGAACGCAAGCGACGATCTTCCCGATATCAACTATATGAGCAAGTGGTACACAAACGGTGTTGCAGGACAGCCCCTTTATCTTACGGTAATGCACCGTATGGAGGACGGCGGCATGAACTTCAACTTTGAGTACCGTTACGATGTTGTATCAGAGCACGAGATGGAGTATCTGTATTACTACCTCTGCCGTGTACTGTTCAGAGGCATCGAGGACAAGAACCGCACCGTAGGCGAGATACTGGACATGATCTGATACGCTTTATATACATGTGTTATTAATTAAATGATAATAAAACGGAGGACAAAACTATGTTAGACCAGCTTAAGGAACTCATCTGCAATTACGTTGACGTTGATCCCGCACAGATCACAGAGGACGCACGCTTCATCGAGGATCTCGGCTTCAACTCCTACGATTTCATGAGCATGCTCGGTGAGGTGGAGGACACTCTCGATGTACAGGTTTCCGAGGAGGAAGTGGTAAAGCTCGCTACCGTTGGCGATGCTGTAAAGTATCTCGAATCTCTGAAGTAAGAGGTGCAGGATGGACAAGAATCAGATAAAGACTTTACAGGACCTTATCAGAAACGCTGACGAGTGCCACGGCGATGCTGTCTTCATAAAGGAAAAAGACGGCAAGGAAGTTGTAGAAACCACATTTTCGCAGTTTTTTGAGAACAGCAGACGTGTGGCGTCCTTCCTCGCAGAAAAGCTTGACGGCAAAAAGGTACATTCTGCAATCATCGGACTTACCTGCTCTCAGTATCTGACCGCTTATTTCGGAACCGTTCTCAACGGAAACGTTGCTGTTCCGCTTGACGCACAGCTTTCCGCCGAGGACATCATCGACCTTATGAACAGGGCGGATGTAAATGTATTCTTTTTTGATAAGCGATATGAGCCTATGCTTCCTGCGATAAAGGATAACTGCCCTGCGATAAAGCTGTTTGTTTCGCTTCAGCCGTGTGAGTCGGCTGATACTGACATCGCAACGGTGATCGGGAATTATTCGGCGGCAGAGCTTAAGTCTTTCGATGACAGTATGCTTGCTGCTATCGTTTATACTTCGGGCACCACAGGCAAGGCAAAGGGCGTAATGCTGACACACGGTAATCTGATAGACAATACAATGTGTCAGGACAATGAAAGCACAGTCGGCGAGTCGCTGTTAAGCGTTCTTCCTATCCATCATTGCTACTGCTTCTCGTGTGATATCCTGCTTTCATTAAGATACGGAACGACCGTATGCGTGAATGATTCCATGATGCGTATTGCACAGAATCTCAAGCTTTTCCAGCCCTCGTTCCTGCTTATCGTGCCTATGATCGCTGAGACTATCTACAAGCAGATCATGGCAGCGGCAAAGGCTAAGCAGCTGCCTCCTGCGGCGCTTGCGCAGGCGTTCTTCGGAGGCAGACTCAAGGGTATTTACAGCGGCGGTGCGTACCTGGCTCCCGAGCTGGTGAACGGCTATCTCGAGCTTGGTATTCCGATAGCACAGGGATATGGCATGACAGAGTGTTCTCCCCGTATCTCTACTGCGATGTTCAACGATATCAGCACAGCAGGCGATGTTGGAAGGATAGTCAATGGATGTACCGTAAGGATCGCTGACGGTGAGATAGTTGTGAAGAGCCCGTCTGTGATGCAGGGATACTATAATATGCCTGCCGAGACTGCCGAAGCTATCGATCCTGATGGATGGCTGCATACAGGCGACCTTGGCTATGTTGATGAAAACACTAACCGCTTGTTTATCACAGGAAGAAAGAAGAACCTCATCATCCTCAGCAACGGCGAGAACGTATCTCCCGAGGAGCTTGAGAACAAGTTCGCCATGGTGGATATTGCAAAAGAGCTGCTTATCTATGCGGAGGACGGCGTGATAACTCTTGAAGTGTTCCCCAACAGCGATATCTGTGCGGATATCGGTGAGGCGGCTATTAAGCTCCACGCTGTTATTGATGAGATCAATAACACTCTTCCCTCGGCAAAGACCATACGCAGACTGCGTGTGAGGGAGACAGAGTTTGACAAGACAACATCTAAGAAGATCAGACGCAATCAGCCGTTTAAAGGCGAGATAATGTAAAGATCGTTTGTATCATATCAGCACCTTGAGATGCCTCAGGGTGCTTTTTGTGTGGTTGAGTAAAAAAAACGAAATATACTACCAAAAAAATGTTGAAAAATATAGTGAAAACTGATATAATAATAAAGTGTATGTGCTTGGTTAAAAATGTTATCTCACGACCGCAAAGCGTAACTTTGCAAACGACCCATCCGTTGAATGTGTCGGCGGTCAGGTCATCATTCAATAAGCACTCAGCCGTCAAAATATCTGATTTTGATACGGTGTGCCATTATTATATTATCTGATTGGAGAATAAAAATGAAAAAGATCATTATTACTGTTGCAGTGATAATCGTAGTTCTGGTGGCAGGTATATATGTGATCAATATTTATGAAGCAGACAGCGAGGTCACAAAGGAAGCTACAAAAGTTGGTCTGATCCTTAACGGTTATAAGGATGACAAGAGCTGGAGCCAGTCTCATTATGAAAGCTTGACAGAGACCGCCAGGGAGCTGAATCTTAACATTATATGCAAGGAGTACGTCACAACAGACAATGCCGCTTATGAGATACAGAACCTTGTAGATGAAGGCTGCGAGGTGATAATCGCAAATTCCGATCTGTTCAAGAGCAATGTAATAAAGGCGGCTGAACTTTATCCCGAGGTGTATTTCCTGCACGCTTCCGGTACCGAGTACAGTAAGAATCTTTGTTCTTATTTTGGCAGGATGTATCAGGCGAGGTATCTTGCAGGCTTGGCTGCGGGATTACAGACGAAGACGGGTTCGATAGGGTATGTGGCGGCTATGCCGATATGTGAAGTCAACAGAGGAATAAACGCTTTTGCTCTTGGTGTGCGCAGTGTAAATCCCGATGCGCAGATATATGTCCGTTGGACAGATTCATGGACAGGTGATCTTCCTGCCCAAAACGCCGCTGAGCAGCTGCTGATCGAGCATGATATTGATGTAATAACTGTACATACCGATACCATCGCCCCATTGCTTGTAGCCGAGGAGAAAGGTATATCAGCCATAGGCTACAATGTGGACAACAGGGGCGAATACCCGAACGCTTATCTTACTGCTGCGGTATGGGATTGGAAACCATTTTATACGGCAAAGATATTAAGCTGCCTTCAGGGTAAATTTGTGGGAGACAATTACTGGGAGGGTATAGATACAGGCATGGTCTCGCTTGCACCGCTTTCCGACAAGGTGGGCGATGAGGTCAGTGAGATCGTTGAAGAAGCGAAGCAGCGTTTGCTTACAGGTGCGTACGATGTTTTCTATGGCCCTATATATGACAATAACGGAACACTGCGTGTTGCAGAGGGCGAGTGTATGACTGACAGTGCAATGCTGAATGAATTTGACTGGTATGTGGAGGGTGTAGTAATTGAATCATAGTAAGAAAAGTCAGTGGTTTCTGCTGATATCGGCTGCCGTAGTGCTGGTTATTATAATCATCATTCTGGTGGTAGTAGGTATGGATTTCGGTTCCACGACTAAAATAGGACTCATTATGACCGGAAGTGCTTCTGACAGCGGCTGGAACGGTATGCATTACAGCGGCGTAAGATCTGCGTGTGACAAGCTGGGAACAGAATTGATCCTTAAGGAAAATATCCCCGAGGATGCTGAACAGTGCACAAGGGCGATAGACGAGCTTGTGGCTGATGGAGTGCAGATGGTCATGCTGTCCAGCTATGGCTATCCCGAGATCGCTACCGAGGCTATCGCCAAGTACACTGATGTAGTGTTTTACGGCATATATTCAGGTGGGGGCTCCGAAAATATGTCGTCATATTTCGGCAGGATGTATCAGGCACGATATCTTTCGGGAATAGTTGCTGCAAAGCAGTCTGCAACGGAAAGCGTAGGTTATGTTGCGGCAATGCCGAATAATGAGGTGAACCGTGGATTAAATGCTTTTGCGCTTGGTGTAAGGAGTGTTTTGCCTGAGGCGGAGGTGCATGTGATCTGGACAAATTCGTGGGATGATGCGGATGCGGAAAAGGCAGCAGTGGAGCGACTTGTAAATGACTACGGCGCAGATGTGATCGCATATCACCAGAATCAGAGCAACGCTGCCGAAGCGGCAGACGCCCTCGGAGTATACTCAATAGGGTATAATCAGACGGCAATTGGACTGTCGGATAAATATCTCACTGCAGCGATCTGGAACTGGGACTCGCTTTATTATGAGATAATCAGAGAATATATTCAGGGCAGGGCCAATTCTGTTAAGCACCACTGGTTCGGAATAGAAATGGGGGTTGTGGGGCTCGCTGAGTATTCTCCGCTTGTAAGCGATGATACAAAACAGGTGGTGGAAAAGGCTAAAGACTCACTGATCTCAGGTGAGGCAGTTTTTTCGGGTGATATTTTTGACAATAACGGTAACAGGCAATGTACCGAGGGCGAGTCAATCAGTGACAGTATATTGCTGGAGAAAATGGACTGGTTTGTGAATGGAGTGGTGATACATGAATGAGCGGTCCGCTGCAAAACGCATTATAAACATTGTGTTTCTTATTTCTTTTGGATTTGTTATGCTGGCTGTGGTCTGCGTAGTCATGTGGGGCAAGCTTAATGAGATAACCAATGATCAGGTAGAGAACCATGTGGCAGGTTACAGTAGCATGATGTCGCAGATAGTTAACAGTAGCTTCAGGGATGAGCTTGAGCTTCTTGAGGACTCGGCGGTGCTGGTAGATAAAGACACGGGTGAGCTGAATGATGTTTTTGAAAAGCAGGATGGAGTTTCATACGGCGTGCTGCGTATCAACGGTGAGGCTTCGTACGGTGAGGAGCTGAGTATTGCGGAGTATGACGGTATTTCCGATGCTATCCATGGAAATCCCTCTGTAAGTAGCTCTCTCAAAAATGACAAGATATTGTTTGCGGTTCCTGTGTATAATAATTCCAATGTGAAATACGTCCTGTATAAGCTTTATGACTGTAATACACTTGAAAAGAAGATCAATATGGTATGCTACGGTGGGCTGGGCGAGTGTATGCTGGTCAACAGCAAGGGTGGTATACTGCTCCGTTCGCAGGATAGTACAGCTACGATGGATTTTTTTGTTTCCGATGAAGCCAAAAACGCTGTGAACAGGATAACTGAAAGCATGAATATCAGAACATCGGCTGCGGCATATTGCGGTAGTGATATGCTGATATTTGCTGCTGAGACGGAATATTCGGATCTGTACATACTGGGTTTTGTTCCCGATAAGGCTCCTGCGGGAAATATCTCACTTATAGCACCGCTGGTGCTTTGGACCTTTGGTTTGCTGTGGCTGCTGCTTGTTATCATTGCCATATATCTTCTCGGTGCAGAGCAGAAGGCAAAGGAGAGCGATGAGCTGCGTCAGGCGAAGATCATGGCGGAGAATGCCAACAAGGCAAAGAGTGATTTCCTTGCGAATATGTCACACGAGATAAGGACTCCTATAAATGCAGTAATAGGCATGAATGAGATGATACTGCGTGAAAGCAATGATAAAAAGGTGCTTGAATATGCGGGCAACATTGAAAATGCCAGCAACAATCTTTTGTCGATAATAAATGATATTCTTGATCTTTCAAAGATCGAATCGGGCAGGATGGAGATATGTGAGCATGAATATGTGCTCGGAGCGATACTCAATGATGTTGTAAATATGGTGCGACTCAAGGCAGAACAGAAAGGTCTCGATTTTGATGTATATGTCAATGAAGAGCTGCCGGACCGTCTTTTTGGCGATGATGTAAGAATAAGGCAGGTGCTTCTCAACCTGCTAAGCAACGCTGTAAAATACACAAGGGAAGGCAGCGTAAAAATGAGTGTAAACGGTACTGTTGACAAGCAAAAACGTACTGTAAAGCTAAGGGTAGCCATTGAGGATACCGGAATCGGCATAAAGCCGGAGGAACAGTCGCTGCTGTTTGAGAATTTCATTCGTTTCGACCTTAACACTAACCGTCATATCGAGGGTACAGGTCTGGGGCTTGCGATCACCCGTCGCCTTGTCGATCTTATGAACGGCAGTATCAAGGTTGATAGCGTTTACGGAAAAGGCTCGGTGTTCACTGTGTTTATCACTCAGAATATTATGGGTGAAGATAATATCGGTAATTTTCTTGACCGTTACAGAACGACAGCAAAACGCTGCGATGACGGTTATTCAACTATTTTTACTGCTCCCGGTGCATCCATACTGGTCGTGGATGACAATCAGATGAACATTATGGTCGTAAAGAATCTTCTCAAGGACACAAAGGTCCAGCTTACTGCATGCATGGGCGGTGAGGAAGCACTGGAGCTTGCAAAGAACAACACCTATGATATCATACTGCTTGACCATATGATGCCTGTTATGGATGGTATCGAGACTTTGCATCATCTGAAGAATATGCCTGTAAACAAGAGCAGGGACGCTGTGGTGATAGCACTTACTGCAAACGCTGTATCGGGCGTGCGTGAGATGTATCTTGAAGAGGGGTTTGATGACTATATGAGTAAGCCGATAAGTGGAAAGCTTCTTGAAGAGATGCTTGCAAAGCATCTTCCTGACGGAAAGATAGTATACACAAAGATACAAAATACGATTGAAGATGCTGAGGTTGTCGCTGCCGACACAACGCAGAATGAGGACGCACAGGAAGATGCTGAGCCTTTACTGGATGTTGCGCTTGGTATAAGATATTGTGCCGACAGCGAGGAGATGTATCAGGAGATACTTGAGATGTTCTGTGGTATGAAGGATGAAAAGATCACGGTGCTTGAAAAGTATCTTGCTGAAGAAAACTGGTCGGATTATACGGTGGATATACATTCACTGAAATCCAATTCTCTCAATGTAGGAGGCAAGAGGCTGTCTAAGCTGTGTCTGCAGCTTGAGACGGCGGCAAAACGCATAAAAGCAGAGGATAATATTCAGGAGAATATTGAGTTTATCAGACGTTATCACCCGATGGCAATGGCCCTGTTTGAGCAGACGGTTGCCAAAGCAGAAGATCATATAAAAACAGGAAGGGAAGCGGTCGAATAATGAACGGAAAGATCGATTTCAGAGGCATACGGGTTCTCTCTTTGGATGATAATATGCTTGACACCAGAGTGCTTGAGGAATTGCTTGAGGGTACAGGCGTAATTCTTGATGCCACTGCCTCCGCAGAGGAAGCGCTTAAAAAGCTTTCAAGGGAAGAATATGATGTGGTGATGATAGATCATATGATGCCCGGTGTAGATGGAATTACGCTTCTTAAGCTTTTGCGTGATAAACACGTATGTGATGGCGTACCTGTTATTGCGGTTACGGGTAATACCATCACATCTGCAAAGGAGAACTACCTGCAAGCAGGCTTCAGCGGATATGTGTCAAAGCCGATAGATAAAAATACCTTACTTGAAACGCTGGCTATAAGTCTTGGTTTTTGCAGAGCAGCTGAGGATAAGCCGCAGAAGTCTTCAGTGCTCGTGGTGGATGACAACAGGATGAACCTGCTTGTTGCGCAGAAGATACTTGCGGATGATTACAGCGTCAGCATAGTTACCTCGGGAAAGGCGGCGCTTGAGTTTTTGCAGTATAATAATGTTGATCTTATATTGCTTGATCTGCGTATGCCTGAGATGGATGGATTTCAGTTTATGGAGCATATCAAGGATCAGGAGCGACTGAAGAGCATTCCCATCATCTGTCTGACTGCCGATGATGAAACTGAGTCAGAGGTGAAGTGCTTTGAGCTTGGCGCAGTTGACTTTATTGCAAAGCCGTTTATTGCGGAGGTAATGCGCCACAGGATAAGTCGCACGCTGGAGCTTGACCGTTTGCGTGAGGACCTTCAGAACGAGGTGAACAAGCAGACGCATTCGCTAAAAAAATACAGCGAGAAGATGAGTCGTCTTACAAGGCAGGTGTTCAGAACTCTTGCAGGCACTATAGATGCCAAGGATAAGTATACCAACGGTCATTCGTTGAGGGTCGCTGAATATTCGAGAATGATCGCAAAAAGATTGAATATGTCACAGCAGGAGCAGGAGGATATCTATTACATTGGTCTGCTTCATGATATAGGAAAGATAGGTGTACCTGATGATATAATCAATAAAACATCCCGTTTGACAGATGAAGAGTATGCTGTGATCAAGACTCATCCTTCCATTGGCGCTGAAATACTTGACAAAATGTCTGAGATACCCGATATTTCTGTTGGCGCAAAGTATCATCATGAGCGTTATGACGGCAGAGGTTACCCTGAGGGATTATGCGGTGAAAACATTCCGCTTGTAGCCAGGATAATCGGTGTTGCAGACGCTTATGATGCCATGACATCAAACCGAAGCTATCGTGATGTGCTTGCACAGGATTATGTGCGTGGCGAGATCGAAAAGGGCAAAGGCACACAGTTTGACCCTGTTTTTGCAGAAATAATGCTGCGTATCATTGATTCTGACAAGGATTATGTTCTGAGAGAACATAAGTAGGATATAATATAAAAATACCGCCTAATGACATTTTTACAATAATGTTATTAGGCGGTGTCTTTATGCGGCGGATCGGAGCTTCACTTACTATTTATGCTCTTCGATAAGCTTTTTGATATCATTAAGCAATTTTCTGTCTTCCGTTGATATAAACTCAAATTCTCCGAGATCAAGCAAATACCGAGGGTCCAGCTTTAAGATCTGACAAATGCGTTTTAGCTGTTCAATATTAGGCTCTTGTACATTTCTTTCAATCTTGGAATAGTTCGATTGATTCATTGGGATAAGCTTTGCCATGTCTGTTTGGGACAGATCCATATCTTCACGAGCATTGCGTATTTTTTCGCCTAAAGTCATAATACTATCACCTCTGTAAAACTATTATAGCTTTTTTAACTATTGCTATTAACAAATAGGTTAAAAAGATATATAATATAATTGCTATAGTTAAAAACTAACTATAGGTAAGAGCTGTTATTCTGATGAAATACTGCTTGAACAAAAGTTGATACTACATTGAAAGTGAGAGATAATATAATGAGCAGATATGATGAAGATTTAAGCCAAAGCCTGTTCAAAAGTGGAGTGGCATGTTGTGTAGTAGGTGCAATAGCGTTGTTGATCGATATCATTTTATTGATAGCATTCGGATTCATGACGGTTGTATTTACAATAAGTGCGGTGCTACTGTTCTTTTTGGGTATACGTAATATCCTGGCATCAAATGATCCGGATGTAAGGGCTCTCAGCGGACCAGGGGGAGTATATGAGACTCAAGCGAATTTTGTTTCCTCGGATGCAAGATACAAATCGCCCACGGAAAACAGCATGGCATACGAAGCGGCGATGAGTATTTGTTTGGAAAGCAAAGAGGATGTGGGGATTATGAGAAGTAAAAAGCTTGGCATAAAAAAGATATTAATGATCGTATGGCTGATCGTGGCATTGGCAGTGGTCGTATTGATGATGAAGCCGACAATTGATTATATCAAGTATTATGGGGCTCAGTGTCAGGCTGTTGAGATCGTGTTGGGCATTCATGAGGGTCTTGATGATGATCGGTTTGACGAATACAAGAACGACTCAACGCAATTGGTAAAAGCAATGTATAAGTATTATAATCCCCATTATGGTTCATACTACTGGTCGCTTGGTATTTATGATGAATATTATGATGAACATGACAGTTTGCTGGCTGTATCTGACACCACTCTCGGAAGTATGCTGGAGGAGCTTGGTTATGAACGGCCGTTAGCCGGATATGGTTCATATTATTTAAAGTACACGAATATGTTTGAATTCATTTTTTCGTGGGAAAGCTGTACTATCCTTTTTGTGATATCGTTGTCCATTGTTGTTCTTGCAGTCATAGCAACAACATTCTGCATGATAAACAAAAGATCTGAGTTGACTATTGATGGCAATACGATAACAGGAAGAAAAGTGTCGGGAAAGATCTTGCAATTCTTTGCCAAAGATATAAAGAGTGTTGAGACGACAGGGCTGAAGGGCCTTAAGATAAAAGGTGACGGTATAAAATATAAGATAATCCTTATCGAAAATGCCGATGAATTGAAGGCTCGGATAATGACTCTGATCTCAGAAGCTGAAACGAGATCGACTAATACTGCGTCTTATCAAACTGACGCTATGGATGCACTGAAAAAGGCTAAGGAGTTACTGGATACAGGCGTTATAACCGAAAAGGAATTTTCTGAAAAGAAAAAACAGCTTCTCGAACTTTAATTCGAAATACTTTACAAAATACGCCCTGTGCAGTTTGACACTGTATAGGGCGTGTTCTGATTTGCATTTTCCCCGAAAATCTGCTATACTATACAGGTAATTTTTATTTCGGGGTGAGAGAATGACAAAGACCGATGTGCTTAAGCAGTATTTCGGGCACAGTACCTTCCGCAGCGGACAGGAGGAGCTTATCGACCATGTTCTTTCCGGCGGTGACTGTCTCGGAGTTATGCCGACAGGCGCAGGAAAATCAATGTGCTATCAGATACCTGCGCTGATGATGGATGGCACTACTATCGTAATTTCACCGCTGATATCGCTGATGAAGGATCAGGTGGAGTCGCTGGTGCAGTCTGGTGTGTCTGCCGCATACATAAACAGCACACTATCGCCTCATGAGTATTATGCTGTGCTCAGGGGGGCTTCTCAGGGCGAGTACAGGATACTCTATGTTGCGCCCGAGCGTCTTACAGCAGAGGATTTCGTTGCACTTTGCAGAAGCATAAAAATACCGCTTGTTGCGGTTGACGAGGCTCACTGCGTTTCGCATTGGGGGCAGGATTTCCGACCGAGTTATCTGAAAATAAATGAGTTTGTTTCGTTACTCCCGAAGCGTCCTGTACTTGCAGCTTTCACGGCGACTGCTACCGCTGTTGTCAAGGATGATATCGTTAATATCCTGGGGCTTGCGGAGCCGCTGAGAAAAACTACCGGCTTTGACCGTGCCAATCTGTATTTTGAAGTAAGACAGGTGCCGCTCGTGCAAAAGGACGCCGAGCTGCTGGATATTATACGTCGCAGCGGCGAGCGCAGCGCTGTTGTTTATTGCTCCACCAGAAAGAACGTGGAAGCTGTAAGCGCTTTTCTGAAGCTTAACGGCTGCAAGGCGGCGAGGTATCACGCAGGACTCCCCGATGAAGAGCGACGAAAAGCACAGGATGACTTTATATACGACCGTGTCAATATCATCGTTGCAACTAACGCTTTTGGCATGGGAATTGATAAATCGGATGTTTCGCTCGTTGTTCACTATAATATGCCAAAGGATGTTGAAAGCTATTATCAGGAAGCAGGCCGTGCAGGGCGTGACGGCTCGCCTGCGAGGTGTATACTTCTGTACAGCAAAGCGGATGTAAGGATGAATAATTTCCTCATCGATCACGGACACGAGGACAGTGAGCTTTCCGAGCGTGAGATAGAGCTTATCCGTGAGCGTGACCGTGAGAGACTGCGGCAGATGACCTTTTACAGCACTACCAAGCGCTGTCTGAGAGAGTTTATACTGCGGTATTTCGGGGAGCGCAGTCCTGATTTCTGCGGCAATTGCAGCAGCTGCAACGCAAGCTTCGATACTGAGGATATCACTGTTGCGGCGCAGAAGCTGATATCCTGTATCTTTCGAATGAAGCAAAGAAATATAACCGGAGGAAGAGAACTTGTCAGCGATATCCTGCGTGCCAAAAGGACGGAAGCTATAATCTCTATGGGGCTTGAGAGCCTTTCGACCTACGGAATAATGCGTGAAAACAACGCTGAGTCAATAGAAGAGCTTATCTTATATCTGTGCGCTGAAGGGTATCTTGATGAGACTGACGGCACTCTGGCTATAACCGAAACGGCGGAGGAGTTTATACATACACGTCGCACGCTGCTGATGAAGCGTCCGAAGCGGGAAAAGAGCATGGAAGAGGTAGCGGCCGTAGCAGACTCAGTTCAGGAAAATCCCGAGCTGATGAAGCGCTTCAGGGAGTTGCGCAAGAAGATCGCTGCAACGCTTGGGGTACCTGCTTATGTGGTATTTACGGATGCTTCGCTGCGTGAAATGAGCATAAAGGAACCTACCACGACGCAGGAGTTTATGAACATCTCGGGCGTAGGAAGCCGCAAGGCGGAGCGATACGGCAAGCAGTTTGCAAGGATAATACTGGATTATCGCAAGGAAAGAACATAATAAAAAGACCTGACGGGAAATTCCTACGTCAGGTCTTTGCGTTATTTGAAAAGTCAATCCGGCTCTTCTTCGCTGTCGTATGAGGTGCCGGTGTGTATCGAGGTCAGCCAGTCGCTGTTGAGACGGCACAGCAGGCGTGCGTCGATATATGCCTGCGGCAATGTAAGTATCGTCTGTCCCTGATAGCAGCCTGACTGCGTAAGCTCCACAACCAGCGCAACATCGGGAGTGTCGGTTTCCGTAAGACAAAGCGGCAGCATCAGCGACATAGTGTTGCGCTTGGGGAAATAAGACGGGATAGCAGTTTTATAGTTCCAGCGCACTCTTTTCCTTGCAAGCTCTATGGCATCCTTGATGCGGTTCTGTATGCGGATGAACAATCTGCTGTTATCCGTGATGAGTTCTTTAAGCTGATCGTAGATTTGACGTCTTGTATGCCTGTCGGAATGCTGTATGCTGCGGATGAGCTCTGCGGCCTCGGGCGAGTCGTTGAGCTGATCTGAAAGGAACTTTACAGGCAGACGGTGAATATTGTCGATGATGATATGCTCGTAATCGGGGTGCAACGGCTTTTCAAGATCGAATATAAGATCGTCATTTTTTCTGATATAATGAGGAGGCTGTGGGAGCGGATTGAAGCAGTTGACAAGCTGCTTTCCGAGACCGCCTGAGGCAGCCGTGCAGAAGCCTGCAAATTTCCACTTGGTCTCAAGTGCCGGTTCGTTAGGTACGAAGCAGGCGTAGATATCGTCGTAATGCTTATCTACAAGCCCGGTATTGAACGCTGAAAAGCTGCCGTCGGCGGATATACATATCTTATCTTCTTTTGTGAGCCTGTAAAAGGTATACTTGATATACTGTATCAGTATATGATTATCCTTCGCATAGGAGTCTGCGAAATCCCACTCCTCCTGCACCGCCTTATCTGCCAGCTCGTTGAGGAACGACGACCAGCTGCCGAGAAATGCAAAGCTTTCAAGCAGCTTTCCCGGGTAAACGGGTCTTGGCGTATTGGTTCGGCAGTTGGTATCTATATAGTTAAGATACCACGGCTTGCCGTCGTAGGTGCTTCGCTTGAGCGTAAGCTCAACAGGATCGCCGTTTTTCTTCAGATAACGGCAGGGGAAGAGCATTTTACCCTCATAGAAGCGTATTCCGCCATTGTTGCGTGCTGCTTCAAAATCCTCTGTCAAAGCAGTGCGTATGTCTTCAGTCGACGCTGTCTGACCCATGCTGCTGAGATGTGCCTGTATGATGGCAACGGGCTTTGGCGGGAGATTGCAGAATTCCTCCAGCGGAAGCGTGGGTATGATGTTTTCGGGGGTGTCGGCTGCTTCGGCGGGCTGAACGGCGGGTTCCGAAGCCTCGTATATGTCGTCGCTGCGCCTGTGGAGAGTCACCATTATCTGCGGCACGCCGCCGAGCACCACGTCTGTCAGCTCAAGAAAGTCCATCTGTGCAAGGAGCTCTTTCATTTTATAGCAACCGTATCGTGTGCGGTCGATATGATTATCGGTCAGCAGCTTGCTTATTGCTGCCATGTGCTGCGGCACATCGAACGGGAAGCTGGCGGACAGCAGCGCATATATCTCGTCCTTGTCGCTTATGCTTATCTCCTTGCGGACTGATGTGACGGCAGTGCTGCGTGGCGCAGCATCACAGAAGATTGCGGTTTTTTCAAATGAAAAATACAGGCTTTTTCCTCTGGGGCTGAGGTTTTTTGTGATTATGCCGTTTACAAGAAAACCGTCTGTACAGCAATCTATCGGGAAGGTGTATCTTTCTGCAAAGAAATTGAGCGTATCGTTTTCCTTAGCTTCGGTGAAGCGTGCGTAGATCCGCTGCTTCATTTCCTGGACGGAAAGACCGTTGCCAAGCACCTTTGTTAGCGCATAGAGCGACTGCTGCGACATCTCGATAATATCATCGTTAAGGAAAAGATTCGTACTGCCGAAGAAATTGTCGGCGGGATGCTCGCAGGAGCTGCATCTTGCGGCGCCGTTCCATTTTTTGATTATCACATAAGCTTCACCGCCCTCTGAAGGGTGCATTGAGAACGCCTCGGGGAAATCTGCGGCAAAGCTTTTAAAATCTGGATACCCGAGCGCCTGAAGCGAATATCCGTTTGTGGACAGCCACTCCGTTACCCTTGTCACTTTATATATTCCCATATCAGGGAACTGATTGAGTATACATCCGAATATCTCGGATTTTTTTTCATACGTCAAAATATTATCCTTTCTCACACTGCGGTTAATCACTTGTATATTGTATTAACCTGAACTCCTTAAAATACATCAATTATTTTTCTGCTGTTTCGATCGTTTCGTGAACCTCTTCGGTCACATCCACAAGGTCCTCTATATAGTCCATGTCCTCAAGGTAGACGTAATTCACTTGTGCGGCAAGGTCTGACTCTGACCAGTCCTGCATGAACATTCCGTCAACATCGAGGCGGTAGCTGCTGAGGCGTCCCTCGCTTATGAACCTGAATTTTGTGACATGGATGCCGAGGAAGCGGTATCCGTCTATCACGGTTTTACATTCTGCTGCAAAATCATCGGGATCCTTATATGCTCCTGCAAACTCTACAGTTATCTCTACATTGTCGTCGGCGGAGAGAGACTCTATTCCTGATTTTCTTGCGTTGCCGTCGGGGTTAAGCTCCACTTTTACGTCTATCTCTGCGATATCTGCCGCATGGCGCAGCTCGTAATAGCCTTTTTCGTATATCTGTGCTGCGATAGAGCGGTTGTCGTATTCCTCACGGCTTTCCGTGTAGGAGCTGTTAAGCACTACTGCCATAGTACAGCAGCCTGCTATTATTACTGCGGAGATACATATTGCCGGGATATGTATGCGGAACTTTCTGCCTGAGATAAGGTTGTAAACCAGCAGCTCGATACCGATGAGTATCGCTGCAACGGGTGACAGCTTAAGCGGCAGAAGGTAGTCGGGCGCATCCGAGAAAAAGCAGGTAAGTATCACAACGCCCATGAATATCAGTATAAGCGAGAGTGACAGTATTCCTGCGCCCTTGCGCACCACTCCGATGCAGAACTTTTCAAGTCCGCTTTCCTCCTGCTGTTGCGGACGCTTTGGCTGGGGCGCTTTCCGCTGGAGCATCTCGTCAAGTGCAGCCAATATATCACGGTCACGTGCTTCAAGCTCCTCCTGCTTTTTAAGTACGCTTTCCATGGGCGGGGCTTCAGCTGTATGCTCCGAAACAGGCTCAGCGGCAGGGGCAGGTGCTTTCAGAGCCTCCATCTCGTCGGGGGTAAGTATCTTTTCTTCTGTTGCCATTGTATTCCTCCTTTCAAATAACATTATTTCATTTTATATTATAGCAAAAAAGCACGGCTGTGTCAATGGAACATCGTTTGTCATGCTGTGCTTTCAGGTCGATTTGTGATGTTTTTGCGCATTTGTTTCTTGTTGCAGTTTTTTTCATACAAAGGCGATATATCATTACGTCAGCGGAGGAGAGCTGCTCCTCCGTAACCGAATGAAAGGAGGTAACGATATTGAGTATCATCAACAGACTGTTCGGCAGGACAGCGCAGTCTAATGTCGCACAGCTTACGGGATACTATGCGGATGTTCAGCGCTGGGAGGATATCTACAACGGCGGCGGAGACTGGCGCTTCACACGTAAGGGCGGGCTTAATGGCGGCAGCCGCAGGGTGGCCTCGCTTGGAGCGGCCAAGGCGGTGTGTGCAGAGCTTTCAAGACTGTGCTTCACTGAAGGCTCTTCCGTGTGCAGCGCAGACCCCGAGAGCGAGAGCTTTATACGCAGTGTGCTTGAGGAGAACCGTTTCACAGAGCGTTTTCCTGCGTTCCTTGAGAGCGTATTTGCGCTTGGAGGCGGCGCTGTAAAGGTGTATTGGGACAACGGAGTTAAGCTCGATCTTGTGACGGCTGACTGCTTTGTGCCGACAGAGTGGGATGGGCGCCGTATAAACGGTGGCGCATTTGCTTCACGGATCTTCCGTGACGGCAGGTGCTATACTCTTGCGGAGACTCAGAGTCTTGACGGCGGCTCGCTGACGATAGAAAATCGCCTGTTTGACGAGAACGGTGCGCCGAAAAAGCTTTCCGAGGTGATTCAGGGGCTGCCCGAAAAAAGCGTTATAAAGGGGCTTGAAAAGCCGCTGTTCGTGTATTTCGGGACAGGTGCTTCAGGTGCTTCGCAGTGTAGGCTGCTGGGAGCCTCGGTGTTTGCAGGCGCTGTGGACACGCTGAAAAGTCTTGATCTTGTATTTGACAGCCTGAGCCGTGAATTTGTGCTGGGCAAAAAGAGGATCATAGTTCCCTACTATGCGGTGAGGGGCGAATACGACGAAAACGGAGACATCAGGAGGTATTTTGATGTCAACGACGAGGTGTTTCAGGCAATGTCGGTGTCAGACACCGAGGATCTCAAGATCAGTGACAACACCGCAGAGCTGCGTGTTACGGAGCATACCGATGCGCTTTCGGCGCTGCTGGATATGCTGTGTATGCAGGTGGGGCTTTCTGAGGGAGCGTTGTCCTACAAGGATGGCACGATAAAAACTGCCGCAGAGGTAGTCAGCCGGAACAGCCGCACCTATCGCACGCAGGCGTTTTACCGCAGCATGATTTCGGCTGGATTGTCAGAGGTGATGGAGCTTATCTGCATACTCGGAAAGATGGGTGGCAGGCTCAGAGACAGCGCCTCGGAAAAGGCGACAGTGATGTTTGCGGACGGGGCTGCGGAGGATGACGCATCAAGGATCGACAAGGCACTCAGGCTTTACAGCGCAGGTGTGATCTCAAGGACCAGGGCGATATCGCAGATATACGGCGTTTCGCTTGAAGAAGCAGAAGGAATGGAAAGGACGGATTTCTATGGAGAACAATAATGTGACAGAGGTACAGACTCCCGAGACAGCGGTGCAGAATGTAATGCCCGAAGCTGCGCCTTCACTTGCGGAGCAGATAGTTGAGGCTACTGCTCCCGATGTGGAGTACAAGGCGCTTAAGGAGGCTTTGACAGAAGCAAGGACAAAGCTTGCACTGCTGCTTTGCGGTGTGGCAAAGGAAAAGCTTTCTGACGGTGCGAAGATCGCACTGGGTCTGGTTGCGGCAGGCATGGAGCCTGAGACCGCAGCGGCAAAGGCGGTAGAGGAATATCCTCATCTTAAGCTCGCTGTGCGTGAGGTGCCTAAATTTGCGGCGCAGGCAAGCGGAAGCGGTGATGGTTTTGCAGCGATAAAGAGCATTTTCGCTAAGAAGTAAGCTTCATAGGTAATATGGGTGGGAGGCGGGTTTGATATAGATGTGGTATCCTGTGCAGTACGGTAGGTAACGGGCTTTCCGAGGTGAACAGCCGTCGACAGACAGGACTATCCGCAGATGTCTGAATTATTGCTGAAATACGCTGTTATAACTATATAGTATATTGAAAGCCACTTTTGACGCTGTGTCAGAAGTGGCTTTTTGTTGTATGCGTCATTGACTTTGTTTGATGGTTCTGTTATAATCAACATAGCAAAAATAAGAATTTTACGAGGGAGAGTGAATTTATGAAAAAGGTATTACTCAGCCATGATGGCAAAATGAAGATGTATCTTGTACCCGATAATGTTGCAGATGACTTAAAAAAATATTGTATGGATTTTGGTTTCGATTGGATATTGAATAACCCTAATGCTCAAAAACTTCGTGTTGCCACTCCAAGCGGAGAGATTGGTTATATGTTTGGGGCACAGGATTTTATAGACTACTTGAATGACTTTATGTTTCCAAACCAAAAATCCACATTGGTTGGTGAAATGGATTTTTATGATTATGAAATTCCAGAGGAATACAAGGATATTCCGTGGTTCAATTTTTAAGGAACAAATCCTGATTTATCTATAAGGTAACAAGATCCGGAGAAGTGATCATATCTTCTCCGGATCTTTCTTTATGACTATTCGCTGTACACTTGCGGCGTGTATAGTGTCATTTTCTTTTCAGCTCTGCCATGGCGGCGTAGTGTACTATATCGAACTCCTCGGGGGCGATGGAGCAGAGCAGTGCTTTGTGCTCCTTTTCCCACTCGGCTATCTCATCGGGTGCGAGCGAAGCGCCTACGCCTCGGCAGGCTTTTATCCTGCCATGCCAGCTTTCACGGGTGAAGCGGACGTTAAGGCGGTATTCCTCACTGTGGATAAGCTCAAAGCTGTCGTTGTAACAATCGGGGATAAAGATGGGGCGCATGGTCTCTCCGTGACCGCTCCAGGAGGGATTGTATCTCAGCACCAGCTTTTCGCTTTCGGAGGCTATCTTGTCCTCGTGGGGGAGCCACGCCATATACAGCACGAGTATACGTCCGTCGGGCTTGAGTATCCTGCGGAGGGTAGGCATTATCTGCTCGTGCTTAAAGTAGAAGAAGCACTGGCAGGCGGTTATCACATCGAATGACGCATCGGGGAAGTTGATTTCCTCGGCAGACATGGCGTGATACTTTATATCCATCCCCTGTGACATCAGTTTTGCCTGTTCTATCTGGTTTTCAGAGATGTCCGTGGCGGTCCATTTTGCGCCGAAACGGTACATGTTTCTCGGAAGCACTCCTGTGCCTGTGCCGAGGTCCAGAACTTTCTGCCCCTGTGTGCAAAGCCCTCTTTCAGTTATTCTGCGGTAGAATTCCTCGGGGTAGATGTCACGGTACTTCGCATAGTCGGAGGAGGTGCGACCCCAGTCGAATGCCCTGCCTTTATCGATGTTGCGGTCGGTTATGTTCATTGATATTACCTCACTTATCGGATGATGTCTGCGCTTACTGTGATTATAACCTAAATCGTATTTTATGTCAATATCATCGACAGGAAGCCTTGCAGAAAAATGCAGTAAAGCGGAATTTATAATGTGCTTGCACGGGAGGGAAACTCCTGTGACGTGCACGAAGAAGCGGGGAGGACGCTCCCTTATTAACGAAAGGAGAAATCAAAATGGCTAATACAATTGAATACGCAAAGCTTTTCCAGAAGGAGCTTGACAAGCAGATCCTGGAGGGTTCTACCTCAGGCTGGATGGAGGAGAACGCATCTCAGGTCATTTACAGCGGCGGTTCTGAGATCAAGATGCCCAAGATGTCGCTTCAGGGCCTGGGTACATATTCCAGAGATGATGGCTATGTGAACGGTGCTGTGACCTACTCTTTCGAGACATTCACACTTACACAGGACAGAGGCAGACGCTTCCGAATCGACGCTATCGACGTTGATGAGAGCGGCTTCGGTCTTGCGGCGGCTAATGTCGCTTCCGAGTTCCAGCGTACAAAGGTCATCCCCGAGATCGACGCTTATCGTTATTCTAAGCTTGCATCCATGGCAGGCATCACCGAAACATACACTCCCGACAAGTCCACTGTTATGAGCGATCTGCTTGATCAGCTCAGCCAGGTGCGTGACATCACAGGCGGCGAGGGAGAGGCTGTTATCATCATGTCCCGTCCCGTGTACGACAAGCTGATGCTTTCCAGCGAGCTGTCCTACTGCATCGACACTGCGCAGTTCTCTCAGGGCGAGGTGGATTTCACGGTCAAGACCATGAACGGCGTTCCTGTTATCCCCGTGCCCTCCGCACGTATGAAGACCGCTTATGTGTTCTCCGCTGACGGTGAGGGTGGTTTCGCTCCCGCAGATGATGCTAAGGATATTAACTGGCTTATCTGCCCCAAGAGTGCACCTGTCGCAGTTTCCAAGACGGATAATGTGAAGATCATTACTCCCGAGTTGAATCAGTTTGCCGATGCGTGGGATGTGGATTACAGAAAGTATCACGATCTTTTCGTTCCCGATAATAAGAAGGCTGCTATCGCCGTTTCAGTGTCTGAATAATTGAATTTGGGGGTAAGCGACGGGAGCTTGTGAAAGGAGAAAGCTATGATCATTACCGCAGAGGAATATCGTGAAATGGGGTTTACTGCCGAAGATGACTCGCTCCTGGAAAGTTGCCTGCAAAGAGCTGAGTACACACTCATGGGGCTTACCGAGGGCAGAATTAAGTCTGCCCTTGCGGCAGGCGGTATGGCGGCAGATTATGTAAGACAGGCAGCAGGTTTTCAGACCAACAAGCTTGTAAAAGAACAGCAGCTTGGCGGCGGAAGCCATTCCGAAAGGGTCGCAATTGGCGATTATTCATATTCTGTCAGTGACAGCGACGCCTGTGACGCTGTTTATGACATGAGTATGCAGGCGATACGTCTGCTAAAAGCAGCCGGCTGCCTCTTTGGGGGTAGGGAGGTGCTTTAATGACAATAAGACCTATTCCGTCATCGCTTCTTAATGATACGGTCGTGCTGATGATACCTTCCGCAAGTGGATATATTTCACATGACATATCATCGGTCCGTGTCGTCAGGAGCTCAAAAGTCAGCGAGTATTCTGCTGTCAGGGTACGAGACAGCTCTGTTATAACAGTGTATTACGACTGTACTGTTTCAAAGCCGACAGGCATGGCGTTTTCGGCAGGTATGCTTATCGTATTTGACGGCGTAAGGTATGAGCTGCTCTCGGCTGAAGAATTTAAAGCGGAAGCACCGCACCATATCAGATTGACGGCAAAGAAAGTATAACGGCAGTACCGCCGTGCGGCTGAGCTGCACGGCGGTGTTTTGCGGAAAGGAGCTATCATGACACAAAAAAAGTTGGCGAGCACAGCTGATAATAAAAAGGCTTTGTCGGACAAACAGGATGGCTATCGTCTTGCAAAGCTGCTTAGGTCAGGTAACAGGGAGCTTATGCGTCAGCTCAACTCCAAAAAGACCAGGCGTGATCGCTGAGGAGGTTTGAATGACTATATACATCAATGGCATGGCGTTTGATAAAGTGACGTCTTTATCTGTCGACAGGGAGACACGCCGTACCGAAATAAACTACAACACGCAGGGTGACATGCTTATCGACCTTGTGAACAGAAAATACAGACTTACTGTGACCTTCGGACTACTTACAGATGGCGAGCTTAAAGCGCTCCGTCAGCTTTCGCAGGAGATCTTTGTAACAGTAAGATTCCCCGCTCCCGAGGGCGAGACCGAGGCGCAGTTCCACATTTCGAAGGAGCCGGCTCCTGTTGTGACAGAGGTCAACCGGGTGGTCCTTTACAGCGGGGTGGAGCTGATTATGCAGCAGAAATGAGGTGGAAGTTTTGGTTGCAGTATCCGATAATTTCAAAAAACTGGCGCTGAGTGCAGGGCGCAGGGTGTATTGTCGTATCATAGCTGATGGAGAGGAGTTCCTTGACGACAGGCTGCTTGAATTTGATTTCGATGATGTGACGCATCCCGATTGGTTTACTGTCGGTACAGCCTGTGCGAATCGTTTTCATTTTTCTGCCGAGTTCAATGGCGTGCTTTCGGTGAATGGTCGTGTAATGCCTTATATCAGCTTTGACGGTACAGAATGGTGTCCGCTGGGTGTTTTCTACATATCACGGCGCTATCAGCGCAGAGGCATAATAAGCGTCACCTGTTATGACAGGATGTATTCGCTTGATATGGAGCTTAAGTATAAGGGAGATTTTCCTATAAGCTCTGATAAGCTTCTTGGAGATATCTGTGCAGAACATGGGATAGAGCTTTCGGGTGCAGGAATGGCATTTGAAATACAGCAGCTTCCCGAAGTATGCACCGTACGTGATATGATAGGCTATATTGCAGGACTTAATCGTGCCTGTGCAAAATTTGACAGGTATGGCAGGCTTGTGATGAAGCAGTGCTCGGCACCCTCGGGAGGCGATATGCTGTCGCATCTCAACTGCATCGATATACGCCGAAACATGGAAAGCTCTGTTGTCACCTGCATAAAAGCGGAGACGGAAACAGAATCGCTGGTATCGGGCGACGGGGCAGAGATATCCACCATAGAGATGTACAATCCCTTTATGACGCAGGAGCGTCTTGACAGTATGTGCGCCGCACTTAAAGGCTTTGAGTTCTACGGCGCAGATATCGAGATGCAGGGGATACCGTTTCTTGAGTCGGGTGAGAGCATAATGTTGCGTGACCGTGACGAGGTATATCCCATCGTTATAAGCGAGATAGAATACATCTACGACGGCGGTCTGACTGCCATGCTGTATTCCAGAAACAAGGCCAATATCGACGCAATTGTACACGAGGACGATCTTGAGGAGAGCTTGAAAAAGCTTGAAGCGAAGCTTATTGCCGTACCGATCGTGCAGACTAACGCTGAGGATATCGACATCAATGCACAAGAGCTGGTGATAGCGGATATTTCATTCAAAGCGGGAAGATACGCATTTGCGCAGCTTGATCTTAATGCAGTGGTTTCGGCAAAGCAGACTGCGGCACTGGAGCTTTCGGTAAACATAAATGGCAAGGACAGCGGACGGCGCATTCTGCATTCCCATTCCGGTGCAGGCGATGAGCTTCTGCTGCTTCATCATACCGAAGTGCAGCTTCCCGTGGGCGATAACAGGATATATGTCACGGCAAAGGCTGTATCGGGTACGGCGGTGATCTCTGCCGAAGCCATGCAGACGGCGCTTGTGATACACGGCGGACAGGGAACAGTCGCAGGCGGCGTGAGAGACAAGCTTTCGCTTTATGAGGAGCTTCCGTTTATCAGCGCCGAAAGATATGTCGCAGGGCTTGCGGACATCACGGCTGTACCTGTGACCGTTTAAGTGAAAGGAGAGATCAGATGAAAGGAAAAGCTACCATCATTCTCGCTGACGCTAAAACAGGCGAGGTGATAAGCAGAACAGAGGAGCACAATCTTGTCACAAATGCACTGAACAATATTTTTGCTCCGCCGCATTATGCCATGCTTCATAGCTTTAAGTATTCGTCGCTGTTTGGCGGCGGACTTCCGCTGTGGAAGGACCTTGCGGCAGGTATAATACTTCTCGGCAATACTGTTGAAGAGGATGCGGACAACATCCTGCTTGGAAGCGATACTATACCGGTAGGTACTGCAGGCGGCGAATATGACGGAGACAATATATGGCGTGGTACGCTTAATCTCAACGAGAGCTACCAGACCGAGAATGGCTATCATTTTACATGGGATTTCGGAACGGATAAGTGCAACGGCACGATAAAGTGTGTAGCGCTTACAAGTAAGGAGTTCGGAAACGCAGGCTTTCATTCGGGAACAGAAACGGATGGCAGCTTATTGGTCCATCCTATGTACATCGGGCATACGGACGTTGACCCTGATATCTTATTTGAGTACGGTACGGGTCAGTATCTGGGAACCTTTGAAAGCGGAATACACACCTTTGCGGAGCTTGACGAGAACAGCAACATCGTATTCAGGCGATATCGAAGCGTTGATCCCGATGCGCTGAAAATAAACGATGTCACGGGACTTGAATCGTTATCCGAGCCGATATCCGTGACGACGGTGACACCAAGCGTGACGGTGAAATATGAGGAGCGCTTCTTTGTTGATCCGAAAAAACGACTTGTTTACTATTTTGGTGACAGTGTGCAGCTGAGCAGCACTCAGATGCAGATATGCTGGACGGCGATAAGCCTTGATACCTTTACCGTGATGGAAACAAAAACAGTCATCATCCCGAAGAACTGCACGAACCAGTGTATAGGCGCCGTATGGGACGGATATCTGTATTATCTGACATCCGATGGCGTGAGCAAGTTTACTCTTGACGGTGAGCTGATAAAGGATTACGAAGCGCCTTTTGAGCAGTACACGTTACTGTTTGCTATGGGTGACTGCCTTATGGCTCAGGCTGCCGGTGGAGATATATATTGCTTCTCATGGGGCGAAGAGAGCTGTCTGGTGACATACAGAAAATACCTTTTCCCTGCGTACAATGTTGATGCAAAGGCGCCGTATATATCTATATGCCGCCGAAGATATCACTTTGCGGGTGATGCTTCGATAACAGTGAAGCCTTCGCTTATGATGGCGGGCTGTTATATGGCGACGATAAACAACCTTTCGAAGCCAATAGAAAAGACCTCGGCACACACGCTGAAGATATCCTATGACATCACCAACTGAACGGATCGATATAATAACAAAAGCGCCTCGGACAAAACCGAGGCGCTGAGTGTTATTGTGCTTTATTACTTGAGGGAGTTTACAAGATCTCTTGTATCACGTGCGATAAGCAGCTCCTCATTGGTGGGAACTACCCAAACCTCAACCTTGGAGTCGGGAGCGGAGATCTTTGCAAGCTTTCCTCTGAGGCCTGCGTTTGCATTCTCGTCAAGCTTGATGCCGAGGATATCCATGTTGCGGCAAACGTCTGCACGCAGATCGTCGGAGTTTTCGCCGATACCGCCTGTGAACAGAACAGCGTCCAGACCGTTCATTGCGGCTGCGTAGGAGCCGATGTACTTCTTGATCTCGTAACGGAGCATCTCGCCTGCGAGGAGAGCCTTCTTGTCGCCCTTTTCAGCCGCAGCGGTGATATCACGGTTGTCGCTGGAGATACCGGAGATTCCGAGGAAGCCGGACTTCTTGTTGAGGTAGTTGCTCATCTCAGAGGGGGTCATGCCCATCTTGTCGGCAACGAATGTAACAGCGGAAGCGTCGATACAGCCGCAGCGTGTACCCATGATAACGCCGTCCAGGGGAGTGAAGCCCATGGATGTATCAACGGATTTGCCGCCATCGATAGCTGTGATGGAGGAGCCGTTGCCGAGGTGGCAGGATACGATCTTGAGATCCTTGATATCCTTGCCCATAGCCTCTGCAAGAGCCATGGATACGAAACGGTGGGATGTGCCGTGGAAGCCGTACTTTCTTACGTGGTAATTTTCGTAGCACTCATAGGGCAGACCGAACATGAATGCCTTTTCGGGCATTGTCTGGTGGAAAGCTGTATCGAATACAACTACCTGAGGAGTTGTAGCGGGGATTACCTTCTTGCAAGCCCACAGAGCCAGTGCGTGGGGGTGGTTATGTACGGGAGCAAGCTCAGCCAGATCGTCTATCTGCTGGATTACCTCGTCTGTAACCAGTGTTGTCTTGCTGAAGATCTCAGCACCCTGCACGATACGGTGACCAACTGCGGAGATCTCGTCCATGCTGTCGAGCACCTTAGCCTCGCCTGTTGTGAGGACCTCTACCAGCTTCTCAAAAGCCTCTGTATGTGTGGGGAATGTGCAGTCGATATCCACAACTGCGCCTGTGTAAGCTGTGTGCTTGATGTGACCGTCGATACCGATACGGTCGCAGTTACCCTTAGCGATAACGCTCTCATCCTCCATATTGATGAGCTGATACTTCAGCGAGGAGCTGCCTGCATTGATGACCAGAATTTTCATGTTATGTATGTCCTTTCGTATATGTTGTTGCCGCACGGAAATTCCGCCGAGTGTATTTCGACAACGTGCGGAAATAATTCACATAATATTTTATACCTTTTTGTCGGAAAAATCAAGCCCTTTACTGAAAAAATAAATTATTATGGTAAAATTCGTGCGCTTTTCTATAAAAAGAGCTTGTAAAGCTGTTTGTTTTGTGGTATAATATAAATTGCGACACAATTGAATAATCTCTTAAGGGACAGTATACACTTTTACTTGGTAAAAGTGCATGCTCTTTTTCGTATGCTTTTCTTTAAGAGATTCGAAATTGTGTCGCAGCAATCGGAGTTATGCATTTTTCGGTGCGTAGCCTCGGCTGCGCACTTTTTTATTTTATGGAGGAAAAACATGAAGAAAAAACTTTTTAGCATTGCGCTTATCGTGGCGATGGTTTTCAGTGCGACGGGTTGTGGCGAAGACGAAGGCGCATCAAGTGACGATGGTATTGTTTCTAATCAGTCTTCTGTAGAGCAAGGTTCAGCTGAACTGAACACTAATGACAGTGGTGCAGATATTACGGAATCAAGTGACGACGTCCCCGAGCTTGGTGGCGATAATGTCGACAGCGAGGAGCAGGAGGAAACTCCGAAAATCATTTCTGCTATTAATAATACCCTGTTGTTTAGAAATGGTTCTTGGATTTTTTCATTCGATGGAAAGAAATATCTATATAATATAGAAGATGAAAAGATCATTGAAATAGACTCAAGCATAAATAAAATAATTGATGTTTCGGGATATGCTGTTATCTATGACGGCGATGGTTACCGAAAGGTTGTGAATGTTGAAACAGGTGAGGTTTATGTTGATGCAGAAAAAGATGATCTCTCAATAGTAAAAGCAGATGATTGTTATTTCAATGGCGAGGATGGCTATTTTATTGATGATTCATTGCTTGTTATGAGAAAAGAAGATTCTTTTGATGGAACTACAGTTTCTTTTGGCACTATGAATAACAAGGGTGAGTACACAAACCCTTTTTCTGGCGACCACAATGTGGATCTAATCGATGTGCCTTATGAATGGAGAATACTCAATAAAGATATTATACTTATGCAAGCAACGTATTTTATTCTTCCGAATAAGCATACATGTTATTATGATATTGTAAACGATGAACAGCTTGTGTTTGATGACAATAATACTTACATTGCAGAAAAAGGTGTCGCAAAAATCGATGATCGTGAACAAAATATGAATGATGAAGCTATTGTTAAATTGGACGCTTGGCTTGGTGATGTATCGAAGGCGTATGTTACCGATGTGCAGACAGGTGAAGTAGATAGCTATGAGCTTTCGGAATATAATGTTGATAGCAGTGACCTGTTTCCTGTTCCTGCAAAGGATACGTTGTTATTTATCAGTAATAAAAGCAACGGAGATTTTTTATGTGTCATGAATAAGAACGGAGAGCTTGAATTTGAACCTTTCAAAGTAACTTATTTTAATTTTATGACAGGGATTACATATGAAAACAACAAATACATTTGCTTGAATCCTTTGAATCAATTCATGTATAATGTTGAAACTAAGGAACTGTTCCGTTGCAATACAGACGAAAATGATGCAAGTTATATGGTGTTCAGATACTATGACAATGTAACAGATACTTTCCTTGTAGAAGCAAATCACCCGGAATACGGTAAAGGTTTCTATATGGCGCATCCTGATGACCTGACTACACTTGTTCACCCATTTGAGGGTTAAATACAGACTGAAGCGCAAGCAGAAAAGCTTGCGCTTTTTTGTCGGAAAAATCAAGCCCTTTTAGCCTGTTTTATAAAAAATTGTTAATTTTTTATTTATTATATTGATTAATTCAGTGATTTGGTGTACAATTATATTATTAGCTCACAAAAGGAGATGTAGCAATATGAATGATATCATGATTTTGGGAATAGTGACGGCTGCTGTCGGGCTTGTGATCGCTGTATTCGGTTTGGTTACATATTTCGTAAGAAAAAACGCTGTTGCAAAGGGTAAGTGGGTGCGCACCACAGCTGCGATAGTGGGCGAGTTCTCCTATACCGAGAGGCAGCTTCCGAGACTTAGCAAGGGTTACAGAAGCCAGTCCAATCCCGTGACCTATACACAGGCGAGGATAGTTTACTCCGTAGATGGAGAGTTCTACGAAAAGACCGCATTCACCGATGAAGAGAAGGAAGTCGACATCTACTACAATATCAGCAAACCGTCACACTTCTATACAGCGGAGGAGTACGAAAAGCATTTTGAAAACAATATGCTTTTTGGACTGGTTGCAGGTTGTGTTGCAGGCGCTTTGATGATAGCGCTTGGTGTTGGTCTGATATGTTCAGGCGCAGATGATGCAAATGATATACCGATACTTGATGTATCGTCAGGGCAGGCACAGTTTGAACAGAAGGAATAACAAAATGCAGCTTTACATAAAACACTTTACCGAGCTTACTACATCGGAGCTATATAATATACTCCGTGCACGAGCGGAGATATTCGTGGTGGAGCAGAACTGCCCCTATCAGGATCTTGACAACAAGGATCTGAACGCATGGCACGTCTGGTATGAGGACGAGGATGGCGTTGCCGCCTACTGCCGTGTGCTGGACAAGGGTGTGTCCTATCCGAACGAAGGCTCCATCGGGCGTGTTATCACCGTAAAGCGTGGCACAGGTCTTGGCTTCAAGGTCATGATGGAGGGTATCCGTGTGGCGGAGGAAAAATTCTCTCAGACCTCGCTGCGCATCAGCGCTCAGCAGTACGCACAGGGTTTTTATGAAAAATGCGGATTTGTGCGTGTTTCGGAACCATATCTTGAGGATGATATCCCACATGTGGAGATGGTGAGGACAGGGAAATGATATGGAACGCAGACGGCGCAAGAAAATAAGGCTGAAAAATTACGACTATTCTCAAAACGGTGCATATTTTGTTACGATATGCACGCAGAACAGGGAAATGTTGTTCGGGGATGTTGTTGATGGCGAAATGGTTTATAGTGATCTCGGGAAAATTGCGGTAGAGGAGATTGAACACACTAATATACAACGCAGAAAAGATGATATATTCATATCGAATTATGTGGTAATGCCTAACCATGTTCATTTTATCGTTAATATTGTAGGGACACGGCTTGCCGTGTCCACAAAACCACAATTCGAAGCATTTTCAAAACCAACAGCCAAATCGCTTTCTTCGGTAATACGGTCGTACAAATCGGCAGTTACTAAAAGAATACGAGAAACTGCTGGCGGACACGGCAAGCCGTGTCCCTACGTAATTTGGCAATCCCGTTATTACGAACACATAATCCGCAATGAAGATGATTTTTTAAAAATATCTGAATATATAGTGTCCAATCCTTATCGATGGGAAGAGGACAGATTTTATACGAAAGGATAGGTGTCTATGACTACCGCAGCAGTAATATGCGAATACAACCCGTTCCATTACGGACATAAATATCAGCTTGCTAAGACCCGTGAGATGGGCGCGACACATATCGTGGCGGTGATGAGCGGCAATTTTACTCAGCGTGGCGATGTGGCGGTATACGACAAATACGAGAGGGCACGTATCGCCCTTGAAAACGGCGCTGATCTTGTGCTGGAGCTTCCGACGGTGTACAGCCTTTCAGCGGCTGAGGGCTTTGCAAGGGGCGCTGTCAGCATCATCGAGGCGCTTGGCTGCGTGGATGTGCTGTCCTTTGGCAGCGAGTGCGGCGATATTGCTGCATTGAAAGAGGCGGCAGGTGCAAGTGAATACGCACTGCACACAGACGAATTCAAGGATGCTATGCGCAAGGGTGCAAGCTTCCCTGCGGCGCTTGCAGAGGCAGTAAAGTCGTACTACACCGATGATGTGTGCGAGCTTCTCGCATCTCCCAACAATACCCTTGCGGTGGAGTATATCAAGGCACTGGACGACATCGGCAGCGGCATACAGCCTGTGACGATACAGCGCAGCGGCGCAGACCACGACAGTGACGAGGAGAGCGAAAGCTTCGTCAGTGCTTCGTTTATAAGAAAGAAGATACTTGCATGCGAGGACTACTCAGCGTATGCGCCTGTTATCGGCACTCCGAAAGCCGACATAAAGCGCATTGAGAACGCTATACTTGCAAAGCTGCGCACGATGCGCCTTTCAGATTTCGAGAACATCTACGACTGCGCACAGGGAATGTCCGAGCGCCTTTACAAGGCAGTGCGCAAAGCCTGTACCCTGGAGGAGCTGTATTTCCTTACAAAGACAAAGCGCTATACACTTGCCAGGATACGCCGTGCTGTGCTGTGCAGCTTCCTCGGGATAGACAAGAAGCTGCTCAACGAGCCGCCTGCATACATCCGTATACTCGGAATGAACGGCAGGGGCAGGGAGATACTTTCGGCGGCGCAGTGCGGACTGCCTGTCGATACCTCACTCAAAAACCTCATGAAGCAGAGCCGTGAGGCGCATCGCCAGGGAGCTTTTGAGGAGCGTTGCGGAGATGTGTACTCCCTCGCATTTGAAAAGCCACGCCCCTGCGGCTATGAGTTCACGGCAAAGCCTGTTATCATTGAATGAGAAATTAGGAATTAGGAATGAGGGATTTCGGTGTCGGCTGACGCCGACATATTAAAAAGCGGCTATGCCGCAATATGGATATATTCAATTTGAAACACATAAAATTATCGGAGGACATAAAAATGGTAAACGTAAGTGAGATAACCTACAAGAATTTCGGCAAGTGTCTTAAAATGGAGAACGAGACTGCTTCTCTTATCGTCACACTTGACGTGGGACCACGTATCATCTCCTATTGCCTTAACGGCAAGGAGAACATACTTCTTGAGGACGAGGAGCGTGTATTCTTCGAGCGTGGCGAGTCATTCAGAGAATATTTCGGCGATGACAAGACATGGTACATCTACGGCGGTCACAGGCTGTGGAGCAGTCCCGAAAGTATGCCGCACAGCTATGTCCCTGATAATGAGCCTGTGAAATATGAGCTGTACCACTCTCATTGGAACGATGAGGATGACAATGTCGGTGTCAGCCTGACCCCTCCTCCCACGAGGACAGGTCAGCAGCACACTATCGTGATATGGATGGATAATGACAGCTCCCGTGTTCAGATCAACCACAATATCACAAATGTTTCGGGTGCTATCGTGACGCTTGCGCCATGGCCTATGACGGTATGCAGCGCAGGCGGAGTTGAGATATTCCCGCAGAGCACAAAGGACAACGGTCTGCTTTCTAATCGCAGAAACGTTTTCTGGCCTTATTCCGATATCAACGACCCTCGGTTCTTCCTGGGCAATAAGTACGGCACGCTGAAGCAGGTGCCGGGCAGCGACGGTAAGTTCAAGATTGGCATGAACAACGAGGATGGCTGGGCGGCTTACATCAACAAGGGACAGATATTCTTAAAGAATTTTGAGATGAACGTTGATGGCGAGTATCCCGATTTCGGCTGCAATTTTGAGACGTTTACAAACGGCATCTTCCTTGAGTGTGAGAGCCTCGGAGAGCTCAAGACGCTCAAAAACGGACAGACCACAAGCATCACCGAGGAGTGGGAGCTTATCGGGTGCGACGATACTTTCGACCCACGAAACGAGGACAGCATCGACGGCTTTGTGAAGAAATACGACCTGCGAAACAAGACAGGCGCACCGAGATGTGCAGCTCACACTGCTGTCAGACACGGATGATCGTTTGATCCTTCACTCCTGAACACTGAATAAAAAAGGAGCAGCTATGACCCTTTACGAACAGCTTCGCAGGAAGCATAGTACATTTATCTACCACAGCTATGAATTTCTGAAAGAGGACGGAAAAAATGTCCTGCGCTTTCATTTTTCGATAGACGAACATCACTTTTATCCGCAGTGGACATGGGACTTCGAAACACCTGACAACTGCGACATAACGCTTATTGACGAGCTTGCTTTCTCTCTCGGCATGGCGGAGCTTGTTTCATACTGGAAGTGTGCCTGCTGTCCCGAGGTGGAGGTGCGCTGCGGTGCGCTTACCGAGTGGCAGAAGAACTGGTGGAAGAAGCTTTATTTCAACGGACTGGGCGAGTTCTTTTACAGAAACGGAATAGAACCCGATTTCGACGGATTTATGCACATCACTGCACCCGTGAGCGTTGAAAGGCGTGCGCTTTACAGCCGCAGGACCGAACTGAAAGGTATGCTGGTGCCGATAGGCGGCGGCAAGGACAGCGTTGTTTCGGTCGAACTGCTGAAAAAACACGGAGCTGAGATATTCCCCTATATCATCAATCCCCGTGGTGCAACTCTCGGCTGCGTTGAGGCGGCAGGTATTTCTGCGGAAATGATAGTGGGGGTGCGCCGCACTATCGACAAGACGCTGCTTGAGCTCAACAAGCTTGGTTATCTCAACGGTCACACGCCGTTTTCGGCGGTGGTGGCGTTCTCAGCAGAGCTTTTCGCTGCCATGAAGGGACTTAAGTACATCGCACTTTCCAACGAGAGCAGTGCGAACGAGGCCTATGTCGACGGCACCGATATCAACCACCAGTACAGCAAATCCACAGAGTTTGAGCGGGATTTCCGTGAGTACGGCGAGCATATCTTCGGCGGCATTGCAAAGGACGGCTATCCCGAGTATTTCAGCCTGCTCCGTCCGTGGAGCGAGTGGCAGATCGCCCGTGAATTTGTGAAGCATCCGCAGTATTTCGGAGTGTTCCAGAGCTGCAATCTCGGCAGCAAGACGGATGTGTGGTGCGGCGAGTGCGCAAAGTGCCTGTATGTTTATATACTGCTTGCGGCGTTCCTTGACGATGAAACGCTTGTGAAGATATTCGGCTGCAATATGCTGGAAAAATCCGAGCTTCTGGGGATGTTTGACGGGCTTGTGCTGGACGGCGAGGATAAGCCGTTTGAGTGCGTGGGTACCCGTGACGAGATACGCCTTTCGCTTGATATGGCACTGAAAATGAGGGGGGCAGGTGCGCCTGCGCTTCTGAGGTGCTATGCAGGCTATCGTGAGACAGGCGGCTTTGACATCCCCGATCTTACAGATTTCTTTGACGAGGACAATTTCGTCCCCGAGGAATTTATCTATCTGCTTAAAAACTGAGGTTATTATGGATATTTCGATACTTAAGCCCTTTTTTGAGGGCAGGCGTGCTGCGATACTCGGCTTCGGAAGAGAGGGCAGAGTGTGGCTTGAGATACTTAAAAAGCTTTCCTGCTGTGCGGAGATAGCAGTTGCTGACATGAACGATGTAAACGCCGAGGGCGTGACGCTCCTGTGCGGTGAGGATTACCTCGACAGGGCAAAGGAATACGATGTTATTCTGCAATCCCCAGGGGTCATCATAAAGGATAAGCTTACCGCCGAGGAAAAGGCGAAGATACTTACGCAGACGGAGCTTCTGCTGCGCCTTAAGCCGTGCAGAATAATCGGTGTGACGGGAACAAAGGGAAAGTCAACTACATCCTCGCTGATATATCATTTCCTTAAGGCAAACGGAATGGATACAATGCTCATCGGCAACATCGGAGTCCCTCCGCTGGAGCGGTTTGAGGAGATGAGCTCCGATACTGTTGCGGTGTGCGAGCTTTCCTGTCATCAGCTTGAATTTGCGAAGCATTCTCCCGATATTGCGGTACTGCTGAATGTTTTCCCCGAGCATCTCGATCACTACACAGGCTTTGAAGCGTACAAAGCGGCAAAGGAGAACGTGTATCTGCATCAGAGTAAGGGCGGCCTTGCGATAATAAATGCGGACATACAGCCGAAGCCGTTTTTGGGGGAGCTTGTCACGGCTTCCTTTGGCGGCGAGGGCGACATAAAGACCGATGGCGGAGATATTACGCTGTGCGGCGAGGTCATCCCAGACGAAAGGATACAGACAAGGCTTCTTGGAAAGCACAATATATACAATGTGGCGGTGGCACTGAAAGCGGCTGCTGCGGCAGGTGCGGATGTTGAAAAGTGCCTAGACAGCCTGCCCGATTTTAATGGACTTGAGCACAGGCTGGAGCGTGTGGCGGTGATAGATGGAGTGGAGTATGTCAACGACAGTATCTGTACCATCCCCGAGGCGGCTATCGCCGCAGTGGAGGCTGTCGGCGGATGCGATGTGCTGATAATCGGCGGAATGGACAGGAATATTCCCTACACAAAGCTTACGGAGTACCTCAACACGGGGGCTGTTAAGAACGTGATTCTTCTCCCTGACAGCGGCTGGCGCATAGCGACAAGCCTTGACAATGAGAAATTCAACGTTGTGAAAGCAAAGGACCTTGCCGATGCAGTGAAGCTTGCGCACGGCAGGGCTCAAAAGCGTGTGGTGCTGAGTCCCGCAGCGGCAAGCTACGGCTTCTACAAGAATTTCGAGGAGCGAGGAAAGCATTTCAAGGAGCTGGTGAAGGAGCTTGAAAACGACTGAGCTGCACAGTCTTGCACAAAGGCTGCATATCACGATAGTCGGAAACGGCTATATCGACTGGATATGTCCGAAAGAAAATATCGCAGAGTTTATAGACGAAGCGGAGCGACTTTGCATACGGATAACAGGGCTTACGTGGTGGTGCCATGTCCATGACGGGCACAAGCCGTGCGGGATGGGAGGTCCGCCCGATGAATACGGCGATGGCTGGTACAGCGAGATGTGCTTTGGCGATGTGCATGAATTTCCCGACCATGACGCTTTGAAGAAATACCTGTTCGATGACTTTCCGAAAAGCACAGTATATCGTGAGTGCTTGGTTCCTGCTTTCTGGATTGCCATGGAATAGTTCCGTCTGTGCGGCGCATACTAATCTCCGAGAAAAACGGAGGTGGTATCATGACCGACAAAAACGGACTTCACATCAGTGCAAGGGACAGGCTCCTTATTGCGTGGCAGCGCTCAACGGAGCTTGTGAGAGACTATCAGGCATACAAGGCGGAAACGGCAGAGGATGAGACGGTTTCCGCAAAATTCGGAGAGTACGCTCACGATGAGGCTGTTCATGCTGCGGAGCTCCTGGATATGCTGCACAAATACGACGGATGATCCGTTGCGACCTCGTGGGCGATCACTCACGGGGTCGTTTTTGTCTATGCACTGCGTGTGTTGACTTTGACAGGGGAGTGTGCTATAATTAGCAAGGATGAAATATATACAAAGGAGAATACAAAAATGAAAAAGCTTGTTGCAACTTTACTTTTACTGGCTATGACGCTCGCTATGACAGCCTGCGGCACTCTTGATATAAGTAAGATCGAGGGTGAATGGACGCTTTCTACGATTGGCGGTTTGTCTATAGAGGAGTATGCGGAGGCTATAGGTGCAAGCGTAACAGATTGCTATGTAAACTGGACAGTTTCTGACGGCACTGTTTTATCGATAAACTCTGTTGTTTCTTCTTCGTTTGATATCTCGGTCAAGTCCAATGGCTTTGAAATAATGAAGGATAGTTCTATCGTTATGTCCGTTGTGTATAAGAATGATACTCTTACATATTCCGTTGACTACGGAAACGGACCTGTTGAACACGTTTTTGTGAAGGGTAAGAACGAATTTACAGCTTCGGCGGGTGATACCTATGAGGGCACAGCCACAACGGAAGCCTGAAACGACTGACCTTAATATGATACGATCCTCCGTGCGATCATGTGCGGAGGATCATTGTTTTCCGCAAAATACACAATTGTTACAGAGAATTTCTGTATGGTTGAATGAAAATCCGTATTAACATCCTGCTTTGCTTGAATTTTAACGATCCCGGTGTTATAATTAAACTAAGATAAGATCAAGGCAGGAAATACCTATGATATATACAGTTACATTCAATCCGGCAGTGGATTATGTTGTCCGTGCGGAAAAAATAATCAGCGGTGAGGTCAACCGCTCTGACTCCGAGGAGATATACTTCGGTGGCAAAGGTATAAACGTTTCCCTTGTGCTGGCGCAGCTTGGAATAAAGAGCTGTGCACTTGGATTTGTGGCAGGCTTCACAGGCTGTGCCATAGAGCAGGGCGTTCTTGACGCAGGTGTTGAAACGGAGTTTGTTCATCTTGAAAAGGGGTTTTCCCGTATAAACGTTAAGTTAAAGTCTGAGCAGGAGACTGAGATAAACGGACAGGGCCCCGATATCGGTGAAGAAGCGCTTGCACAGCTCTATGAAAAGCTTGACCGGCTTAAGAGCGGTGATACGTTGGTGCTTGCGGGCAGCGTTCCGAAAGCATTGCCCTCCGATATCTACGAGAGTATACTCGCAAGGCTGTCTGGAAAGGGCGTGCGCTTTGTGGTGGACGCCTCGGGGCAGCTTCTGATGAACGTCCTTAAATACCGCCCGTTCCTTATAAAGCCCAACGATAAGGAGCTTTCCGAGATGTTCGGTGTTAAGCTCACTGATACGGAGCAGATAGCAGAATATGCCGAAAAGCTGCGTGAAATGGGTGCGCAGAACGTACTTGTTTCAATGGCAGGCGACGGTGCGCTGCTGGTTGACGAAAACGGCTCGGTTCGCCGTTGCGGCGTGTGCAAGGGCACGGTCAGAAACTCCGTCGGCGCAGGCGACTCCATGGTGGCAGGCTTTGTTGCAGGCGCGGACAAGGGATATGACTATGCGCTTAGGCTTGGTACGGCCTGTGGAGGTGCGACCGCTTTTTCGGACGGACTGGCACAGCGTAAGGATATAGACAGACTTCTTGAAGAACTGAAATAAACGGCAAAGGCAGGTGTGCATTATGAAAATGCTGTACGGAAAAGGCGTTTCCTCGGGTATCGCATTCGGCAGGATAGTGTTCTTCCGCCATGACGAGGTCAGTGTGACACGCACACGTGTCGATGACACCGATGCAGAGGTGGTGCGTTACCTTGAGGCGAAGAAAAAGGCTATGTCACAGCTGGACGAGCTTTACGAGCACGCTCTTAAACAGGTGGGCGAGGAGGACGCACTTATATTCTCCATGCACCGCATGATGCTTGAGGATCCTGATTTCAACAGCTCCGTGGAGCGCATAATCCGTCGTCAGGGCATAAATGCGGAATACGCCGTGGCGCTTACATCACGTAATTTTGCCGAGATGTTCAGCCTTATCGAGGATGACTATATGCGTGAGCGTGCCGCAGATGTCAAGGATATATCAAACCGACTTGTCCGCTGCCTTATGAACAAGACGGCAAAGGCGCAGGAGCATAAGGGCAAGTGCGTTATCTGTGCAGATGACCTGTCCCCCTCGGAAACGGTCCAGATGGACAGGAAGACCGTCCGTGCGATATGCACCGCAAGAGGCTCTGCTACATCGCATACTGCGATACTTGCTCGTACCATGAACATCCCGGCTGTTGTGGGACTTGGTGAGGAGTTCTACTCCCTTTGCGACGGCGATGAGATAATCGTAGACGGCGGTACGGGAGCGCTTTACGTTAACCCCGATGAGCAGACAAAGCTTGAGATGCTTAGAAAGCAGACGGAGGAGATATATCGCAGCGAGCGTCTGTACAGCCTGCGCGGACACGATAATGTCACCCGTGACGGTTGCAGGATAGACATATATGCCAATGTAGGCGGTATCGAGGATATCGGTGCGGCACTTGCAAACGATTGTGGCGGTATCGGTCTGTTCAGAAGCGAGTTCCTTTATCTTGAAAGCAGCGAGGCACCCTCTGAGGAGCTTCAGTTTCAGGTGTACAAGCAGATACTTGAGCGTATGTGCGGCAAGCGCGTTATCATACGAACCTTGGATATCGGAGCGGATAAGGTCGCACGTTGTTTTACCATCCCCCGCGAGGAGAATCCTGCACTTGGCGTGCGCGGAATACGTTTCTGCTTCGCCCGTCCCGAGGTGTTCAAAACTCAGCTCAGGGCATTGTTCCGTGCCTCGGTATACGGTCGGTTGGGAATAATGTTCCCTATGATTATCGCGATGGACGAGATATATGAAATTAAAGATATGATCGAGCAGGTCAAGAGTGAGCTGCGCTCCGAAAATATTCCTTACAGTATAGATGTGCAGATAGGTGTGATGATAGAGACACCTGCTGCCGTCATGATAAGCGATATGCTTGCCCGACAGGTGGATTTCTTCAGTGTAGGCTCCAACGATCTTACGCAATATGCACTTGCAGCCGACAGACAGAACCCGGGGCTGGAGCGCTACTGCAACCCACGCCATCTGGCTTTGCTCAGGATGATACGCATAGCGACAGAAAACGCACACGCAAACGGTGCGTGGATAGGAATATGCGGCGAGATAGCGTCTGATCTGGAGCTTACCGAGGCTTTCCTTGCCATCGGCGTGGACGAGCTTTCTGTGACGCCCTCTGCGATACTCCATCTGCGTGACAAGGTGATGAGCCTTGACATGAGCAGGAGAGCGCTTCTACTTGAAGCGATAGGAAGAGTCTGAATCATATCATAGAAATAAAGCCGCTTACGGTAAAATGCTACCGAAAGCGGCTTTTTGTGTTTTGCTGTGAGGGCTATTCTCTGAAAATGAATATATGCTTCAACTGCCCTCGTGAGCGTATCCCAAGCTTTGCGAAGGTGCGCTTGAGGCTGCTCTTGACGCTGTCTGCGGTGGTTTCGTTGATTGCGGCGATCTCTTTGTTTGATATTCCTCTTGAAGCAAATATGGCATATTTCAGCGCCTTTCTGGTGAGGCCGTATTTTTTTCGCAGGTCTTCCAGTGCGTCCATTGCGGAGTTCAGCGTCATCATCATTGCCTGTTGCTGACGATTGGCGGCTCCGGTTTCGGTAAGCTCCTGTGTGCGTATCGCTTCAATGCAGCGCCTGGGCTGCTTTGCGGTTTCGGTTATCGTAGTGATAAGCGTGTGATATTCTTCGGGCAGTGCCTGTTCCGCAAATGCAAACAGCTGCGGTTGATGTATGCAAAGCTCTGTTGCAGGTATGATTGTGCCTGAGTTGCGCAGGGAGTCCAGCACCTCTTTTATGTACAGTGCGGCGTTTGCTGTGTCGCCTGTCCTGAAATACGCCGCTGATATGGTAAGCTTTAGCATCAGATATACTGTCTCGTTGCGGATGTTAAGCGCAGAGTTCAGATAGTACTCCTTTTTGGAAAGCAGTATGCCGTAGTCGCCGTGCGACATCATAGCAAAACTGCGCACAAAGAAATAGAACGGCGCCGAATAGCGGTTGAGCAGCACTTCGGAGTCGGGTGTGGTGATGACAGGCCAGATGTCCTCTTCGCTGCCTCCTTTGAGGCAGCATATAGATGACAGGCACAGCATTGCCAGCTCGCCCACCTCGTTGCTGGTGTTTTTCCTGATTATACCGCAAATTGCGTCGGTGCTGCGCTTGTAAATATCGTAGCTTCCGTTCATCAGTGCACAGCGTGCCGCAAGGCACAGTGCGATAAGCTTTGAGGGCAGATAGTATTCGGTGCAGGAGTCTGCTATCTCAAGTGCGCAGGAAAGTGCATTATCAAAATCCCCCAGATAATAGTGAAGCTCGGCGGCGTACAGGCTGTCGCCGTGTTTTCCGTGTTTTATCATCTCGGAGTACATACGGTGATATCGTACGAATTGTTCGGATTCTGTTGACAGAGGTATGTCAAAGCGGTGTATAAGGCAGAATACCGACGGAGTGTACAGCGACCAGGAATAGAACGGAGGATTTGACAGTGTGCCGCCTGAATAAAGATCGTATGCACGTTTGATGTTCATGCCCATTTTCTCAAGCATGTAGAAGTCCTCGTATGTGCGCAGTGCATAGGCGTAGGAGAGAATGTTGCGGCGTTCACGCTCGGTGTAGTCGGGAGAGCGCTGTATATGCTGTATTATCTCGTCAAAGCGGTATTTCACAAGGTCACGGTGCGGCGTCAGCATAAGCAGCGCCAGCAATCGGAGCAGTCTTGGGATGATGTTTTTCTGTTCAAGAGGACATTCCTGCACGAATTTAAGTATCAGATCCTTGCTGCGCATCAGGAGTTCAAACGAGATGCGCTCTTCGAAGGGTATCGCAGCGCATTTTTCGTAGTCGCCTGCAAGAAAATACTGGCAGAATGCACGGAAGGTCTTTTTGCTGCGCATATAGTCCTTTGCGGAGCATATATGAAACGCCCTGCGCACATCCTCGGGCAGGGAGAGAAAACGCTTGTACGTAGCACGCTTCAGCAGTATATGGGGCGAATATGTACCCTGTTTTTTGTTGTGTGTTATCAGCGGTATCAGATTGTTTGCGAGCTCTGTGCATTCCTCTATGTCGGAGGCACTGAAGCTCTTTATCTGAAAATGTCGGACAATGCTCTCTTCTTCCATAATGCTGCGGCAGGTCTGCTCGTCGATATGCTCAAATGCGCATAAGCATATCACCGAAAGCCATGCCTTTTTGTCAAGACGGTCAAGCAGCGCACTTCCGATAAGCTCGTTTATCGCATAGCTGCGGATGCTTTCTCCACGGCTGAGTATCATCATGCACAATCTGGTTTTGGATATATTGCCTGATATCATTTCGTGTATATGGTATGCGTTGTATACGTCGTCATCGGAAAGTCCGAAAAGAGCCAGATAGTTTCTGGTTTCGTCGATGGTCAGGGCAAGCTGTCTAGAGGTGATGAGATTTATATTCAGCGCCTGTATCAGCCTGTCGTACTGGCGGGCAAGCTTCGGACAGGTGATGACGAGCGAGATATGCGAGCTTTCTGTGAAGAGCCTTGCGCAGTAAAGGTTGCGCAGCAGCATATCCTGTGCCGCATCACAGTCCAGTACGATCACGGCAGGCTTATCGGGGAGAGTTTCAGAGAACAGCCTGCACAGGCGGATGTGGTCGTCGGCGCTGAGAGGAATGTGTTCCTCGTGCCCGAGGACGATCCGACACACCTTTGCAAAGCACTCGTTAGCGTCTGTGCAGCCTGTGATAAATCGGCAGGATATGCCTTCGGGTCGTGAGCGCCGCACAAACTCCCTTAATATCGTTGAACGGCCGCTGCCATCTGGAGCGGATACAACAGTGACTTTTCTGGTGTATATGCTCTTGAGCAGCTCATACATCCTGGGCGGAATATATATGTGCGAACTGTTTTTCATGTCGGCGCTCCTTTCCGTTTGTCTTTATGGTTATTTTATCACATATTGCGGCAAAAGTACAGCAAAAGAAAAAATTTTTCAAAAGCCCTTGACAAATCGTTTTGGATGTTGTATAATTATCGAGTAATAAAGCAGAGCCACCACACTCTCACCCGCCGGCGTTCGTTCTGTCAGGCGTGGTCATCTTAATGAGAATATCGCCTTCGGGCTTTCCTGTTAAGCGTGAGTAGTGTGTACTCACGCTTATTTTATTTCTTAAAGAGCAAACGATTTTATATGGAAAGGCGGTGCTTCAATATCGGCACTAAAGAACAGCTCATCAATGAGGAGATCCGTGAAAAGGAAGTAAGAGTCATCGGCGCAGACGGTGAGCAGCTTGGCATCATGGCCACGGCTGACGCACTCGATAAGGCAGTAGAGGCTGACCTTGATCTGGTGCTCATCGCTCCTACGGCAGTTCCTCCGGTATGTCGTATAATGGATTATGGCAAATACCGTTTCGAGCAGACCAAGAGGGAAAAGGAAGCTAAGAAGAACCAGAAACAGGCCGAGGTAAAGGAGATCAAGATGTCGCTCAATATCGACACCAACGATTTCAATATCAAGGTCAAGAACTGCATCAAGTTCCTTCAGAACGGTGACAAGGTAAAGGTCACTATCCGCTTCAGACGTGCGAGAGAGATGTCTCACATGAACCTCAGCGAAGAATTGATGAAGAGATTTATGGATGCCGTATCGGAGTACGGCGGCTCCGAAAAGCCGTCTAAGCTCGAGGGTAAGAACTACGCAGTGGTACTCAGCCCCAAGAAATAAGATAGCGCCGACGGCGCACTTTAAAAAGAAAACTCAAGGAGGATACCAAAATGCCTAAGATCAAAACTCACAGCGGAGCTAAAAAGCGCTTCAAGCTGACAAAGTCCGGTAAGGTAAAGATGCAGCACTGCAACAAGCGTCACATCCTTACAAAGAAGTCCACAAAGCGTAAGAGAGGATTAAGAGCAGGCGCATACGCTGACGTTACCAACGTAGCTGCAGTAAAGAGCCTTATTCCGTACAAATAATCACAAAGCGTAATAACGCAGCGGAATGAGCTTTTCCGCAGAAAAAACTAGGAGGTAATGAAACATGGCACGCATTAAGGGCGCACTCGCTACTCGTAAGAGAAGAAATAAAACATTAAAGCTGGCAAAGGGCTACTGGGGCGGTAAGAGCAGACTGTTCAAGACTGCTAAGGAAGCCGTAATGAAGTCCGGTCAGTATGCTTATGTAGGCAGAAAGCTGAAGAAGAGAGATTTCAGAAGACTCTGGATCACAAGAATCTCCGCAGCTTGCAAGGCTAACGGCATGAACTACTCTACATTTATGAACGGTCTGAAGAAGGCTGGCATCGCTCTCAACAGAAAGATGCTCTCCGAGATCGCTATCAACGACGCAGCCGGCTTCACAGCACTCGCTGAGAAGGCAAAGGCAGCACTTTAATCGAGATATATCTCACGTTTCTTCACGGGACGTGAGATTTTTCGCTATGTAGGGGGTATATTCCGATGGAGCTTACATCCAGGAAAAATGACATCGTGCGGCGCTTTCGTGAGCTTTCACGGGACAAGAAGCTGCGTGATGCACAGGGCGCTTTTGTGGCGGAGGGCGACCATCTCTGCAAGGAGGCGGTGCAGTCCTCGCTTGAGATAAGCTTTGCGCTTGTGACGGAAAGGGCGCTTAAAAAATACCCTGCGGCACAGGAGCTTATCGCAGCCGCAAAGGGGTATGCTGTAATATCCGAGGACATAGCGGAATATATTTCCGATACCAAGGCACCGCAGGGGCTTTTTGCCGAGATACGCCGCAGCGCTGCTGCACAAATGCCATCGGGAAAGCTGGTAATGCTTGACGGGGTACAGGATCCCGGCAATGTCGGCACGATCATCCGTACAGCTGAGGCGCTGGGAATAAAAGCAGTGCTTTTAAGCCCCGCCTGCGCCGATGTGTACTCGCCAAAGACCCTGAGGGCTTCGATGGGAAGCGTTTTCAGGCTGCCGTGCATAACCTGCGACATACCGCAGATGATAGCTACACTCAGAAGCGATGGCTATTCCGTTTATGGTTCGATGCTGGACGAGGCTGCACAGCGGCTGGGTGACATCAGCTTTCCGGATAAGTCAGCGGTGGTGATAGGCAGCGAGGGCAGCGGAATATCCGATGCAACCGCAAGCGCCTGCACGGGAGGTCTTTATATCCCGATAAGCGGCGCAGAGTCGCTTAATGCAGCGGCGGCGGCTTCCATAATCCTGTGGGAGCTGTCAAAATAAGCTTTCTGCCATGGCGGAAAGCATCGCAAAGCCGAAAGCCTTCGCTTCGGGTTTTGCGATGCTGACAGCAGGCACTGATCCCTGAATGAGGGATAAATTAAGAGCATGGGGGAAAACAAGTGGCACACCTTGTAATATTAGAGTCGCCGTCCAAGGCGAAAACAGTTAAGAAATATCTCGGAGACGGGTATGACGTTATAGCTTCCACAGGTCATGTCATAGACCTGCCGAAGTCTAAGATGGGCGTGGATATCGAGAATGATTTCACACCTCAGTATGTCAATATGAAGGATAAGTCTGAGATCATAAAGGAACTCAAAAAGCGTGCAAAGAGCAGCGATATAATATATCTTGCAACTGACCCGGACCGTGAGGGCGAGGCGATAGCGTGGCATCTTTCACACCTGCTGGGTATCGGCGAGAACGAGCCTGTGAGAGTCACCTTTAATGAGATAACAAAAAGCGGAATACAGGCAGGTATGAGCAGCCCCAGAAAGATAGACACGGATATCGTTGATGCACAGCAGGCAAGACGTATCCTTGACCGTATCGTGGGCTACAAGCTCTCTCCGTTTCTGTGGAAAAAGGTAAGACGCGGTCTTTCCGCAGGACGAGTTCAGTCCGTTGCGGTGCGTCTCATCGTTGACCGTGAGAACGAGATCCGCAATTTCGTGTCCCAGGAATACTGGAGCATAGACGCAAAGCTGATCGCATCCTCTTCAAAGAGAGGGTTCGCTGCAAAGCTCGCAGAAGTAGACGGAGAAAAGGTGGAGATAACGGATCAGGCGCAGGCAGACGCAATCCTCAAGCGCCTTGAGGGCGCAGACTATATCGTCAGCGGACTTAAAAAGTCACAGCGCAAGAAGCAGCCTGCACCGCCGTTCACCACATCTACACTCCAGCAGGAAGCTTCCAGAAAGCTGTCCTTCCAGGCACGCAGGACGATGAAGGCGGCTCAGGAGCTTTACGAGGGCGTTGAGGTCCCGGGAATGGGCGCTGTGGGTCTTATTACCTACATGAGAACCGACTCGCTGCGCATCTCGGACGAGGCTAAGGCAGCGGCCGCAGAGCTTATCAAGGATATGTACGGTGCGGAGTATCTTCCCGAGAAGCCACGCACATTTAAATCCAAAAGCAATGCGCAGGATGCGCACGAGGCTATCCGTCCCACAACGGTAAGCCTTACGCCCGATCAGGTGAAGTCTGCGCTCACAAGCGACCAGTATAAGCTGTACAAGCTTGTGTGGGAGCGTTTTATGGCAAGCCAGATGCAGAATGCTGTTCTGGATACCGTATCAGTTGACATCACAGCGGCGGACTGTCTGTTCAAGGCAAGCGGATATTCCGTAAAGTTCGATGGCTTTACAAAGCTTTACGTTGACAGCGGCGCAGCGGAGAGCGAGCAGGGCGGAGCACTTCCCGTCATCACAAAGGGCGAGAAGCTGAAGGCAAAGGAGGTAAAGGGCAATCAGCACTTTACACAGCCTCCCGCAAGATACAACGAAGCTTCTCTCATCAAGGAGCTTGAGGAGAACGGCATCGGCCGTCCTTCTACCTATGCGCCCACCATCTCCACCATCCTCGACAGGCATTATGTCGAGCGTGAGAGCGGCAACCAGCTCAAGCCCACCTCCCTCGGCGAGGTCATCATAGAGCTGCTGAAGGGTCACTTCGACAACATAGTTGATGTGAAGTTCACAGCTAAGATGGAAACAGAGCTGGATAACATCGAAAAGGGCAGCATTGAGTGGGTGCAGGTACTGAAGAGCTTCTATGGCAGATTTGCAAAGACGCTCGAAAAGGCGGAAGCCGACATGGAGGGCAAGCGTGTAAAGGTCCCCGATGAGCCTACCGATATCGTATGCGAGGAATGCGGCAAGAATATGGTGATAAAGATCGGTCCGTACGGAAAGTTCCTCGGCTGCTCGGGCTTCCCCGAGTGCAAGTTCACAAAGAAGATCGTTACCGAGACGAAGGGCAACTGCCCCGTCTGCGGTAAGAAGATGCTTGCAAAGAAGTCCAAGAAGGGCAAGCCTTTCTTTGGCTGCGAGAACTTCCAGACCTGCAACTTTATGACATGGGATCAGCCTATCGAGGAAAAATGCCCCGAGTGCGGCGTTACCCTGTTCAAAAAGACAGGCAAGCTGGGTAAGATCTACTGTGCGAAAGAGGGCTGCACATACGAGCGTCCTCTCGATAATGCAAAGGATAAATGATGACAGTTAAGGTAATAGGCGCAGGTCTTGCGGGCTGTGAGGCAGCCGTGCAGCTTGCGAAGCGTGGCTTCGATGTAGAGCTTTATGAGATGAAGCCGCATAAATATTCGCCTGCGCATAAATATCAGGGCTTTGCGGAGCTTGTCTGCTCAAACTCGCTCAAGGCGGCGAGGGTGGAGAGTGCCTGCGGCCTGCTTAAAGAGGAGATGCGCAGACTTGGCTCGGTGATACTTGAGGCGGCGGAAAAGACCGCTGTCCCCGCAGGCGGAGCGCTTGCGGTGAACCGCACCGAGTTCTCGGACGAGGTGACCCGCCTTGTGAGAGCTTACCCGAATATCAGCGTGATAGAGGGCGAGGTAACGGAGCTTCCCACGGAAAACGCAGTGATATGTACGGGACCGCTCACCTCCGATGCGCTTGCGGAAAAGATACGTGCGGTCTGCGGAGAGGGACTCAGCTTCTACGATGCGGCGGCACCGATAGTCACTGCCGAGAGCATAGATTTCAGCAAGGCGTTCTTTCAGACACGATATGACAAGGGCGATGCGGATTACATCAACTGCCCGATGAACAAAGAGGAGTACGAGGCGTTTTACGAGGCACTCGTGAATGCGGAGTCCGTACCTCTCAAGGAGTTCGACCGTCCCGATGAAAAGGCGGGCATGACCGTGTACGAGGGCTGTATGCCCGTTGAGGTGCTTGCAAAGCGTGGCATCGAAAGCGTGCGCTACGGCTGCATGAAGCCTGTGGGACTTACCGACCCGAGAACGGGACGCCGTCCCTGGGCGGCGGTACAGCTCCGCAAGGAGAACAAAGAGGGCACACTGTATAATCTCGTGGGATTTCAGACTAATCTGAAATTCGGTGAGCAGAAAAGGGTGTTCTCGATGATACCCGGACTTGAAAATGCGGAGTTCGCACGCTACGGCGTTATGCACCGCAATACGTTTATAGACAGCCCCAGACTGCTGGACTGCCACTTTATGCTGAAAGGCTCGGATAACGTGTTCTTCGGAGGTCAGATAACAGGCGTGGAGGGCTATGTTGAAAGTGCCGCAAGCGGCATCGTGGCAGGCAGGGCGCTTGCCGATATCCTTTCGGGTAAAGAGCCGCTTACATTCCCTAAGACAACAATGCTTGGCGCACTTTCCGCCTATATCAGCGACGAGAGCGTAACGGATTTTCAGCCGATGGGCAGCAACATGGGAATACTCCCGCCCATTGATGTCCGCGTAAAGCTCAAGCAGGAGAAATATGCGATATATGCTCAGAGGGCACTGAGCGATCTTGATAAGTTATTGAGTGATTGACGGTTTTTTGAAACGGAGGTCAATATGAAGATAGTAATAGACGGCTTCGGCGGCGATAATTCCCCTGACGAGGTGCTGAAAGGCGCTGCGCTTGCAGTAAAGGAGCTTGGCATAGAGGTCGCAGTAACAGGCGATACAGAGCTTCTTGAAAAGCGCATGGAGGAGCTTAAGCTGTCCTCCGAGGGAATAGAATTCGTCCACGCAGAGGGCGTTATTGAGGTGGAGGATAACCCCCGCTCCATACTTAAGGAAAAATCAGGCACATCCATGGGTGTTGCGTTCAAGTATCTCGCTGACGGAAAGGCCGACGCTGTCATCAGCGCAGGCAGCACCGCAGCTATCGTAATGGGCGGCACCATGATAGGAAAGCGTATTAAGGGCGTCAAGCGCACTGCGCTGGTGCCGTTGATGCCTGCAAAGGGCGGCGCACGCTACTGCGTACTGGACGGCGGCGCAAATCTCGAGTGCAGACCCGAGATGCTGCAGCAGTTTGCGATAATGGGCAGCCTGTTCATGGAAAAGACGATGGGCATTAAAAACCCCCGTGTAGGTCTGCTCAATATCGGCACAGAGGATGAAAAGGGCAGAGAGCTTGAGCAGGAAACACTGGCACTGCTGAGAAACACTCCCTCCATCAACTTTGTCGGCTTTGTAGAGGCGAGGGATGTTCCACTCGGCGCAGTTGACGTGCTTGTAACGGACGGCTTTACGGGAAATGTTTATCTCAAGGCGTGTGAGGGCATGGGCGGACTTATGAAGGATGCACTGAAATCCATCTTTTTCGCAAATCTCCTTACAAAGATAGGCGCACTGTGCGTGAAGAAGCACCTCGGCGTGTTCATGAAGCAGATGGACTACAAGACCATCGGCGGCTCGCCGCTGCTTGGCACGGCAAAGCCTGTGTTCAAGGCGCACGGAAGCTCCGATGCAACAGCCTTCCTCGGTGCTTTCAGACAGGCAAAGCTTTTTGTTGAAAACAACGCTATCGAGGAGATGTCTGCGGCTATATCACAGCTAAGTTCTAAGGAAGAGGATCGACATGGCATCGCTGAATGATTTACAGAAAACGATAGGATACAGTTTTAAAAACGTGGCCTATCTTGAGCAGGCTATGACACACTCAAGCTTTGCGGGAGGCAAGAACAACGGCAGCAACGAGCGACTTGAGTTCCTCGGTGATGCAGTGCTGCAGCTTACGGTATCCCGTTACCTGTTCACAGGCATGAACGAGGAGCCCGAGGGCGGCATGACCAAGCTGCGTGCATCCATCGTGTGCGAGAACTCGCTGTACAGCTTTGCAAAGAAGATAGACCTCGGCAGCTATATGCTGCTTGGCAAGGGCGAGGAGATGACAGGCGGCCGTGACAGACGCTCCATCCTTGCGGATGCGTTTGAGGCGCTCATCGCAGCTATATATCTCGATGGCGGCATGGAGGAGGCTCAGCGCTTCATCCTGCGCTTCGTGCCCTCGATAGAGGCATTGAAGAGCGGCAAGGTAAAGCTTGGCGACTACAAGACCATCCTGCAGGAGATAATCCAGCAGAACCCCGAGGAGCGTGTATCCTACGAGGTATCGGAGCAGGACGGCGAGAATCACCACAAGATATTCCACGCCACTGTGCTGCTTAACGGACAGGCTATCGGAAAGGGCAGCGGTCACAGCAAAAAGGAAGCCGAGCAGGCTGCTGCAAAGGAAGCCATCGGGCTTATGGGCTATGAAACAGACTAATATTTCAATATTCATACCGCACATAGGATGTCCGCACAGGTGCAGCTTCTGCGACCAGAAGAGCATCTCGGGCGAGCAGAAGGCTCCTCGTGGCGGGGATGTTGCAAAGCTCCTGGAAGAGCAGGCGCAGCATCTTCGTGAGCGTGGCATGACAGCGGAGATAGCCTTTTTCGGGGGCAGCTTCACCGCCATCCCCGAGGGCTATATGACGGAGCTTCTTGAAGCGGCAGACGCCGCCGTGAAGCGTTATCCTGAGGTGTACTGCGGCATACGTTGTTCTACCCGTCCCGATTGTATTTCTGCTGAGATACTGGACAGGCTCAAGGGCTACGGAATGACAGCGATAGAGCTTGGTGCGCAGTCTATGTCGGACGAGGTGCTTGCAGCAAACCACCGCGGACACAGCGCCGAGGATGTGCGCAGGGCTTCGCAGCTTATCAGAAGCAGCGGCATAGAGCTGGGACTCCAGATGATGACGGGACTCTACCGTGACAGCAGGGAAGCGGTGCTTCACACCATGAGGGAGTTTATCGCACTTTCTCCAAAGACCGTGCGCATATATCCCACGGTGATACTGGATGGCACGGAGCTTGGCAGGCTGTACAAAAGCGGAGAGTACACCACGTTTTCCTTTGAGGAAACGGCAGACCTCTGCGCGGTGCTGCTGAGGGAGTTCACAGACAGCGGCATAGCCGTCATCCGCATGGGACTTCACGCAAGCCCCGAGGTTGAAAAGGCGATGCTGGGAGGAGTATACCACCCCGCATTCCGTGAGATATGCGAGAGCAGGATATTCCTTGAGGATATTAAAAAAGAGATCATACTGCTTGAAAAAGGCAGCTATATCATATACACCGACCCTAAGAACATCAGCCGTGCAACAGGTCAGAAGAGGTGCAACATCTCGGCGCTGGAGCAGCTTGGCTACAGGGTATCTGTAAAGCCCCTCGCAGGGGAATACATCAGAATTTCGAAAATCAATTGAGATGAGGTAATTAATGTTCTTCAAATCACTTGAAATCCACGGCTTCAAGTCCTTTGCGGACAAGACCGTGCTGAATTTCGACACAAGAACTACCGCCGTAGTCGGAAGCAACGGCAACGGCAAGAGCAATATAAGCGATGCGCTCCGCTGGGTAATGGGCGAGCAGGGCGCAAAGACGCTGCGTGGCGAGAAAATGGAGGATGTTATCTTCCACGGCACCGTAGAGCGAAAGCCTATGGGCTTTGCAAAGGTGGCACTCACCATCGATAACTGCGACCGTGCGCTCGGCGTGGATGCGGACGAGGTGGTCATCTCCCGTAAGCTGTACCGCTCGGGCGAGAGCGAGTACCTTATAAACGGGCAGAAGTCCCGCCTTAAGGATATACAGGAGATGCTGATGGGCACAGGCCTCGGACGTGACGGATATTCCATCGTCGGACAGGGCCGTGTTGCGGAGATAGTAAACGCAAGAGGCTCGCAGCGCCGTGAGATATTCGAGGAGGCAGCGGGAGTTTCGCTGTTTCTGCACAAAAAGGCAGAGGCTGAAAAGCAGCTTGCACACGCAGAGGAGAATATCACCCGTCAGAAGGATATCATCCGTGTTGACGAGGAGCGTCTGCCTGTGCTGAAAAGGCAGTCCGAAAAGGCGGCGCTTGCCGCAGAACTGTATGCGGAGAAAAAGGAGCTTGAGATCTCCGTAAGCACCGCAAGGCTCTCTCAGCACCGTGACGGGCTAAAAAAGCTGGATGACGATCTGCTTCTTAACCGTGCCGAGAGCGAGCATTATGAACACGACATACAGAAGCTTGAGGACAGCATTGAGGAATGTTCCGAAAAGCGCATGAAGATACAGGCGGAGCTGGAACGCTTCCGCAGAAACAGACAGGCTGTCAATGACGAGATCGCCGAGCAGCGTGCGAATATCCAGGTGCTTGAGAACGATCTTCGCCATAACGAGGAGCGTCGCCAGGAGCTTGCACAGCAGATAGCCGATGCGGAGAAGAGCAGCAGCGGCTTCGATGAGGATATCAAAGCGACTGAGCAGAAGATCTCCGCAAAGGAGCAGGATATCTCGGATATTGCAAAGCGCCGCAGCGAAACTCAGGATAAGCTTTCCGAGATAGCGGAGCAGAGCGCCGAGGCTGACAAGGCGTACTCTGCATTGGAGACGGCGCTTGCGCAGTGCTACCGGGAAAAGACCGAGGCAGGAATACTCAGTGCCCAGGCAGAGCGTGCCGAGGCTGAGGCCCAGGAGCAGAAGAGGGTCTTTCTTGAGGGGCTTAACGACAGCGAGGCAAAGCTTAAGGAATACACCGACAGCAAGAGCGAAGCTGCAAAGCAGCTCTCCGTGATAACCGAGAAGCGTGCTGCTACGAAGAACAAGCTTTCGGGATACGAGCGGCTCAATGATGGCAAGAAACGCCGCATGAACGAGGCAAAGACCGCCCTTGACGAGGTCAGCGCAGAGCTTCTCAGCAAACAGCAGCGTTATAACGTGCTCCGTGATGTGGAAAACAACATGGAGGGCTATTACCGGAGCGTAAAGGATATCATAAAAGCAAGCAAGTCGGGCAGGATAAGCGGTATTCACGGCATCGTTGCTGATGTCATCAGCGTTGAGGAACGCTATGTAACAGCTATCGAAACGGTGCTCCAGCCCGTTATGCAGCATATCATAGTAGACAACGAGGAAACAGCCAAGCGCTGTATCCGTTTTCTTAAGGAGACCAACGCAGGCCGTGCCACGATGCTTCCGCTGACCAGCATAAAGGGGCGTTCGCTGAACGAGCCGAGGCTCGCATCCGAGCAGGGCTTTGAGGGCATTGCAAGCGACCTTGTACAGTACGACGACGAGTACTCCGAGATAGTGAAAAACATCCTCGGCACCACCGCAGTGGTGGACGATATCGACACGGCGGCGTACATCGGTAAGCGTTATGGCAACAAGTTCCGTATCGTCACACTTGACGGACAGGTAGTCAATGCGGGCGGCTCCTTTACAGGTGGTAGTAAGGTCAGCGCAGGCGGCATCATCTCCCGTAAGCAGGAGATAGAAACGCTGTATGCGGAGATCGCAAAGCTCCGTCAGTCGCAGAATGAAAAGAGCGAGGCGTACCGTCAGTATCAGGCGGAGATGGCAAAGTTCGACATCGAGATGGAGGGAATGCAGGACGAGCTGCGTGCCCTTGATAACGAGGAGATACGCATAAATGCGGAGCTTTCACGTCTGGACAGCCTTATCGCACAGCTTTCGCAGCAGGGAGAGACCGCAAAGCTCACGATAGAGCGCTTTGATGCACAGATAACGCAGCAGCGCTCCGTTATGGAGAACAGTGCTTCGGTAACAGCAAGGACCGATGCGGAAATAGAGCGGCTTGAAGCGCAGCTTTCGGAGTCGGGCAGCGAGCGTGACAGCGCAGCGGAGGACATAAAGCGCCTTTCTGACGAGATCTCGCAGCTTAACATCAGCGAGGTCGCCGCACAAAAGGATATTGACGCCCTGCGTGCCGAGATAAGAAACATAGAAAATAACCGCAAAATGCTGTTTGAAAACAGCGGAAGCTATAAAGAGGCAGTCGAAAGGCTTGAGTCTAACGACAAGGAGATACGCCTTGAGATAGAGCGTATCAGGCTGTCCATACAGCAGCAGAGCGAGAGCCTTTCAGAGAATGACAGCGATATCGAGCGCAGCACTCAGGAGATGACCTCGCTTGAGCAGCGTATAGAGACCATGCACCGTGACGTGCGTGAGGCTACGGGCAACAAGGAGAAATTTAACCGTGAGGTGGCACGCCTTGAGGAGCGCCGTGCAGGCGTACAGAAGGACTACGACAGCATAGTGAAGCTGCTTTACGACAGGTACGAGCTTACCGTTTCCATGGCGGTGGAGCAGTCAAAGCCCCTTGAAAACCTCATGGCGGCTGAAAACGACCTTGCCGAGCTTAACAAGCGCATAAGCGCCCTTGGCAGCGTAAATATGGACTCCATCGAGGAATACCGCACGGTGTCCGAGCGATACGAGTTCCAGACGGCACAGCTTCAGGATATCGAAAGCTCCAAGAGAGAGCTTGAAAAGCTCATCGATCAGCTTACATCGGATATCAAGACACGTTTCCTCAACAGCTTTGAGGATATAAACAGGCACTTCAAGGAGATATTCGTAAGCATCTTCGGCGAGGGCGCAAGGGCAGAGCTTGAGCTTACCGACCCCGAGGATGTGCTGAATTCGGGCATCGAGATAAATGCGGCACCCCCGGGAAAGGTCATCAAGAACCTTATCTCCCTTTCGGGCGGCGAGCAGACGATGGTCGCAATAACGATCTACTTTGCAATACTCAAGCACCGTCCCACGCCGTTCTGTATGCTGGACGAGGTGGACGCTGCGCTTGACGATGTCAATGTTGACAAGTACATCACCTATCTTAATCAGTTCTGCAATCAGACGCAGCTTATGGTCATCACGCATCGTCGTGGCACCATCGAGGGCTGCGAGGTGCTTTACGGCGTATTCATGCAGGAAAAGGGCGTGTCCCGTCTGCTGCGCCGTCAGCTTACCGACGAGCTTGATGTTGAGCTGAAATAACGGAGGTATTATGGGATTTTTTGATAAATTCAAAAAGAAGAAGCAGGAGGATACAGAAGAGCTTCAGGATGAACAGCTTCTGGAAACGGCAGAGGAAGCAGCCGAAGAGCCACAGGAGGATATTCCTGAGGAAACGGAGGAGGTAGCATCCGAAGCCGAGGAGATCGCTGAGGAGCTCCCCGAGGCGGAGGAAGAAGCTGAGGAGTTAGCCGAGGAACTCCCTGAGGATCAGGAAGAATCCGAGGATATAGCGACAGAAGAGGAGATCTCCGATGAAGCTGACAAGGACGGCGAAAAGAAGCTGAACTTCTTTGAAAAGCTCAGGGATGGCCTCAAAAAGACAAAGGACGGCTTCTTAAGCAAGATAGAGCTGCTGATGAACAGTTTCACGAAGATAGACGAGGACTTCTTCGAGGAGCTTGAGGAGATGCTCATCCTTTCGGATATCGGTGCGGAGACATCTTGTGATATCTGCGACAAGCTACGTGCGGCGGTAAAGCGCACAGGTGCGACCGACCCCGCCGATGTAAAGCAGCTTCTGCGTGACATCATCGCCGAAATACTGACAGGAGACAACGAGCTTAAGCTTGACTCGAAACCTGCCGTTGTGATGGTCATCGGTGTAAACGGCGCAGGAAAGACCACCACCATCGGTAAGCTTTCCGCAAACCTTAAAAAGCAGGGCAAGCGTGTTATCGTGGCGGCTGCGGATACGTTCCGTGCTGCGGCTATCGACCAGCTCAACGTGTGGACCGACCGTGCTGGCGTTGACATCGTAAAGCACAGCGAGGGCAGCGATCCTGCCGCAGTCGTGTTCGATGCCATAAATGCCGCAAAGGCGAGGGGCGCAGATGTTGTTCTCTGTGACACCGCAGGCAGACTCCACAACAAAAAGCATCTTATGGAGGAGCTTAAGAAGATATCCCGAGTTATCACCCGTGAGCTTCCCGAAGCAAGCATAGAGACCCTGCTGGTGCTGGATGCCACGACAGGACAGAACGCCGTAAATCAGGCTAAGCTGTTCAGCGAGACCGCCGAGATAACAGGCATCGCACTCACAAAGCTTGACGGTACCGCAAAGGGCGGTATCATAATCCCCATCAAGAACGAGCTTGGCATCCCCGTAAAGCTTGTGGGAGTAGGCGAGAAGATAGACGATCTTCAGCCGTTTATCCCTGCGGATTATGTAAACGCGCTGTTTGAGTAACAAGGAAACAATATAATTTTAAATAAACGAAAGGAACTGAAATGGAAAAACAACTTCATCATTCTGCCGAGGACAAACCTGCCGCGAGTTCGCCTGACCGACAGCGGCTGATAATCGCATCAAACAACGAGGGCAAGCTGCGTGAATTCCGCAAGCTGCTTGAGCCCTTCGGATTTGACGTGATATCCATGCGACAGGCAGGCTTTACAGACGAAATAATCGAGGACGGCGATACCTTTGAGGAGAACGCTCACATCAAGGCACGTGCCGTGTTCGAGGCTACGGGACTTCCGACCATTGCGGACGACAGCGGCCTTGAGATAGACTTTCTCAACGGTGCGCCCGGAATCTACTCCGCACGTTATGCGGGAGAGAACGCCACCGACAAGGAGCGCTGCGAAAAGGTACTGGAGGAGATGCACGACGTTGCAAGACCTCTGCGTGACGCACGCTTTGTCTGCTCGATATACTTCATTCTCAATGAAGAGGACGAGTATTCCGTAAACGGCACCGTAGAGGGCTACATAGGCGATGAAATGGTAGGCGACAACGGCTTCGGCTACGACCCTATCTTCATGCTGGACGATGATGAAAGCATGGCGACCATCGGCGAGGACGAGAAGAACAGGATAAGCCACCGTGCAAAGGCTTTTGAGAAGCTTGCCGAGATATTCAGGACCATCGCAAAGTGATATATAAGGAGAAATACAGTTAATGCTTACAAGTAAACAGAGGGCGCATCTGCGCTCCATAGCACAGGGCTATAATGCCATCTTCTTCGTAGGAAAGCAGGGCATCGGCGAGGAGCTTATAAAGCAGCTTGACGATGTGCTCAACAGCCGTGAGCTTATCAAGGTCGGCGTTCAGGAGAACTGCGAATACACCGCAAGAGAGGCTGCCGACGAGATCGCAGCACAGCTCAACGCAGACGTTGTACAGGTCATCGGACGCAAATTCGTTCTGTGGAGAAGAAGCAAGGACCCCAAGAAGAGGGTGATAGAACTTGATTAAGACAGGTATTTTCGGTGGTGCGTTCAACCCCGTGCATAACGGTCACGTCCGCCTTGCGGAGGAGGCTGTAAAGCAGCTGAAGCTTAAAAAGCTGCTTATCATCCCCACCTTTGAGTCTCCGCACAAGACGACAAAGCTTGCCCCCTTTGATGTAAGGGCAGAGATGTGCCGCCGTGCATTCTCCCATATCGAGGGTGCGGAGGTCTGCGATATCGAGCGTCGCTTAGGCGGTATAAGCTTTACCATAAACACAGTACGCGCACTGAAGGAGGAGCGTCCCGACGAGCAGTTCTTTCTGCTTATCGGCGGCGATATGCTGTTCTGCTTCGACAAGTGGTACAAGTACGAGTCGCTGCTTAAGGAAACAAAGGTGTGCGCCGTTGCCCGTGACAACGACAGCCTTGTGGATATGATGGAGTTCGCAAACGAGATGGGCAGGGTGAAGGTGCTTCCCACGAAGGCGGTAGAGATATCCTCCACAGAGGTGCGTGAAAAAGCGGCAAAGGGCGAGGATATCTCGCAGCTTGTGCCTGCTTCGGTCGCAGAGTACCTCTCGCATGATCCTGTATATACGGAGGGCGCAGATTGAGCAGGTACAAGGAATTCGACAGCTATGAGCAGCTTATAAAGGAGCGCCTTTCAAAAAAGCGTTTCAATCACAGCATGAATGTGGCGGAGGCTTGCTATGACCTCGCCGGGTGTTACGGCGCCGACAAGAAAAGGTGCTATCTCGCAGGACTTCTGCACGATGTTATGAAGGAAGAGGAGAAGTCTGTGCAGCATCGTATGACGCTGGAGAGCGGACTCTCTCCCGACCCTGCGGAGTGTGACACGCCTGCACTGTGGCACGGCGTTGCGGGAGCAGCCTATGTAAGGGATGTCCTGCATATCGGGGATGAGGAGATCATCCGTGCGATACGTTTCCACACGATCGGCTGCGCGGAGATGTCACTGCTTGAAAAGATCGTGTATCTCGGGGATATGATCTCCGAGGAGAGGGACTATAAGGACGTTGACAAATTCCGCAGATTCTGCTATGATGATATAGACAAGGCTATGTCCATAGGGCTTACCTACGGTATCGAGAGCGTGTGTAAAAAATGCGGACAGATCCCCCGCTACACATTTGAAGCATACAATTATTATTTGAAATACAATGAAAAGAAGGAGCATTTATGACCGACAGAGAAGAGTTAGAGATCGCCGTAAAGGCGCTTGATTCCAAGAAAGCAAAGGATATAAAGGCAATGAAGGTGGATGAGCTTACAACTCTTACAAGCTATTTCGTTATTGCCTCCGCAACCAGCACCACACAGGTAAAGGCACTTGCCGATGAGGTAGAGTTTAAGCTCGGCGAAAAGGGCGTGCAGGCAAAGAGCATCGAGGGCTATCAGAGCAAGACATGGATCTGCCTCGACTATATCGATGTTATCGTGCACATCTTCCTTGAGAACGACAGAGAGTTCTATCAGCTTGAGCATCTGTGGGCTGACGGCACTCCCGTTGACATCAGCGAGTGGGTAACAGATTAACGGTATCAGCATAAACTCACCGTATAAAGAAAAATTTTCTAAAAAGACTTGACAAAACATAATAGGTGTTGTATAATAAAGTATATACTTTTTGTATAACTACTATTTTGTAGATAACCTATGCCGTTTGGCAAAGGGAGGGAAATATAGATGGCAGAAATTCGTCTTGGTAAAAATGAATCTCTTGATACCGCTCTCAAGCGTTTCAAGCGTTCATGCGCAAGGGACGGCGTTCTTGCTGAAGTTCGTAAAAGAGAGCATTACGAAAAGCCTTCGGTAAAACGTAAGAAGAAGTCCGAAGCTGCTCGCAAGCGCAAGTTCTGATTTACGGACTGCATTTGCTACTTAAAAACAAACGGTTGAAGCGGACATACTGTGTCCGCTTTAATTGTTATGTATAGTTTTTTGCTGCGGATGATATCCGTAGATGATAATATGTCAATTCGGAGGTACTATGCTGTTTAAGCCCACATTCTGGCTGAAAAGCGTCCTGGATATAGATGAGGAGTTCCTGCAAAAGAACGGCGTGAGAGCGCTGGTGCTGGATCTTGACAACACACTGTCCATGCACGGAAACCCTGCCGCAGAGGCAGGCGTCACCGAGTGGCTGGACGAGATGCGCAGGCTTGGTATAAAGATGCGTGTTGTATCAAATAACACGAACAGGCGTGTTGCGCCTCTGGCGGCAAAGCTCGGGCTTCCGTTCACGGCAAACGGCGCAAAGCCGCTGACGTTCGGCATCACCAAAGCAATGAAGGCGATGGGCAGTACAAAAGCCGATACGCTTGTTGTGGGAGATCAGATCTTCACTGATGTTATGGGCGGCAATCTCAAGGGTGTGCGCACGGTGCTTGTGGAGCCGTTCCACCTTGAAAAAACGTGGACGTTCCGCCTGAAACGCAAGGTAGAGAGCCTTGTGTTTAAGAGAGATTATTCAAAACTGGAAATAAAGTAGGGGCACGGCTTGCCGTGTCCGTAAATATATTTTTACGGAGATAATATATGTCGATATCATTCGGACCGGGAGGAAACTCCCTTAGCTGGGGAAAAAGGAAATTCCCCAAGGATCTGCCCGAGTACCTTGCTTCAATGGGGCTCAACGGCTACGAGATAGAGTGCGGCAGGGGCGTAAGGCTCAGCGCTGATACTGTTTCACAGCTTCCTGACCTTGCAAAGCAGCACGGGATATATGTAACGCTTCATGCGCCTTATTTCATCTCGCTTTCCTCGGTGGAGGAGGCAACTCGCCTTAAAAGCGTTGATTACATCATGCAGAGCGCACAGGCGGCAAAGCAGGTGGGCGCACAGAAGATAGTGGTACATTCGGGCTCCTGTTCAAAGATGAGCCGTGAGGAGGCAACCGTACTCGCTGCCGATACGCTTAAAAGGGCGCAGGCAGCACTTGACGAGGCAGGACTTTCGGATATCATAATTTGTCCCGAAACGATGGGCAAGATAAACCAGCTCGGCACTCTCGAGGAGGTGGTGGAGCTGTGCGGCGTGGATGAACGCTTCCTGCCCTGCGTGGACTTCGGACACCTTAATGCCCGTACCCTCGGCGGTATCAGGGGCAGGGAGGAGTATGCTCAGATACTGGATTATATCGGGCATAAGCTCGGACAGGACAGACTCTCCCGTATGCATATCCATTTCAGCAGGATAGAGTTCACTGCAGGCGGCGAAAAACGCCACGTGACCTTTGCTGACACCGAGTGGGGCCCCGAGTATCAGCCGCTTATGGAGGAGATACACAGGCGCGGGCTTTCCCCCTCGATAATCTGCGAGTCTGACGGCACACAGGCCGAGGACGTTGCGGAAATGAAACGCTATTACGAATCATTATAACTCAGGCAGGATGTCCTCGTTCAGCAGGGGATGTATCGTCTGCTGAATGGCTAGCCACTTATTGAAAAACTGACGGAGGTAATTATCATGAAAATACTTGTTATGAACGGACCTAACCTCAATCTTCTCGGCGAGCGTGAGCCGAATATCTACGGCGGCGATACGCTTAAGTCCATCAACAGCGAGATTCAGGAAGAGGCGATGGCGATGGGCTATGAGGTGACCTTTTTCCAGAGCAACTCCGAGGGAGGTCTTATCGATCGCCTGCACGAGGCTCGTCTTGACTGCGCAGGAGTCATCCTCAATGCGGGAGCGTATACGCATTACAGCTACGCTATCCGTGACGCTATCTCGGCGATAAAGATACCCGTTGTTGAGGTGCATCTCTCCAACGTGAACAGCCGTGACGAGTTCCGTAAGAACTCCGTTATCGCTCCCGTGTGCTGCGGCAGCATAGCAGGCTTCGGAAAGTACAGCTACATACTGGGCCTGTATGCACTCAACAACAAGCTCGGAGGCAACGATGAGTAATATACTTCGCCTTGCAGAGCTTCTCACGGACGACACTCATGGCGCACTGATAACCTCGGATGTAAGCAGGCGATATTTCTGCGGCTTCAAGTCCTCGGCAGGTGTTATACTTGTGACTAAGGAGTGCTCCTATCTCATCATCGATTCCCGTTACTACGACAAGGCGTGCGAGCGTGTCACGGATTGTCAGGTCATCCTCATGGACGATATGAGAAAGCAGCTCCTTGACCTTATGATACGCCACAACATCACTCGTCTTTCGGTTGAGAGCGCATATCTCACCCTCAAGGAATATGAGGAGTACAAGGATAAGCTGTTTTACGCCGAGCTTGACGGAAGCTCATGGTTATCCGATAAGATATCGGGTATGCGTGTGATAAAGTCGGCGGAGGAGGTAAAGCTCATCGTAAAAGCACAGCGTATTGCAGAGGCGGCGTTTGAGCGGCTTCTGGAGCGTATGCGCAAGGGTATGACCGAAAAGCAGGTGGCGGCACTCCTGAATTACTACATGATGGACTGCGGCGCAGACGACCTCTCCTTTGAAACGATAGCGGCATCGGGAATAAATTCCGCATCTCCCCATGCGGTGCCGACAGATAAGCCTTTGCAGGAGGGCGAGTTCCTCACCCTTGACTTCGGTGCGGTGTGCGACGGATATCACTCTGATATGACAAGGACGCTGGTCATCGGCGAGCCTACCCCCGAGATGGAGGAGCTTTACAATGCGGTGTTCTATGCAAATCTTGACGGACTTAAGGCGGTGCGCTCCGATATCGGCGGCGCAGTGGTGGACAGCGTGGCAAGAAGCACCCTCAACGGCTGGGGCGGTTACGACAAGTATTTCGGTCACGGTCTGGGTCACGGAGTGGGTCTTGAGATACACGAGGCACCCACACTCTCCCGAAAGAGCAGCTCCATGCTGCGTGCGGGAATGATAGTCACCGTAGAGCCGGGAGCGTATATCTCGGGCAGGTACGGCGTGCGTATCGAGGATATGGTGCTTGTGACTGATGACGGCTGTGAAAACCTCACAATGACCACGAAAAAGCTCATCCGCATATAAATTATAAGAAAATTTCTGTTTTTTTATAAAAAGCACTTGAAAAATTCCGCAATATAGGGTAAAATATAAAGGATGTATAGACTAGCGGTATTATGTGACCGCAGTTCGTATTAAATAAAAACAAAACAATTGGAGGTTCCTACTATGGTAACAGCAGGAGATTTCAGAAATGGCATGACCTTTGAAGAGGAAGGCAACGTAATGCAGATCATCGAGTTCCAGCACGTTAAGCCCGGTAAGGGTGCAGCGTTCGTAAGAACAAAGGTGAGAAACGTTATTACAGGTTCCGTGGTTGAAAAGACCTACAACCCTTCCGCTAAGTTCCCCACAGCTTACGTTGAGAGAAAGGATATGGAGTACACATATTCCGACGGCGAGCTGTATCACTTCATGGATCCCGAGACCTACGAGGATGTTCCCGTAAACGCTTCCGACCTGGGCGACAGCTTCAAGTTCGTTAAGGAGAACATGGTTTGTAAGGTACTGTCCTACAAGGGCAAGGTATTCGGCGTAGAGCCCCCCAACTTCGTTGAGCTTGAGGTTACACAGACAGATCCCGGCTTCGCAGGCAACACAGCTACAAACGCTACAAAGCCCGCTACACTGGAGACAGGCGCAGAGATCCGTGTTCCCTTGTTCATCAACGAGGGCGAGCTCATCCGTATCGACACCAGAACAGGCGAGTATATGGAGCGTGTAAAGTAATTTCCGACGCAGAGCAATTTAAAATATAAGGAAAGGATTGAATATTATGACAATCGGTGAAAAGGTTTCCTACATTAAGGGTCTTGCTGAGGGTCTTGCCCTTGACGAGTCCACAAAGGAAGGCAAGATTCTTGCCGCAATGCTTGATGTACTTTCCGACATCGCAGAGAACCTCAAGGAGGTCGATGACGAGCTCAACGATATCGCTGATGTAATGACCGATATGGAGGAGAGCGTTGCAGATCTCGAGGATATCGTATACGATATCGATGATGAGGATGATGACGAGGACGATTTCGATGATGATCTCGACGAGCTGTACGAGACCACCTGTCCCGCTTGCAGCAACACTATCCGCTTCGATTACGAGCAGGCTGCAACAGGCGGCATGGATTGCCCCAACTGCGGTCAGCATCTCGAGTTTGAGCTTGACGATGAGGACGACGCAGACTGATCCGTTATCTGCATGAGATGAAACGCAGGCGGGTGACTTTATGTCGTCCGCCTCATAACGTCGAAAAAGTCCTTTCGGACTTTTCCGCCGAAGCATCCGCACTGCCCGCACTGCGTTGAATGCTTTGCATTCAACTTGCACAGTTGTGCGGATAGAAGTGTTTTTTGGCGTGGCAGAGCCACACCAAAAAAAGTTATCGAAATTGCCCGCTTAGCGGGCTAAACCACGGTTTTTCGACAAACTGAGGCGGGTGACTTTATGTCGTCCGCCTGTTTTTGTTTGAAAGGAGATACAATGAGCTGGAGAGATAATCTTATAAAGATAGAGCCGTACGTTGCAGGCGAGCAGCCCAACAAGACGGATTTCATAAAGCTTAACGCAAACGAGAACCCCTATCCTCCTGCGCCCGGAGTGCTGAAGGCAATAGAGCGTTTCAATGCAGAGGGGCTTAAAAAGTATCCCGACGCCGATGCGAAGCCCCTTGCGGCAGCGATCGCAAAGCGTGTGGGTCTTGAAAGGGAGAATGTGTTTGTAGGAAACGGCTCGGATGATGTGCTGGCATTGTGCTTCCGTGCATTCTTCAATTCCGACAAGCCTGTTATCTACCCCGATATCACATACTCGTTCTATCCCGTGTGGTGCGAGATGCTGCGCATCCCCTTCGAGACTATACCCGTTGACGGGGATTTCAGCATCAATGCCGAGGACTACAAGCGTCCCAACGGCGGCGTGGTTATCGCTAATCCCAACGCACCCACAAGCATCGCGAGGGGTCTTGACTTCATCCGTGAGATACTGGACGCTAACAAGGACAGCGTTGTCATCGTTGATGAGGCTTATGTTGATTTCGGCGGAGAGAGCGCAGTACCGCTGCTTTCCGAGTACGAGAACCTTGTTGTTACGCAGACTTTCTCAAAGTCACGCTCCATGGCAGGCATGAGGATCGGCTGTGCATTCGGCAACAAGGAGATAATCTCTGCGTTGTATGCCGCAAAGGACAGCTACAATTCATATCCGATGGACAGCATAGCCATCGAGGCAGGTGTGGCTTCCGTCGAGGATGAAGAGTATTTCCTAGCCACGCTGAAAAAGGTTATTGCGACACGTGACAGGCTCACCGCTGAGCTGCGTGAAATGGGCTTTTCGCTCCCCGACAGCAGCACCAACTTCGTTTTTGCGGAGCATGAGAAATACAGGGCAAAGGATATCTGCGAATTCTTAAAGACAAAGGATATCTATGTGCGTTACTTCTCAAAGCCGAGGATAGATAACCGCCTGCGTATAACGATAGGTACGGACGAGGAGATAGACGCTCTTATCGCCGCACTTAAGGAATATATAGGCTGAGATAAACTGCTGAAAATAAAAAACAGACCCGTAATCAGGATGTGACTTCCGATTACGGGTCTTTTGTTATCTGGGATCGCCGTTTTTATCGAAACGCTCCCGCAGTGCCTTTTCTGTCATTCCGATAACAGCAAACAGCAGAATCACATCTGCGGCTATCACTACAACGGACAGCGTTGTAAAGTCGTTATCGCTGATGTCAGCTATAAAACCGATGAGCTCGGCGGCTGCTGACAGTACCAGCGCAGGCAGGAAGCTTATAAACATCGCCCTGCCGCAGTAGACCTGTGCAAAGTGCCATGTTGCAGGGTTCTTTTCCGACATCGCTGTGCGGTAGCCAAGACCATTGAATGACGGCGGGAATTTCCATATAATAAACCCAGCCAGAACAAATACTACACAGAACAATATCGTAATTATCATAAGCATTATGTTGCCATACATTATGTTCCGTCCTTTCGTCAGTCTTCCTTTTTCGGATGCTTTTTGTGATACTTCACGCACTCCGTAAGAAGATACTCTATCTGTCCGTTCACGGAGCGGAAATCATCCTCCGCCCACTTCATGAGGTCGTTATACAGGCTTGCGGAAAGGCGCAGCGGCACCTGCTTTTTAGTGTTCTTTTCCTCTGCCAAAGCCGCACCCTCCTTTCAGAAATCGCATACGATACAATATGTGCGTCATTAATAGATAGTACCGCTGTTCACGATGGGCTGTGCGTCCTTGTTGCCGCAGAGTACCACCAGCAGGTTGGATACCATCTGTGCCTTGCGCTCCTCGTCCAGCTCGCATACGTTGCTTTCGGAGAGCTTGTTGAGCGCCATCTCTACCATGCCCACTGCGCCGTCAACTATCTTCTGTCTTGCCTCGATTATTGCGGTAGCCTGCTGACGCTGAAGCATAGCCGCAGCTATCTCGGGAGCATAAGCTAGGTGAGTTATGCGTGCTTCGATTATCTCAAGACCTGCCTGCTCAACACGCTGCTGAAGTCTTTCACGCAGAAGCTCGCAAACCTCCTGAGAGGAGCCTCTCAGGGTCTTCTCATCGCTGTCGGTGGAATCGTAAGGGTAGCAGCGTACCACGTCACGCAGTACGGAATCTGCCTGGATGGAGAGGTATGTCTTGTAGTTGTCAACATTGAACACAGCCTTTGCGGTGTTAACAACACGCCAGATAACAACGATGCCCACCTCTATAGGATTGCCCATCTGATCGTTGATCTTCTGTCTGTGGTTGTCGTGGGTAAGTGCCTTAAGGGAGATCTTGCTCTTTGTCAGCTTTACGGAGGTGCCGTCAGGGCTGAGGCTTACAGACGGCTCGCCGTCTACCTGAGGGTTTACAGCAGAGCTGAAAGGATTGATGAAATAGAAGCCCTCTCTCTTAAGAGTACCTGTGTATTTTCCGAACAGGGTCAGTACCAGAGCCTCGTTGGGCTTGATGATGCGCAGGCCAATGAATGGGATCCAGCCGATTGCAAGCCATATAATGCTTACTACTAACATAGTACCGCCGAGTGCACTGTTTTCATCCGCCTCAAGCTGTATTCCTGCAAATATCGCCAGACCGATAGCACCGAGATAAAGAAGAATGGTCACTATAAGTACCAGCCAGCCGCTGGGAGCGTTGAGCTCACGCTCTTCATATTCGTTCCTGTTGATTACCTTATCCATATTGAGCCTCCTTGAAGGATGTATGTATTTGATATCAAATTGATATCATAATGTTAGTATAACATCCATTTATTTATTTGTCAAGATGTTTATCGAAAAAATGTCGATCAGTCGGAAATTTTATAAAATATGGTCGGTAAGTATTGCTTTTTATTGGATTAAGTAGTATAATATTTCTGAAAAATATTATTCGGGAGTTGATGGAATGAGATCTATACAATCTAAATTCATAATCCTTATACTCATAGGTATCGTTTTGTCAGCTTCGCTGATAGGTGCGATAGCAATAAGCCGTGTAGAGATAAATGCAAACAGAGAGTCCACGGCGCTGTTCAATCAGCTTGCGGATACCAATGCCGCTGATATCAACGGACTTATGGGACGTATAGAGCAGTCGGTTGAGGTCATTGCAGGCTGTGCCACCGATTACGTTGACAGTGTGGAGCGCTTTTCGGATGACGGCTTCTGCGACCGTTATATGGATTATCTTGAGCCGATACTGCTAAATGCGGCACGCTCGACAGACGGCTCAGTCGCCGTTTATATAAGGTTAAATCCCGAGATATCCACGCCCGTTTCGGGTCTGTTCTTTACAAAGACGGGCGCTGACACCGAGCTTGCGCTTGAGCCTAACACTGATATGTCACTGTATGATCCGTCAGATGTGGAGCACGTGGGATGGTACTACATCCCTGTCAGCGCAGGCAAGCCGACATGGGTGGGTCCGTATATCAATAAGAATATAAATATCTATATGATATCCTATGTCATTCCGATATACTGTGGAGAGGAGCTGCTGGGCATCGTCGGCATGGATATTGATTTCACCATGCTCCAGGAGAGCGTTGACAGCATAAAAGTAATGGATACAGGTTATGCTTATCTTGCAGATCCCGATTTCAATATAGTATATCATCGTATGCTTGACAAGGGCGTATCTGCTGCCGATGAAAAGATCAATTTCGTATCTGTATATAACAAGTATGCAACCGAAGACACATACGGAAATCTGTATGAGTATGAGCATAACGGCGTAAAACGCCGCATGAGCTACCGTCCTCTCAACAACGGTATATATCTGTGTGTTACCGCTCCGCAGAGCGAGATAGACGCTCCCAAGAACGAGCTGTCCATGCAGATAGTGATGATCACGGTGATAATAGCCGCTGTATTCGTCGTTGTCACTATACTGATATGCAGGACGCTGATAAGGCCGCTTAAAAAGCTGACAAAGGCGGCGAAGAAGATAGCCACGGGCGATCTTAATGTTGAGATAAAGGCGCAGACAAGAGATGAGATAGGCACGCTTGCATCTGTTTTTTCAAACACAGTGGATAAGCTGAGAGAGTATATCGGAGAGATAAACAGGCTTGCCTACATCGACGCACTGACAGGCGTTGAAAACAAGACCGCCTACAACAATACTGTGATAAGGCTTGAAAAGTCCATCCGAAAGGGCGAGGCTGAATTTGCGGTTGCGGTGCTTGATATCAACGGACTCAAGCAGACAAACGACACCCACGGACATCATTACGGCGATATGCTGATATCCAATGCCGCAACGCTGATATCCACCACTTTCCATGAATGCCCCGTCTACCGTGTGGGCGGTGATGAATTCGTTGTGGTGTTTGAGGATGAGCATTATCACGACAGAGAATCTTTCTGTGCGGACTTCGCAGCTGCCATGGAAACCGAGCATAAGCGTGATACCAATATACCGATATCCATCGCATTCGGAATCTCCGAATACGACCCAAGTCACGATGAGTCCTTTAACGATGTATTCAGCCGTGCTGATGTGGCGATGTACAAAAACAAAAAAGAGATCAAGGCGTCTCTTAAGATTGATTAAAACAAAAGCCGCTGTGCCGTATCAAACGGCATAGCGGCTCTTTTTGTGAAAATGTATCTGCGCAGGAGGGAGATTTTCGGCGCAGTTATGCTTATCTGTTCCAGTATTTCCTGTCAAGGCTGCGGTAGCTTATAGCCTGCGCTATGTGATCCTTTGTTATGTCGTCGCTTGCTGCGAGGTCTGCGCAGGTACGTGCGACCTTAAGTATCCTGTCGTAGGCACGTGCGGACATTCCGAGCTTTTCAAATGCACGGCGCATCATGTCCTCAGCATCGGGGGTAAGGCGGCAGACCTCTGCTATTATGTCGGAGGTTATGCCGCTGTTGCTTTTTATACCTGTTCCCGCAAAACGCTTTGCCTGTATGTCACGGGCTTTCTGTATCCTTTCGGCTATGGCTGCGGAGCTTTCCTGCGGTGTTCGGTGGCTGAGGTCGCTGTATTCCACGGGTTTTACTTCTATCTGTATATCTATTCTGTCAAGCACAGGCTGAGATATCTTGTTGAGATATCCCGAGACCTGCTGCGGAGTGCAGCGACACTTCTTGGCAGGGTTTCCAAAGTTTCCGCAGGGACAGGGATTCATAGCAGCAACAAGCATAACATCGCATGGATAGCAGGCTGAGCCGCTTGCACGGGAGATGTTTATTTCTCCGTTTTCGAGAGGCTGACGTAGTGTTTCCAGCACCTTGCGGTCAAACTCGGGAAGCTCATCCAGAAAAAGCACGCCGTTGTGCGCCAGGGATATCTCGCCGGGACGGGGGATGCTGCCGCCGCCGATAAGTCCTACTGCGGAGGCAGTGTGGCTGACTGCACGGAACGGTCTGCGTGTCACGAGCGGCTCGGCAGGGTCGATCATTCCTGCGATGGAATGTATCTGGGTGGTCTCGATGCTCTCTGCAAAGGTTATCCTCGGCATTATCGAGGGGATGCGCTTAGCGAGCATGGATTTTCCCGAGCCGGGAGGCCCCAGCATAAGTATGTTGTGCGAGCCTGCCGCAGCGGTCTCAATGGCTGCCTTTGCGCTCTGCTGGCCCATGACCTCGGCGAAATCCGCCGTGTGGAGCAGTGCGCTTTCGGAGGGAGTATACGGCTCCTCGGGAGTAAGCCCGCTGCCGTTTTTCAAAAATGTAATAAGCTGTGACAGATGCTCAACACCGTACACCTCTATTCCGTCAGCAACAGACGCTTCCTTTGCATTCTGTTTCGGCAGGAAGATTCGCTTTGCGCCGCTTGCGGCAGCGGTTAGCGTCATGCTGAGTGCGCCGTTTATCGGGGCGAGCGATCCGTTGAGCGATATCTCTCCGATGAACACATCATTGCAAAGCTCACATTCTATTACGCCGCCCAGCTTCATCAGCGCCACTGTGATCGGCAGGTCGAACATCGAGCCGATCTTCTTTACGCTTGCGGGTGCCAGGTTTACCGTCACCTTGCCGTTGAGAAGGTAGTTCAGCTCCATGTGTGCAAGCGCCGCCTTTATTCGTGAGCGGCTCTCCTGGACTGCCACATCGGGCATACCTACTATATCGAATGACGGCTGTCCCGCAGAGCTGCTTGCTTCGGCAGTGACTGGAAATGCGTTGAGCCCGAAGAGTCCCACGCTGTTTATCTGACTGTACATACAATACCTCCGACCAAAGATCATCGTATTAAGTATAGCATATTTCCGGGACAATTACAATACTGTGGGGCAAGAGATGATGGAAGGCGCTCAGCGGTCATTTTGCCGATATATTGAAAATGCACAAAAAATCTGTGCAAAATGCAGATTGACAAATTTTTCATATATGCTATACTATTATTAACGGGAGATCCCCGTAAAAAACAAGGAGGTTTTTAAAATGAAGAAGTATATTGCAGAATTCATTGGTACAGCAGTGCTTGTTATCCTCGGCTGTGGAACGGCTATGCTCGTCGGATGTAGCGCAGCGCAGGGCGGTGGTTATGTGCTGACAGCGCTTGCTTTTGGTCTTGTTATCGTTGGCATGGCTTACTGTGTGGGAAATATCTCGGGATGTCATATAAATCCTGCTGTTTCGCTTGGAGTTCTTTTAAGCGGCGGTATGTCCGTTAAGGATTTCGTCGGATATGTGGTTTCCCAGTGCCTCGGTGCACTTGCAGGCGCAGGCGTGCTGGCTGCTATCTTCGGTCTCGGTAATGTCACCGATATGACAGGCGGCTTCGGCTCCAACGGTCTTGCAGGCGTAAATGGAAGCGCCGTTGCAGGTCTTATCGTTGAGGTAGTCCTTACCTTCATATTTGTTATGACCATCCTCGGCGTAACATCCAAAAAAGCAGGCCACGGCAGCTTCGGCGGTCTTGTTATCGGTCTGACCCTTACTCTGGTACATATCCTCGGTATTGGTCTGACAGGCACATCCGTAAACCCCGCACGCTCCATCGGTCCCGCTATCGTTGCTGCTATCAATGGCAACACTGCTCCCATCGCTGATGTATGGGTGTTCATCGTAGGCCCTCTCGCAGGTGCTGCGCTTGCTGCTGTTGTTTACAAGTTCCTTGAGAAGAGCAAGGACTGATGTGAAAGCTCACAACTGAATAATATCGGTATCCGCTTCGGCATAACGCTGAAGCGGATATTTCTGTATGTATGGGAATCAACCGTAAATAATAGGTGCAGGTGGCTTGTTTATCGTAATTCTTACACATAAACTTCCTTATATTTTATCGGTTTTTGGAATATATGCTACTTGAAATTTGATTTTCTGTATGCTATAATTTAAAAGTATTGATATATTCCGATTTTATTTACAGGAGGATGACCCCTATGGCAGATATACAGAAGATGTTTGACCTGTGGCTCGCCAACGCAACAGCAGACCCCGACCTCAAGGCGGAGCTTGAAAGCGTAAAGAATGACGAGGACGCAAAGAGCGACCGTTTCTACCGTGACCTTGAGTTCGGTACGGGCGGACTTCGTGGCGTTATCGGTGCAGGTACCAACAGAATGAATGTTTACACCGTAAAGAAGGCAACACAGGGTCTTGCAGAGTACATTCTTGACGGCGGTGTTACAAAGAGCGTAGCACTCTCCTACGACAGCCGTATCAAGTCCGACTACTTCGCAAAGAGCGCTGCTGAGGTGCTTGCTGCAAACGGTATCGAGGTGCATATTTATAAGGAGCTCATGCCCACTCCCATGCTTTCCTGGGCAACAAGAGCGCTTAAGTGCGGCGCAGGCGTTATGGTTACAGCATCCCACAACCCCGCAAAGTACAACGGCTACAAGGTATACGGCTCCGATGGCTGCCAGGTAACACTGGAGGCTGCTGAGGCTATCCTTGGCAAGATCAATAACATCGACATCTTCAGCGGCGTAAAGTCGGTTGATTTCGACAAGGCTGTTGCTGACGGAATGGTAAAGTTCATCGATGACAGCGTTATCGACGAGTATATGGATAAGGTAAGAGAGCAGGGTCTGCACACAGATCTCGTTGCAGACAGCGGCCTTAAGGTGGTATACACTCCTCTCAACGGTACAGGCAACAAGCCCGTTCGCCGTATCCTCAGCGAGATCGGCATCAAGGACGTTGTAGTAGTTCCCGAGCAGGAGCTGCCCGATGGCAACTTCACCACCTGCCCCTATCCCAATCCCGAGATACAGGAGGCACTTCAGGTAGGACTCAACCTCTGCGATAAGGAGAAGCCCGACCTGCTGCTGGCTACCGACCCCGACTGCGACCGTGTCGGCATCGCAGTTCCCGACGGCGACCACTACGAGCTGTTCACAGGTAACGAGGTAGGCGCACTGCTGCTTGAGTACATCTGCAAGGAGCGTATCGCACTCGGCACAATGCCCGAGAACCCCGTTGCAGTAAAGACTATCGTAACAACAGACATCACCAAGGCGATCTGCCAGAAGTACGGCGTAGAGCTGCGTGAGGTGCTTACAGGCTTCAAGTTCATCGGCGAGCAGATCGGCTGGCTGGAGGAAAAGGGCGAGGAGCAGCGTTATATCTTCGGCTTTGAGGAGAGCTACGGCTACCTTGCAGGCGGATATGTACGTGACAAGGATGCAGTAGTTGCTTCCATGCTGATATGCGAGATGGCAGCATTCTACCGCACAAAGGGCATCTCCCTTATCGAGGCACGCAAGAGAATGTACGACGAGTACGGCGTATACTTCAACAAGCTTGAGAACTTCACCTGCGAGGGCGCAAGCGGTATGCAGCGCATGAAGGAGATCATGACTGGCCTTCGCGAGAACGCTCCCAAGACCATTGGCGGCGTTAAGGTCCTTGCAGTGGCTGACTATGCGGCTTCCGTAAAGAAGTGTGCTGAAACAGGAGCCGAGGAGGCTATCACACTTCCCAAGTCCGATGTTATCACATTCTATCTCGAGGACGACGCAAGCGTTATCATCAGACCCTCCGGTACAGAGCCCAAGATCAAGGTGTACTACACCACAAAGGGTGCTGACAAGGCTGCGGCAACCGCACTCCAGAGCGCACTTTCCGCTGATTTTACAAAAATACTCGGATTTTAAGAAAAAATTTTAAAAACCTATTGCTTTTTTGAAAAAAGTATGGTATAATTACATCTTGTAATGATTAAATAAAATTACGGATTGAGGTGACATACATGAAGGAAGGAATCCATCCCGCATACGAAGCTGCTGTTATCAGATGTGCTTGCGGTAACGAGATCGAGACACGCTCCACAAAGGGTGATATCAGAGTAGAGATCTGCTCCAAGTGCCACCCCTTCTTCACTGGAAAGCAGAAGCTGGTTGATACAGGCGGACGTGTTGACAGATTTAAGAAGCGTTACAACATCGGCAAGTAATTTTAAATTGCAGTATATCCAAAACTCACGCATAGCATAATGTGCGTGAGTTTTTGCGTTTTTGTGCATTTGTAGGGGCACGACGTGTCGTGCCCGTAGACAACGGATATCACATTAATGGGCACGGCACGCCGTGCCCCTACGGAAGGAAATTATGATCGGAGATATCGTCACCGTAACAGTGGACCGCCCTCTCGGAAGCTATCACCCTGAGCATCCCGATATGTATTACCCGGTAAATTACGGCTACATAAAGGGCATAATGGCTCCTGACGGTGAGGAGCAGGATGCGTACATCCTCGGGGTTTGTGAGCCTGTAAAGGAGTTTACGGGATGCGTCATCGCCGTTATCCGCCGTTTTGACGATGTTGAGGAAAAATGGGTGGTTGCGCCTGAGGGAGTTTTGTTCACGAAAGAGGAGATAGCGGAACAGGTGCGGTTTCAGGAGCAGTATTTTCAGTCGGAGATAATAAGTGGTTGACAGATTGGAATTTGTAGAGATACGCTCCGCAGTGTTTCCTTTGCGAAAACGTAGTACATTGTCGTAGGATGTCTGCGCAACTGTTAACATGTTGTCGACAAATATATTACGTAGGGGCACGACGTGTCGTGCCCGTTAATGCGCAATATCCGTTGATTGTATTGTAAGACCGTCGTTTCGTTTCCTTCGACACGGTATACCTGTTAAAAGACAGAATTGCGTGTCGAGGCACTCGATAAATTCCGATTTATCAAGGAGGTAACCCATGGAATACAAGACCATCGCCGCGCCCTGCGAGGCGAAATTTATCGAAAAAAAGAGCGAGTTCATAGGCTACCTCTGTCCCGTGCAGACCGAGGAGCAGGCGATAGCGTTTATCGAGCAGATACGCTCCATGCACCGCAAGGCGACGCATAACTGCTACGCCTATATCCTGCGTGATAACAATGCCGCACGCCACTCTGACGACGGCGAGCCCGGCGGCACTGCGGGAGTCCCCATCTACGAGGTGCTCCGCAAGGAGGGCCTCACCGATGTGTGCTGCGTGGTCACCCGCTATTTCGGCGGAATAATGCTGGGTGCAGGGGGACTTGTCAGGGCATACACAAAGGGCGCAAAGGACGCTGTTGACGCCGCACAGATAAAGTGCATGGCTGCTGCGGAGCAGCTTGTCGTGACGGTGGATTACGGACTATACGGCAGGATGCCGCAGGTGTTCCTTGACTTTGATGCAAGGGTGGAGAACGAGGAGTTTGCAGACAACGTGAAGATAACCCTCTATGTCCGTGAGGAGCAGGCACAGAAGCTCCGTGATAAATTAGTGGACACCTGCAACGGAAATGTTGCTATCGAAATTGTACAAAAACTCAACTATGATTTTGCGCAGAATTAACAAAAATGTTTTTGACGAAAAGGTTTAGTCGGGTCGAAATCTGTATATAATTATAGGTGAGTGTTTTTTGTCCCGACAACATTTCAGGAGGATCTATGGATATCTGGGAAAAGCTGTACAGAGAAGCTAAGCGTGTTCAGAACGGACGTGTCATCTCTCCTTTTATGGAGGCAGGCGGCGTTGCGGCGGCTGTGCTTACAAAGTCAGGCAATATCTATGTCGGAGTGTGTATCGACACCTGCTCCTCTCTCGGAATGTGCGCCGAGCGCAACGCTATGGCTAACATGATAACAAACGGCGAGCAGGAGATAGACAAAGTGCTTGCGATAATGCCGGATGGCAGAGTAGGTCCGCCTTGCGGAGCCTGCCGTGAGTTTATGATGCAGCTTGACAAAAACAGCGGCGATATTGAGATCCTCATGGATCTTGAAAGCCGCAGGACCATCAGACTGAAAGAGCTGGTTCCCGATTGGTGGGGAACAGAGCGTTTTGAATAGATCACGATAACAGGAGGGATGTGCGATGCTTCCACGTGAGCGCATTATGGAAAACGAAAGGCTTACTCTCAGCGAGTATGCCTGTAAGTCCTCGGCCAGCCGTGGAAGAGCTGTTTTCGAAAAGCCGTGTGATTTCCGCACGGATTTCCAGCGAGACCGTGACAGGATAATCCACTGCAACGCATTCCGTCGCCTGAAGCATAAGACTCAGGTGTTCCTTATCCCCCATTCCGACCATTACAGAACAAGGCTCACCCACACGCTGGAGGTAAATCAGATCTCCCGCACCGTTGCCTGTGCGCTGGGACTGAACGAGGATCTCACCGAGGCTATCGCACTGGGTCACGATCTGGGACATACCCCTTTCGGACATGACGGAGAGAGGGCGCTTGCTGCGCTCCTGCCGAACGGATTTTCCCACAATATGCAGGGAAAGCGTGTAGTGGAGCTTATCGAAAAGGACGGCAAGGGACTTAACCTCACTGCCGAGGTTATAGACGGCATCGTGGGACACACCACCTCGGGAAATGCGCCCGAGCCTTACACAAGAGAGGGCATGGTGGTGCGCTACTGCGACAAGATAGCCTACATCAACCACGATATAGAGGACGCCATCCGTGGCGGAGTCATAAAGGACAGCGACCTGCCAGGGTTTCCTGTGCGCATACTGGGCGATACAAAATCCGCCCGCATCTCCTCGCTTGTGAGGTCGCTTGTGGAGCACGGTGCGGAGCATATCGGCATGGATGCCGAGGTCAAAAAGGCCCATGACGAGCTGAGGCAGTTCATGTTTGAAAAGGTGTACAGAGCCGCTCCCACTATCTCGGAGATGGGCAAGGCACATCACATCGTGGAGTTCCTGTTCAACTATTTCAGCGAAAATAAGGATAAGATGCCGCCGCTTTATCTCCGCCTTTCGGAGAAGTACGGCCTTGAGACCGCCGTCGGCGATTTCATCAGCGGCATGACGGATGATTACGCCGTCAGCCTGTTCAAGGAGATATGCCTGCCCAAGGGCTGGCTGGGCGGAGCTGCAAGGCTCGGATAGGAGTGGTATATGGATTGTCCTTTCTGTGGATGTGAAATGCATACAGGTGAGGTGCGTGGCGAGATGATGATTTCTGTCGAAAAAGATACAGGTATCTTCTGGTGCCGTTCCGACAGGACTAAGCTGCAGAAGATTTTCGACGCAGATAAGCGGCTGCTCACCGACAACAAGAACATACTGGGGTACAGGATACCTGCGCACTACTGTTCAAAATGCAAGAAGGTGATCCTCGACGCTGAGGTGGAGGATCTCGTCTGATATAATACAAGGAGGGATATCGCATGGCTTTGCCCGACGGGTTCCTGCGTGAACTTCGCGATAATAATGACATAGTGTCGGTGATGCAGAGCTATGTGGAGCTTAAGCGTGCAGGCAGCACCTATTCCTGCCGCTGCCCGTTTCACTCGGAGAGAACTCCGTCCTTTCACGTTTATCCCGACACACAGAGCTATTACTGCTTCGGCTGCGGCGCAGGCGGCGATGTTGTCACATTCATAAAGAGCATAGAAAACCTCGATTATATGGAGGCGGTGCGCTTCCTTGCGCAGCGTGCAGGCATGGCGATGCCCGAGGACAAGGATGACGGCTCGGCGAGATTTCGTCAGCGTCTGTACGAGATAAACCGTACAGCGGGACGATATTTTCACGAGATGCTGTTCTCACCGGAGGGCAAAGAGGGCTACGAATACATCACACGCAGAGGGCTTTCGCAGCACACGATAAAGCGCTTCGGAATAGGCTATGCCCCCGATGATTACCACAAGCTGCATTACTATATGAAAAGCAAGGGCTTCACTGAGGACGAGCTTCTTTCGGCTGCGCTGCTTGCAAGAAACAACAACCGTGTCTATGATAAATTCCGTCACCGTGTAATGTTTCCCATCTTTGACACAAGGGGGAATGTGATAGCCTTCGGCGGACGTGCGCTTTCGGCGGACGCCCCCGCAAAGTACCTCAACAGTGACGAGACCTTCGTGTTCCAGAAAAGGGAAACGCTGTTTGCGCTGAACTACGCCAAGAACTCAAAGGCGGATTACTTCATCCTCTGTGAGGGCTACATGGATGTCATCGCCATGCATCAGGCAGGTTTCGACAGTGCCGTGGCGACTCTCGGTACCGCGATAACTCCCACGCAGGCACGTCTTATCGGCCGCATGGGAAAAAGCGAGGTCATCCTTTCCTATGACTCGGACGGGCCGGGACAAAAGGCGGCGTCACGGGGCATAAATCTGCTCACCGAGGCTGGCGTAAAGGCGAGGGTGCTTAAAATGACAGGCGCAAAGGACCCCGACGAGTTTATACAAAAATTCGGAGCGGAGGCGTTTGCGCATCTTATCGAAAACTCGGGCGGTGCGATCGATTATGAGCTATCTAAGCTCCAGAACGGTCTGGACCTTGTAAATAAGACTGAGGATCGTTCCGCTTATCTGAAAAAAGCGGTGGTGTTCCTTGCACAGATATCCAATCCGCTGGACAGGGATGTTTACATCTCACGCACGGCGGAAACGGCGGGAATTCCCGCTGACACGGTACGCTTTGCCGTAAACGGCGAAATAAGTCGTCAGAAAAAGCGTGATAAGCGAGACCAGTACAGAAATCTGGTGTCACCAAGAAATAACGACAAGATCAATCCACAGTCGGCAAAGCTTCCTAGGGAGGAAAAGGCGGAGCGAGGCATAATATGCTTCCTTTACCACAATCCGGACAAGCTGGAGCATATCCGCAAAAACCTTACGGGCGGATTCGCTACCGATTTCAACCGCCGTGTGTTTGAATTTATTTCGGGAAGGATATCCAATGGCTTCGGCCTTGAAATGACAGCCTTCAACGAGGAATTTGACGGCGCAGAGATGGGCAGGATAACAGGTATACTGAACGATTTTGCCGCATTTTCACATGATATACAGGCTCTTGCAGACTATATAAAGATACTTAACGATTACAGCGAGAGCAGTAAAAATATGAGTGCAGGCAGTATGTCCGCTGAGGAGCTGCTGGCATTTGTACAAAAGCAAAAGGAGAAAAACAAATGACTGAGAACACAACGAATTCGGCGTCGCTGCGTGAACTGCTGAATCAGGGAAAGCAGAAGGGCAGCCTTACCACCAAGGAGATAACAGATGTCCTTGAGGAGCTGAATTTCGACGCAGATCAGATCAACGGTCTGTATGAGGAGCTTGATAACATGAACATCAAGATCGTCGATGATTACACTGCCGATCTTGATATCGAAAATATTCTGGAGCTTGCGGAGAGCGAGGATTACGACGACAGCTATGACTCCGACGGTATGCTGGCGGATGACTCGGTAAAGCTGTACCTTAAGGAGATAGGCCGTATCCCGCTGCTCACCACCGAGGAGGAGATAAAGCTTGCGGAGCGCATGGCTACAGGCGATCCCGCCGCAAAGAAGCGACTCAGCGAAGCGAACCTCAGACTTGTGGTAAGTATAGCAAAGAAATATGTAAGACGTGGTATGCAGTTCCTGGATCTTATCCAGGAGGGAAACCTCGGACTTATCAAGGCAGTAGACAAGTTTGATTATACCAAGGGCTTCAAGTTCTCTACCTATGCCACATGGTGGATAAGACAGTCGATAACCCGTGCGATAGCAGATCAGGCACGTACCATCCGTATCCCTGTCCACATGGTTGAGACCATCACAAAGGTAAAGAAGATGCAGAGCCAGCTTCTCCACGAAAACGGTTGCGAGCCCAGCGAGGACGAGATCGCCGAGCAGCTTGGTATGACCACCGACAAGGTTCGTGAGATAATCCGCATAGCGCAGGACCCCGTGTCTCTTGAGACACCCATCGGCGAGGAGGAGGACAGCCACCTTGGCGACTTCATCCCCGATGAGGACGCTCCCGCTCCCGCAGACGAGGCGTGCAACAGCGTGCTTCGACAGATGCTGGGCGAGGTGCTGGATACCCTCACCGAAAGAGAAAAGCGTGTCATCATACTTCGCTTCGGTCTTATCGATGGCAGGCAGCGCACCCTTGAGGAGGTAGGACAGGAGTTCCAGGTAACAAGAGAGCGTATCCGTCAGATAGAGACCAAGGCGCTGAGAAAGCTGCGCCACCCCACACGAAGCAGAAAGCTCAAGGATTTCCTTGAATAACAGATATACGTCACAGCAGTTTTTCCACAGGATCTATTACATAAGCCGAACTTTAAAGTGAAAGGATCAGATTATGGCAAACAATGCAAAATCAGTGCTTGCGGAGCTTCTTGAACACGGCAAGCAGACAGGCAAGCTGACAACCAAGGAAATTACCGACGCACTGGAGGAGCTTGATTTTGACGTTGAACAGATAAACAAGCTCTATGACGAATTTGAAAGCAACAACATCGAGATCGTGGATGATTACAATATCGACACCGATCTCAGCAACGCCCTTGATTTCACCGAGGATGACAGTGACTATTCCGCTGACGGCATCTCGGTGGACGATCCGGTCAAGATACATCTCAAGGAAATAGGCCGTATCCCTCTGCTCAGCACAGAGGAGGAGATACAGCTCGCCGAGAAGATATCCTCGGGAGACGAAGCGGCAAGGGACAGGCTGATAGAAGCTAACCTCCGTCTTGTTGTAAGCATCGCAAAGCATTATGTCGGCAGAGGTATGCCGTTCCTCGATCTCATCCAGGAGGGCTATATAGGACTTATCAAGGCTGTTGAAAAATTCGATCACACCAAGGGCTATAAGTTCTCCACCTACGCTACATGGTGGATAAGACAGTCCATCACCCGTGCTATTGCCGATCAGGCAAGGACCATCCGTATCCCTGTGCACATGGTAGAAACTATCACCAAGGTGAAGAAAGCACAGAACCTGCTGCTTCACAAGAACGGGCACGAGCCTACCATAGAGGAAGTCGCAAAGGAGCTTAATATGCAGCCCGAGCGTGTCCGTGAGATAGTACGTATCGCACAGGACCCCGTATCCCTTGAGGCTCCCGTCGGCGAGGAGGAGGACAGCTACCTCGGCGATTTCATCCCGGATGAGGACGCTCCCGCACCTATCGACAGCGCAATGCAGGCTGTGTTTAAGGATGAGCTTAACAAAGCACTCGATACCCTCCCTGAAAGAGAGCGTGACGTGCTCAAGTTCCGTTACGGTATCGGCAGCGATCGCTCACACACCCTTGAAGAGGTAGGAAGGGAATTCAAGGTAACACGTGAACGTATCCGTCAGATAGAGGCAAAGGCGCTGAGAAAGCTCCGTCAGGCATCCAGAAGCAAAAACCTCAGGGTATTTCTTGATTGATACGGCAGTAAAACGACAGCATGATATATGCCTTGTCGAAACATCCAAAGCTTGACAGTATGATTTATTGATTTTAACGAAATTGACAAAATCATGTTGACTGTAACCACAATATGTTATATAATATTATATGAACATTGACTAAATAAGCTATGTAATCGTTTGAATTGCACAGCGTGTTCGGGAAAGGACTTTTTCATTATGGCAGATTCAAAACTGATAAATGAACACAGAGCGTGGCTCAAGGACGCTGAAAAGGGCAAGACCCGTGCGTGCATACTCGCTATCGCATTGTTTGTATTTTATACCGCAGTTGCTATCGTAAACGCAAACCTTGAAGAGGTTGCTTTCACAGGCTTCATCGTATTCGTTGTTATCCTTATGGCTCTTATTTCAAGCCTTGTTCTGTTCAACGGCTACAATGCAGGCAAGTTCCTTGTGTTTGTTACCGAGGTCATAGTGATACTGGCAACGTTCTTCCCTCTTATGAACAACGAAGTTGATTCTGTTATGATGGCTCTTGTATGCGTGCTGGAATTCATCCCCCCGCTGGTTGGTATCGTGTTCTGCTACGCAAACTTCTATCTGCGCCGCTACTTCAGCTTCATGATCCTTTACAGAGCAAAGAAGATCTACCTTTAATTCTTTTGTACATAACAAACGGCAGGAGCGATTCCTGCCGTTTTTGTTGTAACCGTTTTAAACAGCACCGCCGCATATCGGTCAGACCGTATATGCGGCGGTGCATCTTTTTTGGAGGGGCTATTTTTTAAACAAATCTTACGCTGAATTGTTCGTCCGCCTTGTCGGTTGGTATCTCTACCACGATGTGATATTCCGCCATGTCGCAGGTGCCACACTCGGGGACGATGCGCTTTATGATTATCTCATTATCAGAAGAGACACCGAGGTACTCGTGGCCTATTGAGCCGCTGCTTTCCTCGATCATCGCAAGTACAAGAGCATTATCTTTGAAGAAATCAGATCGGTAATCCCACAGGTCAGCGTTGCCGAGCTGATACTGCTCCTCGTTCTCGTTGAAGTACAGCTTAAGCTCCTCAAGGGAGGATATGGTCACAGCAGTAGGGAATATCCTGCCCTCGACATAGCCGTCGGTACGATATATATTGCAGGGGTAGTTTGTAAGCTCGGATGTATCGTAGGCGATACTGCTCTCTATCGGTGCGAGCTGACCGATATACGGCTCGGACACCGCATGATCGGGAGGGTAGTCGGTGCTGTTGCCTGCGTCGGGGGCGTATGAGGGCGTTGAGCCGCTTTCGTTTTCACTGTCACCATTGAAAACAGGTTGCTTTGCTGTCATGAAAACATAGGTGCAGCTTCCCTGAGGGAACACAACATTCACAGAGTAGACGCTGCCTATCGGAGACTCGGGGAGTGTGAGTACGCCATCAGCGGTGAAGTCCACGGGCTGGGTGCTGTTGTCCTCGCCCCAGCATAAGACGTTCTTTATCTCTGCGCCGTTCGTGAGCAGTATCTTAGGTAATTTAATAAGCTGCGCAGGGTCGAAAGCAGCACTTACATAGCCTTCTGCCGCCAGCTCCAAGGGCATAAGGCTGTCGGTAATGGTAGTGTCGGCAGTGCCGTCACCGTTGTCAACGGTCCATTCGTAAGTGCTTTTCGTCATCACAGCTACCGAGGCAGTCATTTCCGTTATCGTTTCAATGCGCAGGTCGGGCGGTGAGGTAAGCTCCTGCGGCTCGGTCTGGATACTGCTCTCCCATGCTATTTCGGTGTTATATGCTATGGCGTCAGAGGAGTTTGCATCGGCGGGACGGCTGTCTGGCTGTGCGGCTGCGCCCTGCTCGTTATTTGCACTGCCTGTTACGGCAGAGGAGGCACACCCCGTTGCGAGGACGGATATAATCGCTGCAAAAAGCATCAGTTTTTTCATGGTATCATCCTTTCTTGTTTCGGTGTAGCATTGGCATAAAAATTGCCTCATTCAACCATAACACTGTGCTAAAGCGTAAAAGGTTGCAAATAGATCGGAAAAAAGATAGGATATCTTTTTGCGTTTATGAAAATCTGATTAAATTTGCAAAAAACTCTTTCATTATTTCAATATTTGTGCTATAATAGTATTAATTATAACTATATCTTGTTGAAACAGAGGTATAATGTGAAGATAAAAGCTTTTTTAGCGGCGTTTACAGCACTGCTGATGACGGGCTGCTCCACGGGCGTTTCGGTGGAAAATCTCCTGACGCCCCCAAAGCTCAACGCTCAGCAGGACGAAATATATCAGGCGCTTATCAAAAGCACAGGCTCTGCGATAAACCTGAAGTACCCTAAAAGCGGCGACTACCGCTCGGCGTTCGTTATCAGGAACATCGACAGCGAGCCCGGCGAGGAGGCGCTCGTCTTCTACGAGCCTGACTCGGTGCAGTCGGGCGAGGCGGCGCTCCGCCTTAAGGTGCTTGACCAGTATGACGGAAAGTGGCAGGCAGTGTACGATCTTGCGTGCTTCGGCAGCGAGGTGGAGAGCGTCAGCTTTACTGGCATAGGCACGGGAAACCGCACGGATATAATCATCCGTTATACGATGCTTAACCAGACGGAAAAGGCGTTCAGCCTTATAAATTATTCCGATGGTATCCCGAACGAGCTTTACGCTGCATCCTATTCCTGCCTGGAGGTCATCGATCTCAACGGAGATGGTGTTACGGAGCTTGTCACGGTGTCCGCCGACAAGGCTACGGGAAATTACAACGCAGCTATGTTCAGCCGTACCGACAACGGACTTGAGAAGCTAAGTGAAACTCCGCTCATTGGTACACATTCCGAGATAGTAAATGTCACAAAGGGAATGCTTGCGGAGGATGTGCCCGCACTGTTCATAGATTTCCTTCGGGGGCAGGGGCAGTACGGAACGGACGTCATCTACTGCCACGGCGACGAGATATTCAGCCCCGACAGCATCGGACCCAGCGCAGAAAGCAGTATCATCTCACGTTTTACAAATGACTATACGGCAGAGATCTACTGCTACGATATCGACGGAGACGGCTTTGCCGAGATCCCCAGTATGACGCCGCTACCCGGTTACGAGCTTCTGACACGCTCGGAGCAGCTTTGTGCAGTGCGTTGGTACACTGTAAAATACAAGAATTTCTCTATGGAGCATTATGGCTATTACAGCAGTAAATACGGCTTTGCGCTGCTGTTCCCGCACAGATGGTACGGCGTTGTTACGGCTGTTCCAAATCTTCAGGAGAACGAGATAATATTCATAAGCTACAACCCTATGAAGGGACTCACGGTGGATCAGTCCACAGAACTTATGCGTATCCGCATAGTTGACAAGAACGATGAAACAGCTGCCGAAAAGGTAGAGGGCATGACGGTGCTCATTGAGAATGAGGAGAGCATCTACTGCTACTTGGAGACAGACGGCTACAAGACGGGCAAGCTTGCACTCACCGAGAGCGAGCTTAAGAACAGCTTTATACTGTTCTGATCTTAACTAAAATGAGAGGTACAGATATGAAACGTATACTTGTTTGCGAGGATGAAGAAGCGATCCGTGATTTTGTTGTGATAAACCTCAGCCGTGCAGGCTACGATGTCGTAGACGTTGCCAGCGGCGAGGAAGCCGTTCAGGTCTACAATCAGCAGGAGGGTCGCTTTGATGTGGCGTTGCTGGATATCATGATGCCGGGAATGGATGGCTTTTCGCTGTGCCGCTGGATAAGGGAGCAGAGCAGCGAGATAGGCATAATCATGCTGTCTGCAAAGAGTCAGGAGATGGACAAGGTAAACTGCCTTATGATAGGCGCAGACGACTATGTGACAAAGCCGTTTTCACCCTCGGAGCTTGTGGCGAGGGTGGACGCCATCTATCGCCGTGTCAATATCAATTCCGCACGCCGTGAGGAGCCGAAGACTGTTGTTTCGGGTCCGTTCGTGCTGGACTGCCAGAGCAGGACGGTAAAGAAGAACGGCGAGGATATCGAGCTTACGCAGGTGGAATATCACATCATGGAATACCTGCTGAAAAACAGTAACACCGCTCTTGACAGAAAGACCATATTGCGCCATATATGGGGCGATGCGTATTACGGCGACGACAAGGTGGTGGATGTGAACATCCGCCGTCTGAGAATGAAGATAGAGGACGACCCGTCAAACCCCGGCTACATACAGACTATATGGGGCTTCGGATATAAGTGGAACGTATAACTATGGCAGAAAGTAATGTGATCGCACGCCAGCCTGCTGCCAGGACAGTGACAAAGCGCAGCTCTATTGCGTGGCGCTGGATGATAAACACGCTCAGCGTTGTAAGCGTGCTGCTTATCGTGGCAAATGTCTGCATCTATTATTTTACACGGCAGTATTATTACGGCTCCGCAGAGAACTATGTGGTGTCCGAGGCTAATGCAACTGCCACCATCCTTGCAAGGCTTTACGAGGACCTTGCCGTGAATTATTCCACCGAGATACGTGAGGTAATCGAGAACTTTGAGAAGAAGGATCAGATGGAGATGATGTCCGTAAATAAAAACGGAGAGGTAACGCTCTCCTCCAGCGGATTTTCTCCCGACAGCAGCTACTTTATGCCCGATTACGAGGCGGCACTCAAGGCAGAGGACGGCGTGGGCGTGTTCATAGGTATAGACAGCGGCGAGAAGATACTTGCCGTGACGGTGAAGATAGCCCAGCCCAGCAGCAGCTACGATGCGCTGAGATTTGTGACATCCCTCACAAGGATAGAGGGGCAGCTTTCTGCAATAATGGTCACAGCAATTGCGATAAGCGTCATGATAATACTTATAGTGGTGTTTACGGGACTTTATTTCGTAAACTCTATCTGTGTGCCGCTGGTGGAGATAAGCGGTACGGCAAGAAAGCTTGCAAAGGGCGACTTCTCTGAGCGTATAGCGATAAAGAACAACGACGAGATAGGCGAGCTCTCCCGTGTATTCAACGACATGGCGGATGAGCTTGAAAACTCCGAGGCGATAAAGAACGACTTTATTTCCTCCGTTTCCCATGAGCTGAGGACTCCCCTTACCGCTATAAAGGGCTGGAGCGAGACCCTTGCGCTCGGCTATGACGAGGTCACTTTTGCCAAGGGCATGAAGGTGATAACCCGTGAAACGGAGCGTCTTGAGGGAATGGTGGAGGAGCTTCTGGACTTCTCACGCATACAGAATGGAAAGTTCACCTTGCAGATGGCAAACATCGACGTTATAGCAGAGCTTGATGATGCGTTGCTGATATACCGTGACAAGGCGCTAAAGGAGAACAAAACGCTTATCTACAACGAGCCCGAGTTCCTGTGCGTGGTATACGGTGACAAGAACAGGCTAAGGCAGGTCTTCATAAACGTTATCGACAATGCAATAAAATATACAGACGAGGGTGGCACGATAGAGATAACCGCACAGCGCACAGACGAGGTGCTGCACATCACGGTGTCGGATACAGGCTGCGGTATTGCAGAGGCTGATCTGCCAAAGGTAAAAGCGAAATTCTACAAGGCAAACAGTACCCGACGTGGTTCGGGAATCGGTCTTGCCGTTGCGGACGAGATAATATTCATGCACGGCGGCTCCTTAGATATACAGAGTGAGCTTGATGTGGGAACAACAGTGACTATCACACTGCCGCTGATACAGAAGCGGGAAAGGAACGATAATGAGCAATAATAAGGAAAACTGCTGTAAAAAGACCAAGATAGGCGGACAGGCGCTTATCGAGGGAATAATGATGAAGGGCGTTTCAAAGTCCGCCATGGCTGTACGTCTCAAGGACGGCGGCATATATGTTGAGGACTGGGAGAACAAGCCTGTAAAGTGGTACAACAAAGCGCCGCTGATACGTGGCGGAATAAACTTCGTGTCCTCTATGTCGGACGGCTACAAGTATATGATGAAGTCCGCCGAAAAGAGCGGTATGCTTGACGAGGACGGCGAGGAAGAGCCTACAAAATTTGAGAAATGGCTGGATGAAAAGCTTGGTGATAAGCTCACAGGCGTTATCATGGCTGTTGCCATGGTGCTTGGCGTGGCACTTGCGGTGCTGCTGTTTGCGTTCATCCCCACTGCGCTTTTCGACTGGATAGAAACGCTGCTGCCGTTCACTCCCACCGAGGTAGGGGCTTCCGCACTGGCTGCGCTGGTCCCCGCTGCTTTCGAGGGAACATTCACATTGGGCAGCAGGATGGATATCTCCATGTGGCAGGCTACCTTTGAGGGCGTTATGAGATTGATAATATTCGTTGCGTATATGGCTGTGGTGGCAAAGATGAACGACATCCGCCGCACCTACGAGTACCACGGTGCAGAACACAAGACCATCGCCTGCTACGAGGCAGGTGAGGAGCTCACCGTTGAAAACGGAAAGAAGCACACAAGATTTCATCCCCGCTGCGGCACAAGCTTCATCATCCTGTCGCTGCTGGTAAGCATACTTGTATATACGATAGTCCCGATAAACCCTGCAGAGTGGTTCGGTATAGAGAACACCATGCTTGCGTCCCTTGCACGTGTTGCGATAAAGCTGCTGCTTCTTCCGCTGGTAGTGGGAATAGCTTACGAGCTTATCCGTATCGCAGGACGTCACAACAACATCGTGACAAGGATATTCTCCGCCCCGGGTCTGTGGATGCAGCGGCTCACCACCTGCGAGCCTGACGCTTCGCAGATAGAGATCGCAATTGCGGCGATGACTCCCGTACTCCCCAAGGAGGGTGAGAACGACGAATGGTAAGGCTTAAAGAGCTGTATGACAACATAGAGGCAAAGCTTTGCGACGGCAAGAGCGGCAACGACATCTTCGAGGCAAGATTTGAAGCTCAGTGTATAATAAGACACGCCACGGGAAAGGGTTACAGATCCACTATTCTCCGTGACCCGGATGCCGAAACTACGGACGAGCAGGCGGCTGATGCACAGGAAATGACCCTGCGCAGATTAAAGGGCGAGCCGTTACAGTACATCCTCGGCGAATGGGAATTTTACGGCATGAACTTCTGCGTCGGAGAGGGCGTGCTTATCCCACGGCAGGACACCGAAACGCTTGTGGAGCTTGTTACGGACGAATACCTTAAAGACGGACTGGTCTGTGCCGACCTTTGCTCGGGCAGCGGCTGTATAGGAATATCGCTCAGCCGCCTGTACAGGACGAGGATGCACTGCTACGAAAAGTCCGGAAAGGCTATGGAATACCTTACCCGCAACATAGAAATGAACCGCCTGAAGGTCAACGGACTTGTCAGTGCGGTGCTTGCGGACGTGCTTGATAAAGCTGTTATCGAAGCGGCTCCGATGTACGATATCATCGTATCCAATCCGCCTTATCTCACCGCAGAGGATATGAAGAACCTCCAGACCGAGGTGACCTACGAGCCTGAGATGGCGCTGTACGGCGGCGAGGACGGACTTTATTTCTACCGTGAGATATTGAAAGCGTGGAGCAAAAAGCTGAAAAAAGGCGGCCTGTTCGCCGTTGAGATAGGCATGGGTCAGGAAAAGGACGTTATGCAGATCTTCGAGGAAAACGGAATAGAGGCGCAGACAAAAAAGGACTACTGTCATATAGACCGTGTGGTATACGGTATTAAGAAGTAAACAATTTCATTTAAATACAGGAGGATACTTAAAATGGCTATGGATAAGAAAAAGGGATCTGTCGCTCCCGTTGTGAAGCTTGTTGATCCCGAGGAGAAGAAAAAGGCACTCAAGACTGCCATGGCGCAGATAGAAAAGACCTACGGCGCAGGTGCGATCATGTTCATGGGTGAAAACCGCCACATGGATATCGAGTGCATCTCAACGGGCTCGCTTATGCTTGATCTTGCGCTGGGCATCGGCGGACTTCCCAAGGGACGTATCATAGAGATCTACGGTACAGAGTCCTCGGGTAAGACCACCATCTCGCTCCAGGCTGTCGCAGAGGCGCAGAAGGCAGGCGGCACAGCGGCATTCATCGATGTTGAGCACGCTCTCGATCCTGTTTACGCAAAGAAGCTGGGCGTTGATATCGACAACCTGCTGGTATCCCAGCCCGACACAGGCGAGCAGGCACTGGAGATAATCGAAACACTGGTGCGCTCGGGTGCTATCGACATCATCGTACTGGACTCCGTTGCGGCTATGACGACAAGAGCCGAGATAGACGGCGACATGGGCGACGCTCACGTTGGCGTGCAGGCAAGACTTATGTCCCAGGCACTGAGAAAGCTTACATCTGTCATCAACAAGTCCAACTGTGTTGCCATCTTCATCAACCAGATAAGAGAGAAGATCGGCGTTATGTACGGCAACCCCGAGACCACTCCCGGCGGCCGTGCGCTCAAGTTCTACTCTTCCGTGCGTATCGAGGTGCGCAGAGGCGAGCCTATCAAGGACGGCGCTGACATCATCGGCAACCGTACCAAGTGCAAGGTGGTAAAGAACAAGGTGGCGCCTCCCTTCAAGACCGCAGAGTTCGATATCCTGTACGGCGAGGGCGTGTCCAAGATGGGCGAGATAGTTGATACCGCCGTTGAGTTCGATGTCATCAAGAAGAGCGGTTCGTGGTTCAGCTATGACGACATGAAGATAGGTCAGGGCCGTGACAAGGTAAAGCAGTATCTGCTTGAGAACCCCTCCGTCTGCGACGAGGTAGAGAAGAAGATCCGTGAGATATTTGCAAAGAATACTGATCTCAGCTTCGGCGGCGAGGATGCCGAAGACGCTCCCATCGAAGAGAAGAAGCCTGCAGCGGCAAAGGCGGCGGCTTCGGAGGATGACGATTATGCAGAGTTCTCTCCCGAGGACCTTGAATAATGGAGATAACCGAACTTTCGGTCTATAAAGGCGATACATACAAGCTTGAGCTTGAGGACGGACAGACCTTTTTCATCAACAGCACGGTCGTCAATGATTTCATGCTGAGAAAAGGGGAGGAGCTTTCGGGCGACAGGCTTGCACAGCTTCAGCAAGCGGATACACGGCGCAAGGCGAAAAAGCGTGCGCTGTATCTCCTCGGTACAAAGCAGTATTGCTATAACGAGCTTTACAAAAAGCTGAAGCAGACCTACAACGAGGATGCGGCACGCAGTGCGGCTGATTCGATGCGGGACTACGGCTATGTAAACGACGAGGAATACGCCCCGAAGCTTGCCGACTACCTTATCCATACAAAGCGTTACGGACTGCGCAAGGCAAAGTACGAGATGCTTCACCGTGGACTTTCTGCGGAGCTTGTGGAAAACACTCTCGCTGAGTTCTCGGATGAAGAGATCTATGAGGAGATAACCGAGCTTCTGGAGCGCAAGTATTACAATAAGATAGCGGACTATGACGACCGCCGCCGCACCATAGCGGCGCTGGCACGCAGGGGCTATGATTATAACTCCGTGAAGCATTGTATAGAGCGGCTTCTGGAAGACTATGAGGATTACGAAGAAAACGAGGATTTTGATTAAATGGGCGATAAGATAACAAAGGTTGCGATAGTGTCTCTCGGCTGTGCGAAAAATCAGGTGGACGCAGAGCAGATGATGGCGAAGATCGCAGATAAGGGCTTTGCCTTCGTGCAGGAGCCCGGCATGGCTGAAATAGTGCTGGTAAACACCTGCGGCTTTATCCAGAGCGCAAAGGAAGAAGCGATAAACTGGATAATGGAGCTTATAGATCTCAAAAACGAGGGAACGATAAAGCATATCGTGGTAACTGGCTGCCTTTCCGAGCGTTATCGTGAGCAGTTCGTGGAGGAGTTCCCCGAGGTGGACGCCGTTGTAGGCATCTCCGACTACGGCAGGATCGGCGAGATAATGGAGCAGGTAAGGGACGGCGAGCAGGTCTATGTGTTCGGTGAAAAGGAGTCCCACAGCATGGAGGGCAAGAGGATAATCTCAACGCTTCCGCATTACGCTTATCTCAGGGTGGCTGACGGCTGCGACAACTACTGCACCTACTGCGCTATCCCGCAGATACGCGGACGGTTCAGGAGCCGTACCATTGAAAACTGTGTTGAGGAAGCAAAGCTTCTGGCGACTGACGGCGTAAAGGAGCTTATCGTGATCGCACAGGATACCACCCGCTACGGCCTTGACCTGTACGGAAAGCTTGCGCTTCCCGATCTTCTGGACAAGCTGTGCGAGATAGAGGGACTCAAATGGATACGCCTGCTTTACTGCTATCCCGAGCGCATCACGGACGAGCTTATCGACTGCATCAGACGTCAGGACAAGATAGTAAAGTATCTCGATATCCCCATGCAGCACTGCGACGGTGCTATCCTTAAAAAGATGAACCGCAGGGGCGATGAGGCTTCGCTGCGTGAGCTGGTTGCAAAGCTGCGCCGTGAGATACCTGGCATCACTCTAAGAACAACGTTCATCACAGGCTTCCCCGGCGAGACCGAGGAGCAGTTCAACGCCCTCGGAGAGTTTGCCGAGGATATGAGATTCGAGCGCATGGGATGCTTCTCCTATTCCGAGGAGGAGGGAACACCCGCCGCAAACTTCCCCGATATGGTGGAGGAAAATGTGCGTGAGCACCGCAAGGATATCCTCGAAGAACAGCAGGACACCCGTGTTGCGGAGCTTTATGACGGAATGATCGATACCGAGATGGAGATAGTTGTTGAGGGTTATGACAAGTACCTTGCAGAGGGCGGTCTGTATTTCGGTAGAAGTGCGATGTTCGCTCCCGAGATCGACGGTATGATCTACTTCTCCGCACCTAAGGAGATGGGACTCAGGATCGGCGATTTCATAAACATCAGGATATTTGATGTTATCGACAATAATCTTATCGGAGAAGCAATATGAATCTGGCAAACAAACTTACAGTGATGCGCGTGGTGCTGGTGCCGTTTTTCGTGGCATTCATGATGATAGACGAGATACCGCTCAACTATCTGTGGGCACTGGTGGTATTCGGAATAGCAAGCATCACCGATCTTTTTGACGGAAAGATCGCACGCAAATACAACATGATAACAGACTTCGGCAAGTTTCTGGATCCGCTGGCGGACAAGATACTTGTGGCGGCGGCATTGGTGTGCATGACCGAGCTTAAGTGGACCTACGCATGGGTGACTATCATAATCCTCACAAGGGAGTTCGTTGTGTCCGGCGTGCGCCTTGTGGCGGCAGGCAGCGAGAAAAAAGTCGTTATCGCAGCAGGCTGGCTCGGCAAGGTAAAGACTGCTGTTACAATGGTAGCAATAGCCGTTATACTGGCTATGCATATACTGGTGCAGCTTTCGTGGCTGCCCGAGGCGTTCCCCGTGCAGTGCATAAGCGATGTGCTGATGATAGTATCGTCGTTGCTTACGCTGTGGTCGGGCGTTCAGTATCTTTATGATTACAGGCAGTTCATCGACCCTAAAAAGTGATCTGATCACAACAAAATAGCCCGACCTTTTAAGGCGGGCGAAAAAAGGATGGTTGGTATGCTCAACAAAATATTCAAGCTTAAAGAAAACAACACAAACGTAAAGACCGAGATCACCGCAGGTATCACCACATTCATGACTATGGCGTACATCCTTGCGGTAAACCCCAGCATCCTGGGCGAGGCGGGAATGGATCCCACAGCGGTTCTGCTTGCGACCTGTATCGCTTCGTTTATCGGCACTGCCTGCATGGCATTCATGGCGAATATGCCCTTCGTGCTCTCCGCAGGAATGGGACTTAACGCATTCCTCACATATACAGTAGTACAGGGCTTCGGTTATCCCTGGCAGGTAGCACTGCTTGCTGTATTCATCGAGGGTATCGTGTTCATCGTGCTTTCGCTGACAAATGTAAGAGAGGCCATATTCAACGCTATACCTTTCACGCTAAAGAATGCGGTTTCTGTCGGTATCGGTCTGTTCATCGCATTTATCGGACTTCAGAACGCAGGACTTTCCGTTGCGAATTCCTCCACACTGGTGTCTATCGTAAGCTTCACCGATAATTTCTCCACTGCGGGAATAAGCGCACTGCTTGCGATCATCGGAACATTCATCACCGCTATACTCTATATCAGAAAGATCAAAGGCTCCATCCTTATCGGAATCCTCGGCACCTGGATATTGGGTATCATCTGTCAGCTTACAGGCATCTATGTCCCCGATGCCGCAAATGGCTATTATTCACTGTTCCCCAGCTTTGCTATCACCGATTTCACAAAGCTTGGCGAGACCTTCGGACAGTGCTTCAACGTGGATTTCAGCAGCGTAGGTATATTCAATTTCATCGTTATCATCTTCTCGTTCCTGTTCGTTGACCTGTTCGATACTCTGGGAACCCTCATCGGTGTAAGCACCAAGGCTGATATGCTTGACGAGAACGGCAAGCTTCCCAGAATAAGACCTGCACTTCTCGCAGACGCTATCGCTACAACGGCGGGCGCGGTTCTCGGAACATCCACCACCACCACATTCGTTGAGTCCTCCGCAGGTGTTGCAGAGGGCGGAAGAACAGGACTTACAGCATTCACATCTGCTATCCTTTTCCTCATTTCCATGCTGTTTGCGCCTATCTTTACCGCTATCCCCTCGTTCGCTACCGCTCCTGCGCTCATCATCGTAGGCTTCCTTATGTTCAGCAATATCGCAGAGCTGAAGCTCACCGCAGACAACTACACAAGTGCAATCCCCGCTTACCTCTGCATTATTGCGATGCCGCTGTTCTACAGCATTTCCGAGGGTATCTCTCTCGGCGTCATCTCTTATGTGATTCTTAACCTCGTTTGCGGCAAGGCAAAGCAGATCAACCCTGTGATGTATGTTCTTGCAGTGCTGTTCATCCTGAAGTACATCTTCCTGTAAGCAATAACATTGTTGTATACGCATCAAGACCCGTGAAGCATTTTCACGGGTCTTCGGTCTGTCTGAAAAGTATATTTTTGCCTACAAAGTGAGCGTTTTGTGAAAACGTTTTACCGGATACTTGACAATTGATTGATTAAGCTGTAAAATACTAGTATAGAGTATAGTGGAGAATAGTAGCCTCTTTACTTTTTACAATTTGAAAGGACATAAAGATTATGGCTGATTTTAAAACGGCTCAGATATTCAGTGACAATATGGTGCTTCAGTATCTCAAGCCGATAAACGTGTTCGGAACAGGTGTTGACGGCACTGTGGTAACAGTTAGAATAACCGGCGACGAGGCTGCAAGCGCTTCGGTAGTCGTAAGAGACGGAAGATGGCTTGCAGTGCTGCCGCCTCAGCCTGCACAGGACTGCGTGGAGCTTATCGTAGGTGACGGAAAGGACACAGTGACCTTTAAGAATGTTGCGGTGGGCGCAGTGTGGCTTGCAGGCGGACAGAGCAACATGGAGTTCGAGCTTCAGAACTGCACCACGGGCAAAGAGAGTCTTGAAAACGACTGCCCCAATGTGCGCTTCTATTACACTCAGAAAATGAGCATAGCTGATGAAAGCTTTTTTGAGCATGAGAAGCTCTCACAGTGGAATTTGTTTGAAGACAAAGAATCCGCTAAGGCATGGAGCGCAGTGGGATACTACTTCGCAAAGGAGCTTGCCGAGGAATGGGGCATGACTGTCGGTATCATCGGCTGTAACTGGGGCGGCACATCGGCGTCGGCCTGGATGGACAGGACCTATGCAACAGGCGAGACCTCGGTGTATTTTGAGGAATATGACGCAGCTGTTGCGGGCAAAACAATTGAGGAGCTTCTGAAGGATTATCGTGATTATCAGGAATATCACGCAAACTGGGAGAGAAAGAGCGCAGAATACTACACAACGACTCCCGACCCCACATGGAGCGGCTGTCTTGAATACTGCGGCGAGAACAAGTACCCCGGTCCTGCATCACCACTCAATCCCATGAGTCCGGGTGTGCTTCACGAGAGCATGATAAAGCGTATCGCTCCCTATACAATGACAGGCGTTATATGGTATCAGGGCGAGAGCGACGATCATCGTCCCGAGATGTATTATACACTTCTTAATCAGATGATAAGAAACTGGCGTGACGACTGGAACGATCCTGAGCTGTTCTTCGTTATCGGTCAGCTTCCCATGCACCGTTGGTCTGCCGATGAGGATATAAAGCACTGGTGCCTTATCCGTGAGGCTCAGGCAAGGACCGCAAAGACCGACCGCCATGCAGCACTTGCGGTACTTACCGACTGCGGCGAGTTCAGCGAGATACATCCAAAAAACAAGGAGCTTCCCGGTCACCGCTTCTGCCTTGCGGCACTTGACGGATATTACGAGTGTGCGCTCCTTGAAGAGGACGAGATCGCGACAAACAATCCCGATGCATATCAGGTAAAGTGGAACAGCGACAGTGCCGATATCTTCATCACCACCGCAAACTCACTTGAGATTAAGGGTGAGAGCGGAGAGATCCACGGCTTTGAGATAGCGGGCGCCGACGGAGTTTTCGTTCCTGCACAGGCTGAGATAGCCGACAGAGAAGCGTGGAACTGTGAGATAGGCAGCGAGGTCATCCATGTATCGGGTGTTAACGAGCCTGTTGCTGTACGATATCTCTGGACGAATTACACTGACGATATCACCCTGTTTGACTGCGAGAACGGCGTACCGCTGCCGCCCTTCCGCTTCTTTAAGCCGCAGTACAAGGGTTAAGGAGACAAAATGGAAAAAGCAAAGATCGACAGAATAAATCAGCTTGCAAGAAAGGCAAAGTCCGAGGGACTTACCGACGAGGAGAAGGCGGAGCAGCAGAAGCTCCGTGACGAGTACCGTGAGGATTTCAAGGCAAGCCTTATGGGTCAGCTTGACAGAGTATACATCAAGGAGGCTGACGGATCAACTACAAAGGTCATCAAGCAGTAAGATGGCCCGAAAGGAAACCGAATGATTGCATTAGTCACTGGTGCAAGCGCAGGTATAGGACGTGACATTGCACGTTCCCTCGCAAAGCACGGAATAAACCTTATCATCACTGCGAGAAGAAAGGACAGGCTGGTATCTCTTAAAGAGGAGCTTACCACGCAGTACGGCGTCAAGGTCAAGATAATCACCGCCGATCTTTCCTCCGCTGAGCAGTGCATTGAGCTGCACAAGCGTGTGCAGAAGCACAATATCGACATTTTTGTAAACAACGCAGGAGTCGGCGTTTTTGGTGAGTTCACCGAGACCTCTCTGAAAAAGGAGCTTGAGCTTCTTGATATCAATATACGTGCGTTTCACATTTTGTTCAAGCTGTTCGTAAAGGATTTTGTGAAGCGTGGAAATGGATATATCCTGAATACCGCAAGCTCGGCAGGATTTTTCCCGGGACCGCTGTTCTCTTCCTACTACGCCTCAAAGGCTTATGTGCTGCGTATGTCGCAGGCTGTATATGAGGAGCTGCGCTGCCGCAAGAGCGGAGTGTATATCTCGGTTCTGTGCCCCGGACCCGTTGAAACGGAGTTCATGGACAAGGCAGGTGTGAGCTTCACGATGCCTCCTCAGAGCAGCGAATTCGTCGCAGAATACGCTGTGCGTGAGATGTTCGGCGGCAGATTTATGATAGTACCGTCAAAGGTCATCATGTCAGGCAAGACCCTGAGCCGTTTTGCTCCCGATAAGGCGGTTGCGTATGCCGTGAGACTTATCCAGTCCCACAGAGAGGAGCTGTAAGATGGCTTCGTATTCAGAGATCACTGTGCGCTATGCTGAAACGGACTGTATGGGAGTGGTGCACCACTCGGTATATCCAATATGGTTTGAGGTGGCACGCACTGACTATATCAAAAGCGTAGGATTGAGCTATTGTGAGATGGAAAAGCAGGGTGTAATGCTTCCTGTTACAGGAATAACCTGCCGGTATCATCTCCCTGCAAAATATGACGATCAGCTCATCGTCACCACAAAGATCACAAGATTTACCCCTGCACGAATAGAGTTCGGCTACACTGTCACCAAAAAGGGCGAGGACGCAGTGCTGTGCGAGGGTACAAGCTCCCATGGATTTGTTGACGCTGAAACCTTCCGACCGCTTAACTTCAGAAAGGCGATGCCTGAATTCTATGCACGCATGGAGGAAGAGTTCCGCAAGGACAGCAACTGACCTGCTTTTGGAGAATATTATGAACAGAATCATTCTTTTAGTTATCATCCTTGTTATCGGTATTGCGGCGGCAGTGCTGTATAACATATTCCCGCCCGATCCTTTAAAGGTATCGGCAACGCTCGGTGAGGACGGCGAGCTTACACTCTCCACCACCACTCCCGGAAACAGCGAGGGCGAGATCACTGTGGCGGACGAGGGCATCGGCTTCTCCCACGCGGCGGATTTCTATTCCGAAAATATCGAGGTGGAGCTTACTGCCGCTGAAAATGCGCAGATATACTTCACCACCGACGGAAACGATCCCGAGATCATCCCCGCACACCTTTACGATGGCGCGATACTGCTGAACGCAGGTCCCGATGTAAGGGTCACCACCATCAAAGCCATCTCGGTAGTGGACGGCACAGCAAGCAGGATACATACCAGAAGCTTTGTAATGGGCATGGACGTTGAGGACCGCTTCTCCGAGGATACCTTGGTTTTCGTGCTGAGCACCGATCCCTATAACCTGTACGATTACGAGTACGGCATCGCTGTTCCCGGTAAGATCTACGACGACTATGTTGCGGAGCATCCCAATCAGGAGATCCCCTACAATGCTCCGGGTAATTACTACATGAGCGGCAGGGAGTCCGAGCGTGATATGTATGTCGAGGTGTTTGAGAGCGACGGTGACAACGTTATCTCTCAGGCGGCAGGTGCACGAGTTGTAGGCGGCTATTCCAGAGTAGTGGACCAGAAATCCTTCCGTCTTATAGCAAGAACGGAATACGATCCCGAAAACGGCAAGTTCAAGTACGCTTTCTTTGACGACGCTGTGGACGCAGAGGGCAATCCCATCCTCGAATACGACAGACTTACACTCCGAAACGGTGCAAACGACCGTGAATTTGCAGGTGTGCGTGACGAGCTTTCCCAGCAGCTTGCTCAGGACTACGGCTTCCCCTGCATACAGAACACCACTCCCTGTGCAGTGTTCCTCAACGGCGAATACTACGGCTACTCCTGGCTCCACGAGAACTTCAACGAGGATTATCTTGCTACCCAGTTCGGCGGAAATAAGGAGCAGTACGGAATAATCGAGAACATCGAGATCCCCGAGCCCGAGGAGGGCGAAGTAATAGAACAGCCCCTCAAGGATTACCTTGCGATGACAGAGTATTACGACAAGGACCTCACCAACGATAAGATATTCGAGGAATATTGCGAGCTTGTGGATGTTGAGAACCTGATGCAGTACTACTGTATGCAGATATTCATCTCCAACAAGGACTGGCCGGGCAACAACTTCAAGGCATTCCGCTATTATCCCGCCGAGGGCGAGGAGATAACGTCGGAATTCATGGACGGCAAGTGGCGCTTCCTGTTCTTTGACGCAGAGTATGCGTGGGCACTGTACGGCGAGGGCTACAAGATGATGACCCTGTCCGATCTTCTCAGCGGCAGACACATGAGCGGCAAGAGCAAGGCGCTCAATGCGCTTCTTGCACGTGACGATATGCGTCAGCTTTATGCAACTATCATGTGCGATCTTACCGCCTACGCTTTCAGTCCCGATCATATCAAAGAGGTGCTGGACGAGCTTATCGAGATAAGCGATCCCGAGCAGATGCACGCATTGAAGCTTGGAATAACCTCAGAGTGGGCGCATGAGGGCACATTTGCTGACAGCAGAGAGCAGATACGCAATTTTGCAGAGAACCGCAAGGGCTATGTTTACAGCGACATGGTAAACAAGCTGGGACTTCCGCTCAGCTTCTATGATGTGTCGGCCACCTGCAACGATGGTGCGGATATCTTCCTCAGCACACAGAAAGCGGTAAACAGAGTGGTCTACGGTACATATTTCGATAATTGCTCCGTTACGCTACGTGCCGAGATATACGATGGGTACAAGTTCGTGAAGTGGGTGATAAACGATGTGGAGTACACCACTCCCGAGGTCGTTATCACAGCCGATATGGCGGTGGACGGAAACGTTTATGCAAAGCTGCATACCGAAAAGCTTCCGCAGCAGGATCAGCCTGTAAAGATAAGTGCTGTATGCACCGATGTAAATGCAGGCTGGATAAAGCTTTACAATCCTAATGACGAGGATATCACCATCAGCGGTCTGTATCTTACAGATGACGAGACCACTCTTAAGGAGTGGAGCGTCCCTGCCGCAGAGATACCTGCGCACGGCGAGCTTCTTATAGTAATGAAGAACAACAAGACCCCCGAGTCACTGATGCAGCTACAGGCAAACTTCAGCATCAAGGCAAGGGAAACGCTGGTGCTTTCCGATGTTGACGGAAATGTACTTCATTCAGTACGCATCCCCTATCTTGACGAGGGCAGGACCTTTGTGCTTCAGAGCAGCGGCAAGTTCAAGATCAAATAAAAAATCGGCGGAGTCAATTGGCTCCGCCGATTTTAGTAGTGGCTGTTTATTAAAGATCGTAGTAATTAGCGAACTCGGCAGGGTGGGGGATCTTATTGATCGCAGCAGCCTCGGAGCGCTTCTTCTTGATCCAGATCTCGATGAGTCTTTCGGGGAATACGCCACCCTCCATCAGGTAGTCGTGATCCTCCTCGAGAGCGTCGAGAGCCTCGTCGAGGGTAGTGGGCAGGGACTGGATCTTTGCCTTTTCCTCATCGGAGAGGTTGTACAGGTTGAAGTCAAAGGGACCCCATCCGCACTTGCTGGGATCGATCTTGTTCTTTACGCCGTCAAGACCCGCCATAAGGATAGCGGAGTACGCATAGTAGGGGTTGCAGGTAGCGTCGGGGCTGCGCAGCTCAAAGCGGCGCTTGTCGGGAGCCTTTGCGTAAGCGGGGATACGGATAACGGCACTGCGGTTTGAGGTGGCATAGCCGATAGTAACGGGAGCCTCAAAGCCGGGAACGAGACGCTTGTAGGAGTTTGTAGAGGGGTTTGTGAAGCCGCAGAGAGAACGTGCGTGCTTAAGCAGACCGCCGATGAAGTAGAGTGCGGTCTCGGATAGCTCGGAATAGCCGTTGGGATCGTGGAATACAGGCTTGCCGTCCTTGAACAGCAGCATGTGAACGTGCATACCGTTGCCTGCCTCGCTGTAGATGGGCTTGGGCATGAAGGTTGCTGTTCTGCCCTCCTGTAAAGCGGCGTTCTTTACCATATACTTGATGTTCATGGTGTTGTCTGCCATCTTTGTCATCTCGCCAAGCTCTACCTCGATCTCTACCTGACCGCTGCCGCCAACCTCGTGGTGGTGGTACTTGACCTTGATGCCACGCTCCTCAAGCATAAGGCAGATGCGGCTTCTGAGGTCGTATGTGATGTCGTTGGGGAGATCTGCGTGATATCCTCTGTGACCGGGAGTTATATAACCCTTGTTGTTGGAGTCTGCATAAGCAGAGTTCCAGGAAGCCTGTCTTGTATCAACAGAGAAGCTCATCTCCTCGGGCTTTACACTGTATGCAACATTATCGAAGATGTGGAACTCAAACTCGGGGCCGATTATCATCTCATCAGCGATACCTGTCGACTTGAGATATTCCACAGCGTGCTTGGATACGTTTCTGGGATCCTGATTGAAGCGGTAGTTCTCGTCTGCGATAACGTAGACATCGCCTATCATGGAGAGGGTAGTCACCTCTGCAAAGGGGTCGAGTGATGCGCTGGAAAGATCGGGGATGAAGATCATATCGCTCTTTTCAACGGGTGCAAAGCCGTAGTTGGAGCCGTCAAAGCCGATACCTGATTCCATAAGATCGGGAACGAAGCGGCTCTCGGGGATGGCGATGTGCCTCCAGCGGCCGTCAAGATCTACCATCTTGAAGTCCAGCATCTTTACGCCGTTGTCGGTGCAGAATTTTTTTGCTTCCTCAAAGGTCTTGAACATGGTTACACTCCTATTTTTTACATATTAACAAATGCGTTGTTTCGCATCGCTATTTATTATATTAACATTTATTACTCACTTTGTCAAGTATTTTTGTGCATTCTGCCAAGCGCATTTTCGATGGAATGCTGCGGTTAGGGCGAGTTGGCGATTTGTCAGTCGGAAACAACATTATGTTGCTGTAAGTGATAACATCTTTAAGCAAAATACTTGCATTTATAAGTGATTTGTGGTAAAATAAACTGTAATATTATCTTAATCTGAAAGAAGGAATTAAAACAATGTCCAACAAAAATAACACGCCCGACGGAAAGCCAAAGGCGTTTGAGATCCCCCGTCCCGAGTTCCCCAAGCGTGCCGTTGTAACAGGCGGTATGCCCTATGGCAACAAGGAGCTTCACTTCGGCCACGTCGGCGGTATGCTGGTGTTTGCTGATACCTACGCACGTTTCCTGCGTGACCGTATTGGTGAGGAGAACGTGATCTTCGTCAGCGGTACCGACTGCTATGGCTCTCCCATCGCAGAGGGATGGCGTCAGAAGGTCGCAAAGGGCGAGTACGAGGGCAGCCTTGAGGAGTTCGTGACAGGCAATCATGAGAAGCAGAAAGCAACTCTCAGAGCCTACGGCATCAAGCCCAATCTGTTTGCGGCTTCGGGGCTGGGACGCTCCAAGGAGATCCACGCAGAGGTGACAGACCGCTTCCTCACCTCCCTTTATGCAAAGGGACAGCTCAATCAGATATCCACCATGCAGTTCTTTGACGAGAAAGCAGGCGTTTTCCTCAATGGCCGTCAGGTAGTGGGCAAGTGCCCCGTTGAGGGCTGCACCTCCGAAAAGGGTTATGCAGACGAGTGCGACCTCGGACATCAGTATATGCCCGAAAATCTTCTGAACCCCGTCAGCACACTGACAGGTGAAACTCCCACAATGAAGCCCGTTACAAACTGGTACTTCAAGCTCCGTGATTACGAGAAGCTGCTTCAGGACTGGGTAGCAGAGCTTCAGAAGCGTAAGGACATCCGTCCCGTTGTGTGGAAGACCATCGGCGAGTTCTTGAAGCCCCCCGTTATCTACGTTAAGCGTGAGTTTGAGGAGAAATATCTTTCCCTCAGGGACTCCATGCCTGCGCACAATTACCTTGAAGAGCCCAAGAAGCCCAGCTTCACCATCGAGTTCACCACCCTTTCCGATTGTGACGATGCCTGCCGTATCCTCACACAGAACGGCATCCGTTATCGTACAGGCAAGACCCTTGTGCCTTTCAGACTTACAGGCAACATCGAGTGGGGCGTTCCCGCTCCTAAGATGGAGGATGTTGAGGGCCTGACAGTATGGGTATGGCCCGAGTCCCTGTGGGCACCCATCTCCTTTACCCAGACCTACCTTGAGCAGATCGGACATGACCGTGCAGAGTGGAAGGATTTCTGGTGCAGCAAGGAATCTAACGTATATCAGTTCATCGGACAGGATAACATCTATTTCTACGGTGTTGCAGAGCCTGCTATGTGGATGGCACAGCAGGAGAGTGCAGACAAGACCGCTACTCCCGCAGAGGGCGAGCTTCAGCTCCCGCTGATCGTGGCAAATCACCACATCCTGTTCCTCGATAAGAAAGCGTCCAGCTCGGGCGCTGTAAAGCCCCCAATGGCTGACGACCTGCTTAACTTCTATACTCCCGAGCAGCTCCGTATGCACTGGCTGGGTCTCGGTCTGGGACAGCGTTCCGTAAGCTTCATGCCCAAGCCCTTTAACCCCGATGCAAAGCCCGACGAGGCCGATCCCGTAGTAAAGGATGGCCTGCTGCTCTCCAATGTATACAACCGTATGATCCGTACAGCGTTCTATACCACACAGAAGCTGTTCGACGGCGTTATGCCCGACCTCGCACCCGAGGAGAAGTTCCTTGAGGAGGCTAAGAAAGCAGTCCTTGAGTACGAGCGTCACATGGCTAAGTTCAACTTCCACCAGTGCACTTACGTGCTTGACAGCTATATTCGTAACGGAAGCAAGTATATGGCAAGAACTCTCGGCAGCGAGGATGTCCCCAGGGACGAGGCTGCACAGGCTCTTGCAAACCTGTTCTACATCATCCGTATCGCAGGTGTGCTGCTTCACCCGATGGCTCCTTTCGGCACAGAGAAGCTGCAGGAGTATCTGCAGGTGGATGACCGCATCTGGTCCTGGGATACCATCCTTGAGCCGCTGACATTCTTCACAGGTGCACAGCACAAGCTTAAGTTCCTGCCTCCCAGAACCGACTTCTTCACAAGACATGAGAGCCAGTTCGCAGCAGGCGACGCCGAATAAATACTGCAAATAATAAGAGCGCCCTTGAGAAATCCTCAGGGGCGCTGTTGTATTCAGATGAGCATAACAAGATGCGTAAGCTTCCAGGTTCCGTTATCACGCTTTATCGTGATGACCCTTGATGCGGGCTGATAGCCCTGATCGGGATACACCATGCTGTTTATCCCTATCGAGAAGCATATCATGTCGCCGTTCTGGCTGAGTATCTCTATCGTGTCACCGCCGGCATAGCTTTCTATCGGGAAGCCCACACTTGTGGGAGCGACATACAGCCTGCCGTCCTTGTCGCTGAAGCGGTCGGAGGCTACAAGCTTCTCCTTGCCAACACAGGCGTACAGCCTGTCTACCTCCGCTTGCACCTGCGCCACAGTGGTGAAGCCGTTGACATTGAACTCGGACTCCGTAACGTCCAGCTTGCCATCGTGCAGCATCTCAGACGAAACATTGTCGTAGTTGCAGCTTAAATAGAACAGCTTTTCAAGTGCAAGCGCATCTGAAAGATTATCCTCCACCCAGTCGCTCAGCTGCTGATTGGTCATGTACTGCTCCTGCCTGCCGTTGAATGCACGGGAGCGCAGGTAGTGTTCGTTGCCGTCTCTCCACAGCAGGAAGCAGGGATTATCGTTGATGGCACTGAACGGCATCGAGCTTCCGCCCATCAGCCCGTACATCTTACCGAACCATGCAAAGTGCCCGTCCGGCTCAACTATCCAAGCCTCCTCAAAGGCACGCTCCTCGGCGGTGACGTTCCACTTGCTGTTTTCGGGGATATCAGCTATGGGATACAGCTTCGCACCGTCAACACGGGAATAATGCACGCTGAATGTGCGCTCGGTATCATAGCCGCTTCCGTAGCCACTGAGGTCCTCCATATACATCTGCACCATCAGCGATCCTATAATATCCAGCTCGGCAGAGGTGCCGCTGACAGAATACACCCTCGGGTTCTCCATAAGCGTTGTGTAGCCCTCGATATCATCCACGTATTCTGACATTTTAAGGTCCTTTATAAGCGCTTCGTATTCCGCCTTTGAGATATCGCCGTAGTCAACGCCGATGGCTACGTCGTTGTAGTCCCAGCCTTTGCGCCAGAACTCCGTTGTAAAGGGCACTGCGATGTCCGTGTAGCTTATTGTACCGTTTGAGTACAGATACACGCCCTCGTAGCCGTTGTAGTTCTTTTCTATCCGCGCGTAGACATGGGCGGTCATGGCGTTGCCGCTGTAATCGAACTCGTAGTACCAGAAGTTTCCGTACATTCCGCTGTAAGGCTTTAAGACGAAATCATCCCCTACGAACCTCATTCCGCTTGTGATGAAGCTTTCCTGCCTGAGCAGACCGCCCTTGTTCTCGTAGATGTACAGACGATTGGAGCCGCCTGCGTCCACAAGGAACACATATTCCTGATCGTTGTCCCAGTCGATATCAAGCTGCTGTGCCGTTCTTACGGTCATGCCCTCGGCTTCAAGCTCCTCGGTTATGCGCTCCCACTCGCCCTTTTCGGGTGCAACATCGGTGTGTCTTGTGACATTGTAGCGTATTATACGTGGATTATATTCATCCTGCTCGCAGGTTATCCTCACCACGTAATCCTCTCTGTCATCCCTCAGGGTGAAGTAATAGAACTGTCCGCCCTCGCCGTCATAACGCTGTAAGGTATCCCATGTAAGTGATGTGATACCCTCGAATAGCTCGCTTTTTATCTCGGTCTTGTGCTGCCAATAGGCGTCCTCGATACATTCCATCACCTTTATCCTGCGCTCGCCTCTGAGCGTGTAACAGATAAGCAGCTCCTTTGCTCCGTCGAAATCTATGTCTTCCTCGGCTGTGCCGATAACGATGCCGCCGTCCTTCTCGATAAAGTCGCACTGGATATCCACGTAGGACTTTCTGCTGCCAAGCCTTTCAACGCCTGCGTCGATAAGCTCTTCACGGTTTTCTGTGCCGTACTCGTTGCCGAGACGGGGACGTATCTGTGTTATCAGCCACTCGCCGCCGAGCTTTTCAAGTATCATCTCGGAGTGCTGAAAGCTGTATGTGGTATAGTCGCCATTTTTTGCAAAATCATCGATAGTACACAGCAGATATACTATGCGGTTCTCGCTCTTTTCCAGTATACCGTCTATGACGGTCCACAATTCAGCCATTTCGGGGTCGTTGTGCTGTACATACACCTTGTCGCCCGAGAGCTTCATCTTTCCGTTAAGCTCGCTCCATAGCGTGGATGCAGACCTGTCGCTGTCTTTCATCCACGGAGTGGGGGAGGGGCAGGAGGTCGCATAATATGCGCCACCATAATCGTACATATTGGGGGCAAAGGTGCTGTTGTAAAGCTTCTCGATGCCTTCAAAGCCGCCATACTGCGAGGCTATCGCAGCATAGCTGCTGTCGCCGCTGTATGTGTCATTCTCCTTGCGGGAGGCAAGGCCGTTGTTTATCTGAAACAGCTTTACAGCGTCCGCAAGCTTTGCATTTCCAAGCTCCATAAGCTCGGTGTCGATGTCGGAGACCTTATACAGCATATTATGCTCCATCTGCGAACCGCTGCTGCCCCCGAAATCCTTGTAATGCAGGTACATCTTTCCGCCGTAATAGCTTACACCGTAGCCTGTGCTTTCGTTGCTGATGATCTCCATATCCGAGTTGAACACCAGCTTATCCACACGCTCCACCTGAGGGTCGTATCCGAAGTAATTCAGCTCCACGTAAAGCTTATTGCGTTTTCCGCTGAACTGTTTATTGAGATACATAGTGGGATATCCGTCCCACAACTCTTGTCCAAACGACGGTATCTCAAGGGTCGCATCGTACAGCTCCTCGATATAGCAGTTTTCAGACGCTCCGACAGCGGCAGGCTTTATGCGGAAGAGCTTGTCGGTCATTTCGTCTGTGTTTCTGTACATATAGTACAGATATTCGCCATCGCAGACAAAGCCCGAATAAAGCATACCTCCCTCATAGGAGCACAGAAGTCTGAAGCCGTTTTCGTCACGGAAATAAAACTCGTGATAACCCGAATCCATTCCCATATATTCGGCGTATGATTTCATCCAGAATTCGCCGTGGTCCGCCTTTACATAATACGGAGCATTTGCATAATACCCGAGATTTCCGTTTTCCAGCAGATCCTGAACAGACTCAGGGTCATAATGTGTATCGCCTGCAAGAGCGTCCTTTATATACTGCTCATTCCTCTTTTCCATCTCGGGGCTGAGAGATGTGCAGAACTCCAGAAGCTCGGGGTCGTCGCCCTTATACAGATCCATTACGGGCCATGCGGTGGGGTCGGGGAGCAATATCTCGGGGGTCACAGAAACATATCGTTTTTCTGCCGCAAAATCCACAAGTGTCATCTGTTCCTGTCCGTATACCAGATCATATACAAGCAGGTATCGTCCGACAAGGCGTGTCTTGTGGCCGACATTGCCGTCAAGCTTGTACTTGTAGCGCATACCGCTCTGCACGAAATGGCAGTATACCGTATCAGTGCCGTCGGCGTTCCGGCGGCACCATACAAGACGGTTTCCGTCAGCGTCGATAAGGTCGAAGCGGTCAGAAGGACAGCCTGTTTCTATCTCATTCGTTATATTATGTTCATCGTCCCTGAAGCATATCACGGCATATCCGTTCCTGTCCTCTGCGTTACAACCGAGGTCGGCATGGGTGCAGGGGAGTACATCAAGGACAGGCACAAAGGTCTCGGAGCAGGTACCTCCACGTGAAACGTCAAGGCTTACTCTGCACATATTGCCATCCTTGTCAAACCATGTTATCTCGTCTGTTCCCGTATGAGTAGGGGTCATCGCAGGGATGGATGTTCCGCCCTTGTCCACAGGGAAAAACACCTCGCCGTCTGAAAGCTTCATTACTGCGAGCTTTCCGACAGGATCGTCGCTGATATCAAGGTGCCAGAAGATATAGTTCTCCGTTATCACGGGATCGACATGGGAGGAGAACTGCTTTCCGTCCAGCTCGAAACAGCCGAGATACACGAACTCGTAATCCTCACGGTCGAAACTCACGCCCGTCTGGTTGCTGCGGTAAACGTCATAGCGTTTTGCGGTGGTGGTCATGAGGTCCTGCATATATATGCCGTAGACATGGTCCGAGCTTTCGTCAAAGCGCAGCGTATGCAGAGCGTTTATTTCGGCTTCGGACAGGCTCTCACGCTGCCCGTCGGTGAGGTAATCCATCAGCGACAGCTCCGCAGGTATTGTCGGCAGTGCAATATCAGCGAACTGCTTTGCGGTGAAGCCGCTCTTATTATCATTAAACGAAGCCTTATAGAAATCTGTCATGGAGATGGCGTTATCCTCAGGCGCATCGGGAATGACAGGCTCGGCTGTGTCGGGAGTGTCGGTACTGTCTGTGCTGTCGGCGGTATCTGTCGTCACATCGGTGGGCTGGCTTCCTACAAGGTCGGGGCGGTTGAAACGGACGATCACAACGGTGCCGATCAGAACAAGTACTGCTGCCGCAACTGCGCCAATGCCGGCAAACAGCTTAAGGCGGCGATTTTTAGGTTTCTGCGCACTGCTTGTCTTTATTTCGGTGGGGATACCACGGTAGTCTGTGCAGTCCTCTGGGCCTAGCTCCTGCGGTGCGTGGGATGCAAAGTACTCCGCAGCTTCGTCAGTGAACTTATCGCTGATATTCTCGGTCACTTTGTTCCAGAAATCCATGCTCATACTTCAACACCCCTTTCCGAAAGATACCTGCGCAGTGCCTTACGGCTTCGGAGCAGGCTGCTCTTTATGGCAGTTACGCTCATTCCCGTGTTCTCCGAGATGTCCGCAAGGCTGAGGTTATAGAAATACCTTGCCACAAATACTATTCTGTTCTTTTTGCTCTGCTTTTCCAGGAAGCTGTTGATGTACTCGGATATCTGCCTGCTGTCATAGCGTGACTCAGTTGTACTGCTGTCGGGTAGTACCTCGGCAAGCTCCTCGTACTGCTCCTCTATGCCTCTTCGTGCAATGATATCGCAGGCATTCAGTGCCGTATTGCGCACTATCCTGCAAAGGTAGCCGCACAGCGACTCGGGGCGCTTCGGCGGAATAGCGTTCCACAGCTTTACATAGCTTGTGCTGACGCACTCCTCTGCGTCCTCATGGTTTCCGAGTATTCCGTAGGCTATCCTGCCGCACAGACTGCCGTATTTCCCCTGAGTTTCGGTCAGCGCCTGCTCTGAGCGCTCAAAGAACAGCTCTATTATTTTCACATCTTCCATTACTGCACCTCCCGTTGGAGATAGTTTTATATCAACGCCGCTTGACGGTGTTATCATCTCTTTTAATGTGTATCGCTGCATGGGAGAACTTCGTTCTCCCTTCATATATTATAAGAACCGCACGCCGTTGCCCAAATCAGAGATTTGGACGGCTGGGCGAACCTTGAAATATATAAATCCAATTTGCTTCGCAAATTGCTGCAGCCATTCGGCTGCATGGGAGAACTTCGTTCTCCCTTCATATATTATAACAATTAATCTCCTCTTTTGGTTGCGTTTTGCAAAAAATATTTTTCACATAAAAGTGCCGCCCGAAAAGCACTGCTCCTCGGGCGGCCTGATGTTAAATATGTCTGCTTTTTTTCACCGATATGGCGGCGTATTTCTCTTTGGTCGCCTGCCCTCCCCGCAGATGCCGCTCCTGCTTGTTTCGGTCTAGCACCTGCTTGACCTCGTCGTGGAGCTGTCGGTTTACCTGCTCTAGCTTTGAAGTGATATCCTGATGCACCGTGCTTTTGCTAATTCCGAACTGCTTTGCCGTACTGCGTACTGTGGCGTTGTTTTCTACTATGTAATGTCCGAGTATGACACATCTTTCCTGATTGGAATCCTCAATTAGACCGGATCTGGCTTTCAAACTGTTGCACCCCCATAAAAGCTGCTTTGTGTTGGACGTTTCCTTTTTCACAATTTTATGCGTAAACGCATCGGATTATGAACACAAAACTCATACATGAGAACTTATATGTACGTTTATGGGGTATATCAGTTGTTTGATGATATTGGCTTTCAGGATTTTGCAGATCGATCATGTGAGGTGATTGGTATATAATGTCTGTTTAGTGCTTGACTAACTTAAAATAAGGTGGTATAATTAAATTAAGTTATTGCAAAGGCGGAGATGCCTTTGATCATACTTATCTTATGGGAGGTAAATTGATGAAACATCTTAAAAAAATACTGAGCTGCTGCCTGGTATCAGCTATGCTGCTCGGCATGACAGCCTGTGATGAGCAGGTGGTAGCTTCGGGTTCAGGCACGTCCGATAGCGGCGCTCAGCTCGCACCTGATGCCACTTCCACGACAAACGGTGCCAATACCACAACAGATCCTGACGCAAACGCTGCTACCGATGCGGAGATAAAGGATCTTGATACAAGCACTTATACGCCAAGCGGAAATGCAGGCGTTGTCAAGTATCTCGGTTATTATGACATAACCGTTGACCAGAAGGGTGAGGAGCAGGTAAATATCTTTGAGTCTGATACCTACGGCGGTACTATCGAGTGGACATCCGCCGCTTTCGGTGAGGCGTATTTTGAGAAGCTGGCTACGCTTATTGCGGCTGATGATTCTCCCGACCTGCTTACATACGAGCTGGAGGCTTTTCCCTTTGGCGTAAGCAAGAATATGTACGAGCCTCTTGACGAGCATCTTGATATCGACGACCCCATCTGGGCAGAGATGAGAGATCTTATCGATGCCTTTGAGTACAGGGGCAAGCACTACTATTTCCCTCACAGAATAGTTACAAGCTATGCGCTCAACTATAACCGCAAGACCATTGCCGAAGCAGGTCTTGATGATCCCTTTGACCTTTACATGAAGGGCGAGTGGACATGGGATACATGGCGCCAGCTGATGCTTGATTTCTGTAATCTTTCCGACGAAAATATCGGCTATTACTGCACTGACAACACTGTAAACGCATTTGTCAACACCACAGGTGTTGTTGTAGTGGATCTGCTTCCCGACGGCACCATCATCAACAACCTCCAGCACCCTGATGTGACCAGAGCTGTTGAGTTTATGGAGGAGATGGGCAGAAACGGTCTGCTTTATCCTACCAGCCATCCTCATGGTGACTGGGTATCTCCCCAGGTATTCTCCACTGTAAGCGATAAGATCCTGTTCCTCGGTCTTGAGCCTGAGTGGACGTATATCGCCTGCACAGAGAACATCCAGAACCCCTCAGGAGTTGAGAACGATATCCACGACACAATATCCGATTTTGGCTTTGTTCCTTTCCCTCGTGATCCTAAGGCTGATGCATATTATCAGGCTTCCAGCTGCTTCGGCTACATGATACCCAGAGGTGCAAAGAACATCGACGGCGCTATTGATTTCATCATGTGCAACCGTCTGTATGAGACTGACGAGAATATCAAGCAGCAGATCAGAAACGACCATGTTTCTCCCACAAAGATCACCTATACCGCAGGCAAGTACGAGGGTATGCAGAAGTGGCAGATGACATGGGATCCCGAGCTGTATGATCTCTGGAGAGAGATGTGCGATCCTGAGAAGTTCGGCTTTGTTATTGAGGATCTGTTCGGATTTGGTGCAGATATGAAGAAATACATCTGCCAGACCCAGATCGACTGCACCTTTGGCGAGGACTCGTGGACTCAGAAGGTAAACGAGATGGCACCGCTTGTTGAAGCGATCATCGCTGAATACGACGAATAAAGGGCGTGTTCCTGCCGCATAGAAAACGTGCATCCAAAGCAAACTATGACCCGTGAGTTTTCACGGGTCATTTTTGAAAACATATCCGAAGCTATAAAATCAGAAGTGATATATCAGTATCAGACACTGAGATTAAATTTATTTTTCTGAATTACTTACGTTTTTTTAGAAATATTATATACATACAGCAAAATAATTTTCAAGGAGCAGATATAATGAAATTCGCTTTTTTTGATGCCAAGCCCTACGACAAGCCGTCCTTCGAGAAGTACGGCGCTCAGTACGGGATAAAGTTCAAATATTTTGAAACAAAGCTCAATGAGGACACGGCAGAGCTTGCCCACGGTTATGACGGTGTGTGCGTGTTTGTTAACGATACTGTAAATGCCGCTGTGATTGACCACCTGTATGATATGGGCGTAAAGATCGTTGCGCTGCGCTGTGCGGGCTTCAACAATGTGGATATGAAGCACGCTTTCGGTAAGCTTCATGTGGTGAGGGTGCCTGCATACTCGCCCTATGCGGTGGCGGAGCATACTATGGCTATGCTGCTGACCTCGGTGCGCCGTATCCATAAGGGATACATCCGTACTAAGGATTTCAATTTCAGTCTTGCAGGGCTTACAGGCTTTGATCTGCACGGAAAGACGGTCGGAGTCATCGGTACAGGCCGTATCGGACGTGTGTTTATCGATATCTGCCGTGGCTTTGGTATGAAGGTCCTCGCTTATGACAAGTTTCCGGCGCAGGGTCTCGATAATGGCGATACTATTCGTTACACCTCGCTCGATGAGCTGTTCAGGAGCAGCGACATTATTTCGCTTCACTGCCCGCTAACAGACGAAACCTATCATGTCATCGATGATACCTCCCTTGAAAAGTGTAAGCAGGGCGTGGTGCTTCTTAATACCTCCCGTGGTGCGTTAGTGGATGCTGAGGCATTGCTGGCAGCCATCAAATCCCGCAAGGTCGGTGCCGCCTGCCTTGATGTATACGAGGAGGAGTCCGATTTCTTCTTTGAGGACTGCTCGGGTCACATCATGGAGGACGACACGCTTGCCCGACTTATCTCCATGCCGAATGTGCTGGTGACCTCTCATCAGGCGTTCCTTACAGAGGACGCGCTGGAAAACATAGCCGAAACCACTGTGAAGAATATCGTTGCACTGAAAGAGAACGCACAGTGCGCAAACGAGCTGTGCTATCGCTGTGGAAACACCGAGGACTGCAAGGACGGAAAGTGCTTCTGACGTGATATAGAAACCAGAAAGCCGAAAGGATGATAGTTCCTTTCGGCTCTGCCTGTCGAAAAACCAGGTTGATGCCCGCACAGCGGGCATTTTTTGATTACTTTTTTGGTGTGGCTTTGCCACACCAAAAAACACTTCTATCCGCACAACTGTGCGAGTTGGCGGTATCACCGCCAACGAGTGCGGGCAGTGCGGATGTTTCGGCGGAAAAGTCTCAACGGGACTTTTTCGACGGTTTCAGCCGGAAGGATGATAGTTCCTTTCGGCTTTTGTTGTTATTCCAGTCCAAGCAGACGTGCTGCATTTTTGTGCAGTATAAGCTCACGCTCTTCGTCGGTGAGTGGTATAGCGGCAAAACGCTGAAGCTCTTCCTTAGCCGTCCACATCGGGTAGTCCGTACCGAACATTACCTTGTCCGCACCGAAAACATGGATAAGCTCTGCGGCTCTCTCGGGAGTCATGTCGTAGAGGGAGCTTGAGAGATCGACATATATCCTGCCGTCGGTGAACAGCTTTTCAGCCTTGTCCCACTGCGACCAGCCTGCAAAGTGCGCACCGATTATGATAAGCTCGGGGAAAAGCTGAGATATCTTGTAAAGTCTTTCGGGATCTGAGTATTCATAGCGGAAATCGCCCACATGGAACAGCACGGGAAGTCCGCGCTTCTGCGCAGCCTCATAGATGGGGAACACCTTTTCATCGTCGATAAGGAACTTCTGAAAATCGGGATGGAGCTTTATTCCTTTGAGTCCCAGTGAAACTATGCGGTCGGTCTCGCCCTCGATGTCCTCGTAGTCGGGGTGCAGCGCACCGAAGCCGACCAGCCTGTCGGGGTACTGCTTAACGCTTTCCGCAATAAAGTTGTTGATGCTTTCGACCTGATGCGGCACTGTCGCCACCGACTGTACAAGGCAGATATCCACGCCCGCTTCATCGCTCATTTTAAGCAGCGTTGCAAGGGTTCCGTCATTGTCCATCGGGATGTTATAGAAGTCACCTATTCCCACGGCTGCCTTTGCGGCGATCTTTTCGGGGAATATGTGTGCGTGTGCGTCGATTATCATTTCAGTGTTCCTTTCATTTGTCTGTATATCAGTAGCCGAGCAGCCATGTTGCGGCAAGACCGCCCCATTCTCTCAGCCAGCAGTTAAGCAGCATATATCTGCTTGTATATGCGGAGTAGTGTCCCGTGCAGTCAAATCCGCTGCGCTTTGCGTAGAGCGAGGCACGATACTGGTGATATTCGCTTGTGACGACTGCAACGCCTTCTGTGATCCCAAGCTTGTCCATTATGGCTTTTGAGTTTTGGAAGTTCTCCGCCGTGGATGTAGAGGCGTCCTCTGAAAAAATGCGCTCCTCCGAAATTCCGTTAGCCACCAGGATACGGCGCATAGCCTCAGCCTCGGTGATGGCCTCGCCGCGACCCTGTCCGCCCGATACCACGCATACTGCATCGGGGAATTCCTGCAGCAGCTCGGCCGCTTTCAGCGTGCGGTAGTGCAGCATACTGCTGGGTGTCTCGCCCCTTACCTGACAGCCGAGCACCAGCACGCATCTGATATCTTCTATCGGTGCATGGATGTGCGCCAGCATATTTATTGTGAAGAACACTGTCAGAAACACGCCGAAAGCCAATATAGCCGAAGCGGATATGACAGCTATCTTTCCTGCGATGTGCTTCCAAAGCCGTTTTATCAGCGACAACAGCTTTTTATACAGCAGTGTACATACGATGATACCGCCGAACAGCAGTATTCCTATAATTGAGCCTGCGTTGAATTTTGCGCAATTTGCCCATATCAGCATAATTGCAGATACGGTTATTATAAGTATCTGAATGGATATCCTTATAGTTTTCATATATTTTCCCATAAACAGAACGCGTCGGGCGGAAGCCCGACGCATTGGTAAGTATCGACTTATCGATGTATTATATCAGACTTCCATGCCAAGAGAAATAGCCTTAAGGTTCTTGTCAATAAGCTGAGCCTTAGCAGGGGGGATGATCTTCTCCAGTGCCTTGCGGATTACCTCGTCGGAGGCGATACCTGTTTCCTTTATCAGCTTGCCGATAAGGATGATATTTGCCATACCCTTGAGGCCCTGCTCCTCTGCCATCTGTGTGGAGGGAACATAGAAGCACTTGATATCATCACGTGTGCATTTGGTCTCGATAAGTGTGCTGTCAATGATAGCGATACCGCCGGGCTTTACATCGTTGATAAACTTGTCATAGCTGGGGCCGTTCATTACGATAAGCACATCGGGCTCGGTAACGAGGGGAGAGCCTACAGCGTCGTCGCTGATGCATACGGAGCAGTTAGCTGTACCGCCACGCATCTCGGGACCGTAGGAGGGAAGCCAGGAGACCTCCTTGTTGTCCATCAGTCCGAAGTAAGCGAGCATCTTTCCTGCGAACAGAATACCCTGTCCGCCGAAGCCTGCGAGGATAGTTTCTGTCATCATCTTATTGCGCCCTCCTTATATACTCCGAGAGGATAGTAAGGCATCATGTTCTCCTTCAGCCAGTCGATAGCGTCAACAGGCGACTTGCCCCAGTTTGTGGGACAGGTGGAGAGCACCTCGATAATAGAGAAGCCCTGCTTGTTCTTCTGGAACTCAAAGCCCTTGCGGATAGCCGCCTTAGCCTTGCGGATATTTGCGGGATCAACAACGGTCACACGCTCTGCGAGAGCAACGCCGCTGAGGGTGGAGAGCATCTCGCACACTCTGATGGGGAAGCCCTCTACGTTTGTGTTTCTGCCGTAGGGAGTGGTCTGTGTTACCTGACCGGGCAGTGTTGTGGGAGCCATCTGACCGCCTGTCATACCATAGGTGGTGTTGTTTACGAAGATAACGGTGATGTTCTCGCCACGGGTAGCAGCGTGAACTATCTCTGCGGTACCGATAGCAGCAAGGTCGCCGTCGCCCTGATATGTAAATACAAAGGTGTCGGGATTTGCTCTCTTAACGCCTGTTGCAACAGCGGGAGCACGGCCGTGAGCCGCCTCGATCATGTCGCAGGCAAAGTAGTCATAAGCCATAACGGAGCAGCCAACGGGAGCGACGCCAACGGTCTGTCCCTCGATGCCCATTTCGTCAATTACCTCGGCAACCAGACGGTGGATTATACCGTGGGTACAGCCGGGGCAGTAATGCAGAGGCGCATCTGTAAGCGCATGGGGTTTCTTGAATTCAGGCATTTACTCTGCTCCTTTCTGTGTCATTTCAACGATCTTTGCAAGTATCTCGGAGGGCTTGGGTACGATACCGCCTGTTCTGCCGAAGAACTCTACGTTCTTCTTGCATTCCAGTGCAAGCTTTACATCCTCGATCATCTGACCCATGGACATCTCTACGCAAAGTACGTTTTCAGCGTTTGCGCAGGCTGCCTTAAGCTCCTTCTCGGGGAAGGGCCACAGGGTGATGGGACGGAAAAGACCTACCTTGATACCCTTTGCTCTTGCAGCGTCAACTGCTGCCTTGGCAATTCTTGCAACAGAGCCGTAAGCTGTGATGATGAGCTCTGCATCATCTGTCTTGTAGCACTCGGCTTCTGTGTGGTTAGCCTTGATGACATCGTATCTCTTGAAACGCTCTACGATGCGGTCCTCAAGCTCATCGGGCTTGAGGTAAAGGGAGTTGGAAATGTTGTGCTTTCTCTCGTTGTTGTGGCCTCTTGCAGCCCACTCCTTGTCGGAGCCATCACCGAAGCTGATGTCAACATCCTCGAAAGCAACAGGCTCCATCATCTGACCAAGCAGACCGTCTGCGAGGATAAGCGCAGGCATTCTGTACTTGTCGGCGAGATCGAAAGCCTTTGTAACAGTGTCAGCCATTTCCTGAACACTGGAGGGTGCGTATACGAGGAGCTGGAAGTCGCCGTGACCCAGTGCCTTTGTAGCCTGCCAGTAGTCAGCCTGTGAGGGCTGGATACCGCCGAGGCCGGGGCCGCCTCTCATTACGTTGATGATAACGCAGGGGAGATCCGCACCTGCTATGTAGGAAACGCCCTCGCTCTTCAGGGAAACTCCGGGAGAAGAGGAGGAGGTCATGCAGCGGATACCCGAGCTTGCACAGCCGTATACCATGTTGATAGCGGAGACCTCGGACTCTGCCTGCAGGAACACGCCGCCGACCTTGGGCATACGCTTGGACATATATGCGGAGATCTCTGTCTGAGGAGTGATGGGGTAGCCGAAGAAGCACTTGCAGCCTGCTCTGATGGCAGCCTCTGCCAGAGCCTCGTTACCCTTCATGAGTTTTCTTTCCATTACTTGTCACCTCCGCTGATAGTGATTGCGCAGTCAGGGCACATCATCGCACACAGTGCACAGCCGACGCAGGCGTCGTCATTGATGCAGACAGCGGTGTTGTAGCCTTTTTTGTTTAGCTTTTCATGCTGAATCTCGACGATCTTCTTGGGACAGGCTGTTACGCACAGACCGCAGCCCTTGCAGACATCGAATTCTACTTTCATCTTTGCCATTGTTCTGCTCCTTCTTTTATTAATCGGGAATAAGATATCTTATTCCTCAATATCGTTTTCTTCCCAGAACGGGCGGACGAACACATCCACTGCCTTTGTTCCGGGGACGCTGATATCCCTTTTCGCTGCTGTAAACAGCAGGGGAAGTCCAGCCGCATCTGCGGCAGCCTTAGCATATTCCACCGAGCCGAGGACATCCTCCGCAGTGGTGGATACACCGAGGTTTGAGCTGTTTACCACAGCCGTAGCTTTAAGCGAGGACACAAGCTCTATATCACGGAGAAGCTCGATAGCTTCCTCAGGGGTGCTTGTGAGGTATCGGAAGCTGTTGACCACATAGATCATATCATATCCGAAGTTCTTAAGCACCGTGGAATACTGACCAAGTGCGATGGCACCTGCGTCGTCGCCGCCCACGTCGATAACGACCCTGTCATACTGTCTGAGCAGTGCGGCGAGATCGAAGCCGAGGGAGGGGATATCAAGATTTGTGTTTGCATATTGCGGTGCAACAAGGTAGATACCCTTATCCTTGAACAGCTTATCAAAGTCTGCCGTACGGAAATAGGGGTTTACAATGTCGAGGTCTATGATGCAGACCTTCTCGCCTGCGTCGGCGAATTCCAGCGCAAGGTTGACCGCTATATTTGTTTTTCCCGAGCCATAGTGACCCGTAATTATCGTTGCAGGATTATTAAGCATTTTCACCTTTTAAGAGTACAGTTCTGCCATTGTTATTCCCATGATCGCAAAAATGAACACATACATGATTATTACCAGTCCAATTGCGATTGCCTGCCATATAAGCATAGCACGTGCGTAATTCTTCTTTGCGATGGGAGTATCGTTGCCGAAGCCCCATACGAACAGCAGTACAAGACCGATTATGCCAAGACCTGACAGGAAAATTGTGAGTACCCATTCGCCGACGGTCATTTCCTTTGCTGCGGGAGCAGTGATGTTGTTGTACGGCATCGGCTGAGCAGGGTAGGGAGCCATATTGGGGTTAGGCTGAGCATAACCGTTAGGCTGTCCGTAACCCATGTTGGGCTGTGCGTATGTATTGTTCTGGGGCGCTGCATAACCCATCTGGGAGTTTGCTGCCGCTCCGACGGGTGCTGCATTGGTGTTGCCTGCACCTGTGGGCATTATGTCGTTTTCAATGACATTGGTGTTATCTTCGGGTTTTGTAAGACTTACAGCTGCTACATCCATGGCCTCGCCGCAGAGGGGGCAGAATGCGCCTGTGCCGCTTACAAGAGAGCCGCACTTGTGACAAAATCTTTCCATATCGTTACCTCTTTAAACAGTAATTGATTATCATCTGCGTGTTCCGACAGGAAGCACAGCAGAAATTCTTCCAATACAGATATATAATATCATATTATGCGCAGTTTGTCAATTATTTTTAGCAAGTTAAAAGCTTAAAGCTTTTATTTTTCCAGCCATTGGCTCATACCAGCTCCCAGAAGCTCATTCGGACGGTCGCGGAAGCCGAATTGCCTGTAGAAAGGCTCTCTGCCTGTGGCGGACATCAGATACAGTGCAATCTTTTCTCCCTCCTCAAGGGTCGAATGCATATAGTCCATAGTGCGGCGCATGAGCTGTGTGCCGATTCCACGGTGCTGATATTCGGGAATCACGATGACATCGGTGATGAAGTTTGCATAACCGCCATCAGACAGCACTCTTATCATGCCGATGCAGCGTCCGTTGTCTCTTACACAGGTGATGTGGAATGCATTGTTAAGTACATTTGATGCTATCCTGTCGGAAAGCACCATAAAATTCACAAGGCGGCGCATCTCTTTATATTCTTCAAGGGTTGGCGCTTCGTTGATAAATTCAAGTGACAATATTATTACCTCCAGACCGAAATATATGTTTGATATCCGCAAAAAATCCGCCACGCCATGTGACGGATCTTTATTGCATTTATTCTTCGTTGTTGCTGTCGGCCTCATCCTCGTTTACTTCGGGGGTGATGATCTCCTCAGCATTATCAGCTTCCACAGAAGCTTCGGGAGCGGCTTCGCCTGTTGCGTTTCCGTCAAGGTCGATCTCGCCTGCCATCAGCTTGTAGAAGTCGGGGCCGTTGATCTTTTCGTGACGCATAAGATACTGTGCGACACGCTCCAGCAGATCGCCGTGAACTGTGAGTATCTCCTTTGCCTTTTCGTAGCCTGTGTCGATAAGCTCACGTATCTCGCCGTCGATCTCGGCTGCGACGTTTTCGGAGTAGTTCCTGCCGTGGGAGTAATCCCTGCCGAGGAACACTTCCTCGTTATCGTTACCATAGAGTATCGGACCAAGCTTCTCGGAGAAGCCATAGCGTGTGACCATGTTTCTTGCAACGTTTGTGGCACGCTCGATATCGTTGGATGCACCTGTGGAGATATCGTCAAGGATGAGCTTTTCCGCAACACGTCCGCCGAGGAGCACGATGATGTTCTCCTCCATGTAGGTCTTGCTTACGAAGCTCTTGTCCTTTTCGGGGAGATGCATCGTATATCCGCCTGCGGAGCCTCTGGGGATGATGGATACCTGATGTACCTTATCCTGTGTTTTGCAGAAGTAGGTGGTTACGGCATGACCCGCCTCGTGGTAAGCGGTGAGGCGTTTTTCCTCTTCGTTTACTACCTTGGACTTCTTCTCGGGGCCTGCCACTACCTTGATGGTAGCTTCCTCAATGTCCTTCTTTGTGATAGCCTTGCGGTTTTCACGGGCTGCAAGCAGTGCCGCCTCGTTTACAAGGTTCTCAAGATCTGCGCCTGTGAAGCCTGCGGTGGTTGCCGCAACTGTCTTAAGTTCAACATCGGGACCGATGTTCTTGTTTCTTGTGTGGACCTTGAGTATCTCCTCTCTGCCCTTGATATCGGGGTAGTTTACGACGATCTGTCTGTCGAAACGTCCGGGACGCAGCAGAGCGGGGTCGAGGATATCACGGCGGTTGGTCGCCGCCATTACGATTATGTTTTCGTTTTCGGTAAAGCCGTCCATTTCAACGAGGAGCTGGTTAAGTGTCTGCTCACGCTCGTCGTGACCGCCGCCGAGACCTGCGCCTCTCTGGCGACCCACGGCGTCGATCTCATCGATGAAGATGATAGAGGGAGTGTGCTTCTTTGCCTGGTCGAACAGGTCACGCACTCTGGAAGCACCTACGCCGACGAACATTTCCACGAAGTCGGAACCTGAGATGGAGAAGAAGGGAGCTCCCGCTTCGCCTGCGACAGCCTTTGCAAGCAACGTCTTACCTGTACCGGGAGGTCCTACAAGAAGCACGCCCTTGGGAACTCTTGCACCGATATCACGGTACTTGCCGGGATTTTTCAGGAAGTCGACGATCTCAACAAGCTCCTGCTTTTCCTCGTCTGCACCTGCAACGTCCTGGAAGGTTACCTTCTTGCCGGACTGCTGGCGCACATTTGCACGGGAGAAGCTGTTCATCTTTCCGCCGCCTGTTGTGGAGCGCATGATGACTACCGTAAAGATTATCATGATACCCACGAGCAGCAGATAGGGAAGTATGCTTGTGAGGAACGTGTTGTCAGCGATGGGAACATAGTCCTCTATCAGCGGATTTTCGGGGTTTGCCTCATTGTAGCGCACACGATAGGTCACAAGGTCGCCGTTCTCGTCATAACCCGAATTGATGTCGTTCAGGAAGATGTTTACATTGGGTACTGTGTACTTGTAGTACTTCTCTTCAGTGTCGCTTTTCAGCCTGTACACCAGGTCGCCGCTGCCGAGGTCAAGTGCGAACTCGGAAATGTTCAGGCTGTCGAACTCTGCGATCACCTGTGAGTAAGGGGTAGCTTTCTGACCGTTTCCGCTCGTCATGTTGAGCACTGAAACAAGACCGACGATAAGCAGGAAGATCACCAGAAAATAGATGATTATGCCTTTGAATTTGTTAGATTGCATTTAGACCGCCTTTCCAAAAGGAAAATTCCTTAAATAATATTGCCGGAAAATTATAGAAATATGTATTTGTTTACGAATAAACGGATGGCTTCAGAATGCCGACATAAGGCAGATTTCTGAATTGCTCGCTGTAATCCAGACCGTAGCCCACAACGAAATGATCCTCGATTGCGATGCCTGTATAGTCGGCAGTAAAGCCCTTTACAACACGCCTTGAGGGCTTGTCAAGCAGGGTCACTATCCTGAGAGAAGCGGGATTTCTTGTTAAAAGCTCGTTCTTGAGAGAGTACAGTGTTCTGGCAGTGTCGAGGATATCCTCAACGATAACTACGTGTCTGCCTTCAAAGTTGATCTCAGCGCCCACATCAAGGCTCACGGTTCCTGCGGAGACAGTGCTGCTGCCATAGCTGGACGCCTTGAGGAAGTTTATCTCCATAGGGCATTTCACCTCTCGCATGAGGTCTGCGAAGAATACGACAGAGCCTTTCAGAACACAGATGAACAACGGATTTTTGTCGGCATACTCCTTGGTGAGGATACGGCCCATTTCAGCGACCTTTGCTTTGATCTCTTCCTCGGTAATGAGGATCTTTTCTATTTCGTCAGGGAGATACATGGTTTGTTTGCTCCTTTTGAATTTGATGTCAGAAATTTTTGTGTGATGTTTTTGTAAAATCATACACAAGATTAATTATAACACAGTTCTTATCAAAATGCAAACAGTTTCGGTGAATATTTAATGAAATTTTTTAAATAAAAGGTGAATAATACTTATGCAAAAACACGATTAGCTGTTCCGGATGTGTTTTTTGAGCGAAAATAACAAAAAAAGTTGTGAATTTCTTGACATATCGTTTTGGATGGTATATAATAATAGAGTATCATTTTTTATAAAGGAGCAAAAGACAATGGGACTTACTTTAACCGAAAAGATCATCAAGGCGCACATCGTTGACGGCGAGATGATAAAGGGTCAGGAGATCGGCCTTAAGATCGACCAGACCCTCACACAGGACGCAACAGGTACAATGGCATACCTCCAGTTCGAGGCTATGGGCGTTGACCGTGTAAAGACAGAGCGTTCTGTTGCGTATATCGATCACAACACACTTCAGAGCGGCTTCGAGAATGCGGATGACCACCGCTTTATCGGTTCCATCGCAAAGAAGCACGGCATCTGGTTCTCCAGACCCGGTAACGGTATCTGCCACCAGGTACATCTGGAGCGTTTCGGCAAGCCCGGCAAGACACTCATCGGTTCTGACAGCCATACCCCCACAGGCGGCGGTATCGGTATGCTGGCTATGGGCGCAGGCGGACTTGATGTTGCTGTTGCAATGGGCGGCGGCGCTTACTACATAACAATGCCCAAGGTGGTAAAGATCAACCTCACAGGCAAGCTGAACGACTGGGTATCCGCAAAGGACGTTATCCTTGAGGTGCTGCGCATCCTGTCCGTTAAGGGCGGCGTAGGCAAGGTAATGGAGTACTGCGGCGACGGCGTTGCAAGCCTCTCCGTTCCCGAGCGTGCTACCATCACAAACATGGGTGCAGAGCTTGGCGCAACAACATCCATATTCCCCTCTGACGAAACAACTCTCCGCTTCCTCAAGGCACAGGGCAGAGAAGAGGATTACGTTCCCCTTTCCGCTGATCCCGACGCTGTTTATGACGAGGAAGTCAATATCGATCTCTCTAAGCTCGTTCCCCTTGCTGCTTGTCCTCATTCTCCCGACAATATCAAGACCATCGAGGAGATCGGTGCAGTAAAGGTGGATCAGGTATGTATCGGCTCCTGCACAAACTCTTCTCTTCAGGATCTGCTCAAGGTAGCTCACATCCTCAAGGGCAAGACAGTTCACCCTGATGTAAGCCTTGCTATCGCACCCGGCAGCAAGCAGGTGTTCAACATGATGGCAGAGTGCGGCGCACTGTCCGACCTCATTGACGCAGGTGCAAGAATCCTTGAGAGTGCGTGCGGTCCCTGCATCGGCATGGGTCAGTCCCCCAACTCCAAGGGTATCTCTCTGCGTACTTTCAACCGTAACTTCGAGGGTAGAAGCGGCACAAAGGACGGTCAGATCTATCTGGTTTCTCCCGAGACCGCTGCTATCTCCGCTGTAACAGGTGTGTTCACAGATCCCAGAACGATCGGCGCTATGCCTCCCTACATCATGCCCGAGAAGTTCCTTATCAACGACAACATGGTGACAGCTCCCGCATCCGCAGAGGAAGCTCCTGCTGTTGAGATACTCCGTGGTCCCAACATCAAGCCCTTCCCCGTAAACAGCCCCCTCGCAGATTCCATCGAGTGCGGCGTTACTCTTAAGGTGGGCGACAACATCACAACAGACCACATCATGCCTGCAGGTGCAAAGATACTTCCCCTGCGTTCAAATATCCCCGCTATCTCTGAGTACTGCTTCACAGTATGCGACGAGACCTTCCCCAGGAGAGCAAAGGAAGCAGGCAAGTCCATCATTGTCGGTGGCGTGAACTACGGTCAGGGCTCATCCAGAGAGCACGCAGCGCTTGCACCTCTTTACCTCGGCGTAAAGGCTATTATATGCAAGAGCTTCGCACGTATCCACAGACAGAACCTCATCAACAACGGCATCCTGCCTCTCGAGTTCGTGAACGAGGCAGACTACGAGAAGATCGCACAGGGCGACGAGCTTGCTATCGCAAACATCCGTGAGATAGTTGAGAAGGACGGCAAGATCATCGTAGAGAACAAGACCAAGGGCGAGTCCTACGAAGTTAAGTGCGAGCTTTCCGAGCGTGGCAAGGGCATGATACTTGCAGGCGGTCTCTTAAATATGACCAAGAACGGATGATCTAAGGCTTAACTATTCGCCCGTTGTTACACGACCGGTGGTGTCCACGTGTAGGTCATGGTTAAATAGCGAGAACGGTAAGCCGTTCTCCTACATAAACAGGCATCCAACGAAAGGTGATAAATGAAGAAATTCAAAGAAAACTTCAGGCTCCGCAATTTTTTAATGCTTACACTGGCAGGTATCATAAATGCTTTCGGCATCACCTGTTTTCTCAATCCCGTAAAGCTTTACGACAGCGGAATATCGGGAACATCCATGCTGCTTGCTCAGATAACTCCTGAGTACCTTACGCTTTCGATATTTCTTATCGTGCTCAATGTTCCGCTGTTCCTGTACGGACTTAAAAAGCAGGGCGTGACATTCACTGTATCGGCTATATATACAGTTGCGATATACTCGGTTACTGCATGGCTCATCACCGATGTGTTCCCAATTGATGTAAGTATCGCTTCTCCGCTTGCGGAGACAGATCTTCTCCTGTGTGCACTGTTCGGCGGCATTATCTCGGGTATCGGAAGCGGTACTGCGATACGCTTCGGCGGTGCGATGGACGGCATCGAGGTAATGGCGGTCATATTTGCCAAAAAGCTCGGTATCACTGTAGGTACGTTCGTGATGATATATAACATCCTGCTGTATATAGTTGCGGGTGTGCTGATAAACAGCTGGATACTTCCGCTGTATTCCATTATTACGTACGCTGCGGGGCTCAAGGCGGTGGACTTCATCGTCGATGGTCTTGACAGAGCAAAGTGCGCTATGATCGTTACAGTGCAGCCCGATGAGATATGCAAGGCGCTTTCCGACACCTTCGAGTGCGGTGCGACCCGTGTCGAGGCAAGGGGCGGCTACTCCGGCTCCGATAAGACTATCGTGTACTTTGTAATAAACCGTTTCCAGGTCACACGTATGAGAAATGTCGTACATGAAGTAGACCCCACAGCGTTTATAACCATTAATGAAGTCGCCGATGTATTCAAGGCGAACAACTAAACCGAAAGGAAATATAAAAAATGGCTGAAAAGATCAGAATGACCACCCCTCTCGTTGAGATGGATGGCGACGAAATGACCAGAATAATCTGGAAGATGATAAAGGATATCCTTATCGAACCCTATGTTGACCTCAAAACAGAGTATTACGATCTCGGGCTTGTACACAGAAACGAGACCAACGATCAGGTTACTATCGACTCTGCAAACGCTACAAAGAAGTATGGCGTTGCAGTAAAGTGCGCTACCATCACTCCCAACGCACAGCGCATGACAGAGTACGACCTCAAGGAGATGTGGAAGTCCCCCAACGGCACTATCCGTGCTATCCTCGACGGTACTGTATTCCGTGCTCCCATCATCTGCAAGGGCATCAACTCCCTTATCCCCACATGGACAAAGCCCATCACCATTGCACGTCACGCTTATGGCGATGTTTACAAGAACAGCGAGATGAAGGTTGCTGACGGCAGCAAGTGCGAGCTCATCGTTACTGATAAGGATGGCAACGAGACACGTCAGCTCATCCACACCTTCAACGGCAGCGATGGTATCATCCAGGGCCTGCACAACATCAACGGCTCCATCGCTTCCTTTGCAAGAGCGTGCTTCAACTTCGCTCTCGATACAAAGCAGGATCTGTGGTTCGCTACAAAGGACACCATCTCCAAGCAGTACGACCACACCTTCAAGGATATCTTCGCTGATATCTACGAGGCTGAGTACAAGGCTAAGTTCGAGGCGGCAGGCATCGAGTATTTCTACACCCTCATCGACGACGCAGTTGCAAGAGTGGTACGCTCCGAGGGCGGCTACATCTGGGCGTGCAAGAACTACGACGGCGACGTTATGTCCGACATGGTTGCAACAGCATTCGGCTCTCTCGGTATGATGACCTCTGTTCTGGTATCTCCCGATGGCGTTTACGAGTACGAGGCTGCTCACGGCACAGTAACACGTCACTACTACAAGCACCTCAAGGGCGAGGAGACCTCCACAAACTCCGTTGCCACCATTTTTGCATGGACAGGCGCACTCAAGAAGAGAGGCGAGCTTGACAACATCCCCGAGCTGGTAGACTATGCAGAAAAGCTTGAAAAGGCTACCGTACAGACTATCGAAGAGGGTGTTATGACAGGCGACCTTTATGTGCTTTCCACACTGGAGAACAAGCGCAAGGTAAATACACAGGATTTCCTTGTTGAGATCAACAACAGACTCCAGGCTATGATCTGATAAAAGAAAGTCGGTTTTAAAAATGCAGAAGAACAATATCTCTACCTCGGTAATACGCAGACTTCCTCGCTATTACCGTTTCCTGGGCGGTCTGCTCAGACAGGATATACAGAAGATATCCTCCCGTGAGCTTTCCGAGATGATGAGGCTCACCGCTTCACAGATAAGACAGGATCTTAACTGCTTCGGAGGCTTCGGACAGCAGGGCTACGGCTACAATGTTGCGGAGCTCCGCCGTGAGATAGGGCATATCCTCGGACTTGATATATCCGAAAAGGTCATACTTATAGGAGCAGGCAACCTTGGCAGAGCGCTCACCATGCATATTGATTTTGAAAAATACGGCTATGAGCTTATCGGTATCTTTGACAGCGATATTGCTATGCAGGATATCGAGATATCAGGAATACGCATCAAGCACACAAATCAGCTTGAAAGCTTCTGTCGTGAGAACAAGCCTACTATGGCAGTGTTGTGTATACCTCGCAGCGGTGCAAAGGAGACTGTCGAGATGCTGATGTCCTGCGGAGTCAATGCGTTCTGGAATTTTTCCCACTATGACATTCTGTTTGATTTCCCTGATGCGAAAGTGGAGAGCGTTCATCTCACCGACAGCCTGATGACTTTGTCCTATGCGGCAAAGCAAAGGGAAGAAGAATGATCCGCTATACATAATAATGATTAAAGGGCTGTTCCGATGAGGAACAGCCCTTTGCTTATATTGTGACGATTATCTTTGCGGTCGGGGCGACCGCAATTTCCTTTGGAAGCCGAAAAGATTGCTTAATTATTCAGCTTACTGATTAAGACGGAAATGAACGCATGACCGCAGGCGGTCACGCTGCAATCTTTTCTTTGCGGTCGGGGCGACCGCAATTTCCTTCGGAAACCGAAAAGATCGCTTACTGATTTAATCTGAAATGCACCGGGATGCCGTTTCTATATTCGATGACAGGCTCGCCCTGAATGAGGGGGAGGAAGTAGTTCAGCGCATCGATCGTAACGTTGTTGCCCTCGGGATTTATCCATTCACGGGGGAATTTCTTCTCCTGATTTGCGATCTTTGAAATGTCAGCGGTGACTATCTCGCAGCGGTAGGGGTTGTTGCTGATACGCTTGAAGCACATCATCACGCCGCTTTCGCCACGGTCAAGTGCAGCGGAAACAGCCTCTCTGCCTATGCGCTCCGCCTCTGTGATATCGGTGAGGGAAGCAATATGCGAGCTGCACCTCTGCATAACGTTAAGCTCGATAGAACGCACCTTGCAGCCGATGTGCGAGGATATGAACTTTTCCAGCTTCTTTCCGATACCGCCGAGCATCGCATGGCCGAATGCGTCCACAGCGCCATCGGAGCTTTCGCCGATATCGATCTCGATACCCTCGGAAACTGCAACTATTACAGCCTTATAGCGGAGCTGAGCCTGCTTTACATCCTCAAGGAATTTTTCAGGGGAGAAGTCACCCTCGGGGAGATATATCATGTGGGGCGCAGGTTCGCCGTTGGCTCTGAGTACACAGGAGGAGGCAGCCAGCCAGCCTGCGTCACGTCCCATTATCTCTACTATCGTAACGGAGGGGATGGAGTATACACGGCTGTCGCGGATTATCTCCTGAAGCGAGGTCGCAACGTACTTTGCCGCCGAGCCGAATCCGGGAGTGTGGTCGGTCTCGGTAACATCGTTGTCGATGGTCTTGGGTACACCGACTACCTTGATATCAATACCCTGTGCTGTGAAGTAGCGGTCCAGCTTCATTACGGTGTCCATTGAGTCGTTACCGCCGATGTAGAAGAACGCCTTGATGTTGTGCTTATTAAAGGTGTCCAGTATCCTGATGTAGCTCTCCTCGTCCTGCTCGAAATCCTTGAGCTTGAAGCGGCAGGAGCCGAGTATCGTGGAGGGGGTCTTCATCAGAAGTTCCTTGTCGTGCTCATCCATAAGGATGTTGCGGAGATTTAAGAGGTGGTCGTTCAGGATACCCTCGATACCGTTTTCAGCGCCGTATATCTCGTCGATATCGGGGCACGCCTCCGCTCCGTTGAATACTCCTGTGAGGGATGCGTTGATAGCGGCGGTAGGACCGCCCGACTGTGCTACTGCTATGTTGAACATAGTGTACCTCCGTTGTCTTTTGTTCTGTATTTTTGCAGATGCCTCTGCGTTATGACTATTCGATGATACCGCCGCCGATGACGATGTCTTCATCGTAGAACACCACGGACTGACCTGTGGTGACAGCTCTCTGCGGCGCCTCGAACTCGACCGAAACACGACCGCTTTCCAGCGGAGTAATGACGCACGGCTGCTCCGCCTGTGAATAGCGTGTTTTTGCCTTGCATAGCAGGGGAGCGGTGAGGCCGTCTATCGAAATAAAGTTGATATCGTGCGCTGTCAGGGTACGTGTCATAAGCTTGTCCTGTTCGCCTAAGATGACGGTGTTCTTTCCGGCGTCCTTTCCGATAACGAACATCGGCTTTCCGAACGAGAGTCCAAGCCCCTTTCGCTGACCTATGGTGTAGTGTATGATGCCCTTGTGTGTGCCAAGCTTGTTTCCGTTTTCATCAACGAAATCCCCATTTAAAGGAGTTTCTCCCGAAAACCGCTCGATAAAACCTGCATAATCTCCGTCTGGTACGAAGCAGATATCCTGACTATCCTGCTTCTTTGCATTGACAAGACCGCTTGAAAGAGCGATCTCACGTACCTCGGACTTGTCAAGGCTTCCTAACGGGAATACGATGTGGGAAAGCTGCTCCTGCGTGAGATCATACAGCACGTAGGACTGATCCTTCGGGTTTATGCCGCCGTCACAGAGTGCTTTTTTCAGCAGATACCTGCCACGTGCTTCGTCGTATTCAACTCTTGCATAGTGTCCTGTTGAAAAAAATTCACATCCGAGTCTTTTAGCCTCATCCAGCAGCGCCCCGAATTTTATATGCTTGTTGCACTGAATACAGGGATTGGGTGTGCCTCCCGAAAAATAGGTCTCCACGAAGTTTGTCATGACCTTTTCACGGAAAGGCTGCTTCATTTCAAACACATGGTGAGGTATGCCGAATTTCTGCGCAACCGCTCTTGCGTCCTCGATATCCTTCGAGCTGCATTTGCCGCATAGCTCGTCCTTATCGAAAAGCTCCAGCGTGCCGCCGATGACCTCATATTTTTCACTAAGCAGAACAAGGGCAGCGGAGCTGTCAACTCCGCCGCTCATTGCAAGCATCAGCTTTTTCTTCATATATTAGTCACCGAACGAGATGCCGATATCTCTTGCGGTCACTACCATCTTGCTGTCTGCGGGGACGAACTTTGTCTTCATCGCAACATCGCCGAGGGGGTTTTCTGTGATCTTACCGTCAACCATGGCAACGGTATAACCAAACTTCTCTTTCTTAAGCAGGTGAGCTGCGTGTGCGCCGAACTGCGTTGCAAGTATACGGTCGTAAGCCGAGGGGCTTCCGCCACGGAGGATATGTCCCGGAACGACAGTTCTTGTTTCAAGACCTGTCATGGTCTGGATATCCTTTGCAATACGGGAGGTAGCTGTGGTGATACCTGCCTCTGCACGGAGCCTTGCACGCTCCTTTTTCTTGAGCTTTGCCTCCTCCTTGTCGAAGCAGCCCTCTGCAACAGCAAGGATAGAGAATGCCTTGCCTGCGTCGGCACGCTTCTGGCAAGCCTCTGCGACCTTTTCGATGTCGTAAGGTATCTCGGGCAGCAGGATGATATCCGCACCGCCTGCAAGTCCGCTGTAAAGGGTCAGCCAACCGGCCTTGTTGCCCATGATCTCAATTACCATTATACGGCTGTGGGAGTTCGCAGTAGTGTGGATGCGGTCGATAACATCGGTACCGATATCCACTGCTGTGTGGAAGCCGAAGGTCACATCTGTACCGTAGATGTCATTGTCAATGGTCTTGGGCAGACCGATAACGTTAAGGCCCTCCTCAGACAGCATATTGGCGGTCTTGTGGGTACCGTTTCCGCCGAGGGTGAACAGGCAGTCGAGCTTCAGATCCTTGTAGGTCTGCTTCATCTCCTTTACCTTATCCACCTTGTCGTCCTCGATTATCTGCATCATCTTGAAGGGTGTGCGCTTTGTGCCGAGGATAGTGCCGCCCTGCGTAAGTATTCCCGAAAAATCGGATGGCTGCATGGTCTTGTAAACGCCGTGGATAAGACCGTGATAACCGTCGTTTATACCGATTATCTCTACCTTGTCCTCGCCGAATGCCTCGTAGGTAGCCTTTGCAACACCACGGATGGTGGCATTAAGACCGGGGCAGTCGCCTCCGCTTGTAAGGATACCGATTTTAAGCTTGCCCATTTTATTTTCCTCCTGTAATAAATTGCGTTTTTGTTATCTGGTCAGCTTTCGTCTTACATCACTGCCGACGAACATCAGCAGCTCAAAGCCGAACAGCCTTGAACATATTCTGTCCTGATATCTTTGTTTTAACTCGTTCGGAGTCAGATTTGAGCTTACGATAGTTGGAAGACCACGGCAAAGACGTGCATTCAAAAGCTCATACAGCAGCGAGGTGTAAAGCTGCTTGTCCATCTCGGCACCCAGGTCGTCCAGCACCAGAAGATCGCACTGTGTAAGTGCGTCCATGGTGTCTTTTTCGTTCTTTTCCTTGCTGTAATATTCACGTTCTATAACACGCAGCATTTCGGGTGCAGAGCCGTAAATTGCATTGAAGCCGTTTGCCATTATCTGATTTACGATGGCGAGTGAAAGGTGCGTTTTTCCGAGACCCGTGCCACCAGTCATCAGGATGCCGTTGCTATGGGTCGAGAATTCCTTTGCGTAGCTTTTGCAGAACTCAAGATTCTTCTGCATTATCACACGTGGACTTGTACCAAGCTTTTCGTCCTTTTCGGCGGAGTAGTATTCCAGACTGAATTTGTCGAAGGTGGACGGCTCAAGCGGTGAAAACGAATTAAGCTCCTCCGCAGCTATATTGAGCATGATGCGCTGAAAGCACTCGCACCATTTGCCGTTTAATGTGCCCTTGTCCTTGCATTTGGGGCAGGTGTATATCGGGTCGAGGTAATCCGCAGGATAGCCTGCGTTTACAAGAAGCTCCTCCATATTCCGCTGTATGTGGAGATTGCCCGTTTCAAGCTGCGAAAGCTTTTCGGCAGCCTTATCCTTTTCCTGGAGCATTATCATTATCAGCTTTGCCGAGGTGGTTGCGAGAAGCTCGTCAAGCTTTGCGTATTCGGGGAGTCTTGCGTTTATCTCGGCGCTGCGAGCCTGCTCCTTCATGCGGTTGAAGGCTCTGCGCTCTTCAAGCTTTGCCAGCGCCTTATCAAAATATTGTTCGTTGAAACTCATGATATTTTATCCTTAACTGCGGTATTTCTGCAAGATATCCTGCATAACGTCGTCCACATCCAGTGAGGAGGCTGCGCTTTCCGAAGGCTTTTTGCCGGAGGAGCCTTTTCGTGCCTCACGCTCCTGCTGAACGCCTTCTTTTGTTGTGATTCCTGCCGATCTCCAGTTTTCCAGTATCTTATTAGTGTATTTGAAGCTCATTCCGCCTGTGTTGTCAAGCGTAAGGTCGTAAGCCAGCATTATCATGTCGGTGCTGAAATCCCACTCCTCGGTCCAGGTCTTTATGTAGTTGAGCTGATTGGGCGAGAACTTTGTTTTAAGCTCCATAGCCTCTCTAAGCTTTTCCTCGGTAGAAAAGCGCTTTTCAAGCTTTGCGAGACGGATGTCTGCCTGCTGTATATCTGTTATTCCGTCGTCAGCCCACGTCTGTGCAACGTTCTGGATGTATCCGATGGAGGTCTTTTCGATCTTAAAGCAGTATTTCAGCAACATAGCGGCAACCTCTGCGGGTAGCCCATAGTGATCCACAAGCAGAAGCACTGTTCTGCTTTCGGGCTGCCTCAGCAAGCGACCGTACAGCTTCTGTGCCTCGGAGAACAGATAAGCTATCGCACTGTCGTTTTTGATGCGCTCTGCGATATCGCCTGCGGTGTATATGACAGACCCACTGTCCGAGACTGAGCGTGCGCTTGTCGCTGTTTTTTTCTCGACAGGTTCCTCCTGCATTTCGGGAAGGATCTCTTGTACGGCATCCTCTGCGGCAGCGCTGAGAGAGCCGTTTTCGGCACGTATTATGCCACGCTGTACCCAGAATACCGCTGCGTCCTCAAGCTCGCCCTCTCTGCGGAAGCCAAGTGCCTCTTTGAGCTGAGAGTCGGTGAATATCTTACCGCCGTGGCGCAGCAGATACAGCAGAAGCTTGAGCGAGCCGCCGTCTGCCAGCTTTATATATTTGTCAACAACGCCTGATGGAACGGCAAAAACGCTGTTCCACTCGCCTGCGTTAAGAGAATAATTCATTTCATCACCTTAATTTTGATATTACTGATTATATAATAACACAATCCTGCTTTTTTTGCAATAAGAATTAAGAGCGCAGATAAAAAATATTAACCGACCTACTGATATAGGAGCGCAAACAAAATATACAGTTTTAAGGCAAAAATTGAAATATTTGTGTCGGTTTATGCTATTGACATAACATACCGTTAGTAGTAGAATTGTGAGTGACAAAAAACTTCAGGGGTACATTATGGCTTCATACACAAAAAGCATGACAGACGGCAGCGAGATAGGCAATATACTGCGTTTTACGGTGCCGTTGCTTATCGGTAATCTTTTTCAGCAGTTCTACAATATTGTGGATTCCGCCATAGTCGGCAGGTTCCTTGGCAGCGACAAGCTGGCTGCGGTCGGGGCGACAGGCTCTATCACGTATCTTTTCTACACCCTCTGCATAGGACTTGCGACGGGAGCGGGAATACTTATTGCACAACGCTTTGGTGCAAAGGATACAGACTCTGTAAAGCGACTTATTGCAAATTCCGCCTATGCGCTTGCCGCACTTGGTGTTGTGATAAGCGTGGTCTCGGTGATATGTGCCGAGCAGCTGCTGCGTTTTCTTGAGACTCCCGAGGCAGTTATCGGCGACGCAGCCTCATATATGAGGATATCCTGTGCAGGTACTGTTGCGGTTGCGGCGTATAACTGGATCAATTCTGTGCTGCGCTCGCTTGGTGACGCAAAGACTCCGTTGTACTTTCTTATAGTTGCAAGCGTGCTCAATGCGGTGCTTGACTACCTTTTTGTAGTGACCTTTTCGATGGATGTGGAGGGTGCTGCGCTTGCTACGATAATAGCGCAGGGAGTATCCGCCCTGGGAAGCATAGTGTTCGCTTTTGCAAAAAATCCTTGCTTCAGGCTGCAAAGGGAGCAGCTGGCACTTGACTGGCACATTTTTGCAAAGTGCCTTACTACTGGAATACCGATAGCGCTCCAGAATGCACTTGTGTCAGTTTCTATGATATCTCTTCAGCGCACGGCAAACAGCTTTGATAACACCAACGTTATGGCGGCTTATACTGCTTCAATGAGAGTGGAGCAGCTTGTGCAGCAGCCTTTTGCTTCGCTTAATGTAGCGGTGTCTACGTTCGCAGGTCAGAACATCGGCGCAGGCAAGACCGAGCGTGCCGTGAGAGGATACAAAAAGAGCGTTCTGACAGGTTTTGTGTTCTCGGTAGTGATGCTGTGCGTGTTTATGCTGTTCAGCTATAATATCGTCGGTGTGTTCGTGGATGAGCCTGAGGTGCTTTCTATCGGAGAAAAGGCGCTCAAGCTCACATCACTGTTCTATTTTCCGTTGGGGCTTATCCATATCACACGTGGTATGCTGAATGGTGCGGGTGATGTAGGTTTTGCTCTTATCAACGGTATAGCTGAGGTGGTGGGAAGGATAGGCTTTGCTGCGATACTTGTGAATGTCCCCGGCGTTGGCTACTGGGCCGTGTGGGGCACCACCTGCCTTACATGGGTGCTTACAGCCGTCATGAGCCTTCTGCGCTACAAGGGAGGAAGGTGGCGTAGGAAAATAATGAGCAGTGACGAAGAACTTAAAGCCCGATGACAAATCGGGCTTTTGCGATTGTTTAATCCGTATTTGTAAATTTAAAAAACGGATGTGCGAAAGCAGGTCAGGTTTCGAACAATAATATATAGTATAGTACAAGTCAGGTGCATATTTCCTGGATTTGGATAAAACGGTGACATGCTGCTTGATATGCCGGTGTTTTTATATTATATTTTATATTATAATAGTATATGAAACAGAATAAGGTCTTGCAAAAAAAACAGAAGTGTGATATTATAATATGGTATTCACAAAAAATAAATAACAACATATAATGGAGATAAAGCGATGGGAAAGATAGTAAGAACGCTTTCTGAGGACGGAAGCGTATTATGTTCGGTAATAGATTCTACTGATATGGTAAAGGAGCTCCAGCGGCTTCACGGTTGTACCCCTGTGGTCACAGCGGCGCTTGGCAGGATGACGACAGCAGGATCTATCATGGGTGCAATGCTGAAAAGCGACGGTGATACTCTTACGCTCCGTGTAAATGGCGGTGGCCCTTGCGGTACACTGATGGTCGTTGCTGATAACTGGGGCAATGTAAAATGTTGTGCGGGCGATGATAAGGTACAGCTTCCGCTGAGATCGGACGGTGGTCTGGACGTGGGCGGCTGTGTAGGTCGTGACGGATTTCTCACAGTTGTAAAGGATATGGGACTTAAAGAGCCGTATGTAGGACAGATACCCCTTGTTTCTGGAACTATCGCTGAGGATATCACTGCGTACTATTCTATAAGTGAGCAGATTCCGACAGTCTGCGCACTTGGTATTGTATTCAATGACGACACCACGGTAAAGGCGGCGGGAGGGTATATGGTACAGCTCGTTCCTCCTGTTATGGATAAGGCGGTAGATGTAATTGAACGCAATCTTAACAACATGGAGTCTATTTCGGTTATGCTCGAAAAGGGAATGAACCCTGAGGAAATAGCGTTGATGGCTCTTGAAGGACTTGGTGCGGAGGTGTTGGATAGCTGGGAAGCAGTGTATCACTGCGACTGTTCAAGAGAAAGAACAGAGAGAGTTCTTATTAGTATGGGTAGGGAAGAGATAGAAAAACTTGCTGCAGAAGACAAAAAAACCGAGGTTTGTTGTCACTTCTGCAATAAGAAGTATGAGTTTTCAACATCTGAAATGTTGGATTTGCTCAAAGAAAAATAATTTTAAAAAAAGTTTTAAAAAACGCTTGACAAAATAGGATGAAACGTGTATAATATAATAGTCGTCAGGAACGAGGGGACAAAACCCAAGGGAATGACAACTGAGATGGGAGTTTAGCTCAGCTGGGAGAGCATCTGCCTTACAAGCAGAGGGTCACAGGTTCGAGCCCTGTAACTCCCACCAATATGGCCCGGTAGTTCAGTTGGTTAGAACGCCGCCCTGTCACGGCGGAGGTCGTGGGTTCGAGTCCCATCCGGGTCGCCAATCGCTTGATAAAGCGGTTGTGCCTCTGTAG